>JBEBRK010000004.1:0-273081 GCA_040394885.1 Gemmatimonas phototrophica
AACTACCCCGAGCAATGGGAGCTATTCGTAATCCAGTGATTCTGGGTGCGATGGATGTGCTGGAATGGACAGCGTACAAGTCTGCCCACCGTTTAATAGGGCTTTCTCCAGGAATTGTAAAAGGGATTGAGCGTCACGGTATTCCTCGTGAGCGCATTGCCATGATTCCTAATGGTTGCGACCTGAAAATTTTTGCAGGGACAAATTCCGACAAATGGCGTCCTAGTGGTGTTTCTTCAGACGACTTGATGGCTGTATTTACTGGCACTCATGGTATCGCAAACGGGCTTGATGCCGTGCTGGATGCTGCGAATGAACTTAAGCGTCGAAATCGTACAGATATAAAGCTGGTATTCGTGGGTCAAGGAAAACTTAAGAAACGCCTGGTAGAGCGGGCTGCATCGGAGAATCTGGATAACGTGATTTTCCATGATCCCGTTCCCAAGGAGCGTCTGGCTGGATTGATGAGTTCTGCTGATTTAGGTTTACAGATACTCGATAATGTACCCGCCTTTTACTATGGCACATCTCCCAATAAGTTCTTCGATTACATTGCTTCCGGATTGCCTGTTCTTATCAATTATCCTGGCTGGCTTGCAGAGAAGATAAACGAGTATAATTGTGGGTATGCTGTTCCGCCTGACGATCCTGTTGGATTTGCAGATGCTTTGATGCACGCAGCCGATCATAGAGAACAGCTTCCGGAAATGGGTCAAAAGGCATTGAATATGGCACGTACCGAGTTCTCCCGTTCGGAACTTGCCGTTCAGTTTATGAATGTTCTGAAGAGTGCAGCAAATTGATAAGCTGGAAGCAACCATGCCTAAATTTATGAGGGCAGTTAAATGACTGAATTAATCGGTGTTTATGGATCAGGGGGTTGTGGGCGTGGAATAATGCCGCTGGTTCGCGCACAAGTTCCTGATGCTCGGTTGGTTTTTATCGATGATGCATCGACTGAAGAACTGATCAATGGGCATGAGGTGTTGAGTTGGGAGGAATTTATCGGACTTGATGCTACCAAGCGACGGGTATGTCTTGCTCTTGCCAACTCGGCGGTGCGCGCAACCCTTGCGAGCCGATGCGACGAACACAATATCCCGCTATTTGAGGCGCGGGCTATGAATGTTGTGCAGATGGATGATGTAACTCTGGGTGATGGTGCTTGTCTGTCTCCATTCGTTACTCTTACCTCGAATATAAGTATTGGTAGATGTTTTCATGCGAATCTTTATTCTTATGTCGAGCATGACTGTGTAATTGGGGACTTTGTCACTTTTGCACCTGGTGTAAAATGCAACGGGAACATCAGGATTGAGGATCATGTCTATATTGGCGCTGGTGCTGTAATAAGGCAGGGGAAGCCAGGGCAGCCTATCGTTATTGGAAGAGGCGCAGTTGTCGGAATGGGGGCAGTTGTTACACGTGATGTACCTGCTGGGATTACCGTTGTTGGGAACCCCGCCAGACCGCTTGTTAAAAAAGATTGAATCCTTTTTATGATCTTTCCCTAGTGGATTGACGTAAGTATGGAGGAATAAATGCGAATGAAGCTAGTCGATTGAAAATTTTTGTAGAGGAAAGCGGAGAGTTGGATATAATAATACTCGGGCGCCCAGCGGCCCACGCGGATATACTCAGCAAGGGTTTGCTGCAAATATAGGAAATTAGTTACCTTTTATTTCCGAAAAATCAGTTTATTTTCGAGGCTGGCTTGGGGGCGCTCCTCGATAATTCAGTATGCTCCTGACCAGTTTGAATCGCTTGTAGCGAAAAATGCTTGACCCCCCAACACGTTGCTTAACTTACTTTCCACATTTTTGAGGCCACTCCAGTTGTTATGAGGTATCTTCGCCAAGTCGACTATATAAAATGTTTTGCAACTATATCTGTAATTGTTTTGCACTCTGTGCCTGTTGAAATACTTACCAGTGCTTTTTCGGTGTTCCATATTTGGCAAGCAGTGCCAATATTTATTATTGTTATGGGTTTTAATTTAAGTTCAAGTAAAAAAGACCCGGTGTACTCAGTTAATTATTTTCTTGATAGATATAAAAGAATTGTTAAACCGTTTTTGTTAATCTTCTTAATATCGCTAGGTTTTGGACTTTCTTTTTATCGAGATGGATTGCATCTGGGGTGGATGAATGTTATTGGTTTGATGCCTAAGTCAGGACCGGGCAATTATTACATTACCATTCTGTTGCAATTTATCTTTGCTGCGCCTGTTATATATTGGGCCTTTAAAAGGAAGCCAGAACTGACGGTAGTGTCCTTGTTTTTAATCGATATTTTGTTTCAGTTTTTTGCGATGAATTCAGATTTCTTTCAAGGAAACAAATATCTGTACAGCAGTAGTCTCTTTAGGTATCTGTCAGCTCTTGCAATTGGAATGTGGTTGGCAAAAGATTATAGTGTGAAATCAAAAAGAAATCGATGGACAATAGCTGGAAGTGTTTTTAGTGCCTGTTATTTGCTGCTGGGTAATGTTTATTCTGTCTTTGTTTTCAATGAAGGTTGGGCAACGCAAAACATTTTTTCTTTCTTTTATCCAGCATTGTTAGTGATTATAGGTTTGAACTACTTTCCAAATCAGGAGGAAGGTAAATTGGCAAAAACATTCTCCTTAATTGGGAAATCTTCTTATCACATATTCCTGGTGCAAATGATTTATTTTGGGTTGGTTCCAGTTAATTCTTTTGCATTAGAACTTTCAAAAGTGTACAACTACTATGCTGTTGGCGGAATCTTGGTAATTTTTAATGTTCTTTTTTGTTTAACTATTGGTTTGTTGTTCTACAAGTTTGATATGCCGGCTAAGGGGATTGAAGGTAGAGCCGCAAACCTGGGGAGATTGGCCAGCTAATCTCTCTAGGTAAAAAGATTCCGAAAGTTTATTTTCTTGTATGTACTGGTCTGCTCTATTAGTTGATCTGCACGCCTCCGATTTACAGTTTTACGAGGAAATATGTGAGCGTGAAATCTCTTTTGATGGTGAAAAATACTGTTGTAACAGTGTTTGTCACCGGGACACAGCTACGTATTATTAGATTGAATAAATAACAACTATTATGTCAGTCCACACCCCTCCCCGCATTCACCTCTCCTCCCCCCACATGGGTGGTGAGGAACAGTCCTTCGTCAACGAAGCCTTCTCCTCCAATTGGATTGCTCCTCTGGGTCCTCAGGTGGATGCATTCCAGGTAGAGTTTACCGAGATAATAGGTGGCACTCCGTCTCTGGCTCTTAGCTCCGGTACATCCGCTATACATCTCATCCTGAAGTTGTTGGGAGTGGGTCCAGGAGACGACGTTTTTGTCAGTACACTGACATTCTCCGCCTCCGTTAATCCGATTTGCTATCTGGGAGCTAATCCTGTCTTCATAGACAGCGATTTCAAAACCTGGAATATGGATCCCGAAGTACTACGACAGGCATTTGTTGATAGGCATGCCCGTGGCAGACTTCCGAAAGCGGTAGTGGTGGTTCATCTGTATGGTCAGAGCGCAGATATGGATCCGATCCTGGAGATCTGCGCGGAGTACAAAGTTCCGGTGGTAGAGGATGCTGCAGAGGCGTTGGGCGCGACTTACAAGGGTCGGCAGGCCGGAACTCTGGGGTATGCGGGTATCTTTTCTTTTAACGGAAATAAGATCATTACTACTTCGGGCGGAGGGATGCTTGTATCTTCTGACACGGAGATGCTGGCGCATGCGTTAAAGCTTGCTACCCAGGCGCGCGATATCGCTCCTCACTACGAGCACAGTGAGATCGGCTACAACTACCGCCTTAGTAACGTGTTGGCTGGTATCGGTCGGGGGCAGCTAAAAGTTCTTGATAAACGAGTTGCAGCCAGAAGGGCGAACTTTGAGTTTTATCATTCCGAGCTGGCGCATCTTCCTGGGATTTCATTTATGCCTGAGGCGGAGTGGGGAACTCATAATCGGTGGTTGACTACGCTTACAATCGATCCAGAAAAATTCGGGAGTTCGCGCGAGGACGTGCGCTTGAGGCTGGAAGCTGAAAACATCGAAGCGCGGCCCGTGTGGAAGCCAATGCACAAGCAGCCAGTTTTTAGTGAATACGAGAGTTACGGCGGGGAAGTCGCGGAGAAGTTGTTTGAGGATGGTTTGTGTTTGCCATCCGGCTCGAATTTGACAAGAGCCGATTTGGGGCGGGTGGTTGAGGTGATAAAAGGCTTGTAGGCCATTGTCGAAAGAGTTCAGTCTCCTGCTAAAGAATTTCTTTCACATCAGCTACCCAAAAACCTCTCCGCCGTCGCCTGCCCAGGCTGCGAAATCCCCTCCCTCTTAAACACCTTCTTAACCGTCAACAGCAGAATCCTAATATCAGTCTTGAAACTGATATTATCCACATACCAGACATCATACTCAAACTTCCTTTCCCAGCTGATCGCATTCCGTCCATTCACCTGAGCCCACCCGGTTATCCCCGGCCGTGCCTCGTGCCGACGGGCCTGAAATGGCGAGTAGAGAGGCAGATATTCGATTAAAAGTGGACGAGGGCCTATCAGGCTCATATCCCCCTTTAAAACGTTGATTAGCTGCGGTAGTTCGTCCAGTGATGTTTTCCGCACCATGCGACCAACGCCGGTTAGGCGGTCGGAGTCTGGCAATAGGTTTCCGGCTGGATCGCGCCTGTCGTTCATGGTTTTGAACTTTATCAGATAAAACAGACTTCCACGCAGGCCTGGTCTCCGTTGTATAAAAAATGGCTTTCCCCTATTGGCGATCGTGAGGAGAATCGTAATTGCAATAATGATCGGTAGGAGGATAAGCAGTCCCATAGCCGCAAGAATGCGGTCAAGAATTGGTTTTGCTACTGAGCGGTATAAGGACAAGGCGTGGCTGAGGTATGTTGAGGTGGGCTGTTATGTGCACTACAAGTTAACTATGGACTGACCGCGAGGAAAATGGAAATAGGGGGCGAACGGCCCTGTTAGATTTCAATATGAGTAGAGTTCAGCAGTTCATAGCTGAGAATTAGAGAAACACCAATATCCCTATACCTGAGGACTGAGTATCATGGACGGACTAGAGCAGATGAAAGACCTAAATGATCAAGAACGCTTGATGTTCCAATACGAGTATGTGGCCTCAAAAAAGAATCCGGCAATAGGGGTTATTCTGGCGATATTTTTAGGCGGATTCGGGCTTCATCACTTTTATCTGGGCAGGACTTTTCTAGGTGTTATATACCTGGTGTTTTGTTGGACTTTTCTTCCCACGATAATAGCATTTTTTGAAGCATTTTTTATGTCGGGGCGAGTTAGGGCATATAATGAAAAGTTGGCGAATAGAGTGTCGCACAAGTTGATTGCGTTGAGGCGCTAGGGAAGGGCTCTGCTATTGGTTGCTAAACGCGGCGGAGCCCAAATAGATCCAGTAGATTTCTCCTCAAACCTCCAACTCCAAGCCGACTCTAAGCCCTCTCTCCATTATGGCCATATCAGGTTGGTATCTCAGACTTACGCCGTTCCTTCTATTGATTCTCCAGCCTCTGACTCTGCAAGGGCAGACTCAAGAAGCGCAGCCCTCCAAGTCCGTAGCTGCTTCTAAAGTCTGCACAAGTCGTAAAACTGCTTTGGTCCTCGCCGGCGGCGGCGCACGAGGTTCAGCTCACATCGGCGTATTGAAAGTTCTTGATAGTCTGGGTATTCGTCCCGATCTTATAGTGGGTACCAGCATTGGATCCATCGCAGGCGCTCTTTATGCCTCAGGCTACTCAGGCAAGCAGATTGATTCAATAGTTAGAGTATATCAGATCGCCAGGCTATTCAGCTCATACCAACCATCTCTTCCTCCGTCCGTAGGTGTTGGTCTCCAGCCCATTACAGTCTGGGAGTCGCGGGATGGCGAATGGCTTATGCAAAGTGGTGCAGTCAAAGAGTCGGAAGTTGTTGCAGTGATGAATCAGTTAATGCTCGCAGGTAATATGCGAGCAAAGGGTAATTTCGATTCGCTTGCTATTCCGTTTCGTGCTGTTGCAACTGATCTTGCTACACGCAAGTCGGTTATCCTTGATAAGGGAGACCTCGCACATGCTGTAAGAGCGAGCTTTGCCATACCGTTAGTGTTTGATGGCGTACGTTTGAATGGAAAAGTTCTGGTAGACGGTGGTCTGTCTGATAACGTACCAGTGTCTGTTGCGAGAGCTTTGGGTGCAGATAGGGTGATTGTTTCTATTCTCCGAGACAGTACTTCTACTCCTGAGTTGAAATCATCTACTGCGGCTGCAGTGGCTCAAATGCTGGACTTTCTGGTGGTACAGTCAAAAGATACGGCCGCTGCTGGAGATGTATTTATCTACTCCAACACTGAGAAGTACGGGTTGCTCGACTTCGATATTAAATCAATGAGCGAGCTTGCATCCATCGGAGAAAAGAATGCCAGGGCTGCATTCGAGAAGGCTATCTGTTCAGATAAAAGAGAGAAAAAAAGCCCATTAGTACTGAAAAATACGCGTGTTGGAAAAGTATCTGTAACTCGGCACTATGGTGATGATGTATACGCTGCTGTTAGAGAACTTAATATTATGCCCGATAGAGTAATGAGCTTCGATTCACTACGTGCCGGAATCGATCGGGTCTCCAGGCTGGACTCCTACAACGGTGTATGGCTTAACCCGTCATCGGGTAATAATGGAAACACGAATTTCAATCCACAATTTATCCGTAGGCCGGTCCGAACATTTGGTATGGGAGCAAGTTATGTAAGTTCAATTGGCGGGCGAATCTGGGTTGGAGGGTTGAGTCGTAAAGCACCATTGCGTGCTATGGAAGTTTTTTCCATGGTAGGGATAGATGAGTTGAGTCAGCAGATTTCTGCGGGTTTACGATATAAGTCTCTTAAAAGTATTCCAATATCGCCACTGATTCGTGTATCGGTAACAAGAGAAAAGCCAAGGTTTTATGTTGGTGATTCATTGCAGTTTACTGGAGCGGATGTATTGGGTACGCGTCTTCTGATTGGAAGCGAACAGCAGTTTAGTGACTTTTTCAGATACAGAGCCGGAGTAGAATCTCAACTCTGGAAAATTGAAGATTCATCTACAGTAACAGCAGTTGGTTTGCGTGCAACTCTCTGGATGTTGCGCGGCAATGGTGAACCGATAATGACCTTTGAAGGCGATATGAACAATAAATACCGCAAAGCAATGGTTACTGCTGGCATTACATACAAATACTCAAGAATATCCGTGACACCAAAGATTCGTGCCGGAGTGGGAACCGATCTTCCAAATCACGAAACCTATTCTGTGGGTGGATTCGATGGCTTTCCAGGTTATAAAGTATTTGAAGTGCGGGGCTCTCAGGAGTTTTCAGGTTCCATGCTCTTTCGGGTTGCAGTCAAAGGTCCATTGCATATTCGTCTGGAGCCAGCGGTGATGCGTATGAATGATGAGAACGAATTGCGAGCTTCTATTATCAGCCTTCCTTCAGGCTGGATCGGGGGTGTAAGAGGTGGGTTGGATATTGGAACGCCTATTGGCCCCATTCGTTTTGAAATCGGGCGCAATTCGGCCGGGAAGACGCAAGGGGCGGTGGTGGTGGGGAACTGGAGGTAGTGGAGTTTTGTGCTGCTCAATAGTGACACCTCGGAATCCGTAATTTCAATTCGAGCCAGGGATATTCCAATTATCCTGCTCACTTCACATCTACCTCCATGAGTTTATCCCTAATATAATCGATTCTTTGTTTCTCTACCTTATACTTGGTTGCGAATGTGACCCATTCACTTAATGACTCTCTAACTTCTTCAACAATGGTTTTGCATGTTCCCTCGTCAATATTCTCACGATCTGCAACTTCCATAAAATTAGAATATGTTGGGTTTCTCCCTTCTCGCCCGACCATCATTGAATGTTCACCATTTGGTCCGTCAGAAAATATCAAATCATAAGCTGGGCTTAGATTCCATTCGCCACTAGGATCCATAAGAAATGAAAAGTTTTTCACGTGATCGTCTCTGTTATGGGCGAGTACATTAAACACCATCCTACGAAATGCTTGCAGGGTAGCGGAACGATTACGAGTTAATAATGTGGTAGCACGTAAGTAGTCCGAATATGTACAGCCAAATTCGCGGTGACTGGCATTAAGCAATCCACCCAATGTGTGAATATGTCGTCGCTCGTTGCCTGCTCGATCGAATCGCTGAATTCCAAAGCACGCCAAATCTGTACCGGTCATAAACAGCTTGGTATCAGGTATATCAATTCCAGCCTGTCTTGCCATATCAGCGTATGCCATTTCAACCCCACCAATATCTTTTCCGTCATCGCGAGTGGGGAATTTTACCAGATATCCGACAAAGTCACCTGGTGGGGCGTCCCCTCCCGTCAGCATTCTGTCGGTATCAGGATTGTACCATATCATAACTTTTGGCCGCGCGCCTGCTGGTGATCCGCCGGCTACAACAAGTTGTGGCAAGACAGCCTCGGGACTCCCTTCATCTATTCGCTGGGAATGTTCAACGAGGTCGTCGAAATCGACTTGGGATGGTGCCGCATCCATATCAGCCGCCGGTCGATACGAAAGTGCTCCTAACCCCCTATCTCCAATGAAATGCAACCTGTCCAGTGGTGATACTCTTGCGGGTTCGATGCCCATTCTGGCGAACTCTCGATCCATCAACCGTCTCCCCCACCCGTCGGGAAGTGAGTCATCAAAAACTCCGAAGAGGCCGTTGAATATTCTAGTTGATTCCTTTCTGATTCCGGTCCCTAACGGCAATGCGAAGGGCGACAATTCGATTCCTGATGCAGTAAACGTTGCATCATACTCAAATAGAATTTCATTGTTCTGACGTAGCAGACGGCCAATTCGTAAGGGTGTTATCCTGTCAGTCAGAATAACGTCTAGTGTATCTACCGTTCCAAAAGAATTCATACGGCTCCCTTTCTACTGTTTGGTTTCAACGTTTTCCCTCGCTCTCGAGGCTTTGTTTGTGACATTTTGACGTAATCGTCAAGGGTTACCGGTATCACTGCTGGCGCCTCCGCAATTTTCTCAAACTCATCCATTATGCCCAACGCAAAAGCCAGCTTTAATAGTCGCTCAAACGCAATTTTCCCTGTATCCTCGAAATACCTCAATGTAGCTACTGCAACCCCCGACCTTTTGCCTAATTCCTCTCGACTCCACCCATACGCTAGCCTTCGTGTCTTGAATCGGAGCGCTAAGGTCGCTGATAACTCCTGAGGGGTGGCTTTGTTAAGAGATATCATATTGTCAATTAAAGCTAAATAATTGGTGTAATTGATATTAATTTAACACTTTTTATGTGTTTTACATAGCGGCTACAATGCTCAGAGAACAAGTAACACTCCGCCCGTGTTCGTTTCCGGTTAACTTCTATGCAAAATGGACAACCTACACTCCCTCTACTACTTCCTCGACCTCGCCGGCGCCTTCGTTTTTGCTATAAGCGGCGCGGCGGCAGCAAGACAGCGTGGTCTGGATCTGTTCGGCATCTGTGCTATCGCATTTACAGTAGCATGCGGCGGAGGAATTATTCGCGATCTCTGTATCGGTGCCATCCCACCCGCCGGTCTAACAAACTGGCGTTATCTGGTAGCCGCAATTATAGCTGCAGCAATGACCATACGTCTGTATCCTCTAGTACAACGTCTAAATCAGCCGGTTCTACTTTTTGATGCTCTGGGTCTGTCATTATTCGCAGTTACTGGCGCACAAAAAAGTCTTGCCTATGGCCATAACGCAGGTGTAGCTGTTCTTTTGGGGATCACAACGGCCGTAGGTGGTGGGGTCGTGCGCGATATCCTGCTTAACCGAGTGCCGGTTATTCTGGAGCGGGAAATCTATGCATCGGCAGCGCTTCTTGGTGCTTTGATTGTAGTCTTAGGAAACTATCTGGAATGGGCATCAAGCGATATGGTATCCATAATCGCTTTGATTGTATGTTTTGTATTGCGTCTGCTGGCGCTACATTATCACTGGAATCTGCCAGTATATTCAGACGATAAAACAGGGTCATGATAAAATGCCAATCCCATCCAAAGACCAGATTTTCCCACTCCCTCACTACAACCGCCTCTGCTTCTTAAAGAACATTATTAAGAACCCTAATATCGTTGTGGGCGATTACACCTATTACGACGATTTTGAAGATGTTTATAACTTTGAGAAGAACGTAAAATACCACTTCGATTTTATTGGAGATAAGCTGATTATCGGCAAGTTCTGTATGATAGCGTCTGGTGCCACGTTCATTATGAATGGCGCGAACCATCGTATGGATGGCATAACAACCTATCCTTTTAATATCTTTGCTGGAGATTGGGAGCGTGTAACTCCGCGCATGGAAGATCTGCCGTATAAGGGAGATACTGTAATTGGTAACGATGTATGGATAGGGGCCAATGCTACTATAATGCCGGGTGTCAAAGTTGGAGATGGTGCGATCATCGCCACCAATGCTACCGTTACCAAAGACGTGGCACCTTATGCAGTGGTGGGTGGTAATCCGGCCAGAGAAATAAAAAAGCGGTTTTCTGAAGAGAAAATTGAAGAGTTAATGGAGATGTGCTGGTGGGATTGGGATATTCAGAAGATTACAGACAAATTGGAATGGTTGGTGGGTGGATCTATTACAGATTCTAAATAGATCTATAATAGATCCTGAGTTTTCCAATTGCGCGTGTTATAAATACTACTTGAAAACCACCCGATCGCCGGAAAATCTTCCCGGTCCCATCGCAATAAACAAGCAGGCTACTGCAAAGAACAGCAACGGAAGCTCATAGGCTCCGCTGGCTGATGTTGGAACGAATGGATCTCCGTATACGAATTTATGAAAGTAGACGGCGACTGCCATCGTGCATGCAATTCCAAATGAAGCGAGGCGGGTTAGTACGCCCAGTACCAGCGCTATTCCACCACCAAATTCCGAGATTGCTGCTAGAAGAAGGAATATGCCAGGAATCGTTGACTCTGGTCCTGCCCAACTCATTGGGTTTTGAATCTTTCCGTATCCGTGCAGTAGCAGCGCGGATCCAGCTACGATTCGTAGAAATAAAAGCGCAGTGTCTGCCCCTGTCGAATAACTGACGGGCTTGAAGAAGGTCTTCAACATAACTGTAGTGTTGTCTGGTTAGGATTATGCATACCAATATTCTTGGCATTTCTTAGTACTAAAAACACTTAAACCTAAAACACTGATTCCCATTATGCATGCACACGTAACTTTGATAACTCTCGGGGTTTACGATCTCGAGGCTTCTCTGAAGTTTTATCGGGACGGCCTGGGTCTTAAGACTGAAGGGATCGTAGGACAGGAATACGAACACGGGGCCGTTGTTTTCTTTCAAATGCAGCCTGGTTTAAGGCTTGGTCTATGGCCCCGAACCAGCCTGGCGATCGACTCCGGGCTGCCGGTCGGGCCTGCATCGCCAACAAGCTTTACGCTGGCGCATAATGTGGGTAGTAAAGAGGAGGTTGATGCAGTTCTGGCCGAAGCTGTCGCTGCGGGAGGGACGCTTACAAAAGCTGCAGCTGATACTTTTTGGGGTGGGTATGCTGGCTATTTTCAGGATTTGGATGGACACCTTTGGGAGGTGGCCTGTTTCAACTCGAGCGATTGAGTAGCAACTTCTATTTAGCCTACCACAATAATTTCTGTCTTTACTGAATTTGCAATGAAGCACTCTTCATGTGCACGATGATGTAGGTCCGCTATCTCTTCTGCACTGGGAATGTTGTCACTGTTATAAATGATTACGGGAGAAAGCTCTACTCTGTTAACCCACATCGCTCCCGTATCATTTTTTGCCATGGTTCCAACTGCATGGTCTACATATGATGTCACCACATACCCTGCTTTGGACGCTATATACAGAAAGGTCAGCATGTGACAGCTCGCAATTGCTGCCACAAAGGCTTCTTCTGGATCTATCGCATCCGGGTTTGAAAATGGAACTGGTACGACCGATGGGGAAGGCGATCCTTGTACTGTAATACCGCCATCGAATGTCCAGGTATGTTCGCGGGAATAACGACCTTTCAAAAAGTCGCCATCATCCAGACTCCACTGAATTGTCGCTATGTGTTTTGACATGACATAAATTTACATTCGCGGCATCTCTCCTGCACTGGACTATGGTATATGACAACCGATAATCAGACATTTAAACTACCCGCGGATATTTCGTTAGGACCGGTAAAGCTTCAGGTCGCAGATTTATCGCGATCCATTGATTATTACACCAAAATTCTCAGCCTTAATGTCTTGCAGAACAGTGGCAATAGTGCAGTTCTGGGGTATTCTACCTCGGCGGGAACAGGCTCTGGACGAGATGTTGGCGCGCAAGCCGCTGTTCCACGCGATGGGGGCTCACAAACCGCTGTTTCACGCGATGAGGTCCCACAAACTGCTGTTCCACCAGACGCCGTCCCACAAGACGCTTCCACACAGCATGCTGCCCAGCTACCAAAGAATTACCTCCCCGCAACTAACGGTAGTCTGGTTGAGCTGATTGAGCATCCCGGTGCAACCCCGGTTCCTCGCAACGGTCGCCTCGGGTTGTACCATTTCGCGATCTTACTCCCGGACCGTAGATACTTAGGCGCAATGTTGGAGCATCTCGGTGCGCTCAATCAGAATATTGGTATGGCCGATCACGCTGTAAGCGAGGCAATATATCTCACAGATCCTGATGGCCTTGGGATCGAGGTTTATTCCGACAGGCCTCGCTCTGAGTGGAAGACGGTCGGTGACCAGATATATATGGTCACGGAGCATCTGGATGTCATGAATCTGGTCACAGCGGCCCGCGACTCTGGAATTGTGTGGAACGGGATGCCAGATGGCACGAAGATGGGGCACATCCATCTTCATGTTGGAAATATCGGGCGTGGGGCACGTCTTTATCATGAGATTATGGGATTTGCAAAGACTGTCTGGGATTATCCAGGAGCCCTGTTTATGTCCGCAGGCGGATATCATCATCATCTGGCAATAAATACGTGGGCACGCGGGGCTCCTGAGCCGTCTCCAGACGATGCCCAGCTTTTGGAGTGGCATCTCATTGTCCCAAGTATCCAGGATATTAACAGTATTGAAAATGGGTTAGCGCAGACGGACCTCCCCGTGGAGTTTGTGAGGGAAGGGAGCGGTGACCTTCGGGTAAAGAACCAGTGGGGAACCTGGGCGCGTGTAGGGGTTGCTCCTTCATAAGATGGATGTACCACTCCGCTAGGGTTGGAACCCGATACTGGGTGCTCCGTCTGACCACATCTCATGATAGGCGAGGCGGAACCTAACCGCATGGATGGGTATCACGTTAGTAGTATCTCTATACCTGAACACTACCCAGACTAGCACACCTGTTCTATATATCATGTTGAACACGAGCGTTTTTGTCCCACGCGTCATACGAGGATAGCCAAATCCCCGATCTAATCGACGGGAACAATGCAGATATACAGGCTTTAGTAGAACGGCTTCGCCAGGGTGATCCAGACGCTTTTGCGCGTCTTATGACCCAGTTTATCGATCCACTCACGAGATTTGCGTGGTACCTTCTCGGCTCGCGGGATGCAGCTGAAGATATTGTCCAGCAGGTATTTGTTGAGATATGGGAGCGACGAACGGACCTTTCTCCTGAGATTATGAGGCCATATCTGTATCGCGCTGTCCGAAACCGTGTTCTAAACGAGCGCCGTTATAATGATGTCCGGCAGAGATTTGTTGCCGAGAAACAGGCGCAGGCCAGTTATGATTCCAGTTTGGCGAGTACTGCGAGCCATGAGGACGATATCCTGACTACAGAGGCCTACCGAATAGCTATCGGACAGCTACCGGAGCGCCGTCAGCTGGCTGTTCGTCTTAGAGTTGAAGAGGAGATGACGCATGCCGAAATTGCAGAAATCCTTGGTATCTCCTCGGTGGCAGCACAGAGCCTTGTAGCTCGTGGGTTGGCTGAATTACGGTCAATCCTCTGGGCTTAATCCAGCAAAAGTACGTTTTCAAAAAAATATGAAATCAGTGTGCCTGGTTTCTCTCCCCTCAAGTGACATATAAGTATGGAACCAAAATCCATTCATTCATCAGACTCGGATAATCTCGATCCTGAACTGCTCGACCGCTATTGGCTTGGAGAAACCACGCCTGTAGAGTCCGAGACAGTTGATGGGTGGCTTGCAGCGAATCCTCTATGGAAAGAAAGGTATAACCAGCTTCATAAGCATCTCCAAAACGACACTCGTAGTCGCTGGGAGCCGCTGACGCCAATTGAAGTTCACAACTCTATAGATAAGGTTCTTATGGAGACGGGTATCAAAGCTCGGAGTGGTATCGACGCCGGGATTGGTTCCAGAACAAATACAGCTTCTAAAATACGATCGAATATCAATGATCCTGAATTGTCTGGTTCTCATGCAATTCATGGAATAACTGCTCCCAGTATGAAAGGGCCAAAGTGGCGAGTATCCACTCGATCATTTTTAGCTCTGGGTGTTGCCTTTGCGTGTACACTCGCTGTAGGATTTGGCTGGATTTTCTCAACTTCCAGTCCAACGGAGCAGGTAGGACAGAGCTATACCACTGGCATTGGTCAGAGAATTACCTTCACACTTCCAGATGGAACTCGCATAACACTTGGTCCTCAGTCGGTTATGAGTGTGCCAAAGCAGTTTGGTTCATCTACGCGTACTGTTGCATTGAATGGTGAAGCATACTTCGATGTTACGACTACAGACAGGATTCCATTTGTTGTAAAAACTGGGAATACTCAGACTCGCGTGTTAGGTACAAGGTTTGTTGTAAAGTATTATGACGATAAGTTTGGTGCTCGCATAGCAGTAGAATCAGGTAGAGTGTCTTTCGGGAAGTATTTCGATGCAAGAGATTCTCGTAATGCTGCTAACAGCACAAATAATGATGTAATAGTTACACCTGGATTAGTTGCATTTGCTGATTCTGCCGGATTGAATGTTTCGCTTTCCAAAGAAGAAACTCTGTCTGATTATACTGACTGGGTTCACAGCAGATTAACGTTTCGCAGTACTCCAGTATCAGAAGCTCTGAAAACACTGACTAGATGGTATGGTGTGCAATTCAACGTATCAGATTCAGAACTGCTCGGTTCCAGCATTACCGGGTCTCTGCCGTACGGATCTGTTGAAGATATGTTGACCACTTTACGTGATCTATTGGATGTGTCTCAGAGTTATGAAAGAAGTGAAGATGGAACCATCAAAGTTACTCTTCGCCCCAATCAGTAGAACCTCGTCCCCTTCGTCGAGAGAATCGATTTCCCTCCCACCCGTTTTTAATCGATGATCATTACCCCAATGCTAAAATCCTGTTTACCTGGAAACAGGTATCGTCCCGGTCGTATCGGTGGATTGATAACTGCTGGAGGGCTGTTGTGTGTTGCACTAACGGCTACTGCAGAAAATGCAAATTCACAGATTATCTCCGAGCATATTCTTTCTTTCAATAAGCCACAGGATAGTGTCAGTAGTGCTGCTGAACTAAAGAAGATTCTATCTCGTCGTATATCTGTTAATCTCGACGAAGTAACAATCGCTCGGGCTTTGAGCATTGCTGCCGAATCGGCAAATGTGCGTATCATCTTCAATGATAAATATCTGGATTCGTTTAAATCCCGGGTTAATCTTGAACTGTCCAATACTCCACTGTCCACTGTATTCGAGAAAATACTGACAGGTACTAACCTTCAGGCCGTTGCGAGTACGCCCACAACAATCGTAGTAAGGCCCCGCGCCACAAATATTACTCCCGGGAAAGATACATCGGTAAAGGCGTCTGGAATTATTACTGGACAGGTGGTTGACTCTGCAACCCGTAAACCAATCTCGGGTGCTACGGTTGTTATTGTGGAAAGTCAACGTGCTGCAAGTACAAATGAAGATGGTGTATATCGTTTTACCAATGTTCCGGTAGGTGCCCATACACTTTCTGTGCGATTACTGGGGTATCGGTCACAAATGGTGTCTGCTGAGATATCAAACGATAATCAGGCAGCCCATAGAATGGTTTCTCTGAGTCGGTCGTCCACAACGCTGACTGAAGTTGTTACCACCGCAACCGGTTCGCAGCGGCGTGCTGAAATCTCTAATGATGTTGTTGTCATTAACGCAGATAAGCTGACGCAGGCAGCTCCTGTAAGAGATGTTACAGATCTGTTGGTTGCAGCGCAGGTACCGGGAATGACGATACAGCGTACATCCGGGCAGCCAGGCGCACCTTCTAGAATAAGGTTAGGTGGTGTTGGAAGTATATCTCAGAACAATGATCCTGTCGTAATTGTTGACGGTGTCTGGATTAAATCCGCTTTTTCGACAGAGGAAATACAGCGTAGGTTTCCACGGGGTGGCATGAACGGTTCGTTAATGCCGTCGAGGCTGGATGAGATCGATCCGGCAACGATTGAAACAATTGAAATAGTTAGAGGGCCTGCAGCTGCCACACTTTATGGGCCAGATGCTGCCAATGGTGTAATTAAGATTACGACCAAAAAAGGTAGTGCAGGACCGGCGCGTTGGGATTTCAGGGTTGGCCGCGACTGGTCGTCGAAGGCAGGCAAATATCCTGAAGAATACTATGCCTTTGGAACCGCCCGGAATTCATCTCTGGTAGTAGAATGCTCCATCAATAACATTATAAACAATGTTTGTACGCAGGATTCTGTTGTAACATATGATAGGAACAACAGATTTCTTGGTAATGAAGGGATGGGATCTGTTAATACTTTTTCTGCTTCCGTAAGTGGTGGATCGCCTCTGATTACCTATCGCCTTAGTGCGACCGTAAAAGATGAACTAGGTACAAGAAGAAATCCTGGTGTGGACGAAGTTCGCTTTCGTAAGTTGAATCTTCCACTCAGTTCCCGCCTCGCCAATCCCAGTGTGAAGCGTGACCGCGGTGTATCTGCAAGCCTTACATTTGCTCCACGACAGGGACTGGACGTTACAGTTAATGTTGACGGGTATCAGTCAAATGGATATGAAAACTCGATAGTTGTCAGAAAAGGAACCGTAGGGGAATATGCAAGAAATGACACTATTTCGCTGTTAACTCAAAATAGTGCTGCAGAGCGGAATATAAATCTGGCAACTAACACTACTGCTTTACTAAATGTTCTTACTAATTGGAACCCTGTTAGCTGGTGGTCTGGAAATATCACACTTGGTATGGACCGCGGGTATAGCACAGAGAAGCTAACCGGTGTGGGTCATTTGTGCGTCACTGCGAGATGCGAAGTCGGGAGCACCGTTAATAGCGAACAGACGAGGAAGTTCTCAGTATATACTGCAAGAACTCAGTCTTCATTCTTTCCGTCACTGGGATGGGCGAGTCGTTTTATAACAGTCAGACCTGGAATTACAGCCGATCTTAGAAGAGAGATTAACACTTCTTCTTATACGTCAATTACGACTCCTCCGCCCAATGCAAATTCAAATGGAATTAATGGAGGAATTGTTGACCCATCAGTTAAGGCCTTAGCTGGTATAGGTGCCAACGTTTACATACGTCTTTTTGATAGAATCTCTTTTGATCCGGCCTTACGCAGAGATTTTGGCAGTGGTAAATCGCTTCGTAATAACGCTAAGACATACCCACGTTTTGGTACCTCGTGGCTTGTTTCGGATGAATCATTCTTTCCTAAAAGCAATATATTAAACTCGCTTAGAGTCAGAGCTGCAATGGGATACGCTGCCGTGCAACCTAATCTTGGTGCTATCTACGGCGATTATAGAACAGGTAGCATTATTATTAACGGAATAACCCAGCCGATCTATTCATTTGATGGAGCAGGAAATACTCAGCTTGAACCAGAGAGAAGTTTCGAATTTGAAAGCGGCTTCGATGCTGATCTCCTATATGATAGAGTACAATTTACTTTTACTCATTCCTCCAGACGTAATACCAACACTTTGATTTCCAGAACGTTGGCTCCCTCTGCCGGAACCGGAGTTGCTGGGCAGCGTCAGGAGAATCTTGCAAAGGTTGTAAATAGATTAACATCTATGCAGCTAAACGCACTCGTTCTGGATAAAACGAATCTTACATTACGAGTTGGAGCAAATGTCGCAATTCACGATAACCAGATTAAAACACTTGGCCCTGGCGTAAGTCCGTTTGGAGATGTCAATCAGCGTTATGTTGTAGGCTATCCGGTAGGCGGCCTCTGGATTAAACCAATCCTTGCTGTAAATGACGTAAATGGCAATGGACTTCTGGAACCTGGGGAAATAGTCATTGGTGATACAGCTGTATATGCTGGCACAAATATGCCTAGATATACCACTGGGTATAACCTGGAAATATCAGCCTACAGAAACTTCACATTTAATGCTTTCTTCGATTATAAAGGAAGCTATGTGCAGAACAGAGGTAATATTGACTTGTGGAAAACTGTTCGCGGTCGTTGGGATGCTTCCTCTCCACTTGAGGATCAGGCGCGAGCTTTATTGGGACAGACCAATGATATGCAGAACATATCTGAACTTAGATTTCAGACTGCAAGTTTAACCTGGAATGCTCCAGCACATCTCGTTCAGCGTGTTGGTGGTCGTAGCCTGCAGGTATCGGTGGCTGGAAGCAACCTGAAGCTGTGGACTCGTTATCGCGGACGTGATCCAGCGGTTAATTCATCTCCTGTAGGTGAAAAAACTCAAGACGATGGATCCTTAATTCCATACCCTCGTTCATTCTCCCTTCAGTTTAGAGTAGGGTACTAAAAATGTCACTTAAGATATTAAACAGGATTGCGCCGCTTAGTCTATTGTTGACTCTCTCATTTTCTGGCTGCGCTCTAAATGATCTACTCAACGGTAGCGAGCCGCCGCAAAACAATGAGGTTGATCCAAAGCTTGTTAAAAGCTATAGTGGTGCAGTTCGTCTCTACAATGCATCAATCATGAATACTATGCGGGCAGTTTCTTCAGCTAGTGAAATGATTGCTATTTTTACAGACGAACAAACTACTGGAGAGGCTATCAGCGCACGTACTCCGCTCAATATTGAGGATGGTGTCGATGTTGGTTACACGTACGCCTATCTTCAAAGTATGCGGGTTGTAACTTCGCAAGCGGTAGAAGCATTGCGTAAGTATGGAACTGAGGATTCAAAGGGCATGATAGGAAATGCGTATGCCTTGCAGGCATACAGTATAGTACTCATGGCCGATGCCTTTTGTTCTGGAGTCCCTCTTACAGTTGTTCCATTTGAAGGTGACTTAAAATATACGGCTGGTATTCCAACTAACGAGTTATACGAACGCGCAGTTGCTCTCTTTGATTCTGCATATGAATATGGGAAAGACAGCGTTCCTGTGGCTACCCTGGCGCAGGTTGGTAAAGGAAGAGCCTTGCTTGCCTTGGGAAGATATGATGAGGCTGCCGCTGCGGTACAGAACGTTGATGATGCGGCCAGATATGAGATTGCATACACACAACCTTCTGCCACTGGTTTTGCGTTCTGGACTCAGCCCACAAATAAGGATATTAGAGTAACGTCCAAGGACGGAGCAAATGGTATTGAGTGGACAGCAGACTCTGCCAAGAATCAGGATCCAAGAGTTCCACTCAGCAAAATCGATGATTACTTCTATACGAATCCAATACGTCAACAGAAGTATACAGTCGCTAATGTCAGATTTCCTGCAGCAACCGGAATTGAGGCGAGAATGATAGAAGCCGAAGCTCAGTTGCAGCCGGCGTCTTCTCCATCCGGACCGTGGTTGCAGACAATCAATGATGTTCGCGCTACTGTTTCGCTTCCACCTCTAGCCGACCCTGTAAATGCTCTTGCAAGAGTGGATCTCCTTTTCAAGGAACGGGCATTCTGGTTCTATCTGAATGCAACACGTCTTGGAGATATGCGGCGATTAGTTCGTAATTATGGAAGATCTGTACTTCAGGTCTACCCGGTGGGGGCAAATGCAATGCCCAGCGTACACTATCCTGTATACGGTAATGAATATGTTTTTGATATTCCAAAAGCTGAGAGGGATAATAACCCACTGTTTAAGGGCTGCACTAACAGGAGACCATAATTATGAAACATAGATCTAAAGTTCTGATATGCTTGTTGATGTTTGGTGGTGCTGTTAGTTGTGTTGATACATCGGCGCCTCCTGTTCCGAAGCTGCCTCTCTCAGAGGTTTTAAAGAGTATTTCAGTAGATCCTGAGGCCGTTATAATGGCATTGGATGATTCTCTTCAACTGAACATTTCCGCCTTGAACATGCTGGGGGAGCCGCTGTCCATCCCGAATGGGGCGCCCGTGGAATGGACCTCGAATGATGGTGAAATGGTCAGTGTAGATTCTACAGGAAAAATTAAAGCTCTTGGTACTACCGGTGCTGCTTTTATAAACATTACGGCAAAATGGACGCATAATGGATACACTGGATCTCAGACAGTAATCGTTAATGTAACTCCAACACGGCAATCTATTGCTGGTCTGAGAATTACACCAAAGGATACTACAAGAACTTCCGATAACGATGAGTTTGGAGGATCACCTACGACCTCCTTGTCTGTTATGGCTATGGATGCCAACGGGAATCCTATAGGGAAGATACGTGTTCCACTTACACCGCGAGCGGATGCCGGATACTCTTACAAAGATCTCCAGCTGGTCTATTTGGGGCCTATCGGGGCTCTTTTAGGACTGGATGATTATCTCGTCAGCAGTAACATCATTGGAGACTATATGCTGTATGCCAGAGCGAATGTATATGGTACATCAATGGTTGATAGTCTCAAGTTTACGGGTTTGTACCCATCTGGTGTAACTGTACCGATTCAGAAAGATTCCTTATCAAATTCTCTGGTAAGTACTTACACAGGCCAGGAGTTCTTTATGCAGCCGTGTGGGAACGTAAAGTTTGAGAATAAAACGCAGAGCCCAATTGGTATTGTATTCTCTGATTCTACAAAAGCGGATGGCTGTGTTCCTGGAGATCCTTCTGGCAATATAGCTTCTATTCCTCCAGGCCAGAAAGTAACAAGAAAGTTCAGCTCCACTGGAACCATTCAGTGGACGCTACGTGACCCTGCTACGGGAAATGTTGTGCCCGCAGTTAGTGGGAGAGTAACCATGAGAACTGAAGACTAAATGAATTCAAATCGACGCACGCTGATAAAGAATGGAGCAATACTCACTGCTATCGGTGCTATTCCTAACTCGTTACAGGCAGTAGTAAAATATAGAAGTCCCGCTTCTGAAACCATTCTTTTACCATCTGCTAACGATCCGCGTATCAAGGAACTCTGCGTGGCCAGCATTGCTGCCGCGCAGGAAGCCGGTGCAAGTTATACGGACGTAAGATTGGTGCACACATATCACCGAAAAATCGGTGGTATCCCTCCAGAGGCTGAGACCATGACTTTCGGTGTTCGCACTCTGGTAAATGGTTATTGGGGTTTTGCTGCCAGTCCTGTCTGGACTTTGGACGAAGCGGCTCGGCTCGGCAAAGCGGCTGTAAGACAGGCGAAGGCAAATTTTATTGATGAGGTTCGTGAGATAGATCTTACTCCCGCTAAGCCTGTAAGTAACGGCGAGTGGATTATGCCTATTAAAGATGATCCGTTTAGAGTGAATCCACACGAAATAACTGATTATCTAAGTGCTTTGACCTCCTATGTAAAACGTTGGCCAGGAGTTACTCCCACTCAAAATTCGGCAGAATTTCTTAGACAGGACAAAGTTTTTGCATCGAGTGCCGATCAGTATTTCTTTCAGAGAACATATACCACATCGGCAACTATCGGATTTGACTATGCGCATCCCAATGGAATGCGTGCTGGTGTTGCATTGGATACCCTCACACCTGCAGGTAAAGGGTTGGAGCACATCAGAGATCAGCCAATTCGTGAGCTGTTAAGGCAGCGGTACGAAGAGATAAAGGAAGATCTTTCATTCACATACAAACCTGTCGAAGTTGGAAGGTATCAGATTGCGCTTGATGACATAACCGTGTCTCGTTTGCTAAGCAAAACTATCGGTGGTGCTACTGAATTGGATCGCGCATTAGGTTTTGAGGCTAATTCTGGCGGAACAAGTTATATAACGGATCCGGTTGCGATGATGGGAACTCTAAAAGTCGGTTCTCCTCTTGTTACAGTAACTGCTAATAGAAGTGAGGTTGGTGCTGTTGCCACTGTAAAATGGGATGATGATGGTTCGGAGCCTCAGGAATTATCTCTGGTGGATAAGGGGATTGTTGTGGGAATGCAAACCAATCGGGAGACAGCTGGTTGGTTGAATAAAAACATGAATAACCCTTCTGTTCAGTATACTTCGAGCGGCTGTGCATATGCTCCGGACGGATCACTTGCACCCTTAACCCATTCGGGAAATTTAAAGTTACAGCCTGGAAGCGATGGGGCTTCTTTTGATTCCATTGTCAAGGAAGTTGAGGATGGACTAGTGTTCAAACGCGCCGATGCATCTATGGATTTCCAGCAGATATCGGGACTCATGATGGGGCAGGCTTTCGAAGTAAAAAAGGGTAAAAGAACATCCATTGCTGCCCATGCTGGAGTCTTGTTTAGGACTCCTGAATTATGGAATGCAGTAACTAGGGTGGGGGGCAGCCAAAGAGTATTTGGTCTGTCCGCGGCTAAAGGACAGCCAGCCCGGGGGGCATATCATAGTGTAACGTCGTCTCCTGTTTATCTAAAAGAAGCAACTGTTGTTGATATTTCCAGGAAAGCATAATGACACAGGTGAAATTACTTTCGCGTGAAGAGCTGGAAGGCGTCTGTTCCAGGATTAGATCCATGGCTACGGAAGGGGGCGGGTTATTTGTTATAGCAGGTAACTACTGGTCGGGCGAGTTAAGCTGGGCGAGGAATAGTCCTACTATGGCAAGTGATAGACGTGACGTTCAGATCTTAATAATGAGATCAAAGGGTGTTAGTGGTAACGCCGCAGTATTGACGAATCAGATAGATGACGAGTCATTAAATGGTGCACTACAGCTTGTAGAGAAACAGGCTACAGAAAGAGCAACGAAGAGCCCTTTTGACATGCCTTTTGAGCTGCCTGTGTTGAATGTCATGAAGTCTACAACCTGGAAGGATGCGACATTAGAGCGCACCGTTGAAGAGAGTGGTAAGCTTGTACATCAGGTAACCAGAAAGGCTCGTGAACAGTCTCTTCTGTCAGCAGGATACATTGAAACCCGTGGGTTCTCTCTCGCATCTATTCAAATCGATTCATTTCAGAGAACCGTCCCAAGCACCACGTACTATGGTGAGATGACGCAGGCTCAGTGCTCTGCTACGGTAAGACATCCCAATGGAACCGGATCTGGTTGGGCTGGTGTTTCCAGTTATGATATAAATCAGGTCGACGAACTTGCAATAGCAGAGAAGGCACTGGATAAATGTTTGCGCTCTGTTAATGCAGTGCGGGTAGAGCCAGGCCGTTATACAACAATACTTGAACCATCTGCTACCTCAGCTCTTGTAGATGCACTGATCCTGGATAACCATGCTATGCAGAGAGATCGGGGTGAGCAAAGAGGGGGAAGCTCTATGTGGTTTATGACCGACGAAAGTCTGCCACGCGAAAGAAGTAAGTTGGGCCAAAGAATTATCGACACTCGAATTAGCATAGCTCATGATCCCGCTGATCCTGAACTCGGATTGATAGCAGTTCCTGGCATGAATCCCATTACGTTCATTGATAAGGGCGTATTAACAGATATGTACTATAACCGCCCCTATGCATTAAATGAGTTAAATAAGCATGAGCCCAGTATGGAGAGAATGTCTTATAGAATGTCGGGGGGAAGCACTTCTATGGATGAGATGATCTCAACAACCAAGCGTGGTTTGCTTGTAACTCGTTTGTCACCCCTCCAGCTTGTCGATCGAACCAGTCTTTTATGTACCGGTGTAACCAGAGATGGGTTGTGGCTTATTGAGGACGGAAAGGTTACGAAGTCGGTCCGTAATTTCAGATTTACGGAATCTCCTTTGTTCGCTTTGAATAATGTGGAAGCTATGGGAGTTCCTGAAAGAGTATTTCATCCGTCTCCATTTGCACATTTTGCAATTTATGCTGCACAGGCTGCTTTATCTCAGGTGATCGTACCGCCCATCAAGGTGAATGATTTCTCCTTTACATCCACTATTGATGCTATATAGCGATTGTAATATGAAACTAATATTTAAGAAGTTAAGGATAGTTGCCGGAACTATGGCGATCATTGCTACCATTGCGATCATGACTGTAGTAGCCGGGGCTGGCAGTCTCCTAGGAGCTCAGACTCGATTTATAACTCCAGATACGGCTATCGATCTAGCTCAATACAAAACTGTTGATGACTGCATGGTCTTGTTTTATCGACTTTTAAATCGCGAGATCACTAAGCTTCCTTATTGGAAAGACTCAACCGAGCTGACTCGTACGGAGCTGCGTGATTCAATTCCAAAGCCTGTGGCAGACACGATAAAGTTGTGCGGTGAAAAATTTCATCCCGATTCAGCTCCGCTTGATTATTACAATGAATATACTGATTGGATAAGAGTTTTCTTGCATTCAGGCCGTGATAGTGATGCAAAAGCTATTGTTGATAAAATGATTGCGCGAACGTCATGGGATAGTAAGGATACTATTAAAAAACGCGATTTGATGTTGAGGGAAGTGCTAGGTTCATACGAAAGTAGCAGGCCCCTCAGGTGGGATGTACTTAAGTCGATTGCTGCTATGTTTGAAGAGCCGGGAATAACAATCCCGTGGACTAGTTCTATTGCCGCCTATAGTGTTTTGTTTTCGAATGCAGGCGAATTGGGTGATTCTGTAACTCAGGCGGATGCAGCCAACAAGATAATTGCCTTAACAGAAAAGATGACAGAGCAGGAGAGGATGTCCCGTGCTTATGTCCATGGTTGGAGATATAGAGTCGCTGAGGTGAGAGACTACATTTATCAGAATGAATTAATCGATAGTCTACGTAAAGGTGCCCCTGCATATGTTGCTCTTAAGATCAGCAACTGGGAAAAAAGCAGAGGAGAAGCTGGAGGTGAGATTCCTAATCATATAGGAAAAACTGCTCCGGCACTGGAAGGTGATTTCTGGTTTACCAGAGGAGCCAGTGTATCAGATTCAGCTTATAAGATAGACGGGCAGGCGCCTTCAATACCAGCGAAGGGCAAAATCAATCTGGTTGTATATCTTTGGGGTGGGTGCAGCGCTGAGACCGGTTTCTTCCGAGATCCCATGGAGAGAGAGACTCAGCTTAATGGATCGTGTGCTGTTACTTATGCTGCATTGCGCAGGCTGGCAAAATACTTCCCGTCTGTTGATATAACTATAGTGGCTCATACAACTGGATATGTGGGAGGGACCCCACTTCTTACTCCCGAAAAGGAGGCAGATTTAAAGAAGGAGTGGTGGCTGAATTTTCACAAAATTCCTGGAACGCTTGCTGTTGAAGAAATAAAGTTCATCAGACTTCCTTCGCCAGATGATCGCCGGATCGACGTAGGGTTTAATAACCAGCTAAACTATAATTTTGGAAGTCACCGTTCGATTCCTAATACAATGGCCTATCTTATTGACGAGGACGGGACAATTCTTGAAAGTACCCAGCTAGGTCGTGTTGCAGAAAGGTCTCTAAAAAGAATTTTGACTGTTATAACCAGTAGGCAGCAATAACGGGATAAGTACGTATTTTTCGCGTAAAAAGGTCGGTCCTGTATAAAAGATCTGTCCTGTATAAAAGTTATACACAGTTGTAAATAATTGACTTCCAGGTGTGCACCTCAATCTCTCTGCACTATCTGGAAGTCAATTTGTTTGTCTATATACTTCTGTTAAAATCTATCCGAATACCTGTCTCTGCTGGTAAACTTCTGCATTCGACTCTTTAAATCGCCTCTGTAAATCTCCCTCTTGAGCCAGTCTTCTTCTACCTGCAATCGCTCAAAAGGAATGTCTCTGAACCAGGCTCGCGGCTTACTTTCACTTACAGTGCCATTCCACTTATAACCTCGTTCTTTTAACAGGTCTTTTAATTCGATAGGTGCACCTGTCGCCCAGATTCGAGCTGAAGTTGTACGTGCGTTTTTAAGCAGGCTTTGCATTGGTAATGTTCCGTCTGCGAATGGCGTCGCTAGGATATGAACGCCAGCATAACAATCTTCGTCGGCTCTGTGACCATCGAAAAATTCTCCGCAATGTTTGTACATGATGTATTCCAGCTTGCTGGATTTGCAACCATGTTGATCCCATTCTATCTCGTTGTACGTGCAGGCCCAGTATGTTTGGATGAAGAATGGGAATCTGCGTTCCAGAAACTTGCGATCGAACCCTGCATTATGAGCCACTATCAAAGATGATTTGTCTACTATCTCTTTAACCTTATCATCGTCGATTCGCTTGCCCTCGACCATTTCCTGGGTAATTCCTGTAAGCTCCGTAATGGCGGCAGATATGGGAACTTCGGGATCTTCCAGATATGTGATCGATTTGCCGATTTCATAAACCAGTCCGGAGTTTTTTCCGAACGTAAATGGAACCGCCGCGAATTCTATAATTTTGTCGGTTGAGTGAGACAGGCCAGTGGTCTCAACATCCACAAAGAGAGCTGTAAGGACCTGTTCGCCGCTTTGAGGTGGGTTGTATTGGCGCCTCCTCTTGAATCTCCGAAGGACCTTATAGTCGTTGGATTGCTCGAGTGTCTGCGCGAACTGTTCGAGGTCGGTATGGTTGGGAGATTCAGAATCCATATATTTCTAAATATTCCTTTGTTAGCCTAATGTGGCAATAGAAGGGGTGACAACCATAGATGATAGGGGGAGAAGTTTATGTCGCACGCGCCAGGGTTTTTGAAAATCGTAGAGGACACTCGTTCTGGTGTTCGAGAGCTAACAGTAGCGGAAGCCAGGGATCGTCTGGAAAAAGATCCAAATATTGTATTTGTTGACGTTCGTGAGGAGTCCGAATGGAAAGCTGGTCATGCAGCGGGTGCAATTCATATCAGCAAGGGTGTGATTGAGCGCGATATTGAGGCCAAGATTCCCGATAAAGACACTGAGGTTATACTCTACTGCGGTGGTGGATTTCGGTCGGTCCTAGCGGCAGATACAGTCCAGAAAATGGGTTATACAAATGTGTACTCAATGGATGGTGGCTGGCGCGGCTGGAAAGAGGCCAAGGCACCTATTGAAGGGGCTGCTAACTAACGTGCACGAATCCCTTTAATCAACTTCTCTATCCCACTAAGCACTTCAGTGGGAATAGGGATGTTGGGATTGCTGTATGAGTCAGCCTGCGACTGTTTGTCGGTAGGAACAACTTTAAGAAGGTGATTCATTCCGTCTATAAGTAGTAGCTTTGCTGCTGGTTGTGCCTTTGCAAGGCTGTCTGCATCAGCTTTTGTCACCTGTGCGTCCGCAGTTCCCTGTATTATGAGAGTCGGAACGTTTGTCGATTTGATCAACTCAGTCGGCGAATACGCAAATGAGGAGATAAGGTATGGTTGGACACTAGGCCTAAACAAACCATACAGTTCGTATGGAACAGAAGATGTTGTATCTCCTGCCGTTAGTGTTGCCAGGATCTTTTTTGACGTGATCCGGAAGTCATCCGGCATAGGCGAGTTGGCGAGCTGCTCTTCTATTATCGATGACAGATTACGCCCTGGTGCCGCAATCAGTACCAGTCCATCGACATTTACTTTCTTGGCGGCAATAAGCGCTATTAATGCGCCTTCTGAATGGCCTATAAGTGTAAGAGAGGTTAATGTGGAGTCCTCTCTAACGCTTTCTATCCAGGCGATCAGATCGTCCACGTAAGTCTCAATTCTCAGCTGAGATTCAGTGAGCTTGTTTTCCTCACTCTCGCCTACGCCCCGTTTGTCGTAACGAATAGTTGCTATGTGATGTGATGCCAATCCTTCGGCCAGAAACTTCAGACTGTTATTTGCGCCGGGCAGGAGTTTTGAGTTGCCATCCCGGTCTGTTGGTCCGGATCCAGCGATGATAATTGCAGCGGGAAAGTGATCTTTTGAGTTGGGAAGCAGCATTGTTCCGGACAGCGTCGCTCCGTTAACTCCAACATAAGTTGAGATGGGAATTGCGCCCTTTTCATCCTGATTTGGTGCATAGGATGAGTGTGCACAGGAATTTGAACCTATAAATAGAAAAAATACCGATAGGGCTGCTTTAGATAACTTGATGAATTTGTGGAATTTAATCATTGTTAGCGGATGAACCCGAACGATTTATTTCCGATTGCAATTCACATGCTGATTTGTATGGCAGATGAGCCACGCAAATATTTTACAGTTGAAGAATTGTCGCAAGCGGTTGGTCTAAAGGTAACCACAACCCGTCGAATTTTAAGAGCTTTCAAGAGGTTGTCTGTGGTGAAGCTTAAGGTGGGAAAGGCCGATGACGAGGGAGGCTGGATTCTGGCAAAACACCCTCGTGAAATCTCGTTGCGTGCAGCGTATGAAGCATCGGGTGTCACCGTTTTGCCTCCGCTGACTTTGGCTCAGGATAGTGTCGGACAAATGCCTCTAAACGGCTCCAGGAGGATAAGCCTCCCGGACTCTTCAAGCTCTAAGGCGCCCTCGGCACGGAAAAAGAAAGAAGCGCTTCTGGCCGATGAAAACCCAGTTGCAGGGGCTGTTAACTCCTTACTGGTTGAGGCTGAAGCGCTTTTGGTGACTCGATTCGAAAGAGTGAGTTTGAAGGACCTGCAGGATCAGGTGCGAATCTTTAAAACTCACTCAGTCTAAGCTTTTACTTTCCGTTGCGTCTGCTAGCTAGGTAGGCGCATGTCGGCTATGGGAGCCGTTGCGGGGGTCGGAGTCTTCTGACCATTGCGGCCCATGGCTGGTAAACCGGCCGGAGTCGGCATCTTTGGATTCCAAAGTGGTGTAACTCTGGCTTCTCCAACGGTGATATCTGTCTCCCCATTGGTGTATCCCGGCACTATCTCGTGCAGCATATTTCTGAGAGTGACAGATGGAGTTGTATTCCAGGCTGCTTCGAGCATCTTCTCGATACGCTGTATAGCCTGAGCGGGAACTTCCACTGCCTTGGCCCTGAGAATCTTTTCGTGCCCTGTCGGTGATGCGCTTTCGGAAGAGAAGAACATCTCCTCGTACATCTTTTCACCTGGGCGCATACCTGTAAACTGGATCTGAATATCAGAGCCAACTTCAAGACCAGACAGGCGGATAATGTCCGTTGCCAGATCAACGATTTTGATTGGCTCACCCATATCCAATACGAAAACTTCGCCGCCATGCCCAAGTGCCCCAGCCTGCAGTACGAGCTGAACTGCCTCTGGTATGGTCATGAAGTAGCGGCGCATCTCGGGGTGGGTAATTGTAACTGGGCCACCACTACGGATCTGACGGAGGAAAGTTGGAACTACGCTTCCACGGCTTCCAAGTACATTTCCGAAGCGAACCGAAACAAAGTTGAGGCCGTATTCGGATGCTGCTGTCTGAACAATCTGTTCCGCAACGCGTTTGGTTGCACCCATGACACTTGTAGGACGAACAGCCTTATCGCTCGAAATCAGAACAAAGTGTTTCGACCCGGTCAGCCCTGCAGCCTGAACGACGTTTCGTGTACCTGCAACGTTGTTTGTAATTGCCTCCGCAACATTGCCTTCCATAAGTGGGACGTGTTTATGCGCGGCAGCGTGGAATACTGAGTGAGGTTTGTACTCCGCAAATATCCTCATGATGCGGGCTCTGTTACGGATATCAGCGATAACTGGTATCACCTTAACATTAGGCATCGAAGCTCTTAACTCATGGAGAGTTTCGAAGATCGAGTTTTCGCCGTGCCCAAGTATGATTAAACGTTCCGGGTCGAGCCGGCTTATCTGTCGGCAGAGTTCGCTGCCGATAGAACCGCCTGCGCCGGTAACAAGAACGGTGTGATCCGTAATCATACGTCTGACAGACTTAAGCTCCGTCTGTATCGGAGCGCGTCTCAGCAGATCTTCGATTCTTACCTCACGAAGCGTACTGATCGAGGACGGCTGCGCAAGAATTTCAGTAAGGCTCGGAACCGTATGGGTGTGTACACCTGCGGCATTGGCTGCGCGAACTACCTGCCGTATTACACCACCAGCTGCAGACGGAATCGCAATGACTGCTTCCTGAGCTTTAAAAGCTCTGAGGACAGATGGCAGTTCGTCTAACGAGCCAGCGACGGGAAGGTTGTACAGGCGCTTTCCACGGATCGACTTGTTATCATCAAGAAATGCAACCGGGTGCAGCTGGGACTCAGGGTTGGTGAGTAACTCTTTGGCAATGATTTTACCGGTCTGCCCAGCACCGATGATAACAGCACGTTTAGCTGGAGTCTTTCGTTTTCCGGTTATTCTGGAAAAGCCTGCGCGAGCCAATGCGCGGGGAGCGATTATAGCTAAACCGAAGAGGATTGAATCCAGAATTATCGCGGAAAGGGGAAATCTTCCCAGTTCCGGCATCATGTAGGGGAGAAAAATACCTCCCCATATGAGAGCTACAATTCCCGATACGGTAGCAGTACCAAAGATGTACTTAACATCCAGCGCACTCGCGTAGTTCCACAGAGTTCGATATAGATGGAATATTGAAGCTATTCCGAGCCTTACAGCTATAAGTGGAAACGTGTATGCGAGAACTAATGCAAGGTGAGCGTCTATCCAGGCTGTGCTTTCGAAGCGGAGCCATAGAGCGACAAAAGGCGTTATTGTAAGCGCCAGTGCATCGCCTAGGAAATAATATCTATTACGCAGGGGGGAAGATCTCATATATCAGTTAAAGCCCATATGAGATTATACGAACCAATTCCGCTAACAATCTCAAAAGGTCTGGCACGGCCACGAATGAGGACGTCCAAACGTGTACTGAAAAATCGGTGCCAAAGTCGCAACTGTACTAATTTTTGGGTAAATAAGGCCGAGCTATCGTGAAAACATACCGTAGTTGGGTTACAAATATGATATATGGTCGCACAGGGACTCGAACCCCGGACCTCTGCTGTGTGAAAGCAGCGCTCTAACCAGCTGAGCTACGCGACCGTTTCAGCCAAAAAATGACTGGATTCATCGCTCAAATAGTCAAATCGACCATAGAACGATGCTTCAAGATAATTGCGAAGGTTGTCTATAGGGAGGGGGAGGTTGGAATCGGCTTCTTTACGGTGAACTTCCCACCGATAAACAGATGAGTTAATACTGGTCGACCTCGCCCTCCATTCTGGAGTTGGAAATCTGTTACGCGAGAGTTATAGTTCTAGCTCGTAGCAGTTGTAGCAAGACATAAAGCGCTGGTCGTATGTTCCGTGAGGGGCATACGTATATGGGAACCCGGTTTGATTCCGGGGCGGCCCCGCCGCTGTAAAGGATGACGAAGGAGATTTTTGAGCCTCTGGCTCAGTCACTGTTTGATTCGGATCATGGCCTGTATGTCGGTCATGTCTGATTGAATGGGAAGGCATCTCCCTAGAATGAATCCTGAGCCAGAAGACCTGCCAGACGTGAGAAGCCCAGCACACCCTCGTGGGAAGGGGTCGGGAATAGTTCGCCTTTGCAGTCATGGCGCAGCGTCTATTGGCTAACCAGTAAATTTTCTGGGGTCTTTGCTGCCCCCTCTTTGCGTCAGGTGTGACGGGCTTCCGATAGCAACCCTTTTTAATCGGAACTCCTATGCCCGTTGTAAACGCCTCTCATACCCAACAGAATAGTAGCTCGCCACCTCCGGGATTCAGTAAGTCCGGTGGATTTGAGCATCAGGGACCTGATAGTTATGACTCTGATCGATCTGGATCTGGTCGTTTCGGCTCCAGCTACTTAACTGGTCAGAATGCAGATTTGTTTCCGCCCCTTCAACGTGTTTTTAAGCGCGACGGCAGAACTGTAGCATATGAACGATCAAGGATAGCTCATGCGATTGAGATGGCCTTTCGGGCGGAGAGTCGAATCCCGTACCCGGATCCGTTGGACTCCGTTATCTGTGATCAGGTTGAACGTATTACGGATACAGTTGAAGCTGCGCTTCGAAATGCAGGCACGGGAGAAGAGCCGATTCAGGAAGCTTCCATCGAATTGATTCAGGATGAAGTTGAGAGAGCTCTTATGGCGGAAGGGGCTTATAATGTGGCTCGTCGATATATCGTTTATCGAGAGGCCAGGGCACAGGGGCGTCAGGGGTTAAGACTGCGTATCAGGAATCAGGATGGGACCATCTCGGTGCTTGAATCTGCGGTTTTAAGGTCGAATATGATGGAGGCTGCAAAAGGCTTGGGGGGCGAGGTGGATGTTGAGTCTGTCTTTAAAGAGACTATGGCATCTGTTTATGATGGGATGAGCAGGGCCGAGCTTTCCAAGGCCGCTGTTCTGTCGTCACGGACAAAGGTTGAAAAGGCGCCAGAATATACCTATTTGGCGGCTCGTCTGTTAATGAGCGATATCTATACAGAAGCGGTCGGTCGTCCTGTGTCCAAGTTCGAGATGGTTGAGCTTTATCGAGTGGAGTTTGCATCTTATATAGATAAGGGAATAAAAGCTGGTCGTCTGAATGCAGATTTAAAGACCTTCGATCTCGCCGCAATTGCTTCGGCTATCCGGTCTGAGCGTGATGATACATTTGCATTTATGGGTATACAGACTCTATATGACAGGTATCTCATACATATAGATGGTGTCAGAGTTGAGTTGCCGCAATGGTTTTGGATGCGTGTTGCTATGGGACTTGCCCTTGCTGAGCGTAAGGAAGACAGAACAGCTCGTACGATTGAATTTTATGATGTGCTTTCGACATATGCGTTCTGTAGTTCAACCCCAACGCTTTTTAACGCCGGGACATGTCATCCGCAGCTGTCATCATGCTTCCTTACAACCATTCAGGACGATCTTGGTGACATCTTTAAGGCTATTCGGGATGATGCTCTCTTGTCTAAATGGAGTGGTGGATTAGGGAACGATTGGACTAATGTGCGCGCATTGGGAAGCCACATTAAAGGTACGAATGGAAAGAGTCAGGGAGTAATTCCGTTTTTAAAAGTTGCCAATGACACTGCCGTTGCAGTAAACCAGGGTGGTAAGCGTCAGGGCGCCATGTGTGCTTATCTGGAAACATGGCATCTGGATATTGAAGAGTTTCTCGAGTTGCGGAAAAATACCGGCGATGATCGCAGGCGTACGCACGACATGCATCTCGCAAACTGGATCCCTGATCTATTCATGAAGCGTGTTGAGGAGAAAGGGCATTGGACTCTATTCAGTCCGGAAGATGTAAGTGATTTACACGATTTATACGGCGCCAGATTCGAAGAAGCATATGTTGCGTATGAGGCCGCTGCTGAACGCGGGGAGATAGTTCATACGAAGCGTGTCGAAGCGCTAATGCTCTGGCGCAAGATGCTGGCTATGCTGTTTGAGACGGGGCACCCATGGATAACATTCAAGGACCCTTCCAATCTTAGAAGCCCACAGGATCATGTCGGAGTTGTGCATAGCTCTAATCTTTGTACCGAAATACTGCTGAACACGAATGCTGACGAAGTGGCAGTGTGTAATCTGGGTTCAATAAATCTGGCAGCACATGTTACGCCCAGTGGAATAGATCGGCTAAAGTTGGAGCGCACTCTGAAAACAGCCGTACGTATGCTGGACAATGTTATTGATATTACGCTGTACCCGATCCCTGAAGCACGCAATGCCAACCTTAAACATCGTCCTGTAGGGTTGGGAGTGATGGGATTTCAGGATGCTCTGTTGATTCAGGGTGTTAGCTATGCTTCAGATGCTGCTGTGCAGTTCGCTGATGAAAGTATGGAGATGATATCTTACTATGCTATTCTTGGGTCTGCAGAGCTCGCACGTGAACGAGGCGCCTATGCCACCTTTGCCGGCTCTAAGTGGGACAGGGGATTGCTGCCTATCGACACTATCGCTGTTCTGGAATCTGATCGTGGATTGCCTGTTGAGATCGATAGAAGTGCGGCTATGGATTGGAGTGTTGTAAGAGAAGCTATACGGTCCTATGGAATGCGTAACAGTAACGTGCTTGCCATTGCACCGACTGCAACAATCGCAAACATCTGCGATGTTTCCCAGTCGATCGAACCAACGTATAAGAATCTTTTTGTTAAGTCGAATCTCTCTGGGGACTTTGTATCTGTTAACAGGTATCTGGTTTCTGATCTTCGTGAAGTTGGTCTTTGGGATAAAGAGATGATCGACGATCTCAAGTTTAATGATGGCTCTGTTCAGCAGATAGATCGTATCCCTGATTCTATACGGGAAAGGTATCTTACAGCTTTTGAAATCGAAGCCGAGTGGATAATTGAATGTGCCGCGCGTAGGCAGAAATGGATCGATATGGGACAGTCGCTTAATTTGTATCTGGATACTCCAAGCGGTAAGAGGCTTGATGAGATGTACAGGATGGCGTGGAAGAAGGGGTTGAAGACAACATATTATCTGCGAACGGTTGGTGCTGGTGGAGTAGAAAAGTCTACGCTGGATATCAACGCCCGTGGTATTCAGCCGCGTTGGATGAAGTCGAAGAGTGCGTCATCTGAGTTAAATCCTTCCCGTATTGCGGAAGATCAATCTATTCCTATTCCCGCCCAGACATGTGATCTGGACGGAACATGCGAGGCATGCCAATAATGAGTTCGAAGCTATCTGCAGATAGTAAGCGGTTGATAAACGCTGAAATAGTTGAAGTGAATCAGCTAATGCCGTTAAAGTATGAGTGGGCGTGGGAGCATTATCTGAATGGGTGTAAAAACCATTGGCAGCCGCAGGAAGTTCCGATGGGGCGCGATATCGCTCTATGGAAAGGTAACGATCTGAGCGAAGATGAACGGCGTGTTATTCTTCGCAATCTTGGGTTCTTTTCTACCGCTGAGAGTTTGGTTGCAAATAATATAGTTCTTGCGATATTTAAGCATGTGACTAATCCTGAATGCCGTCAGTATCTGATTCGACAGGCATTCGAAGAAGCCATTCATACACACGCTTTTCATTACATCGTTGAAAGCCTTGGCTTGGATGGACACGCGGTATTCACAATGCACCGCGAAGTAAATAGTATTGCCGGTAAGGATGAGTTTGAGATGGCTATTACTGAGGCTGTTCTCGATCCAGCTTTCAGCACTGCGACAAAGGAAGGGAAGCAGCTGTTTCTCGAGAATCTGGTTGGGTATTACGTAATTATGGAAGGAATCTTCTTTTATTCCGGATTTGCGATGATGCTGTCCTTTCATCGTCAGAACAGAATGACCGGGATTGGGCAGCAGTTCCAGTATATTCTGCGTGATGAATCAACACATCTCAACTTCGGGATCGATCTGATAAACGGAATTGTTGCTGAGAATCCGGACATATGGACTCCACAGCTCCGTGAGAAGATGGTTGATAACATCATGAAAGCGGTCGAGCTTGAGATTGCATATGCAGAGGATTGTCTGCCGCGCGGCGTCCTGGGGTTAAACGCAGGGTTGTTTAGGGATTATGTACAGTATGTAGCTGACAGACGTTTGGAGCGCATAGGCCTCCCAACGAAGTATGGCTCACAGAATCCATTTGTGTGGATGAATGAAGCCGCAGATTTAGCTAAGGAGAAGAACTTTTTTGAGACGAGAGTAATTGAATATCAGTCTTCGGCTGGGCTTAACTGGGATTAATTAACAATGCAAATACTATAGGAGATATATATATGACGTTATCTATAAACTTAGGCTTTCCGAGAATCGGAGCTAATCGTGAACTCAAGGCCGCCCAGGAAAGTTTCTGGGCTGGCAAGATCAATGAAGATCAACTGCAGGCAGTTGCAGAATCATTGAAACTGAAGCATTGGAAGCTGCAAAAGGAGTCCGGGATAAACTCTATCCCCAGCAATGATTTTACGTTGTATGATCATGTCCTGGACACCTCCGTAATGTTTGGGGCAGTTCCTGAGCGATATAAGGGAAAGTTTGATTCGCATCTCTCTATGTACTTTGCTATGGCCAGAGGGCATCAGGCTGATGGAGTCGATATCCCCGCCATGGAGATGACTAAATGGTTTGATACGAACTATCACTACATAGTGCCGGAGTTTACGCCGGATACAGTTTTTGCACTTGATTCAACAAAGATTGTAAAGGAGTTTCTGGATGCCAAAGCTGCTGGTGTCATGACACGCCCAGTTGTACTTGGTCCAATGTCTTTTCTGTTGCTCGGAAAGATGCAATCTGGAGACGTGCTTACACTGTTGCCATCGTTAATTGAAGTCTATGCAGAACTTCTGACCAGGTTAAAAGAAGCTGGAGCTGATTGGGTTCAATTGGACGAACCCATCCTGGTGACAGATCTGGATGTTGATGCACACTCGGCTTTTAAAAAGGCGTACGACAGGCTCGCGGAAGTAGAAGGCGTGAAAATTCTCCTTGCAACATATTTTGGAGCACTGGGCGAAAACATCAGAATCGCTACCAGCCTTCCGGTTGCCGGCTTGCATATTGACCTGGTGAGAGCGCCGCAACAGCTGGAAAAGGTCAGCGCTCTTTTGCCGGACGATGTAGTTCTTTCAGTGGGAGTCGTTAATGGGCGAAATGTCTGGCGTACCGATCTGCATGCTGCTCTCAAACAAATTCAGAAGGCCGTTGATCTAAGAGGCACCGATAATGTGTGGGTTGGACCGTCGTGTTCGCTTCTGCATGTTCCTGTAGGGCTTTCTGCTGAGTCGGAAATTGATGCAGAGATAAAGAGCTGGTTGGCCTTTGCAACTGAAAAGCTTGTTGAGGTCTCTGCTTTGTCAAAGGCATGCAATGAAAAGGGAAGTCTGGGTCCTGAGTTTACGGAGAGTAAAGCTGCCATCGCAACTCGAAGAGCTTCGAGCAGGGTACACAATGAAGCTGTTTCAGAGCGCTTAAGCAACGTGAAACCTGAAATGAAGTCCCGACAGAATGGATATGCTGTTAGAAAGGAGGCGCAACTAGCGTTAGGACTTCCGTTGTTTCCCACAACTACCATTGGCTCTTTTCCGCAAACGAAGGAAGTGCGTGCTGCGAGAGCAGAGTTTAAATCCGGAAAACGTACACAGTCGGAATACGATCAGTTCCTAAAGAGTGAGATAGAAAGAACCGTTAGCATTCAGGAGCAGATGGGGCTCGATGTCTTAGTACATGGCGAATTCGAAAGAAATGATATGGTGGAGTATTTCGGAGAAAGATTGTCCGGGTTTGTTTTTACAAAGAATGGCTGGGTTCAGAGTTATGGGTCACGGTGCGTTAAGCCGCCGGTTATCTATGGAGATGTTTCACGTCCTCAACCTATGACAGTTGAGTGGACATCGTTTGCACAGTCGCTTACGCAGAAGCATATGAAGGGTATGCTTACCGGTCCAGTTACTATCCTGCAATGGTCATTCGTTCGTGATGATCAACCACGTAGCAGAACCTGCGAACAGATAGCCTTTGCAATTCGTGATGAAGTTTCTGATCTTGAGGCGGCAGGCATTCGAATAATTCAGATAGATGAGCCTGCAATACGTGAAGGTCTTCCTCTGCGTCGGGAGAACTGGAACGAGTATCACTCCTGGGCAATTGGAGCTTTTCGACTGGCATCTTCAAGCGTAAAGGACTCAACTCAGATCCACACGCATATGTGTTATTCTGAGTTTAACGAGGTTATTGAATCTGTTGCAGCTATGGATGCCGACGTTGTTTCTATGGAAACGTCACGGTCTGATATGGAACTGTTGAATGCTTTCGCAAAGTTCAACTATCCCAATGAAGTTGGACCTGGAGTATATGACATACATTCTCCAAGAATTCCAACCGAAGAAGAGATGGTCGATCTGTTAACAAAGGCTGTTGCTGTGATTCCTGCTGAGCAAATCTGGGTTAATCCAGATTGTGGTTTGAAAACACGGCGTTGGGAAGAAGTGACTCCAGCGTTGGAAGCGATGGTTGCTGCTGCGGTTACAGTGCGCCGTAATATGATCGATTCTAGCAGAAAAACGATAGATGCAGCGTCGCCAACCGAGACTTCGAATAGCGCGTCAGATCCTGTTGCACAGACGCTTTCCGCATAAATGCAATGACGGCTATGCTTAAGAGTTCGGATTCCACTTCAACGATTCGAGAGTCCCGTAAGTGTGAACCATTGCATATGGTTGAAATGGTATTTCCCAGTACCACAAATCATTATGGAACAATGTTCGGTGGTAAAGTATTGGATTTAATGGATCGGGCTGCTTTTCTTGCAGCCACACGATTCTCAAATCAGGCGATGGTAACAGCCAGCATGGAACATATAGATTTTTATGTTCCCGTGAAGCATGGCAATCTTGTGGAGTTAATTGCCACTATCGTCTATACTGGTAGAACTTCGCTGACAGTTCGCGTTGTTATGTATTCTGAGAACCCAATACAAAAGACACGCGATCTTGCATGCGAAGGATACTTTCACATGGTGTCGGTTGACGAGGATGGTCGGCCGATTCCAATTCCAATGCTGATAGTAGATGATGCTGAGGCTCAAGCGGAATGGGACAAGGTGCTGGAGTTGAGAGCGGTCAAAAACAAAATGCGTAGGAATAGCTAAAGAACAGGTATCTACCCTGTGGTCGGTTCAAGTGTTCGTGTATTGAAGGCGCTAATAATTGGTCCCCAGAATAGATTGTACTTCAAGGGCATATAGATCTTTAACCATTGAGAACTAGTATGGATCTGAAATCGAACGAACCTTTTTGGCTGGTAAAAAACGGAATCGTCAGTAGTTATCCCTCCCTGCGGGAAGATGCTACGTGCGATGTTTTGATAGTAGGTGGTGGCATTACCGGCAGCCTGATAGCCCATCAGTGCATCGAAGACGGGTATAGTACAATCCTTATCGATAAGCGGGAGATCGCCAATGGCAGTTCTTCTGCAACAACTTCAATGTTGCAATATGAGGTTGATACTCCTCTGTGGGAATTAATAGAGAAGATTGGAGAAAAGGGTGCTGTGGCAAGCTATCAAGCCTGTTCAAGATCAATAGATCAGTTGAAGAAAATCTGTAAACAAATAAACTCTAAGGCCGGATTCAGAAAGAAAAGATCCCTTTATTTTGCCGCTCTAAAAAAAGATGTTGAATCGCTGAAGAAAGAACTTGAGGCCCGAAAGAAAGCTGGTTTTGATGTTAAATGGATGGAAGCAGAAGATATTAAAAAGAAATACGATCTGGATAGGACATACGGTGGTATTCTGTCCCAGCAGGGTGCCAGCATAGATGCTTTTATGCTGGTTCATGAGATACTGGATTATAATATTAAGGAAGGACTCCAGGTTTTTGATAGAACCCAATTGATAAGTGTTAAATATGGCGTACGCTCCAATGAGGTTTTGTTAAACACAGGAGCAAAGATTAAAACCAAAAAAATAGTTTATTGTGTAGGCTACGAAAGTGCTGCAATGATCAAAGAAAAATTTGTAGACTTGATTAGTACTTATGCTGTCGTGTCGGAAGTGCGTCTTGAATTAAGTAGTCGGTACAAAGACATACTGATATGGAACACATCAGATCCATATATCTATTTGCGTACTACGGACGATGGCAGATTCCTGATAGGTGGAGAAGACGAAGAATTCAGAAATCCCAGGAAGAGAGATGAGGTGCTTGGTGAAAAAGAATCGAAACTCGTTAGAACTTTTAAAAAGCACCTGACACATGTGCCGTTTTATCCTGACTTTGTCTGGGCAGGTACGTTTGGCGAAACGAAGGATGGATTGCCGTACATTGGTGAGCACAAGGATTTCAGGAATAGCTATTTTGTTTTGGGTTTCGGTGGCAATGGGATTACGTTCTCGGTGACCGGAATGGAAATGGTTTCTGCGTGGCTTAAAGACAGAAAACACATGCTCAGCAAATGGTTTGCATTCGGAAGATAGTGTTCGTGCAGAACGTTCGTTTACGTAGCTGGTCCGTAAAATGCTTTTATACGCTGCACACACAACAGACCTGGTGTCTGAAAACTGAGAGGAATAAAAATGTCTACAGAAAGACCAGATAGAAAAGATTCATTATTTAACAAAGGTGTTGAGCGGTCTGCCGACGGTAAGATTGATCAGATCAAAGGTAAAGTGAAGGATGCGGCCGGCGGTTTGACTGGCGACAGAGGTCTGCAGGCAGAAGGTAAGATGGATCAGCTTAAGGGAAAAGCCAAAGATGCGATGGGAAAGGCTGAACGGGCTGTAAGTGATATGATGGATCGGGATCACGACAAACGAAGATAGTTGTGAGCCGATTTGTATTCCAATTTTTAGAGTCTCTTTAGAGAGTTGGAATACAAAAGAGAGTCGGAGCACAAAAAAAGCGAGAAGGGGATGATTCCTCTTCTCGCTTTTTTTGTATGTAATAACCAAATGGGCCCAGCAGGGCTCGAACCTGCGACCCGCGGATTATGAGTCCGCTGCTCTAACCAACTGAGCTATAGGCCCGTACTCCCAAAATTTACTACAATCCAGCAAGAATTGAAACTAGTTACTTTGCGAAAATTGGTCAAATGCCTGTAATACTTCGGCTGGAGAAACTGTCGCAGCACCTAGCTTTCCCACTTCTACTCCAGCCGCAAAGTTCGATATAATAGCAGCCTCAGCAACAGATCCCCCCGCTGCCATAACTCCGGCAAGGTAAGCTGTTACTGTATCTCCAGCTCCAACTACGTCATAAACCTCACGAGCTGTGGTTGGGATTCTGCCAATTTCACCATCCTTCGATATAAGTACCATCCCCTTTTCCCCCAGCGTAAGCAGCAGGTGCTCAACTTCGAGTTCACGCAAAACATCAGGCAGGGCTGCGGAGTTGTTGATATCTACAGACGCACCTAACGCAGATTCGAGTTCACGCCGGTTTGGTTTGAAGATTGTACTTCCTTTATATGCGAAGAAATGCTTGTATTTAGGATCCACTACTATAGGAATGCCCCTTTTTTGAGCTTCCGATATCGAGTGGCGAATTACCCCCGGAGTTAAAACCCCTTTATTGTAGTCTTCAAGGATAAGCGCATCCGCAGTTGCGATCGTCTTCGTGATTGCTTGTTTGAGGTGTTCTTCGTCACTACCTGTCAGATCAGAATCGTCTTCTTCGTCAAATCGAAGAAGCTGCTGTGAGCGAGCCGTTACTCTTGTTTTAGTCGTTGTGGCTCGGGAGACTCTGATAAGCGACCCCACATCAGCTCCCACTTCTTCAAACATCTCAATCACTGCATCCCCGGAAGCATCCGGGCCAATTGCGCACACCAGCGCACATTTGCCCCCAAAGGCTATAACGTTCTGCGCTACGTTTGCTGCACCGCCCAGGGCTCGTTTGCGTTCCTGGACCCGTACAACCGGAACAGGAGCCTCGGGAGAGATACGATCCACATCTCCAATGAGGTAAATGTCCAGCATGGCATCGCCGACTACGGCAATACGCTTCCCATGGCTGGAGGCGAGTAATTCTGAAAGGCGACTGCGGGTGATCGATCCGATCATGAAAACGTATCTAAGCTGATGGTGTGGATGCTGTGGTATGGGCCATTTACGAAGGATATCTTCGCTTTCAGGCCGATTAGTTCACGTCTAAGCTATACGCCTCGGGCGAGAATCGCTATATTCGCCAGAATGCTTTCGCTTTTTCAACGTACCGGAACTCTGCGTATTATCGCTACGCAGATTGCATTTTTTGCGTCTTTAGTAGGGAATCAGCTAGTCGCTCAGGCCTCTGCTTACATCCCTCTCGACGATAATGCATATCGATTTGCAGATGCGCTAATAGCTCGCGGCCGTCTGGGTTCGTTGCGTGCCACGGAGCGACCATATAAGGTTGCTGACTTTAAAGCTGCAATAGCTGCTGATACGGCCACTGCAAGTAAGGGCGTGCAATCTCTGATTGCTTCGCTTGAGATGGCAATCGCAAGGTATGACCTCGCGGACATAGCTCCAGGAAGAGAAGGGTTGAGGTACACTGTCAATCCATATTTGTTGGCCACTGCTCAGACCTCTGGCAAGCGGGAATTGATGCTGGCTGACTCCAACTCCAAAGTTCGCCCAGGATTTGGAGGGGTGGGAATGGCGCAGTTTGGACCGCTGATCGCCGTTGCGAGGGCTTACAATGATCCGCGATTAAGGGATGATCCGGAATTTACCGGAGTCACCAAAAATTCCTATGTTGGTCGTATGGAAGAGGCTTACATAAGCGCTCAGTTCAAGTACGGCGAGGTGACAGCTGGCCGATTAGGGCGCAATTGGGGGCCGTCGCAGCTGGACGGTTTACTGGTCGGAAATTATGTATACAGTTACGATCAGTTCTATACAAAGTTTGGTGTTAAGGCGTTGAGTTTATCCAGCATCTTTACGCGATTGGACGATCAGACTCGTAATGTTGGAGGCATAATCGATAGTGCAAACAGATTTTTTAGTGTTCATCAGCTTGCACTTAAACTCGGGAATTTTGAAGCGGCAGTCAGTGAAGCTGTTATCTATGGAGGGGCGAATGAAACTTATCAGCCTGCATATGTTACACCGGTTGTCCCCTATATTTTAACGCAGACACTGGAAAAGGTTTCAGGGAATATTTTGTTTGGTGTAGACCTTTCATATCGTTCAAAGTACGGGAACTTCAGTGGGCAGGGCATGTTGGATGATGTCGCAAAAGACAGGTGTGGTCCATCCTGTACTAAGCCAAATAGCTTTGGTTTCACATTTGGGGCTGAAGGTGTTCCTGTCTACGGCGATCAGAAGCTTTTTGCTTCGTATACTCTGGTTTCAAATCTTGCATATAGAAATTCCCATTGGGAAAGTCATTACACGAGCCGTGGGATTTCACTCGGAAGGGGTTCATCCGATTATGAAGAAGTCCGTATTGGTGCGGATCTCCTTGTAATCCCTTCTGTTCCGTTGAGGCTTTATATAGCTCGTCGCAGGCAGGGAGAAGGCGATTACAATCAGCGGCACCCAACAGTTGCTGAATATCCTGTTACCGAACAGTTTTTGCAGGGAGTTGAGCAAAAAACATGGCGTTTTGCGGTGTCGGGTGGGGCTGACATTGCAAAGTACTTTAGAGTCAATGGAGATCTGGGAATTAACAGTGTTACCAATTCACAGCATGTCGTTGGTGTTAAGAAGTCTGAATTTGCTGGAAGGTTTCAGGTCACTATAGATTCGCCCTGGCGATTACGCGGACTGTTTTCGGCAGAATAATTTTAAAGCGCTCAGTGAAATGAGCGCTTTTTTAGTACTAACGCTCGTTGGAGTGTGGCCGACTCTTTGCTATACGTACACGGAGCATGATTGCTCAATTAAATAAAGCCGCCAAAGAGAAGGTACATTCTATCCAGGAAGCGTTTGTCTTAGCAGTTAAGGCAATACGGTTTATTTTCGCGCGCCCCTTCTATCGGCAAGATCTTATTCAGCAGATGGATGTTATCGGTGTTCAATCCCTCGGAATTGTCGTTTTAACCGGCTTTTTTACTGGAATGGTGCTGGCGCTCCAGTCGGCTGTGCAGATGCAGCGATTTGGTGCTACGACCTATGTTGGGACACTCGTTAGCGCTTCTATGATACGTGAATTAGGACCGGTATTGGCTGGACTGATGGTAGCTGGCCGGGTGGGGTCTGGTATCGCTGCCCAGATCGGTTCTATGAAAGTGACGCAGCAGATTGATGCGTTAAATGTTATGGGCACGGATCCAATCAAGAAGCTGGTAACTCCTAGGTTGTTGGCTGCAATTATAATGATGCCTGCTCTGACAGTGATTGCCGACGTGGCTGGTATCTTTGGCGGCGGAATTATCGCAAGTGTATACGTTAAGCTTCCGTATTCAATGTATTGGGGCACCGTTTGGGATCAGATCGCTAATGGTGGTTTTATCCTGACATTTATTCCCAAGGATTTTGTTCACGGCCTGTTAAAGCCAATTGTTTTTGGTGGACTAATAGCTCTGACTGCCTGTCATTTCGGGCTTCGTACAACTGGTGGAACGGAGGGGGTTGGCGAGTCAACGACACGTACTGTTGTAACCTCAAGTATTCTCATCTTAGTTGTTGACTATTTTATCACGCAGACTCTCCTGGCGGTGCTGGGATGATGCACGATAATCAACGAACTGATGTCGCTCACGAAAGCAAAGAGGCTGGCAACCATCTTGATGGTGACACTTTGTCTCCAGAAGAAATAAAGCGTGCTGAGGAGATCCGCGCTGCAATTCGAGAAGAGATCGAAGATGAGGATGCGCCTCAGCCAGAAGCAAAGAGCGAAGCTGAGCCGGTAATAGAACTCCGTGATATCTACCTGGCGTTTGATCGGCCTGTCCTGGAAGGGGTTTCGTTTGTTGCCAATGAAGGTGAGACCATCGTTGTGGTTGGTGAATCCGGAACCGGCAAGTCGACTGTCCTGAAGTTGATCCTTCGTCTGCTTTCTCCTGATTCAGGCACTGTGTATGTGCAGGGCGAAGACTTGGGAGCGCTTACTTACGAAGAAGCCCTAGCTAAGCGTCAGTGCATGGGGATGGTTTTTCAGGGCGGGGCTCTGTTTGATTCGCTTTCTGTCTTTGATAACATTGCATACCCGTTGCGCGAGCATACGGATTTGGACGAGGATGAAATTGAAGCGCGAGTACGGGAAAAGCTGCAGTTTGTCGATCTGGATCCAGACGTTGTAATGGCGTTGGCGCCATCAGAACTTTCTGGCGGTATGCAGAAACGCGTTGGTGTTGCACGTGGCCTTGCTGCGAATCCCCAGATAATGTTGTACGATGAACCAACATCAGGGTTGGATCCATTAACTACGGGAACAGTTACGAATCTGATTTTAAAGCTGCAGCGCGAGTTAAATGTTACCAGCGTTGTTGTTACACATGACATTCGATCTGCTTTTCGAATGGCGAGCAAGATTGCACTGCTGGCGGAAAAGCATATTGTGTTTTTTGGATCGCCTGAGGAGATGGCAGCATCCGACGATGAATACATACAAAGCTTCTTAGGGGGCTACTAATGAAAAGATCTACCTTTATAACCTGGGATCAACTTAGAGTCGGAATCCTTCTGCTGGTTGCTTTAGGGGTACTTACATTTGTTGTAATCAAGCTGGGGCATTCGGCGAAGCTGTTTTCCAAACGGGTTACACTTGTTGCATTCGTTCCCAATGCGGCCGGTTTGAGAGTGGGCGGGCAGGTGACTGTGGCCGGTCAGATGGCTGGGTCCATAAAGGCAATCGAATTTTTATCTGTTGATTCAGATACAACCAGAAACCTTCGGGTTGTTGTTGAAGTGGATGAAAAGCTTCAGCCACAGGTTAGAGGAGATTCACGGGTTCTCTTGAGAAACCAGGGGTTGCTTGGCGATAAGATGTTCGATATTACACCGGGAACTCCGCAGTTTAATATGCTGGCTAGCGGTGATACACTTTATCTCGGAAACTCTGTCGATTACGAGCAGATGATCCAGCAGGCGTCATCTGCCTTAAACGATGTTGTTGGGCTGACACACGATCTTAAAGCTATTTCCACGGGACTTCTGGAAGGAAAGGGAACTGCGGGGCAGCTGCTTACAGACAAGAAGCTTTATACAGAGCTGACTACAGTTCTTGATAGAACCAGCGCAGTGTTGTCCAATCTTCAAAACCCCAACGGAAGTGTCGGTAAGCTCCTTTCGGACCCTGCGTTATTTAACAACCTTACCGCGATGGTTTCTCAGGTTGATACGCTGATTAACGCAATGCATAACGGAAATGGTACATTCGCAAAGATGTTGCGCGATGATTCTCTTTACAACAATATGGTGAAGGTCACAGGAAGTGCCGATTCACTGGTTTCGATGATGGCTAACGGAAACGGAACTGCCGCCAGGCTGTTCAAAGAAGACGGCCTTTACAACGAGCTGGTTAGTGTAATAGGTAAGCTGAATGCTGTTCTTGAGGATATTCGAAAGGATCCAAAACGTTATACAAAAGGCGCTATAAGGATCTTCTAGCTGGAAATGCGGTAATTGGGTAAGACCGGTAGAAATATGCTTCTCTATTTGGGCGGGAATAGCATATTCTACATGCATGACGAACGACGGCAAAAAAACAGATATTTCGCCATCGGGTGAACCTTCCCTGGAAGTAATCTCCCTGCTGCGTATAGCTACGGCTATAGCGGTTTCACCTATCGATATGGTGGAGCGTGAACTGGAGGTTGCCTTTCGGGCCGGTGTTCCGACCGTCGAAGTCGAGGAAGTGATATTGCAGTCGTATCTATTCTGCGGATTCCCACGTACCCTAAATGCCATGAAAGCGTGGCGAAGCATTTCAGGGGTTAAGGCTCCTTCAGGGGACTTTGTGCCATCAACTTCCGTTGAACATTGGGTGTCAGATGGGGAGAGCACCTGTAGAAAGGTGTATGCGGGGGCCTATGAACCTCTAAGGCGTAATATTTCCGCCCTCCATCCTGCGCTGGATGCATGGATGGTTATGGAGGGTTATGGCAAAGTTCTATCCCGTTCCGAACTGTCGCTCGACAAAAGAGAGATCTGTATCTTTGCTGTATGCGCTGCCGCAGAGCAGCTTCCCCAATTACGTTCCCATCTGAGGGGTTCGCTCAATTTAGGCTGGAATAGAGCTCAGCTGTACACCAGCCTGGATGCAATTGCCGACCTTATTTCCCCTTCGGCGATGCAGCTGGCGAAGGACGAAATTGCAGTCTTAGGAGAAGTTTAAAAGTATGTTCATAGATAGAGTTGTAGTAAATATTGCCGCCGGCGATGGTGGCTCAGGGTGCCAGTCATTCAGGCGCGAGTTTCGTGTTCCATTGGGTGGCCCTGACGGGGGAGATGGTGGTCGCGGTGGCGACGTGATTGTACGCGGCGATTCCAACCTTACAACTCTTCTGGACTATACATACAAGGACTCATGGAAGGCCGGTCGCGGCGAGAACGGCTCTGGTCGGAATAAATCCGGCCGTGGTGGCGATGATATCATTATGCCCGTGCCTCCAGGTACAGTAATACGTGATAGTGACACCAACGAACTGCTGGCGGATATTACTGAGAATGGGCAGGAGATCATAATTGCTAAAGGCGGGATGGGTGGAAAGGGCAACTCCTTCTTCGCTTCAGCCACTCAGCAGGCTCCGCGTCACATACAGACTGGAACTGAAGGTGAGGTTCGCTCCATCATTCTGGAGCTTAAGCTTATCGCGGACATCGGCCTGGTTGGTCAGCCAAATGCCGGCAAGTCAACCCTGCTCGCGACTGTATCTGCGGCTCATCCCAAAATTGCTGATTATCCCTTTACGACACTGGCTCCCAATCTTGGAGTTGTGCAATTAAGCGATCACAGAACCTTCGTTATTGCAGATATCCCAGGGATTATTGAAGGGGCGCACGAAGGCAAGGGATTGGGGCTTCAGTTTTTGAGGCATATCGAGCGCACCAGAGTTCTGGGGTTTATGATCTCTATCGACTCGATGGATTGGCAGGAAGAATACGATCAGCTGCGCCGCGAAGTTTCAGAATACAGTAAAGAGCTGGCTGCCAAGCCGCACTTTGTTGTGTTTACCAAGCTTGATCTGCTGGGTGAGCTTTATATCCCGCCTATTGAGGCGCCTGACGCTTTGAAAGTCATGGCCATCAGCTCAGCTACTCGTGAAGGTATTGATGAGCTGATCGATGCATGGTGGCGTCAACTCTTGTCTATGAAGAAAGAGAGTGCCAAGAAGTCTGAGGCCATCCCGCTTCCGTAGCTGGATGGTTTATAGTTGCCGGTGTTACCGTGCGCGCCAAAGCACCATCCGGGTCATTCCGCTTCCATAGCGGGGTGGCGCTATTCAAATAGTGCTCTTTATCAACAGCACAATACTTTACTAGTTGTTGGAGATTGAATGGACATATCGGTTTGGGATTCGGGGGTTGCGACATTTCCCGCTTCGTTGGCTGCGGTTCAATCTCCACCGAAGCGACTTTATTCAATTGGCGAACGCAGGGTTCTGGATGCTCCAGTGGTTGCTATTGTCGGCACTAGAAAGCCTACTGATTACGGCTCCCGAATAGCTACCAGGCTTTCCAGAGCTCTTGCTGAGGCAGGAGCGTGTGTCGTAAGCGGCATGGCCTTCGGTATTGACGCAGTAGTTCATAAGGCGGCGCTCGAAGTTGGTGGTAGAACGGTTGCTGTACTGGGTACTGCGATCGATAGGCCATACCCCGCCGCACATAGGAGCTTGTATAATGAAATCGGCCGTCGTGGGTTGGTTATTTCGGAATCGGCACCAGGAGCGGAGGCGTTCAAAGGGTGTTTCCCGCGCAGGAATCGTATTATTGCAGGGTTGTCACAACTTGTGATCGTAGTTGAGGCAGATATGAAAAGTGGATCTCTGATAACTGCTCAGTTTGCAGTGGATGCTGGTTTGTCTGTGGCGGCAGTGCCCGGATGTATCGATTCACAAAATAGCACTGGTACCAACTTGCTTTTGCGGGATGGCGCTCATGTAATCGCATCTATCGAAGATGCGCTGTCACTCGCTGGTTTGGGATCGTCGGATTTCAGTCGTGATAGAGTTGTGAGTGGAAGATCGCACAATGCAGAATCCGAACAGCTGTCTTTTAGTCTTTCTGAATCCGAGCGGGCAGTATATGGGTGCGTAGGTGGTGATGGATTAGAAGTCGATGCTATAATGTCGGCAACTAATTTGTCTGTTAACAGTTGTCTTGCTGTTATCACTACTTTGGAGCTAAAGGGTTTGGTTGTTGCAACTACTTCTGGCAGGATAAGACAATCATGATGAAGCATCTGTATGTTCACGTTCCATTCTGTGCGCGCAAATGCTCTTATTGTGACTTTGCAATTGCTGTCAGAAAGAATACTCCAGTGGACGAATATCTTTCCGGGCTTGCCGTTGAGTTAAAACAGAAAGCGGAACGCTGGAAGCTAAGTACTCTCTATTTTGGTGGTGGAACCCCGTCACGTCTGGGTTCAGACGGAATCTCCAGGGCAATTCAACTTGTCCGCGATGTTGCCGAGTTCGATGCGGACATTGAAATAACTATTGAAGTAAATCCGGATGATGTTTCTGAAGCTGCTGCCAATGGCTGGATTCAGGCTGGTGTTAATCGTGTTTCACTGGGGATGCAGTCGTTCAACCAGAATGTTTTGCAGTGGATGCATAGAACACATTCTGCCGAGCAATCAAGAATTGCTGTGCAGACATTAAAGTCTGTTGGAATAGATAATATTTCTTTGGATCTTATCTTTGCAATTCCTGAAGAGCTGAAGCGGGACTGGAAATCTGATGTGGATGCAGCTCTTTCTCTGGAGCCTAAGCACATATCCCTTTACGGCCTTACTGCGGAACCACAGACACCTCTTGGAAAGTGGGTATCGCGCGGTGAGGTAAAGGAGGCAAGTGAAGATACGTACGAAGAAGATTTTTTATATGCGCATTCGATTCTTTCGAGTCATGGCTTTGAGCATTACGAAGTTTCCAATTACGGATTGCCCGGTTTCAGGTCCAGACATAACAGCTCTTACTGGAAAGGTGTCAGTTATGTAGGTGTAGGCCCTTCAGCTCATGGCTTTGATGGGTCTTCCCGAATGTGGAATATCAGGCAGTATTCTGAGTGGGTTGATGCCTTGCGGGAGGGAAAGAGTGCCGTTGAAGGAAGCGAAGTTTTAAGTAAAGAGAACCGAAACGCGGAACGCGTGTATCTAGGACTACGTACTGTCGATGGATTGATTGCTGATAAAGGTGAGTTGGATATGGCAAAACGCTGGATTGCTGAGGGTTGGGCGGTTGAAAATGAGCGAACGCTTGTTCTTACCCCTACTGGATGGCTACGTTTGGATGCATTAGCTTCAGCCTTGACAGGGCAACTATCCGGTTAACACTATCAAGAATATGGCTTCCGTAGAATTGACGGATCGCGAGAGGCAGGTTCTCGACGCGGTAATTCAAACTTATGTCGAAACGGCTTTGCCGGCTGGCTCACGTCAGCTTGCTAAACGGTTCAGTCTCGGCGTATCTGCGGCTACAATTCGCAATACAATGAGCGATCTTGAGGATAAGGGTTTTTTATATCATCCTCATACTTCGGCTGGACGTGTCCCGACAGACGTCGCATATCGCTTGTATGTGAATTCCCTCGCACCCGAGATAAAGGGTATTGGAAGAGAGCGTGAGGCTCTCGCTGCAGAGATATCCCGCGGGGGCTCTGCAGTAGAAGCGGTATTGCGTAGAGCTGCTCAGAGTCTTGGGGTAATTACCCAGGAGCTAGGGCTGGCGCTTGGCCCAACGTTCGACGACATAGTTCTTGAGCATATTGAGCTTGTTCGTCTTTCGTCCGAACGCTTGCTGGTTGTTCTTACACTTCAGGCTGGTGCCATGAGGACGATCTTTGTTGAAGCCAAGGGACAGATAGCCGATGCGGCAATTAAAGAGGTCTCAAGGGTTCTTAATGAGCGGTTAGCCGGACTTAAGCTTCGTGAAGTAAGGAGCTCCTTATCTGCCCGTTTGCGGGATAGCACTTCTCGTCCTTCTGAACTCCTAAATATCTTTATAGAAGAAGGAGAGCAGATATTTGAGTCAGCAATTGATGCCGACACCTCTGTCGTATTGGGGCAGAGTTCTGTTCTAGCGGAACAGCCGGAGTTTGCCAGTGCTGATAGTATGCGTAAACTTATGGCTTTAACCGACACAAGGCATCATTTAGGTGAGCTGCTTCAACGTCGGCGTGCAACCCCAGGGGTCACAATTACGATTGGGAATGAACACGCTGACCCTGCATTGGAAAACTTTACACTTATCACGTCGCCCTATAAGGCGGGCTCATTAAATGGTGTAATCGGCGTAATAGGGCCGACGCGCATGCCGTACGACAAGGTAATCTCACTGGTCTTACACACTTCGCAGCTCGTATCCGATTTGCTCGAGTAATATACTTTAAGAATCCGTTGTAAAAATTTCACACGGAAAGAACGGATTTATCACGTTGGACAATTAGTTTTCACGCATGGCCGATTACTATGACGTTCTTGGTGTCGCTCGTACGGCATCGGACGACGACATAAAAAAAGCATACCGCCGGTTGGCGATGCAGTACCACCCAGACAGAAATGGTGGGTCAAAGGAAGCAGAGGAGAAGTTCAAAGAAATAACCGAAGCTTACGACGTACTGCGCGATCCCAACAAGCGGGCTGCATTTGATAGATATGGAGAAGCCGGGCTGAGGGGTGGCCCGGGCGGAGCTGGTGGATTCCATCATGTAGACCTTTCCGAAGCGCTGAATATTTTCATGCGTGACCTTGGAGGTATGGGTGGATTCAGCGACATCTTTGGCGGTGGCCGCAGGGGTAGCCCTGGTCAGCCGAAGACCGGTCCGGATGCCCGCATCGATATAGATCTTACTTTGGAAGAAGTTGCTACCGGTGTAACCAAGACGGTATCAGTACAGCTCCTGAAAAGCTGTGATTCCTGCTCTGCAACTGGTGCAGAGCCTGGAAGCTCCGCTGCCACCTGTCAGACCTGTAAGGGAACAGGAGAGGTTCGTCGCGCTCAACAGTCGATCTTTGGACAGGTTGTAAGTGTTGCTGCCTGCGGAACTTGCGGAGGCGAAGGGAAGGTAATTTCCTCGCCATGTAAAAAGTGCAAAGGCGAAGGGCGTACACGTCAGGCTGAAAAGATCAGTATTAAGGTGCCGGCCGGTGTAGCTACCGATCAATACATGACGCTGCGTGGTGTTGGAAACGTTGGTGTGCGCGGCGGACCCAAAGGTGACGTTATAGCTGTCTTCAATGTTGAAGAAGACGAACGTTTCGAGCGTGATGGTGAAGATCTGTATACAGAAGTCCTCGTCACGTACCCCCAGCTGGTTCTGGGTGCAGATATTTATGTTCCGCTGGTCGGGGGACAGACAAAGATTAAAGTCTCGTCTGGAACTCAGAGCGGCCATGTCTCACATCTGCGTGGAAAGGGGCTGCCTCGGGTGAATGGTGGAGGCGTAGGCGATATGCACGTGCGCTTGCAGCTTCACACACCGGATTCCTTAAGCGCGGAAGAGGAGAGTCTGATTCGTCAGTTGATGGAAGTCAGACCTGAAGCACCAGAAAAACGTACTCGTGGAATCTGGGCAAAAATTAAAGAGACGTTGGGCGCGTGAGCGAAATAGAAAACAGTTCTGAGGCTCCATTGGCACAGGCATCTGCCTGGTCCGCAATACGCGTAGTCCCGAGTGATGCAGCTCTTCGCGATTCGGTAATTGATGCTCTGTTTGAGATTGGTTCGCAGGGCATCCATGAAGATGGTGATGCTGTGGTAACACACTTCCCACCAGACTCAGACATAGAAGCTGTCAGGTCAAAGATTCTGGAAGTGGATGCGGTTGCGGATTTTACCGTGTCGGTAACTCCTGAAGTATCCTGGGAGCTCTGGCGCGCGAGTGTCGGTGCACATAAGCTGGGCGCACTTACAGTAGCTCCGCCCTGGCTAGCTGAAGAGCTTGATCCCGCCACAACAATTGTTATCGATCCAGAGATGGCCTTTGGGACCGGTGAGCATCCTACAACGCGTGGTGTTGTCCGTCTCATGCAGTCAGTAGTTCGTCCGGGTGATGTGGTTGCTGATCTTGGTGCAGGAAGTGCTGTGCTTGCTATTGCGGCGGCCAAACTTAATGCAGGCCGCGTTGCAGCGATCGAGCTGGATCCGGATGCAACATCAAATGCAATAGAGAATATCTCACGTAACGGTGTCGATTCTGTAGTCCAGTACATAGAAGGGGATGCTTCATTGCTTCTACCGTTGCTGGCTCCTGTGAATATCGTGCTTGCAAACATCATCTCGTCTGTATTGTTAGAGATGCTGTCGGTTATTCATAGTTCCATAGAATCCGGTGGGCACGCAATTCTCAGTGGTATATTGTACGAAGAGCGCGAAAAAATGCTTGCTGCTATCAACGCGTCCGGATGGGAAGTAAAGGGTGAGGATAGCGAAGGTGAGTGGTGGAGCGTTTTACTGCAACGGGCTTGATGCTGCCACCAGCTGCAACATTTTATTGCGAAGATCTTTCGGGTGAGGTTGGCAGAACTGTCCAGTTGGCAGAATCTGAGGCACACCATATTCGTGTATTGCGCCTGGCCGCTGGTGTTACAGTAGGGCTTCGCAATGGCAATGGGAACATCGCTGTTGGCGAATTGACCAGGGTGTCCAAGTCTTCTGCTGATGTCGTTGTAACAGAGGCTGCGTTTGTTGATCGGGAAGCGCCTGTTCATCTCATCGTGCCTGTTGCCGATCGCGATAGAATGTTATGGTTGGCAGAGAAAGCTTCTGAGTTGAATGTTGCCAGCTGGAATCCGGTTTTATGGCACCGCTCAAAAAGCGTGTCGCCTCGCGGTGAGGGAGAGGGCTTTGCTGCGAAGGTGAAAGCTCGCATGGTTAGTGCGATGCTTCAGTCGAAGTCTGCATGGATCCCAGAGATTCATGCAGATGGGACTGAAGATAAGATCGATAGGGTTCTAGCCAGGTTCGATTCGTCTCCCAGGCTTGTTATGGAGAAGGGAGGGGTGTCAATGCTGGACACTAGCCTCAACCTCAAAGCTGGTTGCGTTTTGGCTGTTGGGCCCGAGGGCGGGTTTGAGTCTCGGGAGCTTGAGCGCCTGACTGACCTTGGGTTTCGTGCGGTAGGTATCGGCAATTCCATACTGCGCTTCGAAACTGCCGCCATTGCTGGAATTTCGATAGCCAGAAGTTCGATCGTATGACCCATTTTGTCATCAAATAGATTATCTTTTACGGCTATGTCAGCTAACTGTATTTTTTGCCAGATAGTTGCAGGTGATCTGTCTGCGGTTAAAGTTGCGGAATCCGACCACGCGTTGGCATTCCGTGATCTGAATCCACAGGCCCCTGTGCATGTTTTGGTGATCCCAAAAGCTCACGTGGATTCGTTGGCGGAAGCCGATAATCCCGAGATGCTGGGCGCAGTTTTGCAGTTAGTTGCTGAGGTTGCGAGGTTGGAGGGAGTTGCCGAAACCGGCTACAGGACGGTTTTTAACACCAATAAAGATGGTGGACAGACCGTTGGACACCTCCATGCTCATCTTTTGGGTGGCCGCCATATGGCATGGCCCCCAGGTTAGTAGTTATATTTAAAGGCTTTACATAAACCGGCCCCAGGCCATCCCAGGAGGAAGTAGGAGTTTGTCAGAAGTTATTATCCAAGACGATGAAAACTTTGAGCGCGCATTAAAGCGTTTCAAAAAGAAGTGTGAAAAGGCAGGCATTCTTGCTGATCTGCGCAAGCATAGGCATTATGAAAAGCCGAGCGAAAAGAGAAAGAGAAAGATGAACGCTGCGGTCCGTAAGAATCGCCGTACTCGCGTTTCTTAATGTCAGAGCTTTTAGCTCGACTTCAGCAGGATCTCAACACCGCTCGTAAAAGCCAGGATAAGGCTGTTACACTTGTTTTAAGTACCATCCTATCCGAAGCAAAAAACAAGAAGATCGATCTGCGTCGTGACCTAACCGACGCGGACATGGTCGATGTTTTCAGAAAAGGCATAAAAACTCGCCGCGAAGCCATTGATATGTATGTTAATGGTGGGCGTGAGGAGTTAGCAGAACAGCAGCGCTTGGAAATCGTGCAATTAGAAAAGTTTCTTCCGGCTCAGATGAGTGAGGAAGAAATTCGTGTTGCTGCTAAAGCCGCAATTGAAGCTGGCGCCACCAGTATGGGGCCACTGATGGGGCGCCTGAATGCTCAACTTAAGGGAAGAGCGGAAGGTGGGCTGATCAGTAAGATTGCGAAAGAAGAATTAGCGGCCCTTGGATAAATTGGGTAGGTCAGTGTAAGCTGACCTTCAATTTGTTTAAAACTGTAAGTATAAGAGTTGTTCGAACTGTGATATTGGGAAGTTTTAACTGGGAATGTGTGTAGGATGAATACCCACGCGCTGTCAGTTTTAGAGTTTCACAGGGCCTTAGATCAGGTTGCTGGATGTGCGTCGTCTGAACTCGGCGCAAATCGCGTGCGCACAATAGTGCCAAGTTCCAGTATAAATTGGATTGAAGAGCAGCAACGCCAGGTTGCAGCCGTCCGAATTCTCATTCTGTCAGATACAGGGTGGGAGATGCCGCGAATCCCATCTGCAGCAAACGCACTCGAGCGTCTTCGAATAGAGGGGGCTTCGCTTACCGCGCAGAACCTGCATTCTATTGCAGTTTTACTTCGTGGCTCCCGACTGGTTAAGGATTCTTTATCGGATAGTAAATATCCTGCCGCTGCGTTGGCTATGCTTCGAGGTTATGGAGAGCATTTATTGCGTGATCCTCGTTCGGAAAGCGAGATCTCCAGGGCCATCGATGAAGACGGAAATGTTAAAGATGATGCATCTCCTGATTTAAGAAGGATCAGGCGAGAGCTTCGCGGTGCGGAAGGTCAGTTGGTTGCTATGCTGGAGCGGTTGATGTCAAAGCTTGAACCACACCAACAGGTTCCGGATATGTCAGTCACTGTACGGAACGGGAGATATGTGATTCCCGTTCGACGTGAAGGGCGTGTTTCGGTGGGAGGTATCGTTCATGATTCGTCTGGCTCCGGTTCCACAATATTTGTTGAACCGCCCGCCGCTATTGAAGCCGGGAATAGGATTCGCGAATTAGAATCCGAAGAGCTTCGCGAGATCGACCGAATTCTGTCGAGTCTCTCCGATGTGGTGCGGCCTTATTACGAATCTCTTGTTCTTGCGCTTGATACGCTGGTGGAGCTGGATACTCTTTATGCTCGCGCACGGTATGGGCTTAAATGCAATGGCAATCCTGTTGAGCTGTGCGACCCTAAAGACGGTTTCAGTGTAGTTAACGGGCGTCATCCTCTGCTGCTCGTAAAGGGTATTCCAGTTGTACCTTTTTCGCTCGAGATGCATCCGTCTGAGCGAACCCTTTTAGTGTCGGGGCCCAATACTGGTGGCAAGACGGTGTTGCTCAAAGCGACCGCGTTATTGTCTCTTTTGGTGCAGTGTGGTGTTCCTGTGCCGGCTTCTGAGACAAGCCGTATAGCTGTATTCGATGACTTCTTTGCAGATATAGGCGACGAACAATCTATTGAAGCGAGTTTATCGACGTTTAGTGCGCATGTAAAAAATCTGCGTGATATTCTAAACAATGCTACGCATCGCGCACTGGTTCTGATTGACGAGCTTGGTTCGGGAACAGATCCTCTGGAAGGAGCCGCAATTGGTGGTGCGGTGTTGGAAGCGTTAACGAAACGCGGAACGTTAACAATTGCGACTACACATTTAGGCAGCCTTAAAGAGCTTGCAATAGAAAATAAATCTATTGTAAATGCATCTTTGCAGTTTGATCCTGTCGCGCTTGCACCAACATATAGACTAATCAAGGGGATTCCTGGCAGGTCCTATGGAATCAGCATTGCACGTAGACTGGAGATGCCCGAGGCTGTTTTGCACAGAGCCGAAGAGCGACTCCCTACTGGCGAACGTGATTCAAACGCTCTATTGGCTGATCTGGAAGCCAGAGAAGAAAAGCTAAGCGTGTTGGAGGCTGAGGCCGCGCAAAATGCGGAAGATTCTCGTCAGCGATTAAAAAGCGTTGCAGAGCGCGAGCGAAAGGCTGGCGTTAAAGAAAGAGAGTTGGAACGCGAGGCCAGAAAGGAAGCTCGAAAGTATCTCCTCGAAGCAAAAAAGCAGGTAGAAGAGACTATCAAGCATCTACAGGAAGTCACTGCTATCGCTAAGGCAAACCTTGTTAATAGCTTCGATAGCGTGGCTGGTAGAGCGGGCAATGTAAATCGCAATAACAATGGAAGTATTGGCGCATCTGCAACTGATGAAATTGCGAGCCTTGGTTCACCTGATTCGAATGATTTAATTGTTAAGCAGGCCAGAAAGCAGATTGAGCAGATGGTGTTATTGCAGAAATCTGCATTGGATAGGCTTGATAAAAGTGATTCGGGAGCGCATCCTAAAAAGTCATCTGCAGGAAAAGCGGTTCAATGTGTAGTAGGAGACCGCGTTGAAGTGTCTACAATAGGTGGGAAGGTTGGTCAGATTATCGACATCAGGGACGGTAAGGCCGTTGTAGCTGTTGGAGCTATGAAGCTGACAGTCCCACTTAAACAGTTAAATAAGGTCGACTATACACCACCTCCTATAGCGGTTCAGGTTTTTGGGGATATTCCAGAAGCTGACGCAAAAAATGAAGTTGATCTGCGTGGTATGAGAGTTGGAGATGTGGACGACCTTGTAATGCACGCTTTGGATAACGCAATTAGGGCAGATTTGAAAACACTACGGATAATTCACGGTAAGGGTACTGGAGCTTTGCGCGAGCGTGTAAATGCTATGCTAAGGGCGGAACGTAGGGTTTCGAATTTTCGCATTGGTGCCTGGAACGAAGGTGGCGCTGGTGTAACCGTTGTGGAGCTTTCTTGATCCCTCCAGAGCTGGTTGACCGAGTTAGGGAGTCTGCTGACATTGTTCAGATTATTGGCTCGCATGTAACTCTAAAGCGCAGCGGCGCTGATTATCGCGGTCCGTGTCCATTCCATGGTGGAAAAAATCCCAACTTTTCGGTTTCTCCGAAACGTGGGATGTATCACTGCTTTAAATGCCAGGAATCGGGAAATGTTTTTAACTTTCTACAGAAGCATCTTGGTTTAAGCTTTCCGGATGCAGTCCGATCTGTCGCTGAGACTGTTGGTATAGTTATCCCTGATAATACACCAGAGCGTGCGGGGCCAGACCCGCGAGAGTGGCTCTGGGAGATAAATGCAGCAGCGTCCGAATTTTTTACTGAACAGCTATGGTCTTCCCCCGCTGCTCAACAGGCACGCGATTACCTGGATGAGCGTGGATTTGCACGGGATATAATCGAACCGTATCGTCTTGGGTATGCGCCACGCGAGATAGGCGTGTTTCGCGCACATATGGAAACTCTGGGTTACGAAGCTGATAAATTGTTAGAGTCTGGACTTATGTCAAAGTCAGATGAAAACAGCGAAGCGCGTCCCAGATTTCGTAACAGGTTAATGTTTCCGATACTGGACGCCACAGGAAACACTGTTGCATTGGGTGGTAGAGCTTTAGGTGATATTCAACCAAAGTATCTTAATTCCCCGGAAACTCAGGCGTTCGCTAAAAGAAGAACACTGTACGCTCTCAACTGGACTAAAAACGACATTCGCAAAGAAGACAGAGCGTTTGTCGTAGAAGGATATTTCGATGCAATACGGCTCATGATCAGTGGGCTGAATGTAGCAGTAGCTCCATTAGGAACAGCGCTCACTTATGCTCAGGCTCAGTTGATAAGCCGGTATACAAAAAATGTGTATCTCATCTATGACAGCGATCAGGCAGGCTTAAAAGCAACGTTCCGAGCTGGCGATGAGTTGCTGAAGCAGGGTATGGCGGTGAGAGTTATAACATTGCCTGATGGAGAAGATCCCGACACTATCGTTCGAAAGCGTGGAGCTGCAGCCCTTGAAGAGTACGTATCCCAATCGGTGGATATCTTTGAGAGAAAGCTGCAACTTCTGGAACGAGGTGGTTGGTTTAGTGAGCTACAAAAAAAACGAAAGGCTTTAGATAGGATTCTGCCAACAGTAAGAGCTACATCAGATCCATTGTTGAAAGAAATCTACATATCAAGAGCTGCTGAGAAGACTGGAATCGCCAAAGATGTCCTATTGCGTGAGGTTGGAGTGGCTGAAGCTGTATTAGAAGAGATACCTGTATTTGCAGAAGAGTACGACCATCAGTTTATAATGCCACAAGATGCCCCTCCCGCTAGAACTGTACGTAAGCGTGGAAAGAAACAGGGTGTTGCCGCAGAGAAAGCGATAGTTACGGCTCTGCTTGCAGAGCCGAGTCGACTGCCAAGTATTGAATCGCAGATCACAGCTGACCATTTTAGAGACGAAGATTATCGTACGATATTCGAAACAATAGTTGAGCTTGGCGAAGGATTTACAGTCGAATCACTCGCTGATCAGCTAGATCCGGAGGTTATTCAAGTTCTGAATGATTTGCTTTCCGAAGTTGAATCCATTGCGGATATTTCGGGTACAATTAACTCGTCAGTATCGCAAATGTTTAGCAGAAACCTGCGGGACAGGCTTAGTGAGATAGATACCTTCATTTCATTAGCTAGTGAAGAAGAGAAGGCAGCGTTGTTGCAGGAAAAAGTCCGGCTTCGTAAAGAGGTCGCTATGTTGGGAGAACCAATGACCAAACATGATAAATTGTGGAAGGGAAAATTGTGATTGATGCAAAGATGCAAGCATTAAAGTGGGTTGCGCCGCCTAAGATTGATAAGCGGGCGATCGACCGGCTTACAAACAAGTTGAATCTCCCTGTCGACGTAGCTCGGTTGTTAGCTTTACGTGGATACACCACCTTGGAAGCTGCAAAGCTGTTTCTAAGGCCACGCCTGGAATATCTGCACGATCCCTTTTTAATGACTGGGATGACGGATGCAATTGATAGACTTGTTACTGCTATCAAAGAGCGTGAAACCGTTATGGTGCACGGCGATTACGATGTGGATGGTATGTGTTCCACAACTATTCTTGTAAAGACAATCCGTGCGCTTGGTGGTGTTGCACTTCCATTCATCCCCAACAGAATTACGGACGGTTATGATCTTGGCGCAGCGGGCGTGAGGCAGGCGGCCAGGATTAAAGCATCCGTCGTAATAACCTGCGACTGCGGCACCAGCGCCCTTGGCCCTGTTGACGAGTTGAATGATCTTGGTATTGACGTCATTATTTCAGATCACCACCTCCCAGGCGGCGATCTTCCAAATGCCCTGGCGATATTAAATCCACGTCAGCCTGGTTGTGAATATCCTGACAAAGATCTCGCAGCTGTAGGCGTGGCATTTAAGATCGCACTTGCTTTAGCTGGTGCGATGGGAGTTCCCGATGCATTTGTCTGGAAGATGATCGATCTTGTTGCGTTGGCAACTGTTGCAGATATTGCTCCGCTACGCGGCGAGAACAGAGTTTTTGTTCGTTATGGTCTCCGCATGATGAACGACACGCATAACATCGGCTTGCAGGCCCTGATGCGTACATCAGGAATGGAAGGGAAGGCTGTAACTGCAGGGAGATTAGGATTCACCCTTGCTCCACGACTTAACGCAGTTGGTAGAATCGGAAATGCTTTGATGGGCGTAGAGCTGCTTATGTCTGACTCCCGCCCTCATGCCAACTCATTAGCCCGCGAGATCGAAGATCTTAACTTTATGCGTCAGTCGATGGACAGGCGAGTTAAGTATGAAGCAGCCGAGATGGTTAGCGCGATGAACCTCGATGAAACATACGGTATCGTATTAGCTTCTCGCGACTGGCATCCAGGCGTGATTGGAATTGTTGCATCGAGAATTGTTGAACAGTTTGGGCGTCCGGCTTTTCTTATTGCAATTGAAGATGGTGTTGGGAAGGGGAGTGGTCGTTCCATTTCCGCTTTCAATCTTCACGATGCATTAATGGATTGTAAGGAACTTCTTGTTAAATGCGGCGGCCATAAAGCAGCTGCCGGGTTGACTGTAGATGAAGGGAATATTGAGGCTTTTGCGGAGCGTTTTAATGCGATTGCAAAAGAGGCCTTAACTGAAAGTGATCTCATCCCGGAAATTAAGATCGATGCAGAGATAGATATTAACGATGCTACTGATGAGCTGGAAACATTCCTAAAGCACTTTGAGCCTTACGGTGTGTCCAATCCAGCTCCTGTCTTTGCTTCCCGTCAGGTTGAACTGGCCGCGCCACCTCGCATTGTTGGGCGCGACACTCTTAAGGTGCAGCTGCTTACCAACAACGGTCACATAGACGCGATTGGCTGGGGGATGGGCCGTTATGCCGAGGTTCTGGATACCGGCAGTAAGATAGATATTGCATATCGCCTTGAGCGGGATGATTATAGAGGATATAACAAGTTGCAGGCGAAACTCTGCGGGCTTGAACTCTTATAATCGATATCTGAACATCACTGAATGAGAATAGTAGCGGGGAGATGGCGGGGGCGCTTAATTAAAGCCCCCGCTGGGGACGCAGTGCGTCCAACAGCTGACAAAGTGCGCGAAGCATGGATGAGTATAATCTCCCCGAAGTTGCCCGAGTCGAAGGTGCTGGATCTCTGTGCCGGCTCGGGAGCCCTAGGTATAGAGTCCTTATCCCGTGGAGCCAGCGAAGCCACCTTCGTGGAGAGAAACCAGGGTACGATTGCAATCATCCGGCAGAACCTAAAAAGCTTAGGTGCGGAAGATTTTGCTACAGTGATTCGGGGTGATGCGGTTAAATTTGTAGCAAACATAGATGCATACTCCTTTGATGTTGCATTCGCCGACCCTCCATATGCTGATGATACAGCTGTGTTGCTCGCTCAGCGCTGGTTGGAAGTTCCGTTTTCAAGGATTCTTGGTATCGAACATGCTTCGGCTATCAGGATGCCTGAAGGAGGGGACACCAGGCGATATGGTACATCAAGTATCACCTTTTATAAATAATGCCTAAGATTGCTATTTACGCTGGTAGCTTTGATCCGATAACCCGCGGTCATGAAGATGTTATCAAGCGCGCCAGTCAGTTTGTAGATAAGCTCATTGTTGCGGTTGCCCCTAATCTTTCCAAGCAATCTTTGTTTACACTCGAAGAGCGTTTTGACATGATCGGTGAAGTGTTAAACGGTCACGAAGGCATTGAGGTGCACAGGTTAGATGGTCTTCTTGTGGATTTTGCAGCAAAGATGGGTGCGAATCTGCTGGTCCGCGGTTTGAGAGCCGTAAGTGACTTTGAATACGAATTCCAGATGGCGCTCATGAATAGAACTTTGTCTCCCAACTTAGAGACAATCTTTATGGTTCCGTCGGTGGAAACAACCTACATCAGCTCGAGCATAATTCGGGAAGTAGCTAAATACGGTGGGGACGTAAAGGATGTTGTGCATCCATATGTCGCCAGCGCACTTCGGCTTAAATTTGCCCACAACAGTTAAAGGCTCTGTAATAGTTCGGTATCGAGAATATAGTGGCTGACTTTATTTCCAGGCTCAGGAAGCGGGCTTCTGATATCCATCCTACCATTCTGTATCCTGAGTTTAAAGACGAACGAGTGATTGAAGCAGTAAAAAGAGTCAATCAGCTTGGAATCGCAAACGCAAAAATTGTCGATTGTGAAGATGCTCTTACGGTTTCGGCAACAATGGTTGCTGAAGGTGAGGCCGATGCGTTTGTAGCTGGGGCAGTTTACACTACGGGCGAGGTTATAAGAGCTGCTATCAGGCGGATTGGTACTGCGAAGGGAATAAAAACCATTTCAAGTGCCTTCTACATGGTTAAATCGTCTTCCAGTAGCTCGGAGAGCTGGGATTCGCCCTCGGAGGTCCTTACTTTCACCGACTGTGCCGTTGTCCCATATCCGACCGCTGAACAGCTGGCTGACATAGCAATTGAAGCCGCTAAGGATCGCAGAAGAATTGTGGGGGATGAGCCGGTAGTTGCATTTCTTTCTTTCAGTACGAAGGGGAGCGCCAAAGGCGCATCAGTCAATCTGGTGCATGAGGCGATAGAGATCTGCCGTAGGCGCTCTATAAACTTCGTTGTGGACGGGGAATTGCAAGGTGATGCTGCATTGGTACCTCTTGTTGCCAGTAGGAAGGCTGCAGGGTCAGAGGTCGCTGGGCGGGCTAATGTATTGGTTTTTCCCTCGCTGGATGCAGGGAATATTTCCTACAAGCTCGTTCAGAGGCTATCGGGAGCCACTGCGATTGGTCCTATTCTTCAGGGGTTGTCCAAGCCAGCTGCAGATCTCTCTCGAGGTGCAACTGTAGACGATATCATCGATGTGTCATCGGTGACAGCGGTACAGACGATCTCAATTGGGAGTCTATAGAACGAAGCAGTAAAGTTGCAAAGAACGAGTAATGGGGTGTCCCATTACGTCACAGTCAGGAGTGGTTTATGCCATTTTCGATCAAAAAGCAGGAAGACATAACTTTGATTGACGTAGAGGGTCAACTGATCGTCGGAAACCGCCAGGAGTTGAAGCAACGGGTTTTGGACGAGCTGGAAGGTGGGGCCCGTAAATTTCTAATAAATTTTACGCAGACGGGCTATATAGATAGTTCTGGTCTGGGTGTGCTGGTTTCTTTAAGTAAGAAAATTCGTGAGCATGGAGGCGAGTTGCGGCTCTCCGACCTAAACGACGACCTAAAGACTCTTTTCGAGCTGACCAAGCTCGATACACTTTTTCTCATATCAGAAAATAGAGAAAAAGCCATCGAGAGCTTTTAGGCGAGGTGCATGAGTCGACAATTTGTTGCTTTAGAACTTGAGTTTCCCAGCGATGTAGGTCAGGTAGAGCGTGTCGTAAGACTGGCTACCGACCTATGTCGCGAGTTAAAATTTCCTCATAGAGTTTCCGATCTGGAGCTTCCTGTTGCGCTAAGTGAAGCTGTAAGCAATGCTATTTTGCGTGGAAACAAGGAAGATCCGTTAAAGACTGTTAGAGTGCGCGGGATAGTCTCTGACTCCGCTTTGATTTTTGAAGTTTATGATCAAGGGGAGGGCTTCGACTTGCATGAATGTATCGCAGATCCGACCAGTCCAGATCGTATAACTCTTGAGGGCGGGCGTGGTTTGTATCTGATGGATCAGTTTCTAGATAAAATTGAACAGGAAATTACAGATACGGGCCATGTAGTTCGGCTTATTCTGAATCGATAGAGATGCGCGAACGAGTCTTAAGTCTTGAAAATGAGCTGGATAATGCAGCACATGAACTTGCTGAGAGGTATGAGGAGATAAATCTCCTGTATTCGATTAGTGAGATACTCGGTCGTACAATTGAGTTATCTGAAGCAGCATCTGTTATTCTGAAAGAAGTGTCGGCTACTGTTGGGGCTCGGAAAGGAGCGATTTTAATCTGCGATAACGATACGCAGTCGCTTATTCCTGTGTCAGCGGTTGGCGTGCCGCTCGACTCGCTTCCACCTAGAATCAGTCTCACTGACAACGAAAGTATTTCAGTGAGGACGCTGAAGGGTTCGGCTGTTGTATTAGACGCCAATACTAAAGATGTCGATGATCCGTTCAGGCACGGAGCGATGCTTGCTATTCCTATTCTCTGGACAAATACAACAGGGGTAACGGAATTTTTAGGAGTAATCACGCTCTCTGACCGTCGTGAAAACGTTCCATTCAGCGCTGGTGACATCAAGCTTGTTCTTGCAGTTGCCACGCAGGTTGGCAGTGCAATTCAAAATGCAAAGCTGATCAAGTCGTCTATCGAACAGCAGCGTCTGTTGCGGGAAGTTCAATTAGCGCATGATCTTCAGATGAAGCTGCTTCCAAAAGTCAGCGTGGTTGAACCAAATTGTAAAGTTGGAGCCCGGGTTATCCCGGCAGAGAGTGTTGGCGGCGATTTTTATCATCTGTTCAAGCTTAGCGAAAAACGCGTTGGTGTAATGATCGGTGATGTTTCAAGCCATGGCTACAGCGCTGCATTGATAATGGCTCTGACCTTAAGCGCAGCTGCAATTCACGCTCAGGATAACCCCGATCCTAAGGATGTGTTGGGCGGGCTTGCCAACTCTCTCAGAGACGAATTGTACAACACTGAGATGTTTATATCTCTGTTTTATGCAATTATAGATCGTGAGGCCGGGACACTTACCTATGCGAACGCCGGGCATCCACACGCCTTTGTGTTCGGTGAGAATGGGCGGTGTGAGCGATTGAGAGCATTGGATCCACCGGTTGGAATGGTTGATGATCCGCCCTCGTCGTCTCAGCGTAGCTGGGATGTAAATAAGGATAGGTTGGTGCTTTTCACCGACGGATTTCCTGACGCTCGCGATCCTAATGGTGTTAGATTGGGTGAAGAGGCAGTTTTAAAGGTGGTAGGAGATTGTATCGCCAGTGAACCGGAAGATATTATTGATTGCACCTTTAAACATCTCTACAAGTTCACGCAGGGGGTTCCTGTGCTTGACGATCTAACTCTGTTGGTACTAAAAAGCTAAATGCGCCGTAGTCAGCACCCTCCTGTATTAAAAAAACTTGGACAACACTTTCTAACTGATTTAGAAGTCTTAAATAAGATTGCAGATGCTCTTAACCTTGGACCGTCTGATACTGTTGTGGAGATCGGTCCCGGTCGTGGTGCCCTGACAGATATTCTGGTTGAGAGAGCTGGGAAGGTTGTCGCAATCGAATTGGATCGAGCGCTTGCTGAAGCATTAAGGCATCGCTACAGGAATCCTGAGTTTGCAGGATTACGTATAAGAACCGGAGATGCAAAAACTACCGAAAGTGGGATTGCAGATTTCGAACTTATAGAGAATGATGTTCTGAAGGTTAAAGTCGGTGAAGTTGTAAATGATGATTACGTGCTTGCTGGCAACGTACCTTATTACATTACTACGCCAATTTTATTTCACTCTTTACAGCAACCAATGCCGAGAGTTGCTGTATTTATGATTCAGCATGAAGTTGCTGAACGCGCTGTAGCAGGCCCAGGCAGTAAGGTGTATGGGGCTCTTTCTGTGAATTTACAGGTAATTGCAGATGTTGAATATCTGTTTCTGGTGCCCCCTAAAGCTTTTTTTCCACCACCTGGCGTGGACTCGGCAGTTATTCGTGTTACACCCAAAGCAAATCCTTTAATTCCTGCTGAAGATCAGCGTGCATTCCAATCGTTTGTGCTGGCGATCTTTGGGTTGCGTCGTAAGCAGCTGGGAAGAGTTGTTCGAACAGTTTCCAGTCGGCCAAACGGAATGTCAGCGGAAGAGGCTATTCAGCTCTTAGAAGGCATTGGTCTCGATCCGGAAGTGCGTCCGGAGGTTCTCCCTCCGTCCGACTTTGTGAAGCTATTCAGAGCTTTGCGTGCGCAGTAAACTTGCGTAATACTTTGAGTGCTTGGTGAGTGCAAACGAAAGAGCTTCCCGCACGTTGTAAACTTCCGTATTATTTCGAACGCTGTGTAAGTGCGAACGAAAGAGCTTCAAATTCAAGAACCATGTTAACCATACGCACAACGACATCGTTCGGGGCTGTGATCTGAACAGGTGCAAAGTTCATGATAGCCTTAATGCCGGCATCAACAAGTATGTCGGCTACCTGTTGCCCAGAGCTCGCAGGAACTGCAATGACACCAATGTCGTACGGCCTGGCACCTGAGTCGGCCTTAAGATTTGCGACGTCTCTAATGGTCAGCGCATCCCAGGGACCGCCAATTTTGTTGGGATCTGTGTCGTAAACGCCGCTAACCTGAAATCCTCGACCTGCAAAGCCAGGGTAGTTTGCGAGTGCCAGCCCCAACTTTCCGGCCCCAATAATACATACCTTCCAGGTCCTGTCCAGCCCTAAAATAGTGCAAAGCTGCTCTACCAGTTCGGTAGCAGGGTAGCCGAGCCCCCTTTTTCCAAACGACCCAAAGAAGGAGAGGTCTTTCCGGACCTGAGCGGGAGTTGTGCCCACCAGAACTGCAAGCTCGTCACTCGAGACCGCCTCAGCTTCCGGGAGGGATTCCAAGTAGTGGAGGTATACCGTTAAGCGGCGAACTGTGGATTCAGCTACTTTTTTATTTCCAGGAGAATCGAGCTTGTGAATCATTTCACAAACTAAAGTGAGCAGACTTGGGGCGCAATTGGCTATTTTTCAAGAGCATGACAGTTAATATCACATCTGAGATCGGACGTTTACGAGAAGTGTTAGTCCACTCGCCTGGGCCCGAGCTCCTGGCGGTGACCCCTAACACCAGGGAAGACTATCTCTACGACGACATAATTCACCTCGAGACTGCTCGGGAAGAGCACCAGCGTTTCGTCGCTGTATTGGAGCGTTTTGCCAGAGTGTACCAGGTTCGTGACCTTTTGTCGGAGACAATGGAGATCGATGGTGCACGGAAGTTTGTAATTCAGGAGGCCACCGGGGTTGTCGCCTCGGACAGATTAGCCAAGCAGCTCAGTGAGATGGCCCCCTCTGACCTGGTCAAAACCTTAATTGAGGGTAAGGACGAGGAAGCCGGCCCTCTGGCGAAGCTGTTAAATGAGGCTGGGTATGTTCTGCCTCCAGTTCCCAACCTCTTTTTTACGCGTGACACCGCTATGGGGATCAATCAGCACGTGATGATCGGATCCATGCGGTACGGTGCGCGCTGGCTGGAAGAGGTTATCATGAAAACCCTGTTTGCTTACCATCCGAAGTTGAGCAATGCGGGGTTGTTGTACGACGGATCAGTAGAGCGCAGGTTCAACTATACATTGGAAGGCGGGGACGTCCATCCAATTCGTCCCGATCTTCTCATGATTGGGTTCAGTGAGAGATCGAGCCCTGCCGCAATCGATGAGCTCGCACGCCTGGTTTTCAGCAAGACCTCGATTACCGATATTATCGTGGTTGTAATGCCTGGTGAAAACACTGCAATTCACCTCGACATGATCTTCACACAGATAGATCGCGAACAGTGCGTTTTGCATGCACCACATTTCATCGGCCCCGAGCGTCTCTCGATCCTGCACTGGCATAAAGGGGATGCAACGGTTCACGAAAAAGCCAACATCTTCGATGCTTTAAGTGCCTGCGGAATGCGGATGGATCCAATTATCTGTGGCGGGCCAACACGTGCGATGCAGGAGCGTGAACAGTGGGCATCGGGTTGTAACTTTGTAGCAATGCGACCGGGGTTGGTTATCAGTTACGCACGTAACGAAGCTACTCTGGCGCAGTTGAAGCTGGCAGGCTACAAGGTTGTTACCGCACAGGATTTCCTGACAGGGATGACCAAGATAGCGGACGATGAACGTGCTGTAATTTCCATGATCGGTAATGAGCTGGTTCGTGGTGGTGGTGGCCCCAGATGTATGTCGTGTCCAGTAAGTAGGGACGATGCATGGTAAACACTGCGATGAGTCTATCCAACCTGTCGTATGTAGTTGTTGATGTCGAAACAACGGGTGGTAGTCCTTCTGCAGGTCATCGTATTACCGAGATAGGGGCGGTAATAGTTAAGGACGGCAAAATTGTTGAGATATATGAACAGCTCGTCGATCCGCAACATGAAATCTCTCCATTCATTTCAAGGTTGACTGGAATCGATTCCAGTATGGTTGCCGGTCAACCGAAGTTTGCTGAAATTGCCCCCCGAATTGTGGAGCTTTTAACAGGCAATGTGTTTGTTGCGCACAACGCTCCGTTTGACTGGAAGTTTGTCAGCTCTGAGTTGGAATCTGCTTTTGGTTTGAATTCTTCCAAGGCAACTACTCTCTGCACGGTAAAGCTGGCGCGCGCACTTTTACCGCAGCTTCCGCGTAAAACTCTGGATCATGTTGCACATCACTACGGTGTTGCTGGTGTTGCTGACAACTATCCATTGAAGCGCAGTGTAAGACACAGTGCAGCCGGTGATGCTGTTGTCACAGCACATTGCCTGTTAAAAATGCTGGATGAAGCTGCCGATCGTGGTATAACCACATTACACGATTTGCAACGTCTTGCCGTACCGAACGCTTCTAAACGTGGCAGGAGATGGTCGCCACTTCCGAGGGCAACGTTCGACGACAGGATTGCATAGTGTCAACTATCTCTGTACATGTTGTAATTCTCTGTATCTGTACCTGTGACAATTATCTGTACCCCTGACCATTCTAAAACGAATTAGGATTTTATGGATAGATTAGAGCCATTGGTTGAGTCTTTCAATGTAGGCTCCCTTAAAGTACATGCGATTCAGGCTGGCGGTCAGAAGCTTGATGGTGGCGCAATGTTTGGTGTTGTGCCTAAGACGCTTTGGGAAAAACGCATTCCAGCTGATGAGAAGAATCGTATTCAGTTGGGTATGCGTTGCTTGCTGGTTGAACACGACAACGGCCTCATTCTGATGGATACCGGGTCGGGCAATAAAGAGAATGAAAAGTTTCAATCGATTTACGGCATTCAGAACGAAGGCAGCCACGGGCGAACAGCGTTGGAAGATGGACTCGCAGAGCTTGGATATTCTGTAGACGACGTATCGTTTGTAATCGATACTCATCTGCACTTCGATCATGCTGGCGGGAACACTTTTTTAGATGAGGATGGATCTGTAAAGCAGACGTTTCCCAAGGCTACATATTTTGTTCAGGCGGGTGAGTATCACTCGGCAACTCACTCCAATGAACGTACTGCGGCCAGTTACTTTCCCCGTAACTATGTTCCTATATACGACTCGGGAAAGCTGAAGCTGCTTGATGGGAACGTGGAGCTCATGACTGGCGTCTCTGTAAGGGTCACACCTGGGCATACACGTTTTCATCAAAGTGTTGTGCTCGAGTCCGGTGGGGAAAAGGCAATTTATCTTGGTGATATTGTGCCCACTCACTGTCACCTGCCGCTGCCGTGGGTTATGGGTTATGATCTGGAGCCGCTGGTCAGCCTCGAGACCAAACGTGAGTTGCTAAAGCAGGCAATGGACGAGGACTGGACCCTGATCTTCCCACACGATGCCAAGGTTTCTACTGGAAAGGTCAGTCACGATGGAAAATCCTATACCCTCAGAGGATAGCCGGCTTAAGATAGCGGGCAGGCTCGCACTAATGAGAAAATCCTATACTCTCTGCGGATAGGCCCGAAGCTTGCGTAAGTTCAGGCACGATGCTACTTTTCTTTATTCAATAAAACGCGGAAAGTGAATGGGCGGGCGCCCATTCCACCCTTTGGCCCTCTGTTCGTTAGAGGTGTGCTGTTGGAGTCTTTGCTGAATCGCACCACAACCGTTGTGGTGCGAGCTAGCGCGGGCTCTATGTCAGAGGTCGCGCTTTTTGTTTCTCTTCACACTGAGGTATTCCTTATTTCCGACGCCACTAAAGCTCCCCGTGTTAACCGGCAAATCCGGTTTTCTCCTTTGCGTGTTATCGGCTCCGATGGGAGTCAGCTTGGTATTATGGATGTTGAATCCGCACTTGGGCGCGCGCAGGAACAAGGGCTAGATTTGGTAGAAGTCGCTCCTTTGGCTCGTCCTCCTGTAGTTCGTATTATGGACTATGGAAAGTACAAGTTCGAGCAGGCCAAGATGGCACGTGTGGCCAAGAAGAAGCAGCATGTCATTGAATTGAAAGAGGTGAAGTTCCGCCCTGGAATCGATGAACATGATTTCTTAACTAAGACTAGACACGCTAGAGAGTTCTTGGGTCAAGGAAATAAGGTGAAGGTAACGTTGATGTTCAGGGGAAGGCAGATAGCCCATCCTGAGCTTGGACGTAAGGTCGTAATCCGTGTCGCCCAGGAGCTGGTGGACGTGGCCAAGATCGAATCCGATGCCAAATTTGAAGGGAAGTCTATGACAATGATCTTGGCTCCCAAATAAGGGGATTGTATAATGCCGAAAATGAAAACTCACAAAGGCGCGAAGAAGCGGTTCTCCATTACGGGAACTGGCCGAGTTCGTCGCTCTAAGGCCTTTAAAAGCCACATTTTGACAAAGAAGTCGCCAAAGCGCAAACGTAACCTCCGTCGTCCAGCATTGTTGGCCACACGGGGTGAAGAAAGAGCTATAAAACGACTATTGGTCGCCTAACCGGCTCAAGGAGATAATAAATGCCACGCGTTAAATCAAATGTTGCGCGCTTAAAGCGTAAAGGTCAGATAATGAAAGCTGCGCGCGGTGCCTTCGGCGCCCGCAGCAAGTTATGGAAGTCAGCTAAGGAAAACGTCGAGCGCGGATGGAAATACGCGTATCGCGATCGTAAGAACAAGAAGCGCGAATTCCGTCGCCTCTGGATCGTACGTATTAATGCTGCAGCAAGGCTCCATGACATGAATTACAGCACATTCATCAATGGGCTTGCAAAGGCCGGTATCGAAATCGATCGTAAGGTCTTGGCCGATATCGCTGTACATGACGAAGCAGCCTTTGCGGCGTTAGCCGACAAGGTCCGCGCCGCCTTACAGCAGGCTGCATAAGTTCAGTCATCCATACTGAATTAATCCTTTGAATAGGTGGGCGGGTCCGATATCTTATTGGATCCGCCCATATCTTTTATATAGCTAGCTCTTGTGATACAATCGAACATTACATCCTTTACGGATTTAGCGAACGAGCTCAAGACTCAAGGGGCCGCTGCAATTCAGTCAGCAGCGACGCTTGAGGCATTGGAAGCTGTTCGTACAGAATATCTCGGCCGTTCCAACGGAAAGCTGTTAGACCTACAGAAGCAGGTTCCTTCTTTTGATGGTGACGATAAAAAGGTCGCAGGTCGGTTATTTAACACCGTTAAAACCGAGTTGGAGCGTATCTATAACGAACGTAATGACATCTTTGTCAGTGCCTCAAAGGCCGTCGGAAGCGGGATCGATCTTACGATGCCTGCGCGGCAACAGTTTAAAGGTAGCTGCCATCCCGTCACGTTAGTTATCGAAGAGATCGCCGCGATATTTAGAGAACTTGGGTTTACGATTGCGTCCGGTCCTGAAGCAGAAACTGAATGGTATAACTTTACCTCTCTTAACTTCCCGCCGGATCATCCGGCGCTAGACGCACACGACACTATCTATCTGAGCGATGATGTTGTCATGAGAACACATACCTCGCCAGTTCAGGTTCGTACTTTAAAGTCTTACGAGCCGCCGATTCGTGTATTGATACCTGGTAATGTTTACAGGCTCGATCCGTTCGATGCATCACATGCACCAATGTTCTCACAGATAGAAGGGTTGGCAGTTGATGAAGGGGTGAGTTTTGTCGATCTAAAGGCAACGTTATCTCACTTCGCCAACCGGTTCTTTGGAAAGACAAAGACTCGTTTCCGTCCAAGCTACTTTCCATTTACAGAACCATCTGCCGAGATGGATGTGGAGTGCCAGTTGTGCAAGGGCGCAGGGTGTCCTGCATGCAAGGGAACAGGATGGATGGAGATTCTTGGCTCCGGAATGGTGCATCCAAATGTATTGGATGCTGCCGGTGTCGATAGTGAAAAGTACACAGGTTGGGCATTCGGTATGGGTCCAGCCCGCATTGCATTGCAACGATATAAGATTCCTGATATTCGCATACTGTACGATTCGGATATCCGCTTTTTAGAGCAGGTGGGAGAATGAACGTATCCTATAAATGGTTGAAAGATTTCACGGATTTTGACCTTAGCCCAACGCAACTGCGAGATCTCATTACTGCTCGTGCAGTCACTGTAGACGATCTCGAAGTTCTTCGTTCTGATCTAAAGGATGTTGTTGTTGGATTGGTTGTAGAAGTTGTTCCTCATCCCAATTCGGAACATCTGAATCTGACTAAGGTTGATGCAGGTGGTGATGAACTTCTTTCGGTTGTATGTGGCGCTCCGAATGTAACTGCCGGAGTTAAATACCCATTTGCTCCAATCGGTGCCACACTGCCGGGCGATTTTAAAATCGAGAAGCGCAAAATTCGCGGTGAATCGTCGAACGGTATGTTATGTTCTGCTCGGGAACTCTGGCTGGGTCTCGATCACGAAGGCATCCTGCCGATTGTAACCGATGCTGCACCTGGTACGAAGTTTCTTTCTATCTATGATGCCGGCGATACCCGACTGATTTTAGATGTTGGTGCAAATCGGCCTGATGCTCTCTCGCATGAGGGGGTTGCACGAGAGATTGCAGCGGCCACAGGTAATGCGTTACGCCGCCCTTCTGTTGAAGGATATGATGCAATTCCTCAGGTAGTTCGTGTTGATCGCTCTGGAACTGTTGGTGGAGTAACAGTTACCGTTGATGATAAGGACGGAGCACCTCTTTATATTGGGCTTGTAATTCGCGGAGTTCAGGTTGGCCCAAGCCCGGAATGGCTTGTGAGCAGACTCGACGGAGCTGGTGTAAGATCTATCAGCAATGTTGTTGATGCTACCAACTATGTATTGCATGGGTTGGGTCATCCATTGCACGCATTTGACCTTTCTAAAATTGCAGGAAATGCTGTAGTTGTAAGAAAGGCAGCCGCTGGTGAAGCTATCAGAACACTTGATGGCATAGATAGAAAGCTGACAGATACAATGACAGTTATTGCCGACGCCGAGAAAGCGCAGGCAATTGCTGGTGTGATGGGCGCATCTACAAGTGAGATAAGCGACTCTACCACCGATATCTTTTTGGAGGTAGCAGTATTTAACGCTCAGCGTGTTAGAAATACGCGTAAGAAAATAGGCGTTTCTACAGATGCCAGCTATCGATTTGAGCGGGCAATGGATGCGCATGCTGCCGAAGAAGTTGCACGTTATGCCGCAGCTCTGATTATTTCTTTGGCTGGTGGTGCTGTTGATGGTGCGCCACTGATGATTGGTGATGCTCTGCCGCCACAGGCAAAGGTCTCATTGCGTCCATCACGTGTCACGAAGGTTCTCGGAGATGCGGTAAGTGGCGCTGAGTGTGTGTCACTGTTGAATAGTGTTGGGTTCAAGTCAATGAGTTGCTCTCCTTCGGGCGACTGCGATATCATTGCTTTTGAAGTGCCGAGTTGGAGAGCCGATGTAACGCAGGAGATAGATCTCATTGAAGAGATTGCGAGGTTGCGTGGATATGATTCCTTCTCTAATGACTTGCGTCCTTTCAGAGTTGGGAATGTTCCCGATTCACCGGCTTACCTGGTTGGTAAGCGTGTAACAGAGACGCTCGTTTCAGCTGGATATTTTGAAGTTCGTCCAATTCCGTTTGTTGCTGACGCTGGTGAAAAGGGAGTAAAACTTACGAACCCGATGGCGGAAAATGAGGGGATGCTTCGTTCTGATCTCATTAGTACACTTGGGAAGAGGGTTGAGTACAACTTCTCTCATATGGTTAGTAACATTCGTCTGTTTGAAGTTGGCGTTGCCTTTGAAAACACAAAGACTCATGAAGGGTTGCCAACTGAGCGCACAATGGCTGCAGTTGTTCTGACCGGTGATAGATATCCTGCGCATTTCACGGATGCGAAGCCGCCGCAGCTCGATATATGGGATGCTCGCAATGTTGCTCAGGTAGTGGTTGATGCGGCGTATGGCATTAATGGCAACTTTGGTAAAAGAAATGCTTTTATCCAGGCCTCAAATGAAGATGGAGCGCCATCCTCTGCTGGCGTTCAGTTCTTGCCAAATCAAGTCGGTGACGGATGGACTATCACATTGGACGGCTCTGCAATTGGCCGTGTCGGTGCAATAGAACTTGATTCTCCAGTCTGGGCGTCTCCTGTTTTTGGGGTTGAGATAGATATCACTCCGGCTTTTACTGGTTCAAAGCGCTATCCTGTCTACAAAGCTCTGCCAACAACTCCATCTACTGAATTTGATCTGGCATTATTGGTGAGTAATGAGCAACACGCCTCTGATGTAGAGGCCGTGTTGAGGGCCGCCGCTGGTGACCTACTGGAATCTCTCGCCTTATTTGACGAGTTTAAGGGGAAGGGTGTGCCGGAGGGCTTCCGAAGTCTGGCTTGGCGCTTAACGCTCCGTCACCCTGATCGTACGCTTCGTGACAAGGAAATCGAAGGGCGTCGGACAAAAATCCTGCAAACTCTCGAAAAAGAGCTGGGTATAAAACAACGTGCATCCTGAAAACCAATCCCTCGCTATTCTTAAGAAGCTCGTTGCCAACCTTGGTGACGAGCTGGCCGGCTATCGTAAACGGGCGATTACCGCTGAAGCCAAGCTCAAGTCGATCGAAGAGAATGTTGAAGGGAGCGGGATGAATGTAGATCAGACTCTTGAGCTTCAGCGTGAAAATGTTGAACTCAAGGCGCGTCTGGACGATGCGACTCAGCGGACGAATGTGCTGCTGTCAAAGATTCGGTTTCTGCGGCAGCAGTCCGAGCGTGAGGAGGAGGTTAAGTGAGCGATAAGAAGCCGATAAGCGCGGTCAAGGTCACGCTTTTGGGGGAAGAGCTGGTTATCCGATCTGAGACTTCTCCCGACCAGACCAGGAAAATTGTAGAATACGTAGATTCTACTATAAAAGAGATACTGAAGTCGGGGGCTGCTATTGAGACCCCGAAAGCGGTATTGCTTGCTTCGCTCCGAATTGCGGGCGAGCTGTTTGAATTACGTGCTTCGATCGAAAAAACAGAGGCAGACATCAAAAATATGTCGGATGAAATCCGCAGATGGCTGCCACCGGCGAAGCGTGGCGATTAACTTCTCCTAATGGACTATACGGCTATTGTGGCCGCAGGAGCGGTTCTGTTTTTAGTTGCCGCAAGCGCGGCCTTCTTTTTTCTGGGGCGTAAGGCAGGGGTAAAGGCCGAAAACGACCGATTGGAAGCGGCTGGTGGAGCGGCCGAACAGACTGCTCAGCGGATTATAAATGATGCGGAGAGAGGGGCTGAGGCTCTCCGCAAAGATGCTCTCCTCGCAGGAAAAGAGGAGCTGATAAAGCTTCGCGAAGAGTGGGAGGCTGAAACTCGTCGCAGGCGGGCAGATTTAGAACAGGATGAGCGTCGTCTCCAAGAGAGAACGACTGCCCTGGAGCGCAAATCGGAGCTGTTCGACAATCGTCAACGTGAAGTTTCGGCTCAGGCAGCTGACGTAACGAAACGTGAGAAGACAATTGTCGAGCGGCAACAGGACCTGGACAAGCTGATCGCTGAAGAGCGCAATCGTCTTGAACACCTTGCTGGGATGTCGGCTGCAGAGGCCAAGACAGAGCTTATCAAGCGTCTCGAAGAAGAGGCTCATGCAGATGCCGCAAACAGAATTCGCGAGATTCGTGAGGAGTCGCGTCGTAATTCAGAGCGGGAAGCCAAGAAGATCATCGCCCTTGCGATTCAAAGAATTGCGGCTGAACAGACTGCGGAAACTACAATTTCCACGGTTGCTCTGCCAAACGACGAGATGAAGGGGCGTATTATCGGGCGTGAAGGGCGTAACATCCGTGCCTTTGAGCTGGCAACCGGAGTTGACGTCATTATTGACGATACACCAGATACAGTAGTGGTTGCTGGCTTCGATCCTGTTCGTCGCGAAGTTGCCAGACTGTCTTTGGAGAAGCTGGTAAATGACGGACGCATTCACCCAGGCCGCATTGAAGAAGTTGTTGCAAAGGCTCGTGAAGAGGTCGAAAAGGACATCTTCGATACTGGTGAAGCAGCTGCCTACGAAAGTGGTGTTCATGGTCTGCACCCGGAGCTTCTTAAGCTGGTAGGTAGAATGAAATGGCGTACAAGCTACGGTCAGAACATTCTCAATCATTCCAAGGAAGTTGCATGGCTGGCTGGAATTATGGCCGCAGAGCTTGGGCTTGATGTGCAGATGGCTCGTAGAGGAGCGTTATTACACGATGTTGGTAAGGTTCTGACGCACGAACACGAAGGCACTCACGTTCAGCTTGGTGTGGAAGTAGCGACTCGTTACGGCGAAGATCCTCTTGTAGTAAATATCATTGCAGCACACCACGACGATGTTCCACACGAGTCGGAGGTGTCTGTGTTGGTACAGGCTGCTGATGCAATCAGTGGTGCAAGACCTGGCGCCAGACGCGAAGCATTTGAAACTTATGTGAAGCGCTTGGAAGGTATCGAGCGTATCGCGTCGAGTTATAAAGGTGTAGAAAAGGTCTTCGCTATTCAGGCGGGGCGAGAAGTGCGTGTTCTGGTAACTCCAGATATCGTTGACGATCCGCGTATGACAACACTCTCCGATGAAATAGCAAAACGTATCGAGAGCGAGTTGCAATACCCAGGTCAGATCAAGGTTGTTCTAATCCGTGAGACGAGGGCTGTCGGAATTGCCCGCTAAGATTATTGATGGAACAGCGGTCGCTGCCAGGATCAGAGCGTCTGTTGCAGATAAGGTGGTTGAGCTTAAGGCACAGGGAATTACGCCTGGGTTGACAGTTATTCTTGTTGGCGACGATCCGGCTAGCGCCGTATATGTTGGCGCGAAAGAGAGGATGTCTATTGAAGCAGGGATTAATGGTGTCACCATTAAACTCCCGGCTTCTACAACTGAAGCGGAGCTGCTCGATCATCTCGATAGATTAAATGCAGATCCTAACGTTCACGGAATTCTGGTTCAGTCGCCACTTCCAAAGCATATAAATGCAGACGAAGTTATTCGCAGAATCAATCCAGAAAAGGATGTAGATGGTTTCCATCCTATGAATGTTGGCAAGATGCTTATTGGCGACAGAGATGGCTTTATTCCCTGTACGCCAGCCGGTGTTCAGGAGCTGCTGCGTTATGCTGAAGTCGACACATTCGGAAAAGAATGTGTTATCATAGGCCGCAGTAACATAGTTGGGAAGCCAATGGCTGCGCTGATGGTTCAGGATGGCAACCAGGCTAACTGTACGGTGACAATCTGCCATCGTTATACGGAAGACCTCAGTTCCCACACCAGGCGTGCAGATATCCTGATTACAGCTGTTGGCAAGGCAGGGTTGATAACAGGTGATATGATTAAGCCAGGCGCAGTTGTTATCGACGTTGGGATCAATCGCATTGCAGATGCAACAAAAAAGAGCGGCAGCCGACTTGTTGGTGACGTTGATTTTGCGTCTGTCAGTGAAGTTGCTTCACAGATAACTCCTGTTCCAGGTGGTGTTGGCCCTATGACAATTGCAATGCTGCTGCAGAATACAGTTGTTTCTGCACAACGCAGCTTAGCTCGTTAGCAACAATAGCGTTTATGCGGTACCGTCCAAGAAAGAACCCTATGGATTTTGAGTTGTACACTCCTAACAAATCCATTGAAATTCCTGGTGGTTCCGCTGAGTCTGCCGTTTCTGTTGCATCTCTCAACGATACGGTCAAGATGCTTGTTGAGGGTGGGTTGGCTCCACTTTGGGTACGCGGTGAGGTTTCCGATTTCAAAAAACACCGAAACGGGCATTGGTACTTCACACTCAAAGACGCAACTTCTCAGGTTCGCTGTGTGGTCTGGTCGCGTGATCAGATTGGAATCCCGACTTCACCAGATGTCGGGATGGAAGTTTCTCTGTTTGGTCGTCTAACGTTTTATTCTGCTCGTGGTGATCTGCACTTGACGGTCACCAAGATTGAAGCACGTGGTGATGGACTGTGGCAGAAGGCATTGCTGGAATCGCAGCAACGCCTTGAGAAGGAAGGATTGCTGGCTCCTGAGCGTAAACGTGCTCTCCCGTATTCTCCTGCGGTGATTGCAGTGGTCACCAGCCCGGATGGTGCCGCTTTCAGAGATATTTATGCGGTTGTAAAGCGGCGTGCTCCGCAGGTGCAGCTCGTTATCAGTCCGGCTAAGGTGCAGGGCGACGGAGCTGCCAACGAGATAATAATAGCCCTTAAGCGTGTGGTTGATTGGGGACAGGCGGAGGTTGTGATCGTTGGTCGTGGTGGCGGGTCCAAAGAGGATCTTTGGGCATTTAACAGCGAGGATCTGGCGCGTGCAATAGCCGCCTGCCCGATCCCTGTTATCTCAGCAGTAGGACACGAGATCGACTTTTCTCTATCTGATCTGATCGCCGACTTTCGTGCACCAACACCGTCTGCTGCTGGAGAGGCGGTTGTTCCTGTGAGTGCGGATTTGGGCGAAATGCTACGCTCATATGAAGGGGATCTCCACTCGGTGATGCGTCGTCGGCTGATCGATGCGAGATATCTGCTCACTACTTACTCTCGCAGTATAAAAAACAATGCTAAAGCCATGATAGATGTTCATCGTTCAGAGCTGAAGGGGATAGCCGGACGGATGAATGCTCTCAGCCCTTTGGCAACTCTATCGCGTGGGTATGCTGTAGCACGGGACCCGGAAACCGGTCGAACTCTAACTCGTGTTAGCGACTTTAAAGACGGAGCCGAGTTCGATCTTACCGTTAGCGACGGAACAATACGCGCTCAACCAACTACTAAACGAGATCCCGATGTCGTTTGAAAAAGATATGCGGCGCCTGGAAGAGATCGTTGAATCTCTGGATAGCGAGTCAGTTGAACTGGATAAGGCTCTGACTCTATTCGAAGAAGGGCTGAAGGTGCTGAAGAGTGCATCCAAGGCGCTCTCAGGTGCAGAAAAGAAGGTGAAGATGCTAATAGAAGGGGCCGATGGCGCAATTGAAGCTCAGGACTTTGAACGGGAATAGCTTTCAACCGGAGCGTGAGCGAATTGCTCAGGCTGTTGAAGCTGTCTGTTCTACTCAATTATCTGACCTGGCTCCGGTAGTCGGAGAGGCCATACGCTATGCATTGGCAGGGCCTGGTAAGTCCATGCGTGGGCTGCTTGTGATGTTGTCCTACGATGCCGCTGGAGGTACACAGGATGTCAGTTCAATCGCAGCTGCGGTGGAGATAATTCACACGTACTCCTTGGTCCATGACGATCTGCCATGTATGGACGATGACGACATTCGCAGAGGGCGGCCATCCACCCATATAGCCTTTGGGGTACCCGTGGCTACTATGGCTGCACTGGCCATGATCCCCGTTTCGGTACGTGCAATTGGGTTGGGGGCAGAATCGATGGCGCTTAAACCGACGCAATCCGCTATAATTGTAGAAGGGCTACTCCGTGCAGCAGGTGCCGAGGGGATGATCGGAGGACAACTTCGTGATCTCAGGGCCGAGGGCTTAGGAATTACTCTAGAACAGCTGGAAGAGATTCACCGGACTAAAACCGGCGCTCTGATAGCCGCTTCAGCGGAGATAGGTGGTGTCGCTGCAATGGCATTACCGGAAAAACAGACCGCTTTACGGAGCTTTGGCGCCGATCTGGGTTTGGCTTTTCAGATTATCGACGATGTACTAGATGTAACTGCAACTTCGGATCAACTCGGTAAGACTGCAGGAAAGGATATTGCTTCTAATAAAAGCACGTATCCAGCTCTACTAGGTGTTGAGGGAGCTTTAAAACGAGCGGACTCGTTGGTCAAACGAGGATGCTCGGCTCTTTCTGATGCCGGCCTGTTGACATCTGATCTTCAGAAGATGGCTAACTTGGTATTAACCCGTAAGCATTAACGTATAAACATGTCACTCCTAAGTCGCATCAATTCGCCTGCAGACGTACGTAAACTGACACGTGATCAGCTGCGTGAGCTGGCCGTTGAGATGCGGAGTTTCTTAATAGATTCCTGTTCTGTAACCGGTGGTCATATCGGAGCCGGGTTAGGCGTTGTCGAGCTATCGATTGCTCTTCAGACCGTGTTCAACACCCCCGAAGATCAGATCCTTTGGGACGTGGGACACCAGGGATATCCGCACAAGCTGCTAACAGGTCGCGCCCCTCAGTTTGATACTTTGCGCCAGGAGCATGGAATCTCCGGTTTCCTTAAGCGCAACGAAAGCCCTTACGATGCATTTGGTGCAGGGCATGCCGGAACAGCTATATCGGCTGGGTTCGGGATGGCTGCAGCCCGCGACATCCGCGGTGAAACATTCAAAGTTGTTTCTGTTCTGGGCGATGGTGCGTTGACATGTGGCCTTTCATATGAAGGGCTCAACAATGCCGGAGCATCGGATAGTGATTTTATAGTAGTTCTGAACGACAATGAGATGTCGATAGCTCCGAACGTCGGTGCCATGTCCAAGTATCTCAACTCTGTTCAGTGCAACCCGCTATACAATCGTTTACGTTCGGCTATTGGTAATGCTGTAGACAATATGCCTGGCCCACTAAACTCAATGTCCACCTGGGTGCGGAAGTGGGAAGAGAGTGTTAAGTCATTCCTGACTCCAGGTGTTTTATTTGAGGAGCTTGGCTTCAGATACTTCGGCCCTATTGACGGGCACGATATCGATGCACTCGTAGATACATTTGCGACGGTCAGAGATTTTACAGGACCTCGTCTTGTTCATGTTATAACACAGAAAGGGAAGGGATTCCCAGCTGGTGAGAGTATCGAAAAATGGCATGCGCTACCACCTGGACACGATCCGGCAACTGGTAAGCAGCGCACCCAGTCCTCGGCGAACCCTGCATATACAGCTTTGTTCGGAAAAGGGCTGACAGAGCTCGCAAGCAGCAACAAAGACGTTGTTGCTATCACTGCAGCTATGCCAAGCGGAACAGGAGTTGGCGGGTTTGCCAGCAAACATCCGAAGCGTTTCTTTGACGTCGGTATTGCTGAAGGGCACGCAGTCACATTTGCTGCTGGTATGGCAACTCAGGGACTTCGTCCGGTTTGTGCTATATACTCAACCTTCCTGCAGCGCGCATACGATAACGTTATTCATGATGTAGCTATACAGGATCTGCCTGTTGTGTTTGCCATGGATCGTGCCGGGTTTGTTGGTGAGGATGGACCCACGCATATGGGTATCTATGATATAGCGTATATGCTGGCTGTTCCTGGAATGACAGTTACAGCGCCCAAGAATGGAGCAGAAATGCTTGCTCTGTTAAAGACAGGCGTTGAGTCCGGGCATCCATTCTCGCTCAGATATCCACGTGACGCTTCACCTGATATTCCAGCTTCGATGGATGAGATTTCAACTATTCCTCACGCTACATGGGAAGTGCTGCGTGAAGGTGAGAATGTTGCTATCCTTGCTGTTGGTACGATGGTCAATAACTCTCTCGAAGCGGCCGAGCTGTTGGCTGCTGAAGGAATATCGGTAACAGTTGTAAACTGCCGTTATTTAAAGCCGCATGATGAAATTACGCTCAACGCGTTGCTTAGTAATCATTCGAGATTCCTGGTTGTTGAAGAAGGTACTGTTGTAAACGGGTTTGGTGCCTATATGGGGAGTGTGATTTCCAAGCTGGATCAGTCCGCCTTGGTAAGCGCGCATGGTATACCTGATGTTTTTGTTGAGCAGGCGTCGCGTAAACGTCAGTTGGAACTTACTGGGCTGGATGCGAATGGAATTGCGGATAGAGTGAGAGCTTTGTCCAACTCTGCTACAACAGCATCCCGTTAGACAATACATTCCACAGTTACCTGCACTCATAAGTTAACGATGAAGTTAGGCGTAATTGCACACGGTGATTACCAAGGGCTGTCACAGCATTTGGAACGACTTACTGCTATTGCGCCTTCTATCGGTGCAGAGCTTTATCTGGATAGTGAGTTGTATGATAAGAGCAACCTGTCCGGTTTTCATCGTCTAAAGTCGCCCAAGGATCTGGATTTTGTTATATCCATGGGCGGCGATGGAACATTCCTGCGTGCTGCGCGATTTGTGAATGGCGCTTCAGTTCCTATACTCGGGATAAATCTCGGCCGTCTGGGATTCCTGACTACTAGCGGAATTGATGACTTGGAGGTTGCCCTTTTTTCAGTTGCAGATGGCAAGTATGAAACTGAAGATAGGATGGCTCTGTCCGGTTTCACTGTGGATGCAGATGGGAACTCCAAGGAAAAGTGGTTCGCCCTGAACGACCTTGTGATGCACAAAGGTGGTTTTGCCAGAGTGCTTGGCGTACGGATTAAGGTTAATGGCGAGACGCTGGGAGCTTATACTGCTGATGGGATTGTTATCTCATCGCCAACGGGTTCTACAGCATACAGTCTTTCTGCAGGCGGCCCGATTGTAGTGCCTAATCTGGATTCGATAATCATCACTCCTGTTTCGCCACATGCATTAGCCGTGCGGCCTATTGTACTGCACCCGGATTCAGTGGTCGAACTTGAATCATTCGAGAAGTCGGAAGAGATTTTTATAACTGCGGATGGTCAGGTTGGCGCCGAATTCTCAAAAGGCGAGACTCTGCGTGTCTGTCGCGCCAGTAATTCAGTTAAAGTTGTAAGACTTTTGGATACCACATTCTTCGACAGGCTCAGAACAAAGCTGGGCTGGGGAGGCCTGCCCAGCAGAGATAAGCACGAAGGGTAGTTAAGTCGCTAAAACACCTGAATATATAATTTCATCTTTATCATATCCTGATTCTGTTTGGCGAAGTATCCGCCTGAGCCAGAGATAGACTGCGATCTATAATAGGAAACTTCAAAAGGTATGCGCGCCTTGCCTTCGCTGTAGGACTTTAGATTAGAAAAAGAAAAGCCAGCGCCAACTCTATGGTCGGTGTAGCCGCTTTCATTTGCCATCGTCGATGGATTCAATATTACATCAACACCACCTGTTGAATCGCCCGCTGGAATAGTTACCGTAGCTCCAGAGTACGAATCCTTTTGCTTGTTTAGTAGTGTGTAATTCAAGCCAAGCGATATAAACTCGTTTATCAGATACTTGGGTGTAATCTGAAACTGAAGTGCATTGCCAATCTTTCTATCTACAGTCGCGGTTCTGAAATCTTCCAAAAACGACTGTTGTGGTGTGTCCCATATCCTTGTTGCGACAGTGCTTTCAAAGTTTACATCATACTTTGCAACAATGCTTGTCAGCATCTTCTTTCCATATAGAAAGTCGAAATAACCTTCTACTCCTACACCAACTGCGTCTATTCCGCTTGAGAGATCAAAGTAGTTCGCACTTGAGGGGATGTGTCCGGTAGGTAGTCGTAGTGATGCTCCCGCAGAAAGTCGGGTACGGAAATTACTTTGTGTCTGCGTTTCGCTCGAAATACCATCGAATACCAGAAACTTTGCGTTGATTCGAATATCACCTAGATTCCACCTTTTGAGTGATGCAATCGAATCTGCTCTTAACCCAAAATCTGCGGACTGAATTAAAAACTGAAGTTCTGGAGTGGCAATCGGTAGAGTCGCTGGACTAACACCAGTTGCTGTAATAGCAGGAACTCCACTGCCGCCAATTGCTGCAAATACGTTTAACTGATCGATGTAGGTTTGGGATCTGGCTACAACTGCGTTATGAAGGTCGCTCCCTTGTAAAGGTGCAAATGCTCCTTGTGCATAGACTCCGTTAAGCGCTGAAGCGAACTCTTCTGCCTGATCTGGAAGATTGGCTGCTGATGTACACTCTGTTGTGCCTGCTCCCGCACCTGCGCAATAATTACGTACTCCTGCTGCTGCACGCTGCATTTCATTAATGAACATCGTGTCAGATGCAAATATGCTCGAATTCCCAAGTGCCGGATTGAAGCTGATGTTGGCAGAACTGCTATTGGCATCCTTGGTCGTAAAAAGAACATCTGATTCAACTTGAACTAATGGTACCGTCACACCAACTGTTAATCGCTTGGTCACTCCAGCAGAAAAGGCGATAGGAACCGTAGTTGTGCGTTGAGTCAGCTTTGTTGACGTTCCACCCAGCGAAACAGCTGCATTGGAAAGTCCAGTAAGAGTTCGGACCAGATTCTGAATCGGTGTCAGAATTGGAAAGGTGCTGGCGGTGATAGAATCTAAACTCCACCGTTTGCCTAAAGGCTCCGTTTTGCTCGAGCCATTGCTTTTATAGCGGTCGTACGCCGATCGCCAATCCGCGCCAAAATCGACTTCCAGGACTCCCTTCTTAAGAACGGCGGCGTCTTCTGTTGGTCCTCGCGAACTCTGTGCTTCCAGCTTTCCAGCTGTAGAATATGTTAGCGATGTCGCGATGCTCAATGCCGTAGCCATCGCATATACCTTACTCCTCGAAAAAGTAGGACCTGACGAATTAGCAGCTGAGGTGGTGCGCAACCTGGACCTTTTGGAAATCGAATTCTGCATGCGGCGAAAGTTAAGACTTTCGGGGGTGAGGGGCCAACTGTTAACTGGGATATCGGATATCCGTCTACTCATCCCTCCAGCGAGTTCGGCATCGGGAGATGCAGAGCCCCATTTGACCAACCTCAAAGATGAGAAGGCTAGGGTATAGGGACATAAACGGGAGCTTAACGTAACCCGCCGTTGCGCCAATTGAAAAAGTTAGTTATACCTAAATATATGTATAAATTTGCCAGATTTTCCGCCCTTGCGGTGGTTTTTATCACAAATATTCTAGTTGGTTGCTCGCCTCCTGAAGGGAATGCAAGGGGGACGACATCTGAAGGTAAGCTACAGATTGTAGCAACCACAGGGATGATCGCAGACCTGGTGCGTGAGATCGCTGGTGAGCGTGCTGAAGTAGTCGGTCTGATGGGGCCGGGAGTCGATCCACATACATATAGACAGACCAGATCCGATATCGCTGCAATGGCAAGCGCCGACGTCGTTTTCTGGCATGGTCTCTATCTGGAGGCTCAGCTTGAGGACTTTTTCATAGGGCTGGCTAAAGAGAAGACGGTTATAGCCGTAGCTGAAAATCTGGATAGGGCCGAACTTCTAAGTCACGAAACTTACCCCAACAGATTTGATCCGCACGTATGGATGGTACCTAGAATCTGGAAGTCTGTTGCAGTGAACGTTAGAGAATCCCTGATATCCATAGACAGTGCAAATGCAGATCTTTATCGGGCTAATACTGATGCGTATCTGGTCAAGCTGGATTCTCTCTCGGCTTATGCTACTCGCATTCTCGCATCTGTTCCCAAGGATCAGAGAGTCCTGGTTACTGCCCACGATGCGTTCCGGTATTTCGGTAGAGAATATGGATTCGAAGTGCTCGGAATTCAGGGGATTTCCACGGATAGTGAAGCGAGTCTGAAACGTATTGAGGATATAGTTGGAACCCTTGTTTCTAGACGAATCGGTGCGATCTTTGTAGAGTCATCCGTTTCCGACCGGAATGTGATGGCGTTGGTAGAGGGAGCACGTTCAAGGCAACACAGAGTTGTAATTGGAGGTGAACTTTTCTCCGACGCTATGGGAGCACCTGGTACTTACGAAGGTACCTATCTGGGGATGATCGACCACAATGTGACGATCATTGCAAGAGCATTAGGGGGATCAGTACCTAAAGGTGGATTCTCCGGACGACTTAAATGTTGCTGATGGCAGAAAAATTGTTGTTGAACGTAGTCACGATGAAATAAAGAAATATGGTAGAAGCCAACTCAGGAATTGGACGTCGCGCGCAGCCCAAATCCCTATTTGAATCATCAGCCTCATCAGAAGGCGCAGCAGATTTTGAGCTGCCTGAAGTTGTAAATGAAGAAGAAGGCAGTCCGATGTCGGTGTCCGATCTCACCGTTACATACACCGACAAGCCAGTGCTGGACTCCATAGACTTTTATGTGCCTCGACGATCAATGACTGCGATCATTGGTCCTAATGGCGCAGGGAAATCTACGTTAATTAAAGCCGCTCTTAACATTGTACCTAAGCTGTCAGGAACAGTAACTTTTTTTGGGCGTCCGTATGCCGAAGTTCGTGAACGTGTTGCATATGTTCCGCAACGAGCTTCTGTAGACTGGGATTTTCCTGCGACGGCATTAGACATCGTAATGATGGGGCTGTATCGTCAGATTGGTCCGTTCAAATTCCCAAAGCGGGAGCATAAGGATTTAGCGTTCGATGCTCTACGTAAAGTTGGTCTTAGAAAGTTTTCCGGTCGTCAGATAGGGCAGTTGTCTGGTGGTCAGCAGCAGCGTGTTTTTCTGGCCAGGGCTTTGGTTCAGGGAGCGGATCTCTACATTATGGATGAGCCATTCGCTGGGGTGGATGCCGCAACAGAAGCTGCCATCGTTGAGATTCTAAAGACTCTCAACTACGAAGGGAAAACGGTAGTCTGTGTTCATCACGATCTCTCCACGGTGCCGCAGTACTTCAATCATTTGCTGTTAATTAATGGAGAGAAGATTGCCGACGGCCCTGTTTCTACTACGTTCACTCCTGGTAATCTTCAGGCTACGTATGGTGGTAGGCTTGGAACCGCTCAATTAGATGAGATGAGTGCGATTCTGGCTGCTTCTTCGTCAAGGTAGTAGATGGATCAGTTCTTTCGGGCGTTAATCCTTTCGGCCGGGTACAACACCGCGCTTGTCTGTATTGGAGCTACAATACTTGGTGCCAGTGCAGCTGCAATCGGGACCTTTGTTTTATTGCGAAAACGGTCCCTGGTTTCGGATGCAATCAGCCATTCCACCTTACCAGGTTTGGCAATTGCCTTCATGATTCAGGCAGTTGTGACAGGGGACGGTCGCTTCATGCCGGTGCTGCTTATTGGTGCGACGTTAAGTGCTGTTGTCGGCCTGTTTGCTGTCCAGTGGATTACAAGTCGCACTCGACTTCATGAAGATGCGGCGATAGGTTCGGTTTTATCTGTGTTCTTTGGGCTGGGAATTGTTCTTTTGACAGTTATCCAGACAATGAATACGGGTAAGCAGGCGGGTATTGCCAGTTACCTGCTGGGCTCAACAGCCGGCATGCTTATGAGCGAAGTGCAGACAATCGCTGTGGCATCGTTGATTGTGGGCGTTTTGATCTTTTTCTATCGCCGACAATTTACCATAGTGTGTTTCGATCCCGACTACGCAAGCGTTTCAGGATACGATGTACAGCGAATCGATCTTATAATGATGGCGCTGTTGCTGGCGATAACAGTCATTGGTCTGAAAGTGGCCGGGCTGATTCTTATTGTGGCGTTAACTATTATTCCACCGGTGACCGCCAGGCTTTGGACAGATAGAAGTGCAATTATGGTCTATATATCTGCACTGTTTGGAGGCCTGTCTGCGTACATAGGTGCAGCTATTTCATCGGTCGATTATGGGTTGCCAACGGGAGCGGTGATCGTTTTAGTCGCGTTCTCACTGTTTATACTTTCGTTGCTCTTTTCACCAAACAGAGGTGTCTTTGCCGTGGCTTTAAGGCGCCGCCGCTCTATTGCTGAACTCAGAGCCCTGTCTGCTGCTGCTGCTGCTAAGGCTAACGCTGGAAAAGCAGTTGAGTCGGGCTCCTCTTATGAGGACAGAGCTTCTGTCAACCACGGAACTGCAACACGTCAGGCCGCTGAGGCTGCCTCATGAACCAGTTCGTTCAGTTGGAGCTAGTTCCTCTTCTCGTTGGAGTGTTGGCATCTATAGCGTGCGCACTGCTCGGAAACTATTTAGTCTTACGACGCCAGAGCATGATAGGGGATGCAGTTAGTCACGTCGCGCTTCCAGGAATAGTTGTCGCGTTCATCCTCACTAAATCCATGAGTACGCTCCCTATGTTTTTGGGAGCTACTGTAGCTGCATTAATTACAGTTGCATTAATTGAGTTTATCAAACGAATAGGGCGAGTTGAAAGCGGGGCAGCTATTGGCGTTGTCTTTACAGCAATGTTCGCTCTTGGTGTTCTGATTCTTGAAAGGTCAGATACCAGCTCTGTTCACCTGGATGTTGAACACGCTCTCTACGGAAACCTGGAAAGTATTGTATGGTTTGCCGCTAGCGGATGGCAATCCCTCATCGATCCAGCTGCGCTTTCTCAAATTCCAATGCAGCTGCCACGAATTGCTATTGTTGTACTTGTTATCTTAGCATTTATTCTTATGGCCTGGAAGGAACTCGCGATCGGCACCTTCGATCCTGAGTTTGCTGTGAGTGTTGGGGCCAGGCCCAAGATGACAAATGCTCTTCTGGTTACACTTGTTGCGGTTGCGGCTGTTACATCATTTGATGCGGTAGGTTCGATCATCGTAATAGCAATGTTTATCTGTCCGCCAGCCACCGCTCGTCTCATGACTAATAACCTGAGACGACAGTTTGGGTGGAGCGTTTTCTTTGCAACTGCATCCGCAGTAATCGGGTTTTTCCTGGCTGGGCATTCGGCCCAAATATTCCGAACTCCATCTTCAGTCAGCGCGGCGGGGATGATCGCTACCGTCTCTGGAGCTTTCCTCGCTCTCGCTACAGTTGCCGGGCCCAGAAAAGAAGGGACGCGGTCTGCGTGGTTTAGTTGAACGGTTGTTCAAATATAATAAACGGGGGCAAGTTTGCCCCCGTTTGTGCTATACTTATAGCTTGGCTTAGCTGCCACAATATCACTACAAAACGACTTAATCGAAGCATCTAAAAAACATCCCATGGATTCATTTCGACTTCAGGCCCTGAATGACGTTGGCCAATCAATTTGGCTGGACTATATCGACCGTACCATGCTCCATGACGGTGATCTGGAGCGGAGGTTGAGCGATGATGTGCTCACAGGGATGACATCCAACCCTACCATCTTTGAAAAGGCGATGGCACAGGGTACAGCTTACGACGAACAGCTTGCAGAGCTGGTTGGAAGCCCCGCAACAGTTGCATTCGAGGTTGTTGAAACAGACGATGTAAGAACTGCCTGCGATATCTTCGCAGACATCTATAACGAAACAGAGGGTGATGATGGATATGTTTCGATCGAAGTTTCACCAACAGTAGCAAACGATACCGAAGGTACGCTGGAGGAAGCCCGCAGGCTTTGGAAGACGGTTAATCGTCCCAACCTAATGGTCAAAGTTCCTGGTACAATCGAAGGTGTTGCAGCTGTTAAGCAGCTTCTTACAGAAGGGATCAACGTCAACATTACCTTGCTCTTTTCCGTTGAAGCTCACGGTCGTGTAATTGACGCTTATATCGAAGCGTTAGAAGCCCGTGTCGCGAAGAAGTTACCGGTTGATGGAATTGCCTCCGTAGCCAGCTTCTTTATCAGCCGTGTAGATAACGAAGTCGACAAGCGTTTGGATGCGCTGATTACTCTAAATCCAGAGAAGAAAGAAGAGCTTTCTTTGCTGAAGGGTAAGGCCGCAATTGCAAATGCAAAGATGGCTTATGAACTGTTCCAGTCCAAGTTTTCCGGCGCCAGATGGGATGCTCTGGAAGCAGAAGGTGCAAGGGTGCAGCGTCCTCTCTGGGCAAGCACAAGCGCCAAGAATCCCGCTTATCGCGATGTCGTATACGTCGAAGAGTTGATCGGACCAAATACAGTTAACACAATGCCTCCGCAGACAGTTGATGCATTCCGTGATCATGGTGAAGTTGGCCGTACTGTAGATGACGAAGTGGAAATCGCACGTAAGCAGTTGCAGGATATTGCCGCAGCTGGAATTGACTTAAAAGCGGTTACAGATCAACTGTTGGACGAAGGGCTTGCCAGCTTTTCAAAGTCGTTCGAGTCTTTATTAAGTGGAATTGAATCAAAGTTAAAACAACTCGCTTCAGCATAAATGAAATATCAGCCACGTACCAAAATCGTTTGTACGCTAGGGCCATCGACTACATCGCATGACGCTATTCGTGGAATTGCTGAGGCCGGGATGAATGTAGCCCGCCTCAACTTTTCGCACGGAACTCATCAGGATCACGCTGACCGCATCGCCATGGTGCGGAGAGTATCAAAAGAGTTAAACAAGCCAATTTCCATTCTTGGAGATTTACAGGGACCACGCATCAGAATAGGAAAGCTGGAACGTTCCAGATACCTGACGCCTGGTGACGATGTTGTGCTTGTAAACGAAGGACACGAACGGGACTCTGAAATTCCTGTTACATATACAGCACTTGCGGACGATGTGCGTGTCGGTGATAGAATACTTATCGATGATGGTTTAATTGAGCTTGTTACCCTCGAGGTTGTCGATTCCAAGGTAAAGGCGCGTGTAATTCATGGCGGTGAGGTAAAGAGCAACAAGGGGATGAATCTCCCTGGTGTACAGGTGTCAGCACCATCCATTACTGAAAAGGATATTGTTGATATTCAGTTTGCCATTGAGCAGAACCTGGATTATCTGGCACTTAGCTTCGTTAGAACAGCCAAGGATATCGAAGAGCTTCGCTCCATGATTCCAAAAGATCTGCACGTTGTAGCCAAGATCGAAAAAGATGCTGCAATGCATGAGATCGAAGCAATCGTAACTGCCTCTGATGGTGTGATGGTTGCTCGCGGAGATTTGGGCGTTGAACTTCCTTTCGAAGAAGTTCCTGTTGCGCAGAAGACTATTATTGCAGTTGCCAACAAGTTGGGACGCCCTGTAATTACAGCGACCCAGATGCTGGAATCGATGATATCGAATCCGCGTCCAACTCGTGCGGAAGCAAGTGACGTTGCAAATGCGATCCTCGATGGCACGGATGCTATCATGTTATCGGCCGAAACAGCAGCTGGTGCATATCCGCGCCTTGCAGTTGAAGCTATGACAAGGATTATTAACGAAGTTGAACAGCATCCTCCTCAACGTGGATTCAACACAACACCGGAACGTCGTACTGGTATTGTGAATACAGAAGTTGCTATTGCTGCAGCAACTGTCGCAGCTGTTCGTATGCTTGGTGCTCCACTTGTAGTTGTAATCACTCAGAGTGGATTCTCGGCGCGGGTAGTTTCTTCGCACCGTCCGCCTGTACCTATACTTGTGTTGACAGACAATGTTCGTACGTATCAGCGTTTGCAGCTGTTATGGGGAGTTATTCCACATTTGGTTGAGTCGCGTCCATCGTATACTGAAATGGCGGAGTTGGGTAAACCGTTGACAATCGAACTCGGTTTAGCTGATCCAGGTGATAGAGTGATCTTTACAGCCGGTCACCCATTTGGTGTTCCTGGCACAACCAATCTTCTTAAAGTAGAAGTCGTATAAAACGCAGTGAAACTTACTTTCCTCGGCACAGGTACTAGCTTCGGAGTTCCGCAACTTGGTTGCAACTGTGAAGTATGTCGCTCCCCCGATCCTCGCGATAAGCGTAATCGAGTGGGAGCTGTCGTGGAAACTGATGGTGGCACTCGTATCCTTATAGATACGCCACCAGAGTTGCGTTTGCAGTTAATAGCAAATGGCATCGATAGGATCGATGCTGTTTTATATACACACGATCATGCAGATCATACGCACGGGATTGATGACATTCGTCCCGTGTCAAATCGGCGTAGTGGGCCGCTGGCTATGTATGGTCCTGAGGATACTCTGCAGCGTCTTACTGCAAGGTTCTCGTATATTTTCGACGACTCAATGCGGGTCCTGCCTGGTACAACCAAGCCACAAGGCAAGGCGATCCCCCTTACTCCCTACGAAACAGTCACTATTGGTGATGTTGCTGTAACTCCAGTCGTCGTTCCACATGGATATCTGAACGTGTTTGGATATCGAATTGGCGACCTGGGTTATATCACCGATGCCAAAACAGTTCCTGATAGGTCCATTGAAGTTCTTAAAGGGTGTAAGGTGCTGGTTATCAATGCCCTCTTTAGAACAGAACATCCGAGCCATCTCAGCATCCCAGAGGCCATTGCTGTAGCACGTCGAATAGGCGCCAAGAAGACATACCTGACTCATTTAACACACGATAACTTCCATGCAGATCTGGAAGCTGAACTTCCCAGCGATGTTCAGCCAGCGTTCGACGGCCTGACGGTCAAGCTGTAAACCACTACGAGTAAACAGATGATCAATATAGACTACACGAACATGATGGCTTCTGCAGTCCCATCAGGGGTTACGCCCGAAACATGGTCAGCATTTGAAGAAAAGTTCAAGGGCGCACAAGCTGGATTTGCGAAACTCGTTGATAGTGGGGAAGTAGGGTTTTCTGAAATTGCCGCAAATAAAACCCTCGCAGAATCAGTAGTTGCGTTTGCTAAAAGCGTTGAAGGAAGGTTCTCAGATGTAGTTGTTTTAGGTATCGGCGGCTCTGCTTTAGGGCCTATTGCGCTTAGAACTGCCTTGTGTGCTGATCATTGGAATCTTCGTAGTAAGGAGCAGAGGGCGGGGCAGCCACGGCTGCACGTTTTGGATAATGTGGATCCTGTTAGCATAAGTGGGTTGCTCGATATCCTGAATATTCCAGATACGCTGTTTGTGGTCATCTCAAAGTCTGGTGGAACGGCTGAGACAATGAGCCAGTTTCTGATTGCGTATGATGCTGTGGCTTCGCGTAATCTCAACCCTGCATCACACTTTGTCTTTGTAACCGATCCATCATCTGGTGCACTTCGTAAGTTGGCCGACGAACTGAAGATACCTGCGTTGGAGATCCCGTCTAATGTTGGCGGGCGATTCAGTGTGCTCACGCCGGTGGGGACTTTACCCGCTGCTTTAGTTGGCGTTGACCTAAACGAGCTGCTTCGAGGCGCCGCCGAAATGGCGGACCGTTGTCTGAGTCCAAGCCTTCGCGATAATCCAGCTGGTATATTCGCAGCACTTCAGTATCTGTCTGATACTGATTTAGGGCGCCACATTCACGTGTTGATGCCCTATTCTGATGAACTGAGAGACGTTGCCAACTGGTTCGTGCAGCTCTGGTCTGAGTCACTTGGAAAGGTAGATAGTGCCGGCAGACACGTTGGCCCTACGCCACTCCCAGCCCTTGGCGCAACTGATCAGCACAGCCAGGTTCAGTTATTTATGGAAGGGCCAGCTGACAAAACCATTACCTTCCTGTCTGTAAGGCAGCGCTCAGTTGACGTCGTTATACCGAAATTGTTCGACACGGTGCCTGAATTGAGCTACCTTGGTGGGCATAGTCTGTCCGAGTTGATAAATATTGAGCAGCTCAGCACCGCAGGTGCACTCGCCAGGAGAGACAGGCTTAACATGACCATCGAACTTAGCAAAGTGGATGCGTGGCATATAGGTGGGCTGCTAATGATGTTGGAAATAGCAACAGCATATGCAGGCCAGTTATACCAAGTTGACGCATTTAACCAACCAGGGGTCGAATTGGGTAAGAGCTTTGCGTATGCTCTTCTGGGTAAACCGGGAGCAGATGACGCAAAAGCCGAGTGGGATCTCCTGCCCAAACCGGATTCTCGTTGGCGCACTAATAACCAATAGAATGGTAATGCTGTGGCGAGGGGCTTCCTCGCATGACTAAATTTTATGATGACCAATACCATGATTGAACAATTGTTCGACGGAGCGATTTCCGTTGAAAATGGGACAGTTACCGTTTCGGACCAGTCCAAAGTTGCATCTGATTCAATGGACCGTCTGGTTGAAGCGGCGGTTTTCGGAGACGACGATTCCAAGGACAACGCCCGCTGGTTGATCTGGGAGATTGCCCAGTCTGTGGGCGTACGCCCGGCGTCCATCCACGATCTCTACCTTGCACGCGGCAGAAAAGAGTGCGGTGGATTCACAGTCCCGGCCATCAACGTTCGTGGTATGGCCTACGATACAGCTCGTTCCATCTTTAGAACAGCAAATAAAATGAAGGCCGGCGCCTTCATCTGCGAAATCGCAAGATCCGAAATCGCATATACAGAACAGCGCCCTGCCGAATACGTAACAGTTATCCTCGCTGCAGCTTTGCGTGAAGGCTTCCGTGGCCCCGTCTTTATTCAGGGCGATCACTTCCAGCTTAATGCCAAGAAGTTCGCTGTAAACCCATCGCTTGAAGTGGATGCAGTTAAGCAATTGGCTCGTGAAGCTGTTGCTGCTGGATTCTACAACATCGATATAGATACTTCCACGTTGGTGGATCTGTCATTTCCAACATTGGAAGAGCAGCAGAAGGTCAACGTTGAGCAGGCGGTTGAGCTTGCTACATTCGTCAGATCGTTGGAGCCGGAAGGAATTACAATCTCCTTGGGCGGTGAGATCGGCGAAGTAGGAACTGAAAACAGTACTCCAGAAGAGCTGCATGCATACATGAGCGGTTTCAACACCCTTCTTGCTAAGACAGCTCCAGGTACTGAAGGATTGTCGAAGATCAGCGTTCAGTCGGGGACTTCTCATGGTGGTGTTGTTTTGCCAGATGGTTCAATTGCAGATGTTGCGATCGATTTCAAAACATTAGCAAATCTTTCTGAGATTTCGACTGATGAATACGGTTTGGCGGGAGCCGTTCAGCACGGTGCATCGACATTGCCGGATACCATGTTCCACAAATTCCCACCAACAGGAACATGCGAAATCCATCTTGCAACGAACTTCCAGAACATGCTTTTCGATCATATCCCACAGGGATTGCGCGATGAGATTTACTCATGGTTGGATGTAAATACGCAGGATGAGCGCAAGTCGACTGATACGAACGAGCAGTTCTATTATAAGACGCGTAAAAAAGCACTCGGTCCGTTTAAAAAGCAATTCTGGAATCTCGATACTTCTGTAAAGGCTGAGCTTGCAAAAGCTTATGATGCCAAATTTGAGTTTTTGTTTACGCAATTAAACATCGGCAATACAGCAGATGTTGTTGCCAGATTTGTCAGTGCGAAAGAGATCCGCAAGCCAATGCCTCATTCCGATCTTCCAAAGATCGAAGCAGCGCCGGATGACGCTGATCTCAGCGACTAACATTGAGTAAACGCACTGAGGGGGAGTCTGAAAAACTCCCCCAAAGAGCAGATCCAGACGTCACAGCGGATCTTAAAGTTGAGATACTCGAGCGTCTCAGGGTACTTTCTCATGATCTTAAAAATGCATTGCACGGAACCTCGTTAAGTATTGAGGTTGTAAAGAGTCGTATAGCCAGGATTGAATTAACAGAAAAGGATATAAACGATCTTATAATTCCTTTTTTAGAAAATGCAGCAATGCAATTGGATACGGCAGCAAAGTTGCATCAACAATACTCTGAAGTCGCAATGACATTAGTGCAAACCGCACCAAACAAGTAAAGCTGAAAGCATGCCATCTAAAACACCACATCGCATTCTCGTCGCAGATGACGAACAGGCAATAACACAGGGACTCAGCGCTATCCTAACTGATGAAGGATACGATGTTACAGTTGTTAGCGATGGAAACGCTGCACTGGAGGCATTGGCCGACGGTCAGTTTGGAGTAGTGTTAGCCGATCTCAATATGCCGAGAGTCGATGGTTTATCCATACTCAAGGAGCTTCAGGCAAAGGAGCTTCCAACACAATGCATAATCATAACAGGACAGGCAACAATTACGTCCGCAGTTCAAGCAATGCGTGAAGGTGCCTATGATTACATTGAGAAGCCTCTTAATGCCGAAAAGCTAAATCGGCTCAAAGCGCTTATCGCCAAGGCTTTGGAGAAGTTTGCGATCAGCAGGCAGAATCGCGAGTTAACGTCCAAGATAGAGACATTAACTCACTACGAAGATCTTACAGGGCAATCGGATGCAATGCGCTCTGTTTATCAGGTGATAGACGCGGTAGCTCCATCTAATGCATCGGTACTGATACTTGGTGAGTCAGGCACGGGTAAAGAGCTGGTAGCTCGTGCGGTACATAATAAGAGTCATAGAGCTAATCAGACTTTTTTCGCATTGAACTGTGCTGCTCTCCCAAAGGATATTTTGGAGAATGAGCTGTTTGGTCACGAAAAAGGGGCATTCACTGGGTCTGTAAACGAGAAGCCCGGAGCCTTCGAGATGGCGGACGGCGGAACTCTATTTCTGGATGAAGTTGCCGAAATGCCGCCGGAGATTCAGGTAAAGCTACTCCGTGCCCTGGAAGCCCGCGTCGTACGCAGGCTCGGTGGGAAGAAGGAGATAGCTGTGGATATCAGGATAGTCGCAGCTACAAATAAAGACCTGCAGCTTGCTCTCGAAAATGGCGAGTTGCGGGAAGATCTGTATTACAGGCTTGCCGTAGTCGAACTCTGGCTTCCTCCTCTTCGTGAGCGAGTCTCAGATCTGCAGCTTCTTGCGGCTGAATACCTGGAAAAGTTTTCCAGCCAAAATGGCAAGACGCTCACCGGGTTTGATGGCGAGGCCACGGCGTGGCTGCATTCCTATAACTGGCCTGGCAACGTTCGGGAGCTTAAAAATTCGATTGAGCGGGCAGTTATCATGGCTCGCGGTAACATCGTAACATTGAACGATATCGTTCCTCGTCACCTTCGTGGAACGGTCTCTGCAACACCAGCTACATCAAAGTCTGTTGAGCCCAAGCCAGTGGCTAAGCCGACAAAGGCCGCAGCGGCCAAAAAAACGGCTGCCAAAGGTAAGACTAAAACTGCTAAAAGTGGGAGAAAATAGATGCGCAGAAACAACTCAGATGGTGAACCTTTTTTTGTGGTTGAGCAGTCGGATAGCGGGGTAGGGCCTTTTCTTCTGGGCCTTGCTCTAGGGGCAGGCATAGCGCTATTGATGGCTCCAAAGACCGGACCCGATACACGAAGGGTAATTGGAGAGCGTGCACGAGAATTCAAGAACTCGGCACGTGACATGATGGACGATATGAGTGAAAACATTCAGTCGACATTTTCAGATGCATATGATCTGATGCATGATCAGGTTGATGATGCAAGAAACTCTGTCAATCGTGGAAAGAGACAGGTAAAAAGAGCATTTGAAGCTGGTAAGTCCGCTGCCCGTGATGCAAGACGTGAGATCGAAGTAGAGCTCAAAAAGCAGAAGGCTGCAATTAAAGATGATTTTGAATCTGATGAGGTCCATGGATAGTTAGCTTTAGCTAAGCGCTAACTTTGACCAGATGAATGTTTCGATCGGTGGTATAATTAAAGATTATACCAAGCGAATTTTAGGTAAGGCTGGCGAGGATGATATCTTCTTCCTCGCCAGTGCCGTTTCGTTCAGTATACTTCTCGCAGTCGTACCGTTTTTTCTTTTTTATGCGACGTCAATTACATATCTGCTGAACCTCTCAACCTCCGCGGCCACAATCGAAGTTGCAGCAATTTTAGATAGGTTTATGCCGCCTCGTTCTGACGGGACTGAGTCAGCGGTGACAACTATAGTTACGGATATTATTCGTTCGCGTGGAAAAGTTGGATTGTATTCCGCGATCGGTTTTATCTGGTTTTCTACTCGACTGTTTGGAACTCTTAGGTCAGCGCTCTCAAAGATATTTGATATAGATCAGGACCGTGGAATCGTTAGGGGCAAACTCTTTGATGTTAAAGTCACTGTATTTTCTGCTTTCATAATGATTGCATATACGACTCTGTCTGCGTATTTGGTTATAGCAACATCGCACGGTGTTTCGGTTATGCAGACAATGGGTTTGCGTGATGATGTCATGAGTGGATTGGACTATACCCTGGGCCGCATAGTCGCATTCTTTTTTGTAGTCATCATGTTTTTTGGTCTTTACAAATATGTCCCGTTCACAAAGGTGAATTGGAAGAGTGCTATTGTGGCGAGCATATTTGCCGGTGTCGGATTCGAGTTGGCTCGTACTGGCTTTGGGTATTATGTGACATCATTCAAGCCTGGCTCGATATATACTGGAACTGTTGCAACTCTCGTAGTTGCAGTGTTGTGGATTTATTACGCGGCAATTGTGATGGTATTGGGAGCAGAGGTAGCATATGTGCACGGTCTGCGTCGTACCAGACAGCTGCAAAGGGAAGCCTTCGAAGACTAGATCCTTTGGGCCCGGCTTTTGCTTTAGTACCAGACAGTTGTTCAACATTCAGAGGGGGAAATCCCAAAATGATCAAATACTTATTAGCTGCTGCTATCGCCATTCCTGTTCTCGGTGCTTGCACCAAGGAAGAAAAAGCGCCTGATCTCGAGATCAATACCCGTATGGAAGAGAAGGAAGTTGCTGTTCCTACCATTAATGGCGAAGACACCCTGAAGGTCAAAGTTCCTGAAGTAGAAGTCAAAAAGAACTAGGTCCCATAGTAGCACAAAACTGATTATATTTACTTAATCCTTAGTAACACTGGGAGCAAGTTGAGTATTAGGGGGGCGCAAGCCTGCTAACTCCGTCAGGACCCCGCAGGTAGCAGCGGCATGTGGTGTCTTGCGTCGCCCCGAACTCCCGGCTGTTCGCGGGCAACACCGTACCGGGTGGGCTCCGCGGTTCAAAGCTGCTAGCCGCCAGGCTTCGGGTGACGCCTACAATAAAGGTCTTAATCCTCGAAAAGCCTCACAAAACAATGGCGCTCGCTCTAGCACGTAAATATAGACCCAAAAACTTCAGCGAAGTCGCAGTACAAAATCACGTATCCGATACTTTGCGTGGTGCTATTGCACGTAATCGAGTTGCGCACGGCTATCTCTTCTGTGGACCTCGAGGAACAGGGAAAACTACCCTGGCTCGCGTTCTTGCCATGGCACTCAACTGTCAGCATAAAACGGGTGATGGCGAACCGTGCGGAGAGTGTCAGAACTGTACGCGCATTTGGAGCGGGTCTTCCAGTTTAGACGTAATAGAAATAGACGCTGCATCTAACCGTGGTGTTGATGATGCTCGCGAGTTGCGTGAGAGGGCAATGTATGCTCCATCTGGCGATGATCGCTACAAAGTATACATAGTCGACGAAGCTCATATGCTAACGCGGGAAGCGTGGAATGCTCTTCTGAAAATTCTGGAAGAGCCACCTCCACGAGTCATATTTGCTTTTGCGACAACCGAACCTGAGAAAATAGCTCAGGCTGCAGCGCCAGTTCTGAGTCGTTTACAGCGATTTGATTTAAAGCGAATTGGCCCGGTTGACATAATTAAGCGGCTTACCGCAATTCTGGAGCTGGAACAGGTATCGGCCACACCAGAGGCCCTTTCCATGATCGCCCGCGCTGCCGACGGCTCTATGCGCGACTCCCTGTCTCTAACCGACCAGGTTATTTCTGTTGGTGACGGGGTAGTTACAGCAGAGGCGGTTCGAGACGCATTGGGGTTAATACCGGAAGACGAATATCTCACGGTCCTTGATCTGATCGCGGACGGAAGAGCGGGAGATATCTTTGCTGCCGTCCAGCGGCTTAGTGATAATGGGGTAGACTTCGGTACGTTCCTTACTGGATTTACCGATATTCTGAGATCGCAATTATCTGTTCTGCTAGGTGGGGGCGGGCTTGATGTCTCCGAACCAGCTGTCGAACGACTTAGGGGGAACGTCTCTAAGTTTTCCGTTGGCGATCTGGTGCGGATGCTCAATGCTGTCAGTGAAATTGAACCACGATTTAAAAAGAGTGGGCAACAGCAGCTGTTAATTGAGCTCTCTCTGGTCCGCTTTGCGTTGATGGACAGGACCCTAACGCTTGATCAGGTTTTAAACGGGCTTGCGGCAGGAGCCGGAGCAGAATCTGGTGGAGGAGGTAATTTCTCATCGCGTGGCGGAGGTGAGTTTTCCAGCAGGGGCGGTGGAGCTTCCGGCGTTAATTCATCTGGAATGTCTGCCTCAGGTAATGTAGACCACGCAGATTGGCGAAGTACCCTAAATCACGCGTTGGCAAATCCTCCTGTGGAATCCGGCTCACCGGCCAGGTCTGGTCCAGTGTCATCGGGAAGGGATTCTTCATCGCCTGTATCCGAGGCAGCACCGCCGCACGCGTCAGGCGCAGTGTCTGTATCAGATAATGCCACACGGGCAGCAGGTGGTATGGAGCGCTCGCCTGTCCGTCCAGCCGAACAACGTACCGCACCCCCTCCGAGGACTGAAGAGGAGCCCCCACATCCGGCTGATTCTCCATTTTCATCACCTTCTCCTCAGTCATCATTATCCGGCGACGCCAGGGCTGCAAAACGGTCCGCTATGGACACTATGAGGCAGGCTTTAGCGCAGGCCGATAGCGGAAAAGCTCCTACTCGCCTCACCGATGAACAGATTAAGACGGAGAGGGTAGATGTTATGCGCTCTAGAGATCCGATGCTTGGTGAAGTTATTGATGCGCTCGACCTCGAATTAATGGATTAAGTCGGTAGATTTGGTTATGGCTGATATTATGAAACTCATGCAGCAGGCTCAGCAGATGCAAGCCAAGCTGCAACAGGTACAGGATGAACTCGAGAAGCAGTCTGTTACTGCTACCTCTGGGGGCGGGATGGTCACGGTTACTGCCGACGGAAAAGGTCAGGTAAGTAAGATCCAGCTTGATCCTTCAGTGGTGAACCCATCAGATGTTGAGATGCTGGAGGATCTTGTGCTGATCGCAATTCGTGACGCGCAGAAAAAAGCTTCGGAGATCAATAAAGCTGAGATGGGTAAGCTTACTGGTGGGTTAAACCTTCCATTTAAGCTGCCATTTTAAGTGTCCGCAATAGACGACCTTGCAGCTGAGTTTTCCAAGCTGCCTGGGATTGGAAGGAAGACTGCACTTAGGTTAACGTATCACCTTCTCAAACAGTCACCAATGCAGGCCTCCAGACTGGCGGACGCATTGAAGACACTGGCTGAGAAGGTGAAGCCTTGTAGGGTATGTTTTAATCTCACCGAAGGTGAGTTGTGTTCCATCTGTGGTGATCAACGACGCGATGCTACTCTGATCTGTGCTGTTGAAGAATCCTCAGATATAAGCGCTATTGAGCGTGCTGGCGAGTATAAAGGAGTTTACCATGTTCTGGGAGGTCGTCTTTCTCCTTTGGATGGGGTTGGTCCTGAAGATTTAAACATAAAGCAGCTGGAGGCGCGAGTCTCCGGCAAAGGAATTACGGAAGTGATTATTGCTACTAACCCAAGTATCGAAGGGGAGGCTACTGCGCTTTTTTTACAGCGTAGATTGTCATCCTATGGTGCTACGGTCTCGCGTATTGCGCGTGGGCTGCCGGTTGGTGGAGACTTAGAGTATGCGGACGGCGTTACTATAGCCCAAGCCTTAAGTGCACGGAGAACAATGTAATGATGCGGCCAAGAAATTCGGCTTTACTGGGATTTGCGATTGGGTTGGTAGCTGGTGCAGTAGCATGGAGCACTGTGCAGCACACATATCGCAAAGACCTTTTTAATAGACATCCCTTGCGCCGCTTTGTAGCGCTGGGACACTTAGCAAATAATCCAACTGTTTCAACAGCTCAGCTGTTGAGGGAGTTTATTGCGTGGGAGCGACATCCATCATTACGGGCACGGGCCGTCAGGATGTTGCGTGATGTTGAAAAGGCACTTGCTTAGCAGGTTCCGTTTCTAGCAACGCAACCTTGTAATGATCGACTATGCGTCTCGCGAGATTAACTGTAAAATAGTTTACTACGGCCCAACTTCGGGTGGTAAGACTAGTAATCTGGAGTTCCTTAGTAAGACTGTTAGCATAGCGGAAGGAAGTAAGCTCGTCTCTTTGAACAGGGATGACGATAAGACGATGTTCTTTGATTTCCTTCCAGTCGATTTTGGTATGGTAAGGGGTTTTAAGACGACCATGCACCTTTTTAGTGTGCCTGGTCAGTCGCTTTATAATGCCCTTCGTAAGCCGGTTTTGAAATCCGCTCACGGTGTTGTTTTTGTTGCAGATTCTGATGAGGATAGAATCGAGGACAATCTCGATGCCTTTCAGAGTCTCCTGGACAATATGCGGAATTACGGATATGAATCCGGTGCTATACCGATTGTAATTCAGTACAACAAGCGAGATCTGCCAAGTACAGCAACTATTCAGACGCTACAGGATGCACTGAATCCTGGAGAGATTGTAACGGATCCTGCTCGCCAGATGGCGAAGCCGGATCCGTTTCATGCTGGTAAGTACCTGGTAGAACAGATTAAGGATGGTCAATGGATTGAACGTTCTCAATACATTGAAGCGATTGCAGTTGAGGGTAAAGGCGTTGTCGATACTCTCAAGGTAGTTGGTAGGTTGGCTCTGAAGTCTTTGCTATAATGATGAATCTCCCAAATACAATTACAGTCGCCAGAATGGTGATTGCGCCGCTGATCGGTATCCTCCCATTTGTGGAGTCGCCAGGGGTACGGCTGACAGCCTTCGTTCTATTCATTGCCGCTGCAGTTTCCGACTACTATGACGGACATATCGCAAGAAAACGCAATGCGATAACCGACCTGGGGCGACTGTTAGATCCACTTGCTGACAAGCTGTTGCTGCTCGCTACTCTTATACCGATGATGACTCTGATGGCTCCAGCCGAGAGTTATTTCGGTTCGGTAATTAATTCGGACGATATAAGTCGCTTTGCTTTTGTTACCCCATTAGGGAAAGTGCCATTGCCTTGGTGGGTAGTTTTTCTGGTTTTAGCGCGCGAATTTATCGTTACTGTAATGCGTAAATTCGCTGTCAGGAAAGGACATGTGATCTCCGCTATCGGTCCAGCCAAGTGGAAAACAGCATTTCAGTCTATGTGGGTAGGGGCGGCATTTTTCTGGTTTGCCGCACTCACATACGCACAGGCCCACTCATGGCAGAATCATGGCCTCTGGATTGCTTTTGAATACATAAATGGTGTATTTGGAGTGGTTTCCATGATAGGGGCAGTAGTGCTCACTATGTACTCGCTTTGGTTGTACATCAGACTTTATAAGAACCTCAATAGAGTTTCAGAGATATGACATTAGGTAAAGAAAATTTGACTTTGGTCAATGAAATTTTAGAGCTTTGCAGGAAGACAAATCTGCGGCTTTGTATTGCCGAGAGCTGCACAGGTGGGCTGTTTGGAGCTACTGTAACTCAGGTACCAGGCGCCAGCGACATATTTCATGGCGGTCTTATCGCCTATGACAATCGTGTCAAACGTCAGATACTCGGTGTTCTGGACAGCGACCTCAATACTCATGGGGCGGTCAGCGAGGTTGTTGCCAGACAGATGGCAAAAGGTATTCGTTTGCGGCTTGGTACAGAGATAGGCCTCAGTATCACTGGGATCGCGGGTCCGACTGGCGGATCGGCTGAGAAGCCTGTTGGTACGGTTTGGGTGGGGTTTGATATAGCTGAAGGACGCCCGCCTAACGATCGGACGAATGCACTACCAGAAATTGAAGCACAACAGTTTGCTAAATCTTTTAAGTTTGATGGAGATAGAGATGAAGTTCGGGCAGCTGCAGTTGTTGGCGCTTTAGAATTTCTCAAGAGTTCAATCATTGAAATGACTTCCAGGTGACATCATGACGAACGCTTCTTCTAATAATAAAGACAATTCCAGTATGGATAGAGATATTCCAGTTGCCGATCCTTCTGGGGAGGAAACTATGGATGCAGAACAGCTAGAAGAACTTGAAGGGATTGTTGAAGGCTTCAACGCAGCCGATGAAACCGATTCCGAAGGGGCTGATAGCGAGCTGCTAGCGCAGAAAGATAAATATCTGCGCCTGGCTGCTGAATACGATAACTACCGTAAGCGCACATCCAAGGAAGTTGCTCAGGCCTCATTGAAAGGGCAGGCGGATCTGATAAAAAAGCTGCTCGACTCGTTAGATGATTTGGCACGATTCGCATCTGTTGAATCCAGTACTGCAGATTCAAAGACACTTCACGATGGTGTTACGCTTATAGAACGCAATATCATGAAGGTCCTTGAAGGGATTGGTGTTGAGGTTATCAATCCTGTTGATAGCCCCTTCGATCCAAATTTGCATGAGGCTCTGACGACTCAGCCAACTGATTCAAGTGATAAGGACAACATAGTTGCACAGGTGTATCAACGTGGCTACCAGCTCAAAGACCTGTTGTTAAGGCCAGCTCGAGTAGTTGTTTTCAAATCATAGTTTGTCGGTTTAACAAAGCCTATGGCTCCATCAAAAGATTTCTACGCAATACTCGGTGTTAATTCTACTGCTGATGACGCCGAGATTAAAAAAGTTTATAGACGCTTAGCAAAACAGTATCACCCGGATGCAAATGCAAACGACCCTGTAGCCGCCGAGAAGTTCAAGGAAATCTCAGAGGCTTATAATGTTCTGGGAAATACCGAGAAGCGTAAGCAGTACGATGAAATGCGTCGTTATGGTGCATTTGATGGTGGTGGAGCCAGAGGTGGGCGTGGGGGTGGTTTCGGCGGATTCCAGCAGGGTCGCCCCGGATATACCGATTTTCAGAATGTAGATATCGGCGGAGGATTTGGTGGCGGCTTTGGAGATATTTTCAGTTCAATATTTGGGCAGGCTGCAAACAAATCCGGTGGTCGTGGCAGGGTCCCGGAGCAAGGACAAAGTGTAGAGTCTACTGTTGATGTCGACTTTAGGACCGCTGTAAAAGGTGGGAAGGTGGCTGTGAATCTTGAAGTCACCGAAGAGTGCGGCACCTGCGGCGGAAGTGGTGGGGCTCCTGGCTCAACCATGCGTGTTTGCGGCGAGTGCCACGGTCGAGGTACTGTTTCATATAGTCAGGGAGGGTTTGCGGTAAATAGAACGTGTCCCAACTGTTTGGGGCGCGGTCAGGTGCCATCCAAACCATGCCCTACATGTGCAGGAAGAGGAGAGGTGCGTTCAGTTAAGAAGGTTAATATCACCGTTCCTGAAGGCACTGACACCGGCGCGAAGGTGCGCTTACGTGGGCAGGGCGGCAAGGGCACAAATGGTGGACAGCCTGGTGATCTGATCATAACGTTTAACGTCCTTCCAGATAGATTCTATAAGCGTGATGGACTGGATCTTATCGCTTCAGTTCCGCTTAACATTGCGCAGGCCACATTAGGTTCAAAGATTAGCGTCCGCACTATGGATGACAAAAAGGTCGCGATCAAAATTCCGCCTGGAACTCCGAGTGGCAAAACTTTTAAGGTAAAAGGGCAGGGAGTAAAAAAAGGAGACCGCCGAGGCGATCTCCTGATTGAGATAATGATAGAAGTCCCTGAGAATCTGACTGAAGAACAGGAGCAGATGATGAAGGACTTTGCCGAGGCTGGTGGGCTTAAATACTAAGAGCTACGCCGCCAAGGTATAGCGTACCACAAACAATGTAGTGCGTATCAGACAAGCTAGAGACTGTATCAAGTAGAAGCTGCGGGGCCACAGCAACAACAAGCACTTATAGAGATACAGTGTGCCTTAGTTGGCTCCTGCCATTATTGGAAGGGGCCGCCTATCGGTACGAGCCGCTTCAATAAATCCGCCGCCTAAAACAGAATCATCTTTATAAAAGACGATTGACTGGCCTGGGGTGATAGACATAACAGGCTCATCCAGAGCCACTTCTATCTCTTCATCATCAAGACGTACAATTTCGCCCTTTGCGATATGTGAACGATGTCTTACACGAACAGATACAGCGTCACCGATAGATGGCTTAGGGCCGAGCCAGTTTACCTCACGTGCAATGACACCCTTGCCTATCAACTCGTCTCGTGTGCCGATTATTACAGCACGCTCTTCCGGACGAATTTCAACAACATACATCGGAATAGGAAATCCACCTGGCAAGCCGCGACGCTGCCCGATTGTATATCGAGCATATCCGTTGTGCATCGCCACAAACTTCCCATCGCTTGTGTATATAGGCCCTTCGTTTAGCGCTGGAGTATCAGCTCCAAGCTTTTGCTCAATAATACGAGCATAGTTACCATCCGGAACAAAGCAGATCTCCTGACTCTCTTCCTTTTCAGCAATTAGCTCCAGGCCCAACTTGTGTGCCAGAGCACGAGTCTCAGGCTTTGTCATATTACCTACTGGCAGCAACATGCGTGGTAGAACACGCTTGTCGATTCCCCATAAGAAATATGTCTGATCTTTGTTTGCATCTTCACCGCGCTTTAATACACCATCTTCAACGCGAGCATAGTGGCCAGTTGCAATCCACTGAGCGTCAATGCTATCGGCCTTATGAAGCAGGTCGCGAAACTTTGTGAAAGTGTTGCATCGCACACAGGGAATCGGTGTTCTGCCACGTACATATTCATCAACGAAGTTGTCGACAACATCGTGTCCAAAGCTACTCTCTAAATTCAAGACGTAGTGAGGGATTCCCAGCTGCTCACAAATACGTCTCGCATCATTTACAGAGTCCAGCGAACAGCAGGGCCTGTCGGGGACATCATCGGTGTGGCAGAACAACTTCATGGTTGCTCCTACTACATCGTAGCCCTGTTCCACTAACATTGCAGCTGCCACTGAGGAATCAACTCCTCCGGACATAGCTACTAAAACACGATTTGCCAACATGACTCTTTTACTACTGAGCGGACGATAAAGTTCGAGCTTTTTGAACCAGCTTAACAAGAACTTCCCCAACTCTGGCAATCTGCTCTTCGGAATTCATGGATCCCAGGCTCATTCTGATTGCAGAGGCTGCAGCAGACGGGTCTACCTTCATGGCAGATAACACATGGCTAGCAGACACGCTCCCACTCTGACATGCACTTCCACCTGAGCAGGCAATGCCGCGAAGATCCAGGGCCATCAGAAGTGATTCGCTGTCGGTGCCAGGGAAGGATACATTGAGAATGTGAGGAGCTCTCTTTGCTCCTGAGCTGTGAACATGTACATCTGTCAGTTCAGATACAATAGTTGCCTGAAGTGCGTTACGTAGCTTTTCGAGTGATTCCCACTTAGCTTCGCGCTCCTTGACAGCAAGCTCTGCTGCTACAGCCAGCCCTATACAGTAAGCAACGTTCTCAGTTCCTGGGCGACGGCCCCGGTCCTGCGATCCGCCGAAAAGCAGCGGTTCAAAGCTGGTTCCACGGCGAATATAAAGAGCGCCGATGCCCTTTGGAGCCCCAATCTTATGACCAGATATTGAAAGAAGATCGAATGGCTGTGATTTCGCATCGACATGTACCTTTCCAAAGGCCTGAACTGCATCTGTATGGAATAACACACCGCGCTGCTTTGCTTTTTCGGCGAGACCAGGAATATCCTGAATTACCCCGGTTTCGTTGTTAATCCACATTACGCTGCATACAGAAACATCTTCGTTTACAAGCGAGTCATAGGAGCCATCTACTACCACTCCATCCGAATCGATCTCAAGGATACGTTCTTCGCCGCCTTCAATCGATACCTGATGCGTAGCAGCGAGAACAGCCTTGTGTTCGATAGGAGTTGTTACGACTGCGTTGCGTCCCGCCTTTCGATGTGTCCTCCATCCTCCGAGGACAGCCATATTGTCGGCTTCGGTACCGCAGGAATTAAAGCAGATTTCATCGGGGTTTGCGCCCAGGCAGTGCGCAAGGCGCTCACGAGCCTCATCCAGTGCTGCACGAGCTTCGCGTCCCCAACGATGTACTGAAGACGGATTGCCAAACTTTGGCCCGTAGAAGGGCGTCATTGCTTCAAAGACTTCTTCCCTTACCGGGGTCGTTGCCGCGTGATCTAAGTAGATGGGTTCGTTCACCATAGTCTTTCAATATACGGGGAGAGGTGGCGGATGGGGAGACGCACACTCATTTAGTGTAGATAGTGTATCTCCGTTTTCTTAACGGGTCCGATAGTCACGCGAAATATACATCCGGTAAAATCACATAAATAACGCAAAAAAGCCCAGTATAATGTGCTGATGAAGTGGCACCCAAAAGTATGAACATGGTCTCTAGCTTTTAGGGTGCTGTTCAGCATCACATTATACTGAGCTCTTTTGTTTTTTCCCTGCCTATTTCCTGTTAAAGATACCGGCCCGAACGTCCCACAGGTTTGAGAAGAATCTGTTCTCCAGAGTAGCTCGCAGAGTTTTCGCGCCCAGTGAACCGCCCGTCCCAGATGTGCCTATTCCAATCACTCTCTCCACAAGCTGGACATGGATATAACGCCATCGACCAAATGCCTGCTCGTATGCCAATAGCCCCTCTGCCAGCAAACGAAGATCGAGATGGTTTTCGGTTGCATATACGGCTTCGGCGGTAACACCAAAGTGTGCCAGCAACCTGTCGAACATCTCAGGGATGGATGGTTTATCCATCGCCTCTTGTACAAGAGGGTGAATTGGAGGCTGTGATTTTATATAGTCCAGATAATCCGGTGCACGAAGTCCGGATATAAGTTCAATTATTCTGAACTGAACACTTTGCGATCCGCTTGAAGTTCCCAGATAGTTACGGAACTGCGCAAAACATTGTGGCGACAATGTGTCGAGTGAGCTCAACTGAGCTGTCACAATTCCGACAAGACCGTTGATCCTGTTTATGGATTCAATTGCCTTTAATGTCTCAAACTGTTCCAGCATTCCATGGAGCTTTTTAAACTCATGCAGAATCAGCTTGAACCAGAGTTCGCTGGACTGATGAACGATTATAAATAAGAGCTCATCAGGGTGCTCGGGTTGACTCTTGGGGTGCTGTAGGGACAGCAATCCCTCAAGCTCGAGATATATCGGATAGGTTAGTTCTTGATTCAAAATGAAGATACCTCAAGGGCTCCAATATCATCGAAGCGCATGGTTTCGTGTGTGTAATACGGTTCGGCGTATCTGGTTCTGATCAGCGAACCATAGTGAGCCGATTGATGACGTATTACTTCGTAAAGTGATTCGCCAGTTGGGTAGATCTCTCCAGCCTGAAGTGCGTTGTCAAACTGGGATGAATAACACTTTATCGCTTCCATCTTCTGTTCAAACTCTTCAGTTATGTCCACGACAAATGTTGGTTTTACATAGTCCTCGCGATAGGCGATTGCATGTATAATCTTTAGAGGCCGATGGGGTTTGAAGTCGCCGCTGAGCTTTGCCAATCCAGCCACAAAACACGCGTCGCGAATTATCTGCGCAGCCGTATGGTGATCCGGATGGCGTCCATTGATAGGTGGAGCAATGACAACTCTGGGTTTCATCATTCTGATGACAGAAGCCAACTCATTTCTTAGTTGAACAGTGTCCTGGATGCCAGCGTCCGGCCAACCCATATTGTATCTTGCCGACACCCCAAGAACCTCGGCAGCCGCAGCTGCTTCAGTTGCTCTAAGCTGTGCCGATCCGCGAGTTCCGCTTTCGCCGGCGGTCAGGTCTACGATGCCGGTGATTCTGCCCGCACGTTGGGCCTTGATCAAGGCTCCTCCACATGTGAGCTCGACATCGTCGCGATGTGCCGCAATTGCTAGAACTTCTACCTCTGCTAGAGTCTCTACTTCTTGCATGTTGGCCAATCTATAGCCCTAAATAATTTGAGGATATTGTGGTTTTCTTCGGTTTTTGGATTTTATTCGTGTCGAAGAGCTTCCACCGGGTCCATTCGAGCGGCCCGCAACGCTGGGAAGATACCAAAAAGAACCCCCGTAACTGCGCTGGCTAGAAGTGCTGCGAAGATAGCTCCAGGTGGCACTGCGGCTGGTACAGGGCTAACCAGCCGGATAAACATCGCTGCAAGCCATCCAAAGATCAGCCCGACCATAGCTCCTACGCCTGTCAAAGTTACCGCTTCAACTAAAAACTGCCACAGGATTACTCTCGGTGTTGCTCCGAGTGCCTTACGGACCCCTATCTCCCGCGTCCGCTCAGTCACGCTGATAATCATGATGGCCACAACTCCAACTCCACCAACCAACAGCCCAATCGCCGACAGAACAATCATAACAAGAAAGAAAACACCAAATATTTTATTGTATGTGTTAAACAGCTGATCCTGTGTGATGATGGCAAAGTTGTCTTCAGATGTAGGCTTTAATCCACGAATCTCACGAAGTCGTACAACCGAGTTGTCAATTGCCAGATCACGGTCCATAGTTGGTGTTGGCTTCATTACTACAGACATGAAAAATGGACTGGCATCCAGATGACGACGTGCTGTTTCTATTGGAACAATTCCTTTGGCGCCATCGCTTCCGGTCAAAAAGCTGGATGTGTCATTATAGATCCCGATAACTCGAAACTGGCCTTCTCCAACGGTTATGTTCTTTCCGAGGGGATCGCTCGCGCCAAAGAGCTCCTTAGCCATCTTGTCATTGATGATGATAACTCTTTCGGCTACTTCGTTCTCAGCGCGTGTAAAATTACGGCCTGGTAAAATCCCTCCACCCGATACTTCCGGCCAGTTCTCGGATCTTCCTTCTATAGTAGGCCCTGAAAGTGTTACTGTGCGATACTTTACAGCTGTACGTGTAGAAATAATGGCAGATGCCGCCTGAATCCCTGATAGTTTAGATAGAGCTGCGACTTCTTGTTCGGATATGGGAGGGTTGTTGCGCCATTTACACGTCTCTCCTGTATCATCACACGCTTCTATTACCAGTGGATAACGCTGAACGAAAAAGCTGGATGGGCCGGCCGACTCAATATCTTTTGCGACACCGGCGTTAATTCCATGAATCGCTGCAGAGATAATAACGACTACGAACACACCGACTGCTACACCTAGAATAGTGAGAGCAGCACGCACTCTATTTGCGCGTATTGCATCAATCGCAATCGACGCACCCTCGAGTGTTGTTCGCAGGCTAATTCCGTTCATACGCCGGAACCATTATAGGTCATAGGTAGCTGACTGTTCATATATAACAACGCCTCTCTACCTATTCCGACCGCAAAGCGGCGATTGGGTCCAGCTTTGATGCTTTACTGGCTGGATAAACTCCGGCAACAATCCCAATGCCGGCGCCAAGAACCACTGATACTACAACAGACCATGGTGCAACCTGCGTGGGCATCGGACTGAACTTGGCTACAAGAAACGCCATGATGGCTCCCACTGCAACACCCATCGCAGCGCCAATCGTACTTAAAGTAGCTGCTTCAACCAGAAATTGCGCCATAATGTCACGACGCTTGGCGCCAAGCGCCTTTCTAACTCCAATCTCTTGTGTGCGCTCAGCAACTGCAACCAGCATGATGTTCATTATGACTATCGATCCAACAACAAGACCAATTGCAGGGAGCACGGTCCCAGCAATAACAAGGTATGTTTTTATCTTGGTCCAGAAGCTCAATGCAGACTCAGATGTCTCGATCGAAAAATTATCTGGCTGACCTGGACGAAGCTTTCGTATCGTACGCATGGCTTGTCTGGCAGCTTCCTGACCATCGACTAATGCGGTTTGGTTCGGTGCTTGAACTATGATCGAACTGATAGCACTTGGTCCTTCAGCTGTGAGTCTTTTAACTCCGGAGCCATAAGGCACCACAATAAATCGATCTAATGAAAGCCCAAAGGTACTTCCTTGAGACTCTGCGACACCGATTACACGATATGGAATTCCAGCAATACGAATTTCACGACCTATGGGATCGACGGTAGGGAAGAAGTGGTCGTGAACATCTTTGCCAATAACCGCTACGCGTGAGTTAAGTGCATCCTCTTGTTCTGAAAAAGGTCTGCCAGCAACGAGACCAATGTTCTTAATGTCGAAGTATTGGTTTGTAACGTTAGACACCGTGATGTCACGAGGTCTGCCAAACTCTGACGTTATACTGAGGCTTGCACTGTTTGTAATTGTGTGTCTAAAACCTTTGGGAAGGGAAGATATAATCGCAAAAGTATCGCGCTCTAATATCTCTGGCCTGCGTGCGTAGGCTTTCCAATCTTCGATATTCGTTTCGCCCATGTTAAACGAAGGGACCTTGCGAACTTCGAACGCATTGATGGCCATCAGCTTGCCGACAATATCCTGTTCCATGTATCGGCTCATACCTTCAATAATAGATACAACTGCGATAAGGAACATTACGCCCATCATAACACCAAGAAGGGTGAAAAAGCTTTTGAGCTTTTGCACCCTTAACTGTTCTAACGCGAGTCTGAACGCTTCGAACAACGGCATTAATTAACCTGTAATCTGAGCAACACCGTGAGTCGTTACCCGTTCGGCAAACGAACTCTTTGAATCGTCGCTGGCAAGTTTTCCATCACGGAGAATAATCACTCTCTGTGCATGAGCAGCTATGTCAGGCTCGTGTGTTACCATAATGACAGTCTGGCCTTCATTCGCCAGAGACTCAAACACCTTCATAATTTCTTCAGATGTTTTGGAGTCCAGGTTTCCTGTTGGTTCGTCTGCTAACAGAATGGATGGGTTGTTAACAAGTGCTCTTGCAATTGCTACACGCTGACGTTGTCCACCAGATAGCTCGTTGGGCCTGTGATGCATGCGCTGTCCCAGGCCGACCTTTTCCAGAGCCTCCTGAGCGCGCTTGTGGCGGACGTCGGCTTTAATACCTGCATAAACAAGTGGAAGCTCAACGTTCTGAAGTGCAGTAGCTCTTGGTAGAAGATTGAATGTCTGAAACACGAAGCCAATCTCTTTGTTACGTATACGAGCCAGCTCATCGTCTTTCATTTTGGAAACAAGGGTGCCATTTAGCCAGTATTCACCGGCAGAGGGAGTATCCAGGCAGCCGAGTAAGTTCATCAAGGTTGATTTCCCAGATCCGGACGGCCCCATGATGGCAACATATTCATTTCGGCGGATGTTGATGTCGACGCCGTTTAAAGCACGAATAACCTCACCACCCATTTCGTATTGACGTACAAGATCGCGTGTGACGATCACGTTGTCCCTTGCGGGCGCTTTGGTTACATCACTCATTTTGTTGAATTGCTCGTCTTTTTATCGGAAACCTTGACCTTCATACCATCCTTTAGTTCACGGATGGCTTGATATGGTCCAGCGACTATCAGCTCGCCTCTACGAAGTCCACCGATAACCTCGAAATAGTCCTGACCTGCTATGCCAATGCGAACAGGTCTAAAGGTGACGATATTTTTTTCGTCAACTATAAATACCCCTTCCACATCGCGCTTCTGAACACTGTTAGACGAACCATCTCCGCCAATTGTTAACGGCTTATCTCCATTTCCTACAGGTTCATGTTCCCGAACAGTAAGGGCGATGATGGGGATGCTGAGTGCATCTCTTCTGTGTGCCGTAATAATGCGGGCCTGAGTAGTAAAGTCAGGACGCGTGTTTTCTGGAACTCCTACAAGGCGAATAGTTACTTCGTAGTCTACGGCCTGGCTGGTAGTTGTTGTGCCGGTCAATGATTTCGTAACAGAGCTGTTGGAAATTTCAGTTACAACACCTGCAAATGAAGTATCTCCGAACGCATCGATATTGATTACTGCAGAGTCCCCAACTTTAACGCGGGAGATTTCTGTCTCGTCAACTTTAATTTTGGTCTCCAGCATGCTCATATCTGCTATCGTAAGCAGCGTGGCTGCGTCGCGATTCAGTGTTCCCATAATCGCAGTTTCACCCTGTCTGATATTGAGCTTTGTAACTCTGCCACTCATGGGTGCATATATCGTTGCTTTACTGAAAACGCTTCGCGAATTTCTAAGACCGGCTTCAGACTGCTCCACATTGTATTCTGCTGCTTCCAGCAGAGAACGATTTACATCCATCTCCGTGCGCAGCTTTTCAACCTGATCGGCAGAGACAAGTGCAGGGTTCTTATCTCGTAGATTCAACACTCTATCGAGATTTGACCTGGACTGTCTAAAAGCTGCACGTGCCTGAGATACCTGAGCCTGACTCGAAGCAACACTGGCACGCGCTCTGTCTACATCAGCCTGGTATTGTGAAGGGTCGATCTCAAGCAGGAACTGTCCCTTAACAACGGAATCTCCTTCTTTAACAGCCAGGCGAGTTACACGTCCTGAGATATCTGCACTGATATCGACCTTATTGTTGGGTTGCACCTTGCCGCTGGCAGATACAGACGCAGTTATGTCGCGTGTATCGACAGTTTCAACTCTCACTTCCTGGGTATCGCCATTCCCTATAGTTCCAAGAACTACGAGAAGTAGAACCACCCCTGTGAGTGAAGTTGCTATCAGCTTGGTGCGTTTGGTCATATAATCTGAAATTTACCTAAGTCTGCGTCCAACTACGTTCTCCAAAGCGGAAAACGCCTTGTGATAGTCATACACTGCATTAATCCTGTCGCTCTCTGCCTGAGCGTACGATGCTCTGGATGTAACAAGATCGACGAATGTTGCAATGCCAACTGAATACTGCTCCTGCGTGAACTCAAGCTCCTGTCTTGCATTCACAGAGTTCTGCTGCTGTAAATTTACCGTCTGTTGAGCTGTTTGGAGGGTCAGATATGCGGCAGTTATATCCGCGGATAACTTCAACTCCTGAGCTCTGATCAGATACCTGGCATCGTCTCGCTGAACCTTTGCTTCCTGAATACGCTGTTCGCGAGAGAAACCATCAAAAAGCGGTAATGAAATCTGTGCGCTTAGGCTGCGGGGAGATGATGTAAAGCCAAATGGAAAGCTGGAGTTGGATGCTCGCACCGCTGCGGCCTGCTGAGGAGTAAAAACTATGAGATTGCACTGTGCGTAATTATTGCTCAATCCGGCATTGTATCTGACCTCTTCGAGTCTGAGACAACTCTCTCGGCTGGCTTCTATCTGCGCACGAGCCTGATTCACTGGAAAGTCAGAGTCACGATACTGATAGGTGTAGCCACCTATCCCCGTGCTGAATGAAAGGGTAGGAAGGTACTGTCCGTTAGCCATTGAAAGACTTAACGATGCAACTTTCTCGCGTGATCTGAGTGCGTTCATCCCTGGGTTGAGGCTGTGTGCAGTCGTGAGTAGTTCGTTCACTGTTGGGACGGGCACAAACGTCAACACAGGATCGGCAAGCACATAGCCGCTTGCTCCGTTCAGGCCCAGCTGCTCTTCGAGTCTCAAACGGTCTATTTTAAGCTGGCTTTCCGCCTGTAACCTCTGAACCTGTTGCTGGCCAAGCGCTACCTGTGCTCGTTGAGCGTCCAGTAATGTACCGGATCCAACCTCGGCGCGTGCCTTTGCCAGTTCCAGTTGAGCCTGAGCGTTTTGCACAAGCGTATCCTGGAGTGCCAGGCGCGCCTTACTCTGTAACACACTTAGGAATTGTTGTTGTACGGCAGCGCGTAAAGCTTCGGTGTGCTGTTTAATATCGTCTTCAACTGCCCGTTCATTTGCGCGTTGCAGGCGAGGAGCAATAAACGTCGATTTTCCAATACTGTAGGAGACGCCAACGGAATATTGCGACTGAATCACGTCCGAGCTTGCGCCCAGCTCTGTGCCGCCAACAACCTGCCTTCCACCGGCCTGATAACTTCCCCCCAGATTTGCGCTGACCTGAGGTAGCAACCCGCCGTAGGCAGCTCTTGTTGCGGCCCTTGCAGTACGGCGTGTGTTAAGAACCTGCAGGTATGTGGGGTTGTTCCTGAAGGCAATCTCCACAGCCTGGTCTATTGTAAGAGCTGAGCTTTGAGACGATTGCTGTTGTGGGGATTGATGCGGCTGCTGAGGTTGCGGCTGCTGAGGTTGTGGCTGCTGAGGTTGTGGCTGCTGAGGTTGTGGCTGCTGAGGTTGTGGCTGTTGAGACTGTTGCGGCGGCTGCTGTTGAGGATGAGTCTGCTGCTGCGATTGCGCTCCCAGTACAATATTGCAGGGGCTTACCAAAAACAAAACACTCGCCGCAGCTACAGACCACGAAGCTCTGGAGCTCGACAAGTTTTTCAAGATTCGAAAAGAGGGGGCCATCGTCGAAATATAAAACCTAGGGTATGGGTTAATCAGTTGGAGGGGGCGCCAGAAAAATCCGTTCGCGAATTTTGGTTCGGATCCGATCGTACAACGCTTCGCCCAGCTCTGGAGTGGCAATGTCATCCTCTCCTAGGTCTCTGACGAGTTGAGGAGCAATAAACAACATCAAACTGATAAAAATTGTTTCAAATTCTGACCTTGAGCTTTCCGGAACGATATCCGATAGATCTACAGAGAGTAGGTTCACTGCGCGAATCTTGGCTGTTTTAGTTGCAACCGATTCTACAGCTTCCAGATGAGGATCATAGGCGTGCGCGGTCAGAATAATAAATTCATCTACACCGTGGTCCTCCCACGAAGCGAGTGTGTCATTTAGAAACTGTCTCAGAGTTTTTTTGCGCACACTGACACGCCCGAGGTAACTGGAGAGGCTGGTGGCGTTTACGCCGTACTCGAATGCCGCGGCTCTTATCACCTTGAATTCTGCAGATAATTCATCAGCAAGATATTCGGCGATTATTGTAGAAGACCCGAGCGGAAGTGACGGATGGTACCGTGCTATCGTCCCTGAAGGGATGATAATCCGAGAGTCGTGCGCTAAAACCCTGGCGGTCTGATCAGATGTCAGCTCCTTAAGTCTCAAGGCTCCACCTTCACCCCAGTCTGTTCCTTTAGGTTTTATTGACATAACCACTATATTAATGCGTTAAGTCTTGCACTAATGACCGAAGCCCGCATAATTCGTAATCTTTATCGCGTAACCCGAACACTCCCTCAACACCTTACGCAGTGGCAACTACCTCCTGGCTGGAGTTGGGGCACGGAAGGTCTGGAGGGGGAATATCGTCACTATCAGGAGATAATTGACGGTCTCGGAAGATCGTTATCACTGGTTACTGCTCCTAATGTGGCTCACTATGAATGGCTGTACAACGAAGCTAGGGCTTTGGGCCATAGGAGTCATCCATCCATACCAAGCACGTTTCACTACTGGGCCGAATCCCAGCGCGAAAGAGGGCCTGGTTATCTGAGGCGATGGGTTTCTGGCGAAACCGTAGGTGCGCGCATAGCTGAGGCTGGCGTTGTCGATATCCCTTATGTTATGCCGGTACTGCGAGGTGCGGCATCCACATTGTCATACCTCCATGACAGCGGTTCTGCGCACGGAGCGCTTACGCCCAACACAATGTGGGTTACGCCGACCGGGAGACTCTGGATTTTGGAGTGGCAATGGGCGGTTCCCCGGGCGTCGATTCCGCCTGGGCTTCACCCGGATGTAGATCCGACCTTTACTCCACCTGAATGGCTGGAAGGCGGTTGGGATCCAACTCCGCTAAGTGACCAATGGCAGCTTGCTGCGGCATGCTTCACACTTTTAACGGGCGAGATCCCTCCTTCGGAGGATGTTCCGCCCGTAAAATGGTTGCGCCCTGAAACTCCTGAAACCGTAGCAATGGCGCTTGATCGTGCTCTTTTGCCAGACCCGGAAGAGCGCTTTTCGTCTATTTCCGAGTTCGTAAGGACAGCTGATAGAGGGTACATAAATAAATCCAACTTTATTTTCGATACAAAAACGTCCGTAAGTGAGCCGGACGATAGCGAAGAGTTAGGTCTACGTCAGGCGGTAGGTGACGATTATGAAATTTTGGCCAAGCTGGGGGATGGTGCCTTTGGTACAGTTTGGCGCGCTCGAGATCTTTCTCTCGAACGTGAAGTGGCTCTTAAAGTTCTCCACCCGAACATCTCCAAAGATGCCGATTCTGTAGCGGCCTTCTGGCGAGAGGCTCGTCTTGCGGCCCAGCTTGCACACCCGGCGATCGTTCCTATCTATGATTGGGATGGTCATGAAGGGTTTGTGTGGTACACTATGGAGGTGGCGGAGGGTGGATCAGTTGCCCACCTGGTTTCTCGTTCGGGACCTCGTGTGATCAGTAATATTGCCTCTCAGGTTGATCTATTGTTGGACGGATTGAATGCTGCTCATTCTATTGGCGTCGTTCATCGCGATCTGAAGCCGGAGAATATCCTGATCGATCGATACAACCGTTGGAGAATCACTGATTTCGGTGTTGCCAACGTCTTTGGGGAAGACGCTAAACCTGCAGGAGGCACACTTGGTTTTGCCGCTCCGGAGCAGTTACTGAACGAACAGGTGGGGCCAACCGCAGATTACTTCGGATTGGCTGCAATCGTGACCTATGTTCTTACGGGCCATATCCCGTTTGTAGGAGATGACCCCACCGTGGTAGTTGCCAAGCAGCTCGCCATGAAAATAAATCCCCTGGCCAACGTAGATGCACTTCCTCCAGCCATTGAAGAATGGATTAAAATCGGGCTTTCTCCCTCTCCCAACGAACGTTTTGCCAATCTTGATGCTATGCAGAGGATGTGGCGCGTTGCCGTTCGTTCCAGCCGGAGAAGAGAACGGGCCAGAAAGTGGTGGAAGTCGTGGTTGCCAAGGTAAATACATAGGTAAATGTCACCTTTGTAGCTCGTTTGGCTCCAAAATTGCGAAAGGCACTTGCTCTTACATGCCGGACAAGTGCATCCATCCCGGATACATTTGTTTACCAAGCTTAGGATTAATTCGTGCCCCCTGCTAGCGTTTTCGTGATAATTGAAGCAAATTTGACCGCGACGCCTTTTGGGGAAGACATTATCCCAGGCGTTGTGAATAAACGGTGCGGCATGCATCCTGCCAGTGAGCGCTATATGGCGCAAAGCTCGAGTGGGTTTATGTGTCCACCCTCCATCCCAAGGAGAACAAATGTTAAATAAACGTTGGTCTGTCTGCGCCGCAGCAGTCCTATTATCCGCCGGTACCGCGGTTGCTCAGCAGCCGGGGACAGCGATAATTGGGGGCTTCGGGCAGTATTCGATGTTTGACAAGAACGTCACCCTCAAGGATAGCTGGGGCTACGGCGGCCGTATTGGTGTATTCGTACACCCACGCTGGTCGTTCGAAGCTGAAGGCTCTTTCACAGAGGCAGAATGGGATACAAACCCAGCATTGGCCAAAACGAAGTACGGCCCAATCTCTGCGCGTTTAGTATACGGTCAGCCACTGTTCGGAAGAACTTCTCTTCTATTCGGTGCTGGTGGTGTTCTTTCACCTTTCCACAGCGGCCCAAGCGGTTATTCGTATAAGTACGGTATGACCGGTAACGTCGGTCTTCGCATTGGCATGGGTAACACCTTTGCCCTTCGCGGTGACGCAATTGTGGATTATCACCCAACCTCAACAGCCTTGACGAACTATCGTTTCCAGGCTGGTCTTGAAATGCTTCCTGATTTCAAGCGCTGGGGCGGCGACAAGGGTGAGTATCAGTACACAGGCGGTTGGTTCGGCAGACTTGGCCAGCCACGCCCAGGTACAATCGAGTTAAAGGGCTTCGGTCAGTACAACTTCTATGACGATGACCTTGATCTCGAATCCGGCAGTATCGGTTACGGCGGCGGTCTCGGTGTATTCCTCACCGAACGCTGGCAGGTTGAAGGAGATGGTTCTTATACCAATCCTAAGGCCGAATCAAACGGTGAGAAGGCCGACCAGGCAAACTTCTCCCTCCGTTTGAACTACAACATCCCAATGGGTAGCCGTCACCAGTTTATTCTTGGTGCAGGTGGAACCCGTTTTGGTATTAAGCCAGATGACGCATCAACATATCCAATCAATACCTATGAATATGGGTATGAAGGCTTAGTTGGTGTTCGTCTTGGTTTTGCAAACCGTATGGCACTCCGTGCTGATGGTCTTGCACACTACCTCCCACGTGGCATCAAGACAACCGGTTATGCCGGTCGCTTGGGCTTAAGCTGGATGATTGGCGGCGCTGAGCGCGTAAGTGCTGAGCCACCACCGCCACCACCACCACCGCCACCACCGCCACCACCACCACCGCCACCACCACCACCACCGCCACCTCCGCCGCCACCACCGCCGCCGCCACCACCGGCACCGTCGGTTGACACGTCGAAGATCACGGCCGCTGTATACTTCGATTACGATAAGTCTGCGATCCGTCCGGATGCAAAGACAACACTCGATGCGAAGTTACCTTGGCTCAAGGCAAACCCAAATATGCGTATCCGCATTGAAGGTAACGCCGACGAGCGTGGTTCTGATGAATACAACCTTGCGTTGGCACAGCGCCGTGCCGCAGCAGCCAAGAAGTACCTGGTTGACAACGGCATCGCTGAAAACCGCATCGAACTCCTCAGCAACGGTGAAGAGAAGCCAGTTTGCACCGAGAAGAACGAAGCATGCTACGCCAAGAACCGCCGCGCTGACTTCTTCATCATCACAGTCGGCAGCGACGCAATCAAAGCTCCGTAAGCTTTACGGTACTGAGATTCAAGAAGCGGGTGGGGACGAAAGTCTCCACCCGTTTTTTGTTTATGGGCTGTTGAACGATGGGCATTTGGCAATTGGACAACTGGGCTATTGGTAATCTGGCTATTGGCAATCGAGCTATTTGGCAATTGAGCTACTGGGCTATTGGGTGTTATCGAGCTATGAGGTTATTAGCTCAAAGGAGATTTGCTACGAGACGTCATGGTTTGCTGTAATAACCATATGTGCTAAGAGTTAAGATGATCTCTATGAAAGCCATGATAGGATCCAGGAAGTGGGACATATCGACACATTGCTCATGCTAGCGGCGGTAAACTCAGCAGGGGTCGTTGGCATAGAAGCATATCCGGTTACTGTGGAGGTCGACGCGAGTAAAGGGCTTCCTTCGTGGGCTATGGTTGGGCTTGCCGCAAATGCAGTACGGGAGAGTCGTGAACGTGTGCAGTCTGCACTATTGAACTCCGGTTTTGTTGTGCCGCCAAGAAGGGTGAGAATTAACCTTGCTCCGGCGGGGGTAAAAAAAGAGGGGACTGGCTTTGATCTACCTATTGCCATCGGAATTCTTGTTGCCACGGAGCAGCTGGATCCTGCGATCTTATCTTATCTATCCTTCGTGGGTGAATTGGGATTAGACGGATCCTTGAGATCGGTTAGAGGAGTTTTGCCTATTGCTCGTCGTCTTTCAGGTTGGGGGATAAGTCATCTCATTCTTCCGGCAGCTAATTATAACGAAGCGCGTTGGGTACACGATTTAGAGATTGGGCGCGCGCGTGATCTCAAGAATCTTGTGCATGTCCTGCAAAAACATTCCAATTCCAGTGCATGCGGTTATGTAGTTCAATCATTGCAAAGTCATGTCGGTAATTCTGATACACGGCCCTGTCATGTAGACTCATTACGTGATTTATTTGCGGATATGAACGGCAGCTCAGTTGTATCTGACTCGTATTCTTCTGTAAATACAGCAATAAACAGAGTTCATTCTGATATTGATGTAGGTCGACCAGAGATGGATTTTTCTTCGGTTATCGGTCAGGCAATTGCTAAGCGAGCGCTGGAAATCAGTGCAGCAGGCGGACATAACATGTTAATGATAGGACCGCCCGGAGGAGGTAAAACGATGTTGGCTTGTGCACTACCTACGATTCTTCCGTCTATGAATGCAGTTGAGCGTCTCGATGTTTTATCTATCCATTCAGTTGCAGGATCAACGGAATATTCAACTCGCGAAGGATCCAACGAGTTAAAGTTGCGGCGACCGTTTCGTTCTCCACATCATACCCTAAGTACAGCCGGATTGATTGGGGGAGGTTCCAATCCAAAACCCGGAGAGGTTAGTCTGGCTCACAACGGAGTGTTGTTCTTAGACGAGCTGCTGGAGTTTCCGCGATACCTTCTTGATCTGCTTCGGCAGCCAATTGAAGATGGTGAAGTAGTAATTGCAAGGGCGCAGGCTGTGGTCAAGTTTCCATCCAAGTTCTCCTTGGTGGCAGCTTGTAACCCGTGCCCGTGTGGGTACTACGAGAGCGAGCTGCGGGATTGTTGTTGCTCACAGGCCGAAATTGTACGGTATAAATCGCGTCTGACAGGGCCATTAATAGATAGGATTGATCTGCGAATAACTGTAAAGTCAGTTTTGGCCAGTGATCTTGTAATACGCAGTAACAATGTAAGGGCGGCTAACGAAACATCTGCACAGATCCGGGCTCGTGTTGAATTCGCGCGAGGTCTTCAATGTAAGAGATATATCGAGAGCGGGTTGCAGAATTCGGAGGCTCTTACTAACGGGACTATTTCCGGAGACTGGTTGCTAAGAAACACCAGAATAGAGGACGATGCTTTGGCTTTACTGACAAGATCGATTGAGAGATTGGGCTTGTCTGCCAGAGGTTATTTCAGAATCCTGAAAGTTGCCAGAACTATTGCAGACCTGGAAGCGGTTGATACTGCGGCTGACTGGCGCTGCCCAGTAAGAATCCCGCACATTGCCGAGGCTTTACGCTACCGAGCAGGTGCCGAATGAGGCTAGATTGAAGGATGTTCGGCTGCCTAAGAAAAATCGGATGTCTGGGGGTTCTCGTAATGCTCGCCGGAGGCGGGTATTATTGGTACCGCAATTATTACGAACCGCAGGGCGGGAGGGCCAAGAAGGAGGCCGCTCAGGCTGGCGGATGGGTTTCGGTTGACTCTGCTGATGCCAGAATTGGCGAGTCTGCGATTGAGAAGATAAAGGGGCGCTCCGGGGCCTCTTATACTAATCTGACGGCTGAGCAGGCCGTCGCATATCTTCTGTATGAGAGCGGGGGATATTTTAACAAATCCTACGGAAATATCGCAGCAAAAATTACTGGTGATACCTTGCACGCAAAGGCACTGGTATCAATTGAAGATTTTGGTGGGCCCAGCGTATTGGGACCTCTTTCTGCAATGTTGAATGCTACTGATACCCTCCAGCTAGCAGGTATAATAGGATTGATATCTCCTGGTTTGGGAGAGTTCAGAGTTGTAGAGGCGCGGATACACGGAATGAAAGTTCCAGGCGGTGTCATACCTAAATTGATCAAGCAGTTTAGAGATTATACACCGGAAGGATTATCACCTGACGGCCTTCCGATTCCATTGCCGCCGTATATAGAAGATATTCGCATCGCAAACGGAAAGATCACTTTATATAAACGGGTTGAATAAACAGGATGAAACACTATAAAAACTTTATCGACGGAAGTTGGGTCGATTCGGAAGCTGGACAGACTTTTAATAATGTTAATCCAGCCGATACTCGTGATGTGATCGGTCATTTTCCGGCTTCGACTGCCAAAGATGTGAACCGTGCAGTCGAGAGTGCCAGAAACGCTTTTGATATCTGGAGCCACACTCCGGCGCCGGAGCGTGGCTCAATCCTGCGACGTGTGGGTGAGATCCTGACAGCTCGTAAAGATGACTTTGCCGACGCGATGACGCGCGAGATGGGGAAGCCGTTAGCTGAAACGCGCGGTGATGTTCAGGAAGGGATCGATACTGCATTCTATGCCGCTACGGAAGGGAGGCGGTTGTTCGGCCACACGGTGCCTTCAGAGCTGCGTAATAAATGGGCAATGAGTTTCCGTAGGCCAATTGGAGTGGCCGGACTGGTATGTCCTTTTAACTTCCCGCTTGCAATTCCAACCTGGAAGATGTTTCCTGCGCTCCTGTGCGGTAATACAGTAGTCTTCAAGCCATCCGAAGATGTTCCGCTTACGGGGACGATGCTGGTTGAGGTACTTCTTGAAGCAGGCTTACCTCCGAATGTGATCCAGCTGGTTCATGGAGATGGTGAAGTTGGGGATGCTATTGTGAGACATCCTGTTACAAACGTTATCTCGTTTACCGGCTCTACAGCTGTAGGGTCCAAGGTCGGTGCTATCTGCGGTGAAATGCATAAGCGATTGTCGCTTGAGATGGGCGGAAAGAATGCCCAGATCGTTCTGGACGATGCCGATCTTGATCTTGCACTGGAAGGGGCTCTCTGGGGTGCTTTCGGTACTACTGGTCAGCGTTGTACGGCTACCAGCAGATTGATCTTGCAGTCCAAGATTCATGATAAATTTTTAGGGATGCTGCTGGAGAAGACAAAGGCACTGAAGCTTGGAGATGGGCGTAAGAACGGAACAGATGTTGGTCCTTTGATCCATGAGCAGTCGTTGCAGAACGTTGAAGCCTATGTTGATATAGGTCATGGAGAGGGAGCCGATCTGCTGTGTGGCGGCCGTCGTGCCAAGGGGCATGGGCTTGACCATGGCTTCTTTTATGAGCCGACTATATTCGCCAGGGTCGAATCAAACTACAGGATCGCTCAGGAAGAGATATTCGGTCCGGTTCTCTCAGTTATACGAGTTGCTTCGGCCGACGAGGCTTTTGAAGTTAATAACTCGGTGAAATATGGACTTTCATCTTCGGTATATACTAAAGATGTAAACCTTGCCTTTCGGGCCATCAATGAGCTTGATAACGGCATCACATATATAAATGCTCCAACCATTGGTGCGGAGGCACATCTCCCATTTGGTGGTGTAAAGCAGACTGGTAATGGACATCGCGAGGGTGGCTGGGAGGTTTATGAATTCTATTCTGAAACCAAGGTCGCCTATCTGGACTACTCCGGCACCCTGCAAAGGGCGCAGATCGACAACTATTAGGGTTTAATTGCAAGGGGGAGCTATGAGATTAAAAGCTATCTTTAAGCAGACACTCGCCTTTTTCGTTCAACTTCTGGCGTCCGTGGCTCTCTTTCTCTTTGTACGGGCATTTGTGGTCGAAATGTTTAAGATCCCAACTCCCAGTATGGAGGGATCTCTTCTGGTTGGAGATTTCCTCATGGTCGAGAAGCTGAGCTTCGGCGCCAATATTCCGTTTACCAACCTCGAGATTCCCCCGATTAGAGCCCCTCGTAGGGGGGAAATAATAGTTTTCCGCTGGCCAGAAGATAAAGAAATCAACTTTGTGAAGCGGATTGTCGGGGTGCCAGGCGACACCTTAATGATGGAAGACGGAGAGCTGATCCTTAATGGGGCCCCGATGGACGAGCCGTATGTTCGTCATTCTTCACCAGAATCAGATCCATCAGCTGAAGCATTTGGATGGCAGCGAAACCATTTGGTGGGTACCTTACATGCTCACGGAATCTATTTGCCATCCAGAAATAACTGGGGGCCACTGGTTGTGCCCGATAGCAATTATTTTGTTCTAGGGGATAATCGTGACAACTCTCTCGATAGCAGGTATTGGGGGTTTGTTGCGGATTCTTTGGTTCGTGGGCGTCCGCTCATGGTTTACTTCAGCTATTCACCCGACAGTTCCGACAGGTTCAGTTGGTTGACACGCACTAGATGGTCCCGCTTTGGGACGATGATACGCTAGCATTAAACGCTACACAAATACAGAATGAAAGTTGGTTTTATAACGCTTGGTTGCGACAAAAATACTGTTGACTCAGAGCGATACATAGCTCAGCTATCCGCATATGGTGGTGAGTTAACCGATGAGTTGGATAATGCTGACGTAATCATCGTTAATACGTGTGGTTTTATTGATGCTGCAAAGAAAGAATCTATAGACGCCATAATAGCCGCTGGACAGTATAAAGAGCAGGGTAACTGTCGGGCAGTGGTTGCAATGGGATGTATGATTGAGCGTCACAAGTCCGAGTTGCAGGAGGCGATGCCTGAGGTTGATATTTTCCTGGGTACCTCCGAAACAGATGGATTGGTTAGTGAGCTTCTGGAAAGGGGAATATTAGAAAGCGAATCGCTTCTAAGTCACCCTGGTGTTCGTTTGTATGCAGGCGATATTCCTCACGTTAGATACCTGAAGATCAGTGAAGGCTGCGATCATGGTTGCGCATTCTGTGCAATCCCACTTATGCGTGGGAAACATCGTTCTTTTTTGCTGGATGATGTTATTCGGGAAGCACAGCTTCTTGAGCTTCAGGGCGCACGCGAGATCAATCTGGTTGCACAGGATCTTGCTCACTACGGACGTGACTTGAGAGATGCAAACGGAGTCTCTACTGTAAGACTTCATCATCTCTTAACATCGCTTGTAAAAGAAACATCCATCCCATGGATACGTCTTATGTATCTGTATTCATCGGGAATTACAGATGACTTGTTGCGTGTTGTTGCAAATGAACCGCGCATTATTCCATATCTGGATATGCCGATTCAGCATGCGTCAGATTCTGTTTTGCAGCGTATGCGTCGTCCGGAGCGGCAGGCAACTATACGTGAGAAGGTAAAGCTGTTCCGCGAGGCGGTTCCAGATGTTGCGATTCGTACAACCTGCATAGTCGGGTTTCCAGGTGAGACATCTTCCGACTTTGAGCAGTTGTGCGACTTCCTCGAAGAGACTCAGTTTGAACGTGTCGGATGCTTTGCTTATTCTCCGCAAGAGGGAACCCGTGCTGTTCTGCTTGAAGATGATGTCAGCTGGGCTGTCAAGGAGCAGCGGCTGGAGGAGATTACCGATCTGCAAAGAGCAATTACTTCGGAACGCTACGAACAGCGCCTAGGGCGTAAGTGGCCAGCATTGGTAAATGGTGTTGATGAAGAAACCGGGGTCTGTGTAGCTCGTTTACCGTGGCAGGCTGATGACATAGATGGTATCACGTTCCTGGATGGTGACTTTGCCCCTGGTACAATCGTTGAAGTTGAAGTTAACGATGTGGTCGATGACTATGATTTCCACGCTAAAGTTACAAGAGTGATAGAACAATATCCTTCTATTGCGGGAGCGGGCAGCAGAGTGCGTAGAGAGCTGCCTATGGCCGGAGTTTCGATTGGCAGTATAGACAATCAAGGGCTCTCCGTTGTGGGTGCAACTACTTCAATAGGGAGCTTTGGTAAGTGAAGGCGCGGGTAGTTAATACACTGCGCCCGATCTTATTGTTAGCTGGATTCGCAGCGTGTTCGCCAGGCATAGTTCCGATGGCTCCACGCCCAGTAACTCCTGTGAGCTATCCAGCTCCGGAGGGGCCAACTATAAAGGATCCGGTAATCGGTCACGCGCCGCCACTTTCTGTACCTAATAACGTTCAAGCGCCATTAATCAGAGTTGCGCTAACTCTTACAGATAGTCGTGCTGATCTGGGTAGTACTGAAGGTGGTTGGAGTGCCCTCTCATTAGATGGCTTAACGACTTTGGTCTCCGGAAACTTCAGTGACGTTATAACTGTGAGTGCAAAGGGCGGGCGTTTGCAGCTGTCGGCATTTGGAAGAACAGAATCATTCGATGGCACTGTTGTTCTTCGTGCTACGGATGGTGGAATTCTTTACTACGGAGGTAAGCGCTATCGTGGTGAGTTTCTACTGTCTGCGGATGAATCAAATAGAGTCAACATCATCAATCGTCTGGAACTTGATGAATATTTGAGAGGTGTTGTACCTCTGGAAATCGGTCAGGACAGACGACCCGATGAGATTGCCGCCGTTGCAGCTCAAGCTATTGCTGCACGTAGCTATGCATATAGTATGATGGTAGATCATCCTACACACGATCTTACTGCAACAGTAACGCATCAAGCCTATGGTGGAAGGGATGCGGAGCGGCCTCTTTGTGACTCGGCTATTGCTATTACACGCGGGCTGGTTTTGCTATATGATGGCAAGATAGCAATGACTCCTTATCATTCCAATTCCGGCGGTGTAACTGCATCTGCAAATGAGATTTGGAAGTCGGATGGACTGCCGTATCTTGTGTCTGTTATAGATAAAATACCCGGTACTAACAAATTCTATTCTGAAGACTCTCCCAGGTTTAAATGGAACAGAACTTATAGCATGGGAGGGTTGCTGGACGTGCTGAATAGAACTTTTCCTCAGTACTTAGGAGTTCGCGGTAAGATATCCCGTATTAATGGTATTTCGGAAGGCGGGAGAAGTGCTTCGGGACGTCTGACCGCTATCGTTGTCGACACCGACCGTGGTAAGTTCACAGTTAAATCAAGCGATATTCGTATGGTGTTCCGTTCTACGACAGGACAGATACTTCCAAGTACCTTATTTACTATTAAGGTAGAAAAAAGCGCTGGCAAAATATCGCGAGTTGTATTCAACGGGAATGGTAACGGGCATGGAGTTGGAATGGACCAGTGGGGAGCTATCTACAGAGCTCGCGCTGGACAGGATTTTCTTACAATCCTGAATGCATACTATCCTGGTACTACTATTGGCACAGCGCTGTAGTATTATGATAAGACAAGTGGTTAAAAGCTCTCACTTTTATAGATATTAAATGTCAGCTACTGAAGATAGAATTCGAATTGGTCTGGTTGGTGCAGGAGCAATTGCACAGCTCGCGCATCTTCCTGTGTTGTCTAAGATAAAAAACGCTGAATTAGTAGCCGTTTGTGATAACGATGGGCCTAAGGCGCGTTCGTTAGCGGATAGATTTGGTGTGCCAGATGCATTTACCGATATCGATGACATGCTTGATTTCGATCAGTTGGATGCAGTCCTGATCTCGTCACCGACCCATCTTCATGAACCACATGTACTAGCTGCTCTCAAGGCCAAACTGCACGTGTTCTGCGAGCGTCCGCTTTCATTGACATCGAAGGGCGTTGAACGCATCCTGGCTGCTGCAAACAAGGTAGACCGGAAGGTTGTGATTGGTAATAACCATAGGTTTCGATCCGATGTCCAGCAACTGTATCGGTTTATTAAGGGTGGTGAGCTCGGCGCTATTAGTGGTATTCGTGCCGGACAGTACCAGTTTAGAGGCCGTCGGGATGGTTGGCGTTACCGGAAGGCCGAAGCCGGCGGCGGTGTTTTTCTGGATTTTGGGTTTACGCTCGTAGATATGGCAATGTGGCTTACGGATTTCCCAGAGCCTATCAGAGTAAGTGCTCATATGGATCGTGGCAAAGGCGCCAATGCCGTAGAAGATTCTATGGTTGTACAGCTTGAACTCGCTGGCGGACTGGTGACTTCATTCGACGTATCCTGGAGCTATGTAGGAACCGAAGAGCGCTGGTGGTTTGAATCCCTTGGTGCACGTGGTAGCGCGAGACTGTCCCCATTGCGTGTTATCAAGAACCTCAACGGAAAGCCTACCGATGTTTCACCGACTGGCGCGGCTGCAAGGGAGAGTGTATTTCTTCAGAGCTATCGGGCTGAGCTGACTCATTTTATAGCTGTTCTGCGTGGAGAGGTTCCATATGAGGTTCCTGAGGATCAGCTAATTGTTCAGAAGATAGTCGAAGCTATTTATAAATCCGCCGAGGAAGGGCGGGAGATAAAATTGTAAATCAATGAAGAAGCTATTTGCAATGTCTAAGGAGCAGGGTGTCACCATCCTGCTTTCTTCGTTTCTGTTTGCTTTTGCGTTTCCGCCGTTCAATTTTGTTGTTCCGGCCTTAATATGCCTGGTGCCAGTTGCAATTTATGTGGCGAGACTGGCCGATGGTGATACTGGACGACTGTCAGATGGTGGAGTGGCCACCGCAAAGTCTGCATTCAAAACAGGTCTCTTTTTTGGATTTTTGGGATATGGCGCAAATTTATATTGGATTGCTGTAGCGCTTCTGTTGTTTACCAAGCTGGCTATTGCTGGCTTTATAGCATCTTTAATCTGGCTTGCTCCGTTTATCGGCCTGGCATTTGTAGTTCTTTTTTACGCGCGCAGAACTACCCGATGGCCGCTTGTTCTACTGTTGCCGGTTGTGTGGGTTGCTTTAGAGTTTCTGCTTAACTATTTGAGTGATCTGTCGTTCCCTTGGTTACCGTTAGGGCTTAGTGTTGCACATGTTCCTGTTCTTGCCCAGCTTGCTGACTTAAGTGGGGTGCGAGGCGTAAGCTTTTGGATTGCTGCAGTTAATGGTTTGCTGGCAGATGCATGGCTGCATAGAACAGATATGCTGTATGTAAGGAAGCGTCTGCTGGCAATCATTGCGGTATTCACCGTTGTCTGTCTATACGGTCAATACAGGATGTCAACAATTCATCTTTCTCCTATCGCAAATATTGGAATTGTGCAGCCCAATATTGAAGAACATGTAAAGCTTAATATTGCTGATCCAAGTGAACATGTTGGTCATCTGGCAGATATGACACGTGATCTGCTTCAAAAGAAAAGTGCGGATCTTATAGTTTGGCCGGAAGCTTCGTTGGATAGATTTCTGTGGCAGTACCCTTCATGGCGAGATTCAGTGATGTCGTCGGTCATCGAAAGTCCGACTCCGCTTTTAATTGGTATGCTTGATTGGGTAACTGTGGATTCAGCCAAGTACAAATATTATAATGCTGCAGCAATGACGACTCCATATGGATGGTTAATGGAGAAGACATACAGAAAGTATTTTTTGGTGCCGATTGTTGAACGTGTTCCATTTGTCAATCCGGATTGGTTCAAGAGGCTAGACTACTTCGGGGGATATTCACGCGGGGAAGACAATATTCCGTTCCCTTACCACTTTGGTGGTGTGGGTGTGATGATATGTTATGAATCTATCTTTCCTCAATTAGCCAGAGCCTATGCACAACAGGATGCTAAAGTCCTGGCAAATATTACCAACGACGCGTGGTTTCAGAGAAGTACTGCTCCACATCAACACTTTGCTCATGTTATCCTGCGAGCCATTGAAAACAGGCTTCCAGTTGTAAGATCTGCCAATACAGGGATATCTGCATACGTTGATCCCTTAGGAAGGATTGTTAAGCAAACTGAACTGTTTGAAGAGACCTCAGATATATATGGTGTTGAAGGAACTTCTGTTAAAACTGTATATACAAGGTTTGGTGACTGGCTCGGAGTAATCTGTATTTCTGCCGCGACTATTTTGTTTGGCTACGGTTTTATTAGGGCAAGGCGCTAGTCGACACGTTTGTTAAGTCTCGCCCGTATCCTTTTCCATCCGGGCATTGCCTGATCCATCAGATTATAGAAACGTGGGCCGTGATTGAGCTCTGCCAGATGGCAGAGCTCGTGTAGTATTACGTAGTCGATGCACTCCATATCTTCTTTAACAAGCATAGAGCTAAGTGTAACAATACCTCGTGAGCTGCAGCTGCCCCATCTGGACCGCATTTCACGTATTTTAAGCGGTGGAGCAAGTTTGACCCACGGAGTTCTGTATAAGAGATCCTTTATTCTTTGCGAAAAAACATCGGCCGCACGTTGCTTGTACCAGATACTGAGAAGTCTCTTGACTCGTTGTCCTTCAGCTGTCTTTGCGGTTACCGCAATAACCCTTGAACCTGTATCGCTAGTTTGGATTCGTACGGTTTCCTTGGAATACGGCTCAATAATCACATCAAGAACATATTGTTCACCCATATAAGGGTGTTTTTCGCCAGCTTCAAAGTTGAGGACTTGGATATTTTTTAATTGTTCGCGAAAGGTTTCTACATTCTTTTTGATCCACGCCCCCTTCTGATATACAAGGGATATAAGCTCTTTGTCGGAAAGTCTAGCAGGAGCAGAAACTCTAATGCTGCAGTCGGATTTAATTCTGATAGAGACTCGTTGAGAACGAGTTCTGGGTTTTATACGCTCAAAGCGTATAACCTCACCATTAAACAGGGTTGTGAGGATTTTCTTGTTCCTTATAGGCTTCTTTTCTGGGAAGAGATCCAGCAACATAGATCAAAAATAATGAATTCACTAAGAAGATGGATATCAGGTATAGGTTTGTGTTTATCTGCGATCATTATGGCTTGATTTGAAAAATGAAGTCAAATTGTCTCAAACAAGAGATGGTTTCCTGAGATGATAAATTTTTCCAGCTTATTATTTTCTTTCGCGCAGTCACTGACCCATATGTTATATTCGAAATTATGTGCCCGGCGGAGGAGTGGAGCCAGTTATCTACGGCTGATAAGTTATCTACCTTAAAAGATCTCTATCTAAGTTACTATGATAGGTTGTATGCCTTTGCTCTGAAGCTCACAGGGGACAGCGATGCAGCAGACGATGTGGTTCAGGATCTTTTTCTTTCCATATACAGTAGAGGGGTCGAAGACTTGTCCATACGCACCTCCGTTCGTGGTTATTTATATGGGAGTGTGTATAATTTGTCACTTCTTTACATAAGAAGGTCCTCCCGGCTCGATAGACTCAGTCGTATTACAAGCGAAGATGCTTCGTTTGATGCTGAAGACAATGCTATTGTTGACTCGCTTGCGGTTGATAACAACCTGATCGATGAACTAAGCTCTCGTGAACGTAAAGATGCTGTAATACGGGCGATAGAGTCTTTACCGGAAAGGCAACAGTTGGCTTTTACCCTTCGCTGGGATGGGTTGGAGATTAAAGAAATCGCAGAGACAATGGCAATCTCGGTTGTCGCCGCCCGTAAGCTAATAGATAAGGCGGTTGCAACAATCAGTCGGTCGCTCAAAGGTATATACTAGGATCGCACGGTGGCCTAGTAAGGTTGGTGGGCTTAAATCACATTCAGGGCTGGCAAAATAGCGCTTAGACATATTGCCTATATGGGGGATGTATCTGACCAAGCATCCTAAAAGGAAATTCAGGAAAAAATAAGCCAGGGGGTTTCTTTTCTATGGGCTGCTGTAACATAGGAGTATGACCACCAGTAACTTCGATGAGAATTCCGACAGGCAAAAGGAATCAGAGTGGGTAGAACTTAGAAGGTCTTTGGAAGATCTTGATCTCCCAGATTCCGTCTTGCCCAAGTATACCAAAGATCCTTCGTCGCGTGCCCTGGTATCATGGGCCCGTTTTCAAAAGAGAATTGGTGATCCAATTGGTGTGGGGGCAAATACACCAGCGGCCGAACGCAGATTGCCAAAAGATAGCTGGATTTCTAAATATGCTACTCATTTTCTGACTTCGGCAATCACAGTTTGTTTTGTGGGGCTGGCCGTATCAAATGGATGGTTTGGAATAGATTTCGACAATAATTCGAATGTGATTGCGACCTCTTCTGCGTCCGCGATATATTCTACTCAAAACGGTAATCAGGCTGTCGTTAATTTGCCTGATGGTAGTTCTATCATACTTAACGTGGCTAGTAGATTGGAAGTCGAGCCTGGATTTGGAGAAACTAATCGTTCTGTAAGACTTATTGGGGAAGCTTTTTTTAAAGTAGATCAGTCTAAAAATCTCCCCTTTGTTGTCAATTCAGGAGATGTGGCCACAAGGGTTTTAGGCACAGAGTTTTCGGTTCGTGCTTATGATCAATCGGATATTAGTGTAGCCGTTCAATCTGGGAGAGTATCTGTAGATACATCGGTAGTTGATGCAAATGAAATAGTTTTCATACGTGGAAATCAATTAAGCAAAGTTACTAATGTGAATGTAGCGGATCACATTGCATTCTCCCAAGGTAAGCTTGTTATTACGAACAAGGCGCTACGTGACGCTATAGCTGATATAAATAGATGGTACGATATAGAAATCGTACTGGAATCTCCTTCGATGGGGAATGAGTTGATTGATGCCGTGCTCACCCAAGGATCTCTTTCTAATTTAGTAGTGATATTGGAATCTGTTTTTGGAGCACGCGTGCATGTTGAAGGACGAAAAGTAATAATTCGCTAACACTCCGGATGATGAAGAAAACTATATTGACAAAAACAATCCTGTTGAGCGCCGTAGTATTTTGCTCGTTGAGTGCAAATGCCGCAATTGGTCAGAGCATTCCACAATCCGATACCTTACGAAAGCCTTCAGCAATCCCGGCTCCCGGTGGACTCAATGTTAATAAGGCCCAGGAACGTAAATCCATTGAATTCAAAGATCTGGAGATAGGCGAAGCGCTGAAGGTTATCGCTGAGCGATTTTCCATGTCCTTGGGATGGAGTCGTTCTTTAACTGAACTTTCAGGGAAGAAAGTTTCCCTTAAAGCTTCATCAATCACTGCTCAGGAAGCGCTCGATAGAGTTTTTGCAAATCTACCGGCTACTGGACGGGTATCATCAGACGGTCAAACGATTGTAATTGCTCCGATTTCTCAAGGTAATAAAGAAAAAGTATCTGAATCACAAGATGTTGGGAGTGTGAAAGGACGGATTGTAGATTCGATATCTAAATCCGGTGTAGAAGGAGTCACGATCACTTTTGATAAAGTGAACATCAGGGTAATCACAGATAAAAATGGTGAGTTTGAAATTCCACGTATTCCAACTGGTTCTTACTCTTATACAGTTCGAATGTTGGGGTATAAAACTGTATCCGGAAAAACTGTGGTTACCGGTCAGGCTGCAACGAATATAAGGGTAACTATTGTTTCAACGGCATCGTCACTTCAAGAAGTGGTTACAACTGCAACCGGGCAGGCACGGCGAGTTGAAGTGCCACATGACATTGCAAAAATTGATGCAGCGAAGGTTATGGAACGCACACCGGTGCGTAACGTTACTGATCTTATAGAAGCTGCTCAGATCCCTGGTGTTTTAGTTCAACGTCAAAGCGGTGATCCGGGATCTCCTACTAAAATCCGTATCCGTGGATTAGGTAGTATTTCTGAATCCAATGATCCAGTAGTAGTTATTGACGGTGTTTGGGCGGGAAACGTATCTGGTAGGCCTTCTCGAATTGACGAGTTGGATCCTGCAATTATTGAAACAGTTGAGGTGGTCCGGGGTGCGTCAGCCGCAACTCTCTACGGCCAGGATGCCGCGAATGGTGTGATAGTTATTACGACCAAGCGCGGTCGTCCCGGGCCCACTCGCTGGAATTTCGGATACAATCGGGATTGGGGAGAGACCTATGGAAGAAAGCCGCTAGAGTATGTTGGAATGGGTCATGATGTTGTAGGTAATCTCTCAAGAGGCTGTAATATCAGACAGATGGTTAACTACGAGTGTATACAGGATTCCGTCATTGTACACGATCCAAACAACAGGCTGCTTTCACGCGAGGGAACGATGAAAGTTGATAGATATACTTTCGCTGTGGAAGGTGGAAATCAGATGGTTCGTTATAATATCGGGATTAACTCTTCAAATGAGCGTGGTGTAAGAAAGCCAACCGATCTTAATATGATTCGATACCGTATAATTGGTTTTGATGTAAAAAATGAGATGTTAAGACCTTCGAATCTCAGTAAAAAGGGGATAAACAGCATGATTACGCTGGACCCCAATACGCGTACAACTATAACACTTGGTACCAACGGCTCATATTCAGACCTAAGAGATAATCAGCTGGTAGGGAGTTTTTATCTTCCTCTAACAGGGGGAGTCAACATAATTGATACCACAACGATTCTGCTGGGAAGAAATACGGTTAGGAGGGAAAAAAGGCCGAGTACCGCAACTACAATACTTGCAAGTGCAAATGTCAGATATCAGCCAGCTCATGCATGGGTTTTCAATAGTAACATCGGAATAGAAAAAGCGGATATTGAACAGACAAATTCAGTGGAAAATACTCACTGTACTGTAGACTCAGGATGTAAGGACACTATTGGAAGTGCGACTTTCATCTCTCAGGATCGTCGTATTCTTACCTTTAGGGCCAACCTTTCAGGTGTATTAAATACAGGGCGTATTTCACGGTTCCTTGAACTGCGCCCTTCTATTGGTATGGACTTCAGGCGAACTGATGGTTCAAATATGAATATATCAAGGGAAAAGATTCCTCCTGGTGAATCCATGTCGCAAGGTGGGGAGTTGATCGCCGGAATCAGAACTCAGAATGCGAGTGCTCTGGCAGGATGGTATGCATCTACCACTATTGGATTATTTAGGAAACTTTACTTTGACGTCGGAGTTCGCCAGGACGTCGGTAGTGCGATTGTTTCATCTTCCAATACGAACTATCCCAAACTTGGAACTTCATGGCTGGTATCGGATGAAGGGTTCTGGAGAGAAAACAGTTTGCTCCAGATGTTACGTCTGCGAGGAGCGATTGGGTATGCTGCCGTGCAACCGGATGCTGCGGATATAACCGGCGATTACAGGACTACATATAGGTGGGTAGACGGCAGATATGTTGAAGTGGCTACGCTCGTCAATGTGGGAAATAGAGGGTTAGTTCCAGAGCGGGCAATGGAAATGGAACTTGGCTTTGAAGCTGCGATGCTTGGCGACAGGCTTGATGTGGTTGCGAATTATGCCAAGTCTACAAACAAAAACACTTTAATAAGAAAAGGAACTGCACCTTCTGCTGGTGGGAGTAGCCGCAAGGAAAATATTGCTAAAGTTTTGAATAATAATGTGGAGTTATCTGTTATTGCGAGAGCAATAGAAATGCCAGATCTCAGAGTTACAGTTAACTACGGTCTTACTTTAAGCACAAATAAAGTCGCAAGGCTTGGGAACAGAACAACACCATCAAATGTTGGTAATGTCGGCAGGGTCGAAGCTGGATATCCGCTTGCTGGAATCTGGTCCCGTGCTGTTCTTGGTTATGAAGATGTGGATGGTAATGGGCTTATTGATTCGAGTGAAGTAATAATGAGTGATTCTCTAGTCTATCTGGGGTGGTCACAGCCGAAGTATAGAGCCAGTTACGGAGCTTCAGTTACTCTAAGAAATAATCTCGTTTTTGATACAAGATTATCATATCAGAGCAGATATGTTCAGAGTTATCTAAGTACCAATACCTATGCACTGGAGAACATCAATGCTCCATTAGGAGCACAGGCACTTGCACTTATTAAAAATCTGGATGGAAGGAAATCAATTAGTGATCTTCGCTGGAACTCAGCAAGCATAACGTATCATCTGCCGGCCAGGATCAGCGCATTGCTAAGAACAAGATCTGCGTCTGTGTCGTTACAGGGCAGCAATCTGAATCTGTGGACAAGCTATATCGGTAGGGATCCTGGCGTAAACTCTGAGCTTAGCGGCGAAGTCCCAAGCGATGACGGTGTTGTAACTCCGATGCCGCGCAAGTTCGTTCTTGACTTCCGGATCGGATTCTAGGTAAAACATTATGAAATCATTAGTTCAACTAAAATCGCTTCTGACATTATTTGCAGTCTGTGGAGTTAGCGCTTGTTCGCTTTCAGATCTTGTAAAAATTGATCAACCGGAAGAAGGAAGAAATCTCGAGTTCGATGCCGTAAATACAGTAAGTGGCGGTATCGGTTTATATCACACATCATTGGATTTATTGCGGACTTCGTTTTCTTCTGCTTCGAGATCTGTTGGAATCTTCACAGATGAGCTGGCCAGCAGGCCAAGTAGCTCCTTGGAATATCGTGAAAACGACCTGAGCCTTGATGCCAGAATACGCCAGGTAAATATTCATGGCCACACCTCATTGCCGTTTCCTCCATACTATTCTGTTCATACTGCACGAATAAATGCTCAACAGTCACGTGATATATTGTCCCAGTTTTCTTCTGATTCTTTAACGGAATACATTGGGGCTGCTCATATTGTTGAGGCATATGCAATTCTCCTGTTCGCGGAAAACCTTTGCTCAGGAGTACCACTCACGCAGGTCCGTTTTAATCGCGACATAGAATATACCCCTGGCTTTAGTACTCAGGAGCTTTTTGCTGCCGCCGTAAGTCACTTCGATACAGCTATTTCTCTCCTGGATTCGGACAGTGATCTTAGCAAGCTCGCTCATATCGGTAAGGCACGTGGTAGCCTTGGGCTGAACAATCTGGTAGAAGCCAATGAAGCTATCAAGGATATTGCCCCGTCATTTCGATACAACCTCGTCTACTCTGGTACTGCGGTTCCTGCTACTGGTACTATTTCAAACGCTTTCTGGACGTCAACTTCGTCGGGTGTAGGACAGGCCAACATTAACTCGCTTGAGGTACTGGCAAACGATGGTAATACTGGGAAAGTATGGTATTCGCGTGCTCCAGTGGAAATGGATCCCCGAGTTCCGGTTACCACCGTTAGTTCAGGTGGCGGACTATCCATTGCTGCCATAGCCAGACAGCAAAAATACATTGGTGGAGCCGTTCAGTTCCCCCTGGCCTCAGGATTGGAGGCGGATCTCATAAGAGCAGAATATCTTCTTTCTATAGATGATCCGTCGTGGATAGATGTTATTAATAATCTGCGTGCAACAGTTGGGCTCGGTGATCTGGTTGCACCAGCAAATAAGGCGGATGCAGTAGAAATGATATTTGATGAACGGGCGTCCTGGTTTTATCTGCAAGCAACCCGGCTTGGGGATATGCGACGTTTAGTGCGGTATTATGGAAAATCTACATTCAACGTATACCCGTCTGGCCCATATTCGAGAGGAGGGTTGGTTACTACACGCTACGGCGAGGCCACAGTCTTCACGCCAGATGAGAGTGAATATTCCCATAACTACAGATACCAGGGCTGCGACCATGTTAACCCGTAAAATGATGCGATCTGTTCTAGTCAAGAAGAGCTTTGGTATCGCTTCCCTCTATTTATCTATGGCCGCCTGTATGGATTTACAGGGACCGGATTTTGTGGGAGCTGATCAGAATGCATTGCTTTCACGTATAGAAATCATGGAACGGGCGGTAATGATTCGTGTTGGTGATTCACTACAGTTGAATATCAAGGCGATCTCTGCAACCAAGGACACACTTCAGATTGACACAGCTAATCTAGAACTTTCGTCTGCAGATCCAGTGATTGCAACTGTAACTGAGTCTGGGATGTTACACGCAAAATCTGTAAATCCGGACCCGGTGCGTATTCTCGCTCGATACAAGCATGACCGTGTGACTAGGATTGATACAATTCCTGTGTATGTTACAGCAGAAAAATATGATGTTTCTGATGCGCGGTTGATTTCGCTGGATAGCAACATTGTCGGTAGCGCGGGGGCCGATGGAGGTGGAGCGAGCATTTTTGGTATACCGCGAATTCGCCTGGATTTATATAAGGACGGATCTCTGGTTGTTAAAGGCGTACGAACTCATCTGGAAAAGCCGAAGCAGGTAACACTGGCATTTATGCAGGACACTTCAGGCGCCGTAGGGGACTATTATCTTGTTGATAATTCTCAGGGATTGATAGGTAAGTTCTGGATTAAAGCCGCTTTGAATTTATACGGAACCAATATCGCAGACAGTGTTCTTTTTTATGGAAAGTATGCGGCTGTCTTTGGCTCTCTTCTTTATGAACTTGAACCAGGAGTTATAAACGGTGATTTCTCTTTTGGTACTCCAGCTGTCTTCCTGCAACCATGTGCAGTTATTTCGTTCTTAAATGCTCTTCCATACCCCATAGATGTTGTGTTTGATGATTCCACTGCTAGTTCGGACGGGTGTGCTGAACTGATATTGGATGAGGAGGCTTCCGCCATAGTTACAAAAAATGTTGTAGGAGGAAATATCTACAATCTGCAGCCCTTTAACATGGGCATAAGGCGATCCAGTACCCTTGGTGAAAGAGCAGTTTATCTGAGAAATTCGGAAACCAAGGACAGTTTGAACTATGTAGCCAGAGTTGATGTTCGTGAAGCTCCTATTGATTAATAACTATTAAACAATGACAATAAACAGAAGAGATCTTATCAAGAGCGGTACGAGTGCATTGTCTGTAATAGGCATGTCCGGTAACTCCATATTGCACTCATTTACAGAGATAAAAAAGCCTTTCCCGATAGATGACGATCGGATTAAAGCTATAACTAAAACAGCGGTTGAATCTTCGCTTTTAGCGGGCGCAGACTATGCTGATGTACGTGTTATATCTACCGCTGGGCTTTTTTATATTTCAAATGGCTTAAGACGTGAAGAATCCATGGGGTGCGGAGTTCGAGCACTTGTGAACGGATACTGGGGTTATGCTTTTTCACCGATATGGTCAAACAGCGAAGCAAAACGACTGGCAGACGAAGCCGTTTCACAGGCTGTTGCCTATAATCTGAATAGAAAAAGAGGAGTTCAGCTTGCCCCAATTTCCGGTAGTCTGACAGGCGAATGGAAAACTCCTATAGAGATTGACCCATTCGATGTTCCGTATGACGAAATACGGGATCTCATGGGATCTATAGTTCCGTATTTTCGCAGGAAGAAGTTTTTTAAACGGCTTATGTCCGGTGCAAATGCTCACCGTACCGAACAGGTATTTGCCAGTTCAGAAGGGCATTATATAAAACAGACCAAATATGTTACTGCTGCAAGATTTCAATTCGATCTTGAGGACCGTGAGAGAGGGAAGGGAGCTTCAGGATTGATTGAAACGTTATCTCCTGCTGGTCGTGGTTGGGAACATATTCGTAAGCAGCCACTTCGAGATCTGATAGATCAGGAATATGATTCGACTGTCAAAGATATGGAGATGGAGTTTACTCCCGTAGATGTCGGTCGAAAGAGAATCATAGTTGATCCATTAACAATGGTATCAGTTTTAAAAGACAGTATTGGTGAAGCTACAGAGGCTGATAGGGTTTTTGGTTACGAAGCAAATGCAGGAGGAAGCAGTTATATAAATGAACCTGAGACTATGGTTGGAACCTTAAAAATCGGATCTGAAAAGCTGAATGTTATAGCAAATCGTAAAATTTCGGGATCGCCTGGTGCTGCTGGATGGGATGATGAGGGTACTGTGCCAATTGAAACCTCGCTCATCGAGAACGGTATTCTGAAAAATCTTCAGTCTTCCAGAGAATCTGCTTCCTGGATTCAATCGCTTAACAGTCGTTCCACCGGATCTGTATTTGCGCGTTCTACTGATTGTGCGCCCATGATTATGTGTGGTGACCTTACGATGTTGCCCGATGCTACTGGAGGAGTATCGATTGATGAAATGCGTTCGCAGCTTGAGGACGGATTGGAATTCCATCGAGCTCTTTCAATATTCGATTTCCAGAAGGCTACCGGAACCATAATGGGGAAAGCATATGAAATTAAAAATGGAAAGAGAGTCAGTCTGGTTCAAAATGCAGGTGTTCTTTTTAGGACACCAGAATTATGGAATAATATAGAAAAGGTGGGTAACGTTGCTTCTGTTAAACACTTTGGAACGACAACATCCAAAGGTGAACCTGAACAGAGCAGTTATCTGGGAATTTCTGTACCTGCAACCACATTTAAAGATATGTCTATTGTAGACATAGCCAGAAAAGCGTAGACATTATGAATTCAATCGAGACATATTACAGACGCGATGAAAAGGCGGAACGACTATTAAGTCGTGAAGAAGCCATCGGGATTGTAGACGAGATCAAAGCAGCATCTTCACCTTCCGCAGGAGGGAGACTGGATGTACGGGTTTTTAGCTATTGGGCAAATGGTGTTAGATGGGCGCGAAATAACACTTCCCTTAGTAATTTAGGAAGGGAAATCAAGGTATATATAGGTCGATCCAAAGATCGTTTTGCCGGCACTATTATAACTAATCAGACAGATTCCGAATCTGTTGTTAATGCAACCAGACTGGCTGAAAAGATTGCTCTCGAAGTAGCGGGAGATAGGCCGCTGGATCTTCCCGTTAATAGGGAGACACTTGAATCCACCCCCAGTAAAGTATGGAGCGAGGGAGTATATAATCGAACCCCATCCGAAAATGCGCCATCCATCGAGCAGGTTATAACTGATGCGGAATCTCGAGGTTTCCTTGCGGCTGGCTATCTTGAATCGTATGCTGCTAATGTATACAGCTTCAGTTCTGATAAGTGGGGAAGAGAGTCCACTGAATATCACCAGATTACACAGGCACAGTTTTCTTCAACGGTAAGGCATCCGAAGGGCACTGCATCAGGATGGGCTGGTAGTTCGGCGTACGATTTCTCGCTTATGGATCTCGGTCGTATTGCATCGGCGTCTGTAGAGAAGTGCATTGCCTCTCTCGACCCCGTGAGGCTTGAACCTGGTAGATATACTACGATCCTCGAGCCAGCTGCTTCTAATACTTTCTTTAGTTTGTTTCTCGGTTTGATGAATAGAGTATCTCCTGAGTCGGGGGGAGCACATCCATTTCTTCTGGGTAGAGATTTTGCATTAAGTCGCTTCAGGTCGAAACTTGGTTTAAAGATTATAGACGAGCGTATTTCACTTTATCATAATCCTGGGGACCCGGTGACTGGTCTCCCCGAAATAGAAGGGTTGAACAAGGTAACATTAGTTGATAAAGGAGTTCTTAAGTCTTTATTTAATTATCCATCGCACTCATTTCAGGAATTATATAACGAAGATATTTCGTTGTCCCGTGCGTCGTTTACGGTGCCGGGTACGGATGTTTCTATGGATGATATGATCTCGTCAACATCGAGAGGATTGATAGTTACTCGTTTTTCCAATGTTCATAGAGTTGATGACAAAAGTGTTCTCTTTTCTGGCTTTACACGTGACGGTTTATGGTTGGTAGAGAACGGTAAAATTACTAAAGCGGTAAGGAATTTTAAGTTCACAGAGTCTCCATTGTTCGTTCTGAATAATCTGGATACGGTTGGCATATCGGAACTGGTTTGGAATCCGACGAAAGCACGAACCGAACTTATGGGACATCCAGCCTATTCATTACAGAGTAGAGTAGTGCCAAGTATCAAAGTGAAAGATTTCAGCTTTACCTCCACTATCGACGCTATTTAGTATGAAATCCAGAATGTTATTAATTACACTTGTTGTATTAAGTGTATTCTCTGTTCTTCCTGAGAGACTTTATGCGCAGACGAAATTCGATCAAAACCTGGATAGTCCGGATCTGACCACATATATACATCCCGACGAATGTAATCAGGTTATCACAAGGATGTACACAATAAAGCGTAATAAATATCCAATCTGGCTGGACACAGTCGAATTCTCATATGATGTTCCTCCTTACCTAAGAGATAAAGAGGCTGATTCGGTTGGAAGAGCATGTCTGGCGAAATTTAATATTGAAGAGTTTCCCAGCGAATACAACTATGATTGGGCGTTCATTTATCTGTCGGTAGGTGATACAGACAAATTTGAGAAATTATTTGGCAGCCTTATAGATAGTGTCGAAATCAAGAATAAGGCTGAGCTGTATGCTCGTTTCTTTCGGGATTCTGACTATCGCCTACATAGCGATCTCTACCGGAAGATATACGCTGGCTTCCTGACCAATATTCCTCGTGATTCTGTTTTAGAGCGAGTGGGGGTTATATCTGCTTATGCGAATGCGCAGCTAAAGGCCGGAAACTTTAACGATGCTGGTGTTTCAGCAATACAATTAATGGATGAGATAGAATCAGCGCCGGATTCAGTAAGAAATTCGAATCATTTCAAAATTGTGGTGATGATCTCATCAATGCAGATATTTCTGCATACTACATATCAAGAAGGTTTAGATAGCATACGAACCAGTACTGACGCCTACTTCAACTACTATAGAGGTATATTCAGAAGGGTGATGAATGATTCAACTATCGATTCGATCCCTACTACTATAGGCAAGAAGTTTCCGGATATTTCCGGTGATTTCTATTTTGCCAATGTTGGTGATACAGTTCCAGGTGAAGCGTTTGATATTCTCGGGCGTGGAACTCCAGCCCTTGTGATCAGAGTTGATGGATCGTGCCATTCGTCTAAACCGTTGATACGAGAAGGGCGTCAGTGGCCTGGTCAGGGATATTGTGAGAGATTTGCGGCTTCTATTCGCAGGACAATGAATAAATTTCCAGGTCTGGATCTGGTGATTGTTTCTACTACTTTTGGAATTCTTGGTGACGGCTCGCCAATCGCTCCGCGGGAAGAGGCGATACTTCTTCATAAATACGTTACTGATCATTTTGGTTTGAGAGGGCGCATGGTTATAGCCGAGACTCCATTCCATCGTATCCAGTCACCTGATGCCCGCCGTGTTGACCTGCCAAGCGATATGGTGGAGAAGTTGGTTGCCTCTGGGGTTGGTTTAGGCTCACCAGGAGCGGTTTTGCTGGACTCTGACGGTAGGGTTGTTATCTCCAGCAATGCGTATTTTGAAGAAGAGCCTAAGTTGGTGGATGCAATCAGGGCGTTATTGGCACGTTAGGGCTATCTTTCTTATAATCGGACTATCTTCCTCATAGTCGGGCCAAATTGCTCACTTCTAGGGCGGGTGCGGTGGTTTAATCTGATTATAGCTTGCGCGCAGTGTCATCCGATTAGTGTTTTCAACAGGACCAGAGTAACTAATACCTCTGGTCCTATTTGTTTCCCCCTAATATCTTGTGGGGATGCCCAAAGAAGACAACCTCTCTTTCAGCCGGGAAAGAGACTGGATAGAGGGGATTCAAAGATCCGACAAGAAGGTATTTAAGGAGATCTTTGAATTCTATCTTTTCATGTTGCGACGGTTGGCTTCTGCCAGTAATGTTTCTGCTGACCAGGCTGAAGATATGATTCAGGATATCTTTGTGAGCTTATGGGAGCGACGGGACTCCCTCTCAATAGCTCCGGGAGAGTTAAGTAAATATCTGATAGGCTCACTGAATAAGAAAATTCTTCAGTACAGGCGTAATACCGCCGTGAGATCCAATCTGATTTCTACCAGAAGCGATGCGGTCTCTGACCTTCTTCCCAAGCCCTTTCCTACGGATTCTCAGGTTCTAACCGCAGAATTTAACGCTGTTTTTTTACTCGCTTTGAAGGGGCTGTCGGAGATACAGAGACAGATTGTCTCTCTTCGTTGGGGCGAAGGCATGTCGTATGGAAAAATATCTGAATTGTTGGGGATTTCAGAAAATTCTGCCATGTTGCACGCCTCTCGGATAAAACAGGTTTTGAGGCCAGTTTTGAAGAGATATATGAGCGGACTGGAATAGTAGTTAAAAAGATGCGGGTTTTCTGGTGTTTTCTAGACTTGGATCAAGTCAGATAAAACCCTTTTTCTGTCATTTGAAGTTTTTTTTGACAGGTTTCCGCGGTTTAAGGAATAAGTTGGTATATGCGGAATAAAGACGACTCAATTCGCCCAGTCAGCTGGGAAGATCTGGATAAATATCTGGCCGGGGAGAATGATCTCGCGAATAAACACGAGATCGAAGAAAACCTGGCCGAGATTCCTAATTCGGAGCTGGTGCTGAGGAGTCAGGGCATATTCAGTGATTCGGAGAGTGAAGATCCTGCTTTGGGCGTCTCTCCTACATATAAAAGTGCTGCCGAGTCATGGAATGCACTCGAGTCACGTTTGAATTCAGGTTTGCCAGGTCTGGCCAGTTCGCATCCTTCCGAAGCAGTTCCTTCATATATAAGTCATAAAGGCGTAGGCAATCGAGTTTCGAGTTTTCGCTCATCTCGTCTAAAGTTTTCCGTCCAGTTCGCTTCTGTTGCAGCCCTTGTCGCGTTCGCCTGGTTTGCTGGAGTTGGTAAAGTACGCAATGATCTCTCTACATATGCGTCCATCTACTCTACCCAGGCGGGGCGGCAGGCGTCTCTTACCTTACCTGACGGTACTGACGTAATTCTGAATGTTGGTTCCCGGTTAGAGGTAGGGGGCGGTTTTCTGGCGTCAAACCGCAAAGTTAAGCTTGTTGGTCAGGCGAAGTTTGTTGTAAAACATAAGACTGGAACACCATTTACCGTAGAGACTTCTACAGGTGCTGTAACCGTTCTTGGAACAGAATTCGTGGTTCGGGACTATGAATGGGATACGTTGAAGACTGTATCGGTCTGGGATGGTAAGGTTGGAGTTGGAACAAATATCGTCTCTGCGGGTGAGCAGCTGTCAATTTCACCTCAACCGGATGGAACACAGATCACTTTGCTTTCCAGATTGGATACTACGTCTAATTCGTTTGCTAATGGGGTTCTGATAGTTAAAGACAGGCGTCTTGAGGACATTGTCTCTGAACTCTCTACTTGGTATGCAATAGATATAAAGTTTGGTGATTCTCAAACAAGGAATCGCAAAATCTCTGGCCGTTTCCAATTGGGATCGGTATCCGAGTTAGTTGAGGTACTTGCGTGGACACTTGATGTTCGAAGCGAGAGAAGTGGTGATCAAATTACACTCTATTCTAAGTAGGAAGATATGAGATTAAGACGTTCTGCCTATTCATCATTATTGCTGGGAGTAGTAGCATTCGCATCCCCGGGATACGCTAGTGCTCAATCCTTGCCAGGTGGTAGCTTTAATAATGAGATGGAAGATCTGGTTCAGAAACAGACAAAATCAGTCTCTATTGTAGCAAAAAACAGATCCATAGAATCGATCCTGAATGAGATTGTTGAGAAAACGAATGTTCGTCTTTTCTTTAGCACTGAAAATCCCGAACTTCAGAAGAAGACTTCACTCACATTGGAAAAAGTCAGCCCCATAGATGCAGTAAATGCAGTTATCCGGGGAACAAACCTGATTGCCGGTAAAACAGCCGATGGTCAGGGAATAATGATAAGATCAAAATCCGATACTACGAAGAGTTCACAGGATACGGGTAAATCGGCAATTGTTGGAATCGTTTCTGATTCTTCAACCAGTCAGCCAGTTGTAGGTGCAACAGTTACCATAGTTGGTCTAAAAAGAACGGTAGTTACCAACGACAAGGGTGTATTCAGATTCGAAAATATTCCCTCCGGGAGACACCAGGTGTCGGTCAGGATGCTGGGATTCGTATCAAAGAGTCAGACGGTTGCAATTGGCGACGAGAAAGTTGTAACTCCGCAATTCATCCTTTCTTCATCGGCAACTTCGCTATCTGAAGTAGTAACCACCGCAACAGGGCAGCAGCGTCGTGTAGAGATTGCGCACGATATTGCAAAGATCAACCCAGAAGCTATTATGGAAAGGACTCCTGTCCGCAGTGTTGCAGACATTCTGGAGGCTGCGCAGGTTCCTGGTGTATTAGTTCAGCGATCTGGTGGAGATCCGGGAAGTCCTACGAGGATACGCATCAGAGGTATTGGGAGTATTTCCCAGTCCAATGATCCTGTCGTAATTCTTGACGGTGTTTGGATTGATGCTGCGAGTTCAAGCCCTTCTCGTTTAGATGACATAGATCCTGCATCGATCGAGTCTATAGAAATTATACGAGGACCTTCTGCTGCCACTCTTTTTGGACAGGACGCATCCAATGGCGTTATTGTCATTACTTCCAAGAAGGGGCAGGCAGGTCCTACCAGGTGGAATCTGTCATATAATCGGGATTGGGGACAAACATACGGCAAGCAGCCATTGTTCTATGCCGGGATGGGGTATAACGCTAACTCGGCTGACCTTCAGTGGTGTCCTATTGAAGGTGTGCTGAAATTTGAATGTACCCAGGATACTGTTCTTGTTCTTGATCCTAATAATAAGTTGCTTTCGCGTGAAGGGACGGAAACAAACAATAGATATATGTTGCAAATGGATGGTGGCGCTTCAAACGTTACATATGCAGTGACACTTTCCACAGGCAATACCATTGGTGTTCGCAGGTTAGCGGATATCGAAAAAATTCGATATAGATTGCTGGGTTATAATACTAGCTCTGAGTTTAGTCGGCCATCTAGTTTAAGGCGTAACAATATCACTACATCTATTGTCTTTACTCCTCGTTCCAACCTGAGTATTGGCATGACATTAACAGGGACACAGACGAATTTAAAAGATAATTCGTATGACAATCTCTGGAGTGGTCTTGGAAATATAGGACTCACTGGAAGACAATTTGATACTGATACAGCATTTGCTGCTTATGGAGGCGGTCAGATTACTGCTAATGAAAAGCCCATTAAAACTACTACTGGAATTGTATCTTCCAATATTCAGTATCGCCCTGGTGGTTTTGTAATCAGTGGAAACTTTGGTGCTGAGAAAAGTGCAAAAAACGAATCGAACTTTGGCAGGTTAACTCTATGTGATTTTAGGTCCTCCTGCCGGGATACATTGGGAACCAGGCGAGAGGCATCTGAAAACAAGAGTCTTTATACTGTAAGGTTGAATGCGTCTACAAGCCTTAATCTCGGCTCTTTTAATAAGTATCTCGATATTCGTCCGTCGATAGGTGGTGACTATAAAAAGACAGATCAACATCTAATAGATTTGCACAAGCGTGATATCCCTGTCGGTGACAGATCTATCACTATGGGTACATTAAGCTCTTCCCGAAATAATCTTATTGAGAATGCTACAGCTGGATGGTATTTAAATTCAACCATTGGTTTATTCCGAAGAGTGTATTTTGATGTCGGTATACGGCAGGATATTGGAAGTGCTATTACTTCATCAAAGGACGCCGTATACCCAAAGATCGGTGGATCATGGCTTGTATCTGATGAATCTTTCTGGAGAGAAAATCCATATATCAACAGTCTCAGACTGCGTTCTGCTATCGGGCATTCAGCTGTACAGCCGGATCTGAACGATATTCATGGCCAGTATGTGAACTGGGTTGAATACGTTGATGGAAAGTTCATAAATACTGTAGAGCTTGGTAGCACTGGTAATAATAGATTGCAGCCTGAGCGTGCAGTGGAGCTGGAAATCGGGTTCGATTTGGATATGCTGAACGATAGATTGAACCTGATTGGAACATACGCTCACAAGGATAACAGAAATACGCTTGTGGTGAGGAATTTGCCACCGTCATTCGGGATTTGGTACAATGCCACTCGCAAGGAAAACGTCGCTAAGGTCAGAAATAGAAACTTTGAGTTGAGCGCAAACGTAAGAGCTATAGAAACGCGAAGAGCGTTACTGATTCTGAATTATGCGTTGACTTTAAGTGACAATAAGGTGGCGACGTTAGGTGAGGGAATTACTCCATTTAATTCAGCATCTTCAAGAATTGCAGCAGGATATCCTTTAGCAGGTGTATGGGAAAGGCAGGTTTTAGGGTACAGGGACGCAAATAAAGATGGTCTTCTTTCACGAGAAGAAGTAATACTTTCCGACTCCGTAGTGTATCGCGGCTGGAGTCAACCTCGTTATAGGGCTAGTTATGGCGCCTCTTTTACTTTGAACAATCAGTTTGTTTTTGACAGTCGATTTGCTTATCAGAGCAGATATGTTCAAAGCTATCAACCGTATCTAAGGTATGGGGCGGAAGATGTTAATGCTCCGCTGCCTGACCAGGCTCAGTCCATAATCAATGGTTTATCGGGACGTGCTCCGATATCGGATTTGAGATGGAATTCCGCCAGTGTGACATATCACCTTCCTAAGAGTGTGCTAAATCGAATTGGGGGACGCAGCCTTTCTGTGTCTTTGCAGGCAAGTAATCTTGCTATTTGGTCAAATTATGTCGGTCGTGATCCTGGTGTTAACAGCGCATTGCTTAGCGGTGAATTCACTGCGGACAATGGGCTTACACCTCCGCGTCCCAGGTTGTATGTGATTGATTTCAAATTTGGGCTTTAGGACTAATCGGTAAATCAGAATATGAAAAAAATACTTAGAGCTACATTATCGATTATTGGAGTAAGCTGGACACTTTCGGCTTGCTCTCTCGATAGTCTTGTTAAGGTCGGAGCTCCGCAGGTAGGTTCAGATATTGATCACGATTATCTGAATACTAAAGCTGGTGCGCTTGGTCTACTATATTCTTCAATCGGAAAGTTGCAGGCAGGTGTAAGCAATGCATCTTTTGAAGTCGGATTCATGACAGATGAGATGTTATCCGTCCCCGCTAATAGTTCGGATAACATTTTCTTTGGTATGACATCTTCCGATACCAGAACTGAAACAGTGGATAGTTATGGACTCAAAGGATTGTTGTTTCCCGCGTATATATACATACAATCTGCACGAACTACAGCTGCCAATGCCCGTTATTTCCTCCAACATCAATCTGATAGCAGTCTTAACTATGCAATTAGTGCGTCGTATTCTTTAGAAGGATATGCCATTACAATACTTGCGGAAAACCTCTGTTCGGGAGTGCCTCTTTCTTCTGCAGTGTACGGGCAGGCAGCGGTATATGGAAATGCGCTGTCAACAGATTCTCTATTCAAGATTGCCGTTGCAAAATTTGATTCAGCTCTAGCTATATCTCATGATAGTATCCGCTTTTCAACTCTTGCTAAAGTTGGGAAGGGTAGAGCGCTTTTGTCGTTAGCAAGATATAGTGACGCAGCTGAGGCTGTTGCAGATGTTGGTATAAATGATGTTTATACTCTTTCTTATACCGAGGCAATTACTCCGAATCCTAATTCTCAAGGCGTTAATTCGGACGATTCATTTTGGCCGCTTTCAACTGAAATGCGTCCGAAATACAATGGTCATGAAATTGCAAACCGCGAAGGGAACAATGGTTTGATCTGGTATGTGAATCCGGAGAGAATAGATCCAAGGGTGCCAGTAACTGTCGACTACGATGGCGTCAAATATACTTTCCCATCGATTGTGCGACAGACCAAATTCACAAATGGATCTGTTCAGTTTAAGCTGGCTAGCTGGATTGATGCCAAAATGATTGAAGCTGAACACCTGTTAAGCGCCGGAAGCCCCAATTGGATTGATCCGATCAATGCAGCGAGACAAACCGTGGGATTGGCAGATACAGTTTCACCTGCTACAACAGCGCAGAAAGTGGATCTGTTATTTCGTGAGCGGGCATTCTGGTTTTATGGACAGGGTACAAGATTATCGGATATGCGACGATTGGTACGGCAGTACGGACGCAATATTAACTCTGTATTCCCTGTGGGGCAGTACAATCGCTCAACTACAGTATACATCTATGGAGATGCTGTAGTGTTTGTTCCCGATAATGCTGAGTTTAGAGAAAACTATAATTATTCCGGCTGTATCCATAGAAAGCCATAAACCATTACTAAAACTATTATGAAGCTGACTCATATACTTAAGTCTTCACTCGTTCTAGCAATGGGAACGGCGTGCGTAGATATTCAGGGGCGAGAAATGGAGCCTCTTAAGCCGAATGATGTTCTTGCCGAGATAAAAATAAGTTCAACAGCTATAATGATCGCTAAAGGTGATTCGCATCAAATCGATTTTAAACTTATAGCGATGAACGACGAAACTATTCCGGTTGATCTGGATAGAATCAAATGGACTTCAGTAGAGTCTCAGATTGTATCTGTTTCAAACACGGGAGTTATACGTGGATTGGATGTTTCTGAAGGCCCGATCCATGTAGCAGTGGAGTATGAGCATAAATATGTAACTAAGTTCGATACTGTTAGTGTCTACGTTACTAATGAAAGAATAGATGCTAATTCTATACGACTGATAGCATTGGACAGCACACGAGTTGGTGGCTTTGCTGCGTACGGCGGGCCGCGCGTAAGAGTCGATCTTTATAAAGACGGAGTTCTGGTTGAAAAGGGTGCGCTTATTCCAATTCAGGTTGATTTGCCGGCCCTGGCATCTCCGGATGGAGTGGGTGGACCAAATGGAGAACCGGTGTATAGAATTACGAATGATAAAAGTATTATTGGTAAATTCTGGGTTCGTTCATCCCTGAATCTATACGGCAACGAAGTAAATGACAGTTTAAGCTTTACCGGATTATATAGCGGTTTTGTAGTCCCGGCATTTGGCGTAGGTAGTGTAACTCCAGAAAATGCACCACCAATTCCTGTGCTCGATACAATCCAATTAAAGTTTTATCAGGCCTGTGCTCTACAGATGATAATGAATTTATCAATGGATTCAGTTGATATTGTATTTTCGGATTCAACGGCATCATCCTCCGGATGTATGCCAATGGGTACCGGCGCTATTGAAGGCATTGGCTTAGGAGTACACGGTGAATTTGTGGGTGGGAATGTTCTCAATATGCCTCCATTCAGTATCGCGTTAAGAAAGAGCAACACTACTGGAGTTATTACCTTCTCTGCAAGAAAGTCCGCCACAAAGGAACGCCTCCCCTGGTTCATTGGTCACATCAGACAAATTGATGTACAAGATTAACCTTAATAAATACTAATCTGATGGTACACTCACGCAGAAGTATCCTAAAAAACAGTGGCTTGGTTTCGTTGGGTGCAGCAATTATGCACCCAACACTTGCATTGGCTAAAACAAAGCCAGCGCTGTTTTCTGATGGATATCCTGATAGAAAGGAAATCATAAGTGCAGCTGTAGATTCTGCGGTTGCGGCAGGTGCCACCTATGTTGATGCTAGGCTAACACATCTTGAGGCGTTTGGAATTTTGAAGTATATGCCTCCAAGAACAGAAAATATGGCGTTTGGAGTACGCGCCTTATATAAGGGTTATTGGGGTTTTGCTGCCAGCCCAGTCTGGTCAAAGGAAGAGGCGGCGCGCCTTGGTGCTGCTGCTGTCGCACAGGCAAAGGCAAATGTATTGGGACGTGAGCGTATAACGGAGCTCGCTCCAATTATAGATTCTTCCAATGGGCATTGGGCAACACCGGTCAAGCACGATCCTTTCAAGATTGACTCTGATGAATTATTGGATTTTGTCGATGGATTGACCGCATATATAGGAAGTTTGAAATATATGGGTTCCTTCATGACACATTTCGGTTTTAATAGGATCAATAAAGCCTTTGGAAATTCCTCCGGTCAGTTCAATACTCAGACTCTTTATGGAGCCGGGGCTGCTATCTCGTTCAGTCTGGAAGATAAAACGAGGATGACTACGAGCGGTGGACAAGTTGAGGGATTATCTCCGGCAGGTGAAGGATATGAGTACTTTAGAGATAGGCCTATACGTGAATATGTAAGAATGGCTCACGAGGAAGCCTTGGCAGATCTTGCTCTTCCAGTGAAGCCGGTTGATGTAGGTCGTTATAATGTACTGGTAGATCAGCATGGTATGGGTAGCTTATTGAGCCAGTCAATTGGAGCTGCCACTGAAGTTGATAGGGTCTTTGGTTATGAAGCAAATGCCGGTGGAACTAGCTATATCAATGAACCGGAAACTATGCTTGGTAGCCTGAAAATAGGATCACCCTTACTTAACGTTTCCAGTGATAGATCCCAACTTGGATCCATCGGACGTGTAAAATGGGACGATGAGGGAGTCGCTCCTGTTAAGTATGATCTTATTAAAGATGGCGTACTCGTAAATCTTCAGACAAATAGAGAAGGCGCTTCCTGGATTAAGGATCATTATAATCGCACTGGCCAGCAGTTTCGCTCCTTTGGTTCCGCAACTGCTCCAAGTGCATTAGATGTTCAGCTTGTGCATAAAGCAGACCTTTCACTGAAACCAGGTGATGCTTCTGATAACAGTGATACATTGAGAGCCTCTCTGGGAGATGGTTTAGAATTCAGGACGCCGAAGGTAACATTCGACTTCCAGCAGATCACCGGTCTTGCGCGTGGACGAACGTATGAAATCAAAAAGGGAAAGCGAGTTGCCAGATTGAAAGATGCCGGTATGGTATTCAGGACGTCTGAGCTATGGACTAACCTGACAGCGCTCGGTGGCTCTGAAAGTGTGAAATACAACGGAATTGACTCAGCAAAAGGGCAGCCTGAACAGTCAGTTGCATCCGCTGTCTATACTCCGCCAGCCACTTTTAAGGAAATGACATTTATTGACGTAACGAGGAAAGGTTAATGTCAGATACATATACTTCTGAAAATATGGTTGAGAGAGTTTTTACAGAGGCTGAAGCCAAGCGTATTGTTGATGAAACAGTTTCATACATGAAGCCTGGTGGACGTCTGTACGTTACTGTAGCCAGTTGGTGGGGGGCAGGACAGAGATGGGCAAGGAATCGTGCATCATTAACATCCGATCAGCGCGAAATAACTGTTACTGTCACTCGGGAGTTACGTGATATTAAAAGCTCCTCTATTACCAATCAGACGGATTCTGTATCGTTAAAGGGTATTGCTGAATATGTCGAATTTTACTATGACAGATGGTATAATAAGGTACCACCAGATAGTGAGATAGATCGGCCACGCTCAGATGCAAAAGGGGCGGAAGTATGGTCAGATAAGACCTTCGATAAAACAGTTGTTGAGAATGCTGTTGCAGTTGAAGAAATCACCAGGTTATCCGAAGAAAGTTCTTTGGTCTCCGCCGGTTTTATTGACGTTACAGGTAGTACTTCCTTAAAGTGCTTTAGGGACGAATGGGGAAGAGTTGAGTATGAGTGGGGTCGGGTAACCCAGGCGCAATGTTCTACAACAGTGCGTCATCCCAAAGGTACGGGTTCCTCATGGGCCGGAAAAACATCCTTCGATATCGATAGGGTGAATATATCCGAGATTGCTAACTATGCATTTGAAAGATGTAAGCAGTCGTTGGATCCCGTGAGAATTGAACCGGGTCGCTATCAGGCAATACTGGAGCCACAGGCCAGTGGACTAATGGTACGTTTGTTAATGGCAGCGTTCTCACGATATGTCCCAGAGTCCGCAGGGATGGGAGTAATGTTTCTGGGAGCTGATGAATCAATTCATCGATATAGAAGTAAGCTAGGACTAAAGATTATTGATGAACGCTTGAGTATTTTTCACAATCCAACAGATCCATTTACAGGAACTCATTTTGCTCCACTTCACAAGCGTGTGGATATTGTAAAAAAGGGAGTTCTTACGGGTCTGATCAATAACTACAATAGTCATCTGAATGAAATCTCCGACATTCATCCGGTATTTCCAACTACTTCCTATACAGTTACTGGTGGAGATGTGAAGATGGAGGAGATGATCTCATCAACAAAACGCGGTCTTCTCGTTGCTCGTTTAGCTCAGCCAGAAGCATTAGATCCCAATAGTTTGTTGTTTGGTGGGGTGACACGTGACGGTTTATGGTTGATCGAAAATGGTGTAATAACCAAAGCAGTCAGAAACTTTAGATGGACAGAATCTCCCCTATTTGCACTGAACAATGTTGAGCAGATTGGTGTGGAAGAGCAGATATTTGATCCGGTTATGGGACGTAATCCATTTGGTGGAACATCCTTCGCAAATTCACTGAACAATGTTGTCGTACCGCCAATTAAGGTGAATGATTTCAGCTTCACATCTACTATTGACGCTATTTAGATGAAATATCACAGAATTATTAAAGCGGTTCTTTTAACGATTATACTGGTACCTTTAGGGGAGGTGTTTGGCCAGACAAGGTTTGCAAGGCCGGATACTACCCCGAACTATGCTGGTTATAGATATCTGGACGAATGTGTAGCCGCGATAAACCGTTTAAAGGAGAATGCCATTGCGTCCGCGCCAGTATGGGAGGATACGGTTCGTCTCGATACTCTGAAGCTTCGCAAGCCATTGCCGCAAAGTGTTGTTCAGTACGCTACAACTTGTCTGTCAAAGATAAATGTAGATACTATTTCTTTGAAGAACTCTCATACTTTTGCAGCTGCTTTGCTGGTTGCAGACAGAGATGCTGATGTAGAGCGCATGTATATGCGGTTAGCTGATTCAATAGCGAATGATTCCACTCGTGAGAATTTCATGGCTATGTTGAATGCTTACATGAGCGCAGTTCCGGTGAGGATGGATAAAGTAGTCTCATTGTATGAACTAGGTTTATTGCGTCTTGAGCCTGATTCCGTAGTTACGAGTCTTATGCTTAGAGTTGTCGTCGCTGCAGTCAGTGCACGTTCCGGCGATTATGTATTGGCACATAGAATAGCAAGCGAAATACTTGCTATTACAGATACACTGTCGCCAAAATATCATGAGACCGAGAAGTATAAAGAGGTTGCTGGTGGTCTGTTGTTTCCGTTCGTGAGTGGTCTTATGACTCAGGAGGCTATTGATAGTCTGGCTGTATCTACTGAAGCATACAGAAGTTATATTGCCAGAATCTGGAAATCTATAATGGATTCTGAACCGGATCTCGAAATAGGACCCTACGGAATAGTTGCACCAGAGCTAAAAGGTCACTTCTGGTATTCAAATATGGGGGCTGATGGGCAGATAAAATCTATAGAAGAGCCTGTATCTCTTTTCGAGAAGGGAAAAGTGACTCTGATTTATTTTGGTCAGGGCGGTTGCCACTCAACATATAGATCCGTAGTTATGGGGCGTCAAAATGGTCACGCCAATGGTTGCTGGGGAGAAATCCACCGGTTGAAGAAAATCTTGAGCCAGTATCCCAATATCAAACTTGTAGTTGTCAGCAATACATTCGGTACATTTGGGTCCGCACCTCCCTTGGAACCGGAACAAGAGGCCGACACTCTTGCAAACTATTTCCTGGGCTTTCATAAGTTAAAGGGCACTCAAGTCGTCTATAAAACAGATTTCATAAGGCTTGCGGGATATGATAATCGTAAGGTGGACTCTGATACAGATAATAAGATCAATTACACCTTTGGGAATTACAGACTGACAGGGACCAATTCCGTTGTATTGATCGATGAGTTGGGTCAGATATTCCATTTTGGTCAGAATACTGGCATGAGTGAGTATGCAGCTGAGGCCAGGTTGAGGACGGTTATGGAGCGGGCGGCGAATCGGAATAAATGATATGACTGGGATAAACACCCAAAGGTAATTCCTGGCACGTCTATAGGTCCATAATGGAGTTCATGACAGCTTTTCTCTTACCAGCGCAACATTCTGGTTAAGGGAAGAGCTGTTTTTCGTTTTTCCCTCAAGAAAGCAACAACTAGTCATTAACCCAAAAAAAATGACCCATACTCGTCGCAATATTCTTAAGGGTGCTGCAGCTGGAGTTGCCGGGACGGCGTTAGCCTCCCCGGCCATGGCGATGTTGGGAGGTCGCTTAGAGCCGGTTCCTCCTATTCAAGACGCTCGACTTAGGGAATTAATTAAGATGGCCATAGATGCTGCAATTTCTGCCGGGGCTTCATATGCAGACGCCCGGCTTACTTATGTACGGCGTATGGCATACGGAAGACAGGTGCCAGAGCGGACCGAGGAGATGGGTTTCGGTGTACGCGTCAATGTAAAAGGATATTGGGGTTTTGCTTCAAGCCCGGTTTGGAATAGTGAAGATGCATCTCGACTGGGGTGTGCCGCCTATTCACAGGGGGCAGCTAACTTTCTGGGTGAACCACGCGAAATTGATCTCGCACCACTTACGAATGTAACTAGTGGGGACTGGGTCATGCCGGTGAAGGACGATCCTTTTAACCTACATTATGATGAGCTTGCAGACTATATAGCAGGGTTGGGTAATTTTATAAGATCGTTAAAGTACCACAATGGTCAATCAGTCAGATTTGAAGCCGTATGCGAAGAAAAGGCATTTGGTAGTTCTTTAGGGCAGTTCTTTACTCAAAAGACGTACAATACCTCCGGTGCTCTTCAATTTCACTTATTCAATCGAGGCAGGGAAGCCGAGGTTAATATCGATAGAATCACTCCCGCAGGTCTTGGGTTTGAACATCTGCGGGATCAACCGTTGCGCAAATATATACTTGAAGAACACGAGGTAGCTTTACAGGATCTGGACTTGGAAGTGCGTCCTGTCGATGTGGGTCGATATACCACATTAATTAACCAGTATGCACTGGCAAAAATAATGGCTCCCAGTATTGGGCAAGCCACCGAGGTTGATCGTGCTCTTGGATATGAGGCAAATGCTGGAGGAACGAGCTATATCGTTCACCCGCTTGAAATGTTAGGAACGTTAAAGATCGGAAATCCGCTGGTAAATATATCCGGGGGTCGGTCTGACGATGGATCCGTGAACAAAGTGAAATGGGATGACGAAGGTGTGGCTCCTGTCAACTTTGACATTGTAAGAGAAGGTATTCTTGCCAATATGCAGACCTCGAGAGAAGGAGCAGGATGGATTCGAAGTCATTACGAAAAAAGCAATCAGCCGTTTGCATCCTTTGGATGTACGTCTGCTCCAACAGCTATTGACGTGCAATCAATTCACTCCGCAGATCTGACATTGAAGCCTGGTCAATCGACTGAGATAGGCATTGATGAACTACGCGAGCAGATGGGTGATGGTATTGAATTTCAGGATACCTATACGAATATGGATTTTCAGCTTGTCACTGGGTATACCGCTGGGAAGGCCTATGAAATCAAGAATGGAAAACGTACTGCATTAATTGCAGACGCCGGCCTTCTTTACAGAACACCGGAATTCTGGGGCAATCTTACGCATCTTGGCGGAGCCAGTAATGTGCGGAGATTTGGGATCGAATCAAAAAAAGGTCAACCCGAGCAGCGTCGATATCTATCGGTAAATACTCCAGCTGCACTATTCAAGGAAATGACTGTTATTGATGTAAAGAGGAAGGCATAATGACTACCAGAAATTATCGCGAAGTATCCACTGATATTTCATATCAGAATGAAGCTTTTTCTCAGAATAAAGATTCCATCCGCCTTCTTTCAGATGAGAAATGCAAAGGGATCGTCGAAGGAATCAAAACGCACATGTCTGACGAAGGTCTATTGTTTGTCAATATAGTTAGCTGGTGGGCTGGCTCTCAACGTTGGGCTCGCAACAAGGCTTCACTTACATCTGATCAGCGCGATATTACCATTTCAGTTGAGCGTATAGTAGGAGGCTCCCGGGTATTCCTCATTACCAATCAGCATGATTCCGAATCGCTAAGAGGGATAGCTGGACTGGCGGAGCATTATGCTCAGAAGAATGCAGGGAATATTGGCACTGAAATGGCTTTGGAGATACCTAAGTGGAATTCTAGCGGTACCAATGTCTGGAGCGACAGTACCTTCAACAGGACAGCTGAAGAAAATGGAGTTGCTGTGGCCGAGTTGGCCCGAATGTCCGTAAAAGATGGTTTGCTGTCTTCGGGATATATCGAGAGTTTTGGAGCGAATACTTATCGGTATTCTCGAGATCAATGGAATCGAGAGTCGTTAGTAAATGGTCGCCACACACAGATGCAATGTTCCGTTACAGTTCGTCACCCAAATGGAACTGGATCAGGGTGGACAGGAAAAAGCTCTTTTGATCTGGCAGACGTGGATATCCACAGTCTCGCACAGAATGCATATGATAGATGTATCAGAACACTGGATCCTGTTCGTATCGAACCTGGTCGTTATCAGACTATCCTTGAACCGCAGGCAACACAGGAATTTGCTCGACTGCTACTTGAAGCGCTAAATCGTCGACCACCGGAACTCTCTCCTGCATATCCTACTTCGTTGGGATATGATCAGTCGCTTAGCAGATTCAGGAGCAAGCTTGGGATGAGGTTTGTAGATGAGAGAATCACCATGAAACATGATCCGTCAGATCCTAGAACCGGAACTCATTTGGAGCCCGGAATTGATCCGGTGACCATACTGGAGAAGGGAATCCTGCGTACGCTTATAAATAGCTATGGTCATTCGGTGAGTCAGGAGTCTTCACTTACGTACGCTGGTCCCCGGGCATCGTATTCTATCGAGGGAGCAGATATTAGTGTGGAGGAGATGATTGAATCTACAAAACGAGGTCTATTGATGGCCAAGGTGTCTGTATCCACACTTGTTGATAAGATGAGCTTGTTGTATACCGGAACTACTCGTGACGGACTATGGCTTATTGAGAATGGGAAAATTACCAAGCCAGTAAGAAATTTCCGGTGGACTGAATCACCTTTATTTGTATTCAATAATATTGAGCAGATTGGAATTTCTGAATCTGTCTTTACTCCACAGGTTAATAGAAATGCAACCAGAGGAGGGCTGCAGTTTGGCGTTCCAAGGGTTGTCGTACCAACATTGAAGGTGAACGATTTCAGCTTTACTTCAACCATAGATGCCATTTAGATATGATTCGGTTATCAGTAATATTTTCAATAGCTGGATTCCTGTTTGGATCTCAGCAAGCGCTCGGACAGACTCGCTTTTTATTGCCTGATACTGTTCCAGACTACAGGCAGTATAAATATGTCGAGGAATGTATGTCTGCATTCCAACGAATTTTTGATTCGATTGAGGCAAAAAAACCTTGGGCGGACACCCTGGAAGGTTCTGAATCACCTTTTAAAAGTCCGTACCCTCCTGAACCGATCGAGAAGGCCAGACTATGTCTGGAGCCGGTGAAGGCCGATACACTGCCGTTAAATAACGTTCACTATTGGGCGGAGTCCTTTCTGAAGGTCAACAGAGATGCAGATGCAGAATTGCTGTACAAACGATATTTTGATTCGGTTCCCGATAATCAAAGGATCATTGAATTTATAAAGACATTTCGTACCTATTTATTTGCCCGTCCTGTCAGAATTGACGCACTCAGAACTCTTTACAAGATTGGATTATCAGAAATCCCAAAAGATTCATCCGTTTATATTGCCTTAACAACGGGCATGATGACAGTCGCTCTTCTGAATTCTGGTGATCATGAAGCTGCAAAAGAAAGCAGTGGCACTTTACTTTCGTTGCTGGATGGTATGTCTGATGATGTAAAAGATCGTAAGGATTATCAGGCTATTGTAACGCAATTATATCCAACTATACTCCTGTTATTTGAACAGGAAGGATTGGATAGCCTCGCCGTCTCTACTATGGCATATCGTGCCTTTGCTGAAGGCTACTGGAAAAGGATGACTAATTTGCCATTTGAACATGCAGGACTTCCGATAGCTGCCAAAGCGCCACAGTTGAAAGGTGACTTTGCGTTTCAATCCCGGCTTAAAAAGCTAAGCGATGGAACGATTGGTGTAACTGGAGAATACGATCCCATAGCACCTGATAATGTAGTAATACCGGGTAAGGTTAATGTCATTTTCTTTGTGCAAGGTGGATGCCATGCGTACACTCCAATAATTGGCTATGGGCGTGCTAACGGGGACTCAAGATGCTGGGGGGAAGCAAAAGCACTTTCCCGCATCAAGAAGTATTTCCCAAATGTAGAAATTACACTTGTGTCGCGAACATTCGGTAATCTTGGTGATGCTCCGCCTCTGACACCAGCTCAGGAAGCGGACACCCTTGCGAAGTATTTTCTCTCCTTCTTTGGAATTCCTGCCAAGCATCATATAGTTGATGGTTCTTTTGTACGTATTTCACAGGATGACAGGAGAAAAGTAGATACAGAAAGCGATTATCAGTTGGATTATGTTATCAATGGAAAGAGATTCGCTCAGCATAGAAGTGTTGTAGTGATAGACAAGAATGGTGAAATATTTTATACGGGAAGAAGTCTGCAAGGAAATTCAGGAGTGTTTTTGAGGAAGCAGATTGGCGTCCTGAACGATCGTGCTGCTAAAAGCGACAATTAACACGGCGTTAGAATCTGAGTCGACACATTCTTTGCAGAAACGTGTCGACTTGGTATACTCCATGGATGACTTGCACAGCGTCCAGAGTCGCGGCTTAGCTATGAATCGCTTTCAGATGCTTAGCCCCAGTATGGAGCGAGAGTGGATCGCCGGATTAAAGGAAGGTCGTCTGGACGTTTTTAGAGCCATTTTTGAGCTTTATACTCCTGAGCTTCGGCGGTTCGCAACGGCCACTGTCCCATTTGAAAAAGCCGAAGAGATAGTGCAGGACGTGTTATTCAATATCTGGCAAAGGCGAAATGAGCTGGAGATTGCGGATGGAGGGCTGACCAAGTACCTGTTTGGCTCCGTAAGAAAAGGAGTGCTCCATCATCTCAGAAGGGAGCGAGTTGAAGAAAAGCACAGTGATAAAGCGATGGATGTTGAGTTGGTGGGAAGGATTGGTCCGTCAGTGTTTGACTCAGTGGTCAATTCCGATATAGAATCAGCATTCAACGAGGCATTGCAGGAGCTCACAGAGTTACAGAGAGCCGTTATCACTTTAAGATGGAGTCAGGGGCTTTCCTTTCCTGATATCGCGGATGTCCTAGGGATTACGCCCAACGCAGCAATGCTTCATGCGAGCCGTATTAAGGCGATCTTGAGACCGATTTTAGAAAAATTCACTGAATAACAACTACTTCTGCTGCTTTGACAGGGTTCTACTGTGAAGCGCAACAATATAAATATGGAAAACAATCCAAATTCCATCCCCCCCCTGGATGTCATCGATCGCTATCTGGCTGGAGAACTTACAGCCGGAGAAGCACAGTCGGTGACGGATTACTTTTCTCGTAATCCTAAGCTCGAGGCGACCTTGCGGCGTAAGGGCGAACGTCAATTCAGTAGTGACGGAAGGCAGCTTCGCTCTCAAGATTTTACTGATCTTTCAACTTCCTGGCATCTAATGCTGGAAAAGGTTGCTTCGCAACCGGGCCCTATACATACTCCGTCGCTAAAAAAGCGAGAATATTTCAGGAATGCGATACTGGGAGTTTCTGCTGCAGGCCTTGTTATAGCTGGATGGCTGGGTGGAATGGGAAAGATGAGATATGATCTCTCTACATACTCGTCATCCTATTCCACTCCGGCAGGAAAGCAGGCAACAGTAACCCTTCCTGACGGGACAGTGGCATTACTCAACGCAGGCACTCGTATCTTAGTGCCGGGAAATTATATGAATGGGAATCGCTCCGTTCGTATTGTTGGTGAGGCGCTTTTTACTGTTTCACACCACTCGTCTAATCCACTCGTTGTTATTACGTCAAACTCGATTACTAAGGTGTTGGGTACGCAGTTTGTTGTTAGTAAGTATCAGGAGGACAGTGTCTCCCTGATTGCAGTTAGGGAAGGACGAGTATCAGTTGGAGAGTCTGTTCTTAACGCAGGTCAGCAAGCTATTGTAACTGCGGAAGGCGACTTGCAGTCGGTTGCAGTAAGCAATATGGATTCGGATGTTTTTAGTTTTTCCGATGGTCTCCTTGTCCTCGATAATGTTCCGTTCTCAAAGGCGGTGGCCAGGCTAAACCGATGGTATGACTCCGACATAAGAATTATGCATCCGAGCCTTGAGCAGGTTCGAATAAATGGCCGTTTTACATCCGGATCCATTTCAGATCTCATCGAGATTCTTAATGGAATGTTTAACGCGCATATAGAACGTCATGATAATATTGTCACAATCTCTCCGAGGTAGGCATCGAACGTATGAATTTCGTTAACAAAAGGTTGCTCGTGAAAGCAAGAGATGTTGTTAATATCTGTCATCGTTTAACAATATTCCCGGGTATCATGCTTGTACTGGGAGCAGTAGGTGGTGCATTATCCCACCTTGATGCTCAGGGATCACACAGCTTCAGCGCGCAGGATGTGCTGATAAGTCAGGATACACCGGCTAAAGCGGTTACAATTTCATTAAAAAATAGTTCTATCGAAGCGGTATTAAAGGCTATAAGCGATGCATCTAAACTAAGACTGTTCTATACATCCAACTATCCCGAGTTAAACAGGAAAATAGATTTTTCAGTAACTAACGAGCCCCCAATTTCCGCCATTAACAAGGCGCTTATCGGTACTGGATTGATTGCATCCCAGACGGCAGATGGCTCCGGTATTATGATCAAGGCGAGACCGAACGATACGACGGTTGATGCAAGGTTGTCAGAGAAAAAAGGGGTAGTTGTTGGAGTTGTGCAGGATTCTGCTTCAAAGTCAGCTATATCTGGTGCGACGGTTCAGGTTGTCGGCCATAATGTATTTGCAACATCTGATAACACGGGAAAGTTTGTCCTTCGTAATATTAGTGTGGGTCAACATACACTTTCCATTAAAATTCTTGGTTATCGTACTCAGTCGATAACCGTGGATATTAAGGAAGATAAGGCCGAAAATATAGTTGTGTTGTTGCGGCCAGCTCCTACTTCACTAACAGAAGTTGTCACAACAGCCAGTGGTCAGCAGCGCAGAGTGGAGGTGGCTCACGATATTGCCAAGATAGATGCTGAAGTGATAATGAAGCGTAGCCCTGTGCGTAGTGTATCGGATCTGCTGGAAGCGGCGCAGGTTCCAGGGGTTCTGATTCAACGCGCCAGCGGCGATCCGGGTTCGCCGACCAAGATCAGAATTCGCGGAATCGGAAGTATTTCCCAGTCAAATGATCCTGTAGTGATAGTTGATGGTGTATGGATCGATGCTTCACTTGGTACGCCTTCGCGTATTGATGACATTGATCCTGCAACTATTGAAACAATTGAAGTAGTTCGCGGCCCATCAGCTGCAACGTTGTATGGTCAGGATGCATCAAATGGAGTAATTGTTATTACAACCAAGAAGGGAACTGTCGGGCCAACTAGATGGAACTTTTCTTATGATCGTGATTGGGGGAAGATTACCGCCAAACACCCTATCTTATATAGCGGTTTCGGGCATGATCCTTTAAACGGTAACAGGCGTGTGTGTGATAACCTTTCGATACTCGATGGATATTGCATTCAGGATACAGTTTACAGGTTTGACCCCAATAATGCGTTGGTTCTGCGAGACGGTGTTGAGACAAATAATAGATTCATGCTTCAGATGGATGGTGGGGTGCCAAGCGCCAGATACGCTATTACTTTTGGCAGTCAGGATCAGATTGGTGTACAACGATCTGCAGAGATCGATAAAATTCGTGCCAGGATATTAGGCTATGTGAGTGATCCATCTCTTGAAAAGCCGTCAAGTCTGGATAGGAAGAACTTCGGGTCAAATTTGACACTACTTCCGAGGCCTTCTCTTACACTCGGTTTTACACTGAATGGTACACGAACGAAAGTATCAAAGGGAGCATATGAGTATCTCTATAGTCCAAAAGACGCATCACCAGCTGCGTTGAAATATTCATTGGACACAGTTGATTTTGTAGGTAGAAGTAACACGATCAAGAGGCACCGTAACCCTGTGATCAGCAACGCTGTTGTATTAGGGGCGACTTCAATGTGGCGACCTAATAACTATTTGAATTTTAATACTACTTTGGGAGTAGAAAGGGTTACTACCGAAGACGATAAAATTACTGGCATTACGGAGTGTGGTTACTCCAGCCAGTGTAGAGAAGTGCCGGGAACCAGGGTTCTGATACAGGAATCTAAATCTATCTATACCCTTCGCATGAACCTGGCTACGACACCGCCCTTTCGTAAATTCGAAAAATTCTTAGAGCTGCGGCCGAGTATTGGCGGTGATCTCAGGCGAAATGATGAGAGTCGGACAAATATACGCCAGATTGAAATCGCTCCAGGTGAAACAGCCTTTATTGGGGGTGTAAATGGTTCGATGGAATACAACGTAACGCCGAATGCCACAGCCGGAGTTTATGTAAACACGACCATAGGATTGTTAAGGCGTATCTATTTTGATGTCGGTATACGGCATGATGTGGGTAGTGCCATACCATCATCATCGAATACTAACTATCCCAAGTTGGGTGGGTCCTGGCTGGTATCCGATGAGTCGTTCTGGCCAGCGAATAATCTGATCAACCTTTTAAGAGTTCGCGCAGCAATAGGTCACTCGGCAGTTCAGCCAAGCATAGAAGATATAAAAGGGCGATATATTAGCGGTTATTTTTTTCAGAACGGACAATATATAAGGAGTATTGATTTCGCTGGTACAGGGAATCCGTATCTCTCACCTGAAAGAGCGACAGAAGTGGAAGTTGGCCTGGATGCGGATCTTTTATATGATCGACTTAACCTGATTATGACGTTAGCACGATCCGAGAACAAGAATAGTCTGGTGTCACGCACTTTACCTCTTTCCACAGGTTTATCAGGAACTGAGAGTACACTAACAAGGAAGGAGAATATAGCCCGGGTACAAAATTTCAATCTTGAAATTGCGGCAAATGTACGAGCTATGGAAACATCAGATCATCTGATAGTATTTAATTACTCGCTAACTGTCTCAGATAATAAGGTCTCCAGATTGGGCAATGGAATAACTCCATTTTCTGCAACTGGATCTGGCCGTATTGCTCAGGGTTATCCTATTGGGGCAACGTGGTCGAGAATCGCGCTCGGATATATGGATGTCAATACGGATGGGATTCTGTCACGAGATGAGGTCGTGCTAAGTGATTCTGTCGCTTATATAGGCTGGAGTCAGCCCCGATATCGTGCTTCGTATGGAGTCAGCTGGAATATAAAGAATCAGGTTACATTAGACTCCCGATTTGCTTATCAGAGTAAGTACGCACAAAGTTTACAGGTGCTGAATAGTTATGGAAGCGAGGATAAGAATTCACCGCTATCTGATCAGGCAACTGGAATGGTCAATTTCCTTTCTGGAACAAAGAGTGTTTCTGATCTTCGCTGGAATTCTGCCAGTATAAGCTATCGCGTTCCGGATCATCTTGTACAAAAAATCAAGGGTAGAAGTCTCAATCTTTCATTACAGGTGAGTAATCTTGCATTGTGGACCAACTATAGTGGCCGTGATCCCGGTGTGAACTCGTCAATCTTTGAAGGTGAAACGCTCACTGATGATGGTAGCACTAATCCGCGTCCACGGTTGTTTGTATTCTCAGTTAAGTGGGGATTTTAAAAGATGAGGAGTAACTCTACATCAGCTGCTTTAAAATATGGGAAGCTTTTTGCCCTGATTGTACTTTGTATAATAACGGCCTCATGCTCGCTTGAGAGTCTTGTTGATGTCGGTGATGCGGAAATTGGAAAGTCTATTGAACCGTCAGTGTTGAAATCAAAAAACGGAGCAATTGGATTATATAATTCGTCTGTAAAGAAGCTTGGTTTCGGCTATTCAAAATCCAGCTATAATGTTGCGTTAATGACTGACGAACTTCTGGGCATTGTCGCAATGCCCGGTTCAAATTCTTATGATGCTAGAACCTTTACACGTGACGTGAACTCAAATCTTGTTTTAGTACACAATGGATATGCGGATCTTAACTCCGCCAGAAATACTGCATTCCAATCAAGGCAGCTGTTCAAGCAATATGGTGATTCTACAACTACAGCCTTACTGGCCAATGCATATGCAATTGAAGCAATGGCGATTGTACAATTGGCTGAACATCTGTGCTCGGGATTTCCATTGACGCGAGTTCCATTCGAAGGAGATGTGCAATACTCGCCTGCTGTCAGTACCGATTCAGCGCTGAGGCTTGCGATAATACTATTTGATTCTGCGCTGGCAATTGAACATGATAGTGTCTCGTTTCTGACTCTTGCCAAAATTGGGAAGGGCAGGGCACTCATGAACCTGAAAGAGTTTAGTGCTGCCGCTATCGCAGTAGATGGGATAGCTAAAGCAGATTCTTTCTTCCTTTCGTATTCGCAGACCCTGGCACCCAGTCAGACTTCACCGGATCATGCTTTCTGGACGCTTACCGGTATATCATCCCGATACAGATATTCTCGAATGAGTAATGGTGAAGGGATTAATGGTCTAATGTGGATGGCTCCAACTCCAGCTCAACAGGATAAACGTATTCCGGTAGCAACAACTACCACAACTACAGGAGGAGTTACTACTACCGTCTTTGCCAATCCTGCACATCAGTTGAAATACTCTGATGGAAATGTGAAGCTTGGTATCGCTACATGGATTGATGCAAAGATGATACTGGCAGAAGAGAAACTTTCTCGTTCGGAGATTACCTGGTTGGATGAAATTAACGAAGCACGTCGTTCCGTTTCTCTCCCTGATACTGTTGATCCAGGAAACTCCGTGGCTCGAGAGAATCTTTTGTTTAGAGAAAAAGCATTCTGGGGGTTCCTGAAAGCGTCCAGATTGGGTGATATGCGTCGACTTGTTCGGCAGTATAGTCGCAACCCGGATTCTGTGTATCCTGTTGGTTCTTACACGAATATTGGTTCATTCACATTTTATGGCGACGCTTACGTTATGACTCCGCCAACTGCGGAATGGGATAACAACTACAAGTACACAGGTTGCCTTGACTACAATCCATAAATCGAGCTCATATAAAATGTTTATGCTTAAGAAACTGGTATTGGCGTCGGTAGTGTGCGGATCCTTTGCATGTATGGATGTTGAGGGTCCAGCAACGAGCTCGGTTCCTCCAGAGCATGTATTGGCAAATTTCCACATCAATACAAATGCAGTGATAATGAAGGTTGGGGATACACTTCAACTTACTGCAATTCCTATGGCCATGGATAGCAGCCTGATTGATCCTATTGAAGGCGATGGAGTAGTGTGGCGATCAGTATCGCCAGCTGACGTAGAGGTTGATAGTCAGGGGCGAGTATATGGTAAACGTGTTATCGCATTACCTGTCAATATAATCGCGACTTATAAGCACAGGTTAACTACAAAGGCAGATACTATCCCGGTATATGTCACCGCAGAAAAATATGCAGCAACCGAGGTGAGACTGGTGGCGTTGGACAGTCTTCGGGTTGGTGCTAGAGCGACAGGTGTAGCTCCACGAATTCGTATTGACGTATATCACGGAGACCTTCTAGCCATAAAGGGAGCGCGACTCCATATCGAGAGTTCTTCGATCGGAATCGCGTTGGCATATGCCGCGCGGCTCGGTCCCGACGGAGAGGACGTATACACAGTTACCAATAGCAAATCTCACATCGGGAAATTCGTTGTTAAAGCGAGTGGTAATCTGTATGGGACTGAAATCGCTGACAGCTTGATATTCAACGGTATTTATCAGGCGCTCACTAACTTTGCGATAGGTCAGCCGAGTGAAAACGCTCCTCCTCAGTTTTCTGTAAATCCTTTTGAAACAGAGACACGTTTTCTCGTTCAGCCCTGTGGTCTTGTTCTGATTGCCTCTGTGGGGCTCACTCAACCTGTAGATCTTATTTTCAGTGATTCCTTAGAGGACAGTTCCAGCTGCTACGATGACGGTTCGTTTCCGCTGGGATCGGTTACTATTGGAGGCAATATCACAAACATTGTTGGAGCTGGGGCCAAGTATAATATGCGTAAATCAACCGGGTCTGGAAAGATCATAGTTCGTATTCGAAACTCTGTCACGAAGGAACTTTACCCCGGTGAGATGCACTACTATATAATGCGTCCGGAATCATAATTGGTTCCCGAATCATCTGTATGCGTCTCTAACCTAGCCGAGAGACCCCGCTTCCCATCGATCCCGAAGCCCTTGAATATGCTGCTAGCAGGAGCTATTTTAAAAGGCTAATCAAAAAGTCCGCAGAGCTTATTATGAAACCAGATATTCATCCATTATACGCCACAGCCAAGGTCGTTTGCGCTTGCGGCAATACATTTGAGACACGTTCAACTGTCGCATCTATCAGCACAGATATCTGTGCTGTTTGCCACCCATTCTTTACCGGTAAGGCGAAGTTGGTTGACACAGCCGGTCGAGTTGAGCGTTTCCGTCAGAAGTACGGCAGAAAGACCACTTCAGCAGCCGAAACACCAGCTGCGTAGCTGCTTTGTCTCTTGCCTTTTAACAGGCAGAGTCGAAGCGTGAGATTGCGGGTCTAGGGGCTCACGTTTAACGTGGGCCCTTTTTTGTTGTCCGTACCTGAATTTACTTGGTCATTAGTGATCGACATTTATGGTGGGCGGCAAATATCACATATGTTGCAGATATAACCACCACCATCCATCACATACATCATATAGATGAGCCTCTTAAGAAATAGGCTAAAAGATACAGTCGCTCGGGCTGCTCAGGTTGAACTGGAGCTTTCTGACCCAGAGGTCGCAAAAGATGCCAAAAAGCTAGCGACCCTTGGCCGCGAGCATCGTCAGCTGGAAGTAGTAGTTGAACTCTCTAACAGACTCGACCACGCTGAAAAGGAGTTGGAAGAGGTTCGGGAACTCGCCGAATCTGATGATGAAGAGATGGCTGCTGAAGCGGCTGCGGAGATAGAGCGGCTGGAAGAAGAGATTGAGAAGCTGGAGGTAGCAATCAAGCCAGCACTTCTGCCTCCTGATCCTCTCGATGATAAACCAGCAATTATAGAAATTCGCGCCGGTACAGGAGGAGACGAGGCTGCTATCTTTGCGGCGGATCTTCACAGAATGTACACTCGCTTCGCTGAAGAGCGTGGTTGGCGAATTGAGGTTATTTCCATTTCCGATGGCACTCTTGGAGGCCTTAAGGAAGCAATCTTCAAGATTAAAGGCACGGGTGCGTTCGGTACAATGAGGTGGGAGTCGGGAGTACACCGTGTACAGCGTGTTCCGGTTACTGAAACTCAGGGACGTATCCACACATCCGCCGCAACGGTTGCTGTGCTGCCAGAAGTCGAAGAAGTCGACGTCAAAATCGAAGATAAAGATCTGAGAATTGACGTTTTCCGTTCTTCGGGTCCTGGTGGTCAGTCTGTTAATACAACCGACTCTGCCGTTAGAATCACGCACATTCCATCCGGGATTGTAGTTTCTCAGCAGGATCAGAAGTCTCAGCTCCAGAACAAGATGAAGGCTATGGAGGTCCTCCGTGCCCGTCTTATGGACGCCAGACTGGCGGAACAGGAGGCTGAACGCTCACGTATGCGTAAAACTCAGGTTGGTACTGGTGACAGGTCGGCTAAGATCCGTACCTATAACTATCCTCAGAGCCGGGTTACGGATCACCGCATTGGGTTAACGTCTCACGACTTAGCCGGAATTATGGACGGTGGGATCGAGCCTCTGATTGAAGCGCTCAAGTTGGCGGATGTCGAAGAGCGCCTCAGCGACTAAGATCGATACAGTTGGTGGATTGGTTGACCTCCTGACCGATGGCGTTGAGCCAACGGAAGAGAGGTCTGCCAGGACAATTGCGCTTCAAATTGCTTCTGAGTGTCTTGATGTTTCTGTTTCTGAGATAAGAACAGGGCGCGATACGCCTGTGGACTCTGACGCTGTTGCAAAGTGTTTATTTGTGCTGGACAGATTGAACGCAGGGGCTCCATTTGCATATGCGGTGGGGAAGGCCCATTTTCGTCATCTCACGCTGAGTGTTGATGAAAGAGTTTTAATTCCCAGGCCTGAGACTGAAGTCCTTATCGACGAGGTTCTGTCGAAACTTGGGTCAACAGAAGCTTCTGAGCTACCTGACACTGGTGGAGATGAGTCATCCAATAATAGGAATAACTACTCCGCATCTCGACAAAGCAACCAATCAGCAGTTGGCTCCTATTGCGCTAGTAGTAACTTGCGATCTGGTATTGCTGTCGATATTGGAACTGGTTCCGGGGCGATTGCTCTTTCACTGGCTATGGAAGGTTGCTTTGAAAAGGTAATTGCTACAGATGTCTCTCTGGATGCGTTGGCTGTGGCATCTGGCAACTATATGGATTTAAAGATGGCTCTACAGCCTACTTTGAAGACAGACGGCGCTGGGCGTGGGGATCGTTGTATTGGCCGGGACGCAAACGCCAGGTCATTGGCAGATGTCGAATTTCGACATGGGTCGTATTTTGCTCCTCTGTCTGATATTAAAGCTAGCCTGATAGTTTCGAATCCGCCCTATATCGCCTTTAGTGAGATGGAGGAGTTACCGTCCCTCGTGCGGGATTGGGAGCCGGCGTTAGCTCTTTACACCGGTTCAGATGGATTGGAGTCCTACAGTATTCTGGCATCTGGGGCGGCCGAACACTTGGAGGACGGCGGTATATTAGCTTTAGAAGTTGATTCACGCAGGGCAACTGATGTGGCCAATCTGTTAATCGAAGATGGCAACTACACTGAAGTTGAAGTACGTTTGGATTTAACAGGACGAGACAGATTCGTCATCGCAAGGAGAAGATAAATGATTCAAGACAAAGCAATGGAACTCGGTCGTCTCATCGGCCAGAGCTCAGAATATAAAGCTGTTGTGCGCGCTACAGACGCAATCAGCGACGATCCTGAAGCGGTGGAACTGCGTGATAGCATCGATGCTCTCCGTAAGCGCGCTCAGGAGATGATGGAAAAGGGCGAGCAGCCAACAAAAGAGATGGAAGTTGAGCTCAATGAACTTTTAGATCGTATGCAGGCAAATCCTTCGTATCAGAAGCTTATCGTCGCAGAAGAGAATCTCGATAAGGTTATGCAGCGCGTAAACGAATGGATCAGCCAGGGCATCATCAAGGGCGCCAAAAGTCCAATTATCACACTTGGATAATTGTGCTGTTACTAGCTAGTGTCGTTATAACTCGGCACTAGCATCAGTATATTAGACTAAATCGGGTTAATTCTTTTGGGTTCTCAGAGAGATAAGGCTGGCTTCCTTCTGGTTTTGGAAGGTGGAGAAGGGGTGGGTAAATCCACTCAGATCCGATTACTTGAGGAGTGGCTTCGTTCGCGAAGCATCTCTTTCTGTTCTTTACGTGAACCGGGTGGGACTGCCGTTGGTGAGGAGATACGACGGCTTCTTCTGGATCCTGCCCACACCCTTGGAGCTGCCGCCGAAGCGCTTTTATTCATGGCTTCCAGGGCTCAGATTGTCGAAGAGCGAATCAGACCGGCCCTTGATATGGGTAACGTAGTCATTATCGACAGATTTTTTCTATCAACATACGCATATCAGATATATGGTCGCGGCCTCGAATCCGACAGGATTGTAGGAGCAAATCAGCTGGCTGTTGGAGGTTTGGTCCCTGATCTTACGGTTATTCTGAATCTGTCTACGCAGGAAGGAATGGAGCGTGCGACTGAACGAGCCAGAGCTCTAGGGGCTGCTTCAGTAGACAGGATTGAATCAGCGAGCACGGATTTCCATGAGAGGGTTCATCGTGCTTTTGCTGAGTTTGCCACGGAAAGCTGGCAGAAAAGTCACCCGGAGACTGGAAAAATTGTGAGTGTGAGCGCTGATGGTGCGGCCGATGAGGTGCTCGCACGAATATTGAGTGAACTATTACTTGTAGCACCTACTATCTTTAAGTAATCAGTTTAGATCGCGGTCTCACTAACAGTTCGGATGACAGAAGCTCAGAAAGTTTCATCTTCAAAGCACCCTTCACAACCATTTAAGACACGGATTCTCGGCGGAATTTTCATCGGCGGGATGATTTTTGGTGGCTTGCTTCTTCATAGCGGCAGTAGTATTGGGGGGCCTCCTCCTCCGCTCCGTGGACCTATCCTCTTCGATCAGGTTCGCGCCCACGTAGAGCAGTTATATCTTGATTCTGTCGACTTACCCGATCTGTACCGAAAGGCGATAGATGGAGCGTTTTTGGAGATTGGTGATCCCTACAGCCAGTTTTTACCACCTGATCGTTTGGAACAGCTTTCTGAACGTACCTCTGGAAACTATGCCGGCTTAGGGTTGCAGGTCGATCTTCGAGATGGGAATGTCATCGTCATTCAGCCGGTAAATGGTAGTCCGAGTGACAGAGCCGGTATAATGGCCGGAGATAGAATTATCGAAGTTGATGGGCAGAAGGTGCATGGCTGGTCTCCGGAAGAGGTTCAGAAGCTGTTACGCGGAAAGGTTGGAAGCCGTGTAACACTTACAGTTGAGCACGCTGGAAGTACGACTCCTCAGACAATGACGCTCGTGAGAGCCATAATTCATCAGAGTGCTATTCGTCGTGCATCATTATTGGATGGTGACATTGGATACGTTCAACTTAGAGTGTTCAGCGATTCTACATCCAAGGAGCTTAAGCGCGCAGTCGACTCTCTTGTAAAGAGAGGAGCAACTTCTTTAATGATTGACGTGCGTGGCAATCCTGGCGGATTGCTGGATCAGGGCGTTCATGTAACCGGTATGTTTCTGGACTCCGGTCAGATAATTGTAAAAACACGAGGAAGAGTGGCCGGGTCTGACAGAGACTTTGTCGACAGTCTCCCACAGTTATGGGCGAAGATCCCTATGGCTGTTTTAGTCGACGATAAAACAGCAAGTGCTGCTGAGATATTTTCAGGTGCATTGCAGGATCATGATAGAGCCGCTGTTATAGGACTTACTACTTATGGTAAGGGAAGTGCACAGTCTATATACAATCTCGGTGATGAAGGGGCTCTTAAACTTACGACTGCGAGATGGTTCACGCCTTTAGGGCGTACGATTTCGAAGTACGAGCAGACTAAAGGAACTGGTGTAAACTTTAGATTCCCGCCCAAGCCAACATACCGCACAAATAGTGGGCGTGTGATATTCGGTGGCGGTGGGATAGTGCCAGACATCACAGTTGGCGATTCTGTCATACCCGAAGAGAATCTGGCATTTTTACGGGCACTGGGTCGCAGAGTCGGGCAGTTTAGAGATGCATTAACAAGCTATGCTCAATCTGCCAGATCGAGTATTTCGGATCTGAAAACCGGATTTACAGTCACGCCTGATATGCTGGATGGTGTATATAAGCGTATGCAGGCGCGGAATGTTGAAGTTCCTCGCGAGATCTACGATGCAGCTGCTCCACTCATATCAAGATTACTATCCTACGAGATTGAGCGGTATGTTTTTGGATTGAGTGCAGAGTTCTATCGTAAGTCGGCCGACGACAAAGCTATTGTCGAGGCCACTAAGGTTTTAAGGAATGCTAAAACTCAGGCTGAAGTTTTTAATAAAGTCGCCACTATAGTTGACGAAAAGGAACGGGAGTCTAGAGCTCAGCAGAACCTGGATAGATCTGGTAACGCAGAGTGAGTGAAAGAGTTTTTATTATCGGAGCTGGAAAGGTTGGGCGCGGGCTTGCTCGCGCCTTTCGCTTATCTGGAATTGAGGTGGTTGGTGTTCATGCTAGACGTGAGTCTGAATATGCTACAAGCGCCGGTGAACTTCCTGCTTCGATCGCTGATGCAAATGTTATCATTATTGCCGTTTCTGATTCCGAGATTGAGAACGTTGGAAATGCATTAGCAAATGCCATTTATGCTGATCCTAAAAAAATAAGAAGAGGAACAGTAATACTGCATACATCAGGAACGGTGGATCCACAGGCTTTCCAACTGTTGCGCTCTTTAGGCATGGTGGCTGGAACGTTTCATCCATTAGTTGCTTTTAGCTCACCAGAACGTGGCGCCGAACTATTAAGGAGCTCCTGGATCGGTATAGACGGAGAGGGCACTGCAATGTCCACGTCGCGGAGGCTTGCTGGAGCGATAGGAGCTCGTACGGTAAATATCCCGGCTGGCGGCAAGGCAGCCTATCATGCTGCGGCCGTAATTGCTTCTAACTTCCCAGTTGTATTGGCAGCTGTTGCGAGTGAAATACTAATTAAGCGTGGAATTCCCAAAAGGTCGGCTGAGCAGGTTGTTCAGCGCCTGATGAGTGGAGCGGTCGATAACCTTCAGTTTGGTTCTCCTGTCGACGTTTTGACCGGACCTGCGGCACGTGGTGACGCTAGAATGATTGAAAACCATAAGGCCGCTTTAGGTGGTGACGCAGCTGCGAGCCAGCTGTATTCTTTATTAACCAGTATCGCACTTGAGCTGGTCGATAAGCGCAGGTGATTAGCACTGCTGGTGGCGGTAACTTACATTTGCTACTAGTAGCGGTGACTCAAATTTCTAGTGGCACTAGCTCAGATTGCCAGCGGTAGTAATTCGTATTGCTATTGGCACTAACTCAAGTTGACAGTGACCGTATACAGCTAGCAACACTAACTCACATCACTAGCCAGCAATAACGCGCATCTTTTTGGTAGGTTTGAACTGAAACTCGGACTTTTTAACTGCTGCGTTTGGCAGATATTTTGTAATTGCAATCGAGCGTTGCAGGCCGGATGTTTCAACAGTTTCGATCTTCTTTACAGTCCCATCCAAATCGTCGATCCAAAGAATAGCAGAGCGTAGGGATGTTGTAGACGCTGACGTTGGAACGAGCTTTATTGCTTTGACATTTCTGCCATCGAGTTTGCCTGTGTTATGAGCGCTGATCTTGTACTCTTTCTCAGATGAAGAGAGAATCAAATCTAATGGGTCAGCTGCAATCTTACTTCCTGATTTTATTGTGCTCTTGATGACCTGGTTGGGTGCGGAGCTTGGCAGGTAAACCCAGAGATGCGTTCCATCAGAAACTATTCTGTCGGTTTCAGGATCGAGGAAATTGATGGAGAAGAGACCAGGATTTTGCCTTAGCATCTCTCCGTTGCTTGTCGATTTAGCGCCTGTGAGTGCAGAGGTAATTGTCTGCGTAAACTCGATCTTCAGCGAATTAAGCGATTTATACTTTGTTACTGCAGATTTGAATACTGCGATAGCATCAAATTTGGCGGTCTGGTCGTTGGTTGCATTTCGCTTATCCCCCTGACTCAGGGCTGTATCTGATAAAAAAGAAAGAGTCACGGCCAGCGAGGCCATGACTCCTAAAATTCTGAATGCTCGCATTCGTAAATATACTCGGCTATGCCGAAACAGTTCCCAGAGGTGTATGGACCGTTCTACCAATGCACCTGGCAATTCCTGTCACTTCATCTATCAGCGTGGCAAACTGCTCAGGGTAAAGCGATTGGCCGCCGTCAGAGAATGACATATCCGGCTGAGGATGCATTTCTATTATTAAGCCGTCCGCGCCAGCAGCGACTGCAGCTCTGGACATTGGAATGACCTGGTTTCTCAGGCCGGTTCCATGGCTTGGATCACCAATGATAGGAAGGTGAGACAGCTCGCGAATGAGCGATATGGCTGTTATGTCGAACATGTTACGAACGGCAGGATCGAAGCTGCGTACGCCGCGCTCACACAGAATGACGTTCGGGTTGCCACTGGCGAGGATGTACTCAGCGCTCAGAAGGAAATCCGAGATTGTAGCTGCCATTCCACGCTTCAACATGACTGGCTTTCCAAGTCTGCCAACTTCTTTTAATAGTGCGAAGTTCTGCATGTTGCGAGCACCAATCTGGATACAGTCGGCATATTGCGCAACAAGCCTGGCGCTTTCGGAATCGATAGCTTCCGTGACAATTGGGAGTCCGGTCTTTTCTCTGGCTAAGGCCAGAAGCTTAAGCCCCTCCTCACCCATACCCTGGAAGGAGTATGGTGAACTGCGTGGCTTAAATGCTCCACCGCGCAGGGCAGATCCGCCTGCCTCCTTAACCAACTGCGCGGAAAGTAAGATCTGCTCTTCTGACTCAACAGAGCAGGGACCGCCAATAATTTGGAGTTCGTTCCCACCAAATACCACCCCGTCACCGATGGTAACGAGGGTGTTTTCTGGCTTCCATTCACGCGAAACCTGCTTGTACGGCTGCGTCACGTGAATAATCTGACCTACGCCTGGCAGGGTAGAAAAACGAGCTGAATCGACTCTGCCACTATTACCTACAATTCCGACCGCTGTACGCTGAGCGCCAGGCATCGGTCTCGGGGTATAGCCTAACTCTTCTATAAGATCCACAACGCGCTGCACGTCTTCCTGCGTCGCCTTATGGTTCATAACGACTAACATATTTAACTCACGTCAACAGTTGCCATGGTATCAGGCTCGGAGTCCAATTCATCAACTCCAGGCTGGTCATCTGGCTCAATATTAGCGGCCACGGAAGCCGGTTTAGTGGCGTCTTCGACCACTTTACCACGCAGTCGAACGCTAACAATTGATGAAACTCCCGGCTCTTGCATAGTAACACCATACACCGCATCTGCGGCCTCCGTACTTGTACGGGGATTGTGGGTAATTATGATGAACTGGGTGTTTTTCTTGAATTCGTTCAGCATCCTGATGAAGCGGCCGATGTTCTGATCGTCCAAAGGAGCGTCTACTTCGTCCAAAAGGCAGAATGGGCTCGGCTTCATAAGGAAGATTCCGAACAGTAGCGATAGTGCCACCAGGGCTCGCTCACCACTGGACAGAAGGTGGATGCGCTGAGTCTTCTTACCACGAGGAGAAGCGTGGATTTCGATGTCGCCGTCGAACGGTGAATCGGTATTCTGCAGCCGCAGGTCGCAATCTCCACCACCGAACAGTGTCATGAAGATGTGGCGGAAGTTCTCCCGAACCTGAACAAAGGTCTGAAGGAACATCTCACGAGCTGTGGAATCGATCTCCTTGATGGCCTGAACCAGAGCACTTTTGGCTTCTAGAAGATCTTTCCTCTGACCTGTAATAAACTCCAGACGCTTTAGCTCCTCCTCGTGCTCTTCAATGGCCAGAGGGTTGACGGTGCCGAGGCTTTCAAGCTGTGACTTGAGTTGGGTGGACTCAGCTCGTAGTGCAGCATCGTCTTCTTCCAGAACCTGAGCTTGAGACAGGAGCTCTTCGAGTGGCTTTTTCCATTCTGTCTCTAAACGTTCGCGAACTGTTGCTAGTCGTCCGGATAGTTCTGTGTAGCGTAGCTCTGCACTGTGCATCTGATCGCTGCTCGAAGTAACACGGCGACGAATTTCATCGAGTTTCGATTCGGCTGCTAACAGAGTTTCGTTGGCGTTCTTTACGTTCAGTTCTGCAGTTGCAAGCTGGGACTCAATGTCGTGTAACAACCCTTCTTTCGATTCAAGATCGAGTTGCCAGTCAGAAAGCCTATCGGCCAGTTGAGCATCTGCTTCCGAAAGTGTGCTCACTTCAGATTGAAGTGACTCCAACCGCTGAGCAGCTGAAACAAGTTCATGCTGAAGCCTGATTTCCCGATCCGACAAAACCTGAATGCGCGCCTGTAGCTGTGCCTGTTGAACCTGCATCTCGGAGCGCTGTTCGCGTGTATCGTCGTGCGAGTTTTCAGCTTCCGAGAGGGAACGGCGCATCTGATAAACATCATCATCATGCTCAGCAACATTTGCTGATATCTTGTCGATCTCTTCATTGATTGCAGAGATTCGTTCCATCAGTAAATCTTCACGTTCTTTTAAACGGGCCAACACGGTTTCAGTCTGGGTGACTTCACGTGCGGCACGTTCATGTCTGCGTGTTACTTCGTTAACTCTCTCTTCGGCGTGTTTTGCTTCTCGAACCGAATGATTTGCAATATCTGCTGCTTCGTTGGCGGCCTGAATAGCATTTTGCAGCGCTTCTCGGGCTGTGGTCGCTACAAGTGCAACCTTTGCTCTTGTTTCCTCAGCTGATTCTAAAGCTGCTGAAATTTCCTGAAGCTCCGCACGACGACGCAGTGGGCCTGGGCCGGAAACTGCGGCCGGAAGCCACATAGCTCCGCGGGCGTCCACGAATGCCGAACCGTCTTCTACTGATTTAACCTTACCGAGAAGTGCTTTAACCCAGCGCGTCGCACTGTCAGAAGAAGATGAAACCTGGTGTGCCAGATCTTCATCTGTGGTTTCTGCAGTTAACTCGTCTCCAAGAAGTGAATCAATGGGGAGGAGAAGTAGAGGGCCCGGATTTGTTGTTGCGTGCCAGATCCGGACGTATTCCGCTGTTTCTCTGTCGCGCACTAAAACCGCGTGAACGGTAGCACCCAAGAAGCGCTCAACTAATGTAGCCGAAGAACTTCCCGCCGAGATGAAGTCACTGAGAGGGCCGAGGATTGCACCGTCGCCAAACTCATCGCGTGCTTCAAGTAACTTGGCGGCCGCGGGAGCTAGACCGACACGCTCTCTTTCTAACGATTCAAGTGCATTGAACTTGCCTTCAAGAGCCGTAAATGTCTCTTCTGCACGCACCATCTCCGCACGCGCCAGAGCATCTGATTCGCGCGCGCCACCTAATACAATCTTTGCCTCTTCCAAGGCTTCAGATGTAATCGTTACACGTTCGCGTGCTTCAGCAAATGCAACCTGCAGCTCTTCGACTTCGCGGGCGATAGATTCTGCCGTATCAAAAAGTTGAAGCTGTTCGGTTGTCAGCGCGTCACGCTTCTGTGCAATATCGTGAAGTTCTCCTTCGGAGATCTGACGATCGAGTGTGAGCTTGTGCGACTGTTCACGTAATTCGTGTGCACGTCGTTCTGCCTGTTCCAGCTTTCCGCGTGCAGCTGCGAGTGCCTGACGAGCCGACTCTTCCTGACGATTACGTTCTTCCAGCATCTCTCTGATAGCTTCAAGCTGATCTGAGAGATCAGTACGTTCTTTAGCTGCCGAAGCAAGCTCAGTCTCAACACGTGTGGCTGTGTCATCGCCTTCACGACGCTCTTCTTCAGCTCGTTCTTTTCTAAGTACGGCGTTCCGGCGACGCTCTTCGGCAACTGCAATTTCACTACGAAGCTGCTGGACGATATCTCTCTGTTCGTTTACAAGCTTTGCTAATTCTGCACGCGCTCCTTCTGCAGCGGTACGAGCTCCATGAGCTGCTTCTTTTTCCTGCTCTGATGCTTCGATCAGTTCCTGTTCGTTTGGAACTGTTTCGCGAAGTACAACCAGCTTTTGTTTGAGTTCTTCAAGTTCATCTGCCCAGGCTGCCATTTCGCGTGATGCCAGAGCGATATCTACAATAAAGCGGCGTCCAATCAGTTCTGCGCTACGTTCCGCACGCTTTCTCTGGCGCGCGAGAGACTTGACCTGACTCTGTACTTCACCGATAAGATCATCGATGCGTGAAAGGTCCATTGTAGTTTCTTCGAGTCGGCGTTCTGTTGAACGCTTACGATCTCTGTACAGACCAATTCCTGCAGCTTCTTCGAATAGTTCTCTACGATCATCCGGACGGTCTGAGAGAAGTGCATCGATCATCTTCGATTCGATGACAACTCCAGAGTCAGCTCCTAAACCGGTTCCGCGAACTATATCGTGAATGTCACGTAGACGTGCTGGAGTTCTGTTGATGAAGTAGTCACTTTCGCCGGATCTGCTGAGGCGGCGGGTAATGCACACTTCTTTGAACGGAACATTAAATGCGCCGTCATCATTTTCGAAGTGAAGGGAGACTTCAGCTATGTTGACAGGTTTACGTGCTGAGGAGCCCTGGAATATTACTTCTTCCATCTTTGCGCCACGAAGCGCGCGTGCTCTCTGTTCACCCAGCACCCAGCGAACGGCATCGGATACGTTTGATTTGCCGCAGCCGTTAGGGCCGACAATTGCCGTTGCACCGGGTTCGAATAAGAGCTCGGTACGATCGGCAAATGACTTAAATCCGTGAATCTCTAATTTGGTTAAACGCAATTAAGGAAGTCTCCCTGTTCTGTAGGCAACGACAGGATTAAAGTTTGCTTCGCGAAGTGACACTAATAATGTTGCTGCGTCTTCTGGGCGCTCATAGGCACCGCTATAAAGTCGCAGCGAACCATCACGCTGGACTAACACATACACTGGATGAGGGATGTGCGAGTAACGCTCAAATAGCAGTTGAGAATTGCCTGCTTGCGCACTATCTAATAGCAGCGCAAACGGTGTCCGCACGACGGTTCCTTCACCTTCACTCAAAAACAAAACACGACGCATCTTCACCAGAAACGCTTCAGCCTCTTTCTGTGTAGGAAATGCGCCTGCAATAACTTTGTAGTACGTCTCTCTATTCTGTCCTACTGGAACCGGAGAGATAGTTGCTGCTGGTAGCTCGTCCAGCCATGGCTTTAGCTGGAGCAATGCACTCTCGTGAGTATTGTAGGCCGAAAACTCCACAGCGTACTGAGTAGCAACAAGAGAATCGTCCAGGTTTGCTGGTGGCGGTACTACCAGTGTCTCGGCGACCTCCGGACCGGCAGGTGGGAGCGATTCAGCTAAAGATTTGTTTCTATTTGGTAGATCCAGGCTTTTTATATAGAAGCCTAAACCGATCAACCCGGCTACAAAGACGAATGCCAAAATGAACTTCAGGACATTTGAAGCTCCGGTTGATTTAATATCGATCTTTTTCTTCTCAGGTAATTCCGGGGTGGGGACCCTGGCTAAAACCTGAGCGTATGGAGCAGCGGGAAGGTCGTGGTCTCCGACCAGCACAACACCATCCATCTGGCCAATCAATTCTTTTAAGCCCGGTGCATCAGAAGGAGCAACAATGAGTAAAAGAGCACCCACTTCTCTAAATCCATTTGCAAGCCTCTGCCAACGGGTGTTTCTGAAGATTTCCGGATCCAGAACGCTTCCAGTACCACTGGGCATTACGAACAGGTTGCCAGTTGTATCTATTGGCTGGGCGATCTTGTTTAACGAAACACCGTAGGTGAAGCTATCTGAGATCCCGTGTGGATCTTCGCTGCTAACCAATGACTGGATCGGTTCTACTTCTCCGACCAGATCGGCTATCGCAACCCTGCGATGTTCCGCTTCAGAAAGGCCTATACCTATTGCAACATATGCAGCGGCCAGCTCCTCAGATGATGTGATGATTGCAGCAGAAAAACTCCCCAGCATGGGGGCAATCTTGCGTCCGGCTGCCTCCCATAAAGAACCTAAATCGTCCGCTGGAGCCTTTGTGGTTTTGCCAATGTTGTCTGGGAATTCAAATGGTACTCCCTCGCTGCTCAAGGCTCGCCCCCATACACCCAGAACTGGCGCTTCGAATCTTTCCCTACCTGATCAGCCATAGCACGGCTGGTGTATGGACCGAGTATTACTCTGAAGATCGGAGTACCAGCCTGAACAGATTCGATCACTCGCGCCCGCACTCCATTCACAATGATGCTGTTGGCCAGCTCCTTTGCCTTTTCTCCATTCAACATCGCAGCGAAAGAAACTGTGTATAGTTGAGATGCAGTTACCGGATTGGGGGCCGGAGCAGGTTGCGGAGGAGCAGGGGGTTGAGACGGGTTCTGTGGAGGTACAATCTGTGGCGGACGTGGGGCAGGTGCCTGTGCAGCCAGACTGTCTGTCCGGGGAGTTCTCTGAGGTTGATCCGAAGCGCTGGTGCTTTCGGAATCGTCGGTGTAACCGTAGTCTTCGTTAGCAGCAGCCTCTTCGTCTTCCGGCTTGGGCGGCGGCGGATGGTCAGCCAGGCGAGTTGCGCTCTTTCTGAAACCATTCCAGTACATAAAGTACCAGTAGTCTTCTGTGCCTCCAGAAATCGTCCGTACAGCCTGTAACGTCTCACCATCCAGGAACACGACGTTTGAGCCCTGTGATACCACCAGGGCGCCGTCAGGGGCACTCGCTGGCAGATCAGCAGTCCACTTGGTGGAAGCTGAACCTATTACTCTGTTGGTGGATATCGCTATGACCCACACAGAGTCGCCGGACTCGGGTCTGGCTATCACATATCTGCCCAATGGGTCCATGCGTAGCTGTGCTACATGGCCGGGGAGGTCTATTTTATCGACAACCTGGTCAGTATAGCGATCTATGACGGAAAGCCCTGTTTTGCCGCCAACTGCTACGTAAATGCGGTCTCCGCTTGGAGTTGGAGAAAGTTGTGTTGCACGCGCTTTCAGGGGGATCGGTGTTACGATGCTCATATCCCTAGTGCGGACTCCCACCAGTCCACTGTCTGTGGAGAAGTAGATTCTGTCTCCCACCTGCGCTACAGACGCATCGGAGGGCACATTCATCTGAACTGTGTCCAGGAGCTTCGTCTCCGGCGGCCTCATCTTCCATAGTGTAGCCGACTCGCCCCGTTGGGATAAAACAATGACTGAACCATCCTGCTGAGGATAAACACCACGTGCAGGGGTAGGTGGGTCGAATTTCCAGTCGGCCGAACGTGTTAGCCTGAAGACCGATCCTTTGCTGTCGACCCCGTATATTGTTGCTCCGTCTATAGAGGAGATAGAGCCAAGCTTTGTGCTGGTTGCCTTGGAGGAAACACCAAATCGCAGATCGACTCGGGATGGAATTCCTTTGTCGTCTACAAGAACGAGGGTTCCGCCTTCCGGATCGAACGATAGCACGCGTGAAACAGGGCTGCCGTGACCGGTCCAGACCTGGGAATCCAACTTTGGATAGATGTACGCGCGGGTGTTACCGCCAGATCGCGGTATACGAACGACAATCGGATCCGGTCCTCGTGAGTTCCGAATGGATTCGTTCAGAGAATTCTGGCCGTCTTTAGACTCATTTCCACCGCAGGCAGAAAGAGTCAACGCGGTTAACGCCAGATTAAAAGTTGCAAGCCGTATTCGCACCGATCCAATTTAATCGAAAACAACATCAAACGTGCGGCTGGTGCCCTAAAATTTGAAGTGGGGCATCCGTATTTTCAGCGAATGCCCCACCTGATTCAATTTAAAAGCCTGGAAAGCTATCAGCCTAGAAACTTTGACCGATTGAGAACGTCCAGTTCCATTTATTGTTGGTTTCCTTGTCGATCGGCTTCGCAAAATCCCACTTTAGTATGGCCAGGTTGAAAAGGTTGACTCGTAGGCCTAAACCATAGCTCTTCATGAAGTAACGATGGATGTTGACATCGGCATTTTCAGGTTTCGCGAAAGAAACCTTCTGGCCGGAGTTCCATGCCAAACCGGCATCGAAGAAAAAGAGCCCGTCAACCGGCGGTAGGCCGATTGGAAGAGACCCCAGATCGAACCTGCGGATAATCGGGAATCGCAGCTCTTCATTGAACACCACCGTTCTGGTTCCTACGAGCTGTGCAGCAGCACAAGCATTGCTGTTTGCGTCTACACTTCCAAGGAACGCGTCGCATGCATAACCTCCATAGAAGTTGGCTTTATCGTACCCACGCACAAATTCCGGACGCCCAAGGTATTTGGGGAACAGAGATTCGTCCTTACCTGCGGTGATGTGTGAGAATACCCTGGTTGCAAAGGTAATCGTGTTGAATATCACCGGATCATAACGGCGGTAGTCCAGTGCGTATTCCATCCACCGGATATTTCCAAGAGATGGGGAAACAGATACACGTGTGCGCCGACCCATAATTGGACCTGTGTTGCCAAACAGTGTATTGTCCCACACATAAGCTACAATTGGCGACACATAGTTAAGAGTCTTTAACTTGTCGACTGTTTCAAAGTTGAAGTCTTCATACCAGCCAAAAGGTGTTGGTGTGTATGTGACGTTCTGGTTTACCACTGTGCGACCAATCGAACTAGCCGAGAGTCCAAATTCGACTCTTCTGAATCTGTTTAATGGGAATTCAGTGCTAACCTGCGCGGTACGCATCATGAATCGGTGGAATTCGTAAACATCTCTCACCTGACCACTTGGCAGCTCCTCACGTCTTGCATCGGTGTTGATATACGCAACATCCTGCATAACACCAACGCTGTGCTGCAAACGTCGGCTTAAGTCGCTGTAGGCTACTATAAAGCTAGCATCTGAAAGTCTTCCGTTTATTCCAGCACCTACCGCAAGTAGATGATCTCCGGTGAGGTCTCCAAATACCAGCGTTGTTCCACCGCCAAACTGAGTTCCGTAGCCACCCCCGGTTGATACGCCGATTCCAACACCAGATATATACTCCGGAGAGAATCGCACCGAATATGGCCTTTCAACAAATGAAAGTGTATCTGGGAGTCCTGTATTTGGATCATCCAGTATCTTTGCCACGTTAATAACGCCGATGCTGTCACGTAGTATTTCACGCGAGGAGATTCGCCCTGATCGACGGGTTCCAGTTGAACTCCTGTATGTGGAGCGAGCTGTAGAATCGGTCTTGGCTACCTCTGTTGTATCGCCTGGCGCTGCAACGGTATCGGCTGCTTTTGCAACTTCTGTAGGAGGAGCATCGAGGTTTGGCTTAATTGCCTGTTTATATGCAATCGGATCTGTGACGGTCCAGACTGTATAATCATTTCCTGATGCATTTCCAAAATATGTAAATGCAAGCTTATTGGTGCCGTGTGACCAGGACAGAGCAGGGCTGTACTCTGTGATTGCGCCGACAGATCCCTGAACGTTGGTCAGCTGAGAGTGGGTCTTTGAACCAAACTCATAGAGAAATATGTTGGCGATGCCTGTTCTGTCAGAGATGTACGCCAATGAAGATCCATCCGGCGACCAGACAGGGTTGATGTTCAGCCCTTCCTGACCTTCGATAATTTCGATATTTCCGTCTTCAACGTTAGCAAGCGCAATCTCCAGCTTGCCTACATCGAGATTTTCTAACTTTGTAGTTCCACGATCTGTAGCAAAGGCGATCTTTGATCCATCAGGAGACCATGACGGGTGAAAGGCGCCGTAACGGTCTTTGGTAATTGGACGGAGGTTTTTACCGTCAACATCTACTATATAAAGATCTGTAACTGCGTCATGAACGCCTGAGAAGGCGATCTTGGTTCCATCTGGAGACCAGGTGGGGCTCAACACACCGTCTAGCGGTATATCCGTCAGCTGCTTCGTCTTCCCAGACTTGATGTCTACGATAGAAAGAACGTCCTTGCCTCCTGTCTGTGCAGTGAACGCAAAGAATCTTCCGTCGCGAGAGAACGATCCCTGGGAGTACAGAAGTCTTAACTCTTCGAACTTTGGATTTATTGTGCTCTTTACGAGGCGACGTATTCTCTTACCGGTTTTCGCATCTCCAAGCCATAGATCAACAAATAACTCGCCACGTTTCTGGCGCCCTTGTGACAGGAAGGCGATAAGGTTGCCATCATGTGATAGGACCGGAGCAAGGAATAACGATCCTTCAGTGATCTTTGTATTGAGAAGTGGTGTTGCAAAATCTTCGACACGCTGAAGTGATCCTAGCTGCGGGAGGTACTTTGCACGCATCGATTCACGCCACTCATCACTCAACTTTTCGAGCGACATTCCGAGCTCGCGCTGGAATGCTCTTTCAATTCCTACAGATGTTGAGGTTTGCAGTATCGATCCGATAACACCATCTCCCCATCTTTCTCCGATATAACGAAACAGCGCTTCACCATATCGATATGGGAAGTGCTTGTCCGGGCGCTCGGTCATCTGTTTGATGGTAGGGAACGATCCACTTGCAACAGCGGTACGCACCCATGAGGTGGTAAGCGTGTGTGAAGGGCCTATAGCCAGGTATTCAGCCATTCCCTCCATGAACCATAGAGGAGGATTGACCTGATCTAAAAGCTGGAGGTTGGCCCCAGCCTTACCTCTCGCAAATACGTCGTATTGAAACTGGTGAACCATTTCGTGGATGAGTACGCGCTCGAAGCTGGCGTAGTCACCTGTAAATGGCATCATGATTCTCTGACGGGAACCGTCGGTTACACCGCCGGTTCCTTCGCCAAGATCGCCGGTCACGTTGTTTGCACCGAAGTCGGCACGAGTAGCAAAGAGAAGAATTGGCTTCTTTTCTCTAAACTGGTGACCTATCATTTTAGAGAGCCTGACATAGGCTCTCTCTGCCATACGAGCAGCATCTGTAATCGGTAGACGCTCTTCAGGGTAATAGTGAATCCTGAAGTGTTCAGTTTCCAGGATCTGCCATTTGAAATGACGGTATCCGAACTGATTCTGGCCAAAGTAGCGCTGCGCATCTGCCGAACCTGTTATACCTGCGATCGAAACCGCAATGATACCGACTAGGCCAGCTGCCCGTATTAATTTCATCTCAAAGTCTCCGGTTGGACTTGAATGACCTCCGCGTCTCCCCACAGCCTTTCGAGCTGGTAAAAGTTACGGAGTGATGGGTGGAAGATATGTACTACAAAGTCAGTGTAGTCGATCAGAGCCCATCGGCCCTGCTGAAGCCCTTCAATATGATGGGGCCTCTGACCTTCTTTACGCATAGATTCGATTAAGCGTTCACCTATCGAACGAACATGTGCATCGGAGGTTCCACTAGCTATGACAAAACAGTCGGTTAAGGTACTAGCCTTGGACAGATCGAGAATTACGACGTCTTCAGCTTTCAGGTCTAAACAAATCTCCGCGGCCTTGCGAGCTGCGGATAGAGCTTGGGGTTTTGAACTTGCGGCCATTCGGCTCCTTTTAACGGTGATATTCACGACAAAGATACCTAGTAACCGAGGCTCTTTGCGAGGCTTTAGAGCACTTCTACACATTAAATAGCATTTCGTGCGCCACGCCTCGCATAACTTTGCATAACATCCACTGTATTGGACGCGTCACAGGGCGGTTTCGTAAATGTTATATCTCGAAATTTTTGGTCATCAGCAGAACCTGGCTCGTACGGTACGTCTTACAGGGTGGAGAAGCCTGGGGATGGACCTACACACTATGCCGTAGCCCGACAATAGAGCGGTGCCCCGATAGGGAACGTACTATCGGGCCGAAGTGAATTTGTACAAAAAAAGGAACCGTCTGCCAAATGGAGACGGTTCCTTTAATACTGATTTTCACCTGCTTACGACTATATATCTACGATGAGAGGCTCATAAGCCATCCTAATGGTCTCGTAAATATTCAGTCGGCTGCAACTACGCCTTGATGACCCAGACTTTGATCTCTGGGTGAACATCTGCGTGTAGCTTTACTGGTACGCGGTAGACGCCGAGTGCCTTGATTGGCTCGTTGAGAACAATCTGCTTGCGCTCAACTTCGATGCCCTGGGCAGTTAACTGCTGAGCAATATCGCCAGCTGTAACCGAACCGAAGAGCTTGCCTTCTTCTCCAACACGAGCAGAGAAGGTGAGGGAAACTGCTTCGAGCTTGGCCGAAATTTCGCGAGCTGATGCACGACGTGCTTCTTCAGCTGCTTCAAGACGCTGCCTTTCCTGGGCGATTCTGCGCTTGTTGCCTTCGGTTGCAATGTACGCAACTCCACGTGGGAGCAGGTAGTTACGGGCAAAACCGTTGGAGACCTTAACGACCTCGCCTGGCTTACCAAGGTTATCTACTGATTGACGTAAAATGACTTCCATTATTAAGACGCTCCTTAAGCGTTGTTATGAACGTTGTTACGTAGGCGATTGGACCCGCTTGCGCCAGTCCATCCACGTGTCGCCCACACCAACTCCTAACGCGAGGGCACAGACAAGGAGAGGCACGATAGCGGTCAGGATTACAAGCCCAATGGCTATACCCCTTCCTCGTGCTGCCCACGCTAGTACGCCTACCCCCCGCAAGAGGTAAATTGCCCCAAAAAACAGGAGCAAGTTAAGCCCTATTGTCTTCCCGTCCTGAAACGGCTCCAGAAAGAAAATAGTAGCTCCGACTGCAAGACCCCAGACCAACTGATCGTTAAATCTGAAATCTTTAATTGCTCCGAACGCCGGCCCAATGGGAGCGTCGGTCAATCGATGATACAGTGCCCAGGCTAAAGTCAGGGCAAGTAAAGACTCAATTGCAATTAAAAATGGTATTAATGAGGCTGCTCTACGAGGGATTTCAGCAAGCTGAGCTGCACTCTCCTTCGCCATGTTGTCGAGAGCCGGTCGGTCTTTAACTGCCTGCCGCCACTCGTACGACGATGTCACCCCATGAAACCAGTTTAAAGTCTGTTCCGTTCTTCTTTCAAACTCTCTTTCCATTGCATATCGCACATGGTCAACGCCATTTGGTTTAGCAACCATTATCATAGTTGCAATACCCATTGCGATTCCCAGTGTAGATAAGCTTCTGTTAAAAAAGGGAAGCTTTGGAACAGTCAGTGATACAATTCCGAAGGTGGTTACTAAGAGTAGGATCCAGCCTGCAGCGAGTACAGTGTACGAATTCTGATGTAAACCATAAGACGTCCACCCCATCCAGGCAGTAAGTCCAACCCAGAGGATAGCAAATATTGCATTGCCACCTTTCCACCATCCGACTATGGCACATATGGCGAGTGAAGCCATAAGCAGAACCATAGTTTCAGAAATCGGAATAAACGATTTGAATGCAGTTGGAATCATCGGTAAACCTAAAAAGGCCAGTAGTCCGATAATTACAGATTTCCATCCCTTTGGGGCTGGACGGGTGTTTGCCGCTTCCATACCGTTTAAGCTAATCGAAATAGAGAAAAACTGACGCCGTTATCTTGAATTAATAGATTCAGCGTCAGTTTTTCTCTTCAATTAGTTGTTGTGACCCTTTGTGTAAGGCAACAGGGCCAGGTATCTGGCTCTCTTGATTGCTCTTGCAAGCTGACGCTGGTGGCGTGCATCCACTCCACTGAGTCTGCTTGGTAATATCTTTCCGCCTTCTGTGATGAAGCGGCTTAAGAAACGATCATCTTTATAATCAACGAAGCGAATGCCTGCTTCTGTGATTGGACAAGCTTTTTTATTTCTGCGCATGATTATTCCTCGTCCTCGTCTTCATCTTCATTGTCGGCGAGCATTAATGCACGGGCTGCAAGCTGCTCTTCTGTGAGTGCAGTGCCAAGCTCATGCTCATGGATGGTGATTAAGTAACGGATAACACCTTCGTCCAACTTCAAAGATCTTTCGAACTCAGGAAGTGTGGCTGGATCTGCTGCGAAACGAGCAACTACATAAAAGCCGTTTTCATGACGGGCGATTTTGTAGGCAAGCTGGCGACGTCCCCAGATGTCTAACTTTGGCTCTTCCTTAAGGTTGAGCAGTGTATGATGCTTTTTTAGAGCTTCTGAAATTGCGGCATCTTCGAGCGATGTGTCGAAAATATAGACCGCTTCGTATTCACGAATCATTGGCAAGCCTCCCCTTGGTCAAATCCGCCCGCCGCTGGTTGCCGAAGCGACAGGAGGGTATATGTTGAAAAAATGTAACAACGAAATATGTCTACTAAGGGGATACAATGGTAGTGCCTTCAATTCCATGAATTGTGTAGGCTGGGCAGGATTGGGGGCCCGAAAACAGCAAAATTCACACGAAACAAATAGTAAAAAAATTTGAGTAAAATGTTCGGATATAAGGGTTTACGTTTTATCTTGCAGGTTACATCTCTCAATTCAACACATTTAGGACACTGCCTATGCCCCATGAGACAGTTCTGATAGCAACAATTGCTGCTGGTATCGGATTAGCCTTCATCCTAGGATTCATCGGAGCCCGACTTGGCCTGCCCCCGCTGGTAGGTTATCTGCTGGCTGGTATAGCCGTTGGCCCGTATTCTCCCGGTTTCGTAGCCGACGCTGCCTTAGCTGGCCAGCTCGCGGAAATAGGTGTTATCCTGCTGATGTTTGGTGTAGGGCTCCATTTTTCTTTACGCGACCTGATGGCGGTAAGAAAAATAGCCCTTCCTGGAGCAGTTGTTCAGATCGGAGTTGCCTCATTGCTGGGTATGGGCGTTTCACGCCTCTGGGGATGGAGCTGGAGCGCCGGGTTCGTTTTCGGGCTCTGTCTTTCGGTTGCCAGTACTGTAGTTCTTTTAAAGGCTCTTGAGGATAATGGTGTCCTCGATTCGATCAACGGTCGCATAGCTGTTGGCTGGTTGATTGTAGAGGACCTGGCTATGGTCCTTGCGCTCGTCTTATTGCCCGCTTTTGCTGCTCCTGCTATTGGAGATGTGGTTGCGGGAGCACAAGTCGAACAGAAAAGCTTATTAGTCACGCTGGCTACCACTCTGGCGGGTGTGGTTGCATTTATTGTGGTTATGCTGGTTGTTGGCCGTAAGTATGTGCCCTGGCTTCTGGCGCGCGTTGCAAAGCTGGGCTCCAGAGAGCTTTTTACCCTGGCCGTACTGGCAATTGCCCTTGGAATTGCGGTCGGGTCTGCTGCTCTCTTCGGAGTTTCGTTTGCACTTGGAGCTTTCTTCGCTGGCGTGATCATCAGTGAATCCGATCTCAGCCATCGTGCAGCTGCTGACGCACTACCACTTCAGGATGCCTTCGCCGTATTGTTTTTCGTTTCGGTAGGTATGCTGGTGGACCCAATGGTAATCATTGAACAGCCACTTAATGTTTTAGCTGTCTTGGCCATCATTATGATTGGTAAGTCTGCGGCAGCGTTTGGTATTGTTTTGCTGTTCAAGTATCCGCTACGTACGGCTCTTACTGTATCTGCCAGCCTTGCTCAGATCGGAGAGTTCAGCTTCATCCTCGCGGGGATGGCGGTTGCGTATAATATTCTTCCCGCTGAAGGTCAGAGTCTGATCCTGGTTGGCGCTCTATTGTCAATTGCGCTGAATCAGCTGTGTTTTGCTGCTATTGAGCCTATTAACAGCTGGTTTAAGTCCAAACCTGGGTTGGCTCGATTTGTCGAAAAAAGCTCTACCGGGGATGAAGACATTTTACCTCCGGAATACGAGACTATCTCGAATCATGCTATTATAGTTGGGCATGGGCGTGTGGGAAGTTGGATAGCCAAGGCTTTGGAGCGCTCCAACATTCCTTATATGGTCATTGAAGAAGATCGTCTGGTCGTTGAAGCGCTGAGGCGCGATAGCGGAATACTGGCGATCTTCGGAGATGCTTCACGCCCAGGTATTCTGTCACATGCTCACCTGTCTACAGCCAAGCTCTTGATAATTGCAACACCAACATCATATCAGGCACGACACATCCTGGAGATTGCTAAAAAGGAAAATCCGGATATTGATACTGTTGTGAGAACTCACAGCGCCAAGGAGCAGCATTTTTTACGGGAAAATGGTGCTAACCGTGTTGTTATGGGTGAATTTGAGCTTGCATTCAGTATGGCTGAGTATGCTTTACAGTCATACGGTAGGGGGCCGGAAACGATAATCTCTACTATAGATGAACTGCGTAGTGAGACCCTGGCAGATGATGAAGCTGAAAATATTACGGTAGTAGCGGCGTAATGGCAGTCTTCGGATAGCTGCAATTATAGACATTAAAAATTTAGATAAAAGTCGTCGTCGATGAGTAACAACGTGGACCAGATGCAAAGGGTCACAGCAGGTTATAGACAGCTTGTAAGAAAGCGTGCAGCTATCGTCCTTCTACTGTCTGTTGCATGTCTTGGAGCTTTCCTGCTCGATCTTGTAATAGGGCCTTCGCAGGTATCGGCGGTTGAGTCGATATCTGCCATCTGGAATGGGATCTTCTCCCCAGCCACATTGGATCCAAGTGTTTCAGTAATTATATGGGAAGTTCGTCTGCCTCATGCAATCATGGCATTGCTTGTGGGCGCCGCATTAGCTCTGGCTGGAGCTGAAATGCAGACGATCCTTAACAATCCACTTGCAAGTCCATTTACACTTGGTGTTTCATCCGCCGCTACTTTGGGAGCCGCGCTCGCAATTGTACTTGGGCTTGGAATACCAGGCGTTTCGTCGAATTGGGTTATTTCCGCAAATGCATTTGTTTTTGCTTTTGCATCTGTGTTGCTTTTGCAAGGCATGGCACGGCTTAGAGGAACAGGGGCGGAAACCTTAGTGTTATTGGGAATCGCGCTTGTTTTTACATTAAATGCACTTGTCGGTCTGCTCCAGTTTGTTGCAGCAGAGCAGTCGCTGCAACAGTTAGTGTTTTGGGGGATGGGTAGTCTGGCCCGTTCCAATTGGGACAAGATTCAGGTTCTATCGATCATACTCTTGGCGGTTGTCCCTTTTTCCATGTCATCTTCCTGGAAGATGACGGCACTTAGAATGGGTGATGACAGAGCCAGAAGCTTTGGTGTAAATGTTGGACGAGTTCGTTTTCTGTCGTTATTGAGAGTCAGCATACTAGCGGCGGCCGCGGTTGCATTTGTAGGAACCGTTGGTTTTATAGGTTTAGTGGGGCCGCATATTGCAAGAATGCTGATAGGAGAAGATCATCGCTTCCTTCTTCCTGCAAGTATGCTTACCGGTGCACTGGTAATGTCTCTATCGTCGGTTGCCAGTAAGATGATTGTGCCAGGAGTTATGATACCTATCGGAATTGTAACCTCTCTTATTGGTGTACCTGTTTTCTTTGCGCTGATACTTCGTAAGCGCGAGGCAGTTTAAGACTCACTCCTATGTCAGACAGCTCAAAGGTTATCAGCCGCGACTCGGTACTCAAGGTTGAAGGGATATCGGCGTCATATGGAAAGAAGTCTATAATTGACAACCTGACGCTCACTCCGATTCGGCCTGGGATTGTGACTGCGCTGGTCGGGCCAAATGCGGCTGGTAAATCGACACTGCTGAGGAGCATTGCGGGACTTATCCCTATTACAGGCAAGTTGACCCTGGGCGATTCGGACCTGGCCAGAATGAGTCATGTCGAACGTGCAAAGCACATAACCTTTATGCCTCAGTCTATGCCTCAAGGTATTAGCCTGTCGGTATTCGAGGTGATCCTTAGTGCTCTAAAGGCATCTCCGATGGGTTTTTCCAGGTCTGATGAAGAGCTGCACGATCACGTAACAAAAGTTCTCGATCGTATCGGTATCGTCGATATTGGTTTGAGGCCACTTAATGAACTGTCTGGTGGTCAGCGTCAGATGGTAAGTCTTGCGCAGGTCGTTGCAAGGGATCCGCATGTTCTGCTGTTGGATGAACCTACGAGTGCATTGGATCTGAAACACCAGGTTAAGGTAATGAGCCTTGTGCACAGCCTGGCTCAGGAAGGCCGAGCTGTTGTTGTTGTGCTTCATGATCTCAGCCTGGCTTCCCGTTGGGCTGAAAATGTCGTTGTTATCGACGGCGGTAAAGTTGTAGCTGAAGGGTCTCCGGAGTCTGCAATTACACCGAAGTTGTTGGCGGATGTGTATGGTGTTGAAGCTCGAATAGAGCGATGTGGGGCAGGCAGAATCAACGTGATTGTTGATTCTGCGATATCGTAATTTTACGCCCTTAGAGTGGCGCCGCCATCGACGTATATATCCGTCATTGTGATGTGACTTGCCTGGGCTGAAAGCAGAAATAGAACTGCGTTCGCTATATCGATAGGTTCTGCAATCTTCTGCAGTGGAATTCCCGTCTTGTAGATATTTATTGCGCCAGCTATTACAGACGACTCATTGGTCGTGTCATTCCACATCGATTCCTGCATCGGAGTTCTTGTTGAGCCAGGTGCAACTACATTGCAGCGAATACCGTGTGGAGCCAACTCGAGTCCAAGCGATTTGGTGAACATTGTGGCTGCTGCTTTTGATGCAGCATAGGCTGCCATACCATGACGGGGGATGCCTGCCGCATTTGAGCTGACCGTTACTATGTTTCCGCGTTTACGGCCAATCATGTATTTAGCTATAGCAGAGCTGACATTAAATACACCCTTTGCGTTTATATCAAAAACTCTATCCCACTCGGACTCTTCAGTATCTACAGCAAGGCCAGTAGTCAGAACGCCAGCAAGGTTGGCGCATATATCGATCTCGCCAATCTCGCTCTCGCATTGATCGATGAGAGCTTTAACCTCGCCAGTGTTTCTTACATCCAGTTCAAAGTAGTGGACCTGAGGCAGAGTTTTTTTGTTAAAGCTCGCTTTAAAGTCTGCCTCAGGCTCTGCCTGAATGCCTGCTTTATACTCCGCTCGGATATCCGCTTTGTCGTCTGCGCGAAGGGTGTCGATTTCTCGCTTTAAAGTATCCAGCAATGATTTGTTGTGATCTACAGCGATAACCGTAACATCGTTTTCAAGTAACAGCCTGGTCATGGCCCTGCCAATACCGCCAGCGGCCCCTGTTAGAAAGGCGATGCGTCCGAGGATGTCCAGTTGTGTCATATCTATATTGGGTTGCTGTTTGCGGAACTAGCTTCAAGCGTTTTAAACTCGTGCAATAGTTCATTTGCCACAAGTGCGGAGCTTTTGGGGCTGGTCATGTAAGCATGAACTGATGGGATGCCAAGCTCCACGACTTCGGCGACATACGGGTTCCACATGGAGGCATGCAGGTTCTTGCCCTGATGATCCAGTTCGGCGCGGAAGTGAAGCACCCGTCCGTTAAAATGGTTGTGCCTGTGCTTTCTTACGAGTCGTGCGTTAAGCTCTACAGATCTCATCACTCCATTCAGATCATTGTCAGTAAGATCGGCAAGAGGGTGATTCGAAGTCCGCAAAAATTCAATTACTGATTCTCGCGTAAGTTTGATCTCTGTTGTTGAATCGGGGTCAAAACCAGCGATAAGCATCAGCGCTTTTAATGCTGATGCTTCATCTGGTTCAGGTTCGTCACGCCACATATCTGATGGATACGAGTCCAGCATTGCGATTATCCCGACGTTCTTTCCCCTGATCTCCAATTGCGAAGCCATTTCATGGGCAATAATTCCACCAACCGACCAGCCTAGCAGGTGTATTTTCTCGCCGTCAGCAGAGAGGGATATTACACGCTCTACGTATTCGGTAGACAGTTCTGTAAGTGACGTTTGAAGCTTTGCAGATGGATTGAGCGCTGTGCTTTGAAGGGCATATACAGAATATCCAGATAGTTCGCGGCTCAGAGCTCCGTAACACCATGATATTCCACCTGCAGGATGGATGCAGAATATACGCCCCAATGAACCATTGGAAAGTTTTATTACAGGTTCCAGCCCCACGGAGGTACTCTGGCCGGTCGAGGATCTCTCGATTGCCGATGCGAGCCTGGCTACTGTTGGGTTGGCGAATACGGCGCCCAGTCTAAGGTCGCAATCCCATTCTTCGCGAACCTTTGCCATTAACTTTGCTGCAAGTAAGGAGTGACCTCCAAGTGCGAAGAAATCATCTTCTCTTTGGATTGAATTTCCGTTTCCATCTCCTTTTCCGTTAGAATTCGTTTCTATTCCTAACGTTTCAGCAAACAGTTCGGCAACTCGGTGCTCTGTGGGTGATTGCGGGCCTGTAGACTGCGAGCTGCTTAGGCGCTGAGGCGCTGGAAGTTTCGCTCTGTCGAGCTTTCCATTGGAGGTGATCGGCATCTCCGGAAGTATGATGAAGCTGCCTGGTATCATATACTCAGGTAGCGATCTGGAGATGAAATTTCTGATCATTTCGATGCTGGTGTTTACTCTTTCGATGTTGGAATTTGCTCCTTCGAGGCCAGTGTTTACTCCTTCCAGACCAGCGTTTACTCCATTGCCGTTCCTCTCCGAGGCAATAAGGCTTTTCAAAGTTATATATGCGACCAGTTCAGGTGATCCATAGTCATCTCTTACGATTACATGGGCCTGATCTACAGCTTCTATCTTATTGATAGCAACTTCAATGTCTCCAAGCTCAATTCTGAATCCACGGATTTTTACCTGATGATCAGAACGCCCGACATAAACAATTGCGCCATTTCTATCGAGATAGGCTAGATCTCCGGTTATATATATGCGTTGTTCAATAGTTCTGCGATCGGGCGAATCACTCAGGATAGAAGTTTTGACAAATCGCTGTGCAGTCAGTTTCTTCTGTCCAAAGTATTCCCGCGCTAACTGAATTCCGCCAATATACAGGTGCCCCACAATGCCTGGTGGGAGAGGGCGGTAATGATCGTCTAGAACATACATCTGCGTGTTCCAGACTGGCATCCCTATCGGAAGTGGGGAAGTTGTGTCTTCTTTGCAGGCATTCCAATAAGTAACATCAACGGCTGCTTCCGTTGGTCCATACAGATTGTGAAGTTCCGTTTCCGTCAGAATGCTGTGGAACCTATCACGTAGGCTTGCAGGGAGAGCCTCTCCGCTACAAAAAACTCTTGTGATTTTAAGATCAGAGATGCCAGGCTCAGATAGGAAAACAGCAAGCATCGACGGTACGAAGTGCAGGGTCGTAATCGAACTTTCTCTGATAATCTGAGCGAGCCAGGAAGGATCCTTGTGAGATTCGGGTGGTGCCATGATAAGTGTGGCACCCGAGATCAATGGAAGGAAAAGCTCCCAGACAGAAACATCAAATGTTGTTGGTGTTTTCTGTAGGATCCTGTCTCTATTGGTAATATTATAGTGCTCTTTCATCCAGAGCAGTCTGTTAACAATAGCCAGGTGCTCTATTACAACACCTTTTGGAGTTCCAGTTGATCCTGAAGTGTATATGATGTAGGCGGCGTCTTCTGGCTTGGGTGGCTCGGTTCTATATTCGGCGGTGTCTACTGATTCGGGTGACTCGACTTTGTACCCGACTGCGTTTTCTGACTCGGGTGACTCGATTCCATTCCCGTCTGTGTCTAAAGCGACGTTATCTGAAACAACGTCTCCAAATATGTCCGAGGCTTGGTATAGCACCAGCTTTGGTTTTGCCGAATCCAGAACCTGCCTGATTCTATCTTCCGGGTGCGTGGTATCAATTGGTAGATACGCCGCACCTGTTTTCAGAATGGCAAGCAGTGTAATCATCAGATCGACTGATCTTGGGATCCCAACCCCGACAATATCACCCTTCGTTACTCCAAACCTCGATAGCGCAATCGCGACCCTGTCCGATTCCTCGTTTAACTGCTTGTAAGTTATGCTCCGATGTTGATCGCGTACGGCGATATTCTCAGAATGCGAATTGGAGGCCTCGGATATAAGGTTTACAAGAGTCGTTTTAGGGACGTAATGTTGTGTAGCATTGAAGTCGATTAGCCATCGCTGTTCTTCTTCAGTAGTTAGCAGCGTAATATCGTTAAGTATGGCATCGTTACGAATGACGCTGTTGAGCACAGCATCGTTAAGTATGACATCACTATGTGCGATATTCCTAGGCATGGCATCCTTAAGAATGTCATCGTCAGGCGCAACATTCTTAAAAGATGCAGATCTGATAGCACGACTTATAAAAGATTGAACTCGAGCTACGTGATCTTCAATGTCTGTAGCAGAGTATATGTTAGCGTTGCCATCTATCTCTAAAACTATCCTGTTGTCATTCGAGCTGGCATTGCGTTGACGAAACGTAAATGTGAGATCATCTACTGGCCCAGTGCTGAGAACCGTAGTTTCGACCTTCAGTCCGATATGTGGTTCGTCTTCAAATGGTAAGACGTTAATCAGCGAACCGTAAAGTCTTTTACTATCACCAATAAGACCGAGATCACGCCTTAACTGCTCACTTCTATACCTGGCGTGTCGGCGCGATTTTTTTAGTTGAGCGCAGAATTTGGATATGAACTCTTCTGTTGTTTGTTCTGCATCGTAGTCTTCCGAAACTATCACTGGCAAAACGTTCATGACCATGGCTGGTACATTGGCACTTCGTGAACCAAGTCGGTTCATTGCCGGTACGCCAACCACAGTCTGTTCTCCAAGCGACAGACGTTTTATGTAGATCGCGCATAATGCCGTAAGTACGTCGGGCCAGGAGTAGTCAAGCCTGGTTGCTAGCAGCTCAATATCAGATAGAAAATCGGATGCAAGTATCGCAGAGCTTCTATGGAATGTGTGCGCACTCTGGGGTATGCCACGTCCGATCTGGCCTACCTCTACTGAGTTGCTGAATGTATCGATCCAATACTGACGATCCTTGTTGCGCTTGTCAGAGTGCTTGTACTGTCGATCTTCTTCGAGTACATCAGAGAAATCTCCAAATGGTCTTGTCTTAGGGCTGGAACCAGACACTTTGGAGAGATACAGATCCGCGATGCGTGCGGTTAAAAGGGAAGTGCCATATCCGTCTATAACAACATGATGTATACGCTGATACCATATATATCTGTTTTGCGCAACTACATATAAGCGCTGAACAGTTGCCTGTTGGTCAGATAGGTCAACTGCTGTGTTACTGTCTGTCTGTATGTCATGCAATGCACCCTGAAGATCCGATGCTATTACTTGCAATTCTACAGGTTGATCTCCGAATACCTGAACAGGGCCCTGATCGGTGTCAACAACTGAGACACTTAAGGCTGTCGCTTCACCCATTGCTGTATCGACAGCATATTTAAATGCGGCGACATCTAAATCGCCCTCTATCTGTGTGTACTTTGCGGTGTTGAATATTGGATTATCTGAATCCAGCGATTGTGCAAACCAAAGGCCTTCCTGAGCCTCACTAAGACTGGCTGTTTCTGTTGTGACGCTTTGCATTACTGATACGGATCTATGTGTCGTCTCTATGCGAGTCTATCTGCGATTATTCGCCACCAATGACTGATTTCAGGTCTCTCAGCCAGTTCGGCAAACTTTATATCTACGCCTCTGTCGTTCCATCTCTGAATCAGGACCATAAGACGGATCGAATCCAGCCCAAAGTCAACCAGGTTGTCGTCCAGGTCAAACTCGGCAGGATCTTCTTTGAGGACATCTGCAACATCACCGATCAGCGTTTCTAGTGTCACTGGCTTTTACCTGATAGTTGTAAGATTAGTTGCTCGGTAGTTAATACGGACGCAATATGACCGGAAACATATTTACACGCATCGTCGTGCTTTTCACGCGAAAAGTCAGCTACGGCATCTGCTACAAAAAATGGCTCTATATCTTTCATAAAGGCGTCAGCCGCAGTCAGCAGACAGCCAATGTGAGCATACACACCTGTAATTATCAGCTGATCCAGCTTTCTGACATTCATCATCTCTGTGAAGCTGGTCCGTTGAAAAGCACTGTATCGCCATTTTGTGACAACAGTTTCATGAGATGCAGGACTTACATCTTCAAATATGTCGGGATTGTTATCGGCAGATGACATGCCAGAGCCCCAGACGAACCTTTGCAGGCCGCGATCCAGCTGGTTCTGGTCTCCCGGCTGCGCTGTATAAAATACTGGAATACCCATATTCTCACACAGCGCACGCAGCCTGTTGATGTTGCTTACTACGGTTGTGACAGGCTCTGAAGCAGGTGTGAAGCTTCGTATGAAGTAGTTTTGCATGTCGTGAACCAACAAAGCCACTCGTGATCTGTCGGCAATCCATTGTGGCTTGGAGCCTGGTAGCTCGCTCGCCGTTGGGAGTGCGTAGGGTTGAATCTTTGGTAAAGCCATCTAAACGCCCTGTTCCTGTGTATCCATTGCAAGAGCTTTGATTGCGGATCTCAGCTCTTTTCTGCTGACCTTTCCAACGCTGGTAGAAGGGAACTCGCTGACAAACACTATTTTATCAGGAATTTTATACGCAGCTATTCCACGCTCTCTTATCCACTTTTTCAGGGCTGAGGTTTTTGGAGCCTCGCCATTGGGAATCACAAAGGCGCACGTTTTTTCTCCAAGAAATTCGTCTGGGATAGAAACTACAACGGCGTCATGAACCTGAGGGTGAGCGAGCAGGTGATCTTCTACCTCCTCAGCGGAGACCTTTTCGCCACCACGGTTAATATGATCCGTGGCTCGCCCCTGAACTTCCAGATATCCATCCGGCCGCTGTATTACAATGTCGCCGGTACGATAGTAACCGTCTGCGGTGAAACTCTTACTGTTGGCTTCAGGAGAGTTGTAATACTGCCGAATCGTATATGGGCCCCGCGTTAATAAATTGCCTGGGGTGCCTGTTTTTACAGGGTTGTCCTGATCGTCAACAATAAGGATCTCATCATCAATGCTGATGGGGCGCCCTTGGGTATAAGTTGTTATATCGTCGCTGTCGTTCAGGCGTGTGTAATTAACCAACCCTTCAGCCATTCCAAACACCTGTTGTAGCGTGACATTTAGTGTCTGTTTGATGCGCTTGGCAACTTCGGATATCAGCTTTGCCCCGCCTACCTGTAAAACTTTTAAGCTTGAGATGTCATACTGGGATGTGCCTGCTGCCTGAACCCAGATCAAGGCGATGGGTGGAACCACACCAGTGATATTGACCTTTTCAGCTTCTATTATAGGAAACGCAATGTCAGGTGCTGGTGACGGCGATAAAACGACAGTTCCGCCAGCATAGAAAGTCCCGAAGGTCCCAGGTGAACTCATCGCATAGTTGTGAGCGATTGGTAGCACTCCCAGATACCTGGTCTGTGGTGATAGTTCGCATATTTCTGCACTCGCTCGCAGCGTATAAACGTAGTCGTCGTGCGTGCGGGGGATAAGCTTGGATAGTCCCGTACTACCACCTGAAAGCTGGAGGAAGGCGACTTCGTATGGCTGTGGAGGTGTGGCTACAGGCATTGGCTGAACTGCTTCAAGTGTTGCGAGTTCAATCATGGATGTATCTTCGCCTGCCGACCCGCAGACAATCAGCTTGAGTTGTTCCGAGATGGCTGCAGATAAGTGCAACCGGCTATGTACATCGTTTGCCAATCCGCAATAGTTGAATCCGTCGCTAACATCAGGGAAGATGTAACCAACAGCTCCAGAAGTTTCCACGAAGTGGACAATCTCAGTAATCCTGTGCGCCGGCAGTGCAAAGACTGGCAGTATGCCAGCCTTAAACAATCCCAATACAACTGAGAAGAAGCGTGCAATGTTGGGAAGTTGTACAACTACTCTATCTCCTTTTTTAAATCCCAGATCTAAAAAAGCAGTGGCCAACACATCGGATCTCTGATCCAACTCCTTGTAGGTCCAGCGAACCGTTCCGTCAATAACAGCCAGATGATCAGGAGATGCTTCTACGCGTTTCTTGAAATACGAACCGAACGTTTCTCCTCTCCAGTATCCTGCCTTGCGGTAGCGGCTTGCAAACTCGTCTGGCCAAATCTGTGTTGGAGCGGGGAGGGGAGGTGATGCGTTGCTGCTACTCACGAAACCGGAACCCCTTCTTCGTTAATTCCAAACACATTAAGTAATGTTTTTAACTTTGCAGCTGTTTCCTGAACCTCGAGCTGAGGATCGGATCCAATAACAATTCCAGCACCGGCGTAAAGAGTTGCACATCTCTGTGTTACATCTGCACATCTTATTGCAACCATCCACTGTCCATCTCCATTCGATTCGCACCAGCCAACAGCGCCGGCAAAATATCCTCGGTCAAATGGCTCAAACTTGGCAATAGCCGCGTATGCTAAATCGCATGGAGTTCCGCATACCGCTGGAGTAGGGTGAAGCAAAGATGCCAGTTCAACCGAAGCAACGTTGCGGTCCTTTAGCGTACCTTCGATCTTTGTACCCAGATGCCACATAGTGTTTGTGGAAACAAGCGACGGAGCTGCTGGTATTCTAAGTTCGCTACAATATGGGGTAAGAAGGTCAGCGATCCATTCGACCACTGCAGCATGTTCCCTCAAATCCTTTTCAGATTTAAGGAGATTCTGAGATACTTCACGATCCAGATCGGGATCCTGTGCACGAGCTATAGAACCTGCAAGTGGATGCGATAGGATTTTATCGCCGACCTTCTTTATGAGAAGTTCTGGTGTTGCTCCTACAAAGTACCTGTCTTCTGCATTGGCAACTCCTTTGATTGGGAGTGCAAAACAGGTAATAGAGGGATCTTTACGCAGATGGCGCAACAGATCTGCGGGATGAATATCACCTTCAGCCTCGATCTTTAACGAACGTGCAAGAACGACCTTTTTAATCAGGCATTCTTTCGGTTCGTTTTCTGCAATGTTGCCGGTCCCATTCATAAGCTTGAGGGCTCTGGCTACATTGCTGGCATAACCGTCTCGCGAAGGTTCAGGAGTAACTCTCCATGCAATAGGCTCTACATTCGAAATGCTTGGTGAGCCAAGGATATCATAGAGGGCAGAAGATGCACTAGAGCGATCAGTGAAGCGTTCCCTCGTGAAAGACTCAGGCTGGTACAAAAACGGCGCTCGTGTCCGTTCAAAAGGAAGAGCGCCCACAACGATCTCACCCGGTTCAATATTTTTTCCGAAAATAGCGTCGTGAGTGAGGTTTCCCACTTCACAGTTGACGATGTCGATCACCCGCTTACAGCCAGAGGCTGAAACAAGCTCCTCTGGACCAGAAAGAATAAAGGGAAGGTCGAGCGATTGGTTAGAATCCACGTTTTAAAGGTGGCGGGTGTACAGCCGCCAATCAAGCTTATTTATGCCGAAGCGCCTGGCGCATACATAGTGCGTATGCGCCAGGCGATTATAGAATTTACTAAGGAGTGAAAACTACTGTTCAAATTTAGCCAGCGTATCTCCATTTGGATCCTCTACAGGAGCCGAACCACGTGGACCACCTTTAGCTTTATTCGATACGAAAACTGAATTTGTCTTAGGATCGATTGCAATTGTCTGAGGCATGCTGCCTGTAGCGACGCTTTCTATGGCCTTACCAGTTGCGATATCGATGATAGTAACTGTTCCAGCTCTGCGATTTGCTACATATGCGCGTCCAAGCTTCGAGTTAATTGCGATGCTAAGAGCGCCTTCGGAGTTGGCGACAGTGTCTGTTACCTTGCCTGAGTCCGCATGCATAATTGTTACTGTATTGGACTTTTGGTTCGCAACAAAGATCTTGCGGCTTACTGGATCGAACTCGAGTCCGATTGAGCTTTCGCCATTTGCAGGGAAACGGTTTATAAGTTTACGGGTAGTTAGATCAACAACTCCAACTTCGTTAGCCGAAGCATTAGAGACGTATAAGAGATTTTTTGCTTTATCGATAGCAATTCCTGAAGTTCCGTTGCCGGTGTTCTCGATTACGGCTTCCAGCTTGTTTGTCTTTCCATCTACGATCCAAACCGATGCGACCCTGCTATAATTGGACACATAAATCTTGTTTGCATCTTCATCTACCGTTATGTGGCGGAGGTGTGCTTTGGGTTGGTTCGGATCGCCAATTACAGCTACCTGCTTGCCAGTTTTGATGTCAGTTACAATGAGCTTGCCGTTACGAGTATCAGTTCCGTACAGCATCTGCGTCTTGGTGTTGATTCCCAAGCCATACTGAGGGTTAGCCGGAGTTTCAATTGACGACTTTACTTCCATGGTCTTTGCGTCAACGATCTGGATGGTGGACTTTGCAGAATCGCCTCGTCCGCCCGCAGAAGCTACATAGACAGAGTTGTTTTCCGGGTTAAAGACGATCTCGTACAGTCCCTTGCCGACTTTGATTGACTTGACAGGGACATCAGATGATACTGTGGTGCTGACTACAACAGTAGCTGTAGCTGATGATGTGGCCTGGGCACCTAACTGAGGTGCGGCGAGCAAACCGATGGAAAGGATGCCCAAGAAAGGTGTTGCCTTGGTAACTGGGGCTCTGAATATGTTAGATGAAATCACCAGCGATCTCCTAAAATTCGAAGGCTAAATGCCCTCGAAAAAATGCGTTTAGTTGTGAACCTGAACTAACGCTTGGGAATCCCGACATGTCAAGTCCCTTTTGACGTGTTCAGTAGAACTCCTGATAGTGATTTCCCCTATGTGAAGGAGGTTCAGGGGGCTCCTATTCCTCTCCTTTGGCAAATGCAATATTGAGAGTTCGATTTAGGGCCGGGTGGATAACTGAGAGATGATCTTCCTGCTGGAAAAGGTGGTGTAGTGCTGTCGCAGTCGAACCAGCTTCGGACTGAAGAGATTCAACCAATTTTTGTGAGCCTGAGACCATCTGGCGAGCAGCTCTTCTGGATCGGATAATTTCCGCCGTCGGAAGATTCTCTTCCCAGGGCGCCAGTACCTGTTCGTATTCTCCAACAGCGATCTGTACTTTAGGAATCTGTACCTTTGTACTTATGCCGTTCTCCGCTGTGTCGGAGGCGTTTGAATGCAACTCTGGACGGCCTGAGTCTGAACGGAGCGACTCCGAATCCTGGGGGAAGATGTCCGCTGGATTCCACCATATTGAGGGGCTGATCGCAACATATGACGAGAATAGGTCAGGTGTACGGCGCATCAGATTGAGAACGAAGTTGCCCGCCAGCGAGTGTCCCAGTAGCACAGCCCGTTTCTGATCGATATTGAAGCTTTCGTTCACCTTCGGGATCACATTTTCTGTAAGGAACTGCAAAAACCTGTCGGCACCACCGGTTGGGTTGGGCGATTGCCCGGCTTTTGTCGGATTGTCTGCTGATGGAGGGCCAAACGACAGATCGTATGAGCGTCTGGTACGGTCGTACGGACCATCTATCTGATAGCCTATGCCTACAACGACAGGTGGTATAATCGATAGCACTCCCGGCCGGTGTGTCCTCATGCGAATAAGCTCAACAATTGTTGCGAACTTTGCATTTGCGTCTAAGACGTAGAGCACAGGGTGTGGCCCTGGTCCCTCCGGCCAGGCTGTAAAAACCCTGTAATCGTTTGGCGGGCCAAATTCCCAGGTAGCGCTACGTGGTAATTTCACGGGTGAGTCGATGTGTTGGTGTGCAGAGACTAGATTTGAATTGATACAATGACGAAATGTAATACGCTGAAAGGCGCTCAGGCCGAGAAGGGCTTTCAATCAACTAGTGATGTGAAGGTTGGGGTAGGCAGATCCCACTCTCTCGATTTTATACCGGTTTCTTTAAACATTCGGCCCAATCCCGGTGCAGCGGATGAGGTATGGGTTTCAAGCATTAAAAGTCCCGCAATTCCTGCTTCGGGAATTTTCGATATTGCAGGATACGATCTTCATATCTGGACTGCCGAAGTTCGCGTTATTACATCTGCCGAGAAGTTCATCATTGATCAGATTCTGACCCCAGATGAAGTTGCACGTGCCTCTAGATTCAAGTTCTCAAAAGATAGGGACCTGTTTATTTCAGCTCGCGCAGTTCTACGTTTAGTGCTCTCGCAATATCTCAACCTGGAAAGCAGGGACATAAGTTTCGCTGCTGGCCCATATGGTAAGCCGCTTTTATCCTTACCAACTAAGGATTTAGAGCAGTTGCGTCGCGATATAGCGCAGTCACATAAAGATTCAATTCAACCCCTCGATTTTAATGTTTCCCATAGTGGAAGCCGCGTGTTGATAGGAATATCCCGCTCGGACGTAGGTGTTGATATTGAGCAGATTGAGCTAGATAGAAACTACGATGCGATTGCAACGAGATATTTCAGCGAGTTTGAGCGCAACACTATCGCCAGCTTAAGTGGTGTAGAAAAGTCCAGAGCATTTTATAACACGTGGAGCCGAAAGGAGGCTTTTCTAAAAGCACTCGGTATTGGGCTGTCCGATCATCTTGATGGATTTGATGTGGAAGCTCACCCGGACAGAGCGGCTTCAATACTTGCCATTCGGGCAGCAGGTGGTGAATGGGGAGAGGAGAAGGTCGAGGATTGGAGAATGTATGACCTTGAGGCCGACAAGAGTTATACTGCAACAGCAGTTGTGCGTACAGCTGCGAACATTGATTCTGCCAGGGCCATGGCTATGGAAATTGCAGATCTGATTATTATTTAATCAATGAAAGTCTTGAACTTTGAGCACAAAAAGTTGTAAACGACTGGTGTGCAAGTTCTATAATCTCTCCTTCGTGATACCTGGTAATGACGATTAAGTCTGTATCTATAAGATCTGCCGGATCTATAAGGCCGACAGTAATAGCTATGTCTATAACAGCTCTGCTGGCTATGTCGAGCAGCCAGTTGTTTGCACAGTCCAAAAAAGCAAATCACTCAGCCAAGGCAAGCCAGGCAGAAAAAGCAGGCATTTCAACAAAAGCGTCTCAGTCGCAGAAAATCACCTTTACCGACATTAAGGGGAGAAAGATCATCCTTAACAAGCCGGCAACCCGACTGATGATCGATGATGGTCGATATCTGGTCGCCCTATCTATTCTGTTCGATGATCCAAGCAAGGTATTGGCCGCATGGGGAAGAGATATACACAGGGTTGGAGAAAAGACATATGCGCAGTACGTAAAGCTCTTTCCTGCTATCGATAAAATTCCTCAGGTTGGCAATTCAGCTGAGAGCTTTTCACTGGAACAGGCGATAGCTGCCAAGCCGGATCTTGCACTTATAAGCGCCACCGTTGGATTGACCGACGAGCAGGTTCAAAAGTTAGAGAGTTCTGGAATTAAAGTCGTGTACATCGATTTTGCATCTCAGCCATTCAGGAATCTGGACAGGTCTCTGGAAATACTCGGGATGGCGGTAGGGAAGGCTGATCGTGCACGGGAGTTTATAAACTATCGTCGTGCCAAGTTGAATGTGATTCAGGATAGGCTGCGTTTCGCGCGTAATGTGAAGGAGCCTAAGGTGTTCTTTGAGGCACATGCAGGGGTGTCAGAGGATTGTTGTAATTCACCTGGCACCGGCAACATCGGAGAGTATATATCGATGGTGCGTGGGAAGAATATCGCTGCTCCAATTCTCAATTCCAAGTTTGGCAAGATCAGCCTCGAGTATGTAATAGGTCAACGACCGGACATTTATATCGCTACCGGCGGACCCCACCTCGAAAAGAGTGGTGGTCTGGTACTTGGCGAGGGTTATTCCAAGGAAACATCCAAGTCCGCACTTAGAAAGGTTTCTCGGCGGGCTGGGATTGCTGAACTTCCGGCTGTTAAAAATGGCCGATTCTATGGCCTTTCGCACCAACTCCTGAACTCTCCTGTAGATATCTTGGCCGTGGAGGCTCTAGCCAAGTGGACGCATCCGGGGCTGTTTGCCGATCTGAATCTCGACAAGACTTTGGCTGAGATAAATAAGCGGTTTTTAGCGGTACCATATCGCGGTACTTATTGGGTTGAAGGGAAGTAAACCATCTGCTTGTGGCACCCGTGGGTCCCGTAGGACCCTATGGGCCGCCGACGTTACTGGCCAATATAGGCCGGTACTTGTGGCCCCCCAATGGGTCGATTGGTCGATAAAACCTTATCCGTATTAATCCCGAGACCTATTGTCGGCAATAGATCTCGTCTGTAATATTTTCGATCAGGATAGCGGGAGCTTTGTATGCTCACCCGTTTCCACCAGAATGTCTTTTACCTGGCACCTGATCCATGAAGATTACAACGACCGACAAACACCAGTTAATCTGCCATACCGAAGACGGACATGTTATACGCTGCACTTGCTGCGGCGGTATACGTGTCTGTTTTCACGATTTCGTTATGGATCTGGCTGCCAATGATGTAGAGCAGCTACGTGAAGTCATAAAAGATTCCACGGATACAGTTCTTTACATTGGCGATAGCAGAAAACGCTTTTCCTTTTCTGCAACCGAGGTCAAGGATCTAAATAGACTTCTGGATCGTGCTCAATTAATAATGGCGCTTGAAGATGATGCATTGAGCCAATCTCTAAAGGCCGCCGCTTTGTTTTCATACCCGCTGAATTTACGGAGTAATTCGCATGCCAGTGCATAGACCGCGACTGAAGATTATTCGCAGGCTGGGAGTCGAACTTCCAGGACTTACAAGAAAAGACGGGCAACGTCGCCCGACACCACCAGGACAGCATGGTCAATCCGGGGGCCGCAGAAAAAAGAGCGACTTCCGCAGACAGCTGGAAGAAAAGCAGAAGGTTCGTTTTCAGTATGGCATTACAGAAGTTCAACTTCGCCGTACATATGCAGCTGCTTCTAAAGAGTCAGGGCGTACTGGCGATCTTATGCTTGCTCGTTTAGAGCGCCGCCTGAGCAGTGTTGTTTTTCGCTTAGGCTTTGCACCAACAATTCCTGCGGCCAGGCAGCTGGTTTCACATGGTCATATTAATGTGAATGGAAGCAGGTTGGACAGGCCAAGCTATACAGTCAGTATAGGTGACACAATCACTTTACGTGAATCGGCTCGTAACATTCCGATGGTTATGACGACGGTTGAATCAGGCCCACTGGTAAAGCTGCCAAGCTTCCTTGCAATCGATCCGAGTGAAAAATTCTCCGGACGTGTTATCGGAAACCCACAAAGGACAGATATCCCATTCATTGTGGATGATGCAGCGATCATTGAGTTCTATGCTCGCTAATCAATAATCGTCAGTAATTCAAATAAATTTTATACACAAGTAAACATATGAAGAAGAAAGGTAAGAAGGGTGGATTTGGAACATCAGGGTTAAGGCCAAGTTCTGCATCTGTATCGCGTTCCGGGCAGTATCTGACAATGGCAGGAGCTTTGGTTGCAAGTGCAGTTGCGGTGCCTGGTACAGCTAATGCTGCTCAACAGGGGGTTCAGAGTGTTCCGCGTGAAGGTGGCATTCATAGATCTGTTCAGCAGATTGATTTTGATATTCCAGCAGGATCGCTAATTTCGACACTGCAATCATTTGAAGCTGCTTCGTCGTTAAAGGTCAGCCCGAAGGTTTCACTGGAGGGGATTGAATCTCGTGGCGTCGTAGGGAAGTTTACCCCTCAGCAGGCACTTCATAAGATACTCGAAGGAACCGGACTTACCTTTGTCTTCGCTGGAAAGGCTTTAGTTGTTATCGATACCAAGAAGGGAATTGGAGATGCTGTTTTAGCTGGAGTCTCAGTTTCTGGAAACAGCCATAAAACAAAGGTATCCTCTGCAAAGTACACCGAAGAACTCAAGAATATCCCGCAGACTGTAAACATCATTCCGCAGGAGCTTATCAAGTCCCAGAATATTACATCACTTCGTGATGTTGTAAGAAATATTCCTGGAATTACAATGAACGCTGGCGAGGGTGGAAACTATCCTGGCGACAAGTTCAATGTCCGTGGATTTACAGCGCAGAGCGATATGTTCGTTGATGGTGTAAGAGACATTGGTGCCTATTCACGTGACATATTCAATGTAGAACAGGTTGAAGTTACCAAAGGTCCAAACTCCTCTATCAGTGGGCGCGGGTCAACGGGTGGTGCAATCAACATGGTGACAAAATCACCGCGGGCTCTCACATTACGTACCGCCAATATCAGCGTTGGTTCAGCTGATCAGAGGCGTATTGCTCTTGATGCTAATCAGTCATTGGCTCCTATCGGTTATGATGGCGCCGCAGTAAGGCTGAACGTAGTTAGCAGCCAGGGTGGTGTAGCGGGTAATGAGGTTATAAGACACAAGAACTGGGGAATCGCTCCATCGTTGGCTGTGGGCTTAAACGGGCCAACTCAGTTTAACCTTGGATACTCAAGAGCTCAGCAGGACAACATCCCTTCGTATGGTCTTTCGACATTCAACGAAGTCCCAACTCTCGATACGCGTAAATTCTACGGACTTAGAAGCGTTGACTTTGAAGATGTTGGATCGAGTCAATTAAATGCCAGATTCAACCATAGCTTTGGATCATTTGCACAGCTGCAGAATCAGACGATCCGTGGATCTTCACGAGTAAGCAGAATTGTTACACCTGTAAATCCGGCAACTGGTGCCAGATCTCCCAAGTCACATGTTTTTGATAACTCGATAGTATCAAATCAGACCAACCTGAACCTGTCGTTCAGAACGGGCGCCATTGCTCACACCGTAACTACCGGTGTTGAATACTCCTATGAGAAGTCAAAGCGCGGGAGCATCGCAATGGGAACGCCAGCTCCGGCCATCAGTGATATAGATAATCCGTCTGCCGATGCTGACTTCCATCCAACGCTGACGAAAACTTATAACAGGCGTGTAAATTCCACATCGCTCGCAGCATATCTGTTTGAGTCGTTTAAGATCGGAAAATATGTTGAGTTGAACGGTGGTGCCCGTTGGGATTCTTACGATCCTGAATACGTGGATTCAGCTTCAATGGCTGATACCCTGAGAGCAAAGAAAAGTACTGCAGTAAGTGCAAGGGGAGCGTTAGTGATACATCCATCGGAAAATGGCTCGGTATACGCATCGTATGGAACGTCGTTTAATCCATCCAGCGAAAATCTAACACTTGATGGACTATCCGCTGCAAGCTCACTGGATCCTGAAAAGAGCAGAACATACGAAGTTGGTAGTAAGTGGGATTTCTTCAAACAGAAGCTTCTGGCCACTGTGGCTGCATTCCGTACAGAAAAGACAAATGCCCGTACTCCCGATCCGGATGATCCGTCTGTGACAATACTGGCTGCAAAGCAGAGGGTGCAGGGTTTTGAAGTAGGTTTAGTGGGCGAGATAAATTCTAAAGTTGCACTGTCAGCTGGCTACTCAAACCTAGAAGGTAAGACCGTATCCGCTCCAGATACAACACGGGAAAACCAGCCATTTACGAACGTTCCAAGACATTCGATAAATCTCTGGGGAACTGTAAAACCAACACGAAACCTGTCGATCGGTGCTGGTGCTCGCTACATGGATAAGCGTCTGCTCAGAAAGACTGCAACCAGTACGATTCACGTACCATCATACCATACATATGATGCAGTTGCCAGCTACAAGTTCAATCCTACGGTTGATATCCAGTTAAACATATACAACCTATCAAACAAGCTATTCTACGATAGCGGACGTATGTGGGTTCCAGCACCTGGTAGATCTGTCACACTCGGTACAAGTGTAAAACTATAAAACATCATGTTATTACAAATTCCAGACGTTCTTACTCCTGACGAAGTTCGTCATGCAAGAAGTGTCATTGATGCAGCGGAATGGATAGACGGGAAGGTAACCGCCGGTTTCCAGTCCTCACGCACAAAGGATAACATGCAGATTCCTGAGGGGCATCCAGCCGCTCAGGAAATCGGTGATCTGATCTTGGGAGCGCTTCAGCGCAATGCTCTGTTTATGTCTGCAGCTCTTCCACTGAAGGTGTTTCCGCCTTTGTTTAACAGCTATTCAGGTGGCCAGTCCTTTGGTACCCATGTTGACAACGCAATCAGACAGGTTGCTGGCACCAATCACCGAGTCAGAACAGATCTTTCGGCTACGTTGTTTCTAACCGAGCCTGAAGACTATGAAGGTGGTGAGCTTTGCATTGAAGACACTTATGGTTTACATAAGGTGAAGCTTCCAGCCGGTCACATGATTCTGTACCCTGCAACCAGCCTGCACTTTGTTGAGCCGGTTACAAGCGGAGCGCGAGTATCATCGTTCTTCTGGATACAGAGCATGATCAGACGCGACAGTCAGCGAACATTGATGTTTGACCTCGATACAGCAATTCAGCGGTTAAACGAAGATGCTCCGGATCATCCATCTACAGTTCAGCTTACAGGTATATATCACAATTTGCTGAGGCAATGGGCTGACGCGTAGTTGTGAATAAGGTGGGTGATGCTCAGTCGCACAAACAAATAATATAGCTAGTGCCTAGGTGCAAATATTATAGTTAACGCCTGATTGCACAAATAAAGTAACTGGTGCTCAATTGCACAAAGAAGGGAGCTGTTGTTATCAGGCAACGGCTCCCTTTTTGTTATGCTAAATCAACTAGCTCCACCAGACCGAAGCCGTCACTTCAAAAACTCGACTTCAAGTCAAAGTATTTTGAGGGTCGCTTCAAACGGTGGAGCTTTCTTTTCTTTGTATCTGAACCGGGGTGCTTATGATCCCGTTTTCAATTGCAAATCTTGTAAGCTGTGCAACCGATGTTATACCTAGTTTCCGGCTTAAACTGCTACGGTGTGTCTCGACCGTACGAGGGCTGATGCCAAGCGTAAGTGCAACCTGTTTGTTGGCTTTTCCCTGGACTATGAGAGACAGAACCTGCCGCTCCCGCTCAGTTATAGCGAGGCTTGAATCGGTCTTACGTGGGCAATTAGAAAGGTTGGCGCAATAGTAACTTTCACCGTTAATGATCGCCTTAATCGCGGCTTCTATGTCGCTAAGCTCGCTGTCTTTATATAGATAGGCCTGAGTACCGCATCCCAGACACTGTTGGATATAATCAGGGTTCTTGGCCAGGCTTAGAACCAGAACCTTGGTTTGTGGGAGCTGCTGCTTCAATATAGGAAGCAGGGTAAGCATATAACCGTCTGACATTGATACGTCGGCGATTATAAGATGCGGGCTCATTTCGGAGGCAACTCTGTGAAGAGTTTCTGCATCCTTCGCTTCGTGAATAGCACCGACATTGTCGAGCTTGTTCAGAATGTGCCTTATGCCGGCGCGAACGATCGCGTGTTCATCACCGATAAGAACTGAGTAGGGTTGTTCCCTAAATCGCATCTGGGAGTATATCTAACATGTTGGTTTGTCAGATAAATATATCCCGATAAAGCTTGTCGGGATACCCCTTGAGGCTCCCAACAAGACTATTCTATCTATTCTACGGTTAGACGTTGAATTTAAACAACATCACATCTCCGTCCTGAACAACATATTCCTTTCCTTCTGATCTGACAGCGCCTTTATCTCGGGCTCCCTTCCAGCCGTTCTCAGATACGAAATCCTTTAGGGCTACAGTATCTGCCTTGATGAATCCACGTTCAAAATCCGTATGGATAACGCCGGCTGCTTTGGGGGCTGTATCACCTTTGTTGATCGTCCATGCACGAACTTCGACTTCACCAGCTGTGAAGTATGTCTGAAGTCCTAACAGGTGATAGCCTGCCTGGATAAGACGATCCAAGCCGGCCGATGTCAGTCCCAAGGATCCGAGAAATTCAGCGCGATCTTCTGGTGGAAGTTCGGCTAGCTCAGCCTCTATCTTGGCAGAGAAGGGAACTACCTCAGCCTGTTCAGCACCCGCAGCGATCGCAGTACGCAGTGCCGTCAGATATTTACCCTCCTCTCCGGTCAGTTCGCTATCACTTACATTTGCCGCGTATAAGACTGGCTTAAGCGTAAGCAAGCTAAGTGGCGACAGTACTGCTTTCTCGTCATCGGAGAGTCCCGCCTGCCAGAGGCCACGACCATCTTTCAGATATTCATGAGCCTTTTCAAGAATCACCACTTCGGCAGCAGCTTCTTTATCACCTGTCTTGGCCGAACGACGGCATCTGTCCAAGCGCTTTTCAACACTTCCTAAATCGGCAACTGCGAGTTCAAACTCGATAATTTCGCGATCGCGGACCGGATCAACGCCACCCATGACGTGTGTTACATCTTCATCTTCAAAGCAGCGCACAACGTGAACTATTGCATCCGTTTCGCGGATGTTGGAAAGAAATTTGTTACCAAGTCCTTCACCGTCTGCTGCGCCCTTAACCAATCCTGCAATATCAACAAACTGAACTGCTGCGGGCACAATGCGTTGCGGATGGATAATATCCGCTAGTTCTTTGAGTCTGGCATCAGGAACTTCGACCATTCCAACGTTCGGTTCAACGGTGCAGAAAGGGTAGTTCGCTGCCTCTGCCTTTGCGGCAGTGAGTGCATTGAACAGAGTTGATTTACCAACGTTTGGAAGTCCTACAATACCTAGCTTCAACATACTGATTGTGTCTATCTATAAAGAGTGGATTCATCGCGAGAGATGCATTAAACCCGCGTGTGATCGATTGATACTCAGGTCAACTGCTTCGCCCGTGAGCGAGTAAATACCTCAGTTTCCATTAAAAAGGTTCATTGCCTTTTCAATACCTTCCTTCATCCAGGTTTCGCTAACATCTACGAACTTGGGTAGGAGATCTAAAATCTCCTGTCGTTCTATTTTGCCAAAGTTACCCAGTACAAAGTCTGAGAGATCACCTTTTATTCCATGGTCAGGATTGGAGGGACCTACGCCGATACGTAACCTTGAATACAGCTGAGACTTTAGCGTATGCTCTATGTGCTTGAGTCCATTGTGGCCTCCAGCGCTGCCTCGACTGCGAAGTCGATATCTGCCTACGGGAAGCGCAACTTCATCTACAACTACGAGCATATCAGTCTGGTACGACCAGAAGGGGCGTTTCGTGTATGGCCGTAATGCATCACCGCTCAGATTCATATATGTCTGTGGTTTTAGAAGGCGTACCTTGGTTCCACCGACAATACCATCTGATATGTGTGCATTATTGTCTTTACGCCACCCATCAAAGTGCCAAACGTCGGCTAAGTGGTCTAATACCCACCAGCCGACGTTATGTCGAGTTGCTTCATACTGACGCCCTGGGTTACCAAGGCCGACAATTAGCTTCACAGACCGAGACGCCTAATTAAGCGTCTACTGGCTTCTTAGCTTTGATAACTTCTGGCTCAGCGTTTCCTTCTTCTTCAGTACCGGCTTCCTTGGCGGCGCGTGGCTGAGAGATGATGACAACAGCTGCGTTTGGTTCTTCAGTAGCTGTAACACCTTCTGGCAACTTGACATCGCTTATGTGGACTGTCTGGCCAACATCAAGATCTGTGATATCGATGTCGATGTGGTTTGGGATCTTGGAAGGGTCGACCATAACGTGGATTTCACGTAGGATCTGCTCGACCATACCACCGTTCAGGCGTACACCAATTGGAGTACCGACGAGTGCAACTGGAACAGGGACCTTGATCTGGTGTCCAGCGACGACTTCCTGGAAATCGACGTGTAAGATCTGGCGCTTGAATGGATGGCGCTGAATTTCTCTGATAAGAGCGCGTGACACGGTGCCGTCAAGGCCTAACTCGATGACTGTGTTGTCAGCTGAGATGTGTGCCAGGAGCTTATCTAAATCTCTCGAAGAGACAGAGAAAGACTGGCTTTCGCGATTCTGCCCGTATATGACAGCGGGAATTTGCCCCTCACGCCTAAGCGAACGGGCGGCGCCTTTGCCTGAGTTGGATCTAAGCGTAGCGGAGAGTGATGCCGTAGCCATGGTAACCTATGAACCTCGTTTAATCGAAAAGCGAGCTAACCGACTGCTCGGAGTGAATGTACTTAATTGCTTTGGAGAGTAGCTCCCCAACCGACAGGATTGTCAGCTTATCGAAACGTCTCTCTTCAGGGATCGCGATGGTATCGGTCACTGCGATCTCCTTAATTGGTGAATCTTTTATGCGCTCAACTGCCGGACCCGACAGAAGCGCATGGGTGGCACACACATAAACGTCTCTGGCTCCAAGCGCCTTTAGCGCTCGTGCAGCTTCGCACATGGTGCCCGCCGTATCGATCATATCGTCAGCAAGGAGACAATCCTTGCCATCAACTTCACCTACGACGTTGACGACTTCAGACACATTGGCCTTAGGGCGTCGTTTATCGATGATCGCCAAGGTTGCGTCCAGCTTACGTGCAAAACCTCTCGCCATCTTTGCGCTGCCAACATCAGGAGCAACAACGACCAGGTCGTGAAGCTGCTTCTTGCGATAGTGCGCGGTAAAAACCGGTGCTGCATAAAGGTGATCGACTGGTATGTCGAAGAACCCCTGCAACTGGTGCTGGTGGAAGTCGATACCCAAAACGCGATGGGCACCGGATCCCTGAATCATGTTTGCTAACAGCTTTGCAGCAATGGCAACGCGAGGCTGGTCCTTGCGGTCCTGTCTCGAATAACCATAATAAGGCATCACAACTGTGATACGTGCCGCTGAAGCTCTCCGGACCGCGTCAATCATGAGCAAGAGCTCCATGATGTTGTCGGCAGGAGGATTTGTTGGCTGAACTATGAATACGTCATTGCCACGAATATTCTCATCGATACGGACAAAGATTTCTCCGTCAGCGAATCGAGTCGATGTCGTCTTGCAGAGTTCAATACCTAAGTGACGACCAATTTCCTCTGCTAAAGCGCGATTTGCACTTCCGCTGAGGAGCTTTGCACCGTGGCTTGGAACGGAAAGACCGTCCATATCTATGCCCAACCCCAGCAGGAGTTGGCTGTATTGCTAAAGTTCAACACTCTATTCAATAAAATTGATGACACACAATCGGGCCGGCAGCCTCAAAGGCACACCAGCCCAATTAAAATCTATCGCTTAAGGGAAAGATGCACCCTTTTAGCCAGTTGCCCCGCGTGGATTCGAACCACGATTCTCGGATCCAAAGACCGATGTCCTGCCATTGGACGACGGGGCAATTGCAAAAAACGCTAGCCTGATAGAATAACAGGTTTTAGGGGTAAAGGTCAATACGTATACAGGTATCTGTATGTATTATTGTGAACCCTAAATCCTCTAATCTTTGAATTGGCTCGAGTGCTGTCGCTGCTGAACTGGAAGCTGTGTTATGAGCCTCGGAAAAAACTCCAAAAACTGCCGATCCGGATCCCGTCATATCGGTCACTTCCGCACCTGATTCACGCATTGCGGATATTGCTACACCTATCTCCGGATGTCTTGCGTTTACAACATCTGTGAAGTCATTCCCGGACGATTTTGCTATCCCATTCCAGCTTTGCCACTCCGAAAGAGAAAATCCAGCCGACCCATGCTTTTGCGGCGAGCTGTCGATCCACCTGTAAGCGTCTGCGGTACTTACAGAAACAGGCGGGATAGCTAATATGACCTTACGTGGCTCGAGTTCGGGCAGTCCTATAAACCTGTTCCCGTGACCCCAGGCCAACGCCAGGTTAAAATCGCTTGCCAGAAAGGGGACGTCTGCGCCGAGAGTACCTGCAATTTCCAGGAGGTTGGGCTTGGACAGTGCGTGTGCAGGTGCATGTCTGGACGCCAGAAATGTCATTGCACGAAGGGTAGCCGCAGCATCCGCGCTCCCGCCTCCAAGTCCGGCTCCTGCCGGGATCTTCTTTTGTATACGAATCTCAAATCCGGTATCCCAGTTTGTTTTCGCACAGAAGGCTTCAGCAGCGCGGTACGCGAGATTCGCAGTCTCTTCGCCAACATTCACATCGCACGACAGCGATCTTATGCCGCTGTCGTTGATAGATACCTCTATTTCGTCGGAAAGGGATATTCGTTGAAACAGAGTTTCAATGCCATGATATCCGTCGCTTTCCCGACTTAAAACCCGAAGGTTGAGATTGATCTTGGACGTGGACTGTAGACGAATACTGCTCATCTTAATTTCTACTGTTTTTCCGCAATTGCAGAAGGCGATCCAATATCGCCCAATTTGATATCGAGCCTTACAAAGTAATAAAGCCCAATTAGAGTAATTGGAATGAACGACAGTATGTGATATCCAAGTGCCCATGTTACTGCGAGCTGCTCGGGCACATTGTAAAGAGCAAGACCAACTGTAGCTGCACCTTCAAATACGCCAAAGAATCCAGGAGAAGACGGGACTGCAACTCCGAGCCCTATTATCGTCTGCATTAACAGGGAAGCAGAAAATGGCGCTTCAATACCGACCGCTATCATTCCAAACCAGAATGCAAGAGTGTTCATCATCCAGTGTGCAACAGTCCACAGAAAGATCACCACTACATGCTTCGGATACCTTAATACAGACAGACCATCTCTAAAGCTTAATAGCGCTCTGGAGCCAGGTTCCGAAACACGGGGAAGAGCTTTTCCGACTGTACCACGAAAAACTTTTAGAAAAGCCGTCGGAAAATAGACCAGCGAATAAATCGCGATCAGGACACACGCTACAAATGCTGCACCTATAAGTGCGAAATCCGTAAGGGCCTGTCCTGCGATCGTTGCGTGTTTTGGAAATCCAGGGCTGAGGATTCCAACAACTCCCATCAGCAACAACACAATTCCGTCAAAGAGCCTGTCTACTGCGAGCGATCCAATAGAGGCAGAAAACGGAACAGGAGTAACCTTCGTTAGAGCAAATGCTCGCAGAACCTCTCCAACTCTGGCCGGAATCAAATTGTTGATAGCCATTCCCGCTGCCGTAGAGCTCCATAGCGGACCGAACGGAATTCTGGGATAGACCGGATCCAGAATCGTTCTCCATCTGATTGCCCTCATCGGAAATATCAGAGTTGCACATAAAATTGAGAGTGCAAACATCCATGGATTTGCTTTCTTCAGATGATACATGACTTCGCTGGGAGAGACTGTTCTAAGCACCCACCAGAGCAGAACTACGCTAATGATCAGTCCAACGATAGTCTTTATGTGTTTCTTCATCCGTTACCCTAAAATCAGTCGGGCCTGGTCCATCTCCTGGCGTATTTCTCTCACGGCTTCGGACAGACCAACAAATATTGAACGGCTGATTATAGAATGGCCGATGTTTAACTCTTCGATTTCGGGAATTGCTGCAACAGGTGCGAGATTACGTGTGGTAAGGCCGTGGCCTGCATGAACATACAATCCGATATCGGCTGCGTACTGGGCTGAATATCGGAGTGCTGCTATTGTTTCGGGGTTCTGAGTGTCATGAGCGTATGGGCCGGTGTGAAGCTCTATTGAGTCAGCTCCAACCTTTTTTGACCAGTCTACGGATTCTTTGTCAGGGGCTATAAAAAGACTGGTGCGAATTCCAGCATCACTTAGTCTTACAAGGGCTGATCTGATGTTCTCTGAGTTTGCAGCAACGTTTAATCCGCCTTCTGTAGTAATTTCTTCGCGGCGCTCAGGTACAAGCGTCACCTGTTCAGGTTTGAGCGATACGGCAAGGTTGATCATCTCTTCGGTGCAGGCAATCTCCAGGTTAAAATATGACCTGATTGCAGTCTTAAGAGCCGTAATATCCTCATCCTGTATGTGCCTGCGATCCTCACGCAGGTGCGCGGTGATTCCGTCCGCACCAGAGGCCTCACATATTGCAATTGCGTCTACAGGATTCGGCTCATCGCCACGACGAGCTTGTCGAACAGTGGCTATGTGGTCGATATTCACATAGAGACGTTGGTGAGTTGCTAGCATTTTTTGTGGCAGTATAATTTAAGACAGATGATTAAAACGACATTTAAGTTAATTCTCGCATTCATAATAGTCGCCTCCTTTGCTGCGTGCTCGACAAGTTCGTCTCCGAATTTGCCGCCGACACCTAAGGGCGAGAATCCGCCGTCGGTTAACATCGGAACGGTTGGAAACTCCAACTCCAGGGGTGCGGTAGAGCAGTTTTTAGCTGCGATCAGAACTGAAGACCTGCAGGCTATCTCGCTGATCTGGGGAACCGAGAAGGGCCCAGCCCGCGATAATATGCCCCACCCTGAAATGGAGAAGCGCGAGATCGTTATGATCTGCTACCTGAACCATACAGGGTACCGGTTAATGGGAGAGACTACAGTTGCCAATAATCGCCGCGTTGTAGAAGTGGAGCTGACCAAAGGAACTCTGATCCGCACAACCACAATGCATGTCGTGCAGGGGCCAAAGTCAAAGTGGTTCGTGGAGAAGATGGATCTGGCTTCGCTACGGGATTTTTGTTCGCAGTAGCTGGTTTTAGCCTTGTCTTGAGCGGAAGCTTGTCCCAAACGAAAACTTTGCGACGCGCCGAGACCAGGCAACCGCAGGGTGCCCGTTAATACCCTAGTAGTCAGACAGCTCAATCAAAGTCCCGCCGGTGGAGGACGGGTGTAAAAAAGCGATGCGCTTTCCTTCGGCTCCAATCCTCGGCACTTCATCAATCAATCTGATACCTGCTGCTTTACATTTGGCCAGCATTGCATCGAGGTCGTCTACTGCGAAACAAATGTGATGTATCCCCGGGCCACGTTTTTCTACAAACTTTCCTATTGGCGTTTCAGGGGTTTCGGCCTCAAGAAGTTCAATCAATGATTGGTCGGCTGAAAACCCGGTAATTCTGGCTCCATCTGAGTTGTCCAATGGAAATTCTGCGAGTCCGAGCACATCTCTATACAGAGGGATCAGCTCGTCGGTCGCCCGTACAGCAATTCCAACATGGGCTATAGAAGTACCACGATTTGTTTTCATAATGGATGTCAAATTCGTTAGATTACATGTTCAAGATTTAGCCACCACGGACTCTTTTTAAGAGTCTGGACTAGGAGAAAGTTAAGCATGTCAAAAGCGATTGATATTACCGATGACAACTTTGAAGCCGAGGTTGAACAGAGCCAAGGTTTAACAGTAGTAGATTTTTGGGCGCCATGGTGCGGTCCCTGCCGTGCAGTCGGTCCTATTCTGGATCAGCTTGCAGGTGAATACGAAGGAAAGGCCAAAGTCACCAAGGTTGACGTTGATCAGAACGTAAAGACAGCATCAAAGTTCAATGTTCGTTCAATTCCGACCATCTTGTTTTTCAAGGATGGAAAGTTGGTCGATCAGGTAATGGGTGCTGTACCAAAGAGTCAGTTCCAGGCCAAGTTCGAGCAGCATAGCGCCTAAGTAGTTCGCGCTATTCTATCAGCGACTTAAGTTGACGCAAAATATCCCTTCAGGAGATGATATGATTCTGCGAAACCAGGATCAGCTTCCGATGGAGGGATTGAGCGTTGATGACCCTGTGTCTCACCGGATTTTTGGAGGTTCAGGTTCTGATCCGTCCTTGGAGGTTCAGGGGACTGAAGTATTTGACGGGGCTCAAGTGTGTTAGGGGATCAAGTGTTTGAGGGGGCTAATGAGTCCGAGGGGTTCACGGAGCTTAATAAGTCTAAGCTCGAACCAGGGCTGTATGTTGTGAGCACCCCAATTGGCAATCTTGCAGATATAACATATCGTGCTGTCAATACGCTGAAGCGTGTTGATCTTATTGCAGCAGAGGATACACGCCATTCCAGGCCGCTCCTTCAGTATTATGGAATCACCACCAACACCACCTCATATCACGAACACAATGAGGCTAAAGAATCGCAGCGACTGGTCGGTCTGATTCAGAGTGGGCAGGCAATAGCAATCATTTCAGATGCAGGCACTCCATTGCTGTCAGACCCAGGAAGTAAACTGGTAAAAGCATGTACCGATGCAGGGATTAAAGTTTTTCCTGTTCCCGGAGCTTCAGCTTTGCTTAGTGCGGTAGTTGCAGCTCAGTTCAACTGTAGCCGCTTTACATATCTGGGGTTTCTGGATCGTAAAGGGAAGGACAGAAAGGACGATCTGAAGCTAATTATTGAATCAACTGTTCCTACCGTGTTGTATGAATCTCCTAATCGTCTCAAGAGCACGCTGGAAGATTTTATTGAACTGGGTGAGGGTGATCGGGAGATTCTGGTTGGTCGTGAACTTACAAAGTACTACGAAACTTTTTACCGAGGCTCCATAAGTTCTGTGTTGGGACAGTTGCCGGACAATGTTCGTGGTGAAGTTGTAATAGTTGTTTCTGGTCGAGTCGAGCAAGAGCTGAGCGCGGTAGATTTGACGAGTGTCGCAAGAGAGATGTTTTTGTCAGGAGCCACTTCTCGTGATATTGTGTCGCGACTGACAGCTGAGTTTAGCGCTCCTCGTAATGTAGCGTATAGAATTGCACAGTCATTAAAAGACGATAGTCCAAAATCCTAGTACCAACGTTTCTTTGTGATTGCACCTTTAGACCCTTCGCACAACGCCAGGTTGTTTGAAACTCACCCTTCGCTAGAGGATGAGAGTGATGGCAGCGGGTATAATGAATACGATTACGAAGATTATCCTGTCGGTGAGAATGCCAAGGAAGTAACTCTCATAGAAGAGTCTGTTTCGTCTGATCTTGGGCCGGATGGTGCGATTGCCAGGACTATGTCTCGTTACGAAGATCGCGATAGTCAGCGCAAGATGGCTGCTCTTATCGCAAGGCTTTATAACGAAGGTGGTGTTGGACTATTGGAGGCCGGTACGGGCGTCGGTAAATCTCTTGGATACCTTGTTCCTGCATTGCGATGGGCTGCACAGAACAACGAGCGTACCGTCGTGTCAACCAATACGATCAATTTACAGGAGCAGTTGGTCGGTAAGGATCTTCCTTTTCTGCAGAAGGCAATAGGCGGAGAACAGCCGGTTAAGTTTGCACTGCTGAAAGGATGGAGAAACTATCTTTGCAAGCTGCGGTTGGCGCAGGCATCTACATTTGGTACTTCGCTTGTCGAAGATGATTTTGCAAAATCATTTAATGCTGTTGTTGAATGGGCCAATGATACCACCGATGGATCATTAACATCGTTGAACACTCCGCCCAAACCAGAAGTATGGGATGAAGTTTCTGCGGAACCTGATCTGTGTACTCGTAACAAGTGTGCATATTTTAACGACTGCTTCCTTTTTAAGGCGCGTCGTGAAGCTCTGCAGGCACAGATAATAGTGGTAAATCATCATCTGCTTATGTCAGATGTTGCTGTTCGTAGGGCACAGGGAAACTGGGATGATAATGCTGTTATTCCCTTGTATTCCAGAGTTGTAATCGATGAAGGGCATCACCTGGAAGATGCTGCCGCCGCCCATTTGGGAAGCACAACGACGAGACGTGCTCTTGCCCGTATGTTCGGGCGATTGGATCGTCGTGGACGTGGACTTATCTCAACTTTAGTTGAACTCCTTAGCGGGAAAAATGACCTTCTCAGTTCAGCCAGTCTGGATATTGTAAACAAGAACATTATTCCTTCTCTGAAAGCTGCGAGAGAACGATCCGAGCTGCTTTTCAATATGCTGTTTACAGTATTGGCGGAGAGCGATCAGCAGGTTATGCGACTGACGGATGAGTTTATGAAACATCCGATCTGGGGGAACGGACTCACAATAGCATTGACCGACATTCTGCGTGAGATTCAGAATCTGGAATCTGCTCTTACGCGAATTCGGGAGAGACTTGAAGGAGCAGAGAAGCGTGATGATAAAGTTTCTGCAATTATCAATGAATTGCGTGGGGTAGTTCGTCGTCTTGAGGGCGCTGGGGATGCAATTCGTATGGGCCTGCGTCCTCCTATTGATGCGGAACCTTCGGTTCGCTGGATAGAGTTAAAGGGTAAAGATGGTAATGTCGGAATCGCAACAGTGCCTATCGATATGGCCCCTATTCTTCGCGAAGATCTGTTCGATCAGGTTAAGACTGCAGTTGTAACAAGCGCGACTTTAGCCGCAGATGGAAAGTTTGATTTTGTTGCTGATCGACTTGGGTTAACACAAAGCACTCATGTTACTGTGTCGGCAGAGTTTCCGTCTCCATTTAATTACGAGCAGAACGCGATACTTGCTATCCCCACAAACATCGAAGAGCCAACCATTCGATCTGATGCGCACGCAAGAGCTGTAAGGAAGATAGTTGTAGACGTTGTTAGAGCGTCTGGTGGCGGTGTGTTTGCATTGTTTACGAGTCATCGGGAGGTGCGCGCTGCTGCAGCGGCTCTTAGAGCTGAAGGGATAGATTCTGAATTCCTGCTACTTGTCCATGGCGAACATAGCAGAGAGTCAATTATCTCTACATTTAGAGAATCGCGAAACGCTGTGCTGCTGGGAACTGCCTCTTACTGGGAAGGCGTTGATGTGCCTGGTACTGCGCTCAGAGCCCTCATTATCGCGAAGCTGCCGTTTCGTGTTCCAAGTGAACCAGTTACTGCAGCTCAGTGTGAAGCAATTGATGCGAGAGGCGGCAACTCTTTTGCTGAATATATGCTTCCGCATGCATCGTTAAGACTCAAACAGGGATTTGGTAGACTTATTCGTAGTGCGACCGACCGCGGCGTTGTTGTACTTGCGGATCCTAGAGTTACAACGAAAAGATATGGCCATGCGTTAGTTAACAGCCTGCCTCCAGCCAAACGTCTAATTGGTAATTGGGAGCAGATACTGATCACTATTCGACAGTTTTACGGTTAACAGTCGGGTGATTGCCGTCTATTTACGTCACATTTGTATTGCAACGGACCTATCACGATGATTGTTGGGTAAATTAAAGGAATGAAGCTTCGGCGACCGTCCGGCCCGTTTTTAGTATCGATTCTCATTCACATCTTTGTGGTGGGAGCCTTTGTGCAGGCCGTATTTATGGAGCGCCCTGTCTGGGATATTTTCCATTCCAAAGACGATGCGCGTTCTTCTGTTCATCGGGTCGAATACGTTGCTCCAATGGCGGGAGGAGGAGAGTCCAGGTATTCAGGGAGCGAAGATCGTAATAACCGTCCTGAAGATCCGGAAGAGGTTCGTGAAGACGAAGAGGTAATCGTAGCACCGTCATCCATACCAACAACCCTGCCCAATTTACCGAAAGACACTGCTACGCGCGGTGGAGCGGGCGGCCCTACCTCTGGACCACTGGTTGGCGGGAAGGGAAATACACGTGGGGTGCAGCCAAGATATACCGATCCCCGCCTTTGGCCTTCACCTGAAAAAGACGTAGCAGATGCAGCTGCTAAAGCTCCTCCAAAGACCCCTGCACAACAGTTGGATAGTCTCATAAAGGAGGCCCTTGGCAGGCATAACGATTCTGTCGAAGTGGCTAAGGCCAACACCAAGGAGCCGGGAGACTGGACCTTTGAAAAAGACGGCCAGAAATACGGTATTGATAAGAAGTTTATAAGATTAGGGCCGGTTGCTATTCCAACCGCTATTCTGGCGTTACTCCCGTTAAATAGAAGTGCTAATCCGGCCACTACCGAGAGAGACCGGCGGAACGCTTCCATGGGTGCCGAAATCCAGGCTCAGGCACAACGGCGTATAAACGACGCAGATTTCCAAAAAGCTGTGCGTGCTATTCGTGAGCGGAAAGAGCGGGAGCGGAAGGAAGCTCAGGAAGAGGAAGATCGTCAGAAAAAGTAGTATTCAGCTCAAAAGAAATCTGAGCTGAGGATCTGAATGATCCGGTAACTACACCAAGAACTCTGAAGTCTGTGCCTACCGTAAGTATGAGTGGCGGTTCGCTGACTTCATCGGAAACAAGCGTGGTGCTGCTATTTTCCAACTGTAATACTCTGATTATAGGCTTTGTCCCCAGTCTGCACAGAACTACATCGCCAGTGCGAGGTTCACAGTCAGGATCAACGAGTACAAAATCTCCGGGCAGGATCGCTCTGGATCTGACCGACCCATTGTCTACTAAAAAGATGAAAACTTTTTCAGATGATATCAGTCGCCTGTCCAGGTTGATGAACCCGGTGCGATTAGAAGGTGTCAGAGCTGCATCGCCGGTGCTAACGGAGTTGTAACACGGTATTGCCAACGCTCCATGCACCGGACTGAATCCGACTAGCTTTACCCCTCTCGACCTGGCTGGATCTCTTTCAATGCATCCCTTTTCTGCAAGGGCGTGCAGGATATCGGCGACAGTCTTTGTCGACTTAATATCGAACTGTTTTGCGATATCTCTTATGCTTGGCTGATAGGTGTTCTGCGCAGTGTAATCCAGCAGATATCTATATACAGCATTCTCCAACTTTGTCAGGTAGTTAGCCATCTATAAAGATGGCTATTTGACCTAAAATGTTCAACTTAAAGACAAATTGCCGGAAGTTTATCCGGCAATTATCTCATATTCTTATTCAACTGTTTAGATACTTTTCAGAAAGCTGGATACGTCGTAGTGATCGATCTTTTCCAAGTAGTATCAGAACATCAAAAATGCCCGGGCTTACATTTAGTCCTGTTAGAGCCACTCTAAGCGGCTGGAATATCTTTCCTGCGCCTATGCCAAGCTCTTCGGCTAACCCGCGCAACGCCGCTTCCAACGTTGCTTCATCCCATGAAGCTGCATCTACATTTGCAAGCTTATTTTCCGCAGCTTTAAGGATGTTGAGTGAGCCTTCTTTATCCTTCCAGTGTTTATCGACGGCATCGGAAGCATATTCAATGTCATCCTGAAAGTACACCTTCGCCTGGCGCACAATATCATCGATAAGACGCGAACGAATTTTCAGTACATCTATAAGGCGATGATACCATTCAGGACGTGCATCCAGTTCAGACTTGGTTGTAACACCTTCTGAAACAAGAGCCGAAGTAACTGTTGGTTCAAGCTGTTCCACAGTCATCAACGACAGATGCTGACCATTCATCCACTCAAGTTTCTTTGGATCAAAGATCGCAGCTTTTTTCTGAAGCCCTTTTGTTGCAAACAGCTCGATCATTTCTGCACGTGTCATCACTTCTCTGTCTTCTCCTGGAGACCATCCCAAAAGTGCAAGGAAGTTGAGTAGTGCGTCGGGTAACAGCCCTTCATGTTGATAGTCGCCTACAGCAGTAGCGCCATGCCGTTTGCTGAGCTTTTTCCCATCGATACCGTGAATCATAGGAAGGTGCGCAAACTTAGGTACTGTTTTTCCAAGCGCTTCGTATAGAAGGATCTGTTTTGGCGTGTTGGAGATGTGATCGTCGCCGCGCATTACTATTGTTATGCCCATAGCTATATCATCAGAAACCACTGCCAGATTATACGTTGGTGTTCCGTCAGATCGTAAAATGACGAAATCATCGATATCCTTGTTTGGGAAAGCTATACGTTCGTGAACTAAATCTTCCCAGGCAGTTTCTCCACCCACCGGAACTTTAAAACGAATTGCAAACGGATCTCCGCGTTCAACTCGAGCGGCTTCTTCCTCGGGAGAGAACTGTGTCCATTCCCGCTTGAACTTGAAGCTCTCCTTACGTTCCTTTGCCTCTTCGCGCCAGCGTTCCAGGTCTTCCGTTGTGGTAAAGTCTCTATATGCAGCGCCTGTCTCCAGTAGCTTGAGAGCGTCAGCGCGGTGGCGTTCCAGATTGGCACCCTGATAGACAACTTCTTCGTCCCAGCTCAGTCCGAGCCATTCCATCCCCTCGAAGATGGCCTTCGTGCTTTCATCGGTGCTGCGCGCTTTATCGGTATCTTCAATTCTCAGGAGGAATTGACCACCGAATCGCTTAACGTAGAGCCAGTTAAAAAGTGCTGTACGCGCGCCACCGACGTGAAGATAGCCTGTGGGGGATGGAGCAAAACGAAGACGATTTTTTGTTTCAATCATACCAATAAGATAGTAGGACACGGACAGAGAAGGTAATTCGACTTTATAGTATGGAGAGCAGGGTTGGGACCGGATCAGAGCGGGCGATATGAATTCGACTATAGCGTGGCGAAGGGCGTGTAGCCGGTACGTTTGATGCACCCAGTCAGCTGAAGTGGGAGGTTATCGCATATAATATTTGTGACTTGATAACGTTTACTATTGTCTCCCCAGGTATAGCGCCCGGATGCGCTTGATTCAACAATTTTCACTCTCGGATTATGACGAACTTGAAAGGAAAGGTGGTTTTTATCACCGGCGCTGGCGGAGGGATTGGCAAAGCAATCGCTGCCGAGTTTGCAAAGGAAGGGGCCAAAGTGGTTGTAGCTGATATCAAGGAAGAGTTTGTATCAGATACTGTTAGAACCCTGCAGGGACAGGGAGCGGATGTGCTGGGTGTTACTGTCGATGTAGCAAATTATGATTCTGTAAAACGCGCATTGGACCAAGCTGTAAAGAAGTTCGGTACGCTGGATGTTGCTGTAAACAATGCCGGAGTGGTAGGGATCGGCAGTATTGATGAAATCGACAGCGAAGAATGGGACCGCGTGCTAGGGGTGAACGCCAAAGGTGTTTTTGTGTGTACCAAAGCGGAGCTGGAACTGATGCGACCCAAAAAATCAGGGGCGATAATTAATACCGCTTCCATAGCTGGTAAGATGGGTATGGCTCATCTGTCGCATTATGTAGCGTCCAAGTTTGCGGTTATAGGATTCAGTAACAGTATCGCTAAGGAAGTCGCGCTGGAAGGAATAACTGTTAACTGTATCTGCCCTGGCATTGTAGGAACCGGCATGTGGCGCGGTAAGGGCGGGATAGCAGACAGGTGGAAGAAGGAAGGGGAGACGGAAGAGCAGTCGTGGGAGAGAAATAAACAGTCCCTTATTCCGCAGGGAGTAGATCAGAAGCCGGAAGATATCGCCGAATGTGTCGTATTTATCGCAAAGTCACCGCGTATAACCGGGCAGGCGATTGCAGTAGACGGCGGAATGACTATGTAGGGGGACTAGCGGCCGCTGACAAGATTGGCCAGCTCAGATATGTATGTCGGCTTCTTGCCAGCGATTGAGTGGTACTAACATTATTAGATTGCCGTTGTGGAGGAGCCGCAGTTTTCTTTACCTTCTGCGGGTACGATCTCGAACGATTTATTGCCTCCCAAGATGCATGGGAAATCACTCGTCATTTTCCATTGCCTGGGCAGGGTTGCAACGCGGCTCTATATAAATTGGGAAACGGAAAAACTACGATTTACAAACTGAAATTACCGCCCGATGTTGTACCCGGGCTCTACCGTTTTAGTTTACCTTCTCCGTCTGCGGAAGATCCCGAGCTCCCTCCAAACTCTCCGAATATCGAGAGTCTTCCTTTTGAGGTACGATATCCGTCCTCTAGTACGTAATAGCGACTCGTTCGTAATCATTCGTTGTGCGCTTTGATTGCAACAATAGCTCAGCAGGATAGGCCTAAGAAACATCCATGTAAACAATAGAATGTTAGAAAGCCAAATTCGATTACATGTTCTCGATAATACCACTTCGTAATATTGCAATTCGAGAAGACAATTTACATTATAGAAAACGGTTTAGAGTTTCTTCTCGGGAGAGGTGTAATGGGATTTTCAATAAAGAAAACCGATATTGGTATAGTATGTGTCGCAGTCTTGACCGCGGGCTTTTTGCTGAAGAGAAGTTTTGCCAAAGACATTGCGGTGGCGGGTGATTCTACTATGCTTTCTGCGCAATCGGACACAGGTAAAGATTCTATTAACCATCAGGGAGTAAAAGAGAATAGGGATCATCCGATTCAAGATACGAATCGGCGGGATGTCCTTTCGAACGATTGGGAGAGCGCAAGAGCAAGTCGTACTGAAAAGATGGAGGAATGGGTGAAACTAAATGGTCGGTGGGAGGCATATGAGACATATTTGAAAAAGTACACCTCGTTGGATTGGGTTCGCAGTCAGTTCCCAACCTACGGACCGGATTCTTTAGAGCTTGCGAGAAGGATGCTCATGCAACAAGCTGCACTTATGGCAATGATGTATACACCTGCCGAGGTTGAAGACTTTAGAAAACGCGGTGTGGATATTGAAAAATATTTTGTGAAGAGGCACGATCCGCTAAGGACTGAGGGCCTTTTGGTCCGGTCTGAGGTCGTGGTTGTGCTACGGCCGCTTTTTACTCAAGTGCAAAAGTTGAAAGACGGGTTTCAGTCAAATGGGGTTTATGTCGTAAGAGAGACTATTAAAGGCAGTCATGAAGTCGGTGATACCCTCTATATTCGCCTGAGGGGAGCTTCTCAGAAATCGTCGTCCGTTCTGGCCTACTTAACGAGGAGTGGGGGGATGCAGTTTACAAGCGGGCAGGGAGCGATTCCTGTATCGTTGCCGAGTAACTATTACTATGCGCGGGTTCTACTTGATTTGAATGGGGAAGAAATTATACGCCAAGGTTTTATAGCCCAATCACATGTTGGAACGCTAACAGAGGTACGGGAGTTGGCGAGATTATTTCAATGAATATGATAAAGTCCTATTTTAAGAACAAAGTTAAGATCGTAGTGTTCATCTTTGGAATGTCGATTATTCCTTTCTTTGGGCTAAGTGCATCCGATCCCGCAAACACTGCACGTCAGAATATAGCTTTGCTCGGTGCTGACGCGCACCAAGAGGAGTAAAAAAGAGGTTCTCTTACTCCTCTACTTATTACCTAATCGGAAAATGATGATAGAAAGCATTGCCCCCGGGCATCCTGCGGTTTGCGACCACTAGAGGGATCTACATTCCATGCATACAGAAGAAGAGGTGGGGCAACTTGACGGGATTTAGTGAATGCTCAATTCGATAGAAACGCTTAAAGAAGCGCTATAAATCACAAACGCGCTTTCGGCTGATTGCCAAGAGCGCGTTCGTAAGTCCTTCAATTACAACAACTTAACGGAGAGGGAGGGATTCGAACCCTCGATAGGGTTTAACCCCTATGCCGGTTTAGCAAACCGGTGCCTTCAGCCTCTCGGCCACCCCTCCTGAATCTCGTAAGTTGAGAAAATACAATAACTTACGAGTTTAATTGATCTGCAAGTTAAGACAAAATTAAAGATTTGGGAACGTTTTGGGAACAAATTCCCGTCCACACCCTTTTTCAACAACCTTGAACACTTTCCCCACAGCACGAGAAATGTAATCCTCACTGCTGACTATTTCTAGTGGTTCGTATTTTTCCTCTTATTACGATGATATAGAATCTGTAAGGATAGAATCGTCCACTATACCCTTCAGGTGTTCATCGACAAACTTGTAGTACTTCATCGTTGTTTTAATGTCCTTATGGCCCATAGCTTGTTGAACTGCCGCCAGATTGCTATTGCAGGAGATCCATCTAGTACATCTAGTATGTCTCAAGTCATGTTGCCTAAAACTCTTAACTATCTGAGCCATCTTGCATGCAGATTTGAAGGAGTCGTACAAAGACCGAATACGTTCTCCTCTTTTGTACTGAGCACATGTTCGCATGTGAAACATCAGATACTTGGGCATTTCTATTCCGAAATCGTTCGCAGAAGTACTACAAAAGGTAAGATGTTTCCTAAGAGCCACCATAAGCCTATTAGATATCGGTATTCTACGAGTCTCGTTATTCTTTGTCGAAAAATCAACCTTGTTTTTTACAGTAATTTTATTGTCTTCAAAGTTAATATCACTCCATTCTATATGTAATGATTCCTGTTCCCGAAGTCCACATTCACCCATTAAGTGGACGTGGATTGATAACATTGGGTTCGAACTGCAATTCTCTATAAGACGTAAGTATTTGTCATCCGCTAGAATAATTGGATCAAACTTATTGGGTTTTGGCTTTTTGATTTTCTCAACAGGATTTACAGCGAGTATTTGCATTCGAACTCCAAATTTCATGATAGCATTTAGCACTCTTAAATCTTTCAGTATAGTCGTGTTCGAAGTTGATCCCTCTGTATTATTCAATTTATTATATCTTCTCCAATTTGAATACTGCTCAATCATTCTAGCACTTACATCCGTCGATAAAGGATTTCCAAGTTTATCAACTAAATACATACGAAGAGGTTTGATTGCTTCTTTATATGTTCTGACCGTATTTGGCTTAACATTCCCGGATTCATGATCAAGATAGTAATCAAACAGTTTGTCGATTCTTACAGGCGATAAGTTAAACTCTTGAATTATCTTCCGCTTGTTTATTTCAATCTCATAAATCTCTTGTGCAATCCTTTCCGCTTGTGATCTCGTAATGTTTTGTTGAAGTGGGAAGCTATATCTTTCCCCTTGAATTGAACACCGGAAATAATACCGGATTCCTCTTAGTTCCAAATGTCCCGGGTATCTCTTCTTTTTCTTTGCTATCATTTTCTTTTTGAACTCCCACGCTCATAAAGATAGCATTGAGTTTTCTGTTTGGATGTTTTGGTATACCATTCTCTAACCTCCCCGATAAGGAACCATAATATTTTGCCGTCTTTAGAAAAGGGTATAGGATTCTTCGAATTAACGTATGTCCTTTTGTATATCCAATTTTTTGTTTGACCAAGAAGGTGTGAAAGTTCGTCAATACCGACTCTCATATCAGGGGGTAATGAGAAGAATCTTTCCTTCATTTCCCAGAACTCGGGAGAGGTATTTATAACCCTTTTTCTCTTCACTTTTGTTTCGGGTTCTGGTGCTAATAAGCTCTGATAATACATATGCAATCGAATCGAAGAATTAGGCCATATTGTTAAATCTTGATTGTAAGGTATAAAGTTATTTTCCATAATTAAACAGTAATGAATAATTATTGTTTTGTCAAGAGGTAATGTTGAATTTACAGTTAAGTAAGCTATTTAGTAGCAAATTATTAATAAATAATAACATTATTAATAAATTAATTAATTAATTGATATATTTATTTATAAAAAATATTTTATGATGGTTAAAGCAGCTGTTTTGTTGTACGTCAAGTTAAGCCCGATGTAGGCTATTGAATGCTTTTGCCGATAGCATTACAATAATAGCTATGATGGTAAAGGCGGGTTCTGCGTCCGGTGTGACTAATGAGCCATGTAAAATCTAAATCAATAACTTACAAGAGAAAAAGTTGAATATCCCAGAATACATTCACCCTTCAATGAAAATTAAAGAGCTTGATAATTTGGTCAGGCCGGTGGTTTATAAATTAACGAGACAGAATAAAGAGAAAAAAATAAAGCATCTAATTTCTATGTTAAACACCGCCTACTTTAGATTAAGACCCCACAGAGATGCTATATCTGTATATAGACATGATGTAGGTGATGCATTTAAAGTAAAACTGACTTCTACATCGTTTGTATCTAGGGATTTAACTGCATGGTTTGGGAAAAGATATAAGGATCTTATTAGCCCTTTTTTTCAGTTCAGTGAAGATGCAAAGTCATATGCCTATCGTAATAAATACTATTGGGAAATAGAAGAATATGAGGACAATCATCCAGAACTTAATAGTGGGCAGAGGGAGTTGGTTAATCTATATAAGGCAAGGCTCCCACGGTTGACTAAAGCTTATATGCTAAAGCCCGATATTATTACTAAGTTAGATGATATCTGGAAGAGCGATTCAACTGCTACTATCTACGACAAGAACAGCGATACGGTAATTTCTCAAGTGGATCTTCCGCAAAATGGCATCTGCGTTACGTCATTCTCCAAGCTTCGTGTGCCTTCAGTTCTTGAGTTTGATGTAAGGATATTGAATAAAATAATAAGCAATATAGAACAAGAGTTATCCTCGAATTCGAATCAAAACGGGATCGAGGACTATGATAAACAAATTCAATTGAGACACTTGTATAGGATTAGAAAATGGACATTGAGCTTCGGAGGTATTCCAAATCTCTATAGGGACTATGAATTTGAACCTACTGACAAGAATGGTAGATTGTGGGGGATAGGTTCAGTCCATGTGCAAAGCATTAAACGGACAGTTCGAGAGCATTTATACAAGGGAAAAGGTTGGTTTGACTATGATATTCGTAAATGTCATTACTCTCTACTAAATTCACTCGCTCATGCATATGGATATCAGACTGAAATACTCCATGAATATGTAATTAATCCGCAGGATTTCGATAGTCGGATATCAAGAGAAACTCATATCAGTGAATCCAAACTTAAACCAATATTGACATCTCTAATATTTGGCGCCCCAATAAGCTCTAATACTGAAACTTCTATTGGGAAAAATGTGCAATTTATAGATAATGGAATAGAAAATTTGCAGGGTAATGAGATTGTGGGAAAGTTGATTAAAGACATACGATCTATACGAGATATAGTTATTCATGAACATACCGACTACGTAAGTGATGAATTGTTTAATGTTGTAGGAAAACGGAAAAGCTTACAAGAAGAAGTGAAAGTTAAAGGAAAAATAAAAAATAGGAGAATAAGTAAACCTAGGGCACTATCATTCATACTCACAGGATACGAAGCTTGGACAATCAATGTAGTATGCGAAAATAACGATAATATTTTGGCTATTATGCATGATGGTTTTACTGCTAAACAACCAATCAATGTGCAAATGGCAGAATCTCAAATATTCGATCGTTCTATTTCCGAATTTGGTTTTCCTCTAGTTATACAGCTGAAAGAGGAGAAGAAATAAAGAATATAAATTGTTTTATTGGTAATACATCTTCGTAGTCGTTTATCGTCTTAATCAATTATTTTAAGGGTATGTACTATCGATAAATTTAATTGTACAAGTGATAGAAGAATGTTGTTGTAACGGTATATATGTAAGTCAGTATTCATGTAGTATTTATATGCCAATACAACAAATATTATAATTTATCACTTGAAAAATATATGTTCTAACAATCTATTCGATATTAATTCATAATATTCAATACGCTAAAAACAATATTGATTAAATACATCACTAACTAAATCATATTTTGCATAAATATATCTTTCTTCGATAGTATATATATAAATTCAATAATAATACTAAACACTACCTATTAGTGTTCCAACTCGTAGAATGCAGTGTTTATAGTGGGGTATGGAGTTTTATCTTTGATTGTTTTTTTGTTGAATTGCCGTACTTTTATAGATATTTCCGGGCAATTCTAGTGTGGGTTTTATTCTAAAACGGCTAAATATTTATTAGGCGGTGCTTTTATTAATACATAATCGGATATTTATCTTAAATATATACACGAGTAGTGTAATGATAATCCAAAATTGCCTCGATATAAAAATCAACTTAACTTCTTGATTTGTACGAAATATAGATGCTGATCCCTAAATAATAAAAGGAGATTTAACATGTCATGGTTATGTGATTTACAGATGAGTTGCCTTTTTGTGCTGATAAGTCGGAAAATTGCAACAAACTGACATTTTCTGAAACATGCGCACTATATATAGTAGTAACCATTTAAAAAGGGAAGCAATATGAAGCAAAGGGATAATTACGAATTAGACTCGATGAAAAATATTATAAGTTTATTTGATAAATTCGAAATGGAAATGAGCAATTTCATTCACGATTTTACTTATAGAAATGGTAGTGTTTATAGTTGCGAGATTGCAAGGTTAATAATGGCGATGGAGTCCGTAGATTCCTCAATTCATAATATTACGAGGTCGTATTATGAAAACGAATAGGATAGATGCGTCGAAAAATCTGTTAACTGTCAGAGAATGCTGCGATATTTTAAGATGTAGCAGATCCACAATATATCGATTAGGAAAGAAGCAAGCTTTAAAATTATACAAGATCGGACGAATGGTACGAATTGACGGAGATGATCTTCTGGCTAATTGGCAATGAAACTGTGATTCCAATATGATTTAATAATGATTCCATGTATATCTATGAAAGAACGCCCATACTTCTGATCTTTTTCCTAAGTATGGGCGTTCTCATATACTGCTGCGTATATTATTTTTAGAATGCTTTTAGAGCAAAATTATACTCGTTTATTTCTATTATTGTAAAATCAATTTAGTGTTTCACCGTGTAGAGAAGGTCTTCTGGAATACGAATCTTTCAGCGTAGTCGCTTTGTGGACCATCTACAAGCGTCCATGTCGTATCAGAACGATTCCATATAAGACGGCCTCGGGAATCGACTCCATCGCTACAGCTCCAAAATGGGGAGAACATTGAGGTTGAATCATCGGGAGTATTCTTAAATCTCGCTCGACATACAACGACTTCTTTCCCTTTAGCTGGGAGGGATCGCCATATCACCATTTGATCTGTTACGATAAGCTCATTTTGCATTCCGGGGTCCCATTTTGATGCGGTAAATGAGCTGTAGTTGCCAGTCCATACTTTGTCCCGTAAACCGATATCGTTAGAATTGGGACTATTGCCAAAGGTTGATGTAGACTTTCCTGTTATGGAAACTACATAAACAATACATATCAGGACAATTAAGCTAGCAATTATCCATCTTAATCGAGAAGTCACTCCACTTCCTGAATTACTCATATTCCTAGTTTAGTTGAGAATAAGTTATTGTGGTGATCCTGTAATTTGAAACATATCCACGCTGTAGCTTCCGTTTCGTTCTCGTGCAACAGCTGCAGAAAACGTCCTTCCGTTCATCTCCCGAGTCATTTCGTTTATTCCTATAATAGATCCTGTAACAAACCAAGAACACGGCCCCGCCTCATCCCATCGTGTGTCACCTCGAAATCTGACTGAGTTAGGAATGAGGCTGACAACTCGCACAGAGGCTACTTTAAGTAATTCAGCTTCCGCATTTGTTTTAGAACAGGTTTCATATTGTTGCTTTTGTAAATATGAAGATTGAGAAGCCGTGGGTATTTTTTCTGTGTTAGTAGAATTCTGCTGGATATTCTGCGTTGAGGAAGAATTGCCGATAGATAACATGAAGGCTATCGGCATCGCAGCAATTATACCGATTATTACCCATTTGGAGATAATTTTTGTGTCAGATTCTTGATTTGCCATTGAAATTTTATCTGTTTGTGTCTTTTCGTCGACCGGATACATGTGGTTCATTAAAAGAAGCTTTTCCCCAGAACTCTTTTAGCGATATACCAGCAAAATCAGCTATGCGTTGAGCTAATTGTTGAGACGGTGACCGCTTATTTTTTATAACTAACCTTGCATGACAATAGCTGCATTGCCACACATCTTTAACTACATCAGTGATTTTTAGTTGTTGTCTCTTAGCTGCATAGTGAATTAAGGCCATCCTCTCTGCTGGCGATAAGGAGCGTATTTTGTACCTCTGTTTAAGCAAGTTTGGTGTCATGTGTCTATAAAAAGTCGGACAACAATAAGATATTTTGAAACCTGACTTGCGCTATATCGACAATATTATGACTGGCTATAAAAAGACCGACTAAAAGGAATGTAAAAAATATATTATGATACTGAAAAAGCAGCATTATACTTCGGAGTAGTAATGTATTATTAGACGATAGATGTATAGGCAAATAGGAAATGGGTGATGTTCAATCAAGTCAGATTCCTTAGAATGGTCTTAGTTGAATACAATATGCACGGAATTCAAATATTTCACTAAAACATCACTGTGAGATTGCCGTATGATAGAATCATGGACCAAATAATCCCATGCACGACACAGGGTGAAAATCTTTGGAGTCAATCACCACCGCAGCGGAGCACTTCTTTCTTTTCCATTTAGTATCATTGTGACAATATATACATCTGATATGCTGCTTGTCAATTAGTAGCATTATGATACTAAATAGGTTATATTTTAAGGTAAGTCAACGTTAGTTTAATTAGTGTTCATTTTATGGAACGAATGTTCGGGAGGACGTATAGGTGGTCTTAGTCAGTATTGATCCAGATAGGGATGGGACTCTAAATCCTGCTGTAACGCTGCCGACAATTCGGGAGTCAATTGGCCTTATCATCGACGGTATGGACGCTGGAGAGGCAACCAGGGCCCAATACAAGCGAGAATTGAAAGGTTTTGCGGCGTGGATGGATGGAAAGCCATTGCACGTCAATACACTGATTGAGTGGAAGAACTATCTTAGGAGTAGGGTTGATATATCGGCTGGTACGAAATCAAAATATTTGTCATCTGCCAGATCATTTTTGAGGGAGTTATATAGACTTCGACTCATTCCGGTTGATGTGACCATCGGCATAAAGGGGTTTAAAGTATCCCGGTCACTAAAAAGACAATCAATATCGGATGAGGAAGTACAGAAGATCCACGCTTTTTTGAACTCTTCATCTGGTAACATAAGAAAACAGACCATCATCGGGTTGATGTTTTACCAGGGATTTCGACGTGTCGAGCTACATCGTCTCAATATTGAAGACTTCGATAAGGAAAATCAGACCCTAAGAGTCCTTGGAAAGGGATGTGACGACTATGAATTCGCCAATCTTCATCCACGTATGGTCCAGATCCTTTTCAAATATCTTGAAGTAAAAGGCCTAAGAAGTGGTCCGTTGTTCCCGTCTCCCAGAAAAGGAAAAAGGCTGTCAAGTAATGCTATCTGGCGCATCGGTATGAGAGCTAACCAGGAAATAGGTATTGATCGGCGCAAGAATCTACACGCCTATCGAAAGACCTTTACGACTAAGTTAATCCAAACCGGGATGAATCTGATGGAAGTTCAAGGATATACTAGGCACAAGAGCATCGCCATGCTGCAGATTTACTACAACAAACTTGAGAGAGAGAAGACACTTCCAGTGTACTATACTGCTTTTGATAACGTCTAATTAATGATTAATCCGACACAGGATCAATGTGGAGCACTTCTTGGGAACGTTTCTGGGAACGTTTTTAGCAAAAAATGGAAAATTTGGGAAAATTCTAAGCAGCAATCAGCAAATTGAAGCAGCATCTGGCAGAATGTGGCAAAAATCAGCAATGACTAGCAAACAAACTTTGGGAATTAGCAAACCGGTGCCTTCAGCCTCTCGGCCACCCCTCCAGAGCATACTAAGTTACACTGCTGTCGGAGGTTGGGCAAGATGCGTTCCTTGCATCATTTGGGATTGATATTCGCTTAAACACCGAATCGTTCTCGTTCACTGCTTTCCAAACGGTAAAGGTAGGTCTTGTAGGTTGATGGACGACATTTTTGCGGAGAAAGTATTCGCAATGCATGTTTTTGCTCGGGTGGGCAAACGGAGGTAGAAGCGGGCCAACGCCCGCCATTAGAATCCTACTATTCCCTGAATTCCACAAAAATTTATTGCCATGCAAGCAGAAGACATTACAGGCTTATATACCAAAGTACAACCAATTGAGTGTGCCGATTTCGGACGCGCAGAGGGAACGTGTCGTTCCGAATGTAAAGGATCCGTACATCGCGCAAGTGATACCGCCAAAATTATTATCTGTGAGTCCCCAGAAGTGTCCCCATTCATGGAGCGCAACGCCGGAAAATATGTATTGGGTATTGTATATCCAAGGCACTAGTGGGTCCCCTTGGAAAAAGAAGGACCCTCCCATGGGCGAAAATGTATGAGTAGGGTTGTAGTGGAATGAATTAAAATGAATGTTTGCCGCTTGTATAAGGGGAAACGCGAAAGGAGAAGAATAATCATAAGTGGCTGACGTCTCTCCCACGCAACCGCAGATTTCATCCCTTTCCCAATAGATCGTGTTAACTGCGCTCGAAGTCTCAACTGTGGAGAAGTCTAATCCGGATGACCATCCGTATTGCTCATTTATCAGCTCTATTTCATTCCGAGGAATTGGCGGGACACTCCAATCAAACTTTATGGGGACATCAAATGGTGAGGCCCACCTGGCGTGTATTTGCGCCCCACCGGATGAGGAGAGTCCCTGAACAAGTAGGCAACCGAATATCACTTGTAATCCAACGCGACTCAAGAACTGCGGTCTAGCCGTTCGAATGCTTCTACTCATATTTCTTTGCCTCATTACGAAGTTCGGGTAAAGTTTTTGGTATTGGGAGATGCGCGATAAGCCCACTGGGTCTAACAATCGCCCCCTCTTTTATTACGAGTGCCTTCATTCCCTGTGTATATAGCTTGCCCGATCCGTCAACTATTTGTCCTGTTCTAGAGGCAATTCCCAATCCATACCTAGCTTTTGAAAGTAGAAACACATGACTCCCGTTCGTATAGCTAAAATCCACACGTCCTGGAGTCACCACGTCTCTTGAGTGAACTGTCACTTGTCCGCCAGGTAGATATCCGCCGAACTGTCGAATTCTAACTGTATCCGTTTTGTCAGGTCCCTTTAGCCATTCGTCCACATGCACTACCGCAGTTGAGAGGTACCCATCCCCTAAATCTTCACGCTCCACTCTAACAATGGTGCCGACGACAACTGTTTCATGAAGACCTAAGAATTCAGCAGAAGTCGAAGGACCCATAAAGCTTATTGTGGCCTTTACAAGATCAATACCCTTTCCTCTGAATCGCACAATATCGTTGTAGCTGTACTGAACTGCTAGCCCCTGTATTAAACATCCGAGATCTGCGTCGGAATACCTTCCAAGAGCGCCGGGTCCTCTAGGACGATACTTCTCACGAATTTCAGGAGTTACCAAACTCCTAATTTTATCGTAGTTACTCTGAAGATTCTTGCTGCGAAGATATTTTGCACGTCTCTCAAATTCCTTGACAGCTTCGTCCGCTGCAGTTTGGTTGCTATCGACTTGCGCGAATGACCGTGATGAAAATCCCATACTCAAAGCAAGCGCTACCGCACATCCAATCCCCATGCTTCGACTTCCCAATTCGAAAAATCTCATTTTCTTCTCCTAATTAGGTCCTTATTGAAATCTACAGCTCTTCAAGGACATCAACATGATGCCCTAGTTAAGGCTAAGTTAAGATTCGATGAACTTAGTCTCCGCTTGCGGTGACGAGCTGATAGTCTAGCTTCCATTGTTTCCCAATACTCATTCTTCCTGATTTTAGTTGCGACAGGACTCCTCAATATTTATTCCATCATTGATATCCTTCATGAGAAAGTCCTGTTTACTAGCCTAATCTTTCAATGTAGGGTTGTTGGTTCTTGACACATGTATTCTGCGAAGTGATACTACATCTACAAGAAAGGATAGTACTACATATAGGAAAGTATAGAATCGGGAGAATAAATGATTCGTAAATGGTTAAAAATGTTTGCAGTAATACTTTCTGGAGTTATCGCTGGCTGTTCAGGTCCGCCTACAGAACCAGGGGAATATCTCTTTCTTTGAAGCGCACCCACTGGATCCTCCGGTGGGAAAATCGCACTATACTAAGAAGCTTTTCGCAAAAGGTCCTGTCGGCCATCAATTTCTACTTCCGGTAATACTTCTTCTAGAGTTTGTCCGATGCGTTTTAGAAGATTCCGGACTTTAGAAGGGGTTTCGGTTCCGTCGATCTTAATCACCAGATCTATATCTTCCGAAAATCTATCAATGATTTTATAGCACTTTGACAGCGCGGTCCCACCTTTAAAAACAACGAATGGAGCGACTTTCGACTGGAAAATTCGGTGTAGCGCCACCGTAACCCAATAATCTTTCTCTACAAATATCTCTGGTAGTCCCAACTGCTGTGCGGTTGCCGCTACGGCATCCTGATACAACTCAGCGTTTTCATGGAGCTTCATATCGGGCGAAGTCTCCATCTTTCCTGCTCGGGGAGGATTTTATCGCTGATACCAGATACATAGGTAGACAGCGGACTCAACGATTGTTGTAAAGCTGTGGCTTCTTTACCGACTTTCTCCAATATGGCGCCAAGTAGTGCCCGAACTCGTGGTGGGTACGATAGGGCAACTTGGATCAAAGACGACCGTTCACTGTCGCTCAGGTTTTTTACCGTTTTTACTAAAAATCGCAGTACTTTTTCGGGCTCGGCGTCGGGAATTTTCCTCATATCCTTTACCACGTCAAGCACCTCTAGTGCGGGGATCAAGTCCTCTCTTACTTCGACATAACTACGTACAAATTTCGTTTCTATATTCCCGATCCGGCTAGGTACCACGCACTCTCTGCTCGCTACTCGAACATTTTTAGGCACCTGTGAAGTGAGGCCAAGACGGTTGTACAGCGCAGTGCCTGTCACATAAGCCACCCTCCGATTCCCTTGGTAGAAATACCAGCGCATTATTTCCGATTCCAGACTTATGTGCTTGCCGAACACAGAGCTCTTCGGCTTTAGAAAGGTGCTGCGGTTTACCCGATGGTATAAACTTTCTATAGTGAAAATGTCAAGTTTCTCGCGATTTTACAGTGAATGATTGGTTATTTAGCCGGAGGGGGATGGCCGTTCCAGGGGTGGGGGGAACTGGTTGAGGGACGGAATGAGATGACAGAAGGGAGGGAACGATGTGGTTGAGGAGAGAACGAACTGATTGAAGGAGGGAACGAAGTGGTTGAAGGACGCGGTAGTGAGGAGCCCGGAGGGAAGGGAGTCTCAAAGGACCGCAGTGAGTTCACCAAGGTAGGGAATGAAGTGGCTACGTACGGGAATGGTGGGCCCTTCGACGGTGAGGAGCTGGCTGCGTATGGCAATAAGATTACTGCCGGAGGCGACCTAATATCCGGGGGCTGTAATCAAATGGTGTAGGGAAGGAATGAAGTCGCGGCCGACGGGGATGAGGTTACTTTAAGAGGCGATGAAATATCTGGATGCGGCGGTCAACGGGTAGTGATAGGAAAGGCAACAACTGGTTGTGCAGCGGAAGAAATAATAATCTAGCGCTTCATTAAACTCCGACCTATTTTAGGAATATCACCATTTAGGTCGGAGAATATCTTGTTGACTTACAAGTACTAAATAGGGAGATAACTTGTCTCTCGCACTATTACTTGCTCCAAGAATTTTTAATTCTGCGGCGACGGGGAGGGCCTTTCGTGATGGGGAAGGTGGGTATGTACGCCGTAGAGTTGCTGGTAACGACTCTGTTCACTCATACGATCATGAAGAAGCAGAGCTTGTAGAGAAGATTCAAAATGGGGACGCTGAAGCGATGCGTCACGTGGTAGTATCCTATGCCGACAGGTTAATTCGGTTTGCGTATACGCTGGTTTTAGAACATGATGAGGCTGAGGAAATTGCCTATGAAGTTCTTTCAAATGTCTGGAGTAAGCGGGATGTTTTAAAAGTTGATCGTTCTCTCAAGTCGTATCTGTTCGCGTCGGTCAGATTTCGAGCTCTGGATAAGTTAGCGCACGAACAGGTTCGGGAGCGATCTGCGCCTTTATTGTTAAACGAATTAGAAATTAACAACGAAGTGCCAACACCAGAAGATTTACACTTTGCAGAGGAAAATAACGAAATCAAACTTGCTCAGATCGTCGATTTGCGACGAGCAATAGCTACTTTACCGCAGAAACATCAGAGTGTGTTGCACCTCCGCTTTGAGCAGGGCCTTAGTTACCCCGCTATTGGAAAAATTCTATCAATTTCAGATAAGGCAGCCCAGCAGATAGCTATAAGATCGATAAAAAACCTTCAAAAGATAGTTCGTCCTTAAGAGGTTTTTGAATCCATTTCGAAATTTTTTAGAAAATTTCGTAGTGATTGAATGATTGGTCCGTCTTACCTATATGGAGACCGATAGAAATGAAAATTCGATCATTGAATCTGCCGAGGAGAAGTTTGCAACATACCTCGCTGAGAATGGAGATGGACCTTCTCGGTCTCGATCTCCTTGGTCTCGAAATCCAGAACGTACTGCCTTACGGGCTGATTTAGTTGCCAAACTAAAGCTATTTAAGTATGTACTTGGCACTATTTCCCGTTCCCCTGGCATATCTCAATTCAATGCCCACCGTTGGGCTGACAGAATTATTGCAGAAGAGCCACCATCCTACAGATACTTACATCCGAATCGCGCGTATAAACGCCTGTCATATCTAGGCAATATTACTCTTTTAGCAATAGCATTAACATTTGTAGTGTTGGGGAGTGGGTACTGGATATATAATTCCAACGGTGAGCAGTCTGCAACTACTGATCCGTTTTTAGCTGCAACAACATACGCAACTGCGAAAGGCGAGCAATCCTTAATAACATTGCCGGATGGGAGTACCGTTCTTCTAAATGTCGATAGTAAACTTGAAGTTTCTTCTGGTTTTGATAAGGACAATAGAGACATAAGACTGAACGGAGAGGCACTGTTCAACGTTGTTCATCGCTCAGTAAATCCATTTACAGTTAACGCTGGTAAAACCGTAAGTAAGGTTATGGGGACCACATTTACTGTTCGGCATTATTCTACGGATTCTATCACAAGTGTCGCTGTCAGGAATGGGAAAGTCGCTGTAAATGACGTCGTTGTAACTCCCAATCAGCTTCTGACGGTCAACAAGGATCGCCAATCATATGTTTCCATTGCTAGTGATGCGCAGTTCGCCTTTGCTGATGGCGTACTCACAATTGAGGATATTCCGCTATCACATGTTATTCCTTCACTTAACCGTTGGTACGATGTTGAAATTGTTGTAGTTGATACTGCGATGATGAATCAGAGATTGAATGCTGCGTTTAAGTCCAGGTCTAGATCGGAATTAGTGGAATTTTTAGGATTTGTGTTTAGTACCAGGATTGAACAGAATGGAAAAACTATAACGCTTTACCCGAGATAATATAAATATGAATCTAGTCTTTCTCAGTGCATTTGTTGGAGCCATTTTCTATGATTCGCCTCAGCAAAGTACATTCATGCCTGAGGCTTATAGAGATAATGTACAGGCTGAACAGCTGCGAGATAAAAGAACCATCTCGCTTTCAATAGATAGTACGATAGAGTTTGCAATAAAGGAGATCGCACGACAGTCCGGATATAAAATGTCTTATGCGGCATCACCTGTTTTTTCTAAAAGTGTAAAAGTAAGTGTAAAAGCGGTAACGGTGGATGTTGCACTTAAAAAAGTACTCGAAGGCACCGGTCTGATTGCCAGGTTTCAGGCAGATGGTTCGACGGTAGTAATTGGATTTGCAAATTCAAATAGCAGGGATACTACTTCTGGATTGAGGGTTGCTGAGGCCGGTGGAATAATTACTGGTGTTGTCCGTGATTCAGGAGATAAGTCTACTACTGCCGGCCTGCCCGGTGCTTCTGTCACAATCTCAACATTGGGTGTAAGTGCTGTCACAGGAAAAAATGGTCAGTATTCTCTTAAGAATATACCGCCTGGAGAATACCGTGTTAACATTAAATTATTAGGATACAGCACCCAGAGCCATTCAGTCAGTATTGGAGATAACGCTCGTGTGACTCTTAACATCACACTGAAGCCATCGGCGAGTGTGCTGTCGGAGGTGGTTACAACGGCAACAGGTCAACAGAAAAAGCTTGAAGTTGGAAACAGTATTACCAGCCTCAACGTTGATTCCATAATGCAGGTTGCACCAATAAGCAGTGTGACAGATCTTCTGGAAGGAAGGGTTCCTGGTATGACAGTCCAGAGAACATCTGGAAGCCCGGGAGATCCGGCAAGGATTCGCATCCGCGGTACAAACAGCATTTACGCGAATAACGATCCAATTGTGGTTGTAGATGGGATGAGGATATACAGTCAGCAATCAGATGAAAGAAATATCAATTCCGGGAACAGTGTTGGTGGCGGAGTTTCTACTCGCTATGCCACACAGTCACCGATAGATCAGATAGATCCCAATTCTATTGCTAAGATTGAAGTTTTAAAGGGGCCAAGTGCTTCTGCACTTTACGGTTCCGACGCAGCAAATGGAGTTATAATCATCACGACCAAGAGCGGGAAAAATGGTCCGCCGTCCTGGAGTGTGCGAGGGGAACAAGGTTTTACATATATGCCGGGTAAATGGCCGCAGTCCATGTATAAATTTGTAACTCCTTTATACGGCGGCCCGCCAACATTTTGTGTCGGTTTTTGCGGAGATGCTACTGTTGACAGTGTCATAATGTTTCAGGCATTAAACGATCCAGAGCTTACAGCATTGGGAAGGGGATTAAAGTCAGGCATATCAAGCACAGTTTCTGGTGGTGTGCAGGTAATTAACTATTCTTTCACTCTCAGTGGAGGATATGAAACAGGAGTTCTTAAACTTCCTGAAATTGAGGAAAAAAGATATGAAAAGTATCAGGATGCGCAGGTCCCAGGGTGGATGCGCCGTCCGGATAGGTTAGATAGGAAAGGGTTGCAGTCGCGTATTCAGGTTCAGTTTAGCGAAAATACAAATGTCGCTCTGGTTACGATGTTGAGTCAAAACATTCAGCGACGTACTTCTATGTCCAGTTCGCTTAACAGTGCGATAGGGAGCCTGGAAGCTACTTATGTTGATAAGTCCCAGTTGAGCAAAATTCCAATTCTGGGGAATCCGTACGAAAGGGTTGTCTCGGATGCCCTTAATCTTACAACGGGGGTTTCAGGGAGTTTTAGACCTGTTATGTGGCTACCCTTAACAACCAGTCTTGGATTTAACTCCGGTACAAGAAACGATGAGATGAGTATTGCAAGAGGGCTCACGATCTTCTCCAGATCAGGGCAGGATAGCGCAGCCTCTAATGGCTCGTGGAAGGGAAGTAGCAAAGCAAATACTGAGATAACAGCAAACATGTCTACAGTAATTCCACTGCGAAATCTTCTCTCGCTAGCGATGGGATCAAATTTTACCCAAGGTACCACCAATGATCAGTCTGGGTCTTTTAGCGGAATAGGTATTGGAATAACAGATCCGTCTACTGGCGAAGACAGTATGACGAATAGATTCTCTCGCAGTACCTCACAGAGAAACTCGTTCGGGTGGTTTATGGAGCCAAAGTTGAACTTTCACTCCAGATTTTTTGTAATCCCAGGATTCAGACTTGATAACAATGGTCTGGCAGGTAGAAATGCCGGTCTAAACAGGCTTCCCAAGATCAATCTTTCATACATCCTATCAGATGAATCGTTTTTTCCATATAAAAGTCTTGTGAACATGTTAAGGCTCCGTATGGCCTATGGTGTAGCGGGGGTTCAACCCAATGCTCAGGATGTATATAGATTGTACGAGCGAAAGTCTGCGAATTCATTTGGTGATCTGGAAGAGTTGTACGGAAGTATCTTAAGCTTAAAGTACCTTGGAAATTCGAAGTTAAAGCCTGAGCGAGGAACTGAAATAGAGGGTGGGTTTGATCTCGAATTACTGAATAATCGAGTATCTATAGACCTTACGTATTACAGAAAGCGTCGTATCGATGCAATAGTAAACAATAATTATGCAAGTTCGGTCAATGGTGGTGGACAGATACGAATGAACGTTGGTGATATAGACAATACCGGTACGGAAATAGGAGTAAATGCTCAGTTATTTGAAAGTAGAGGGTTTGGGGTAAATTTGAATGGAAGTTTTGCGCGTATGAAAAGTAAAGTTGTCAGGTTAAACAATCAGTCAGATATGATTTACATCGGAACTGGAGCTTCGAGAACTATATATGCAGTAGGCTATCCGGTTGAAGGGCGTTGGACAAAACCAATCCTGGGTTATAAGGATTTAGATGAGGATGGGTGGCTTACCTATCCGGAAGTTGTTCTTGGGCCAAATGATGTTTATGTAGGGAGTACGGAGCCGAAATATCAGATTAATATGAATCCGACTGTATCGATGTTTAGTGGAATGTTGAATGTGAATGCAGCGTTTAGTTACACGAGTGGACAGATGCAAACCAGAGATATATACGTTGGAACAGTCGGCAGATACAGTTCTACCTGGGGCCTTTCTCCGGATGTATCGGTAGTTGTTCAGGGGCACGATGGTTTTGATAGGCAGTTAGCCTGGGTGCACTCATTCCAGGCGGGTTCCGATCAGTTTTCTGGTTTTATGCAGGTAGTGAATATCCTGAGATTGCAATCCAGTTCGTTGAGTTTAAACCTTACAAAGGGAGTTCTTAAGAAAGTAGCGGCTAAACGAGGGTCTGTATCGGTGCAGGGATCAAACCTTGGGTTATGGACAAATTATATAGGAGTCGATCCCAACGTAAATTCGAGCATGGGGGGCAGCGGCTTAGCGGATGGTGGACAGCTTCCCCAGCCAAGGGCCTGGCAGATCGTTTTAAATCTCACATACTAACAGAATTGGAAGGCAGATATTTTTTATGAAGATAGCTCGATCCAGATGTATAGCTTTAGTTGTATTGTTAGCCGCATGTAGCGACATTACCGCCAAGTTGCCAGCGGGATCTGTAAATCCAGAGTACTATAAGACTCCAGAAGCTGCCTATGAAATGGCACAAAACGTAAGATACGAGTTTCAGTACAACTTGTTGGATTATATGTTGGAATCTGGAATGTTTGCAGATGAATTTTTCGATAATAGGAATTCAGATAAAGTTGTCGGAAATTACGATAAGTTAATAATTCTTGACCAGAGATATACTCCCGATGACGGAGCTGTTAATACACAATTAGCAACAATGTTTAATGAGATAACCAGCTATTCCAAACTTCAGCGGGTGCGCGCTATAGCGTCATTGGCTAATAGAGCGTTGGCAATGCATAATATTGAGTCGTATCCACGTTTACGCGCGGAGATGCTTGTATATGAAGCTCTGGCTACTGTTATGCTGGCAGAGCTGTATTGTTCAGGCATTCCATTGTCTACAGTAGATTTTGATGGTGATTATAGCTACAGTATCGGTTTATCGACAGAGCAGGTATACCGTAAATCAGAATTATTGATCGATACTGCTATATCGCTAGTCAGTTCAAATGATTCAATTGCTTTTTTATCTTATCTTGCAAAAGGGCGGATATTACTGGCATCGGGTAAATACGAAGAGGCCGCACTGTTGGTAAAGAATATCCCAGACGGCTTTTCTTTTACGCTTCCTCGATTGCGTTTGCCTGTTCGGTCTACCTCACCTAGAGGAACGCTTTGGGCTTCACTAATGGCTAATAAAAGCTTCATCGCCAATCACAAAGGCGCAAATGGTATGCCGTATATTGAAGCCAATGATCCTAGAATTCAATATACTGCCCGGTGGAATGCTGCCGGTGGTGAATATTATGAGCCAGCAGAGAAACTAAATTTAACCGTCGTAACATACCTGGAAGCGCGGTTGATAGAAGCGGAGGCCGACTTGGCCGCCGAAGGTAGTAGATGGCTAAACATACTTAACGACCTAAGAGCAACTGTGCCTGGGCTGACTCCTCTCGAAGACCCCGCGCTATCTCCTCTCCCCAGTGGCAAGTCTGAGCGAGATGTTAGAGTAGACCTGCTGTTCTCTGAAAGAGCTTTTTGGTTGTTCTTTTCAGGAAGAAGGCAAGGTGATATGCGGCGATTGGTTAGAAACTATAACAGGGATATTGAAAACGTCTATCCTGTGGGGGATTATCCAAGTGGTTCAGGGAGTTATGAACCATATATGGATATACCTGTTCCAACTTCGGAACGTTTTAATCCAGAACATGTTGGCTGTTCAGAGAGGGGGAGATAAGTGCATAAATTTGTTTTTAGATGGTATAGTTACAGGATTGCGCATATCCTTAATGCTGTAGTCGGGGTACTCGGTCTGGCTGCGATGATGGGTTGCATGGGCGAATCCCCAACCAAGCCGGCATATGATGATGCAGCTGACGTTTATTCCGCATTGCAATTGAATTACAATGCGATAACACTATCTACGCATTCTCCATATGATACTGTTCAGCTAAAAGCCGTACCAGTCAACCTATTCGGCGAAACGCTTCAGTACAGTGAAGATTCGATCGAGTTTCGCCTGCTTAGTGTGTTAGATACCTCCATCCGGATTAGTCCCAAAGGAAAGATAATTACTAACACTGCCACCGGTGGAACCCGTGTAGAGGCTTCCCTTACAATAAATGGAATTAAACGCACTGCGGTGGCACTGGTGATGGTTCGCGATGAATTGCCGGTTAGAAGAGTCGAACGAATCGAGTTCGCACCATTACCCCCGGATAGCTCCTGGCGCTGGGCCGTGAGTGGTGCCACTATAGGCCATGAGAAATGGTTAAGAGCATACGATTTTAACGGACAGTTGATTCCAACAAGCAATTACACCGCGTCATTTTCATTCAGTGATCCCAGGCTGAATAGCCAACAATACCCAAATAGTGGTATCCCTGTTGGAGAAGGGTATATATACACAAAGTTCTACGCTTATGATACCAGCTTTAGAGATTCCTCAATAATTAAGCGGATTGAGCCTCCCTATAGATTTGTTGTTGCGATAGATGTTTATCCTGCCGAGGGGGGATCGCGGTTGATAGTGCAACCTGACAGTATAAATATTAAACTGGGCACAACAGCCTATTTTATTAATAAATCTGGATACTCTAACTCTATGTGCCAAACCTATCAATGGTGTAAAGATAGATCCTATAATGTGAAGGAATATGGCGACATGAGACTGGTATGGTTCGATTCATTGGATATTGTCTTTGATACTCCAGTAATGGCGGACGCCGGACAGAATTTAAGTGCCTTCGGTTCAGGTAGGTTTTTCACATTACTTGCAACAGCAGGAATGATAGGTGCACTTACCTCCGATGGTTCTATTGGTAATATCGAATCATTTGGCGGAGTAAATTGCGACGGTGATCGGTTGGGTAAGTGCGGTGATTTCAGTCAAGGGATAGTGGATCGTGGTTACAGGGCCAGGCAGTTTAATACACCGGGAAAAGTCCGGTTTCACAGTACCAAACATCCAGGAATTAAAGGCGTAATCGTGGTGACAGAATAATGACAACTACTAGACGAAATTTACTTAAACAGGGCGCTATCTTCTCCGCAGTTCCTCTGATCGGTTCAGTAAGCGGACAATATCGAGAGGCTCTTCCGTTACAGCCCGACGGTTCGGATCGCGCTCTATTCAAGAGTATAGCCTTAAAAGCTGTAGATGCAGCCAAGTCGTTAGGTGCAGAGTATGCAGACGTCAGGATAACACGGCAGGTATACATGGTAGTGCTTAACGCTTTTCCTTCAGAGATCCAGGAGATAGCCGTAGGTGTACGCACACTAATAAATGGATACTGGGGGTTTGCTTCCAGTCCTTATGTAAATGATGAAGAAGTTGTTCGTCTAGCGACGGATGCCGTTTCACAGTCCAGAATAAATGCAACTGGAAGAGTTCGTTCGGTTGATATGAGCTTAGCGAAGCCAGTTCAAGGTGACTGGAGCGATCCAGCAGTGTTGGATCTATTAACTGTATCCTACGAAGAGCTCCATGATTTCGCTGCTGGTTGGATTCAAAAGGTTGAGCAATATAATGGGGTTGGCAGTAGACGATGTAAAATTGTCTTAAAAAGAACTGAAAAGGTATATGCCACCTCTGAAGGAACAGTAATCAGTCAGGTGCAAGGCAAGGCTTCTGCAGATTTCGAACTGATGCTTTCAAATGGTACACGTGAGCTTAAAAAAACCGGTAGTTTACACCTGCCGTTGGCAACTGCTGGATGGGAATATGTGCTTCAAGCTAAACCATTTGAACAGATTCCCAAATTAATCGAGGAAGCTAAAACGAATATTGGCCATATGGTCGAACCGGTAGACGTTGGGAGGTACACCGTTGTATTTGATGCATCCTGTACTGCTGGTCTTTTGGCGGCCACCTTGGGACCGGCGACTCAGCTTGACCGTGCTATGGGATTCGAAGCAAATGCTCAGGGAACAAGCTTTCTTAATAAACCATTGGAATCCTTGGGTTCACAGTCTGTATCGGCACCTATCATTAATATTACCGGAGATCGGACCATTGGTAAGGGAGCAGCAACCGCACGATGGGATGATGAAGGAGTTGAATGTAAGTCTTTTTCAATTATCAAAGACGGAACGTTAGCAGATTATCAGACAAATAGAGAGCAGGCGTCGTGGCTTTCACCATACTATGATAAATCGAATCGAGAAACTGTATCGAATGCCTGTGTTTCCGGTGATTCGGCGCTCGATCTTCCTATGCAGCATATGCCTAATATCGTTCTTCATCCCGGCTCTGAAGATGCAAGTTTTGAAGGCTTGATTGGAGATGTAAAAGACGGAATAGCAATCTCCGGGGCGCAATTCAGTTCGGATTTTCAATTTCGACATGGTGGGTCAATGAAAGGCGTGGTGCGGAAAATTACTAACGGAAAACTTGCGCAGTATCTGACGGATGCCGGTGTTTTATTCAACACTGAAGAATTATGGAAAAATGTAAAATACATTGGAGGAAAGAACAGTTCGGTGATGGAGTCCTTTATCAGTGTGAAAGGCGAGCCTGTTCAAAGTTCTGACTACAGTGTCTTTTCGGTGCCTATGATGGTAGAAGACGTGTCTTTAATCGATGTCAAACGCAAAGCGTGATAAAATGAATTTGCCAATAATAAACAATGAAAGAAAAAGATTCCTAAGTAAAGATTCATGCTTGCGGATCTTTGATGAAGTCGTAAGTAGTTCTTCGGATAGCTCAGCTTCTGTAGTTCAGATTCGCACGACGTGGAAAAGCACTGTTAGATGGGCACGAAATCTAATTGTGAATACATCTGATATGCGTAATAATAATATGACCGTTACTCGCTCACTTAATGAAGCGTCCGGTAGATATAGTATCAATCAGATTGACAATGATTCGATAAGGAATGCAGTTAAGTATACTGAATACTTCAAGCAATTTTCAGTTGAAGGAGACGACTTCCCCGGGTTCAACTTCGAGATGCCGCATCTAAAGCCAGATATATGGGATGATGAGATTTATAATCTGGATATAAAAACCAGAAACGAGATCGTACAGCCGTTATTGACGAGCTCTGAAGAAAGTAAAATGCTATCGGCAGGTTATATTGAGCTTGAGGCTGGGGGGCATGCGGTAATTTCTTCGAGTGGGTTGGTACGGTATTACCCTTATACTAAAGCACAATACAGTGTGACGGTTAGAGAGCCAACGGGGAATGGTTCCGGGTGGGCGGGGGTAGACAGTAGTCATTGGAAACCTATTGACACAGACCAGATTACAAGCGTTGCGATCGATAAATGCCTTTCGTCGCTTAATCCGGTACGTGTGGAGCCGGGCAGATATACAGCGATTCTGGAACCACAGGCGGTAGCAGATCTATTCATGATTATTGGTAGATATTTTAACCGCGAGTTCAACGAAGAAAAGCCCGACTGGCCCTTCTATCTTTCGCCTGGTCAATCAAAGATTGGACTGAAGCTCCTTGATGAAAGAATAATTGTAACCTCCGATGTCATGGATAGTGATCTAGGTGGAGTACCGTTTGACTGGAGCGGAAGCCCTTATCTGCCGGTTAAATGGTTCGATCGAGGAGTCCTCGCGGATCTTGCGTACAATCATAGTTATGCCGTAAAAACTTTGAGGGTTAATGAACCTCTGTTGGACGGGCAGGGGATTCGCATAAATGAAGGGCCAACTCCGCTGGAAGAGATGATCAGCTCTACAAAAAGAGGCATCCTTGTTACAAGATTCGATAGAATGACCGAGGTTGATAAACGTTCATTACTATATACCGGGTTTACAAGAGACGGGCTATGGTTGGTGGAGAATGGTAAGATAACAAAGGCAATTAAAAACTTCCGGTTTACAGAATCTCCACTGTTTGTTTTTAATAGCATTGATCAGATTGGGCCTTCTAAACGTGTATTTTCTCCGTATTTACCGATGGTGGCTCCATACATGAAGGTGCGCGATTTTAGTTTCACAAGCCTCACCGATGCGATTTAAGGTAATGAAAATGAATACATATTTGAGATTGTCTATAGTGCTGATATCGGCACTTTCTGTGCTACCGCAGGGTAACCTGTCTTCACAGAGTATCGGTCTAAATCAAAGAAGACAGTTTAATGTAGATACATCCAGTTTGACGCACATTATTGAACCGTCACAGTGTAATGCAGCAGCTAACAGAATTATGGTGTCCCACATTCGCAAGCCATGGGTTCGAGATACTCTATCGTATAAGGAGACGTTTCATATCGATACCCTCACGGACGACGTAGTAAGGTATTCGACGAGGTGTATCCAGCATCTTATTAATAGCCGGGATGCTATGTCTGATGTGTCTCTTTTGACTCTGATCAAGCTGTCCTTTCTAGCCGAAGCTGATTCTACTGCCATTTCAATAGTAAATGAGTTGTTTAATAAGCACTCTCAATCAAATCGGAATGTCTCCGCTGACCGCTATTTGTCCTGGCTTTCAACTTCAGTAGTCTCCGAGTTTGTTGAGGCTCATCCAACAAGAGCGAGTTTATTGGCGAATTTGAAAGAGGGGTTTGAATGTAATGATCTATCTTCGTGTGAAAGGGGAATCCGCAAAAACAATAGACTGAGGACTCATTTAAGAGCAATTGGAGATTTTCGTACTGCCTCCGAAATATCAGATGACGACATTAAACGTGGCACTCGTGAGTTTAACGGGAAGAGTTCTTTCAAAAACGGAAGTTCTCTTACTTCCACCTGGAGTTTCTTTGAGAGGCATGCAGATATAATGCTGGATTCGGGAGTTAAGGATCCGTCGTTCACCTTTAAACCTCTACGTGAGCATCTTCGCTCAATTAATCAGGACACACTCTCCCCGTTTTCCAGCCCCTTTAGGAATATGTACATGTTTTTAGATAGCATGTTTATGTTAAATTCGAATTTTGCATTATCGCAGATAGATACCAATATGCTTGTCGATAGCCATGGTATTCAGGTTCAGCCTCCAAAGGGAAAAGCCACCTTGTACATTAGTCTCCCCAATATTGGCAGAAGCATAAGCTTCTCTCCGCTGAAATCAGCCTTAACTACTTGGAGCAACCCGGCCGAGAAAGTTGCTATAGCTCGCAGACTTCACAGAAAGTATTCCGATAAAGGTTTGGAGATTGTATGGCTTTATCAGTCAAAAGGATATTTTAGAGATAGTCCTGTTTTAGAATTTCAGGAAGAGCAGAAATATGTGAGAGATTATCTGTTTCGCTATTTGAGTGCCCCTGGTAATCTTGCAATGGAACACACAGAGTTTGTAAAGCGGCATGATGGGATGCTTACTCCGCAGATAAGCGATAACCTGTATGTTCTGATGGAGATGCAGCTTAGGTCTGGAGGTATTCTTCGCGATATATTCCTTATCGACTCTGAACGCAATGTGGTGACTACGCCATTGGGAAACAGCTTAAACAAGCGATCGGAAGCGGTGCTTGATGCACTAATCTCCAATCTTCTTAAAGAAAAAGGGATGCTATGAGGTAATACGCCTGAAAAGTGCTAACTGCACATATCCCTTTCGCGTTGGTGGAGAAGGTGGAAGCTATAGCCTCGCGGTTTGAGCGGTCTCAAGGGTGGGTGGTGAAACAGGCCATCGCTGCCTGGGTTGATCAGGAAGAAGAGCGCCATCGGATGACTTTAGAGGCGCTTGCAGATGTAGATGCCGGGCGAGTAATAGATCATCGGGCTATCCAGGCATGGGCGGACAGTCTCGGAACGGAGAAACCGTTACCGTCGCCCACTAGATGAAAATTGAGTGGACTCAGAGAGCATCGTCCGATCTTGATATTACGTATTTGGCATTGCCGTGAAAGTCGTAGGTTCGAACCTGACCTCGACTACTCCACACAAACTTTCAGTAAGTACTAGACGTACTGTACGTTCCTAATTAACTATATTCTGCGGCCCGAAGCTCATTTTTCGGGTCGCAGTTTTGTTTTTCCCTTATTTCACCATCCCGGAAATTCCGATGAGCATATAATGCGAGATAATGAAGCGTGTGACCGCTTTATAGAGCAGATGGGGCAGATTACCGAAGAAGAGGGGCTGCCTCGCATAGCAGGAAGGATTTTTGGTCTTCTTATACTTTCGCCCGGAGAGCTAAATCTGGACGAAATTGCTGAAAAGCTTTCGGTTAGCAGGGCTAGTGTCAGTACTGATGCCCGCAGGCTCGCCGATTGTGGATTGCTTCAAAGAGTCACACGACGTGGTGACCGGAAGGACTATTACCAAGTTACTCCTGATCACTTTTCCTATATGTTGGAGCGAAGAATGTTGGCGCTTCAACGCATGGCGGCAGTTTTTTCGGTCGGATTAGAGCTATCCGGGCTTCCACCAGAAATTGATGAGAGGCTAAAGAACTCATCATCAATTATCAACTGGTTCATGGCACGGGCAGTGCAGGACTTGGCCGAGTTTCGTAGCGAATTCAGCAAGATAGGAAAGGGCTGATCGCTTTGCCGTCAAAAGTTTCAGAGTTGATACCTAATAATTTTACTATATCACCTTGTGCGTGTTATCAAACATAAAGTCTTAGCTTTTGCGTTTCTTACGTCGGCCCTGTTGCCTGACGCAGCCGAAGCTCAGCGATTATTTGGAAAATGGACACCTCTATATGGTCTTAAAGAAACCGTAGTTCAAGATACCACCTCCGTAAGGCTAAAAAATCTAAAGTCTACGGATACGGTTTCACTTGCATTAAGGGACGCCATACAGATTGCTCTTAATAGTAGTGACGAAGTACGTCTGGCTCGGGCTGAGATCAGCTTTGCTAAAACTCAGGTAACAGCTGCCAGATCTCAGGCTCTCCCTCAGATCAACGGTAATCTTTCATATACCAGAACTCTGGCATCTCCCTTCGAAGGGGGCGGTGGGATTTCCATCCCTGACAGCATGAAGTTTACTCCCGATCCATCAGCTCCAATTGCCGATAGAGTCCGTTATTTAGAGCTTAATGCTAAAAATGCCGGTCTTGAAGGGCTTGGATCTCTGTTCGGTAATCTGCCGTTTGGTCAGGAGCATACATATAGCGGGACGCTATCTGCCTCTCAACTCCTGTACTCGGGTGGACGAACAGGCGCAGCTTTAAAGATCGCGGCTCGTTATGTCGAAGCAGCTGAGCTGACATACACTGAAGAAGTTGCTACTCTGGAACTTCAGGTATTGACCGCATACTATCGTGCTCAGCTAGCTCAGGAATTGGAAGCAATCTCTGCTGCAGGAGTCGAGCAGGCTCAGAAGTTTTTGGATGATGAGCAGCTTAGGTTCAAAGCTGGAAGTGTTTCTGAATTGGAAGTGTTGCGTGCTGAAGTTGCGCTCGAGAATCTGAGACCTCAGTTAGTTGAGGCGCGTAATGCTCGTGAGCTTGCAACCCTGGATCTTAAGAGACTGCTGAATATTCCGATAAGTGCAGGAGTCGTTCTTACTTCGCAGTTCGAGACACCAACTAATTTAGTTGATAGTCTGGGGGATGCTGAAGCGATGATGCGTGAGTTAAACAATCGCGCTTCGTTAAGAGCAGCTGAGAAGCAGGTCGCGATTCGTGAGCAGCAGGTCAAGATTGCACGTGGTGCATATCTGCCAAATTTAAGCTTTGATTTCCGTTACGGTGGCGTTCTGTACCCAAATAAGACTTTTGACTTTTCTGGTACGGATCTTCGTAAAGACGCTGCTGCCATCGTAACGATGCAGATTCCTATCTTTTCAGGATTCCGGCGTCGTGCAGAATATCAGCAGGCTCAAATTGACAGGTCAAAAGCTGAGCTTCAACTCGCGCAGTTCCGAGAAGGTATTCAGATAGAATACGAACGTGCTCGTGGCGAACGTGAAAGAGCTCTAACCAGTATCAGTGCAAGAAAGCGCACGGTGGAACAGGCCGAACGTGTATATGACCTCACCGTTCTGCGGTACGAAAAGGGGCTCGCAACACAGTTGGAAGCAAGCGACGCAAGACTTGCTCTCTTACAGGCCCGTACAAATTTCGTGATGGCGCTATCTGATTATCATATCGCCGATGCAGAGGTTAATAAGGCTCTCGGGCGACGTATTTCTTCGGAGGCAGCCAGATGAAGCACTTAATAAATAGAGATAATTCGTCATCATCAATAGAGATGACTGATTCAGATATGTTGTCATCCTCTTCAAAATTAAAAGGTTCTAACTCTATGGTATGCCAGTTGGCAGATAACAACGACCTTATCAGGTCTTTTAAGAACGCTCGACGTTATAGCGTTTTAGTATTAACTACTCTTTTAGTGGCTGCCTGTGGCGGTAAGAAGACTGAAGAAGTAAAGGAAGAGAATCAGATCGTTGTTGGCGCGCAGGATGTTGAATCTGCTCGTACAATGGATGTTGTTTCCGGAATTGTATTGTCCGGCCCTCTTGACCCTGCGCAGATAGTCAAGATAAAGGCTCAGGTTGGTGGTACTGTGCGCAACGTAAGAGTTGATCGCGGTATGGCAGTTAAAGCCGGCCAAAGTCTGGCTAACATAGAAGCCCTGGGTGTTCTGAGTCAGGCCGCCAGTGCCAAGGCTGGTGTCGCTGCACGTGAAGCTGGTTTGGCGCTCGCCAAGCAGCGTCTCGATGCAGCCAAGACTCTCTTTGACGCCGGTGCTATGTCTGCTATCGATTATCGTGGTGCACAGGCAACCTACGAAGCAGCTGAAGCTGAACTTGCAGCGGCAAAGGCAGCATCATCAGCAGCTGGGGAACAGGCCGCAAGAAGTTCGGTTCTATCTCCGATCACTGGATATATAAGCGAGCGCTTTGTTGAGGGCGGGGAGGCGGTTATGCCGGACGCACCGCTGTTCACGGTTGTTAACTCTAATGAATTGGAGTTGGCCGGACAGATTCCGGTTTCTTATGCAAATGGTGTAAAGGTAGGTCAGCCAGTCGTCTTCACACTCGATGGTATGCCAGGCAAGGAGTACACAGGGCGGGTAGCCAGGATCGATCCCACTGCAGATATGCAGACACGCCAGGTTCGGGTTTATGTTCGCCTGAGCAACCCTAGAGGCGCTATTGTCGGTGGCCAGTTTGCCAGAGGGCGCATTGTAGGGCAGAAGGTTCCAAACGTTGTTACAGTTCCGGCAATTGCGGTTCGCAAGAGTGGAGATGCAACTACAGTCTTCGTAATCGAAAACGGTGTAGTAGCAGTTCGGGACGTGGAGATCGGGCTGACAGACGAAGCATCTGGAAGAGTAGCGGTTTTGTCCGGCTTATCTGATGGTGAGCAGGTCATTGTTGCTCCGGCTCTTACACTCACCCCAGGGACTAAGGTAGTAACTGGGAATTCGAGAGTAGCGACATCGCCAGCTGAGGATAGTGCTCAGGATGCACCAAAGTCAGAACCAGCAAAGTCCGAGTAGAAAACAACTTATTAATCGTATAAAAACATTAAATAATGTCGGAACATAAAAAGGACCAGTTGCCGACCCCCTCAGGTGAACAGATTGGTGGGGGAGGGCTTAGCGGTATCGCCATTAGGAGGCCTGTTTTTGCCACGATGGTTATGCTTGGACTCGTCGTTCTGGGTATATTCGGCTTTAATCGCCTTAGCGTGGACGAGTTCCCTGATGTTGAAATTCCTATCGTAATGGTGCAGACTCTTTATCCTGGTGCTAGTGCACAGACCATGGAAAGAGAGGTCACCAGACGAATGGAAGAAGCCTTTAACCCTGTTGAAGGCGTTGACAAGATTACGTCAAATTCCCTGGAAGGCGTTTCACTCATTGTTATTGAGTTTGAATTAAACAGAAACGTCGATCTTGCATCGCAGGATATTCGTGCAAAGATCGAAGGTATTAGGCGAGACCTCCCTGAGGATATAGAAGCACCTGTTGTGCAGAAGTTCGATCCCGCAGCTCAGCCGATTCTGTCTTTAGCGCTTCAATCTGAAACACTGCCACTGGTGAATCTCACAAGTTTGGCAGACGAGACAATTCGCAGAAGTCTGGAATCAGTTCGTGGTGTTGGTGAGGTGCGTATTACCGGTGGATTAAAACGAGAAGTCCGCGTGTTCATCGATCCACGTAAAATGCAATCTGTCAACGTTACAATCCCAGAGGTTATGGGTGCATTGCAACGGCAGAACATGGAGATCCCTGCAGGACGTGTGGAGCAGGATGGAACCGAAACTCTTGTTAGAGTTATCGGTAAGATCACCGATCCCGAACAGTTTGGAAACATTATTGTTGCCAACAGAGATGGGCAGCAGATTCGTATTCGGGATGTCGCCCGTGTAGAAGATGCAAGCGAAGAGGAGCGAAGTTTAGCTCTTATCGATGGTGTTAGAGCCGTGTCTTTGGATATCCTAAAAATATCGGGATCTAATACAGTAGAAGTTGCGGAAGGTGTAAAGGAACAGATCGCTCAGATCAGTGCGACTGTGTTACCAGCCGGTGTTTCATTAAATGTTGTTCGAGACAACTCTGTAAGTATTCGCCAGTCGGTCGATTCGGTTATTCACGAGTTGATCCTTGGTGCTATCCTCACCGTTCTCGTCGTTATGTTGTTCCTCAACGACTGGCGTGCAACGGCTATCACATCGCTGGCATTGCCAGTTTCGGTTATATCGTCATTTGTTCTAATGAACGCGTTAGGCTTTACGCTTAACGTTATTACCCTTATGGCCCTTTCATTGTCGATTGGTATTCTTATCGACGATGCTATCGTGGTCGTAGAGAACATCGTACGACATCGGGAGATGGGTAAAGATCACTTTACCGCTGCAACTGTTGGTACCACTGAGATTATTCTTGCCGTTCTTGCAACAACACTTTGTATCGTAGCCGTATTCGTGCCGGTTGCGTTCATGGGTGGTATTATCGGACGATTCTTCTATCAGTTCGGGATTACAGTAGCATGGGCTGTTATGGTGTCGCTATTTGTTGCGTTCACATTAACTCCAATGTTGTCTGCATGGTGGGGCGTTGAACCACATAAGCCAGAAGATGCGCTCAAGGGTAATTTCCTCAGCCGTGGTATCGGTCGCTTTAACATCTGGTTCGATGGACTTGCAGGTAAGTATCGTAGTATAATCGGTTGGGCGTTGAACCATCGCGTCCTTACCATGGTTATAGCTTTTGTAAGCTTTGTTGGCTCCTTCTTCCTGTTTCCATTTATCGGTGGCGGATTCATGCCAGACTCGGATAACTCTGAGTTCAACGTGACATTCGAGACTCCTGAAGGATCCAGCCTGCAGTATACGAGGTCAAAAGCTGAGCAGTTAACAAGTGCTCTTAAATCGATGGATGGAGTAAACTATACCTATGTAACAGTAGGTTCAGGAGCTACTGGGACAGTTACGAAGGGTGAAATATACGTTAAGCTTGTACCAGTTGCAGAGCGAAAGCTGTCTCAGTCACAGCTCATGGTTGAAGCTCGTGAAAAGCTAAAACCATTGATCGGTGTAAAGACTGCTGTTCTTGTTGGTGGCGGCCTTGGCGGTGCGGTTGCTCCACTTCAGGTTGAAATTTCTGGTAGTGACGTAGCTGTGTTGCAGTCGCTCTCTGACACGGTACTAAAAATTGTTGATGGGATTCCTGGCGTTCTCGATGCCAAGTCGTCGCTGGGAACTCCTAAGCCTGAGTATCGGATCAGCGTCGATCGTGATATGGCTAACGAAGTTGGATTGGATATTTCTCAGGTTGCTACAACTATCAGACCAATTCTTGCAGGTGAGACCGCAACCACTTGGGAAGATCCAACAGGTGAAGAGAGAGATGTTGTTGTTCAGGTTGATCCGGAACAGAGAAAAACATTAGAAGACATCGCTACGATCCCAGTCGCGACTAGTCAGCGGAATGCAAATGGAAGTTCTATTAATGTTCCTTTGCGCGATGTGGCTAATATCGAGCTTGGTTCATCGCCAGCTCAGATCGACAGAAAGTCTCTGAAGAGAATTGCTACAGTTTCGGCAACCAACTCTCCTGAGCTTTCTATTGCAGAAGCCTCTGCGCAGATACGTGCTGCAGTTGCAGGTCTCAATCTACCGCAGGGTTACACAATCGGATTGGGCGGTGAAACAGAAGATCTTGAAGAAACCGGTGGATATGTAGTTGAAGCATTGTTGCTCGCAATTATACTTATCTTCCTGATTCTTGCGTCACAGTTCGAATCATTTTCACAGCCATTTGCGATCATGTTGTCATTGCCACTGTCATTAGTGGGTGTGCTGTTGGCACTGTTGATTACCAATGATACACTTAACATGATGTCGATGATCGGTGTTATCATGCTTATGGGACTTGTGACTAAAAACGCAATTTTGTTGGTGGATAACGCCAACGAGAGGCGTGCGGCAGGACTCGAAAGACGCGATGCTCTTATTGATGCAGGTGCAATCCGTTTACGTCCAATTATCATGACTACCCTGGCTATGATCTTTGGTATGTTACCGATTGCTTTGGCCTTAGGAGAGGGCGGTGGCTTCCGTGCACCAATGGCGCGTGCAGTTATCGGAGGGTTGATTACATCTACATTGTTAACCCTGATCGTTATTCCTGTGGCGTACACGTACTTTGACGATTTTGGGAGCTGGGTGAAGCACAAGCTCGTTTCCAAGGAACGCGAAGATGAGATTGCCAGAGAGCGTGCAGCTTCGGGTATGGGGCATCATGCTCACATAACCGATGTGGAACATCATTAGAAGAGCCGAATAAACGGCGCTGGAAAACCAAGTACCGTTTAAGTATCAAAGGAAGGGGCAACGAAAGTTGCTCCTTTTTTTGTTAATGCTTGAAGGTATAAACAATGATCACATATAAAATGTCGATATTACAGATATTGACCTGGTAGTTTGTGAGAACCCGTCACGGTTGAGATAAGCAGATTCTGTTTCATCTCTTGACATAAAAACGATGTGAGGATACGCTCCCTACACACAATGTCCCGACCAGATTCATTACTTCCCACTACTGAACAGGAGTTGATCGCTCGGATACGTGTTGGTGAGGAATGGGCGTTTGATCTGATGATGAAGGAGTATCAGACCCAGCTATACCAATACGCTGTTCATTTTTTACATTCACCTGATCTGGCTGCGGATGCCGTTCAGGATGTATTTATAAGTATCTGGGAGCGACGCAGTCATCTGACTATAACAGGGTCCTTGCAGGCTTACCTTTTCAGGGCTGTAAGAAATGCGTCTATTGATATACGTAAATCGGAGCTTTCCCGGTCCAATAGAGAAGGATCTCTCGCTGGCCAGTCACCTACATCTTCTGAAGATACAGCAATAGAGTCCATTGAATGGAATGAATTTTCTGTTTCTGTACGTCGTGCTATAGACGAGCTTCCAGAGCGTAGCCGAGAGATCTTTATACTTGTTCGTGATCACGGGCTATCGTATTCTGAGGTGGCAGCAGCCCTCGAGATATCGTTGAGCACAGTAAAAACTCAGATGGCTCGCTCTATGAATACCCTCGCAAAAAAATTATCCCGCTTTTTTTAAGATTTTTGTAGACCGAATCGCATCTGACTCCGACTTATATGCGATGAAAGCTGATATTGAACCACATATTGTCGAGTCTCTTCTAAGGGAATGGTCGGGTCTTGCGTCCGAGCAGGACCGAAAACTTCTAGCAGAGTGGTACACGCAAAACGAGAACGATCACCGTGTCAGCGCTGACCAGCTTAAGTCGATCTGGAATGTTTCCGGTAGAGTAAATACAAAGGCACCACTACCCGTTCCTGAAATCAGGGAGAGGGTTTGGGCAACTGTTTATAGCTCGGCCGGTCGTGCTGAATCGGCTCAGAAAAATCTGAATCACGCAACAAAAACAAGAAGGAAGCATTCTTTTTCTCCTGCAGTATGGCTTGCTTCAGCTTCAGCTACCATAGCACTTTTTGCAGTAGTATTTCTGAGCGATATAGGTATAAATCCGCTATCTCGCGGTGCCGATGTTTCTGAAGCGCCACACACATATCATACAAAAGCCGGCCAGCGTGCTCGTGTGACTCTGCCTGACGGTTCCATAGTTACACTTAATTCTGCGAGTACTATCTCTTATTCAAGGGCGTTTGGTGACGATAACCGCGAGGTTAATCTAAGTGGGGAAGCGGTATTTTCTGTAGTCCAAAGTACGGCAGCTCCATTCATTGTAAATGCGGGTGCTTCTACTACCCGAGTACTCGGAACTGTTTTTGGGGTTAGGTATTACCCTGGCGACCAGGCAGCCCGTGTGATTGTAACTGAAGGAAAGGTTGGATTCGGGCACCGGGCTGTACAGTATAACGGTGGGCCCGGCAATTTGGGTAGCAACTATGAGATTCTCTCGGTTGGTGATGTTGCATCATTAACAACCGATAACTCTCTTAAAGTTCAGCGAAATGCTGACATAAGCATGCTTGCATGGACATCGGGGAAGCTTGAGCTATCAAGGATGCCATTACACGAAGCCATCGATGAACTGAGCAGATGGTTTGATATCAAGATCAAGGTATCTAATCCTGAATTGCTCAAGCGTAGAATTACGACGGTTATCACAGACGAAACCGCAAAGCAGGCTATGAAGCTAGTCTCGCTTGCATTGGGTGCAGATACCAGCTGGAGTGGGAATGTTGTTACCTTTTTACAAGAGGATCCGAAGTGATTGATTATCGGGCAGGACAGTTTTGGCATAGTCAGTTTCTGATATTGACTATGATTACAGCTGGATTGGGCGTCTGCGAAATTTCTCTATCGCGGCCTCTCCATGCTCAGACGACGGATATTGGAGTTAGTCTCTCAGGAACTTCACAGTCCGAGTCTCGTGTTCAAAGTAATCCTCTTCTAATGCGTTTATCCTTTCGCGTAGAATCAATGCCTTTGAACGATGCCCTACGCAAGCTGGCAACGACTGGAAATCTGAAGTTAACTTTTGGGGATGAAGTATCAGATATTACTGAAAAGGTAAGTGTAGACGCTAAGAATCAGACAGTGGAGTCGATACTCACTGAGTTGCTAAAAGGAACCAAGGTTAGATTCAGAATTGTAGATCCGAGGCAGATATTCCTCTTTACAGATAACGGATCAAAAAAACAGGAAAAGGGGGTTGGAGTTATACAGGGATCTGTTTCTGATTCTGTGACAAATACAGGAATTAAGGGTGTCAATATCACTATCCCGGGAACGCAGTTTTCCATTCAAACTGATTCAAAAGGAGCCTTCTCTTTGAAGGATATTCCTTCCGGGGAACATGTATTAATGTTTCGGATGCTGGGGTTTTTGACCACAAAAAGAACGGTGAAGGTTGAAGAAGGAAAGCTGGTGAATGTGAATGTTATTATGAAAGCATCAGCCAGCACTCTAACTGAAGTTGTTACCACTGCGACAGGTAAGCAGCGTCGTGTAGATATATCAAACGATGTTGTGAAAGTAGACGCCGCAAAGTTGATGGAAGCAGCTCCGGTCCGTAGCGTAACCGATCTTCTCCAGGCTGCTCAGATAAACGGTGTAGTAATAACTCCAAGCAGTGGTGAACCGGGAGCGCCAAAACGTATTCGTATTGGAGGCGTTGGCAGTATATCGCAGAATAATGATCCGGTAGTGATTATTGATGGTGTTTGGGTTAAATCTGCTTTTTCTACGCGGGATGTTGCCAGGCAATTGGGTGGTCAAAGTGGGCCAGGAACATATCTGCCATCCAGGCTTGATGCTCTGGATCCCAATACAATCGAAACCATCGAGATCGTGCGTGGTCCCGCGGCCGCAACTCTGTATGGTCCAGATGCCGCCAACGGTGTAATCATGATCACTACCAAGCGTGGCTCCGTAGGTCCCGCTAGATGGGATTTGCACTATTCTTACGACAGAAAAAATCCAACTGGGAAATTTCCTTTGGAGTACGACGGTATCGGAAGAACTCCTTATTCAACCGAGCCAATGAGATGTTATGCGGCGGCTATTAAAGCGGAATACTGTGTTCAGGATTCATTGCTTTCCTGGTCCAAAGGCGATCCGCTACTTAAAAATGAAGGAGTAGGATCAACCAATCAGTTCACAGCATCAATAAGCGGTGGCTCTAGTCAAATTCGGTATAACCTAAGTGCCGGGCTAAGTGATCAACTCGGAAATAGAAGACTTGATGGAATTTCAAAAGTTCGTATGAGTTTACTCTCTCTGCCTATCGAAAACAGATATAGAAACCCAAGTGAGTTACGCGACCGTCGGTTATCCACTCGTCTTGATATAACTGCTCGCCAGGGACTTGATTTTTCTGTTAGTGTGGAAGGCTCGCAGCAAAACTCCCGTGAAGATGGTTTTAGCCTTCTCTCAGGGTGGGGTATCGTTGGGTCTATGGACTCATTGTTGGTCATTAATAAATCAGGAAAAGTTGGATTTGAGAAAAAGGGAGCCAGAACAACACGCGGTCTTGTAAGTGTTATGACACGCTGGAATCCATATACCTGGTCTTTAATAACCGCTACTTTAGGTGTCGATAAGGAGGTGCAGCGGGAGTCACGCACGGTCGATGGCTTGACGTGTATAACTGGTAAATGCAATCCAAATTCGGTCGAAGAAGAGTCTGCCGGTCGCGACGGTTCCGTTTATACTATCCGCGCTCAGTCATCCTTCACTCCGTCACTTGGATGGATTAGTCGTTTTGCAAGCGTACAGCCGGGTGTTACGTTCGATTTAAGAAGGCAGGTTAGTTATCGTCACTCCGGTTCATTATTCAGACAGACCGATAGTGTTGCTCTGAACGGTAATTTTACAGATGGCCCAACCAATGCACTTGGCGGATTATCACTAAACGCAAATATCAGGTTGTTTAACAGAATTTCTTTTGATCCTGGCATCAGACATGACTTTAGTGGAGCAAAGGAACTAGAGAATAATTCGAAATCTTACCCACGCTTTGGAACATCATGGTTAGTATCTGATGAACCATTCTTCCCTCAATCTTTTTGGCTTTCGACTCTGCGTTTAAGAGGTGCATTTGGTTATGCCGCTGTGCAGCCTAGTCTTAGTCAGTTGTACGGTCGTTACTCGCGTAGCAATGCGATCATCCGTGGAGTTCAATCTCCTGTAATTCAACTTTCAGGAATTGGAAATCCAAATCTGCAGCCTGAACGAAGCTCCGAAATTGAAGTTGGTTTTGATGCAGACATGCTGGATGAAAGACTAATGGTGACGTTAACCTATGCGAATAAGCAAAACCGCAACACTCTTATTGATAGGTCGATAGCGCCATCCACTGGTGTCACAGATGGAAAACGGCAGGAAAATATAGCAAGAGTCGTAAATCACGCAACAATGATACAGGCAACAGTTCGCCCAATTGAGCAAGATAATTTCAGAGTGAGAATAACCAGCAATCTGAACTTTGCGTTTAATGAGATTAAGTCTTTGGGTTCTGGAGTCTCTCCATATGGAACGTTTGAGCAGCGTTATGTTGAAGGATATCCAGTTGGTGGCCTCTGGTCGCTTCCATTAGTTGGAATGTTGGATCTGGATGGCGACGGAGAAATCAGCTCGACTGAAATGGTATTTGCAGATAGTCTGGCATATATGGGATCTAACATGCCGCGTTACACTATGGCGCACAATATAGAGATAGGATTTTTAAACAACTTCACTTTTAATGCTTTTGTCGATTATAAAGGAACTTTTATGCAGAGTCGTAGTGTAAATCAGACTGCGTTTCTGGGGTATTGGGATATTAACGCTTCTGCATATGAACGAATGCTGCCAATGCTCCTGTCAAGAATAAGTACGTTATCAGGTTCTCAGCAGGATATGCAGGCTGTTAAAGAACTTCGCCTTCAGTCAGCGAGTATCTCGATGAATATTCCCGCTCATATTGTAAGAAGGTTAGGAGCTCAGAGCGTCCATGTATCGTTGCAGGGTTCAAATCTCGGACTCTGGAGTCAGTATCGTGGCCGTGATCCAGGGATTAATTCTTCGCCGATAGGTGAGATGTTGACAGATTATGGAAACGTAATAGGGCTTCCGCGAAACTATTCTGTTCAATTCCGAGTGAGGTATTAATAGATGAAAGGTTTAAGACTTTTACAACGCCCAATGCTACACTCTGGGTTTTGTCGGTCGTTGGTAGGAATGTTTGCCATATTGGTTCTGCTGTCTGGATGCGCAATAGATCGATTGCTGAATTCGAGCGAGCCCGTAGAAGGATCCGTAATTGATCCGACCGCCGTCAAAACCAGAGAGGGAGGTCTTCGGGTTTACAGAGCGGCTATGTTGGGGTTTACTAGAGCATTCGTAGAGGTTGCGTATTCAACGGCGATATTCACTGATGAATTGACAGCCGTTGATGAATTTACAAATAATTCACCTACTGCTTTAGATTCGCGCCATGTAACCATTCTTGGTTTGCCTGGCATCCTCAATGATTTAGCCTATAATAATCTTCATGTAGCTAGAGTAAATGCGGCTCAGGCAATAACTCTTTTACAGAAGTTCGGCTCTCGTCAGGATTCTTTGCTTATTGGGGAATCGTATGCAGTTCAGGCCCAGGCTATTGTTTACCTTGCTGAGATGTTCTGTAATGGTGTTCCACTCACACAGGTTCCATTCGATGGTGGGCTGGAATACACCAGAGGTTTGTCTACTAATGAGTTGTTTGAAGCAGCGGTTGCGCTATTTGATACCGCAATACTTTATGCAAACGACAGCATTCGTGTATCTGAGTTTGCGAAGATCGGAAAGGGGCGTGCGCTTGTAAATCTTGGAAGGTATGACGAGGCGAGAGATATCGTACGTGATGTTCAGTCCTCGTATCTGTATTCGTTGTCGTACACTAACGCGACTGGCGGTGTACCGTTCTGGAAGGGTACCGATCACCAGAATCAAACTATCATTGAGATAATTAATGGAGAAGGGGGAGTCGGCATGGATTGGATCGCAACGGATCACGCCATGCAGGATCCCCGAGTTCGTGTGACCGCCACATCACCACACCGGCAGCAAAAATTATCGGGTGCATCCCTTTCTGTTTCTGTATCAAAAGGAGTTGAAGCAAGGATGATAGAAGCTGAGGCCTTATTGCAACCTCCAAACTCGCCATCCGGCGACTGGCTCGAACCAATTAATATCGCACGTGCTACGGTTGGTCTTGCAGCACTCGAAGACCCAGGCACATCAACTGCCAGAATTGATCTTTTATTCCGAGAGAGAGCCTTTTGGTTTTATCATGAAGGACATCGTCTGGCGGACTATAGACGGCTTGTTCGCCAGTATAATCGCCCAGTTCTGACGGTATATCCTAACGGACCATACACGCGAGGCGCATGGCGGATATTGGCATACGACGCGAACTATGTTTTTAGTCCGCCGCGAGGGGAGGAAATCAATAATCACCTCTATTCTGGATGCACGGATCTCCAACCTTAGAATACTATGAAATCATTGAACTTATCGACATACTCAAAGTTGTTGGGATTGTTTCGCTTAGTTGTAGTATCTCTTGCTATTGCACTTACTTCATGTGCTGATCCTTCGGGGCCCTTACCTCCGACTTTGAAACCATCTCAGATTCTCACGTCAATTTCTTTGAATATTGAATCTGCAATAGCTGCTGTGGGTGATTCTCTTGATTTCCAGGTCAAAGCTGTGAGCCTGTCTGGTGATACCTTGCCAATTACAGGAAACAGTTTGGAATGGGGAGTCAGCGACGCATCTGTAATGCGTATTGATCAGAATGGCAGAGCGCATATGCTCAAAGCATCCGGTGGAAATGTAGTATCTCCCTGGGTACGTTGGACGTCTAATGGAATAACACGTACAGGGGCTGCGTACATCGTGATTACTCAGAATCGCGACCCTGTAACGAATTTAGAAATCAGGCCGAAAGGCGATAGTGTCAGAACCGCATTGCCTGAAACCGGTATATGTTGTGGGGTTTCTATTATAGCCAGAAACGCAACAGGCGATTCATTGGGGTTGATACGTGCTCCTTTATTAGGTGATCAGGAGGGGCTGACTATCAGCTATTTTGGACCTGCGGGAGTTACGCTGGGCTTGGGTCAGTATCTGGTTGGAACCAGAAAAGTTGGGCCATTCTGGCTTTACACTGAGGCCTTGGTATATGGAACCATGTTACGTGATAGTATTCAGATGATGGGATTGTACCCTCTTAACGCAGCTGTAACTATTAAGGCAGATCCCACAACTGCAGAGATTTCATCTGTGTCGAATGGTTATTCAAAAGTGATTCAGCCATGTGGTTCTATTCTCTTTATTAACCAGCTGATTCAACCAGTCGAAATAATCTTTGATGATACGAGCAAGGTATCTGGATGTGTTCCTGGGGATGCAAAGGGGAATATTGCAAGTTTCACACGTGGGTCAGTAGAGCGCAAAATTAGTTCAGGGACGGTAAGGTGGACCGCGCGTGTGGTTGGAAGTAGTCCATCTGCCGCGTCGATATCTGGCACTGTAATTACAAGAGAACCTTAATGTTATTTTCACGAAGAAAGTTTGTGCAGGTGGGAGTTAATCTGACTGCCGGTACGGCGCTCTCCAAACAGCTCCTGGCATCCAGCACTGTACATCGAGCTGCACGTCATGAGATTCAAGATCCCATAATTAAAGATATTGGCGACGCGGCCCTGCAAGTTGCCAACTCTGCAGGGGCAGTATACGCAGATGCAAGACTAGACCATACATATGAGTACGTCGTTGGTGGAAGGCCCCCCGAAAAAGAATCAATGTCTTTTGGTGTTAGGGTATTAGTCGATGGATATTGGGGCTTTGCATCGAGTCCTATATGGTCGAAGGAAGAAGCCGCGCGTCTTGCTCGCGCTGCAATTCGTAACGCGCGCGCCAATACGGTTGGAAAGGCTCGACACGCAGAGCTCGCTCCACTCAGTGGAGTCGGGCAGGAATTGGTTGGACATTGGTCAACCCCGATTATCGACGATCCTTTTACTATGAGTATGGAAGAGATCGATGATTTTTTTCAAGGTATTGCGACTTATGCGGTCAATAGTTGTGGAGTTAACCCAAACTTTGGTGCAACATTTCTTAAACAGGACAAGCTCTTCGCGTCTACGCTGGGCCAATATGTAACACAGCAGCTCTATCAAGCAACTGGTAATTTCAAGTTCTCAGTTCAACATAAGGGCGCCGAGGTTGTTACTGCTCTGGATACGACTACAACAGCAAGCGCCGGGTTTGAATATATTCGTGATCAACCATTACGTGATCAGATCAAAGAGCTAGCTGAAGAAACAAGAGCCGACATGTCATTGCCGGTGGTTCCTGTTGACGTAGGAAGATACGAAACTGTTTTAGATGCTAATACTGTAACTTCGTTGCTCAGTGAGACAATTGGAGTTGCCACCGAGCTTGACCGCGCTTTAGGTTACGAGGCCAATGCTGGTGGAACCAGTTACATAGTAAATCCTCTGGAAATGATTGGCACTCTTAGAATAGGAAGTCCAGAGCTTACGGTAACAGCAAATCGAAATGAAGTGAGAGGTGCTGCTACGGTGCAATGGGATGATGAAGGAGTTGTTCCCAGGGAGTTTATTCTGGTAAAAGATGGACTTCTTAACGACATGCAGACGGATCGTGAAGGTGCCGGTTTTTTAGAGGATGTATATAAACGTCAGAAAATGACTTCTCAATCGTATGGCTGCTCATATGCTCCGAACTCAGGGTTTGTACCCCTTACGCATTCTGCCAACCTGAAGATTAAGCCCGGGGTCGGCAATGAGTCATTTGAATCTCTGGTCGGACAGGTAGATAAAGGTATTGCATTTAAACGGAGTGGAGTTGACATGGATTATCAGCAGAGCTCCGGACTATTGTTTGGACAGGCATTCAACGTAAAAAATGGTAAGCGTATTTCACGCATAGTGGGAACTGCACTTCTATTCAGAACACCTGAATTATGGAATTCTATAACTGCGATTGGAGGCCAGGCAAGTTCAAAACGAATTGCAAAAAACACATTCAAAGGACAACCGGCGCGTGATGCCTCTCATAGCGTGACTGGTGTACCTATTGTGCTCAAAGAAGCGACAGTTATAGATACACTAAGGAAAGCATAGACTATGAAACAGATTTATCCAGAGTCATTTATTAGTGACCACGGAATGATGTCAAAGGAAAATACGGAGCGTATACTGTCTCGTTTACACGAGCTTCGCGAACGCCAAGGTATATACCGGTTTTCGGTTTCCAGTGCGTGGGGAAGCGACATAAGATGGGCTCGTAATCGTGCAAGCATGACCAGCGATCGTCGAACAGTGCAGGTTATGGTTTTTTGTGAGATAGCCGGTGGAGGAGGCTCCGCCGTCACCAACCAGATTGACAGTGACTCTCTTAAGGGCGTCCTTCAGTCTGCGGAGCGACAATCGTTAAGGAAGGCAGATCAGCGTGCTGTGGATATTCCCATGGAGCTTTCGCATGTATCCACAATCCCGCGGACTATAACCTGGTCGGATACAACAATAAATCGAACCGTTGAAGAGAGTGCAAATGTAGTGCAATATGCTACTTCATTAGCGGAAGAACAGGATCTGTTGTCTGCAGGGTATATAGAGTCGCACGGTATGACTGTGGGATCCAGTTCTATAGACATTTATGACAGAGTTCAGCAGTCTTATTCAGCAATGACACAGGCGCAGTGCAGTTCAACAGTTCGTCACCCTCAGGGAACTGCATCAGGATGGGCTGGACTAGCTCGATATGACTTCGACAGAATTGACGAAAAAGCTCTTGCTGCTCAATCGATGGAGAAGTGTATTGCTTCGTTAAACCCGGTACGAATCGAGCCGGGGCGTTATACGACTATTCTCGAACCTCAGGCTGTAGCCGAATTTATACATCCAATGTTCGATTCCGGTGATTCTCATCCTGCAATGCGTATTGGCGGGGAAAATCATGGACCTTCCAATCCGTACTTTCTGGGACGCGATCAGTCCGTTAGCAGGGGAATCTCGAAGATTGGTCTGAAAATAGTTGATGAACGCATCACGATCTCCCACGATCCTGCTGATTCAGAGCTTGGAATTCTGGCGGCGCCTGGTCTTGGCCCTGTTACCTGGATCGATAAAGGGGTGCTTACGGGGTTGACCTATACACGGGACTATGGACTGGTCGAACTGAATGAGGACAGTGAGGTCCATCGTCGAATGAGTTTTCGTATGGAAGGAGGGAATACATCATTTGATGAAATGATTGCTGGAACTCAAAGAGGGCTATTGATTTCCCGATTTTATAAGCTGCGTGTCGTGGATAGAGGGAGTCTACTGATGACTGGAGTAACGCGCGATGGTCTATGGCTGATTGAGGATGGCAAGATTTCAAAAGCTGTTAGAAACTTCAGAATTAACGAATCTCCTTTGTTCGCATTGAACAATGTGGAGCAATTGGGAGTTGCAACACCGGTTTACCGACCGTTTCCGTGGCCGGAATTAGCTCCATTATTTCAACAACATGCTCTTTCCCAAGTAATAGTTCCCCCAATCAAGGTGAATGATTTCAGTTTCACTGCCAGCATCGATGCAATATGATTCTTCTCTCTGAAATTCTGAATACGCGAAAAGTACTGGGTCGATTGTTTGTTCTTATCGGTATCTCTCTCTATGCCGTTGGACAAACAATCGGAGCCCAGACTCGTTTTTCTACACGCGATACCGTGCCAGATATTTCGAAGTACGTTTCGGTAGAAGAGTGTTTAGCTGGTTTGGACCGAGTAATAGAAGCAGAGAAGTTCAAGTTGTCCTATTGGGCAGATACGGTGGAATTGGTTGGTCGCGAAGAGTTCAATCCTACACCGGTTCCCGCTCAGAAATTCTCATCTGCCTGTCTGGCCAAGTTCAATCCGGATAGTGTGAATATTGATACTTATCGCCTTTGGATACGATTGTATCTGGGGGCGGGAAATGATACAGCCGCGCTATTAATTGCGCAGCGTAAGCTTTCACTGTCGTCGTGGAATGCAGTTGATTCCTCCAATTCCCGCGAACGCGTAATAGATGGCCTTCTATATGAATACAGTCATGCTAGACCGTTTCGAACAGAACTGATTCATTCCCTCATAGATTCTTACATTGAAGGTCGGGATATTCCCACTTCCTTGAAAAGCCTGGTTAGTCTTTATTTTTCCAAGGCTCGTTACGAGTTGCTTACAGGGGATACAGTTGCCAGCAAATCCTGGGCAAGCAAAATATTGTCGCTGATAGACAGTATTCCTCATTCAGGGAATGATTCCGAGTTCATGAAAGAAGTGGCCCCAGGTTCAATAGCTGCCGCTCGCGAGATAATTGAGAGCGAGTCGCTTTTGGATAGTTTACGCATAAGTGGTCATTCCTATGCGATGTTGCGACGTTCATTCTGGAAAGATGTAACGGATAGGTCACTTGCCAACGAATACGTCAGGATGATAGGTGAAAAGGCGAGCCCTCTGGTGGGGGATTTTAAGTACTCTCGAAATGGCGATAATTTCAATAGTTTACAAAACGCTTCAGGTATAGGAATATCCTCCCCAGCTCATGGAAAAGTTTCTCTGGTTGTTTTTCTTTACGGTGGATGCAGGCCAGAATCACCCCAAGCCGGGATGCGTAGCCCGCATGCAGCAATGTGTCTTGATAGTTATACTATCCTCCATCGGTTGGCGAAAAATTACCCGGATGTTGAAATCACAATTGTAACCAGAACGATGGGTTATCTGGGCGAGTTAGGCCCCCTCACGCCGGAGGACGAGGCTGAAAAAATGAGGTGGTGGTGGATAGAGAATCATAAACTACCGGGTACCCTCATTATCGCCAATACTGAATATTTCAAACTGCCGGGCTTGGATCGCAGGCGAATCGATAGTCCTGACGAAAATGTAGCGAATTACTCTTATCTGTCTTCTCAGCGTGCAAGTGGCAACATATACAATAAAACCGTCTATCTTGTTGATTCAGACGGGACGATTTTGGAAGCTGGTATACTAAACGTTCAATTCGAGAAGAAGTTAAAGCCAATTCTGGATATTATCACCAAGCGCGCGAAATAGCAGACGGCTTGCGATGGTCGGTGTGGGGTGTCACTAAGTGAACCTGGTATTCGGAACACCAACCACGGCTAATCAGCTAACTGGGAAAGGAGCAGCGAGAGTTGCTCCTTTTTGTTATATGCTATCATTTATCAACCGCGGTGTCGCTTCCAAGTATCTACGAAATACCCCCATCCCCCCACCGCCTGTAAATCGCTAAATTTCTTCGTATGACAGCTTCTAAATACGATTGGGCCGGTAAG
>JBEBRK010000005.1:0-268320 GCA_040394885.1 Gemmatimonas phototrophica
CGACTGCAGAAGCAATGGGACGCACGGCTATGGAAGTAAGGCCGCGCAACGGCTATGGAAGTAAGGCCGCGCAACGGCTACAGTAGCGAATGAACAGCTTCGGTAGCTACCGCAATAGGGAGCGCAGAAGCGACCAACCCGACATCTAATATACGATAAGCTCGGAATATTCAGCCAAGGCCAGCCCGGCAAGATTCAGCTAGATCTAACACAATGGTCAATTCCAACTCGATTCAGAATCTACCCAGCTCAGAACGGCCGCGGGAACGACTCCTCGCTCTCACGCCCAGGGCCCTTTCTTCAGCCGAGCTGGTGGCGATCTTACTGGGGTCCGGGCTGAAGGGACGCTCTTCAATTGAAGTAGCTCGTGACCTCCTTTCATCTGTTCAGGGTTCGCTCAAAGAGCTGGCTCGCAGACCTCTGCCGACTATGACAAATGTGAAAGGGATCGGCCAGGCACGGGCTATTACAGTTCAGGCTGCTCTGGAACTGGGTCGTCGAATGGCGCATGAGAACCGAAAAAACAATATTCAGATAAACCACCCTCGCGACATAGCAAGACTCTACTCCCCTATTATGGAGGATCTCCCCGTAGAGGAGTTCAGAATCGCCACAGTAGACACCCAACACAGGGTACTCTCAGATGTTCTGATAACTCGAGGGATCCTTAATTCATCTCTGGCACATCCCCGGGAAGTCTTTCGTTATGCTATCGCAGAGAATGCCTTTGCTATCATCCTGGTTCATAATCACCCTTCTGGCGACCCATCTCCCTCTCAATCCGATATCAATATGACAGATCAGATGAGAAGAGCTGGCGATATAATAGGGATTCCGGTGCTGGATCACATAATTATTGGGAGGGAGCGCTTTATCAGTTTGGCGGAACTTGGCATATTCAAATAGATACTATATATACAGAATGCCTGTCTCCATAATTCCGACCACCTCCGAGCCACCGCCCACTGCAACGGCCCCTGTCCTTCCTAAGCACAAAGATGCCAAGGAGGGGGAAATTGTCCCAGGGTGGAATACTCAGATAGATCCCCTTCCCGAACATCTGGACCCGGAGCTGTTAATCCGTGCCTATGACTTTTCGGAGAGAGCTCACCATGGGCAGAAGCGCCACTCTGGCGAAGATTACGTCACCCACGTAGTTGAAGTCGGGAAGATCCTGGCTGGGCTTAGGCTGGACACCACTACAATTGTCGCCGGCCTGGTTCACGACGTAATTGAAGACACCCCTGCAACTATCGCTGACATCGAGCGTGAGTTTGGGAAGGAGGTGGCTGCAATTGTTGACGGGCTTACCAAGCTAGAAAGCTTACCTGTTCATACCCCTCAGGATCGCCAGGTAGAAAACTATAGAAAGCTATTGCTGTCTATAGCAAAGGACGCGCGTGTAATCATTATCAAGCTGGCTGACAGGCTGCATAACATGCGCACTCTTGAACCATTGCGGGACGATAAGCGTCGTCGGATAGCTCAGGAGACCAGAGATCTCTATGCCCCTCTCGCACACCGTTTTGGTATGGCGAAGGTCAGATGGGAGCTCGAAGATCTTTCGTTCAAATATCTCGAACCAGAAGAGTATAAGAAGCTTGCAAAGCTAGTTGCGCAGAAGCGGACTGAACGTGATGATCTTATTGCGCGCATGGCAGAGCCATTAAAGGTTGATCTTGCTGCTGCTGGAATGCATGATGTTGAAGTTACAGGGCGACCAAAACATCTATGGTCAATCTACAAAAAGATGCAGAAGAGACACAAACCTTATGAAGAGATTTACGATCTTCTCGCAATTAGGGTTTTAGTAAATTCTGTACCTGACTGTTATCATGCACTAGGTATTATCCACGACGGCTGGACGCCGTTACAGGAACGAATCAAAGACTATATTGCTCAACCTAAATCGAACGGTTATCAGTCGTTACACACAACCGTATTCGGGCCAGGCAAACAGTTATTTGAAATACAGATCCGTACTCGCGACATGCATCACACTGCAGAGTTCGGGATAGCAGCACATTGGCGTTTTAAAGAAAACACAAAAAATGCAGATGAGCTAGACAGACATCTTCAATGGTTTAGACAGATTCTGGAACTGCAACTGGATGCAAAAACACCAGACGAGTTCCTTGAATTTCTAAAACTGGATCTTTACCAGGATGAGATCTTTGTATTCACACCGACTGGGGATGTCATACAGTTACCCAAAGGTGCAACTCCACTGGATTTTGCATTTGCAGTACACACCGAAGTTGGCTTGCACTGTCTTGGAGCAAGGATCAACGGCCGTATTGCACCGCTATCCCGCGAGCTTAAGAACTCTGATACTGTAGAGATCATAACGTCGCAGACTGCAAAACCTAGCCGCGACTGGCTTGCACACGTACGTACAGGACGTGCTCGTCATAGGATTCGGCAGAGATTACGCATTGAAGAACAGAAAGCTTCTCTTAAGCTCGGCAGGGATATGCTTGAGAGAGACGCCAAACGACGTAAAATTGCAAAGTTTACAGATCCACAGCTGGAGCAGGCTGCGAAGGGATTGAAATTTAGAGATGCAAACTATCTGATAGTGGCGGTAGGAAACGGCGAAGTTTCTATCACCGATGTTATCAGGCAGATACATCCTGAAATGGAGATCAAGGAGCCCGCAAAGCCAACCCGCATTGAGCGGCTGGTCGACAGGGTTCGCGGGTCTGGAAAAGGTGTAAAAATTCAGGGTGCTGACGGCATTCTCGTGCGTTATGCACAGTGCTGCCAACCGGTTCCAGGTGACGCAGTTGCGGGTTATGTAACTCGTGGGCGTGGAGTATCTATTCACCGCTCCGATTGTCCTAACTTATTACTGCTGGACGATGAGCCTGAACGCCGCTTGGAAATTGACTGGGAAGAGGTACAGGGAGAACGTTTTATAGTTCGTCTTTCAATTGAGGCGACAGACAGACGGGCGCTTTACTCTGATATTACAACTGCAGTCAGCACTACAGGTACCGACATCAGGAGCCTGGAGTTAAAAAGCCGTGATGCGCGTGTTACGGGTGCTATCGAAGTTGAGGTAGAAAACTTACCGCATCTCGAAAAGATTTTGAGAGCGGTGAGAAGAGTGAAAGGTGTGAATGAAGTTTCGCGTAGAGAGCATTTGATGACGGACGAAGATTACTAGATCCAACATCACCTTAAAAAGGAGACGCCCCGACAGTAAATCTGTCGGGGCGTCTTTATATGCGGTCTAACTACCGTCAATTCCTAGCCAGCTACGTTAGGCCACTACCTGCCCATGACATTTTTTAAACTTCTTGCCAGAACCGCATGGGCACAGATCATTACGACCTACCTCCGACCAATCCTGCAACGGTCCACCCAACGCACTCGCTGGAGAAGCCGATCGTGCAGCAGGCTTTGAACTCTGCTGAGGAGCACCGGACTGACCATCATTCGAGCTATCAAAATCATCGTCTTCCTCCTCATCATGAGGACCGTCTAATGACGGTCCAGCTGCGGCAACGCTTTCTCCCTCTACAACATCTTCCAGGATTCCAAACGCGTTATAACGCTTAGTGACCCTTGGACGTCCGGACGCTTCTTCCAATGCACGCTGCTGAGCTAACTGCTGCTGCTCAAATGCTTCAGCTGGAATGATCTGCGCTCTGAAGAACCTCTCTGCAAATGTATGGTTAACATCTTCCATGAGATCTTCAAACATTGTGAAGGCTTCCTGCTTATACTCGACAAGAGGATCCTTCTGGCCCCATGCCCTGTAGTAAATAGCATTTCTCAGCTGATCGAGATCGTAGAGATGATCTTTCCACTTTTCATCGATGACAGAGAGCATCACAATGGCGAGCAGATCGCCACCCTGCGGCCCTATTGAATCCAGCTTTGAAGAGAATGCAGCTTTGGCAGCAGCGACAGCTTCTTCTTTTGCAACAGGGATAGACCCAGGCCAGCTCGACTCGTTCTCAAAAGATTCTACACTTAGCATGTAGTGCATCAGAAGCTCTTGTTTGGCTCCTTCAATATCCAGAACTTCAGATCCAGCGGACGAGCTAGCAGCCAACAACTTCTCAATACGACTGCCGATTGCCCTATCAATCATACGCTCGGCTTCGCCACGCAGCTCTTCACCACCTTCAAGAGCAAAAGAACGCAACGAGTAGATAACTTCACGCTGCTGGTTCATTACGTCATCGTAATCAAGCAAACGTTTACGCGATTGGAAGTTCTGCAACTCAACTCGTTTCTGCGCCTGCTCAATGGATCTGGTGATCAATGGGTGCGTAAGAACCTCGCCTTCCTGTGCACCCATAGCATCCATCAGCTTGGCAATTCTATCCGAGCCGAAGAGACGCATGAGGTTATCTTCAAGCGACAGGAAGAACTGGGAAGCACCTGGGTCACCCTGACGCCCTGCTCTACCACGTAGCTGCCTATCAATACGACGAGACTCGTGACGTTCGGATCCAATAATATGCAGACCACCGATCTCGGTGATATCCACAAGTTCCATCTTTTCGTTCTTGACCTGAGATGGCAATGGCTCGGTGACACCCTCACCAAGCTTAATGTCAGTTCCGCGACCGGCCATATTGGTTGCAATAGTAACAGCACCCTTCTGACCAGCGTTAGCAACTATCTCAGCTTCGCGCTGATGATACTTGGCGTTAAGAACGTTGTGCGGAATACCTGCGCGTTTGAACAACTTGGAGAGTGTCTCAGAGACTTCAACGCTTACAGTACCGACAAGGACAGGGAAGCCAAGCTTATGAAGACGTAAAGTTTCATCAACTATTGCATTGTACTTCTCGCGACGAGTCTTAAACACAAGATCGTTTCTATCATCACGAATGACCGGCCTATTCGTTGGGATAACGGAAACTGCAATCTTGTAGATCTCATGGAACTCTGACTCCTCAGTCTCAGCAGTACCTGTCATACCACCGAGCTTATCATACATTCTGAAGTAATTCTGAATGGTGATAGTAGCGAGCGTCTGAGTTTCACCCTTTACATTTACATTTTCTTTTGCTTCTACAGCCTGATGCAGACCTTCGGACCAGCGACGACCAGGCATTGTTCTACCTGTATACTCGTCAACGATAAGGACCTCACCATCCTGTACAACATAGTTAACATCCCGCTCATACAAGGAGTGAGCACGAAGCAGCTGATGAATGATATGGAGGCGTTCGGCCTTCATTGCATATTCACGATTTACAATAGCCCGACGCTCTAACTTTTCTGCGGCAGTAAGCGTTGGATTTGTATCGATCTGATGAACCTGCAACGAAATATCCGGCAGTATAAAAGCTTCGTGATCGCTTGGAGACAGGAAGTCGACACCACGATCTGTCAGGTGTACCGTATGTGCTTTTTCATCAAGCACATATAGCATATCGCTATCAATCTCGGTGTATCTCTGTTTACCTGCAGGCAGCTTTCTATCCGCAATGTGATCCAGCTCCATCTTCTGTACAAGCTGCTTGACGCCTGGTTCCTGAATCACCTTCATGTACCGGCGATTCTTGGGGCCACCTAAGCGAGCTTTATATAGAAGAAGTCCTGCGGTTTCCTTGTCGTCAGCTGCCAGCGCGCGTTCGCCGTCAGCAACGAGCGTATTAACCATTTCGGATTGCTTGCGAGCAAGCATGGCGACAGCGCTATTATGTGCAGCATATTCACCATCAGAATCGTTTCCAACAGGACCGGAGATAATTAACGGAGTTCTGGCTTCGTCGATTAATACCGAGTCAACTTCGTCAACAATTGCAAAGGTATGCGGACGCTGAACGCGCTGTTCAAGTGAGACCACCATGTTGTCACGGAGGTAGTCAAAACCAAACTCGTTGTTTGTACCATAGGTAATGTCCGCCAGATACGCGTCGCGTCTCTGTGGAGAGCCAGGCTCTGTATCATCCAGACAACCAACCGTGAGTCCGAGATAATTGAACAGATGCCCCATCCACTGGGAGTCACGTCTTGCAAGATAGGAGTTGACCGTTACCAGGTGAGCCCCTTTTCCTGGGAGAGCGTTGAGGTACAACGGCAGGGTAGCTACAAGGGTTTTACCTTCACCTGTAGCCATTTCAGCGATGCGGCCGTTGTGGAGCTGGTAACCACCCATCAGCTGAACATCGTAAGGAACCATGTTCCACTGCATCTGCTGACCGGTAACCGTAGCAGTTGTTCCGACTAATCGACTGGCAGCTTCTCTTACCGTGGCGAATGCTTCTGGGAGAATCTCTTCGAGAACTTCCTGCGTAACGTTGCGAAGCTCACCCTCGAGGCCACCTCTACCATCTGAACCACCCAGCTCCTGGTCGATCTCCTCACGCTCTTTAGCATCTGCAGCGTTTCGCTTGCGCTCTTTAAGATCAGCAATCTTGGTTTCAAGCTCGCCAGTAGCCTCGTGGATCCTAGCTCTGAACTTGGCGGTTTGCGCTCTCACCTCGTCGTCCGTCATTGCTTTCAGCTGATCGCCTAATGCATTGATCTGATCTACAATAGGTTGAACTTTTTTGCGTTCTCTATCGTGACGACTGCCAAAGAGAGATTTAAACAGATTAGCTACCATGTATACAAACCTTCCGATTCAATTATTGTCATGACCCTGTCAGAAACAAACCCGTTAATCGGGACACGTTTTTTGACACGATCTCGGACTTCTGTTGAGGAGATCTCGATAATACGAGTCTCTAACATATGATCTGGCGCCTTTGGGCTCACAGAAGATCCATCCATATATGGAATTCCGTCGAGACTTCTGGCAAGCACAACAACCTGAACGGAACGTCTGATCCGATCAGGCTCATACCAACTATAAAATCTAGCCCAGGCATCTGTGCCAACCAGGAGAAATCTCTCAGCTTCAGGGTAATCCTCTGCTACAGCCTCAACGGTTGCAACAGTGTAAGATAACCCTTTTCGATCGATTTCGAGCGTGCTGACCGCAAATTTAGGGTAGCCAAAGATGGTAGCGCGTACCATTTCCAGCCTCTGCTCTGGGGAGGCAGTGTGGCCAACACGATCAGGTTGCTGCGCGGTAGGAACCCACAGCAACCTGTCTAAATTTAGCTTATCGGTGGCGTCAACTGCTGAAAGGAGGTGCCCTAGGTGGGGGGGGTCGAAGCTTCCGCCGAAGATCCCGATCCGCATTTGCTCATAACCTCCTTATCATTTGGATACTTCGTCCTCATGTTATCGCATAAATCGCGAGCATCGGCCGAGTATTTAATCTTTTGGTAAGACTGCAACAGATATATTGAGGCATCACGTGCCGCCCTAGTATCTGGGTATTTCTTCAAAACGTCCAGGAAATAGATAATACCCGAGTCATAAGCTCTACGACGGTAGTAACTATATCCTGTTTCAAAATCCTTCTGAGCGAATTTATTTTCGATAACCCAGGTCAGTGAATCCGCGGCCTCTAAAAAAGGAGATTCGGGATAGTACGACATAAGGGTGCCAAGGGTGTTAAGCGCAGACTGCCCGTATTGAGGGTCTAAGTCTGGGCGCTTCCACATTTTGGCGTATTCACTACCGCTCAGATAAAGAGCATCGTCGGCCAGGGAGTCCTCAGGGAGAACTTCAAAGAGACGATAAAAGCTTGTTGCGGAGAGCAGATGCTCTCCGTTTTTGGACTGCGACTGACCCAGATAGAAATAAGCTAACGGCAGGAGCGAGTCACGCGCCGGCAGGGCTCTGGTCAGTTGATCGAACGCTTTTGCAGCATTGTCCCACTTCTTTTTCTGCATCTGTTCCACCCCAACGAGGAAGAGATCCTCGGTATTGGGATACAAAGACGTATTGAACTCTTTCTGACAGGCAGAAAGAGCCACGGAGAAAAGGGCTAAATAAGCAGTTCGATTGATCAAACTCTTCACGCTGATATTTCCCCTCCGCCCACCTTATGAGCGGAGATCAAAATGAGAAATCGCAGAAGCATCGGTGCGACGCTTCAATGCACCTACTAAACTACGCCCCAGACTACGCTGAGACCAGCTCTCGCTGTGAAGAAAGTGGAACGATTTTTCCCGCACTAGCCTTGACGTTCTTGGTCGCATTCCGAGCATCGACGACAATCTTGGAAAGATCGACTATCCTCTGATAGTCCAACACGTCGTGGTCGGTGACGATAACAACGGCGTCTGCAGAAGCCAGAGCTTCATCTGTAAGCTCAACACCGGTGAAGGTATGCCCTTCCTCGACAAACTTTGAAACGAATGGATCATGGTAATCCACCGATGCTCCCTGCTCCTCCAGGAGACGGATGACGTCGAGAGCCGGGCTCTCACGCATGTCATCAATGTTCTTCTTGTAAGCAACACCGATTATGAGAACAGAGCTACCGTTAACTGCCTTCTTTGCGCCATTGAGAGCCTTAGCAACCTTCTCAACCACGAGAGCAGGCATCTGTGAGTTGATCTCGCTTGCGAGGTCGATGAAACGCGTCTTGTAATTCAACGTTCTCATCTTCCAGGCCAGATAATGCGGATCTAATGGAATGCAGTGCCCACCGATACCAGGGCCTGGTGTAAACTTCATGAAGCCGAACGGCTTTGTAGCAGCCGCATCGATAACTTCCCAAACATTAACACCGAGCTTATCACAGACGATCGCCATCTCATTAACCATCGCGATATTAACAGATCGGAATGTGTTTTCAAGAAGCTTGACTAACTCGGCTGTTTCTGTTGAAGAGACAGGGACAAGTGTATCCAGGCAGCAGCTATAAAGTGCTGTAGCGATTTCGGTACAATCCTTTGTAATACCACCAACAACCTTTGGTGTGTTCTTGGTATTCCATGTTGGATTACCAGGATCCACACGCTCAGGGCTGAATGCAAGGAAAACATCCTTACCAATCACCATGCCAGCCTCTTCCAGCTTAGGCTGCATTAATTCGCGTGTGGTTCCTGGATATGTCGTGCTTTCCAATACAACCAGCATACCAGGGTGTGCATGCTTAACTATTGTTGCAGTTGCAGCAACAACGTATGTCATATCTGGATCGCGAGTCTTAACCAGCGGAGTTGGCACTGCAATCGAAATTGCATCCATCTCACCAATCTTAGCTTCATCAGTTGAGGCTTCGAACAGGCCAGCCTTAACAAGCTCAGCGACTTCTTTTGAGTCGACATCCTGAATGTGCGAAACTCCGCCATTCAGAGAATCGACAACGCGCTGAGATACATCATAACCAATAACCTTGAATCCAGCTTTGGCAAACTCTACTGCCAACGGAAGACCAACGTATCCCAGGCCAACCACACCAATGACCGCAGTACGATCATCAAACTTCTTTAACAGTGTTTCTTTTGCGTTCATAGTTTTATTACGATTTAGGTAGCCTTAGTATTAATAGCCGTAGAACGATCTGATCGTTGCAACAACTTCATCTCTCTGAGCTTCAGTCAATTCAGGGAAAACCGGAATAGACAACACTTCCAGCGCAGCTTTTTCGCTAAGCGGGAAGTCGCCATTCTTGTAGCCACAGTATTCAAAACACTTCTGCAAATGCAGCGGTAACGGATAGTAAACTGCAGCGCCTACCCCTTTAGAAGACAGATAAGCCTGCAGCTCGTCGCGGCGTTCTGCCCTGATAGTGTACTGATTGTAGATCGACACATTCTGAGAGTCTACAGTAGGAACTACGACCTCTTTAATATCTGCAAAGGCTTTATTATAAAACTCTGCATTCTTGCGGCGGGCTTCGCTCCAGCTTTCCAGATGTGGTAACTTTGCAGCTAAGACAGCAGCCTGAAGTGCGTCCAAACGGCTGTTATAACCAACTTCATCGTGGTAGTAGGTCTTAACACTGCCATGGGTTCGCAACCGCTTTATACGCATGGCAAGATCGTCACGGTTGGTGACAATCATTCCGCCATCGCCATATCCACCCAGATTCTTCGAAGGGAAGAAGGAGAATGTGCAAATATCCGCAAGCCCACCAGCTCTGTGCACTTCACCATCTACCGTCCGTGTAGCACCAATCGACTGAGCAGAATCCTCAATTATCGGAATATGCGACGGTATAAGCTTCCTGATCTTTTCGATCGGAGCTATCTGGCCAAAAAGATCCACCGCGATTACAGCCTTCACATCGGGGTTCTCAGAAATCACCTTTGCTACAGCTTCCGGCGAAATATTGAAAGTATCCGGATCGATATCAGCAAAGACAGGAACCGCACCCACATTGTGGATGGCACCTGCTGTGGCAAAAAAAGTAAATGGGGTGGTAACCACCTTGTCACCATGCCCCACATCTAAAGCTCTCAAGGAGAGGAGTATCGCATCTGTCCCGTTCGCACATCCGACTGCATGTGCGGTCCTGGAGAGGTTTGCAACCTGCTCCTCAAAGCGAGATACCGCCTCACCTAATATGAATGTTTGCCCATCTATAATGGGCATGATCGCGTCTAATACATCACTGCGAATAGACGCATGCTGAGCTTTAAGATCTAAAAGGGGTACGGCCATCTAAATTTATTGATTTTAAGGGAGAGTTAAAACTACACCCAGAGCCTATAAAGATCGCTCAAAAAGGCTCTTCAAGTCAACGTTATGCCCTAGATAAAACGCCATCTTTCTCCAGGTATTTTTTACCACAGGCAGAACAAGTTTTGTCATCCGATCCGTCAGGCAACCTGACACCACATTCACACATCCATCCAATTCGTTTAGCCGGTACACCGACCGCCAGAGCGTAAGCTGGAATATCGCTGGCTACCACTGCACCTGCACCTACGAAGCTGTATTCTCCAAGAGTAGATCCGCAGACAATCGTAGCATTGGCGCCGATAGACGCCCCACGCTTTACCAGCGTAGGTAGATACTCATCTTTCCTGGATACGGCGCTTCTCGGATTGATCACATTTGTGAACACCATGGATGGGCCGCAAAAAACATCATCTTCCAAAACCACACCTTCATACACCGAAACGTTGTTTTGGATCTTCACATTGTTGCCAATCCTTGTGCCATTCATAACCACCACATTCTGCCCGAGCGAGCTGCGCTCACCAATAACTGCTCCTGACATTATATGGCAGAAGTGCCAAACTTTAGTCTGGGCGCCGATGACGGCGCCCTCGTCTACATAGCTGGATTCATGAACAAAAGAAGTTTCGTGAATCTTGGAAGGATCAGTACTCATTATTTATCGCTTTTTCTAAACAAGCACTTTCGTTTCGATCTTCGCGTGCCATTCCTGCAAGGATGTTACTGTAGGCTTACGTGATTTGATCGAGAGGATTGCGTCGCATGCCGCACTGGCAGCCGACAAAGTAGTAGTGTATGGAACGCGGTGAGCAATTGCAGCCTGCCTCATGCTGTAGTCATCGCGCTGCGCCTTCTTACCTAGCGGTGTATTAATCAGCATCTGCACCTGACCATTTAAGATCAAATCGATAACGTGCGGACGCCCTTCCCCGACCTTAAAGACATGCTTCGCAGGGATACCAACCGAGCGCAGGTGCCTGGCCGTCCCTTCCGTAGCATACAGTTCAAAACCAATTTCATGGAAACGGCGCACGATCGGAGTAACGGCCTTCTTATCGAAGTCGTTCACCGATACGAAGATTGCACCACTCTCCGGTAAGCCGTTATCAGCAGCAAGCTGAGCTTTGTAGAAGGCGCTACCAAATGAATCAGCTGTTCCCATAACTTCGCCGGTCGATCTCATCTCTGGACCAAGGATAGGATCGAACTCGCGGAACTTATTGAACGGGAAGACAGCTTCCTTAACTGAGACATAAGGTGCGTGAACTTCTTCAGTAAATCCAATCTCCTGAAGCGTCTCGCCCAGCATCACTCGTGCTGCAATGGATGCAAGCGGAACACCGATTGTCTTGGAAACAAATGGGATTGTACGGCTACCGCGTGGGTTTACCTCAAGTACATAGACAACACCATCTCGTATTGCATACTGTACGTTGATCAAACCGACAACACCGAGCTCCATTGCGAATGCGCGAGTATAATCACGCATCAGCTGCATCTCACGCTCACCGATAAGATAAGGTGGCAACACGCACGCAGAGTCACCGGAGTGAATTCCGGCATCTTCTATGTGCTGCATGATTCCACCGATAACAACATCGGTTCCATCACAAATAGCATCGACGTCAGCTTCGTAGGCATCTTCAAGGAACCTGTCGATTAAGACAGGGCGGTCTTCAGATACGCGAACTGCACGTTCAAAGTAGTCACGCAAAGATTCGTTGTCATAAACGATCTCCATTGCCCGTCCACCCAACACATACGAAGGACGAACCAATACTGGATATCCGGTACGTGCAGCTATCTCCAAGGCACCTTCAACGCTCGTTGCAGTTCCATTTTCTGGCTGACGAACATTGAGCTTGCGTGCAACCTGATCAAACAGCTTTCTATCTTCTGCAAGATCAATTGCGTCTGGCGATGTGCCAAGAATTGTAACTCCTGCTGCCTCTAAACCCTTTGTAATCTTAAGCGGCGTCTGCCCACCCAGCTGTACAATTACACCAAGCGGCTTTTCGCGCTCAACAATCTCCAACACGTTTTCGAGCGTCAATGGCTCAAAATACAGCTTGTCCGAGATGTCAAAGTCTGTAGATACAGTCTCCGGATTAGAGTTGACCATGATTGTTTCGTAACCACGTTCACGCAGCGCCAGGCTGGCTCTAACGCAGCAGTAGTCAAACTCAACACCCTGACCAATTCTGTTTGGGCCGCTACCCAAAATCACAACAGACTTGCGACCGGTCCTCGGCGCTTCATCCTCTTCGTCGTAACTGCTATAGAGATACGGAGTCTGTGATGGGAATTCGCCAGCACATGTATCCACCATCTTGTAGACTGGTTTCACGCCAAGCGCCCAACGCCTTGCTCTGAAACTCGTTTCATTTTCTCCGCGGAGATCACCCAACTGCTTATCCGAGAATCCAAAGCGCTTCATCCTGAAGACTTCGCTCTTTGTAAGCCCCTCTTCAGGCAATGCAGCAAAGTGACGTTCAGCTGCGACCATCTCAAACATCTGCTCAAGGAACCACGGATCAACACCTGTGATCTCATAGATCTCTTCGACAGACATACCGAGCTGTATTGCACGCTTAAGCTGGAAGATGCGCTCTGGCGTTGGCTGGCGTAGCGAGCTACGGAGTGTTTCCAGTGAATCATCAGCAAGACGATCATCAATCAGACGATCACCAACTTCCCAGCCAAAGCGCCCAATCTCAAGCGCTCTAAGTGCCTTCTGAAACGCTTCCTTGAATGTTCTTCCCAGCGCCATCGACTCACCAACAGACTTCATCTGAGTAGTGAGATATGGATTTGCTACGGTGAACTTTTCGAACGCGAAGCGTGGGCACTTAACAACCACATAATCGAGCGATGGCTCAAATGAGGCTGGTGTTGTCTTGGTAATGTCGTTGGTTATTTCGTCGAGGCTATAACCAATGGCCAGCTTTGCACCGATACGTGCAATCGGGAAGCCTGTTGCCTTGGAAGCCAGAGCAGATGAGCGCGACACACGCGGATTCATCTCGATAACAACAACTTCACCGTCAACAGGATTTACAGCAAACTGAATGTTGCACCCACCAGCAGCAACCCCAATCTCGCGGATAATAGCGCATGATGCATCACGCAGATTCTGGTACTCTTTATCCGAAAGAGTCATTGCCGGTGCTACAGTGATAGAGTCACCTGTATGCACACCCATCGGGTCGATGTTCTCAATGGAGCAGACGATAACTACGTTGTCCTTTGAGTCGCGCATAACTTCGAGCTCAAACTCTTTCCAACCAATCAGACTTCTTTCGACAAGAACCTGACTAACTGGAGACAGATCCAAGCCCCTGCGTACAATCTCTTCAAACTCATCGCGGTTATAAGCTATACCGCCGCCTGATCCACCAAGAGTGAACGCAGGTCTGATAATAGCAGGGAAACCAACCTCTTCGGTGAGCGCGAACGCCTCATCCATAGTTGTGGCAATTCCACCCTTCGCTACGTTGAGTCCGACCCGTATCATTGCATCGTTAAACTCTGCACGGTCCTCAGCCATTTTAATGGCTCTGGCATCAGCTCCAATCAGCTCAACGCCATACTTTTTAAGGGTCCCGTTTTCGGCAAGTTTCATTGCAACGTTCAGAGCTGTCTGGCCGCCCATAGTTGGCAGGAGAACATCAGGACGCTCTTTCGCGATAACTAATTCGACGAACTCAGGAGTTACAGGCTCAACGTATGTAGCATCTGCAAACTCTGGATCGGTCATAATGGTCGCAGGATTTGAGTTAATGAGAATAACTCTGTATCCCTCTTCCTTTAAAGCTTTCGTAGCCTGAGTTCCGGAATAATCGAATTCGGCCCCCTGGCCGATCACGATCGGGCCGGAACCGATAACTAAGATACTTTTTATGTCAGTCCGTTTAGGCATTTATCAAAACATTGGGTGCAAAAAAGGGCGACCGTCGGGGTCGCCCCATTAAAACTATATAGAAAGTTGAAGTCTCACGGACTTAGGCAACCGCATTGCCTCGCGGTGCTCTAACGACCTTTCCTGCAGATAAGCAGGAGGTGCAAACCTTCACCTTAATTACCTTACCGCCCATCTCGATACGCGCAACCTGAAGGTTAGGCTTCCAAGTACGACGAGTCTTGTTGTTGGCGTGGGAGACGTTGTTACCAAATGCAACACCGCGTCCGCATGCGTAGCAGATGTTTCTGCGAATTGCGCGAACTCTCTGCTCTTTTAACTGACTGATTCCTGAAGCCATTATTCTGTTACCAATTCAATACGGGCCATCTCTGCACCATCACCCTTACGGTGACCGGTCTTGAGAATGCGGGTGTATCCACCAGGACGGGTTGCAAACTTTGGAGCAATCTCCTGGAAGAGCTTATCGTTCCACTTTCTCTGCTGAACGTGACGTGCAGCGAGACGACGTGAATGTAGTGTGCCTTCCTTTGCCTTAGTAATTAACTTTTCGACGAAAGGGCGAAGCTCCTTAGCCTTGGCTTCGGTAGTTTCGATGGCGCCATGCTCAATCAATGACTGCGCTAAATTGCGCATCAATGCGAGCTTCTGCTCTGGCGTGCGACGGAGTTGCCGTCCAACTTTTCTATGACGCATAGTCCTAAATTATTCCTCTTCTTCAGTCGCGCTGGCAGCGGCCATCGCATCACGATTTGGTGGTGTACCACGATCGATTACTCGCACACCGTCGTGTGTTTCCTCGAACTTCATACCAAAGTTGAGGCTTTCGCGCTCCAACAGCTCGGCTATCTCATTTAAGGACTTCTTACCGAAGTTCTTGACCGCCAGAATCTGAGTTTCAGACTGACGTACGAGATCGCCTAATGTGCGAATATTGCTATTTTTGAGCGAGTTTACAGATCTAACCGACAGGTCGAGGTCATCAATTGATGTCGCTAAAACCTGAGCCAATCTGTGTGCATCCCCACCAGCCATATCGGAGCCATTTCCAATCGGCGCTGACATGTGTGAACCAAAGCTGGTGAAATACTGAAAGTGTGTCTGAGCAAGCGCAGCTGCATAGCTAACGGCCTCTTCTGGAGAGATAGAACCGTTTGTTTCTACGAGCAAGGTTAACCGGTCATAGTCAGTACGCTGACCAACACGGGTAGCTTCAACTGTAAAGTTGCAACGCTTAACAGGGTTGTAGATAGAGTCTACACGAACCAGATCAACGGGGAGTGCACGATCCAAAACATGCTGATCGGACTCAATGTACCCGCGCCCTTTGTTTACATAGAGCTCAAACGTGATCTCACGATCATCCTGTAGTGTAAACAGATGATAAGATGGATCAACGACTGTTACACCAGGCTGCGCTTCGATATCGCCAGCTGTGATGTTTGCAGGTCCTTTCTTGGTGATGCGAAGGACTGTGTCGTCGATATCCTCATCAAGGATGAGAGTAAGAGACTTTAGATTACCAATAATCTGATGAACGTCTTCAACTACACCGCGGATTGTCTGGTGCTCATGAACAACACCTTCAACTCGAAAGCCCCAAACCGCAGCTCCACGAAGAGAAGAGAGAAGAAGCCTGCGCATCGAGTTGCCAAGCGTATGGCCATATCCGCGCTCTAAAGGCTGGATACGAAACTCAGCTACGTTTGGGTTGTCTTCACGCTTTGCAGCTTCAACGTGCTGTGGGCGGACAAGTCCGCGCAGATCTATTGCATTTGCCATTGATATTCTATTTAATCACGTCCCACCCCGCCCCTAACGCGCGGTAGGTCCGTTATGGATGTTAGGGATCCAATCCTACATTTGAAGCAGCCGACATACGTATAAAGCACATCAGCAAAAACTACGTACTACTAAAACAACTACTAGATAACTCTATATACTTCTAAGAAACAGGCTACCAGCGATGAAGCTGGTAACCTGTAAAGAACTACTTGGAGTACAATTCGACGACCAACTGTTCCTGTGCCTGAATTGGAATGCTGGAGCGGGTTGGGCGCTCTAAAACGCGTCCGCTAAAGGATCCCTTGTCAACTGCGATCCAGGAGAGTGATGCGCCGCGGGAGGCGAGATCTAATGCTTCGATCACGCTGACCTGCTCGCGGGACTTCTCACGGATACGGACTTCCTGACCAGGCTGAACGAGGAAGCTAGGAATGTCAACTGACAGTCCGTTCACTTCGATGTGGCGATGACGTACGAGCTGACGAGCAGCCTTACGACTTGCAGCAAAGCCCATACGATAGACAATGTTGTCTAAACGGCTTTCGAGAGCGGACAACAGGTTGTGACCTGTAACACCACCCAACATTGCAACACGTTCGAATGTGTTGCGGAACTGCTTTTCACTTACACCGTAGATACGCTTAATCTTCTGCTTTTCACGGAGCTGCTTTGCATACTCGGAAGCCTTACGCTTTCTAGCAGCGGCAGCACCATGCTGTCCAGGAGGAGATTGACGACGATCGACCGCACACTTTTCTGTAAAGCAGCGGGTGCCTTTGAGGAACAGCTTGGTTCCTTCGCGACGGCACTGACGGCAGCTTGCACCAGTATAACGCACCGGTTAGACCCTCCGCCGCTTTGGTGGGCGGCAGCCGTTATGAGGAATTGGAGTTACGTCGCGAATCGACTTAACCTGGAGACCAGCAGTTGCGAGCGCCTGAACGGCAGACTCACGACCTGAACCTGGGCCCTGAACTTCTACGTGCACTCTGCGAACACCAGCCGAGAACGCTTCGCGTCCAGCCTGCTCACCAGCAACTGTAGCAGCAAATGGGGTCGACTTCTTGGAGCCCTTGAAGCCTGCCTTACCAGCAGAGCTCCAGGAGATCGCATTACCACGAGGATCAGTGATTGTAACCGTCGTGTTATTGAATGTCGCGTTAACGTGCGCCATTCCTTCTGCGTCGACAACTTTCTTAGTTTTCTTTGCGGTTGCCATAGGGTTACTTCGTTACCTTCTTTTTACCAGCGATTGCACGGCGTGGACCTTTCTTAGTACGAGCATTTGTATGTGTACGCTGCCCCCTTACTGGAAGGCCGCGGCGATGCCTAGTACCACGATATGACCCAATATCCATTAGCCGCTTGATATTCATAGCGACTTCAGTACGAAGCGCACCCTCGACCTTGAGCTCTCGCTCAATGGCCTGGCGCAACTTGTTGGTATCGGCATCATCCAGATCGCGGACACGCTGCTCAGGATTCACGCCCGCATTCTCAAGAATGCGTTGCGCAGTAGAACGACCAATACCAAATATATAGGTCAGTCCTACTTCGATTTTTTTATCACGGGGAAGGTCTACACCTGCAATACGCGCCATGTGTTATCCCTGCCGCTGCTTATGCTTAGGATTGCGGCTGCAAATGATGCGAATGATTCCATTACGCTTGATCACTTTGCAGTGCTCGCAAATCGGTTTTACACTACTACGAACTTTCACTACGGCTCCGATTTTGGGTCAGCCTCTCAAATTACTAGCTTTTTGCGCGATACGCAACTATCTGGAACACACTTCTGTTGATATTTATCACAGGAGCATGCACCTGAAACCTAAATCTGGCTCCAGACTTCCTTCATTGCATTTCGCGGATTGCTCGAACTGGTCACAGTTCTGCCGAGTATAATGTAGCTAGCCCCTGCCTCCGCTGCCAACTGTGGAGTTACAACACGGGACTGATCATCACGAGATGATCCGGGCAAACGTATACCTGGCACTAAAAGCTTTAAGCTAGTACCATATTGCGCCTTGAGGGCGGCGGCCTCCTGACCGCTACACACCACTCCAAACGCATTTGACTGAACTGCGATACCAGCCAGTCTAACGACCTCTTGCTCCAAATCCAACACCCCAGTGCGATTCCATGCAAATGAAAGTGCATCTGAGTCGAGCGAAGTGAGCACGGTAACAGCCAATACGCCGCACCGCTCTCCCGCTCCCTCCACCGCCGCTGAGACCATCGCCGGTCCGCCAGAGGCATGAACAGTGAGCAGACTTGCTCCTAATTCAGCGGCTGCAGCAGAGGCCTTTTTAACGGTGTTCGGGATGTCATGAAACTTAAGATCTAAAAATATTTTACACCCTCTATCACGCAGCTCCTTTATAAAGCCCGGTCCAGCGGATGTAAAAAGTTCGCTTCCAACTTTGTAAAAATCACAGCTGTCGGCGAGAGTATCGACCATCTTCAATGCGTCTTCGGCATTGGAATAGTCGAGTGCTACAATTGGAGTTACCTGAGTTACGACGGCCATTCTAAAGACCCAACAATACTTGATAGTGAATTAATGGAGTGCTTAGACATCCATCGACTTAACTCTTCTACAACCTTTTCTGGAACCCGTGGATTCCTCATGGCAGCGGTCCCAATGCCAACCAGAGACGCACCAGCCATAATGTACTGAAGCGCTTCATCAGCACTCTCAACGCCGCCAAGTCCAAGTACAGGAACTTGTACAGCGCGACTTACTCGCCATGTAGCGAGAACACCAACTGGCAGCAACCCTTTCCCACTCATACCGCCACTACCAAAACCAATGCGAGGAATACGCTGATCCGTATCAATCAGCAGTCCCGGCATTGTGTTAATTACCGATATGCCATCAGCACCCGAATCAACAGCCAGCTTTCCCGTATCTCCAATAGTTGCAATTAAAGTCGGAGACAGCTTTACCAGTAAAGGCTTCCGGGTTACCTCACGAACAGCTTTAACAAGGTTAGCCAAGGCAACTGGATCAGCACCAAACTCCAGCCCACCGGCTTTAACGTTTGGACAGCTGACATTCAGCTCGAATCCACTAATGGAAGCACTGGATTGACAATTATCTATCCTGGAAACGATTGTCGTAAAATCTTCGACGCAATAACCCACCACGTTAACGAAGGCTTTTGCTCGCGTGATATTATTGGCTATCCATGGCAGCTCATCTGCTATTACAGCATCGAGTCCTGGGTTGGCTAATCCGACGGCATTGATCATCCCGCCAGGAAATTCGGACAACCGTGGAGCACTGTTACCAACTCTTGGCTCCACGCTAACGGCCTTTGTGACGAAACCACCCAAATTATCCAGCCGAATGACTCCACTCACTTCTCGTCCAAATGCGGCGGTTCCAGCAGCTAGAATTATAGGGTTCTGAAATGTCGCACCAAAGGCATCGACGGTTAGACGGTTGTTGTTACTCAAGCCCCGCCCGCTTTTAAACGTGCCTCATATTTTTCCATATACCGAATAACAGATTTAGCTATCTGAGCGGCCATGCTATCCTGCTCCTTTGGACTTGCCAGAAACTTTGCTTCCGATGCGTTTGATCCGAATCCCAATTCAATAAGAACAGCAGGCATAAAGGAGCCACGCAGCACAGCAAAGTTGGCCTGATGAACCCCTCTGTTTGGACCTGGGTGTATCTTGGCCAGCTCGTCCTGAACGAACTGAGCGAACTCGTTACTCTCGCGCAGATGCTCATTCTGAGCCATGTCCTTGATGATAAAATTCAGCTTATCACCCTTTGGCGCTTCTACTTCAGTTTCAAAGCGAACCACCTCGTTTTCCATCTGTTCAACTCGGGCAGCTTCAGCAGTTTTAGCTTCAGCCAGGAAGTAAGTTTCGAATCCACGAACGCCTCTGCTTCCAACCGCGTTTACGTGAATCGAAAGGAACAGATCTCCGCTGGCCCTATTGGCAATTCGACCTCTATCGGCCAGAGCTATCAGCGTATCTTTACGCCGAGTCAGGAGCACTTCGAAACCAGCGTCCTTGAGATGCTTCTCAACGAGCTTGGATACTGCCAGGGTTATATCCTTTTCCTGAATCTTTGGCCCACCACCGATCGGGCCACGCATCCCTGGATCAACTCCGCCATGGCCGGCATCGACAACTATCAATCGCTTCTTTTTTGGAGTTGGCTTTACCGAAGCTGTTTCAGCTTTCACTGCAAAGGCAGTGGACGATATGCTCAGCCGGGCCAGTTTCGCGTCATACTTGACCCCGCTGATCAGAGTGCCCATCACGCTTGCTACAAACTCCCATGGCAGGAAAAGTTCGCCTCCCGCTTCGTTTGGAGCTGACCCCAGCTGGATGAGGTCCCCTTCATCTGTTCTTACAAACGGAGAGCCGACTAAAAACTCCAGCTTTCTACCAGATGCCGTAAAGGTAAAACGACCTGGTTTGGAGGCGGCCTGAACACTACCCCCGAGGGCTTCGGCAAGCCTGCGAGCTGAAACTACGTTTCCCTTGGAAGCAGGGAGCACCGATATTGAAACACTTTTTTCTGGAGATACCACCGTAACTGCCGATGGCGGAACAACTGAAGTCTGTAAAAACAGACAGACAATTCCAAGTAGGTTCATCTTCTTCTTACTAATGCACGTGCCATATCGCGCTCATCATCACGCTTCCGCTGATCGTCGCGCTTATCATGAAGTTTTTTACCCTTTCCAAGGGCGAGAGCAACTTTAGCTTTACCATCTTTGAAATAGATTTCGAGAGGTACCAGCGTTAAACCCTCGCGCTCGACTGCACCGATCATCTTTCGAATCTCCTTCTTGTGCAGCAGAAGCTTGCGCGTACGCGTAGGCTCATGATTGGAGTATCCCCCTCGTACGTAGGGGGATACATGCAGGTTTAATAAATACACCTCGCCTGCCCGCACGATCCCGAACGCATCGGATATATTAGCCTTACCGTCTCTTAAAGACTTTACCTCAGTCCCGTTCAGCACAATGCCCGCCTCCCAGGTATCAAGGACCTGATACTCGTGACGCGCGCGTCTATTTTTAGCGATAGACTCTATTACTGGTTTGTTTGAATCAGACTGTCCCGACATAATAAGTAATAAGTGCAATTTTAGTGCGTTGCGCCACCCCACCTTTGCCGCTAACTTACTTGGCTACCCAACAATGCTCGGGTGGTGAAACTGGTATACACGCAGCGCTCAGAACGCTGTGGTCGCAAGGCCGTGCGGGTTCGAGTCCCGCTCCGAGCACTTATATCTGAAAAATCAGATATAGAGAACAAAAAAAGGTGGCTGACGAATTTAATATGACGTCAGCCACCTTTTTATTTACTCCAGCCATCTGCAACTTCAGGAAAACTTACCTGACAGCTCTCTTTACAAAGTGCCAACTTCAAGCGGAACTGGGGCAGAATCCAATATTGGAAGCCCAACACGTTCTCTAACTGTGGATTCATCGTCTAACAGATCGGCCAGACTCACACTCGCCAGTACCGCGTCTATCTTGTTCTGCAACATCATCCAGACCGGGCGTATGCTGCAGTTATGGGATGTCGAGCAGCGATCTTCACCAATCGGATTGGAAATGCAGTGCAGATCGAATGTTTCAAGCTCCGAAGCATGAATCACATCTCTTATTGTGATCTCATCAGATGGTCTTGAGAGGAGATACCCGCCACGCGCTCCTCGTACACTGCGAATAACATCCGCGCGTCTAAGCCGTAGCAGTATCTGCTCTACATAGTCGGCGGGGAGCCGCTCCTTGGCAGCTAAGTCCCTTCCGGCCACCGGCCCTTCGTCGCTTCGTTTTGCAAGATGAAGCGCGCAAATCACGCCGTATTCGGCCCAGGTTGTAATGCGCATACTTACAATATAACCCCTGAAACGAAAGTGTGAGGTCCGCTGGGCTAGCGAACCTCACACTCGATGACTCATCTCTTTACTGCCGGTCGGCTATATGCCGCTTGGAGCGATACTAATGCTGTCCAGGGACTCCAATCTCGGTCATCTTGCGAAGATCGAGAATCTCATCGAGACGATCTGCCGGAAGCACATTTTCCTGCTTCACCAGATCACGGATCATGATCCCTTCCTTCACTGATCTCTTCGAAATCTCAGCGGCCTTGGCGTAGCCAATGTGTGGCATAAGGGCTGTGGCAAGAGCTGCAGAGCGTTCAACCCAATAGCTGCACATCTCTCTGTTGGCCTCAATACCCTTCACTGTTTTCTCGGAAAGAGTAGCAGAAGTATTCTTGAGGATCTGCATGGAGATCAACAGATTGTACGCCATAACAGGCATCATAACGTTGAGTTCGAGCTGGCCATGTTCTGCCGAAGCGGAAATACACGCATCGTTTCCAATGACCTGTAAACAGACCTGGTTAACCATCTCAGGGATCGACGGATTAATCTTTCCAGGCATGATAGATGAGCCAGGTTGAACGGCAGGCAGGATTATTTCATCCAATCCCGTACGCGGTCCACTTGCCATCAAACGAAGGTCACTTGCGATCTTGCTTAGCTCAACAGCATAAACACGGATCTGGGAGCTAAATGCAGCAACATCTCCCATACTCTGCATCAACTGAATCCTGTCTTCACCGGCAACAAAATCAACACCAGTCATAGCAGAGAGATTTTTTACCATGAGCTTAGGATACGCAGGCTCTACGTTAACACCTGTACCTACAGCGCTTCCACCAATTCCAAGTTCACGGATATAAGCAGCTGATTCTTCGATGCGCTTAATGCAGCGCTTTAGTGTTTTGCCATAAGCAGCAAACTCCTGCCCGAGACGGATAGGCATTGCATCCTGAAGGTGTGTACGACCAGACTTGAGCACGTCGTCGAACTCAACACCCTTAGCGAGGAATGCATCGGCTAATCCATTAAAAGCTTCGATCATAGCTGGAAGCTCTGTTGCGGCAGAAACACGGATAGCTGTTGGGATTACGTCGTTTGTGGACTGAGCCATGTTGACGTGATCGTTTGGGTGTACAGGTGAATATGTGCCGCGCTCGCCACCGAGGATTTCGTTTGCTCTGTTTGCCAGAACTTCGTTGCAGTTCATGTTGTGGGATGTACCAGCACCAGCCTGATAAACATCTACAACAAACTGATGTCTATGCTGCCCGGCTAATACTTCATCAGCTGCCGCAATGATTGCATCAGCTAAACGAGCCTCTAAACGACCAGTTTCTTTATGTGTAAGGGCGGCTGCTCGCTTAATACGTATAGTTGCTTCTACAAAAGCCGGTAGCGCCTTGATCCCGCTGATCGGAAAGTTCTGAACCGCACGAAGGGTTTGAATTCCATATAATGCATCGGCAGGGACTTCGAGTGTACCGAGAGGATCTTTTTCAGAACGCGTTGCGTTTGACATTTGCAGTTCCGTTTAGAAAAGGGTTTGAGATGAACTCTACAGAGAGAGTTGTTTTGGGGCCGTGTCCAGGATAGAACACAGTTTGAGGATCCAACTTGCTGATCTTTTGAAGTGATTCAGCCATTGCATCTGGACTTGAGAGTGGGAGATCGGTTCTTCCTATAGATCCCGCAAAGAGCAGGTCGCCCCCCATCACCGTAGTTTCACAGATGTATATCACGTGCCCAGGTGCATGACCTGGCACGTGCATAACCTTAAACTCCAGGGAACCTAACTTGAGCACGTCACCATCGGCTATTTCTATGTCCGGTGGTGGCGGTGGATCAAAGGCTATTCCATAAGAGTCTGCAAAAAAAGACTGCGCATCATACACCGGCCTGTCTGCGGGGTGCAGATGAATAGGAACATCGTACTTAGCTCTGACAGCAGCGATTCCGCCAATGTGATCTACATGACCATGCGTTAACCAGATGGCCTTTAGATCGGCGCCACTATCGGATATCAACTTGAGAAGACGAGGACCTTCGTCGCCTGGATCTACGATCACGGCAGAGTTGGTCTCTTCATCAACTACAAGATATGTATTCTCCTGAAATGGACCGACAGTAACGCTTGTTATCCTCAAACTGCGTACCCGCCTGTGGCGACAATCTGTCCAGCATTTTCTCCATCTTTTAATGATGAGAGATACTTTTCAGCAGCGATAGCAGCGACGGTACCATCACCAGCGGCGGTAGTAACCTGTCGCGTCAATTGAACACGAACGTCACCTGCAGCAAAAAGCCCTTTAATAGAAGTTTCCATATTAAAGTCTGTAATGATATAACCCATATCATCGTGCTGTATGTGACCGTCTATAACACCAGTGTTTGGCTTAAATCCGACGAATATGAAGATACCGTTTGCAGCAAGGTTTCTCTCGGTTCCATCGATAGAGCTCTTCAGTTTGAGATTCTGCACAAGTCCCTGCTCATCTCCTTCGATCTCTTCAACAACAGTGTCCCAGATAACTTCTATTTTTGGATTCTCAAAAAGTCTTTTCTGAAGAATCTTGGAAGCTCTGAATTCGTTCCTGCGGTGAATAACGTATACTTTCTCTGCATAACGTGTAAGGAAATCGGCTTCCTCAACAGCTGCATCACCACCACCAACAACCGCAATTACCTGATTGCGAAAGAATGCACCATCGCAGATTGCGCAATAAGATACGCCTTTACCTGCATATTCTGTTTCGCCTGGAATGCCTAGCTTGATAGGAGTACCACCAGCTGTAACAATTACCGTTGGAGATTTATAGATATTTCCCGATTCAGCTGTTGTCTGGAATGAACCGTCTTCGAGTTTCTTGACAGACAAAACGTGCTCCTGAAGGAACTCTGCACCAAACTTCTTGGCGTGTTCTTCAAACTTCTGAGCCAACTCATAACCTTTGACAGTTTCAAAACCGGGATAGTCTTCGATGGTATCTGTATTGAGCAGTTCGCCACCTGGAATTCCGCGCTCCAAAACCGCTGCTTTCAGCATAGAACGGCCAGCGTACATCCCAGCCGTCATCCCAGCAGGACCGGCGCCAACAATAATTATGTCGTAGGTAAAAGTTTGACCCATAAATTTTTTAATGTAGTTACGTATCGATCACTCAATGTGAAGCATATTAAATGCTCCATGGCAGTGTGATACCGTCCCGACTAAGATATTTGCGGCACCAGCCTCTCCGGCTGACGCAACAAATGCATCTCCTAGGAGCACATCACGAGTCTCGAACATCCCGACTCCATATGCCCTGTGTGTACAATGAAATATAACCGGCCCGAGCATATCCGACTTCTCCACCTCTCCCGCCGCTGCAACAGGCATCGTCCAGGTGCGTTCGCTACGGGTATGAGGGCATTTTTTCGGCTCGATACAGTTGATTGGGCACATCCATGTAGCAAAGCTGCCGTAACGGGTGCCATCCGGCGCCATAGTTTGCCACGGAAGCGCCATCTCGTCGTTTAGCGGTGCGGTTTCTACTACGCGCTTTGGCCAGCGAAGCTTTGCCCGCTCCAAAAGCCACTGGTACATGAGATGTGGCATCAATGGAGACGGAACGATAGCGTCAGTGCTATCCAAAGAAGAAGCACCTAGATAATCACTAAAAAAGGCTCCCCAGTCCGCAACAACAAGCTCAACACCTTCTTCGGCCAGCGTAGTTCGCTGTGCAACCTGGCATTCCGGATTCATATCAGGAACCAGGATACGACGGTATTCTACAGCTCCGGCAGCCCGCGCGCGGGACAACTGCTGTACATAATACGAGCCATAGCACCCACCACCAACTACAACAATTGTGTCGAATTTTGTGGAGAGCTTCTCCGATTTCAGCGCAGAACCCACTGACTTATCAGCTCCGTGGCCCAAAACACCTCTATTTTCTATCACTGCACCTACCGTCATCTTTGTCATTACTTCCCGACACTACGGCCACCGTAATCTTTGCCATTACTTTCTGACACTGCGGCACCGCCATCTTTATCACTACTTCCTAACACTGCGACCACCATCCACCACTAGAACTTCACCAGTCACATATTGCGCCGCCGCAAGATAGACAACAGCCTCAGCCACATCAAAAGCATCACCGATGCGCTTAAGTGGAGTCGAATCAACAATTCTCTGTTTCGACCCATCATCCCAGCTTTCAGGCATCATTACAGCTCCAGGTGCAACCGCATTTACACGAATCTCAGGCGCTAAGGCTTTTGCCAGAGATCTGGTCATCTGAACCACAGCAGCTTTTGTCATGCTATGAGGGACATATGCCGGCCAGGATTCAAATGCCGCAATATCAGCAATATTCACTACGCAACCTTTACTGACTTTAAGCGCCTCGCGACAGCTCTGAACAAGAAAGAACGGAGCCCGGGTATTAATAGCGAACATTGTATCCCACTCTTCAACTGTTACTTCACCAATCGGCGTTCGCATCATAACTGCCGCAGAGTTGACCAGAATATCAATTCTCCCAAACTCCGCCATTACCTCATGCACAATACGATCAGGGGTAAGGATCTGAGTCAGGTCGCCGTGAAATGATGCAGTTTTAATATTTTCGGCCTGGAATTCGGCCACAGTCCTATCCAGCTCATCTTTGGAGGAATTATAGTGGAGGGCTAAAGTCGCCCCCCGCGCTCCCAATTCATGAGCAATGGCCTTTCCTACCCTATGAGCCCCGCCGGTTACAAGGGCTACCTTTCCATTAAAACGTGTATCGATCACACGTTAAAGATAACAGCTTATAGAGTTGCCTGAGCGGCCATAAACTGGTCCTGAGCTGCCAGCCAGGACATAGGAATATTCATATTTCCCAGCGTACGGTAACCTTCACGCGCACCGTGCCAATCAGATCCCCCTGTTTTTACCAGATTGAACTCTGTGACAAACTTATGAAAGCGCTTTATGTCCTCGCTTGTATGGCTTGGGTGGATTACCTCTAAACCATCCAGCCCCTCGTCTACAAGCCGCTTGGTTCTCTCTCGCCCACCGTCCTTTGACGGGTGAGCCCAAAAGACCATTCCACCAGCTGCGTGTGCGATCGCAATTGCATCCTTACTGCTGATGCGTGGTTTTTCGACGTAAGCAGGACATCCGAAACCCAGATATCGCTCGAAAGCTTCACGAAAATCGGTGACCAAGCCTTTGTTTAGCATCGCTCTGGCCACATGAGGGCGTCCGATAACTCCACCATCTGCCTCTAGGAGAACATCATCGAAGCTGAGTTTGTGACCTGCGGCATTCAGCTTCTCAACCATCTGTCTTGCACGGTAAAACCGTTCGTCTCTGAACTGATCCAGATGCGGTTTTAGAGTTTCAGGGGATCTTATATGAAGAACCAAAAGATGTATTTCCAGGTTCTTCTCAAATGCACTCAATTCACATCCGGCTATTACACGAACTCCCTGTTTCTCTCCTTCTGCGCTCGCTTCTGCCACACCATCTACTGTATCGTGGTCTGTAAGAGCAATAGCAGCTAATCCGATTGCAGCAGCCGATCTAACAACTTCTGCAGGTGCTACCGCCCCATCCGATGCCGTTGAGTGTGTGTGCAAATCTACAAAGGGACCGTCCTGATCTGCACACGTATCGCTACTCACGCTTTGTACTGTGCTTCGGGAGAAGTAAAGCTAGGCTGGGATTGAATTAACAGTTCCTTAAGCTGTTCATCGCTCAACTGCGCAAAAGACATCTCGCGGGATCTGGTTGCAACTGAAGAGTATCTGACTACACGAACTTCTTTCTTACCATCTACATAACGCGAAAACATGAGAGCAAACTCATCGCGATCATATTGAGTGATCAATCCAGAAGGGGCGACAGACCATGTTGCTCCATCCACATTGATTGTGCGGCTTGGCATTTCTAAGAAATCTCCACTTGGTGATAAATTGGCTTTGGACCAAGGACCTGTCCTGGTGCAGTTGCATGCATCTCGATCAGCGTCTTTTCGTCGTCGGCCTCTACAAACTCAATGAATATGCAAGGGATCTCTGTATCTTCAAAAACCCAGAATCGACAGTTACCGCTCGCATAGTGCTTGGCACGCTCCTCAATCTGCTTCTGGTATTTCTTTCGGTCCTTCGGGGGGACTGTTACCCTATGCATTGTGAGTGAGCGTACCTTTGCCATCTTCTATACTACTCCGTTTTCTGGGAACTGCTCGATGTTCTTCTTTATGGTTGCCATGAACTGGTCTGCCACTGCACCATCGATCACGCGGTGATCGAAGGAGAGCGAGAAGTAAGAGCATGTTCTGATTGCAATTGTGTCCTCGCCATCTGCGCCGGTTATAACCTTTGGCCTCTTCTCGATAGTACCGATGCAGAGAATTGCAACCTGTGGTTGGTTAATGATTGGCGAACCTGTCAGCGAACCAAAAACACCCGGGTTTGTGATGGTGAACGTTCCTTCTTCAACTTCGGCCGGAGAAAGCTTCTTGGTACGTGCTCTGGCAGCCAGGTCATTCAGAGAACGTGTTATCCCTGTCATGGACAGATCTTCAGCATGCTTAATGACTGGAACTATCAGCCCCCAATCCAGCGCAACCGCAACACCTATATTTACAGGCTTACGATAAATTACATCGTTGCCGGCAACTGAAGAGTTAACAATTGGATACTTACGAATTGCATCTACAGTAGCCTTGATGATGAAAGGCATGAAAGACAGCTTTTCACCAGTTGCTGCTTCAAACTCACGACGCTTTGATGCACGAATCTTTGCAACACGTGTAAAGTCTATCTCCATAAAGGAGGTCACGTGTGCGGATGTGCGGCGGGAGTGAATCATATGATCGCTGATGAGTGCTCTCATCTTCGACATAGTTTCTACTCTATCACCAGGCCATGGCTGAGGAAGCGGATGATGTGAATCCACACCACCTGGAGCATACATAGATGGCTTTGTGGCGCCAGAGGCTGTGCCAGCTGTCGGTAGTGATGCACCTGACTCAATAAACTCCAGGAAGTCGCGCTTGGTTACACGACCGGCAATACCGCTTCCCTGAAGTTGAGCGATATCGATCCCCTTCTCGGCAGCCATCTTACGAACCAGTGGAGAAGACTTTCTACGAAGTCTTGATTCAAGGTCGTTCGACGACGAACCGTTGGAAGCATCTGAAGTCGCGGCAGCGCTAACAGGAGTTACTGGTGCAGAAGATGAAGCAACAGGTGTAGGTGTTGTCTCTGCGGCAGCTACAGGAGCCGGGGCAGAAGCGGAAACTTCCAGTGAAGCGCCCTTATCCGTTTCGATGCGTGCAACGACAGTATCGACGGGGACCGTCTGGCCCTCGTTAACGATAACTTCGACAATTATCCCGGCGCTTGGCGCAGGGATTTCAGCGTCCACTTTATCCGTGGAAATCTCAAAGATAGGTTCGTCGCGCTTTACTTCGTCGCCGACCTTCTTGAGCCACTTGGAAAGTGTACCTTCCGCAATCGATTCGCCCATCTGGGGCATAATCACATCAACACGTGCCATCTATCTTCTATCTCCGGCTTTTGAGCCTTATTATCGAAATTGTAGGCAGGGTTACGAGGCCGATCAAACATCCCCAGGCTGCGTAAACATGCCAATCACAGGCGGGCGTACCTTCCAGAGGCACACACCCACGGAAGTGACCTACAGCCTTACCGATCATAACGGCAATCATTCCACCGCTAAAAAAACCGGCAACTGCGGTCAGACATCCCACACCAACAACAGCGCCAGCAGGGACCTTTCCATCTTCAATAGGAGTTTCAGACATCAGACCCTAACCGCCTGCTAAGTAAATATACAACCACGGTGGGCTTAGTAAGACGGCTCTAACTTATGACGAGGATCGTCAATTTTATGGAGCTGCAGGAAGAACTTTTTTGTGTTCCTGTCTAACCGGCTCTCACCCATCTGGTCGGTGTGCACTTCTACAAATGTATAGTGTCCACCTTCTTTCTTAACTGTGAGCTTCAACGTACCCAACTCGCCTTTAAAGAGGCGAGCACGGGATTCGGCAGCTGTACGCGTTAAACCGATGGTTGGAAAAAATTCATCTGCAACACTTACGACTTCGTCTGGTTGCACCTGTGTTCGAAAAAAGTGTCGCATTTTTTGGAATATCTTGAGCTGCTCTTGAGTTATTCTGACTTAGACGGAGTACCAAGTGGTGGAGCCTTCAGAACTGTCTGAGTCCAGTCATTGGTTCTCTGTAATGGCTTTGTAGAGTCACGTCGGAATTGTAAACCCAGCACCCAGTCTCCCTTCAATGGGAACCTGATGCGGGCATAGTATGTCCCAACTTCCTCTCCCTTAGCCAATCCATCATAAGCGTTGGCTCGATCTATGTGAGAGGCAAATATTCGCCCCTCACCAGATTCGATAGGCTGCCCTGTCTTTTTGTCCTGAGCGATGATCTTGAACGTTGTTACCTCTTCAGCAACAGGAGGTAGTGGAGTGGTTTCAATGATGAATGTCATATCCTCAGTCCACTGACGCATTTCGCGAGGCTTACTTTCGCTCCCGCAAGCTGTAATCAGAATTACTCCGACAACAGCTGCAAAAAATCGACGAAAAGTTGGGCAGGCCATAATTAATCGTAGTATTCGAGACCAAGGTGAGTGATCTGATCTTCACCCATCAGGTGACGGAGCGTATTCTTCAACTTCGTCTGCTGAATGAAGAGATCGTGCTCAGGCTCAAGCCCTGGTGCAGTCATTGGGCTCTTGTAATAGAAGGACAACCATTCCTGAATTCCCTTCATCCCTGCACGATGTGCGAAATCGCTAAATAATGCGAGGTCAAGAACCATAGGAGCTGCGAGGATGGAATCGCGGCAGAGGAAGTTAACCTTGATCTGCATTGGGTAGTTCATCCAGCCAACGATGTCGATGTTGTCCCAGCCTTCCTTGTTATCGCCACGTGGTGGATAGTAGTTGATCCTTACAACGTGCGAGAAATCCTTGTACAGAGCGGGATACTTGTCTGGCTGAAGGATTGTATGAAGAACTGACAGCTTCGACTCTTCTTTGGTCTTGAACGATGCTGGATCGTCAAGAACTTCACCATCACGGTTGCCGAGAATGTTTGTGGAATACCAGCCATCGAGACCGAGCATACGTGCCTTGATTCCAGGTGCGATAACGGTCTTCATCCAGGTCTGGCCAGTCTTGAAGTCCTTACCGGAGATTGGAATACCCCGATCATTGGCCAGCTGTAATAAAGCCGGGATGTCGACGCTCAGGTTCGGTGCACCATTGGCGAATGGAACGCCTTCCATCAGAGCTGCATAGGCATAGAGCATCGATGGAGCGATGGCTTCATCGTTGTTTTCCATTGCGCGCTCGAACTGCTCAAGCGTGGCGTGCTGTGGGCCTGGCTTGATATAGATCTCAGTAGATGCACACCAGACAACAACAAGACGATCGCACTTATGCTTTGCCTTGAAGTCACGCATATCCTGACGCAGCTGTTCGGCTAAATCGCGCTTTGTCTTACCCTGCTTGACGTTTGTGCCGTTGATGCGTGTTACGTATTTGTTTTCAAATACGGCTGGCATCGGCTTAATTGCGGCCAGGAAGTCTGCGATTGGAGCGATATCACGCTCTTCCAGTACGCCGGCGGCTCTGGTGGCAGTGAGTGCGTCATCTGGAATTGGATCCCATGCACCAAAGACGATGTCGTCCAGGTTGGCGAGAGGAACGAAGTCCTTGATGAGCGGGGAGCGACCATCGGTACGCTTTCCAAGACGGATTGTAGCCATCTGGGTAAGTGACCCGATTGGTTTCGAGTTTCCGCGACGGACGCTTTCGACGCCAGCCATGAAGGTTGTAGCGACGGCACCCAAACCAGGTGTCAGAATTCCAAGCTTACCGGTAGCTGGAGCGATTTTAACGTTAGAATCAGGCATTAACGAGAGGCTTTTTAGACGTAGCTTTATAGACGAAAATGATGCGCTGTACTGCAGTGATCCACGCGGTTACGGCGAGTAAAACCATAATCGCCATAAGCACCCACCCGTGGATGGCTAGGCCAAAAAAGGCCTGAGGTGCGGACAACAAAACAATGCGCTCTGGCCTTTGCATTACACCAACCTTGGCATCAATGCCAAGTGCTTCTGCCCGAGCACGTGTATACGATACTAAAAAAGTGCCGATCATGCCAATAAAGCAGACCGCCACCATGTACATATTTCCATAAATTGGGCTGGAAGCGTAGAAAAAACCGATTCCAGCTAGTACTGCTCCATCAGCAACTCTATCTAGTGTAGAGTCATAAAAGGCGCCAAAGACCGTAGAAGTTCCGGTACGACGTGCCACGGTTCCATCTAATACATCAAAAAGTGCTGTCAGACCAACAATCCAACCAGCAATGCTGATGTGGCCCATAGCATAAACAGTTCCTCCGATCAGAGTACAGATGGTGCCAAACGTTGTAATCAAGTTTGGACTGATCTTCTTTCTGACCAGAAAGTCGGCTACCGGATCTATAAGTCGTAGATAGCCCTTCTTCATTGCATCCCAAAGCGCCTTCATTCAGGCTGGAAGCTAGCCGACTAAGGGCCTAGAGGCTAGACCCTTAGACAATATGCAGTGGAGTTTTTTGTCAGATTAAGGAACAGTCCACTCGAATGTCCCCGAAAGTGTGACGTTATCGCGGACATAAGAATCACCACCGTTAACGGGCGTTGCCTTTAAAGACACGGTAGTACCGGAGCGAACATTAGGCACCATGAACTGTTCGTTGGAGTTAGCGGGAACACGCTTCAGAAATGTCTCCTGTCCGCCAACTATCACATAAATGCTCACTTCATCTTTCAGATTGTTGGTTACTGAAAGACTAACTTCAGAAATAGTCTGGGTTCCTGATACGACTTCGACCTTACGAGGCCCACAGGCGGCAGCTGTGGTCATGAGGAGACCGGCTAGAATTAATGCTCTCATAGGAATTTTATTGAGGGTTAGGGGGTATCCCGATAAACCGGAGTAAAGCCGCAGCTCAATTCTCCGGTTTCGAACAGTTAAACAGTCAGGCGATAGTATCGTCCAGAGACTAGTATAACAGAAACGGTCTTGCCCGCTGCCTAAATGCATAGACCGCGCCGTACTGCTTATCGATCACAGCATCCGGGTTTACCCCAGCCATTATCTCCTTCCTTGCGGAAGCGGAACCAAATCGAAGGTCGAAACCGTCCTCTTTCAGCTCAAGTTTGTCACCATGCACCTTTTTAATAGCCGATAACAGAGCTGCGGTAAGACGGGCAGTCTGAAGGCTTGTTCGATTGGTAGTCGTAATGAATATCCCAGGAATCTCCGTCCCGTTGTACTTCCCATCCCCGGCACCTTTCGGCTCAAATTCATCAACGGTGAACCGGACCCCAAGAACCTTTTGATCTCTCAATACACGTATCACTTCTTGCGGCTTCAACCATGGAGCACCGATCCTTTGGAACGGAAACTCAGTACCCCGCCCAACCGACAGGTTTGAAGACTCAAATGGTACCAGAGCCGGATATAACATCACGCTCTGGAGAGTTGGAAGGTTAGGAGACGGCTTCATAAATGGCAACCCGGTTCTATCAAACCATAGTTCACGTCGCCATCCACCCATCTTAACGACCTTAAGATCGGCACCTATTTTCAATTCGCTATTATACAACCGGGCCAATTCACCTATCGTCATCCCGTGCCGTAGTGGGATAGTATGCAACGCGTATGCACGTCCTGGCTTACCAGGCGAAGGATCATCTGCATTTGCGAGATTTGAATCCAACATTGGTCCTTCTACAACAGCACCGGTAAGTGGGTTCGGCTTATCGAGAACTATCACCGTTTTGCCCAACCTTGCGGCAGCACGCATTGTATAAACCATCGCACCCTGATATGTCCATGTTCGCGAACCTACATCCGGGAGGTCGATAATGATCGCATGCAGTGTGTTCAAAATCGAATCGGGAGGGGCAACTGTTTCCGCGCCGTAAAGCGAATAAACCGGAAGCCCTGATTCCGCATCTACACCTGAGGGAAGATTGGTTCTGTCCTCATCCGCCTGAAGACCATGTTCAGGCGCAAAGAGAGCTGCAACAAAGACATTCGCCTCCAAAGCACGCGGATCAGATCGCAAAAGACTTAGAGTTGTTCTCTTCTTTTCGTCCACACCAGCACTGTTGGTGAGAAGCCCAACGCGCTTATCCCGAATCAGAGATATGCTATCAGTTAATAACGTTGTCACACTCGCCCTTACTCTGGCTTGCGGCAACGAGCTGGTGTCATCGACGCGATCGTAGGCTACAACACACCCTGAAAGCAAAAGGCCAGCGCCTAACGCGAATAATGTCATATGTCGGTATATCATCTGGTTCCTAAACGATTTGGAGAGAGGTAACATTACTAGCAACCCGCACGCCGAACGTGCTACTCAAGCCGCATAACTGTATGAATTTATCTTCGATCGATTGGCTAATCATTGCGATGTACTTTGTGTTGTCGGCAGGAATCGGACTGCTCTTCACCAAGCGTGGAGGCGAAAATCTATCCGAATATTTCCTGTCGGGACGTAAAGCAACTTGGTGGTTGGCCGGCATCTCGATGGTCGCTACAACATTTGCCGCCGATACCCCTCTAGTGGTTGCAGGGCTTGTTGCTGCACATGGTGTAGCTGGTAACTGGCTCTGGTGGAACATGGTAATGAGCGGCATGTTAACTGTGTTTTTCTTTGCCAGACTATGGCGTCGTGCAAATGTAATGACCGACGTAGAGTTTGCCGAGATAAGATACAGCGGCCGACCCGCAACCTTTCTTCGCGGCTTCCGTGCCATATATCTCGCCATCCCCATCAACCTGATAATTCTGGGCTGGGTCACACAGGCGATGATTAAGGTTCTGACAATCGCATTGGATATATCCGTGCTTTGGGCTGTTGGAATCTGTTTTGTCATTACCGTTGTTTATTCCGTTGCAGCGGGGATGTGGGCAGTGCTGTGGACTGATCTTGTGCAGTTCATCATCATGATGTCAGCGGTTATCATATTGGCGGTTTATGTAACAGATGCCGTTGGAGGTATCGACGCTCTAAAGGTGGGTCTCGTTAACCACTTTGGCTCAGAAAAAGCCGCTTTGTCAGTTTTGCCCGTCTCAATTTCCTCGGAAGGAGGGTTAACAGCCTATCCATGGATGCCTCTTACTGCCCTTTTTGTCTTCCTGTCGGTGCAATGGTGGGCGGCCTGGTATCCCGGCGCAGAGCCAGGCGGCGGCGGATATGTAGCCCAGCGAATTTTCTCTGCTAAAACTGAACGCGACGGAGTACTGGCAACACTGCTTTTTCAGGTGGCACATTACGCAATCAGACCGTGGCCATGGATAGTTGTAGGACTCGCCACAGTAATTCTGTATCCAGGCATGGAAGACAAGGAAGCGGGTTATGTGCACGCGTTTATGGACTTTCTGCCAACCCCATGGAAAGGGTTAATACTGGCTGGTTTCGCAGCTGCATATATGTCCACTGTGGCTACGCATCTGAACTGGGGCGCCTCTTACCTGGTTAATGACGTTTATAAAAGATTTATAAAAAAAGAAGCGACGGATTCGCACTACGTTACCGTCTCAAGATTGATGACAATCGGACTCTTCCTGGGATCCATTGCCGTCACCTCGCAGCTTTCATCGGTTGAACAGGCCTGGAAATTTCTCCTGGCGATGGGTGCAGGCACCGGGCTGGTTCTGATCCTGCGCTGGTACTGGTGGCGTATAAACGCCTGGTCGGAAATTAGCGCGATGATCGCCTCCCTGATTATCTCAATGCTCGTTATGGGACCCATCAAAGCCAAGTTCCCAGCTGGCGACATGCGAGGTGATGCCTGGGTTATGCTAACAACGGTCGTGGCAACAACAATAGTTTGGGTAACGGTCACACTTTTAACCAAGCCAGAGCCGGATGCCACCCTGAAGAGCTTTTATCTTCGCGTGAGGCCTGGCGGGCGCGGATGGCTCCGCATTTCCAAAGAACTTGGTTTCGGGAAAGAACCGATTCCAGGAGGGGCACTTGCCTGGACCAACTGGATCGCTGGAATAGTAGCGGTGTATACTTCTTTATTCGGGATCGGGAAGATAATCTTCGGTGATTACGCCCTTGGTCTTGGTCTCTTTGCTCTTGCGGCGGCATCATTTGCCTGGATTGCAAGGTCTTTTAGGGGCGATGAGGCCTAGAAAGCTCTCGAATCTCTGCAATATCGATTATATTTCATAGGTATCCTTACGATACTGGTATTTACTTACGGAGTCTATAAATGACCACTTCAACTCAGCCAGAAATCGCCCTAACCCTGACACCGGCAGCCGGAGTTGAGGTTCGGAAGTTCATGGAATTAGAAAAGGTCACCCCAGATGTTGGTGGCTTACGCGTTAGCATTCAGCCAGGCGGCTGCAGCGGGTTCAAATATTCGTTGTTGATCGAAGACAAACCGGCAGATGACGACCTGGTTATAAACCAGGACGGCTTCAAGGTTTTCGTTGATCCGTTCTCCGCTCAGTATGTCAGCAACGTAACAATCGACTTTGTTACTTCTATGCAGGGCTCTGGATTCACGTTCAGTAATCCAAACGCTACAGGCGGATGCGGTTGCGGTTCGTCGTTCGCTGCGTAAATAATTTTTAGCAAAAGGAGAGGGGAGGCGTAAAGGCCTCCCCTCTCCTTTTGTTTTTTGTGTACTATTTTTTTGTATGCTATCTTGATAGCTGCTGAAATGTCGCGTTGCTATCTCTAACGCTGCAGCTTTTCGCACCAGGCCCCTCATCCCTTATGCACGGAAAAGTCGTTGATCGGTAACTTCACAATTCTAGATCTTGCAGTGATCCTGATATACCTAGGTGGAACGACTGCCCTGGGTGTGTATCTCGGACGCAACCAAAAAGATTCCAGAGATTATTTTGTAGCGGGTAACAAAATTCCGTGGTGGAGTTCGATGGTCTCAATAGTCGGGACCGAAACTAGCGCGCTGACGTTTATAAGTATCCCTGGATTAGCATACCTCGGAAACTTAGGATTTTTACAGGTTGCAGCAGGATATGTATTGGGCAGAATAGTTGTAGCATATACGCTACTTCCCAAATACTATGAAGGCAGGCTCGTTACCGCGTACGCGTTGTATGAAACTCGATTTGGAATCAGAGCAAGAAGATTTTCATCAATAATATTTTTAGCAACACGCGCTCTCGCAGATTCAGTCAGAGTTTTTGCAACCGCAATACCTCTTGCACTAATTATTGGCTCAGCAGTTCCAGAGCATCTGGTCATGCCGGTATCAATTCTAACTCTCGGTGTCCTCAGCCTGATATACAGCTATTACGGCGGCGTTAGAGCTGTTATATGGACCGACGTGCTGCAAACCGGAGTATATCTTTTAGGTGGAATTGCGGCAGTCATAATACTGGGAATGAAGATCGATGGCGGCTGGAGTTCTGTATTTGCATCCAGCGCCGCTGCTGGCAAACTCGGCTTCCTGGATCTATACACCGGCTTCGACAGACCTCATACATTATTGGCCGGATTGTTGGGCGGCGCCTTTTTATCTATGGCCTCACATGGGGCGGACCAGACAATTGTACAGCGTCTTCTTGCCGTATCAAATCTTCGCGATGCACAAAAGGCAATAATTGGTAGCGGCATAGTTGTCTTCTTTCAGTTTGTTCTGTTCCTGATGATCGGGCTCGGTCTCTATAGCTTTTTTGGCGCAGAGACATTCAGTTCTCCAGACGCAATCTTCCCAACATTTATTTTATCGGCCATGCCGATCGGGCTGGTTGGACTGCTTATCGCTGCAATACTTGCTGCGACCATGAGTTCGCATGCAGGCGCCATCAATTCATTGGCATCGTCTACCATACACGATATCTACCTGCCGTTAACAAAAAACGATCCCAACAGTACACGGACATTAAAGGTCTCCAAAGTCACATCGTTGGCGTGGGGAGTTGTTTTGCTGATCATGGCGCTCATGTTCAAACAGAATGGAACTCCAATAGTTATCGTGGCGCTTTCAATTGCATCGTTCACATACGGGTCACTGCTTGGCGGCTTCTTTCTTGGAATCATCTCCAAGCGTGCAATTGAACGTGACGCATTAATCGGGATGACTGTAGGTCTCATAGTTATGAGTGCTATAGTTTTCTCAAAGCTGTTAACACCATACCTGCCATTCCTGGAGCCAGCTTCCCGCATAGCATGGCCGTGGTATGTACTCATAGGAACATCTGTAACCGTTGCAACTGGATTGTTAGCATCGCTTACACATCCTGCTTCACACGTTTCGAAATAAACAGTTAAGTATGACAGACTCAGAAAACACGAATTACACAAAATCTTCCTCTGCAGCAGACGACATAGTTGTTGGTATCGATGCGGGCGGCACAAAGACTCGCATTATTGTATCAACAACAAAAGGAAAGCAACTCGCAGATGTGACCGGCCAGGGCACAGTCATGACGCCGGGCAATGCAGATGCGTGTGCAGATACACTGGCCGCCCAGATCGAACTGGCGCTTGCAGCCGCTGAAGCACAATACAAACCAAAGCTTATCTATGCTGGTGTGGCTGGAGTTGGGCGCGAGGCCGAACAGGTTGCACTTCAGATAGCCCTGTCAGACAAAGAGCTGGCTGAAGAAGTAATAGTCGACACAGACGCTGCCATCGCTCTTGCAGATGCCTTTGGCGAAAAGTCCGGCGTGATTTTAATAGCGGGTACAGGGTCAATTGCATTTGGCCGAAGCCCTGCTGGTGTTGAAGTGAGGTGTGGAGGCTGGGGACTGGCCATTGGAGACGAAGGCAGTGGCGCATGGATAGGCCGTAAAGCCCTTAGCTGCATCGCAGCCGCCCACGATGGCCGTGAGCCGACAACAGCGCTTACAGGCGCCATTCTGACCGCTACCGAGCTTAACGATTCAGACGAGTTAATCCCATGGGCTATTGCAGCCAATAAAGAAGCTCTTGCCGCATTAGTCCCTTCTGTTGTCGCCGTTGCAATGCAGGAAGATCTTCGTGCAAATGCAATCGTTGATATTGCAGTAGAAGAGTTAGTGCTGCATGTAAAGGCGTTAGCACGTAGGCTGTTTATAGACGAACGTGCGTCCTTCGAACTTGCGTTGACCGGTGGACTTATGTCGAAGGGATCACTGATCCGTAAACGGCTTGAAAAGAGGTTGAAGCTTTCAGTGCCAGGAGCTGAAATCAAGGCAAGTGAAGTTATTGGAGCGCGCGGAGCTATCTCATTGGCCATCAAGATTGTTAATCCGATGAGTACGGCAGATAAAATCCGATCATTCCAGCAGATGCCACTTGAAGCTGAGGCCGCGGAAGGAGCTGAGTCGCAGTTGGATGAAGTGGAATCAGAGCTGGAAGGAGTCGTTGTAGCTGAAGAAGTCGTTGTGTCTGAAGGAGTCGTTGCGTCTGAAGAAAGCCTTGACGACGATCAGGTTGATGATGATTCAGAAGACGAAGGTTTTACAGAAGAAGAAGAAGAAGAAGAAGAAGATGATGATGATGATGACGCAGATTCTTTCGAAGAAGATGAAGAATCAGATGAAGAAGGCGAAGCCTCGGATGAAGCAGAAGACAAGCTCGAGAATCGCGCTGTGTAATTAAGCGTACTGCATTGATCATATAATTTTTGAATGCAGTAAATCTGAGATAAGGAAAAGCCCCCAGTGATCACATTATCACCGGGGGCTTTTTATTCGTTAGCCTAAACCAATCCTAGGCCAGGAAAACAAGCTGTTTACTAAACAGTCAATTACTTCACTTCTACAGAAGCCTTTGTCTTATCCCAGGACAATGACAATTCAGTTTCAGTCAACTTGATTTCAAACTGTTCAACTGCGTCCTTAAGGGCTTCAACCTTCATAGGAACTCTCACGAGATCCTGCTTCTCATCATACTTAGTTCCCCACTGACCTGTTTCCTTATTGATGATCAGTGTCCAGGACTCCTTACCAGGGATTGTGTACAGCGTGTAGCTGCCGGCAGGAACCTTTTTACCACCTATTGTGATGTCTTTATCAACTTTAAGCGAGGTAGCTTCGTTTGCGCCTGTTCTCCAGACCTTATCGTAAGGAACAAGTCCGCCAAATATCTCTCTATCACGTTTTGATGGGCGACCGTAATTGATTGACACCGTTGAGGCGCCCAGCTTGGCGGTCAGAGAATCGCGTGGGGAAAGCTTCTGTTCAGGCTTCTTAGCCGAAGCCTGAGCGCCAATCTGAATGGTTCCGCCACCGCTGGAACCTCCCCCTATTACAATCTGAGCTGAGGCTGTCATAACCGGAGCTACCGCCAATGCACCAACCGCAAGAATCGCTTTGAGACCCGACTGAATCATATGTCTACTCGTTGTATAGTTTTACGGTACAGTATTAAATATCACGTCCTGAAATGTAACTATCTTTGGGAAACTGTGTCGAGATAGAGGAGCGTCAATAGCAGGGTTTTCCTTTGACTCTGGCATCCGACGCCCCTCGTTTTGAAACCATCACATAACGCTTTAGAACCCCCGAACGATTTGTCAGAAATTACAATTCAACACCTTGCTTAAAGCCACAAACACCATTATTTATTATTGCTACGAAGCAAAACAACTTCTGAAGCGGAAACGCTCTAAGCTGTTGATTTACTTTGGTTTACGCGGGAGTAGCTCAGTTGGTAGAGCACAACCTTGCCAAGGTTGGGGTCGCGGGTTCAAGTCCCGTCTCCCGCTCTTTATGCCGAGTGGTTTTAGCAGTTCCGATGGTAGGCATATTAAATAAGAGCCGTCGGGCGGTTAGCTCAGTTGGTTAGAGCGCCACGTTGACATCGTGGAGGTCACAAGTTCGAGTCTTGTACCGCCCATAGCAGGAAGTCTGAGAGAGGTAAAACTCAATCAGCAAAGCGCCCGTAGCTCAATTGGATAGAGCACCTGACTACGGATCAGGAGGTTTGAGGTTCGACTCCTCACGGGCGCGTGATTTTAAGGTCTAAGTCTTTGCAATTCAGAGATTTAGACCTTTTTTATTTTGATGCTTTTTTACCCGTGCCATGAGCTTGATACCGCCCTCAAGGTCTTTATGTATCTAGACTTCCCCGGCTTCAAGCTTCGTACAACCTAACGGCACCTCAACTACATCTTAATCATTACTATACAATTCCTTTTCTCATGCGCTCATAATGCAGTTGTACCAACCCTGACTCAAAATTTTTAACCGATATAAGTTCCAACTTCTGCTCTAACTCGCTTCGCGCAAACAGCCTGACACCGTCACCAACTAAAATGGGAATAATCGATATTATAAACTCATCGATCAGGTCGTTTCGCAAAAGTTCATTGACGATTTGTGCTCCGCCATCGCAAAATATGTTTTTCCCAGGTGCACTCTTTAATTGAGCTACAAGCTCCACCAGGTCTCCTGAATAAAAGGATATATTGCCTTCATCCGGCCGCGATGCGTGAGTTACAACATACGTTTTTCTTTGGGAATGAGGAAACTCCCAGTTCTTCAGTACCCAATCGTATGTTTTCCGACCGACAATAACGGTATCAACACCAGAAACAAAGTCAGCGTAACCATAATCCTCACCAGGCCTTTCAACGATTGAAAGGAAAGACAGATCATCGTTAGGCTTCGCAATAAATCCGTCCAGGCTCGACGCTATATACAGGATAACTTTTCTCATAAGGCAAATTATGGATGTACGAAGACAACGCAAAGGGCTGGCAGAAAAACAACCAATGCCATGCTTCACGTTCGCCGCAACAGGAAAGATCGAACATTTGCTTGAGCAAGGGCCAGCCCAAGCCCCGATGGCACGCGAAAAGCATTGATATGTGATTACAGCGGCCATGTTAACAAAAGCTCACAACTCACCTTCGCACGAGGCGCTACATCGCCGGCCTTTTGGTCTCGCAGATGTAGCCGTAATCCTAGGAACACTCGCACTCATCGTGACTATCGCACGGGTCGGGGCCGGTGCGTTTGTCAGCTTCACTCCGCAAACAAGTGGGCCTACAATAAGCCTTGATCCGATACATCTCCCCTACTATGCAGCACGATCGACGCTCCGGATGTTCGTGGCGCTGATCTTCTCTGTAATCTTTTCTATCTTCTATGGCTACATAGCGGCCTATAGTCGCCGTGCGGAAAGGGTGATGGTACCGCTATTGGACCTGCTTCAATCTGTCCCGGTACTCGGCTTTCTGTCAGTAACAGTAACCGGATTCATTGCGCTATTTCGGGGCAACCTTATAGGGTTGGAAGCTGCGTCGATCTTTGCAATTTTTACGAGCCAGGTTTGGAATATGGCTTTTTCGTTTTATAACTCACTCCGCACCGTACCACACGATCTGAATGAAGCAGCAACACTTTATCGACTATCGCGCTGGGAACGATTCACGCGAGTAGAAGTGCCGTGGGGAATGATAGGGTTGATCTGGAACGGAATGATAAGCTTTGGAGGCGGCTGGTTTTTTGTGTCTGCCAGCGAAGCTATCACTGTGCTGCATAAGAGTTACACACTTCCGGGAATTGGTTCATATGTGGCTGCAGCAATTGCGGTTCGCGATTTTAGGGCGATCTGCTTTGCGCTGCTGACAATGACCTGCGTTATCATCATCATTGATCAACTCTTCTGGAAACCACTGATGGCATGGTCAGACCGTTTTCGAGTAGAGTTGAACGCAGCCGATACAACACCCAGATCGTGGTTATTGAATCTCCTGCGATCGGCAAACATACTCACTGTACTTGGTCAAGTGATAGCTCCGTTTGCTGAAACAATAGATCGCCTGTTATCACGCCTTACACGTGTTTCTGTGACAGCGCGCACAGAAACTAGATCGCCTAAAAAATGGGTTGATCGCGTGTACAATGGTGTGCTTCTGTTAATCATTGCAGTGCTCCTGATTAGCACATCGCGATTCGTACTCAGTGAAGTGGGGCTCGCGGAGGTGCGGCATACAACACTAATGGGGCTAGCCACTTTCAGCCGCACAGTGATCCTGCTGATTATCGGTACACTTATCTGGACACCGATTGGTGTCGCGATTGGCTTCAACCCTCGTCTGGCCCGATTTGCACAACCCGCGGTACAGCTGATCGCCTCCTTCCCCGCCAACTTCCTGTTTCCATTTGCTACAATCGCTTTTATTGCACTTGGCATAAGCCTGAATTGGGGGAGTATCCTTCTCATGGCGCTTGGTGCACAATGGTACATTCTTTTTAATGTGATTGCCGGCGCGATGAGTATACCAACTGACCTTCGCGAGATGGCCAGAAATATGGGGATACGTGGCTGGACACTTTGGAGAACGTTGATTATTCCTGGCATCTTCTCATCGTGGCTAACAGGAAGTGTCACTGCGATGGGTGGAGCGTGGAACGCAAGCATAATTGCGGAAACTGTCTCATGGGGGAGTGTCACACTGACAGCGATGGGATTGGGTGCATATATAACACAGGCCACGACTACAGGCGACTGGCCAAGGATTGCGCTGGGAATTGGAATGATGAGTTTATTTGTTGTAACAGTTAACCGGGTATTATGGAATCGCCTTTATGACATGGCAAAGGACCGCTACTCCATTGATGCGTAATGACAGAAATACCCACAACTCCCTCGACAGCTGACGTTCTAATCGAAGCGCGCAACATTACCAAAACATTTTCACAACCTGACGGACACAACACAACAACAGTTCTGGAGAATGTTTCTCTCTCAGTTTACGAAGGCGAGGTAATCGCAATCCTCGGCCGTAGCGGAAGTGGCAAAAGTACACTGCTGCGAATTTTAGCGGGCCTCGTCACTCCAACAACCGGGGAAGTTATAAGCAACGGCATACAACTTCATGCGCCTAATCCTGATGTGGCAATGGTCTTCCAGAGCTTTGCATTGTTACCCTGGCTTACAGTTCTGCAAAATGTGGAGCTCGGCCTGCAGGCCCGTGGAATAAATCGCAAAGCCAGACGCGAACAGGCTATCAGGATGATAGACATGATCGGACTAGACGGCTTTGAAGAGGCCTTCCCTAAAGAGCTATCCGGCGGTATGAAACAACGAGTCGGTTTTGCACGAGCGCTTGTCGTAGAACCAAAAATACTGATGATGGATGAGCCCTTCTCTGCACTCGACATCCTCACATCAATCACATTGCGACAAAAGGTCGAAGAGCTGTGGAACACACGTGCAATTTCAACAAAATCAATCATTGTTGTAACACACAGTATTGATGAGGCGGTAGCATTGGCTGATCGCATTATAGTGCTCGGAACAGATCCAGGACGTATCAGGATTGAAGTTAAAGGACTTCCCAAATCTGAACGCGAGAAGAAGAGCACGGTACGATCTCATCTGGTTGACGGACTGTATCGAATTATGACCTCCCCGGACATTGATGCCGAAGAGTTGCTTACACCTATCACCACACACAAGCACCGACAGACAGCTTCTAGTCATCGCATCGTCTCTCATCCACGCAAACGACCTCAAAAACTTTCTGAGGCAAGCGTAGACAATCTAATGGGCTTCATCCAACATCTGACTCTTATTGGAGGAGCCGCAAATCTGCATCAACTTGCACAGGATCTCCAAATGCGCGCCGACAAACTATTCTTTATTGTCGAAGCTGCCGAACTGCTTCACTTCGCCACACGTGAAAATCAGAACGTTACATTGACGCAATTGGGAATCTCGCTCGGCAACTCTGCACTGGATGAAGGGAAAGCAATCTTTCGTTCATCGGTTATGGAAAATGTCGTTCTGCTTGCGCATATGGTCAAAGCTCTTGAGACTGCTCCGTCCCACACCATCAAAGCTAGCCATATTATCAAAAAGCTACAGCATACATTTGATACAGATGTAGCTCGACGGCAATTTGAGATTGCCGTCGATTGGGGGAGATATGCAGAGCTATTTACATACGATACCGTATTGGGAGAAATTAAGCTCGATGAAACTCACCGATAGCCAACACCGCCCCTATCTATACCCCGCCGCCTGTAGCTCAAACAGTTCGGCATACCTCCCACGCTGCGAGAGAAGCTCCTCATGGGTACCCATTGCCTCTACAGTCCCGTCCGCAAGCACCAGAATGCGATCGGCCATCCTGACGCTCGAAAATCGGTGAGATATCAGAACCGCGGTCTTTCCGGAGCTTAACTCCTTGAAACGCTGAAATACTTCAAACTCCGACCGTGCATCCAAAGCAGCGGTAGGTTCATCCAGAATCAACACCTGTGCATCACGCATATACGCCCTGGCGATTGCAACTTTTTGCCATTCGCCGCCTGACAGATCTACCCCGGTTCTAAATCTCTTACCAATCACCTGCTCGTATCCAGCTGGCAGTTTACGAATTACTTCATCAGCGAGACTCCGCTCAGCTGCACTCTCAATACGCGGGCGATCATTCCGAGCCTCAATGCGACCAACCGCGATATTTTCCGCCGCAGTAAGATGATAGCGAACAAAATCCTGGAAAATCACTCCGATATTTGACCGAAGTGCCTCCAAGTCGTACTCACGCAAATCATATCCGTCCAATAAAATTCTACCTTCATCTGGGTCGTAGAGTCGAGCAAGAAGCTTTACCAGCGTTGTCTTTCCCGCACCATTTTCTCCCACAAGTGCAAGCACTTCTCCTGCATTAAGGCGAAAGTTCAGATGCCTGACAGCCCAACGCTCTGCACCTGGATATCGAAAACCTACATCTTCAAAAGAAAACCCGTGCTTAATAGGAACGGGAAACATACGGGGATTCGGAGGCGAATGAATTTCGGGTTCGATTTCGAAAAAAGAAAACAGATCGTCGAGATATAATGCCTGTCCTGCAGTCTGCGAAAAACCGATTAGCAGGCCTTCGAGAAGTGTACGAAGCCTCCTGAATGAACCGGAAAGGAATGTAAGATCACCGATACTTAGCTCGCCAGCCAACGTTCTCCATGCGAGGTAGGCATAGGCCACATAATATCCAACTGTCCCGAGTGCGGTGAGCACACTTCCCCAACCTGCCCGCCTGACAGCCAGCTGCCGATTCGCAGTATAAAACTTCGTTGCCAGATCTCTGTACCGCTGAATCAGAAACGAATTCAGGCCAAAGATCTTTACTTCTTTTGCACTCTCTACACTTGCGCCAGTTTGACGGACATAATCCAACTCGCGTTGTTCAGGAGTGCGTGCATATGCGAGGGCATAGCTTTGTGCGTTAAAATGAGCTTCTCCTAGAAATGCCGGTACCAACGCCAATATCAACAGGACAATTAACCATGGAGCGTAAACAACAAGTCCTATCGCAAACCCTATAATCGTTACGAGATCCTGAGCCTGCCCGAAGAGTTGACTCAGAAGAGTCATACGCCCTGAAGTCTGACGACGGGCCCGGTCGAGCTGATCCTGCAACTCGCTATCTTCAAAATCCTCCAGATCCAGAGTTGCTGCGTGTTCCATCAGACTGACGCTGGTGGTATTCGAAAACTTTTCTGAGAGTAGTGAATCCAGCAGAGACACTACGCGACCGAGCACATCGGAAAAAACTGCCAGAGCTAACTCGGCGCCAAGCAACCATGCAAGACGATTCAACAACCCCGCGTCCCACCACCCTGCGAGCGTTGGAGGCTTGCTTGGAAGCTGAGTGAGCCCAACGACATCATCTATGATGAGTTTGCCAATAAAGAGGGCCAGGACTGGCAACAATGCCCGAACCAGTCGCAGTATCAACGTCGCAAGTGTAAAGAGCGGACTAGTTTGCCAGACGAGACGAAGGAATGGCGGCAGATTGCGGAGAGCGCCGAATCGTTCTCGGAGGGTTTTCGGGCCGGGCATAGCGCCGCGGCCGCCCATTCCCATAGTATGCGGAGGTTGACTTGGCATTAAATAATTAAGGGTTCCTGAAGAAAACCGGTGTGCAGCTTGTTTTAAGCTTATTCGAAATAGCTTAAATTTAGCAATATGACAGATCTAACGATTCCGGCTCAACCGCATCATCTGGAAGCAGAACGGATTCGCCTTGATATTTTGCGGAGGCAGACTCCTGCGCAGAAATTACTGGCACTAAAGGGTCTACAACGAACTGCCATCAAGCTGAAACGGGATATGGTGCGTAGCGAACATCCAGAAATGTCGGAAGAAGAAATTAAGTCTACTGTACGGGATTGGGTGCTATATGGATCAGTATGATTTGATTTCTTTGTTTGTTACCCCACTGAATGACCTTGGCATAGAGTATATGATCACGGGCTCGGTGGCATCAGGAATGTATAGTTCTCCGAGATATACGAACGATGTTGATCTGGTCATAACCATAAACGATACTGACGTTGTGCGACTCCATCATTCTTTTGATAACTCAAACTATGACGTAAGAAGCAGGTATATTCTTTAGATTCTTAAATCTTTAGAATTTAGAGCAATCCTCACCCCATCAGCCCAAGCCATCCTTCTTTCCCAACTGAATATCCTGGAAATATCTTTTCCGTGCTCTTTGTTCCCAAATGCATTGCAGCTATCTCAGAAAAAACGCTTCGGAAGTCTGTAGTTAAAGCAAGATCTCTATTTTCATGTAAATGTTCAGGTGCGAGCCCAGGCCATTTCCCATGTACTTTTCCTCCATTAATCCCTCCGCCAAGAACGAAAATAGCACCCGCGTGCCCATGGTCAGTTCCTCTCGTTCCATTCTCCTTAACCATCCTTCCAAATTCTGACATAGTAATAATTACGACATCATTCATACGATCTCCTAAATCCTGCACTAATGCTTCTATGGATTTTGAGAAATCTGCCAATCGATTTGCAAGCTGTCCCTGACTTGCTCCCTGATTAACATGGGTATCCCATCCTCCCACATCCGCGAAGGCTACTTCAAGTCCAGCATCTGACTTGATAAGCTGTGCAATCTGCCGAAGACTTGTACCAAACGGTGACTTCGGATACGTAGCACCATTTTGGGGCGCGTATTTCTGGGGCTGCAATTCACGAAGACGTTTTATAGCATCGAACATATCACTTCCCTTTCCGTGCACCAGATCTGCGCTCCCAGTACGATATAGAGCTTCAAGGCGTTGCATATCGTTGCCCTGAGCCCGTACAGTGAACGCATCAAGAGTACTCATGGCAACTGTCTCCTGACTCCCTTCAAGAATTCTGGGTGTTTGTGGAGTCATTGAGACTGCACGAAATGGGTTGTTGCATTCTTCGCACGTACCGCTAGTAGCGAGCAGCCTGTTAAGCCAGCCATCTGGAGTTGATTTGACACCCGGAGTTCCACTCTCCATAAAGTCCTGCGCATCGAAGTGAGAACGGGTAATATGAGGACTCCCAACAGCTGTTACAGGAGCGAACAGCTTCTGATCATAAAGTGTTTTGAAGGGTGCCAGCGAAGGATGAAGTCCGAAGAAACCATCCAGATCTATTGCGGCACCGGGTTTCGCACCTGGAGTGGGAATAGAGATATTTGGACGTGCAGCGTAATAGGCTTCCTCACCGTGCGGTACAAGCATACTAAGCGCATCGGCCGCGCCGCGTTGAAAAAGGCAGATTAGAGTTTTGCCCTTTGGCGCCGAATATGGCAGTCCCATCCCAAATACTGTTCGCTGCAGAAAGCTTGGGCTAAGTCCAAGAGTAACAAGTGAGATAGCACCTGATTTGATAAATAGTCTTCGGTTCATATTTATTTCCTCTTTAACTGTTGGCTTAACGTCGTTGAAATTCTGGAGAGCCGAGCGCAAGGCCTATCATTGTTAGTGTAGGATTTTGCGAAGGTCTGGATTTACGTGGATTTCTGTTACGCTGGCCAGACGATTTTGCGTCAGAATCTCGATCGGCTCTCATCATAGAATCAGAGGACGCAGAGGCATTCTGATTGGAACCGGAAGATGAATCTTTAAGTGCCAAAGGGTTTTCACCACGCATCAATACCGAACGCGTATCAACTGAAGCATAGCCACCAAGAATATGCTGAATTACAGCATCTACCTGCTCTTCCAAGGGGACTCTTTGTATGTCTGTTACCCACGAGAGCGAACTTAACTTTGCACCTGGAAAGCGATTGTTTATAACCGCCATCCCGAAGTTGATACGACTAAGTATAGAACCGGTATTGATCCATTCTGTTCCAGTATCGGGCCATCCATTAGGTGTCCGCTTACCAAAGACCGGTTGACCAAGATTGGCTATCAGGCGAACAATGGATCGTGAAGTATCGGGAGGTGCTCCAATAGTACGTGCGGTGCTTGCTACAAGTTCGAACGGAGTTTTTACCTTTGTGCGGAATACTGCCTGGGAAAAAAACTCTTCCGATGTCACAATCTCGCGAACAATAGCCTTGATATCTCCTTTGCTACTTATGAACACCTTTGCAGCACGATCGATCAGATTAACAGACGGAGTATCGCTTATGAATCGCCGAGCTAGTTTGGCTGCTATGAACTTCGCAGTACTTGGATGAAGGGCAAGGATATCCAGAACCTGTTCGCCATCTTCAATTCCACGACCAGCGGGAAGTACATGCCCTAAAACCTTCTTTGTACCCGCATCATGAATTGCAGGCCGAAATATAAATCCTCCTCCTTCCGCTGGAGACTTAATAGTCCATCCAGTAAGGGAACGTGCTACATCTATAACATCCTGTTGTGTGTAACCACCATCTACACCCAATGTATGCAATTCAAGCAACTCTCGACCATAGTTTTCATTAAGGCCACGGCCATTGGTCAGCATGCGTTTAGGAACTTTTCCTACACGAGGAGCATCCCCATTAGCCTGACTTGCTGCATTATCAAGATATATCAGCATGGCAGGTGATTTTGCCACTGCACCAAGCAGTGCACGGAAATCCCCCAGTGCATGTTTACGGATAATGCGTTCGTAATCAGTAAGTTGATATATCTGATTGGCCGATTTGCCATAAAATACACTAAAGTGATTAAGCCAGAACTCAGTCATCACTTCAAGCAGTTGACGTTCACTATACACCGCACGTAAAAATCTTGCTGTCTGAATTTCGACAAGAACGTCTGTCCTTAAAGAGAGTGCGCGCCCGAGTATAAGCGTATCTCGGGATGTCGCCCGCGCTATAATAGCATCATCCTGTTCTTTTGTCGTCTTTTTTATGAAGGTATCCGAGTTATATCTGGCTCGAAGAATCCCCAACGCACGCTGATTGATTCGGTACTGTTCGTTATGCTGAGTAGCCTCGGTAGTACTCATTGATGCATAACGAAGAGTCGCTATCAGAGAATCAACATAACTGTCATCTATGGATTCTGGCTCGAGCTGCTGATTAATCCATGCGGATATACCCTGCCTGCGAATTTTTTCAGCTTCTCCTGGACGTGCACCGAAGCTTAGCCGACTTAAAGCGTGAAAAGCGGCCTGGTCAGCAGTTAGATCCCCATACACCGTGTCTTTGGCAGGGCTTTGGGTGTAAGCGCTACTGACGCTTAGGGCAAGGAGGAAGAAGGTGAGGATTAAACGCATGGTCTTGTAAACGGATCGACTGTCTTGAAATGTGACGTATTGACGGGCATTTTGTTAGCCTGTCGGGTCGACATGCCGACTTTAAAGCTAAAACGGAGCGATAAATTTGTGACTCCGTTGAAGTGAAGCGCTGTTTAATGTAATGTACGCAAATTGGGATACAATGCCTACACTTCTGGGAATAACTTATAAAGGTTTTTTTGGGAGTTAAATGCATTTAGTGCAAAGAGTTAGAAGCATTTCTGGTAGCATATTTCTGTCGCTGTTCAAACAGAAGAAGGCCCTTTAGTGCGACAGCATAAACTGTCATAACACTGAAGAGCCTTTTTATCAGATTATTTGAGGGAAACCTTAATTCTCAGTCTTCCCCATAACCCTATCCATGACCAACCTTAACCTTATATCCGTTGCGTGTTCAAATTCTCCAACCAGTTTGGGATAACTAAACAAACGTCCCTCTTCATCAATCAGCAAAACAATTCCATAACCAGCTAGAGACATCCTTGTAAGCGTGAAGTTTGTCTGATTTTCACTGGGATGATCTATCCGTCTGTTATCTGGCCAAGGCAGACGCATAAAATCTGTCTGATAGATAATGTGAGTACCTTTTATCTTATAAAAATCTAGAAAATAATTCGCGAGAGTGTCGGCTTCCTGTTGAGGCGTCAAAGGAGCACTACCTCCAAAAACACCAAATGTATTGGTTACTAAAACAATATTAATTTGAGGATACTGCTCTTTGATTTTTCGGATCTTATGGAAGTCCTGATAGCAGTTAGCACCCCTGTTAATTCTACCAATTCTTACAGATGTACTTGTTGAGTGACACCCTCCTTGAACAAAGTACATCAAAGTTACTTTCCCTTTATGTATAACGGGCTGAGGATCAATCTTTCTTATCTGTCCTTCATCATTCAGATTGGAATACCAGAAATGCCCTTGGGGTTGGGGAATTTCGAGACCAAACTCCGCAGATGGCTCGTACCACTCCTCTCCCAGAAGACGTTTGGAAATCTTGACAAGATAATTTCGGTAAGATATTGACGACACAGCCATGCTATCGATAGCCTCCTGAGTCATCAGAAGAGAAATCCAGGGATATAACATTCCTTTTGCAACACCCTCGAACCGTGCATCTCTATATTTATCAGACAGTGTATCGGTAATTGACATAACCTCTTCTGCTATATGCTGAACGAGATCATAATTTCCGAGCCTGAAATTCGTCCCGATGGCCAATGAGCGAAGCAACAAACCGGTTTGAATCGAATCAGGGGGAAGGCTAGCCAATCCAATTTCGTACAGCTGCTTGAATTTCTCTGCTCTGATCGGTCGGGAATTTGAGTAAGCTCGCAATAGCCCCATGTAAGAACTTCGATTGGATTCAGTAGAGATTGAATCATACAGCCTGAGTATCAGCTTATCCAGATCACTGTCTCTGTTGGCAGCCAGCAGCATCGGAGCCATAGCATTAAGGGAGCTGAATGGCATCGTATCTACATCAAACTTCAGGAGACAGCTTCGTAGATGATTAACGACACTATCCGGCAACGGGGTCATACTGTTATACATTTCTGCGTTTATTGTATCACGAAGAATCGGATCTTTTATTAGTGCGATTGCAGAAGTCCTTCCGAAAGACGCAATACAATCCTCTATGTATAGATATTTACTGAAATTTATAGTTGTGTCAGGAAGAGCAAATCTTGTTTGGGCATAAATGTTCGAGTTCGACATCACGCTACCCAACAGGATTAGCACACCCAGCAGAATTCGATATATCATCAGATAGCATCTATAGTTGAGGTGAAGCTAAAATCATTGACCTTAAGTGCGGGAGCAACAACATTGTTAATAGATAGAGCGTATGACTGTTTATCGAACGTACCGAATGGGCTGCGTCCTCCAACAGGTTCAAAAACCTGCTCTTCCAGGCCTATCTGTTCCACATTGTTGAACGCAAACATCGGCGACTCTGTCCATCTGAAATTTTTGACGGACTTTGTAATTCTTCCATTCTCAATGAGCCATAACCCATCTCTTGTAACTCCGGAACATAGCATACTTGGGCGGTGAACTACTCGTAGCTGAGAAAGTTTGCTAACCAACAGGCCACGTTCTGTTTTAGAAATCATTTCCTCCATTGGAGTATTTCCCCCATTCATCACATAAGAACTCGTTCTGAAAAGGGGATGCACGTCTACCTGTTCAGGTTGGTGATATCTCAACTCATCAGCCAACCCGACCAATACTCCTTCCCTGATAAATTCTGATTTGCGATGCAATGGCGCGGTATGAGTTCCAAATACAGGATGTGTTGGATCATGATACAGATTCAGCCGATTATCGACAATTCGAAGTCCAAGTTTGGATTTAAATCTTCCTATACTATTATCCTGACCTAGATAAAGAACACCATCACCACTTTGTTCCGGTTGGTATTTTGTAAGAGCTCCTACAAAAACTTTTAACAAACTCGCGGTCGCCTGGGGTTCCAGAATCGACTGATAACGACCTGGCTCAATTCTTACAGGATCGAATGATTTGATACATTTTTCAAGAGCTCTATTAGCTATTTCAGATTCGCTTATACGATTTACATCAAATGAGGTAAGACCTGCCCAACCGGAGGCCGTTCCTTTGGAATGACGAACGGTTACTGAACATTGCCCTTCCGTTACCCGTCCCCATTCGTATTTCGTCCGTCCCCATACATCTCGACTAAAGGCCAAAGCTGTAGCTCCATTCGTCTCGATATACCCGGACGCCATTAATGACTTTTGTTCTGAGATACGAGTCAGTTCCTCTACCGCGATAGCAGTATCTACAATACTACGATTGAATGTTTCATCGTTCCAAACAGTTTTCCCTTCACCTCCCGAAGGCAAAAGTTCAATCATTCTATCCAGTGGCCTGGTGCGTCGCCATCTGGCGGAACTGGTATCAAGATAATTTGATATTCCCTTCAAGGATTCCGAATCTATCTGATTTGTATAAGCATCAAAAAACTGATTACCTGAAAATCTTCTTATGAATACCCAGACCTCACATTGATTTGAAGACATTGAGGCTTGATTACGTGCCCAACCCAATCCCGTCCCCCACCAACTCGACACTTTGATATCTACAGCATCGACGGGATCCAGATATGATACTATTTCGTCAGTTATTTTACGCGCCTGCTGTTCATTAAAAACTCTAACTACGCTATCGTCTTGCACATTATTCACTCTCAATTTATGCCTTCCTCGTAGTATCAATTAGTGTCATCTCTTTAAATATTGCAGGAGGAGAATAAACACCTGCTACACCCTCTTGAACAGGCTGTCCCTTATTTGATGATATTCCGAAATACCTTGAGCTGGATTGACCTCCCAACCTCTCGAGATTAGACCATAATTCCGATGTCCTGAACAACAAGCCAGCGTTGCCTAATCTGGCAATTCTTTTTCCGTCCCGGATTTCGTAGGCGCGACCAGTTACGACCCCAGTAGTCTGCTGAAAATCGACATCAGCAGATGCTGTTCTAAATTCGATTCCTTCTTTAATACCTGCTCTCAGGTCTTCATGAGTTACATCGCCAGCATCTGACTTAAGCACCAGATCTCCCTTTCTCAACAAAGGAACATAAGTAGCCATTGTTGACCTCGTTGACCCTCGAGACTCGCGGACAATTGTATTCCCTAATTCCGATCGATTCAACCACCCTGCCCCCTCTCTATTAGTCTGCATATCTACAAGGATACCATCCTTTACAAGATCATATGCCTCGGGTTGTACACCTTCGTCATCCCATTTCATATTACCGATCGAACCGACCCGAGTGCTATCGCATTCAATATTTAATTTAGGCGATCCAACCTTCAGACTCCCGATCATAGTCTCAGGTTCATTTATGAAACTGGTTCCTCCTGCATTTGCCTCGAATCCCAATGCCCTATCGAGCTCAGTTGCCGCTCCAAGCGATTTGTTCAATACATTGGCGAGACTCCATTGATCAAGCAGAACATTGTAGCGACCAACATCCACTGGTTTGATCGGCAGTCTCATGTCTTCCACTGCCTCTTCATGCGCTCTTCTGATCTGATCTCGAATACTGGCATTTCGTACGTATTCTACACCAGCTGAAGCATAGGTAACTTCCTCAACCGAGTTACCTGCTTCCTCATTGGTTGCATAATCTTTTAAACTAAATGATATCCCACCAATACCGTGATATAGTACCTGCGTAACATATTGACCTTCTGAACTTGCATATGCCTTATTATGGCGCTCGAAGGAAAAACCTGTCATCTGAGTGGAAATATATTTTAGATTTCCTATAAAAGCTCTTAGAGCGTTTCCATAATCAATCAATTCGTCATAGTGTGTTTTAAACGGATTATCTATGACAGGAGTTTCCCAATGACCACTCGATAGATCCTTTATGGGAGCGAGATCAGTTACCCTTTCCCTTCCGAGAACTGTTGCCTTGGCTTGAAAGACGGCGGACTTACCAAGTCGAGCTGCCTCATCCACCGTCCAGATGGGCGAAGCAGCATAACCCCAATATCCCTTATAAAGCACCCTTATACCGAAGGACATTACCTCACCACGCCTGACTTCATCAGAGTAAATCATGAGGCGTTCATTATGAATCAATCGACCATCTGCATATGATGCTCCGTTTGCTAAAGCAGAATCTATTGCAGCGGTAATAATCTTCTTTCTGTCAGGGTATCCATCTTCAAATAACGGTGGTACTCCTAATGCATTTCCTTTCCGCGGTAAAGCTAAGGATGAACCCAGCGAAACCAATCCTGCATTTTTTAGTATATTTCGGCGAGAATATAACATTTAGTATAAAGACAAGTATTAGTTTTGGATGTCAATTTGGCGGAAATGCCCCACAAAAAACGGGTAGAATTCTTTTGTAGCGGAATTTCTGGTTCTGTAAGTGACGATTCCGGATGTTCTGGTTTTACGAAAGGCGATAGAACCCGGAGCAAAATTGAGTATGTTACCTCCAGCAATTATTCCCCTGCTGATATAGCTTCCCGACGAGGCATAAAAGTCAAGCAATGGTATAGGCTTGGAAACATCACAAGGGGGCTCAACAGAAGCAGAATCCGAAAACAGGATGTCGATAGTACGAGACGACTGATTCATTATCATGTGCTGTGCGCAAATCTGATAATTCATTACCGGCAGAGTATCCAGATCAATTGGCCGATGGGACTCTGAGGGCTCAAAAAAGCCCAACGCTGTAATATAGGAATCATGAAGACCTGTAAATAGAATGCTGTCGTTTATCTCATTGCCATAAAGATTCAGGGAGCTCCGCACCCAGAACTTTCCAAGAAAGATCTTATCATTCTTGATTCTATAAACAGGCTCTCCGTCTGGTCCATCCCTGATTGCGGCCACGGCTGTTATCGGAGGATCAACATGGATAGGGATAGAGGATCCTTTTTCCACAAGAGCACCATTCTTGTAAAGATCAACACGCACACGAGGGAATGGAGCTGATCCGTTTCCGCCAGTTCGCATAGAATCAAGAGAAACAAGCTTGATTTCATTTGCATCTATTCGACCCGGAGTTACGTAGACGCTAACGGTATCGAACTTGGTGGCATAACCATGTGTATAAGCTACTGTTACGCGTATTGGCGTAGAGGAAACTTTAACTCCATAAATCGTTCCCGTCGGAGTTACCGATACGATTCTCGTTTCCAGAGAAGTCCATATTATGTTCTCCTGCCGAATGGGAATAGTATCTCCGTTCATTGCGATCATATCTATTGCAATCTTATGAGAATCTCCCTGTGCAATCATTATTGCTGAAGATCTCATTCTTGCAGAAGACAGGACTTCAGATGGATGGAGATCGCCCAACATCGGCCCTTTTATGTCTACACAACCGTAAACTGTAGAACCCAATAATAAACCGATCAGCGAACGCAGAATTTTCTCTTTCATATTAAATTCAATGTTTATGGGTTACGGTCAATACAACCTGAGTATTGATGATTCGTAGTGAATTCTGAAAGGGTCGGAATGAATACCACAGCATCTCCATAGCTAAAGACATATGTCGAACGATTATATGCACCTACGGGATACACTGAGTTCACATCACGACCATAGGACCGTACAAGCCTTCTCATATCAGACAAACGTGTTCCAGTCAGGTAAAACCAGAAACTTCTCTCGCGGAAAAGGAGATTAACCTTTTGATCAAATGTCGCAGGTGATACAGTATCAGCTAATCCCACTGAAGCTCTTGCAGCATTTAAAGGAACAACCCATGCAGGATCCTTTTTATTCAGGAGATGCTCTGCCTGTATAAGCTTTGCTTCAACCCAGCCAGACAGATTCAAAATTATGTTTCCGTCCAGATACTTCCGCTGTCTAACAATTGGAGGAAATGTTCTAATTGTATCGTTGACATTAACAGTAACAGGCAGCCTTGGATCAATGGAGTAAGGATTTGCATACCATTGCATCCCATTTATCCCCTCATAATTCATCAACTGGTATGAATCGTGAGCAATTTGTGGTATCGGCCTGTTTGTATGAGTCCAGAATGCATCATTAGGAAAGTTGGCATTACCAATAGGAGTATTGCTTTGTGAATAGTACAGCTTGTAGCTATGTGTTGACTCAACCCCTGAAACTGCGTCAGCAGCTTCTTCAAACTGATTAATGGAAATCAACGCTCGCCCTTTTCCAACTCGTGCCATAGTGGTGAACTTCAAACTATCATGAGCAATTGCAAGAGACGAATCAAATTTGGCAATTGCGATTCTGAACAATGAATCTGTCGACAACCCTTTACCATAGTAGGCTTCACCACCATAAGGAGATTCAGACAGTGGAACACCGGAACATAGATTTTCGGCCAACAGCAGGATGGAATATCCCTCTATCGCATATGACGCACTGATTGCAAAATCATATGCAGGCAACTTCAATTCTCTAAAGAAATGTCTGGTGTAACCTGCACGAACACGAGCTGCCTGGAGCGCAGAATACGCCTTCAACTGTATTCCCACTACGCCATTATGAGGAACCTCATCCGTACGGGCATCCAAAGGAGTAGCGTTGGCCGGATTGATTTCCACAAGTTCATCGGTGAGAACAGCTACTTGAAGCGAGTTCTCGCTAACAGCAGATTGAAGTGAACCAATGGATGAATTCAAAAGCGCCGTCGCTCCCGCGACCGTTTTGAAATAGTCATGATTGATATCTGTGTCGAGTTGGGGACTATCAACTTTTACGATATCACTCATTGAACATCCGGTAAGTACCGCGGAGAGTCCGACTATTAACCAGCTGACTGATAGATTTATTTTCATATCTTAATGATCCTGATTTGGCTATAGTCCGATTTTGAAGTCGAGCACAAACGATCTTGGCGGTGGAGGTGCATTTCCGCTATCAGCATATCCTTCAGCAGTAGATATTATCGATCTGTTAATTCTGGGATCTAAAAGAGTAGTGTTTATTGAGGGATCTTTGCCAACGTAGTTTGTCCATAAGCCCAGATTTCGTCCTTGAAGCGCCACCGATACAGACCTGCCATTCATTTTCCTGAGAATAGACTTTGGGAGATGATAAGTCAGGCTTGCGGAAGTCCATCTTAGATCCGTAACATTTCTGCTGTCATTAAATGTGTTAATCAGAAACAACGCCTGATCGGCAAGGGGTGCTTTTACATCTTCTCCACCATACCGCATTGGCTGTCCGAAGTTCTTGGCATACTGACTTTGATAGGAAAACCGACTGTCAAAGACCAACTGATTATTTATTGATACATTTAACCCATAACCAATACGAAACCGTGGCTGACTCCAACCCACGTAAACTAAAGAATCTGAAAGAATAATTTCGTCTGGCGACAACAGTCCGTCATCGTTTTCATCGCGATAACCTAAAACCTTTTTAGTCCAGAGTGCAGAAAGAGGATATCCTGGCACGATCTGAGTTTCCGTTAAACCACTTGGAGTCAGATTATTGCCGAGGGAAGCGACCTTATTATCGCTCATTGTCATATTCATGTTTAACAGGACGCGCATGAAATTTGCTTCTACAACTCTGCCGTTAACAGACAGTTCAAAGTTTTGATTCTGCACTCTTGCTACATTTTCCTTACGCACTCCTGAAAAAGGCGGTGTACCAAAAGAAGGTGGAAGTGGACGAGTTACGAGTGTATTGCGATTCTCCTTGCGCGCAAAGGTGCCAATAACATTCAGCCTGTCTCCTAATGCATCGATATCAAAACCAAGTTCCAGTTCTACTGCTCTCTCGGGTTGTAACCTGTTATTTCCTGTAGATATGTGTTCTGCGGCTGGAACCCACTTTCCTTCAATGTACTCCATCGAATTCATAAACTTTCCATGCAAATCACCGAGCCCGGGTTGCACCGCAGAATGACCAATAGCACTACGCAACCTCAAACTGTTTACAAACCTATTTTCACGCCAGAAGTTTTCATCGGAAACAAGCCATGAACCACCTAGCTTTGGATACACTGCGTCATTGGAAGATGTAATAGCACTTCCAATATCCTGCCTTACTCCAACATCAAAGTATACACGCTTAAATAAGCCGATTGTGGAATTCAGAAACCAACCAGCAATGGCATTATCCAATGACATACCTGATGATGATCCGACTCCCTGAGTGATGGATCTGTCTCCTACTGGAACCTGATCTTTTATAATTGCAAAAAAGTTCCTTCCAGTTCTTTTGAAATCGCCACCAATGGAAGGGTTTAACTCCAGCACCCTGCCTATTGCACCCAAATTCAGGTTGGTCGATGCATTTAATTTTACGGTGTAAACATTCCTGTTCTCGGAACGTTCCGCACGTCCCCCCAAAGTATCGGCACAGCCCTGAGCCGTACTGCACCTAGTTCTTCTAGTGTAATTAGATTCCGTTTGTGCTGTTCTCTCTGCGCCAAAAGTACCGTTGATTACGTACCTTTCACGTGGACGATACTGAATATTTCCGGAAAGTCTGCCGGATGTCGTGACCACAGGTTTTTCAAGTGCACGAATATCTCCAGTAACGACCGTGGTATCAACTGAGTATGACCGGGGCACATTCCCGAAAACTATTCTTTGACTGCTCGCCCAGCTGTATTCATACAAATTATCTTTCAGATTCGACTGAGTTGCGCCAATAGTCGTTCCAAAGCTCAGATTTGAACGCGGATTAAACGAGAGATTGGCAGTAAAATTATTTCTTGTTAGTTCGGAGGGCCGGTTGAACTTAGACTCTGGCATATATTCCAGGATCCCAAAACGAATCCTGTCAATTTCAGCCACTCTACGCACACCTGTTGTTTTCCCTGTAGAGAGAGTCAGGGAATATGTAACAGCCGGCGCCCCCCCATCCATCTGAAACGTAACTGTCTCATTAGTTGCCGTTCCTTCTTTACTCAAAAGCTTATTATTTGGATCAAAAGTTATGACACTATCCTGTTTGCAGGCAAAAGAAAGCACTGAGGCAATAGGACAGTAGCTTGCTATTGTTTGGCGCGGAGCTGTTCCAATGCCGACGTATGATATAGGAAGTGTACCATACGTCTGTCCCCAATCTCTATTATAAGAAATATTGTAACGCGTTGGCCCCGCCTTACCACGTTTAGTGGTAATTATAATGACACCGTTAGATGCATCCTGTCCGTACAGAGTTGAAGCGGATGGACCTCTGACAATTTCTATTGTTTCAATAGATGCAGGATCGATGTCGTCAAGTCTCGACGGTGAAGACATAGACATATCCACCCAGACACCATCCACGATCATAACGGGATCGTTGCTTTGTGAGATACTACCAATACCACGCATTCTGATTCTAGCTGGAGCTCCCGGATCACCACTTGCTCTTGTTACAAGCACACCTGGCACCTGAGCTGCTTCGAGCATGTCAACAACACTGCGTATTGGCGCTCGTTCGCGCATCCTGTCACCATCAATCTTGACAATATCACTGGGTACTTCGACTCTGCGCTGTGTTCCGGTTGCGGTGGTGACGATCCCAGACAAGGTAGTTGCAGATGGCGCCAGGACGACATTCACCGACGAAGTCTTCTGAGCCTGAACATCAACGGACTGGGAAATGACTCGATAACCTATCATTTTAAAAGTCAGCGTTGCCGCACCGGGTGTAACATTTGGCAACGTAAAAACACCACGTGCATCCGTTGTGGTACCCAATTTGGAACCAGACACCATCACTGATACGCCCAGTATTGGCTGACCAGACGCCGAATCTACGACTCTGCCAGCAACACTACCACTGTTAGCCCCCTGATCTGATTTGCTTGATTTTACTTTGAGATTCACCCTACTGCCGGAAGTCGCGTAAATATCCACATCAACACCTGCAAGTTCGCAGACTTTACGGATTGCCTGTTCGGCGGTGATATTCGTTGCCTTAAACGAAATCTTCGACTTTCCCGGGATGATGCTGGTCTCATACGTAAGATCTATACCAGCCTTCGCTGCAATCTGCTTGAGGGCCGTATGAACATCCAGTTCGCTGATATTTATTGTAATTACCTTTGCCAACTGGTTTGACGTAGAAACAGTATTTCTCGGAGTTGCATTAGCCAATTGTGAATCATACAATTGATCGTGTTGGGCTGCACCAACCTGACTCACGGCCGCCACCGACACTGCCACCGCAATAAATCCGTATCGGCGCTTCCACGTCATTTGACTTCGATCAGCCATTTATAACACCTATTGTTTTGGGGGAACGTTTATCGTACGGGACCGAAATGTTACAGTCTTCCCGTTTTTTATAACTTCTACATCAAGTATGTCAGCCAAATCCGCGATAACAGCTTCGCTTGTTGACTCATTACTGATTCTTGTTGTTATTCTACGCTCGTTTATGGATGCGTCCATAACCATAAAGGAAACGTCAAACCACTTGGACAGATCCAATAAAACCAGATTAAGCGGCGCGTTTTCAAATACGAGCGTACCGTATACCCAACCCATATATCGCCCTGGGTTTACATCGCGTTCCACATGCATTTCATGACCGGCAGTTACTAAAGCCAGATCTCCAGCCTGTAAAACGGCAGACTCTGATGATGCAAGTTTCGATTTGACAGAAACTGCTCCTGCGGCCACATAAACTGTGGTTCGACCTTCACCAGGATACGCTTTTATGCTGAACACTGTGGCAAGGTCTTTAATAAGATTTCCTTGAGCGTTAACTACGAACGGTTTAGCAGCGTCATGCGAAACGGCAAATTGCGCTTCGCCCTCCAGATAAACCAATCTCTGAGCTGTATTGAAATCTTCGGGGACACGAATCTGACTTCCAACATTCAATACAACCTGACTTCCATCTGGAAGATTAAATGTGGCGCGTTGTCCGTTTTTTGTAGCGTACTCCCGGTATCTCGAAAATCCTTCGGAATACTGAGTTTCTTCCAGACTATTAAACACCATAAAACCACCAATTGCGATCAGAGCGACAACTGCAGAGGTAGCTATATATTGAAACCAACGGCTTTTCAGTATTACAGGCCTTATAGCCGAAAAACCTTTTCGATCTGATGCAGAAGACCTTAAGGATGCATCGCCGGGATGACGTTGATTTTCATAAGCACCGCCTAATGAAGAGCCGGGACTTAATGAAGAACCACGACTTTCGGTACTCGTTAAGAATCCCTTCCGTTCATTCTTTACCTGGGCCATAACAGAGCTTATGACCAATCCTGAAACTTCTTTCAATTCTTCATTTCCCAGAGCATTCAGCAAAACCTGAGAACGGTAAAGCTTATCGTAATTTTGAGAAATTGAGGGATCAGAATCCAGTCGCTCAGAATAAGGGCGTTGGGAATCTAGTTGACAATCCAGTGGAGAATACTGTAGGCTTGACTCCTGTAGTTCAGAATCCAGTTTCGATGTGTCGTCACCTGAAAACAGCCCCTCGCCCTTCTCAGGCTCAGGAAAAATATCAGAATTGCTATTTTCAGGTTTGAATTCGTCACTCATGCCCTTCAGGACACGCCTCAGATCGATTTTGCACAAACTTTTCTGATTTTTTTTAAAACTTTTACAAAATTCTATTTATGCAGCCCCGGCAATTGCAATAATCCGGAATCTGATACAACATTAAGCCTTACCCTCCGTCTCTGGAACTCCTCCAAATGGCAGATTACCGCCTCCGCTCGGAAAAAGACGATGCAGAGTTGATAGAGCGTATTCGCGATAAGGACGAGTACGCCCTGGAGGAGCTAATGCAGATTTATTCTCCCGTGATGTTGAGAATCGCCGAAACTATTACCGGATCTATTGAACTTGCACGAGAGGTAGTCCAGGATATTTTCATCAGACTTTGGAGACAGGGCCCAGATCTGTCGATTCAGGTAAGTATAAAAAAATATCTTTGGGGCGCTGTGCGAAATCAGGCGATGAATACCTCCCGATATGAACAGGTTCGTCATCAAACCAGTGCATCCTTACTTGAGCTTGCTAAATATGCCCCCCGGATTTCTGTCAATCCGGCATTGCAGGAGATAGAAGCAACAGAGCTGTTGGGACAAATGGAGAAGATCCTTAATAACGTTCCAAAACAGTGTCGCGAGATATTTCTGCTGCATCATCGTGATGATATGAACGTGGAAGATATTGCGGGAGCTCTGGGAATATCTTTGCGTACCGTGCAAAATCAGTTGGCGCGAGCTAGAAAGTATCTTATTGAACAGTTGAACAGGTGACGTGGCATTAGCATTAAATAATGATTAGGTCATTTGAGAAATGGTTCTAGCCTCCATCCGTACAGCTTAAACTTAAGGTGGCGGGAGATTCAATCACTGCGACTCGACCGCATCATTTCAACAAAAAAATCGAAATGTTGTGGGTGTGTTTTGGGGAGTTACGGCCTCATGTAACCCGAGAGTTGAATTTCATGTAACCCCAAAAAATCCAGTGGTATTCACAACAGTTCTTCGGCCCAAAGATAAATGGATAAATGGGATGCCTACTTTCGATTTTCATCCTGCAACGAACGCCATTTACAATCCCGACAACCCACAATGGAAAGATAGCTTTAAATCAGTTGAAGATTTCGTGAAGAGATACAAAGAATTGTAGTTCTGATTGCATTGTCAATTGTCTCAGAATACGGGCCGATCTTTTACCACTACCCGGACCACATCGGCTGGAACGGCAGTTAGAGATAAATCGCGAATATAAGCCTCCTGCGTGGCGGCGTCTGGGACCCATATTTCAACGATCTGCTGATTCGCTCTAAATCCGGAAGAAAAAACCCTGTGCTTGACGTTAAGCCTGCCAAGCTGGTACTCCCATTTTCGGAACTGAATGAACGTATATCGGCCAGGCTTAACTACATATGACTGATCATTTCGATCTGCAGACTGATTGAAAGCCCTCACACTAGCGATGGCAGAATCCTCATCCTCCGAGCTGTATGGTGGGGCTAGTAAGATGACAAAAGTATCTCCTTCTTTGAATGCTCCAGAAAAACCAGGAATTATCTGCGCTAGTCTATCGGATGCAGTGTGCCATACGATATAAAAGCTGGTATCCACACGGTCATAATTTTTCAGCCCCGAGATTATGGGGGAATTAGGTACTAAAAGATTGGGCTCCGTAGCATAGGAGCAGCCGGCCAACAAAAGAGCAGACAGGACACAAAAATTCTTACTCGCATTAATACAAAACTTCATCATTCTCTCCAGGATAATATCTCACTAAGGTTTCCACCACTCGATTTATATAACTCTTTCAATGCCTCAGAGTCACGAATCTTATATAGAAAGTTCTAACTGCGAGAGATTCCCCTATTATGTCCAGAGACAAGAGATAGGAACAGCGAACATTCCGCTCCCAAATGGAACTACCTGGTCACCATCATGCAATACATTACAGGGGATTACAACCAAAGCGGCCAATATGGAATCGAGAGACGTCTATTATGGAATCAAGGGACGTCTATCATGGAATTAAGAGACGTCTATTATGGAATTAAGACCTGGATAATATGTATTAACCCTTCAGACCGAGATGTTAGGTGAGCCAGAATAGGAAGTTTTTCTTAGCAGGAGACTTGCCCCCCAGAGGCTGACCGATACGATTATTCATTTGAAGAAGCCAACTTTTTGCTGGACTAAAACGTATTACTAGTTATTAATAGAAATACGCTGAAATAGGAATACATCCCAAAGGAGGAATAAGTGATTAAGATAGCCTTTCTCTCACTATTAGTACTAGCCACTCAAGCTACAGAGGCACTTTCATGTACGCTTGCAGCTATGCCTCGAAAATACAAGACCGACATAGCCTATTTTATAGCCAACCCCACAGGAAAAACCGTCACGGCCAATTCTTTGGAGAAGATCACTCGTTCCCGCGGTCGAGGATTGACAGATACGTCCTATGCCAATGGCGACTTTCAAACCTTTGAGGCAGATAAGTTATATGGCAATCCGAAGGTAATAAAAACCCTTGACTCCGTATTCAAGAAACAGAAAAACAGAACTGTAGTCGGTGTATTTTGGGGAGTTAGTCCAGAATGCCATCGAATAGTTGACCTTTATAAAAAGGTAGGTAAACCAGTTGTATTTACGACTGTCATTCGCCCAGAGAAGCTATGGATAAATGGAATGCCTACCTTTGATTTTCATATCGCGAAGAATGATATATATAACCCAGAAGAGCCACAGTGGAAAGATGATTTTAAATCACCTAAAGATTTTATTGAGAGGTATAAGGGGTTATGATTTAACGAGATACTATAGGATAATATAAAATACAGTTAGTATAATATGACTATAACAACGTGTCGCTATTGCATGGAAACAGTCCGAGAGAGAAGATAGGACGGAACGTTTCAATACAATAGCGACCTAATGTTAGAACGCCTAATAGCCTTTTATCTGTCTGTTTGCGGCCCTATTCATTACAGTTTCTATCTTAGCATCTATTCCACGAGAGTTAATAGCTCCATAATAGAATATCTTACCAAGTTCATCGATGAGCACTACAGTATTGTTTCTATAAAGTTTGTTTTCTCCAAAATCATATGCCACCTGGTTTTCAGTCTCCAAATCAATTTTGCGCCTGTCGTGACCAGCCAGACGAATAAATTCGGTTTCATATACCACCTGAGTCCCCTTTAACCCATGAAAACCGAGAAAATAGTTGGCCAGAGTATCCGCTTCCTGCTGTGGACTCAACGGAGGGGCGTCTGCAAAGGATCCGAATGTATTTGAGACTATCGTAAGTCTAGTGCCGGGATACTTTTCCAGTATCTTGCGAATTTTGTGTGTTGAGGCCCAACAAGATTCTTTTCCATTGTTACGACCTCTATCAGGAATTGGCAAATAATTTGAGTGACAACCGCCCTGAACAAAATATAGAATTTTAACACCGGGACCAGTAGTTACAGCTGGTGATATTGGCTGAATATTACCCGATTCATTAAGATTTGAATACCAGTATTTACCTTTAATAGCAGGCGCCTGTGAGGCGAACGGACCCATTTCGGCATTTGAGTTGTGCCCTTTTAGAGATTGCCAGATCCGGTTAAGATAGCTTGCATATGCATCAGTGGAAATTGCAAGGCTATCTATTGCTTCTTGCGTCATAAGTTTCTCAAAGAAAGCAAAACCAGGTCTTGTTACATGAAAATCGTAGTAGCCAGTCCTGTATTTATCGGATAATGTATCGGTAATCGCCAGAATTTCGCGTGCAGTTTGATTCGCTAGCGAAATGCTATCCAGTTCCAGTAATAAGAAACCTTTGGAGATTCGTGTAGAAAGGTTTATCGTGGCAGAATCCGGAGGAATAAGTTCCAAAGCTCTATCATGGAGAGACAAGACCTTATCCAGCCTAGTAGGAACGGCCCGTTTATATGCATCAATCATTCTCCAAAATGCCCCTTCTGAAGACGGTTTCATGATGGCATCCTCTAAACGCTCGTACATACGCTCTACATCTTTATCTCTATCCGCTACAAGTAGTGCCTCTGCATATAAATGTGCATCTTTTAATTGAGCACTGTCTACATCAATCTTGGAAGCACACACCTTCGCATATTCAACAATCTGTTGTGGCAACCGCTTGTTTGTAGTAGTCCGTCTATAATCGAGAGTATCAGACCATACTGAGTCGGCAAAAAGAGCATCCTCTTTTAATCTCCTAATAGCGGCTATGCACTCATCAATGTGACGATAAGACGTGTAGTCTGGTGTGGTATCCGGACGAGCAAAACGAGTCTGTCCAAGCAGATTTGCTAGTGGAATCAGAGCTATCAATACAAAAAAGATACTTTTATTCCTTTTATACATAATTACACCGCGTCTATTGTAGACGTAAACGAAAAATCATTCACCTTGAGTGGTGGCACCACAACATTACTTAAAGAGTTGGAAAATATATGACCTAGCGGTGCACGCGAATTAACGGGGGAAAAAACCTGTTCTTCAATACCGATCTGTTCTATGTTGTTCAACGCAAAAAGAGGGGATTCTGTCCATCTGAAATTCCTCACCGCCTTTGTAATTACACCGTTTTCAATAAGCCACAGCCCATCTCTGGTAAATCCGGAAAACAATAGACTTTCCCTATCTAATGCCAGTGGCGACTCTAGACGAGCAACGAGCAAGGCTCGTTTAGAAGAAGAAATCATTTCATCAATCGGTACTCCCCCACCGCTAAGGGTAAAGGAGGATGTTGAATATACCGGATGATCATCTGATACTTCATTAAGATGCTCCAGATAACTATCAGCCAATCCGGTTAAAATACCATTTTTTATATAATCAACTCGTTTATGGAGAGGTGTAAAATGACTTCCAACTATCGGGTCAGTCGGTTCATGGAATATATTGATCCTTTCATCGATCAATTTGAGATCCAACTTACTCCTTAATCTGTTAACAAGCTCGTCCTTGCCCAGGAATACCGGCCCACCGCCGCGCCGTTCAGGATCTAAACGATTAAGAGCACTCATAAGTAAGTTTGCAAGTGTCGCGGTAGCTGAGGGCTCCAAAACAACCTGATACCTTCCCGGCTCAATCCTGACAGGGTTAAGAGACTTTTTACAACGATCAAGTGCGAGACTTGCAATCTCGCGAATATTAACCCTATCTATATCAAAGGATGTTTTTCCTGCCCACGAAGAACCGCTTCCCGAGGGATGTCGAACAGTCACAGAACACTGAGCCTGAGTAACCTCTCCCCACAGCCATTCAGTACGCCCCCATTCATCTCGACTATAGTGTAAAGCCTTACATCCACTTGTTTCCACATAACCGGAAGACATCAAGTTGTCGGCCTCAGATAAACGAGTAAGCTCTTCTATAGCAGTTGCATTTTCAACTACACTTCGGTCAAATGTTTTATCAGCCCAGACTTCTGCTCCCTTAGCATCGGAATAAGGTTTACTGACAACGATGTCCGGAGGAATCTTCTCTTTCCAGTGAGTGTAATAAAAATCCACATATTGAGCTATTCCTTTAAGCGATTCGGAATCAGTCTGATTTGATATCGCCTGTATAGTAGGATTCCACCTGGAATCATACCCAAACTGTCTGTGTACGTATAACGTTATCTCTCGCTGGTTTGATGTTAAAGATGCACGATTCCGTGCCCAGCTCTGTCCGGAACCTAACCAGCTTGTCAACTTAATAGCCAACCTTCCCTCAGGTACCATATAAGATACTGTCTCTTCAATTATTTTCCTGGCTTCTTCTTCGGAGAATATCCTTTCACCTTTTTTATACATTACGCCTTCCTCTTTACATCTACAAATGTCATTTCCTTGAACATAACCGGAGGGACAAATACTGCAGATGTAGTTTTCTGCTCCTGTTGCCCTTTGCTTGACTCAAGGCCATAGTACTTAACGCTGCTTTCACCTCCAATCTGTGTCATATTAGACCATAATTCTGACGTCCTGAATAACATTCCGGCATCAAGCAACAATGAAATGCGTTTACCTTTATGTATTTCATATACTCTACCGCCAGTTGTCATTCCTGTGGATTGCTGAAAATCCAGAGAAGCATTCGGAAACCGCAACTCTATACCGCTATCCATAGACTCTCTAAGATCATCTCTAGTCAACGATGACTTATCGGGCATAAGATGCATATCTGCCTTATGGACCAGTTGAACATCTAATGCAGATGGTGCATTGGCTGATCCAAACGATCGAAATTCCTGCCCTGATTTCTGATAATAGTCCTTGATCCATGATGCCCCTTCTCTATTAGTCTGCAGGTTCGTCAGAACACCATTTTTTACAAGCTCATACTTAGCGGGCTGAACGCCTTCATCGTCCCATCTAACACGTCCCACTGATCCTACCTCGGATCTATCACATGAAACATTTAAGAGTTGGCTCCCTATCCTTAAGGTTCCTATCATTGCATGAGGATCGTTAATGTAACTGGTCCCTCCAGTATTCGCTTCGAAACCGAAGACTCTATCGACCTCCGTGGCAGCACCAATAGACTGATTTAGCAGCGTTCCAACTCCACTCTGATCAATCAGTACGTTGTGCCTTCCGGGTTCAATAGGTTTAAGAGGCATCTTTAAATCCTCCAATGCTTCTTCATAAGCAATTCTGAACAGCTCTCGTAAAGGGCGATCTCGAAAATATTCGAACCCAAGACCAGCAGGTGAAAACTCTTCAACTTTACCGGATGCTGAACGTCCTGTTGACTTGTCTTCTAAACCGAAGTCAATTTCAGCACCGGACTGATACAAAATCTGTGTAGTAAACTGTCCTAACGAACTTCCAAAAGCCTTACTATTACGAAGAAACTTAGGACGAAACCAGAAACCCTTCATAAACTTGAAACTCATCGCATATGAGGTTAACCCCTGGTTAAAGTCAACCATCTCATCATTATGAATACTAAATGGGTTATCTTTGACGGGAGTTTCCCAATGCCCATTGCTTACATCCAATGGAGCCAGTTCAACTTGCCTTGCTCGACCCAAAACATTTGCCTTAGCCTGAGCAACAGCAGCTGCGCCAAGCCTTGCGGCCTCCACCTCTGACCAGACAGGACTTGCAGCAAAACCCCAGTATCCCTGATAAAGTGCCCGCACTCCAAAGGCCATATGCTCGGTTCTCGTTGGTCCTCGCCTGGCAACTCTCAGCTCTTCATTATGGGACAGTCTCGCATCTGCGTAGCTAGCACCTGATGCAATAGCAGCTTCTATCGCTCTATTTACAATCGCCTTTCGATCAACACTTTCGATGTAGTTCTTAACACGAGCCAACGTAGCACCTCGCGTAGGCACAGCGATAGCTCCCACTCCCACAATACCAGTATTCTTTAGAATATGCCTTCTTGAATATCTCATTTGTCTATTAAGTATCTAGGTTAACTAGTATAAAATCAGTCTTGTATATCAACTTGCTTCATGTGATATATCTCCCATGGAATAATCTCCTTCGTAGCAGAATTTCTAACAGTATACCGAATGACTCCAGAAGTATTACTTCTACGCCATGCCTGCCCTCCCATGGGAGGTATGTTTATAACATTACCTCCAATAAAGTCACCTATAAAAAGGGTTGTAGCAGGAACTGCATTCGCGGGAGCTGAAGCACAACCAGTGGACGAAGCTGTAGAATCAGAAAAAATTACATCAATTGGAATAGTCGAAAAATTAGTAATCCATAATATTGCACATGGTTGATAGATGCGCAGTGGAACTGTATCCAACTCTGGTATAGGACGAGGATTTACTGGAATGCCACTGAACAACATCCCATTAGCACTCTCGTTGTATAATCCCGTAAATCTGATACTGTCCTCCACCTCATTTCCATAGAGATTCAATGAGGCACGTATCCAAAAACCTCCAAGTAGAATTTTCTGATTCGTTATCCTGTAAACCGGTTCCAAATCAGGGCCACCTGCACCATCAACTCTAAATTCAGCAGGTGGATCAACCTCAATAGGAATTACAGAACCCTTTTGTATCAAACTATCACCTTTATAAAGGTCCACTCTAACTCTTGGAGCACCCATTTTTCCAGGTCCTCCGACCCGGTTGCTATCCAGAGATATGAGTTTTATTCCATCTGCGTCTATCCTTCCATCTGTAACATAAACTCTTACTGTATCGAACATAGTGACATAGTTATGCTCATACTCAACTGCTACAAAAATCGGGCTGCTGGATACAGCGTGGCCGTAAACTATACCCGAGCCTGATACAGATACCACATTGGATTCTGATGAAGTCCATTTAATCGCATGTTGATCAAGCGGAATACGCTCTTCACTTACAGATATCAGATCGAATGCAATCTGATGCGAGTCGCCTTGTTCTATCATTATTGCTGCCGATCTTATATTGACCTCTGCTAAAACATCTGATGGTTTCAGAGATTCCAAATCGGGGCTCTGGATATCGACACAGGAGACACTCAAAGCCAGCAATAAGGATATTCTTAGAGTATTGAGGAAAGTCATAATAGTATTTGTGTCTCTATGGATTTCTATTTAAACAGCCGGAATAGTTATAGTTATTCTGAAATTCTGCGATCGCCGGAATAAAAACAACAGCATCTCCATACGTGTATACATTCAGTGATCTGCTGTAACTTCCAATTGGGTATACAGAATTTACGAGCCGACCATACTGTCGAACTAATCTGCGCATATCTGCGAGCCTTGTAGCATGACCGTAGAACCAGAAAGCACGTTCAGAGAAGAGCAAGTCTATGCTTTGTGTAGCGGTTAATGGAGAGCTCAAATCCGGTAGCGATTTAGTTGCTCGGGCTTCGTTAACTGCATCGATCCAGTTTGGATCATTTGTGCTCAACAGATATTCTGCTTCAATCATTCTGGCTTCAATACCAGTTGCCAGCTTTATCACTGGACTTCCGTTAATAAACTTCATCTGTCTTACAATAGCGGGAAAGCTGTAGACTCCTTCCGTACTACGACTTACAGTCACTGGCAGTCTTGGATCGAGAGATGTGGGGTTACTGAACCATACTAATCCGTTGCTTCCTTCCCGATTGACTATTTCATAGAGGTCATTCGGTTGAGGTATGGCACCAGGTATATGAGTCCAAAATGCATTTTCAATCCTGGTAGTGGAAGAATTTGGAATCGAAGTAGCCGCCTCAGTGTAGTAAATATTGTATTCGGCCGATGTTGGGACGTCCGAAACAGTCTGAGCCGCCTCTTCATAAAGCTTCAGCGCCATTAACGCTCGCCCCTTCCCTATCTTTGCCAGAGTTACATATGAAACGCTATCATGTTGTATAGCCAGAGCAGAATCGAATTTTGAGATAGCAATACGAAACAACGAATCAGATGGGAGTGCACGACCGTATACAGCGACTCCACCGTATGGAGCTTCAGATAGAGGAACGCCAGAGCACAGATTCTCGGCGAGCATCATTATTGCATATCCTTCATACGAGTACGCTGCACTAACTGCAAAATTCAACGTACTATCATGATTCCGCCTAAGGAAATAACGTGCATAACCAGCTGTTACTCGCGACGCCTGTAACGATCCGTATGCTAAAAATGGAATCCCTTTAACTCCAATGCTACTTTCAAGTTCTACCCTCGTATCACTGCGTTCAATTCCGCTAGTATAAGGGCGTGCCGTAAGCTCATCAGTAAACTGCCCCACCTCCAACGCAGATACACTAATACCCGCCTGTAAGCTACCGAGCGTAGAATAAAGTAAACCCAATGCTCCTGCCCTGGTATCCAGATATTCGTGATCTATATCGGCGCCTAGTTGGGGTTTATCTACGTCTACAAGATCACTAAGCGAACATGATGCAAGCATGACACTCATTGCAAGAACAGATATCGTAGTATCAAATATTTTTTTCATGACTTGTTATCCTGTTCAGTTAGAAGCCGACTTTGAAGTCAAGAACATACATCCTGGGCGCCGGAGGAGTCTTTCCATTGTCCATCATAACTTCCCCATCCATTATTGCAGTGTTAATCCCCGGATCACGTCCTACGTAGTTCGTCCATAACCCAAGATTACTCCCCTGAAGCGAGACTGACACACTGCGCCCGCCAAATCTTTTCAGAACGCTGGCTGGAACACGATAAGTTATGCTAGCAGAATTCCATCTCAGGTCAGATACAGGCTTCTTTCCATTTATGCCTGAAATAACAAATGCGGCCTGTTCATGTAAAGGTGCGCTTTGATCTTCTGAGCCATATCCAGGATCTAATCGATAATCCTGAACATATTCGCTTTGATATGCGAATCGCGAATCGAAAACGAATTGATTATTCAGAGTAAATGAAAAACCATAGCTGGCTCTATATCCAGGTTGACTCCATCCCATATACACAAGTGAATCCGACAATACGACTTCATTTCTTGCCAGAAGACCATCTCTATTTCTATCGCGATAGCCAAGAACTCTCTTGGACCACACGCCGGCCAACGGATATCCCCCAACTATTCTGGATTCGTTCTGCGAAAAAGGAGTTATACCATTACCTAAATTCACCACCTTGTTTGCGCTTACAGTCAACGCGTAGTTAAGAATCAGTAACATGTTATGGGTTTCTATCGCTCGTCCTGTTGCACTTAGTTCGAAGTTTTCGTTTCTGACTTTTGCAACGTTTTCCTTTCGTGTGGAACTCGGCCCAAACGATGGAGGTAACGATCTGACTACGAGTGTATTCTTGTTCTCCTTGTGCGCAAATGTTCCAATTAGGTTCAACCTATCACTCAACATATCAAGATCGAAACCCAACTCCAGCTCGATAGAACGCTCTGGCTGTAGCCTGCTGTTTCCCGGCCCCTGTAAATTCACAGACTTTACAATTTTCCCTTTAACGTATTCTACATTATGCGTAAACCGTCCGTTAATATCACTAGGATCCGGCTGCACTGCGGAATGCCCAATGGCAGATCTGAGCCGGAAGCTGTTAATGAATGAATTCTCTCTCCAAAAACCCTCATCTGACACCAGCCACGAACCACCTATTTTGGGATAGATAGCATCATTGGTAGATGTAATAGCGCTACCTATATCCTGACGCACTCCGACATCGAAATAAATACGACTAAACAAACCTATTGTAGAACTGACGAACCAACCTGCAATTGCGTTTTCCACTGCAGCATTCCTGGAGGTAACAAAATTACCCATGTTGATTGATTTGTCTCCAATAGGGATGCTGTCTTTAGATATGAAGACCGATGCATTATCAGTCTTTTTAAAGTCTCCACCAATTGTGGGACGAACATCCAAAAACTTATTAAACGGGCCGAGGTTAAGACTTGTAGAGGCATTCAATCTCGCAGTATAAACACTTCTAGTTTCAGATTCTTCCTGCCTGTACCCAACCGAATCCGCGCATCCTGTATCGATGCGGCAATTGGTTCTACGACCGAACTTCGACCTTGCTGTATTTATCTGTTCTGCACCGAGATTAGCGTTAATAACATACTGATCACGAGGGCGGTATTGAATCGTGCTTGCAATAACTCCAGTCGTCGTCTTTGTAGGTTTATCTACCGCTGTAATTGTCCCGCCTCCATATGTTCCGAATGTTGTATCCAGACTATAATCAATCATACCGAATCCAACCACTGGTAGTCCCCTCCAGGAGTTTTCCAGACTATTGTCTTTTAAATTGGATTGAGTCCCTGTCAAAGATAAGTTCATCGTAAGATTACTACGAGGATTAAGCACAATGGAGCTTACTATGCTATTTCTTTTGAGCCCGGACGGAGTGCTGAATTCGGAGTCCGGTCTATAGCCGAGTATGCCATATCGAATCTTATCTATGCCGGACACTCTTCTAACACCGACTGTATTTCCTGTAGAAAGAGTTAGGGCATATGTAACATTCGGAGCTCCTCCTTCCATCTGAATAACATACCTATTCTTCGTTTCTACTCCCTCACGAGAAAGCAGGCTGTTATTGGGATCATAGACAAGAACTGTGTCCTGCCTGCAACTATAATCAAGTATAGAGGCAATTGGGCACCGAAGACCAGTTAAGCCATCGGTGTTAGTTCCAATCCCGCGATAAAACAGCGGATGAGTTCCGTAAGTTTGTCCCCAATCGCGGTTATACGAGAACGTCCACCTTGTTGGTCCAGCCCGACCTTTCTTTGTAGTGACTACAATTACTCCATTTGCTGCATCCTGCCCGAACAGAGTCGCTGCAGAAGGGCCACGGATTATCTCAATAGTTTCAATAGACGCAGGATCTATATCGTCTAGCCGGGAGGGTTGTGACATTGTAGCATCAATCCATACCCCATCTACAATCATTACCGGGTCGTTACTCTGAGATATACTTCCTATCCCACGAATTCGGATGCGTGAGGGTGCGCCTGGATCACCACCACCTCTGGTTACCAGAACACCTGGCACCTGCGCAGCTTCGATCATGTCAATTACGTTCCTGACAGGTGCGCGTTCCCGGATCTGATCCGCATTGATCTTGACGATGTCGTTGGCAACTTCGACGCGTCGTTGAGTTCCGGTAGCGGTAGTTACAACTTCAGATAAACTTGTCGCCGCTGGTTTCAGTGTTATAGTCAAACTACTTTCCCGATTATTTTCTACCGTAACCTGAATCGACTGCGTTTGATACCCAAGAACCTTTACATTTAATGTGCGCTTTCCGACGGGCACTTTCCCTAACTTAAACGCCCCATCTTTACCGGAAATAAACGAAATAGCACTTCCCACTATACTTATGGTAACTCCTGGCAATGGTTGCTTGGTTGCAGAATCAATTACAACCCCTTTAATACTTCCAGTGGCCTGATTCACGGAGCTATCATTCGATGGCGACGGCAGTAATAATATCTGTCCCTCTGACCCCTTCTCAATACGAATATTCAACCCTTTCAATAATTCAAATAGAGCCTTTTCCGGAGATACACTTTTGACATTCAATGAAACAATTCTATCTAAAGGAATTGCAGCTGGAGAATATGACATGCGTAATCCACCGGCTAAACTATCAATCTCAGTCAGTATCTTCCTTAATGGAACATCTTTCATATTAATTGTGATCTGCTTCCTGGCAGACTGTCCTGATACTAATTCATGTCGCGCAGATAATGCTTGTGTTTGATTACCATCTGAATCTTTTGTCTGAGAGCTGCCAGACTCTCCACAAATAAGATGACAGACAAGCAGAGTTGCCATCCCCAATGGGTTATAGTTCACTTTACAGACTCCTTGATAAGGCTAATTTCAGAACCATGCTGTACCGGTTTAATGCCCAGAATTTTTCCAATGAGATTAATAGCATCCTCAATTGTCCCTCTACCCACACTTACAGTAAGAGGAATTGCTGCGATCGATTGATCCGATATTTTGATATTTACGTCGTACCATCTTTCCAATTCAGCTACTATGTCCTTAAGCGGTGTTTCAACAAACCGTAGCTCACCATTAGTCCATGATGTATAAACCGAGATATCTACATTATTTTGAACAGCTAATATTCCGTTCTGATTCAATACACCTAAATCTCCAGGATTCAGGATGCCAGGTGCGTGCTCTCCTTTATTCCCAACAACCTCAACAACACCTTCACTCACAGCAACTCGTTGTGCAGTATCGGAACGATAAGCCGTCACAACAAATACGGTGGCTAGATCTCGAGTTTGACCAAACTCTGTGTGCACGACAAAAGGGCTTTTTGGATCATGCTTTACGGAGAATTGAGCGGTTCCTTCCAGATATACATTACGACCGGACTCACCATATGTATTACTAACATGGAGACGACTGTCGGGTGCCAGTATGACTTCAGCTCCGTCCGGCAGTCGGACTATACTTTGCTGTCCACGTTGTGTGGCGAAAACTCTCTCGGACGCTGGCTCACGCAGGTTTGCACGAACATTTGAATATCCGGAATCTTTATTCAGAACAAATGTGCCAATTGCAAGCAGCGCAATAGCAGACAAAACAGCCCCCCCAAAAAACATACGTCCGGGGTTGCGAACATTTCTGCCTGGTACTGGTTTATCTTCGAGTCTGCGCCTGGCTTGTATGGCGTCCCAGACCCGGGCAGTATCCCACTGCAAACCGGAGGTGCTTGCCTGAGACCATACCTGCTGCATTCCTGCAACCATCTTAGTACGCTCTGGATCCGACTCAATCCAGGCACACACTCTTTCAGATTCATCAGGACTGCATTCGCCTGAGAGATAACGAGCCAGCGATTCAAGCTCCCAGGTTTCCATGGAGGTATTAAAGCCAGATGTGCTTTTTTGAGTGGAATGATCCATACTCCTTAAGTCACCCTTCTTCAGGAATACCCTTACTCAAACACAAAAAAACTGGAAAAATCGGTTTATTTAACCCAATCAGCCATACACTGGCGTAAGGCAGCAAGAGCCCTGCCCATGTGAACCTCAACCGTCTTGACAGATATACCTAAAGTCTTCGCAATCTCCATATACGATAGGTTATGCTGACGATTAAGAAGGAAGACTTCTCTGCTACGAGGTGGCAGGAGTTTTATGGAAGCTGCTATAACCTCTCTTAATTCTATTTCTTTTACCAGATCATCCGTATTTTCAGAGGCAACTGCTATCTCATTATTAATAGCTTCTGTAGCCATACGCTCTTCATAGCGTCGCTCCACCTTATTGGATCTGTATTGATTCCGAACCCTATAGCGGACCGCCTGATAAAGGTAGGCACGTAGTAGGATTTCAGGTTGCAGAGACATGCGACGTTCCCAGATGTCAAAAAACACATCCTGAACAATTTCCTCAGCTATAGCGCGTGAGTCTACCTTGCGCCATGCAAAAGTGAGTAATCCGGAAGCGTACTCCCGGAATATTGAGGCGAAAGTATCTTCATCATTCTGCCGCAATCGGAGGATTCGATCATCAAGTACAACGGGAGAGCTATCCGGTCCGGCAGAGCTTTCCTCCCCATTCTTAGCACCGGACCTCGAACGGTGTGACCGATTCCTCCCTTCGCTTTTAGCTGAGTCCGATCGACCAAACCAAAACGATAACTTCATACTGCAGCACAAGATGATTGAGAATGAGAAATGATTTCCCGCTCAGTCATTTTACTAATCTGCCAGTTCGGTCGCGATTACGGAAGTGGGGGAAATTATATAAAAATCAATTCCGAACAATCATCCTTGCAAATGCCTCCTTTCTTTCTTCCTAATTCTTACCTCGATTCGCAGCTCTACTCATTACAGCTTTAATTCTGGAGTCAACCGTAAATTCCAGATTATTCCTAGTATCTACGAGGGGTCCGAAATGAAATATCTGACCTAATTCATCAACAATCACCACCTCGTTTGCCGTATGCAGGCTAAATGGTCCAAATTTATATTGGGCCTGATTATCTGTTTCGATATCAACCTTACGATTATCATAATCAGCCAACCTGATAAAATCGGTTTCGTAAATAACGTGCGTTCCCTTTAAACCATGAAACCCTAGAAGATAATTTGCCAGAGTATCCGCTTCCTGTTGTGGGTTGAGAGGAGGAGCATCAGCAAAAGACCCAAATGTATTTGAAACAACAGTAAGTTTAATATTGGGATATTGTTTCATTATACTTCGAATTCTATGAATGGCTCCCCAACAGGATGCAATACCGTTATTACGCCCCAGATCAACCTTCTTATAGTGTGAATGACACCCTCCCCCGGCAAAGTATACAATAGTAATAGCTGGAGTATCCGGGGTTACGGTAGGCAATATTGCCTGGATCTCGCCTGTTGAATTAAGATTTGAATACCAGTATTTACCTGCAACAGGTGGTGCCTTTTTTGCAAAGGGGCCAATTTCGAGATCTGGCTCATGACCAAATACTGATTTCCATATTGAAGCCATATAATTTCTGTATGCTTCGGTAGAAAGTTCAAGACTATCTATAGCCTCCTGAGGCATAAGCCGTTTCAGAAACGGGAAGATAATTGCCGACGCACTAAAATTATATGCTGGAGTTCTATACTTATCTGACATAGTATCAGTAATCTCTATAATTTCACGTCCAATCTGATTTGCCAAGGAATAGTCTCCAACTGCAAGTAAACGGGATCCAACCATACTTCGAAACGTAACATTTGTCGAAACTGAATCAGGATGGAATTTTGGGAGTCCTGAATTATATACGGATAACGCTTTGTCCATCCTAACAGGAATCGCATTCAGATAAGTTAGGATCTTCTGCCAGAAGCCTTCACCCGCCGGGTTGTTATCGATTGTATCAGCCCACCGTAAATAAAGCTTTTCCGCATCTTCATCCCGATCTGCTACCAGCAACGCTTCTGCATACATATGAACCTGTTTCAGCGGCACGGTATCAGCGTCAATCCTGGAAACACATTCACCTGCATACTTTACGACCTCCTGAGGAAGCCGCTTTTCTACCTGAGTGAGTATACTAAGTGTATCTAGCCACACAGGATCCGCCAAGACGGCCTGTTGTTTCATTCTACGAATCGCTGCAATACACTCATCAAGATGCCTATATGAGGCATAATCAGGAACCGTATCGGGACGGGCAAACCTGGTTTGTCCAGACAAGTTTACTGTGGGAATTAGTGCAATGATGAAGAGCAATAACTTTATAGTTTTTTTATACATCATTATATGGCATCGATCGTAGAGGTAAAGCTGAAATCATTCACTTTAAGAGGTGGAACAACAACATTATTCAGAGAGAGTGAGAAGAAACTACCGCCAAGGGGATTTCGGGATGTAACGGGATCGAAAACCTGTTGCTCTACACCGATCTGTTCTATGTTATTCATGATAAAAAGAGGGGACTCTGTCCACCTGAAATTCCGTACCGATTTAGTAATTTCCCCGTTCTCGATCAACCACAACCCATCTCTCGTAAACCCAGAATACAGCATACTGGGGACATCAACAATTTCTGGCTGTGTAAATCTTGCTACCAGTAATGCGCGTTTAGAAGATGAAATCATATCGTTGATTGACACATCACCTCCCTGTAGAGTATATGAAGATGTAGGGAAGGCCGGATAGATATCTGAAATTTCATTCAGACGATCCAAATAATCCGAAGCCATGCTGGTAAGTATTCCATTCTTTACAAAATCGACCCGTCGATGTAGCGGCGCAACATGGCTCCCAACCATCGGATCTGCAGGATCATGGAATATATTTATCCTTTCATCAACGATCTTTAAACCAAGCTTACTTCTCCACCTATTAATGGATTTATCATGTCCGAGAAGCATAGGGCCACCTTTCCGTTGTTCAGGATCGGCACGCTCTAGCACCTCCATAAATAAATTCATAAATGTAGCTGTTGCCTGTGGTTCCATAATAACCTGATATCTCCCGGGCTCAATCCTCACCGGGTCAAGGGTCTTCCTGCATCGGTCCAGTGCCATAGTTGATATACTGCGAATATCGATGCGATCAACATCGAATGAAGTAAGACCTGTCCACGCAGAACCGTTTCCGCGCGCCTCACGTACAGTTACGGAGCATTGCGCCTGAGTAACCTGTCCCCATTGCCATTCTACACGCCCCCATTCATCTCTACTGTAATGCAATGCTGTACAGCCAGTTGTTTCGATATAACCGGAAGACATCAGATTAGCCGCTTCTGATAGACGTGTCAGTTCTTCTACAGCAGCAGCGTTTTCAGTAACATTTCTATCAAATGTCTTATTAGCCCAGACCTCTGCTCCTTTTTCGTCCGACTCAGGTTTACTGACAATTAAATCAGGAGGATACTTCTCTTTCCATATTTTATAATAGAAATCTACATGCTGACCAATACCCTTGAGAGATTCTATATCTGTCTGATTTGTAACCGCTCGAATATCACGCCATTGATCCACACGATGGCTATATGGCTTTGACATGAACAACGTTATCTCACGTTGATCGGATGACATTGAGGCTCGATTTCTCGCCCAGCTCTGGCCGGTACCCAACCAATTAGCCAATCGTACAAAGAGTCTGCCTTCCGGCATCATATGTGATACAGCTTCCTCAATGATTACTTTCGCTTCGTTCTCATTAAAGATCTTTTTGTCTTTGCTGGGCATTCTAGGCCTTCCTCTTTATATCAATAAAGGTCATCTCCTTAAATAGGACGGGCGGGACATAAACCCCTGATGCAATAGTCTGATTGGGTTGTCCTTTACTCGACTTAAGGCCGTAGTATCTGACACTATCCTGCCCTCCAAGCCTGATCATATTAGACCATAATTCTGACGTCCTGAACAACATTCCAGCATTGCCCAGCCTCGAAATACGCTTTCCCTTACTTATTTCATAGGCCCTACCACCACGAGCCCATCCCGTAACCTGCTGAAAATCCATGCTTACAGCTGGAATCCGCAACTCAATTCCCTCATCTATATCTTCTCTAAGATCATCTCTCGTCAACGTAGATTGATCCGGCCTGAGGTACATGTCCGCTTTATGGACGATCTGGGCATCTAATGCTGACGGCGCATTAGCTGATCCGAATGACTTAAGCGGCTGTCCTGTACTTTGAAAATGATCTTTTATCCATGATGCTCCCTCCCTATTGGTTTGAAGATTTATCAGGGTTCCACCCTTTACAAGATCATATCTAACCGGCTCAACACCTTCATCGTCCCATTTTACACGCCCGACAGACCCAGGCTCCGATCTATCACAGAAGACATTCAATAATGAAGAACCGATCTTAAACGAATTCAACATGGTTTCCGGCTCTGTTATATAGCTTGTACCACCTGAGTTAGCTTCGAACCCAAACACCCTATCAATTTCAGTTGCAGAACCAATTGATTGATTCAATAAGGATCCAACACCACTCTGATCTATTAATACGTTATATCTTCCCGGATCTATAGGTTTACGAGGTAATTTCAAGTCCTGCACGGCTTCCTCATGACAGATTCTTACGTACTCCCGTAATGGACGATCTCTAAAATATTCAAAACCCAAACCTGCCGGCGAGATTTCTTCTATGATTCCATCAGCTTCTTCTGTGCTATCACTTACCCTAATCCCCATATTTGCAGAGCTCTGGTACAGGGTTTGTGTTGTATACTGTCCCAGTGAACTTCCAAATATCTTATTAGTACGGCTAAACTCAAAGATGTGAAAAAACGTTCTCATAAATTTTAGACTAATGGCATAAGAAGACAGCCCGTTGCCAAAATCTATAATCTCATCGAGGTGCATACTAAATGGGTCGTCCTTGATTGGCATTTCCCAATGCCCATTTGTAATTTCCAGAGGGGCAAGTTGAGTGATACGTTCCCTGCCAAGTACATTTGCTTTGGCCTGGGCCACAGCTGCCTGGCCAAGCCTAACAGCTTCCTCATTCGACCAGACAGGGCTGGCTGCAAAGCCCCAGTATCCCTGATAAAGAGCCCTTATCCCAAAGGCCATATTCTCTGATCTGGTGTGAGATAAGCCACTAATCCGTAGGTTTCCAATATGTGTCAATCTTGCGTCTGCATAGGTGGCACCGCTGGAGACAGCAGCCTCTATTGCAGCATCTACTATTTGCTTACGATCAACAGCTTCTAACGGATATTTTGCAGTTGCGGTCAACAATTCGCTTTTGCTTGCAACGAGCGTACTCATCCCTACAGCACCTGTACTCTTCAGAAGATTTCTTCGTGAATATAGCATAATATTAATAAGTATTAAAATGCGATTGAATAATTTTATTCATTTACATCGACCTGTTTAAAATGATTTGCATACCACGGAATAATTTGCTTCGTATCTGTCTTCCTGACTGAATATTCTATAACTCCCAGAGTGCTGCTTCTACGAATTGCCTGGCCCCAAGGAGGGACATTAATTACGTTCCCACCAATAAATTCACCCAGATGAGTTAGTATAGGTGAGGGTGGGGGGAAATAGCTTGCAGGTGCTGCTGCACACTCTGTAGAAGATGCCATAGAATCGGAGAAAATAACATCGATGGCAATCGACGAAAGGTTTAAGATTGCCACTATCGAACACGGTTGAAAAAGAGGCAGAGGCATTGTATCCAACACAGGTACAGGAGCGTTATAATCTGCAGGAATATTAGCAATCCAGAGACTACCAGATTGATCACCATATAGTCCGGTAAATTGTAGACTGTCCTCTACCTCTACACCATAAAGATTCAAAGACGCACGAATCCAAAATTTTCCGATTAAAATCTTACTATTCGTAATACGGTATACAGGCTCCGAATCGGGGCCACCAGTCCCGTCTACTCGAAACTCAGCCGGCGGGTCTATTTGAATAGGAATAAGGGATCCTTTTTTTACTAAAGCACCGGTCTTATAAAGATCTACTCTTATTCTCGGAGCTCCAAATGCTGCGGTACCTCCAACCCTGCTACTATCCAGTGAAATGAGTCTGATCCCATCAGCATCTATTTTTCCGTCTGTCACATAAACCCTGACCGTATCAAACATAGTAACATATTTATGTGTGTATTTGACCTCTACAATAATAGGACTGCTAGATACCTGCAGGCCTTGAATAACTCCTGTGTTTGAAACTGAGACTATGTTGGACTCGGCAGACGTCCATTTGATTGCATCAGGATTCAATGGAATCGCATCTTCATTCATCGCGATAAGTTCAAATTCTATCTGATGCGAATCGCCTTCTGCTATCATAATTGCCTCCGATCGGATCTTTACCTCTGCAAAAACATCGGAAGGTTCCAGAGAGTCCATTTCTGGACTTTGCATGTCAACACATGCGGAACTCAACAATAACAGAAAGAAGCATTTTAACGTATTGGCAATATTCATAATTATATCGTTTAACGACTATGGGTTTCTATTGATACAACCGGAATAGTTATAATTATCCACGAATTCTGGATCAGTTGGTATAAACACAGTAGCATCCCCATATGTATAAATAGCGGCGGATCTATTGTAACTCCCAACTGGATATACACTATTTATGATTCTCCCATACTGACGCACTAGCCTGCGCATATCCGAGAGCCTTGTAGCATGTCCGTAAAACCATAGCGCTCGTTCATTGAAGAGGAGATCGATCTTCTGTGTAGTTATTGAAGGAGATACCAGATCTGATAGAGCCAGAGTTCTTCTGGCCTCATTAACTTCTTCAATCCAATGTGGGTCATTAATGCTCAACTGATACTCAGCTTCAATCATTCTAGCTTCAATACCAGAAGCCAGCTTTAAAACAACATTTCCGTTAATAAACTTCATCTGCCTGACTATAGCAGGAAATGTATATACTCCCTGACTGCTAGTTACCGTAACCGGTAGCCTCGGGTCTATCGATTCAGGGTCTGTAAACCACATCAACCCATTGTTTCCTTCCAGATTGACAATTTCATATAGATCATTTGGCTTGACTACTCCAAGAATGTTGGTATTTGTCCAGAATGCGTTTTCAACGGTAGCTCTGACAGAATTGGGATTTGAAGTAGCTGCTTCTGTATAATAGATATTGTAATCCGCTGAAGTAGGAATATCTGAAACTGCTTGAGCAGCCTTTTCATACATCCCGATCGACATCAGGGCTCTTCCCTTACCAATTTTTGCTAACGTTATGTATGAGGCGCTGTCGTGCTGTATAACTAACGAGGAGTCGAATTTCGAGATGGCTATACGAAATAGTGAATCAGACGGTATTGCTCGTCCATATACTGCTGTACCACCGTATGGAGCTTCTGATAGAGGAACACCGGAGCAGAGATTTTCTGCCAACATCATTATTGCATATCCCTCATAGGCATAAGCAGCACTTATTGCAAAATTCAAGGTGCTATCGTTCTGACGCCTCAAAAAGTAACGAGCATGACCAGCACGTACCCGAGCCGCCTGCAGATCCGAGTATGCAGGGAAACTAATCCCAACAATTCCATTGATATCTGTAAATTCGACCCTCGTGTCACTACTCTCAATTGATGAGTTATATGGACGCGCTGTGAGTTCATCTGTGAACAATCCAACCTCCAGAGCGGCCTTACTGACTCCTGCCTGTAAACTACCAAGAGTGGAATAAAGCAGACCAAGAGATCCCTCTCGAGTATCCAGGTACTTGTGATCAATGTCGGTCCCCAATTGAGGTTTATCTACATTTACAAGGTCTGCTAATGAGCATGATGCTAATACAGCAATTATTATAAAAGCTGATGTAATACACTCAAATATTTTTTTCATAGTCAGTTATGTTCCTTACGTTAAAACCCGATTTTGAAATCAAGAACATATAGTCTGGGTCTAGGAGAAGTTAAACCATCATCCATCATGGATTCTCCTCTCATTATTTCAGTATTAATACCTGGATCCCGCCCAACGTAATTTGTCCATAGTCCGAGATTGCTTCCCTGAAGCGAGACGGATACGCTACGCCCTCCTATTATTCGTAAAATACTTGCAGGAAGGTTATAAGTTACACTTGCTGAATTCCATCTCAGATCTGAAACCGGCTTCTTTCCAGTTATATTCGTAATAACAGAAGCGGCCTGTTCATAAAGTGGAGCATTCTGATCTTCCGCTCCATACCTAAGCTCCAGTCTATAATCCTGAACATACTGGCTCTGATAGGCAAACCGAGTATCGAAAACAATCTGATTATTCAAGGTAAACGAAACGCCATAGCTTGTTCTATATCGCGGTTGACTCCAACCTATGTACGCTGATGAGTCGGACAGTATAACCTCATTTCTTGCTAGCAGGCCGTCTTTATTCCTGTCGCGATATCCCAGCACCTTTCTAGCCCATATTCCAGCTAATGGGTAACCAGCAGCAATTATGGATTGATTCTGAGAGAATGGACTGATACCATCACCCAATGTTACGACCTTATTTCCACTCGCAGTCAAAGCATAATTGAGTACAAGTAACATACGGCTTGTCTCCAGCGCACGCGCTGTTACACTCAATTCAAAATTCTGATTTCTTACTCTGGCTATATTTTCCTTTCGTGATCCACCCGATCCAAACGAAGGAGGCAAAGATCTGACAACAAGCGTATTTCTATTTTCCTTTTGCGCAAATGTTCCAATTAAATTCAACCTGTCATACAGCATATCCAGATCGAAACCAAACTCAAGCTCGACAGAGCGTTCCGGCTGTAGTCTACTGTTTCCCGACGAAGAAAGATCAACTGAATTTACGATTTTACCTTTTATGTACTCGACGCCGTGCACAAATCGACCATCGATGTCCCCTGGATCAGGCTGAACAGCCGAGTGTCCAATTGCAGATCTAACTCGGAAGCTGTTGACAATTGAATTCTGTCTCCAGAAAGGCTCATCTGATACAAGCCAGGATCCACCGATCTTTGGGTATATTGCATCGTTTGTGGAAGTGATAGCACTGCCTATATCCTGACGAACTCCCACATCGAAATAAATTCTGCGGAATAGTCCGATGGTGGAGCTGACAAACCAGCCAGCTATTGCATTCTCTACAGAGGTATTACTGGAGTTGGCAAAACGCCCTGCGTTAATGGACCGATCCCCAGCCGGGATACTATCCTTGGCAATAGAAATGAGCCTATTGTCTGTCTTTTTAAAATCCCCTCCCACTGTAGGACGAATATCCAGAAATCTGTTCAATGGTCCCAGATTAAGATTTGTAGACGCATTCACTCTAGCGGTGTAAACACCTCTGCTTTCGGATATTTCTCTCCTGTTCCCTACAGTATCTGCACAACTGGTTTTAACCCTACAATTTGTACTACGGACAAACCGTGATTCATCCTTGTTTATCTGTTCTACACCGAAATTTGCATTGAGTACGTAATTGCTCCATGGTTGATACTTAATTGTACTTGCGATCACTCCACTTGTAGTCTTTATCGGACTTTCAATTGCTTTTATGCTTGCTCCCCCATATTGTCCAAAAGCAGTATCAAGGCTGAACTTATTTGATGTGTATCCGATGGATGGAAATCCGCCCCATATATTCTCCAGACTGTTATTCTTTAGATTGGATTGAGTGGTAGTCAAGGTTAATCCCAACGTAAGATTGTTACCCGGATTAAACACCATAGATGTTGATATATTATTTCTTTTTAGCCCCGATGGCGTAATAAACTCGGTGTCCGGCCTATAACCAAGGATCCCATATCGAATCCGATCTATTCCGGAGACCCTTCTTACACCAATCGTATTCTCCGTGGATAGAGTTAACGAGTAGGTGACGCTGGGGACACCCCCATCCATCTGAACAACAAACCCGTTCTTCGTTTCTACTCCCTCACGGGAAAGCAAGCTGTTGTTAGGATCATATATAACCACAGAATCCTGTATACAACGGTATTCAAGAACGGCAGAAATAGGACACCATACATTCGACCTTCCTCCGACAACATTCGTCCCTACCCCAAGATAAAACAGCGGCTGTTCACCATAATTCTGACCCCAGTCACGCTTATACGAAAATGTCCACCGCGTTGGCCCAGCCTTACCCTTCTTAGTAGTAATTACAATAACTCCATTCGCTGCATCCTGCCCAAACAGAGTTGCTGCCGAAGGGCCTCGTATTATCTCGATAGTTTCTATCGATGCCGGATCTATATCATCCAACCTCGATGGTTGTGACATTGTAGCATCAACCCAAATACCATCTATGATTACTACCGGATCATTGCTCTGAGATATGCTGCCTATACCACGAATACGTATACGTGATGCAGCTCCTGGATCGCCACCGCCTCTGGTAACCAGAACACCGGGGACCTGTGCGGCTTCCAGCATATCTACCACATTCCTTACAGGTGCGCGTTCCCGGATCTGATCTGCATTGATCTTGACGATATCATTGGCGACCTCGATTCGTCTCTGAGCACCGGTTGCCGTAGTGACTACCTCATTGAGAGAGGTCGCAGAGGGAGTCAGCACTACGACAACCGAGTTCTGCTGTTTACCATCAACAGAGACTTCTATCTGGCGGGAAGAATACCCCAGTAGTCTTGTAGACAACACCCATTTCCCGGACGGAATATCCCGGAGTGTAAACTTACCGTCACCATTTGACGTAGTTGAAATATTTAAGCCTACAATAGAGACAGTTGCACTACTGATTCCTTTTTTTGTTGTAGAATCTATGACCCTTCCTTCAATTTTACCTGGAAGTCTCTGGTCAGCAGTATCTGAATTCTGGCTCTGTCTGGTAATTGCAACGGTTTCATTATTCCGGGATACTCGAGCAACTAAATCAGTTCCCTTAAATGCAGTTGCATATGATTCTGCTACGTCAGCATTGACAAGTTTTACACTTACCTTCTTCTTCGTTAACATCTCTATCAATGACCCAGTAGAGGATCCCACCACTCTCAAGCCAGATTGCCGCGCAATCTCATACACCACAAATCGCAGTGAACTATCTGTAACAGAAATGTTAACTTTATTGCTGGTTGTCTGTGCCGGAATATTTTTTGGCATTGCCAATGACAGTAAACACGCCGGAATCAATATCCATAAAAACAATTGTCTTGAAAAAAATGGACCTGATATTTTTTTACATGGGTTCAAGTTATACCAGCATGTAAATTTAAGATTTCCGTTCGAAATCACTCTTATTAATCCCTCAAGTATAGGGTGAGAATACGGCCGTTACGTTCAACACTAACATTTAAAGTGAGTCGCAGTATTTCTATGAGATCCGTTATAGACCCCGCCTCAAACTCACCGAATATAGATATTCTTTTCAAGTCACTACTGCCCAATCTGATATCAACATTATACCAGCGATTCAAATCATCGATTGCGTTTATAAGTGGCTGATCCTCAAGATTGAGTACACCCTTTGAAAATGCAAACCGTCCCACGCTGGCATTGCTTACATAGGCTTGTCCGTCATGAGAAATACTAGCTTGTTGCAGTGCAGTCAGTGTTGTTGATTGAACTGAGACCTTACCATCCTGAACTGCGACCGTGGCGTTTGAGTCAGCAGGATAATGCCTGACAGAGAAACGTGTACCCAATACCCTGGTCGTGCTTGGCCCCGCGATCACCGTAAATGGATTACCTTGAGCCTGAGTTACAGTAAAGAACGCCTCTCCACGAAGCCGCAAAGTTCTGTTCTTCTTTCCGTAATCGACGGGAACTTCCAGACGGCTGGCAACATTTAATACAACCTTGCTGCTATCAGGAAGGGTGATAGTTGCCTGTTCTCCGGCATTTGTAGCATATACAGCAAATGATCCGGCACCGGATTCTGAAGATGGGCCCCAATTTCCGACAATCCCAAGCGCCGCGACACAAACTGCGACGACACATGTTACAGCCACATAGAAAGATCTGGATCTCCAGCTATTTCGAACGTGGCCGGAATCAAAATTAGCTTGGCGTTGGGAACTAGAATATGCAGAAGTAACGGGGGAATTCCCATTGGCAAGTATCCTATATGCCCCAGCCTCTTCATGAATTCTACGGGCAGATCGCTTACTGAAATCCACGATGGAAGCAACCCTAGCATCTACGTCGTATGAAGGCACCGGCCCAAAACGTTCAGCGGCCTTGGAACGGATACCAAAGAGCTTGTTCCTCTCAATAGGGAACCTGGCAAGCCACTCCTCTATCTCCTGAGATTCCTGATCGGAAAGCTCGCCGGCCAAATACCTGTCAATGATGGCAGAATCAATTTCGTTTGAACGCATTGTCCATATAACAACTCAAACGATGAAAACAGGACCATCAAAGAAAAACTTTTTTATTTTAATCCTGGATATGATCCAATGCGGCCCTAAGCGCATCAATAGCGCGGGAGATAAGCCTCGCTGCAGGGCGCACTTCAATACCTAGGACTTCTGCCACCGCTGGAATGGTAAGCCCCTGCTCATATCTCAACCTTAATGCTTCTTGCTGCCTAGGGGTAAGCTTCTCAAATTCCTTTTCAATTACAGACGATAGAGCTACATCGTCATAGGGGTCGAGAGCGTTCCGCTCCTGGCTCATATAGACAAGAAGTGCCGCACGCATCCTCTGATCGGCCGAAGAAGCCTTTAATACATTCAGAGCCCTGTTTCGAACCGACGTAAAAAGATACGCAGATACAGTTCCTTTAGGCTGCCAGTTATCACGTAGTTCCCAGATGCGGACAAATATATCCTGAACAATATCGTGAGCTGCTTCTTCAACACCAGTGAATCCGAAAGCAAATCTAGTCAGAGGCTCTACATACTCGCGCACTAACGCAGTGAAGATGATTTCATCTCCACTATGCACACCAGAGGTGTAGTCGTTATCGGAGTATACCACGTGCCTCCCGGTAAGGATGCGATTCAACGATTCATACCAATTCGTGAGCTAAGCTAACTCAGGTAACTAAAAAACGAAAGTTCTGATTGGTGCGAGATAAGTGCGGCACTAAAACCAAATAACATCAACCTTACAGCTATGGCAACCACTTCATACAGCTCTTGAATGACGACTGATTTTCTGTTTCTAGATCCACCAAATTCCATAAAACTCATTACGGACCCTTACGCCACTAATTCATTGTAAAAAACGCCCACTAAAACTGTCCAGCGGTCTTACCCCCCTTACAAAAAAGTGTACAATATGACCATATTTACATGAGCTAAAGATCGCTTTTAAGGGATCTTCAGCCCCATAAACCTTACCAGACTGGATATCACTTGCATCTCAATTCGTCCGCGAAACATCTCACAAAGCTAACTTATCTCTTCGGAATCGCCCTGGGAGCCTCCGCATGCGGAGGGGCAGACTCTATAACAGGCAACCAGGGCGTTGGTCCTGGTCCTGATAGCCCGCTTGCCGCACTCGTCTGTACCGCAGACACACGCAACGGATCTCTAACATGTGCCCCCTCCCCAACAACGAATATGCTTTCCCCAAGAGCAAACGTGTTAAGTGGGAACGGAACGAATATAAGACATAGAATTATTGGCGGACAGAACACTAATGTCAAATTAACTTCAAGCAACGTTTCATATGATGCAGTTAATGAAGTCTTTGAATTTGATGTTACCATTCAGAATCTTCTAAATGAAGCGCTCGGCTCAATAAACGGAATCGTTCCAGACACAAATGGAATTAAGATATTCTTCCATCAACATCCAACTGTTACCTCTGGAACTGGAACTATAACAGTCGCGAACAGCGATGGTGTGGCAACTTTTACCGGATCGAATCAGGCTTACTATAAGTATGAGACCATTCTGGCCAAGGATGCTATAAGCGCTGCCAAGACATGGTCATTCAATGTTCCTTCAACAGCCACCACGTTCTCATTTACAGTATACGTTTCAACAACAACTCAGGCCTTATTGGTTTTCAATGAAGTTCTGGTTAATCCAGGTGGAACTATAACGGATGCAAACGGCGAATGGTTTGAGATCTATAATGCTGGTTCTCTCAGTATAGACATGGAAGGGTTTCTTCTTGCAGATTCTGCGGCTTCTGGGAAACGTCCGTACTATAGAATTCCTACATCGCTTATTATAGCTCCAGGCGGATATCTGGTATTTGGAAACACGACCAATACCACAAACAATGGTGGTGTTCCAGTTGATCACGCGTATGGCGTGGCTATGAGTTTTGCCAACTCTCTTGATGCGTTCAAACTATCATATTCACTAACTTCAGATACACTGAATGCTGTAACTGTAGATTACGCTAGATACTCAAGCCCTGGAATTTCAGCCCAGAACGGGGTTTCAAGAGAGCTTAGACATCCTTCTTTAGACAATCTCGAGATAGATGGATCTAATTGGGGAAATGCTTCTGTAACATCAGTTTATGGACCTGGAGGACGTGGCACTCCAAAGGCGAGAAATTCAAACTATACGGAAACACCTTAAAATCAGTTTGGGCTAGTTAGAGTGTTATTGTTAAAAAGGGCCGTTCGTTGATGAACGGCCTTTTTTGATTTGCTTTATTGTTCTTTGTTATTTTTCAGCAGACGGTTCTACTACTACGTGCCGCTATCTTAGCGCTTGGCTCGCACATCAAGAATTCCAATCAGATCAGAAACGTGTTCTTCGGTAAAAGTAGAGAAATTGACCCAATCTACGATTCTTCCATCTGCATCGATCAGAACTCCAGCAAAAGTATTAAATATATTTGCTCCCGCCAAATTTGCCCAACCCAGCAATGAAGCATACGCCACCGTAAACGCCTCAGGATATTGATACGGCGTGTTTGCGCGTCGCCTATCAGGATCAGGCAATTTCCAGAACGGGTTATCTGTGATGGCACTGACAATGGGAATTTTATAGAAATCTACAAACTTGGAATGAAGCAGTTGCGCCTGTCGCTCGGGAGAGGGCGGTTCAAGGGGCCCAAAGTATCCTGTTGTTCCAGATATTCCAATTATATCCAGGTCGGGGAAAGACTGGACAAGACGCCTTAAAACAGCGATACTGGCCAACTGTGGGAGGTTTTCAGCTGCAACCATTGGCATAGATATCACTAACGAGACTCTGCCAATACGTGGATATACGGTGTCTCTCGCCGATTCGGGATTCCAGAAATCGCCAATAACCGGAGCTGCTTTCGTGCCAAGAGTAGTATCTCCGGGAACAGGAAGGCCACGAGTTACCTTTCGCATTAATGGAACAAGAGCGCTCACGTATGCGTCTGTACTAATCTTAAGACTGTCCTTCAGAGTCTCAAAGTTAATAAATTTTTGAGCGATAATTGCGTTTGTAATGAGACCTGGATTTAATTCACTCTGCTCCATGGAATAAACAACTTCTACGAATTTTGAGCAGTACTTATTCATTAGAAAGGCAGAAAAGGCCCTATATGAAGTGGTACAAAGAGTGGCATAAATGCTGAGTCTATTCGTGGAAGGAATGCTATCCAACTTGTACTGAAAATTTTCCACCAGGGAATCAGCCAGCATAATTTTGGCAGGCCGAGCCCTGGACAACAGTGTAACGATAGTATCTAATGAAGCGCCACGTTCAGTCAAACTATTGAGATTATCCAGTTTACGTTGATACAGTTTAATCACTTCTGGATATCGATGCGCTAATAGAAGCGCTCTCTGCGCTAAAAGAGTATAAGAATCTGGTATTCTTTCCAATGAAAAGGATGCGGTGCATCTTTGCGCGACTAAAATTACGGAACTGTCATGCGATGTAAATGGGCCCAGATCCTTTAACTTGATAGAGTCTTTGATACCTAGTGTACCGCCTTCAACGCTATCGACAACTCTATTAGCTGCCCCAAGGCATTGATCTATCCTAGTATACGATGCGACATCTACGCGCTTATCAGGCCAATCAAAACGAGTCTGACTCTCGAGAGAATTTCCGACAATTAGGAAAGTTGCAATTGCTGCCAGGATTCCATAGCGAAATATCATGGTGTTATATCGCATCTATAGTTGAAGTGAAACTGAAATCATTTACCTGCAGAGCCGGAACGATTGCCGGTGAAACTCCAGGGCGATATGGATCGGTTATGGGACGAAAAACAGGAACAGAAGGTCCAACAGAAATCACCTGATTCAACATGAATAGAGGCGATTCAGTAAAGCGAAAATTCCTGACGGCTTTAGATATTTTTCCATTTTCCACCAGCCACAGTCCATCGCGCGTAAATCCGGAACAAAGGAGCGAAATACCATCAATTTTTGAGACACCAGAGAATCGGGTTACAATCAAACCCCTCGGCGTGGATTCAATCATCTGCTCCATAGAAACATTTCCTCCACTTATCTCATACGCATTTCTGGAGAGCACTGGATCGTTTTCATTCAAGCGCGACAAGGCATAGGATCTATTGTATATCAAAGAAGACAATACTCCATTTCTTATCCATGATACTGGAGCTAGCCCCTCTACAGGTAAAACCCCAAGAAGAGGATGGGCTGGTGCATGAGAAATTGTGATTCTTTCGTCTATCACACGAAGCCCCAGCTTACTTTTAGGTAATCTTAAGGCGGTGTCCATACCAAGCCACCAGGGACTGGCTCCATTCTCCCCCTCTACTCGATCAAAGGATGCGATCAAGGGGTCACAGAGGCTCACTACTGCCTGTGGTTCCAATATAGTCATATATCGTCCAGGCTCTAAAGCTACCGGGTCCAGCGAGGCAACACATTTATCAGTAGCAAGTTTTACCAGTTTGCTGGAATTAATAGCAGCCCAGTCGTAACTGGATAATCCAGCCCAGCCTGAAGCTTTTTTTTGTAAATCGCGAACCGTAACCGAACACTGTGATTGAGTATATGTATCGTATTGAATTTTTATTGGCTTATCCGGCTCATATATACATGTTGCTATCTCACCAGCTCTCATCTCTATATAACCAGAAGAAACCCTGCTAGTAGATAAAGCTTCCGAGGTGAATTGATGCGCGACATCGGCCCGCTGCCGGGTTGTAATATCTGCTGTGACATCGCTCCAAATCGCAGCATCAGGGCGCGGAAGATTTGGACTTTGCAGAGGGAATGGACTTATCTCCTGCCGTGGATTTACATAGGTTGCTCTTTCTGCCGCCTTAACCACTGACATTAGGGAAACGTCATCAATTTGATTTGTATGAGCCTCTCCAAAACTACCTTCAATTCGTCGGGAGACACGAATGGTCACGTCTCTGCGTTCACCAGAGATTGAAACTCTGTTCCTGGCCCATTTTAACTCGGCATTCCACCACCCGAGAACTGTCACATTCGTGCGTGGATCATCGCTATTCACGAATCCGATTGTTTTTCTGATAAGCGATTCTATCTCTGCTCGAGACAGCAGGCGTTGCTCCTCGCTCATGCTTTCCTCATTATGTCTATTATAGTTGCATTTTCAATTATGGCAGGAACTGAACTTACTGAATGATATGCTATCTGATTAGGCTGGCCTTTAACATGAGCGAGGCCGAACATCTGTGCGGAACTCCGACCGCCAATACCTTTTAATCCATTCCATAATTCTGTTGTTTTGAATAGCACACCCGCATTTAGTAAAACACCTGCCTTTTTTCCTTTTTTTATCTCGTAACACAATCCACTACCGAATCCATTCGATTGTTGAAAATCCATTTGTATGTTCATATCAGAAAAAAGAACTCCCGATTCTGCTTCAGCACACAGATCTTCCAGGGAAGAGTTGTTTTGTCCAGGTATCATCTCAAGATTAGCAGTTCTCGGCATAGGAGCCTCACTTGCGGAGGGAGAATGGGCGCATCCAGTTGATTTGATAGAACCGCCCGTGGTGGACCTGGTCATTGCAGACGTTCCAGGTACTGAAGTTATCAGTTGAGATAATTCACGTGTAGTCTGCACTCCAGAAAGAATTCCGGCAGTTATAATTGGGAAATCTGTGGATCGCACCCCATCATCATCAAAACCGACTGTAGCGCATCCACCCTTCATTGTTCTGTTTCCACGAACTGAAAGGTGCTGACCACCTATTTTTAAACGTCCGAGCATCTCCGCTGGATTATCTATATAGCTAGTGCCGGTTGCATTTGCTTCATACTGCAATATCCTGTCGAGTTCAGTCGCTAATCCAATCGTCCCACTTAACAAATTAGCTGTTGAAGCGGCGCCCAGGATCATATTGAAGCGGCCTACATCTACCGGTTTGAATGGCAATTTTGCATCTTCCTTCATTTCTTCAGACAATCTATCGGACTTTTCCCGGAACGATGTCGGATCATAGATTTCCCATCCTGTTCCAGCAGGGCCAATAACCAATGGCCTTCTCCATTGTGCGCTATTCGCTACGGTAGCTGCAATAGTTGACCTGTAGACACTCTGATCAAACATACGACCATCTGTCGAACCATATGATTTCTTCTGGTTATGAAAACGAAATTCGAGGGTTCCGGAATAACCTCGAAAACTATAGTAAGAGAAGACGCCTCTAATCTCTGCCGCAATATCCAAAGGGTGCACCGAAAATGGATCAACTTCAACCGGTGTTGTCCAGCTTCCATTTTCATAACTATCCTCTACAGACAGAATCACGCTATTTGCCTGCAGAATGCTGTTTGCTTTTGAGTTTTCAATAGCAACGCTACAAAGCCTTTCGATTTCTTCTGGCTTGGTTATAGGGCTGGATGCAAATCCCCAATAACCGTCTATCAGGCATCGTATACCTATGTGAATGGATTCGGTGTCCAGTATCCTGCCAATTTCAATTGATCTGTCTCGAGAGAAGGTATACCTTGCATCTGCAAATTGTACTTTGCGAGAGGAAAGTATATCAATGGCTCTGGATATAAGATCACGTTCTGAATGACGCTCCAAAAAGGGATTATGAATTTCATTCTCCATTAGAGCCGGAGTACTTAATCCAACCATCCCTAATTTGATAGCGCCTCTTCTATTTATTATATAGTTCATACTGTCTTTATTCATATTTTTCATATTATTTATCGTGAACTATCACAACGCCCTTAAGCCCTAATGGCTCAATTGTGTATTTATATTCTCCGGGCTCCCTGAATTTGCGGAACTGACGCAATGTTCTAAATGGGATGAGTGTATCTGCAACGATATCGTGAATATTCCCATCTGCAGTTGGGCTATAGCTCGGCCCGGCGCTGATTACGTTAAGAGAGTCTTCGAATATGAAGCTTATCGGAATACCATTACTGGGTTGCAATCCAGGATGTGCGGCAGCCTTTACACCATTAACTGCGGTTCCATTAGCGAAACTTACAACACCTCCTGGGCCAACGTCGACCATGGGATATAAAAGGTAGGTTGTCGGGATACCTTTAATGCTTTTATTATCTGCCATCGGAATAAAAAGCGGATTATCTATAGGATAACCTACTTCGATTGTAAACGTATCTATTAAAGCAACTCCATATGCCCATGTACTTACAGTAATGTGAGATTTGCCAACAGAATTGGAGTATCCGGTGAACCCAGTGCCGGCAAAGATAGTCCCACTCCATGCATCAGTCTGTCTCCCTACAACAGGATTGGAGGATCGGTAATGTATGGGTAATCCGGTCACAGGACCACCAGATCTATCGGTGACTTTGGGGATTAATATGAAATTTGTCCCCACCGCTCGCTTCAAACTATCTGCAGTGCGAGCGAGTAGGGATACAGGTTCAGAGATATTACTGTTATCCACTACCTGTACTAAAGAACGATCTTCTTTAGTAATCTTCCCTATCTTGGCAATGGCAGTTATATAAACCTTTTTGGTACCAGTGACTCCCCTTGCAGTTATCATTCCGTTCTCTGAAACACGTACAAGGGTAGAATCAGAGGATATCCATCTTACATGCCTTGCCTCAGACGAATCAACTTCAATCTGACTACCTAAAACATTATAAGGCAAGGCATCCAACTGCAATGTATTGTACGGGGGTGCCGATGTGAGCCGTACGGCTGGGTAACTAATCCTGAGAGACCAGAAGAGAGAGTCAGGACTAGTTACAATTGGCGACACCCCCGCGTCTCGACTACATCCACTCTGGCCAGCAGAAAAGCCAATTATTGAAAGACAGAGCAGCCACTTATTCATCTTGAGATACGCATCCATTATAGAGTGAATTAGAATCGATTTCCTGCTGCGGAATTGCGAAGCTTACAGCGGTTCCATAAGCAGTAAATCCTCTGTTCCCCCAAGTTCCGGTAGGGTATACAACACTTGAAGAGCGACCATAACGCCTGATCAATCTTCTCAGATCCCCCTGTCTCCGGCCCGTCAAAAACAACCAGTAGGCCCTTTCATGGAATAGAATATCCAGGCGTTTATCGAATTTTTCAGCATCGGGGAGTCCGAGAGAGGAATCGGTCATCATCGGTAGTCCTGCAATTCCTCCTGTTCCAGCTGGAGCTGGTGTTATACAGTCATCTTGTGAGATACAAGAGGTTCTCAAACGGTTAAGCGAATTGATCCATTCGTCATTACGGGCATGGATCATAGCTTCTACCTCAATAAGACGCCCCTCTATTCCGCCTGCAAATGTTAATGGAATAAGTTTATTGGTATGTTCTGCGGTTGCCGTCCGTGGATCATTGTCAGAAACAAACCCAAGACCGTTAATCCCTTCTTTATCGGCAATAATAAAGTAACTCGCATGGGCCACGTCCTTCGGATAATTGACGGTATAGTCCAGTTGATATTTATAACTAGTGGGCACGGCACTTACTTGAGAGGCCGCCGTCTCGTATTCGCCGAGTGAGAGAAGAGCTCTTCCCCGCCCGATATTTATAAAATGTTCAATTCCTGAACTGTCTGACGTTGTAGTAGATAATACAACCTTTGCGGAATCGAATAGAGAAATAGCTCTCTCATATACGGTTTCAGTAGAAAATCCTTCAGTTATAGTATAGTCTCCTCCATAATTCAGGAACGAAAGAGGAATACTGGAGCAGTACATATCCGCCAACATAATGGTTACGAATGCTTCAATCGCATATACTTCAGCGACCTTCTTTTCCCAATCGGCTATCTTTATCTCTTTTAGCAGGCCCCGAGTTTCCTGAGACAACGCTCTAAGATTATTTAGATTCTGATATAGCTGCTGCGAGTAGATATTGGAGACAGTCCGACTATCGATTCCTTCGTCGGCCTGTATTGGAAAGTCTGCGTTCATATTTGCAGCTCGCAACTCATCAGTAAACAAGCCGGAAAGGCGAACAAAATTTATTGTCTGTGCATCCGGAGCTGTTCCTCTTACAACACGTGCAAAAGCAATTTTAACACCATTGTACATCGCAGCTGCACCTTCCGGAGTTCTAACTGCTGCCGGATCTTTTACTTCAGAGGAGGTGTCCGCGCCATCCACAAGACTGCTTAATGAACATCCCCCAAGAAAAAGAAGGGATAATACATATACTTTTATTTTAATCATAGTGCTACCTATATGATTGATAGAGTAAGTTGCCATTTTCTTGGCTTTGGGATTACTCCATTATCTTCAATAATTTCTCCACCGCTACCATTAACCTTGGGATCTTTACCCCTGTAGGTTGTCCACAATCCTACATTACTGGCCCTTAAGGAAATACGCATATTACGGCTTCCTAAAATAGAAGGTGTCATTGATGGAGACACCGCGTATGTAAGGGTGAGTTCCTGCAGCCTAAAAAATGAGAGTGTCTGTATCTTGTTCATGTCGCTATATAGATGCGCGGCCTGAACATTTAACGGAGTATTGGGATCAAAGTTTGCTCTTATGGCTCCTTCTTCACGGCGTTGCGTCAGCTTATGTTCATACTGCATAAAGGCCTGAATTGTAATATCCCTGAAAAGGGAAAGAGACTGGTTTGAAGACAATGAGAAACTTGGATATGGAGCGCCCAGAAATGTTGCGCTATCGTTCAGAATATATTCTGTACTCGAAATGTATCCATCCTCATTTAGGTCGTAGATTCCGAGTACTTCTCTGGCCCAGTAACCATATAATGGATATCCGACAGCAACACCGCTTGGCTTAGCTCCTCCATTTGCTCGTGAGCCAAGCTTAAGTAGTTTATTTTTGTTTCTACTCAAACTAAAATCTGAAGAAAGTCTGGCTGCATTCATATCGAGAGGAACAGCCCTGACGGTGACTTCAATTCCAGTGTTCTTTAGGTCACCTAAATTAATCTGCTGGTTCATAAGACCAGCAATAGATGGAGGCAACATTTCATCTATTATCAGATCGTTAGTCAACTTTCTATAAAACGTAAAAGTTGTGCTAATGCGGTCGTTAAGAACATCTAAATCGAAACCAGCCTCGTACTCTTTAGATCTTTCTGGTCTCAAGCGCGTATTACCGATAGTATTGATCGACAAAAACTGTACGGTGGAATTATTTATTGTTTCGAATCCACTTTGGAATGTTCTAAGATTCCTTGATTTATCAGGCTGTACACCGGCAGAACCAAAAGCCCCTCTAATACGCAGCATTGAAATTGCGCTTGCACCTGGCAGACTCAGGAACCAGTTGTCATCAGACAATACATACGATAAACCAAGCTTTGGAAACTTTGGGGCAATCTGAGAACCAAGCGCACTACCAGCATCTGTTCTAATTGCAAGAGGTAAATACCATCTATTGGCTATACCAATTACAGTTTCTAAATAAACGCCAGCTGTGATTCGGTCATTCTGCATCTGATTCTGTGTAAATACCGCCGCTTCATTACCAGAGGTTGCTCCTACCGCCAATCCAGACGCGTTAACACGAAGAGTTCTGTCCTGATTTCTTACCCAGTTCAACCCCAATGAATTATTAAAAGATACGAATCGTCCGGCACGAAGCGGCAGACTGGCCCGTGCATTTGATGTTAGAACTGTAGTTAGATTTTCGGCCGTATTAAAAATACCATCGTTACTACATGTTGCGGTAACTACAAAACATTCAGTTGCTCCTAAAGAAACACGATCATTTCTGAAGCTCCAGTCACCCCCGATATTAAATTGGGTTTTCAGTAATGGCCCCACATTTGACTGCAAATCTAAAGACGTTGAGTATTTTAGAAACTGATTCCCTATTTTTGTTCTAAAATTGGGGATTGCAGTTAACAGCCCACTGGTCATTGTATCTGTTTCTGGAGGAGCATTGTTTGCATATGTCAATGCATTTCTCAGCGGACTCCCAGCGGTGGAAGTATGCATCAGTTGTGAAGACAGCGAAATGTTAGAGTGCCGTCCCACTTCTGTTCCAACGTTAAGCCCCAGACTGCGACGTACATTTGACTCCGGATTACGCACCCAACTCGGGATTGACTTCCCAGATTCCCGTAGTAGCTGGGCATCAACTTTAGGTAGCTTCAGCATTCCCTCTGCTGAGCCGATAGACCCTGTCAACGAATAGTTAAGCCCCCCAGCTCCTCCGCTAACTGTAGTAGAATAAGATTGAGAAAATCCCCTTCCTAGTGGAGTTCTGCGGCTATCATCAAGTATCTGATAAGATATTAAATTCACCGGGATACACGTGCCCTCCACTTGAACCCGTAGAGTACATCTCATTTGGATGGTTTCATCATATTTGCTATGACCCCACATATGATAATTAACAGGCCATTTTCCTGGAATAGACTCCATCCCGAAGCTAATGTTAGCAGTGTATCGAGCCGCACCAGATTTGCCGCGTTTTGTTGTTATCACAATCACACCATTAGCTGCATCAGAACCATACAGAGCTACGGCAGATGGCCCTTTAAAAACCTCAAGAGTCTCTACATTATTTATATCAATAAGATCTAAAGGAGACGAGGTAAGAAAACCCTGATTCCCAGTAGCATTTGGGACTGCCATATTACGCGAATTCTTAGTCTGATCGCTTGCGAGCCGAATCCCGTCAACGATTACTATGGGATCATTTGACTGATTAATACTGCTCATACCCCTAATTCGTATTTTTGTAGGGGCACCGGGACTCCCTGAACTTGGGGTAGCATATACCCCTGGGACACGGGTAGCGAGAAGATCACTTATAGTTTCCACAGGCACAGCCTTAATAAGAGAATCTACATTTAGCTTGGTTACGTCGTTTCCAATTTCGACTCTACGTTGCGTCCCAGTTGCGGTAGTAACAACCCCGGCAAGTGACGTTGCCACCGCAGCAAGAGATATAGTCAAGTTGCCCTGACCGCTCTCAGAAACTGTTACAGCTCGGTTGACAGATTTATATCCGAACAACTTTACGGCAATTACTCGTTCGCCTATCGGTACTCTATTCAGGGTAAACTCTCCCGTCGTATTTGTCACAGTACCTATCTTTGTTCCTGAAATAACTACCGATGCCCCACGAACGCCCCCTTTCGTGCTCGAATCTATAATTCTACCGGAGACAGTCCCTACAGCAACTTTAGCGCTATCAGACAAAGGCTGTTCTATTCTTCTGGAGATAAGAATAGTTTGTCCATCACTCGCAATTCTGGCAACAACAGAAGTACCGCGCGTTATTCTCTCCAGGACATCGGATACCGGGACATCTCTAAACTTAGCAGTGACCAATCCACTCAAGCTTACCTCACTTCGCGAAAAAGACAACTTAAGATTTGCCTTTTCTGCGATCATGCTTAAAGCACCTTCAAGCGTGACTCGTTCAACATCCAACGTGATCCTTTTCGTAGAATCCTTACGCTCCTGAAGAACATTATCAACAGTTACAATACTTTCAATTATCGATGGATAAGAATTATGTACTAAAGGTCCTGCCTGCGCTATAAGAGTAAAAACAGGCAAACCGATAAAAAGCAAAGCAATCCAACTGACAACTACCATGTATAACATCTCCTTAAATTTTGGAGTTAGTTAGAAACTACGAGTAAAAACCAGTTTGCAAACCCGCGGTTTAGCGAGCATACAAAATCAAACGTTTGCCTTCTCTAACCACTGTCGCATTAAATGTTGCCGACAGATATTCGGATAAATCACTGATTGATCCTTTCCCATACGTGGCAGTTAACAGCTTCGACTTAAGTTTTTCGTCAGCAATTATAACTTCGGTGTTAAACCAGCGATTTAGTGACGGGACCGCATCCATTAGCATTACATCTGAAAAAACAAGAGACCCGGTTGCAAATGCGATATAATCATCAACCGTGACATCCTGTTTCAGGCGATATTTTCCACCCCGCTCGACTTCGATCATATTATTTGGCGAAATAACCGCATTGTTCGTCATTACACGTCCATCCTGTACAACCACTCGAACTATAGAATCATCACCATACGCACGTACGCCGAATGTTGTACCCAAAACTTTGGATATTGTATTCCCAGCAGAGACTACAAAAGGTGTCTTTGAGTGCTGCACAACTGTGAAAAGAGCCTCTCCGTCCAATGAAAGAGTGCGATTAGATTTACCAAAATCCGCTGGGATCATTAGCGTGCTACCAACATTAAGTACTACCTGAGTTCCGTCTATTAAGCGGATATTTGCACGCTCTCCTGCGGGAGTAGTATAGATCGTTTGGCTGGCCAGGATTGAGTCGCCGACGTTACCCGAACGAGAGGAATATCCCCAGAGTCCGGCCATTATCAATATGGCGGCAGAAAATACAGCGCCGACGTGACGCCAATTATTCCAAAGCGATTGGTTGAAGATCCGAGTACTTCGCGTATTTGCAGAAGTGCTCTTCTCTCTTGTCTCGTTGGCAATTTTAGAGCGTAAAACCTGAGAAACAGATGTAACATTTACATGCGAATGCATAGGATCCCGAAGTGCATCCTGAGTGAGGTGGAGCTTCGAAACCAGATCCTGGAAATCCGCATCGGTGGTGATTGCCCGCTCAACTTCGGCATTCTGCTCCTGATTCGACTCCCCAGCGAGATAGTCGGTAAGAGTAGGCAAGTCAGCGGGTAGTTTTCTCTTCATAATAGGATGACACGACCAACTAAGGAAACCTCACATGTTTTTTTCTACTATCTCAAATTCAGGAGGAATGGAGGAGTTTCTTAGAGATAAGAAAAATCGAGAGGTCGTAGACCTGATAATTATGGGTGGTTGCGCCTTAGATACTCCGCAACTCTTTGAGTAGCCTTGGACATCTGGTTATGAACCGTTGATAAAGAGATATGCAGCACCTCGGCAATTTCAGCATACGTCATCTCTCCCTCCCAACTCATCAGGAATATCTCTCGGCACCTTGGAGGTACGCCATGAAGGGCCCTATAGACTTGGGTTCGTAGGTCTTCTACAGACAAATTATCCACAGCGTAGTTATGAGAAACTATGCTTATAGATTCCTGCATATGGGCTGCATTTTCAGCTCTATTCCATTGCGATTTTTCTCGCCTTGCTACATTCAGAGCCTGATTCCGGACCGCGCGTGCCAGGTAGTGCAAGAGGTTTCCTTCAATGACAAGCTTGCCCCTGGCTTCCCAAAGTTTGAATAATACATCTTGTACAACTTCTTCTGTTAAATCATCAGAGCCTACAATAGCAAAGGCAATTGTACCGAGCTTTCGTGCGTAGAGTTGAAGGAGTTCCTCTAGTGCCGAAACATCACTCGCTGCTATACGGGAGAGGATATCTTGTTCAAGGGCAACAAATGGAACGTACGTTTCTACACGATCAGGTGTGGTCTGATTCGTTGATTCTGAGTTGGAGAGCGTGATGAGGTCTTTTTGTGGATCCCGTGCCATTTAACCCGATTATGTGTTGGGGACGGGGGAAATGCAAGGGTCGATTAAAAATCGACCAGTAGCTAATACTTAAAAAACAAAAAATGTACCTTCTTTTAACTCATAATCAACTTTCAAATCAACGCACCTATCATCGAGATCAGGCATCATCCTTTGCAGGAACTCAAAATAAAATATCCTGGCTTCACTGCACCAGGATATTATTCTACTTAGAAGTTATTAGAAAATTCCATATAAGTATTCTACAGGGTAACTCTATAGAATACTTATACCCCCTTAAATTCGAGGAGGATCCGTCTCCCTCTCAGGAAATCGATGCTTAGCAATCGCATCCATAAACAGCTTGTTTACATTCTTTGACTTGGATGATTCTATTATTATTCCTTCATCAACATCACCATTTTCGTATGAATTCGATATACCGATTTCTGACAATATTGATTTAGAATCACCTAATGCCAGTATCGGCTTGCAATGACGATATTGATTAACAACAAACTCTTTCGCCTGCCCCGAAAGTTTTAGTGCGGCAACACCTTTAGCACCGTCCGGCAGAACTACAGCATCAAATAACACTGCAGGTGAATTCTCAATAGAAGCCATAGCTTCTATTGCCCTGCCCTTCGAGTCCCGATATGTGCCTAAACGTGGTGCTATGAATTTAGGTACGGCATTATTATTAATCAGATCATTGAATATAGAATGCAGCGATTCACTATCGACTCCATCTTCAATCAAAATTGCGATCTGACGTGCGCTGATTCCGACCGAGCCTGGGCGAGCAGATAATGAAAGAGTTGGGGATAGTTTTACCTCAGGCTGTTCAGGGTTATCAAGCACTTTAGGCATTGCTTCAGGAAGTGGTATACCTAAGCCGTTTGCAACTCGTTTCGCCAGGGTTTCGTCCACATTTCGTAATGAAGCTACCATCCTTGTCCGAATTGCTGGCACTGTGACCTTACTCAGCTCGAATCGCAATGCACCAACGATGTGCGATTTTTCCCACTCAGTCTGGCTATTATAAAACAGTGTTGCCTGGGTGTAATGATCTGCAAACTTTTCTGGCTTACCCCGGACCTTATCTTCGTGTACAGGCTGAGGAAAAGAAACAAATCCTTTAGAACCGGCTTGAAATGGACAACCACCACCGAGAGAATTTGGCTCGTATGATACTCGTCCGCGATTGATGGTCTGTCTATGCATTCCATCACGCTGATTGTTGTGAATTGGAACTATCGGGGAGTTGATAGGGATTTCATGAAAGTTTGGACCTCCCAATCGCGACAGCTGAGTATCAAAATAGGAATGTATACGTCCAGCCAGCAATGGATCATTAGAAAAATCTATTCCAGGAACTATATTAGCTGTGCAAAATGCAACCTGTTCTGTTTCTGCAAAGAAGTTGTCAGGGTTGCGGTTTAGCACCATGCGTCCTACAGGAATGACAGGAATTAATTCTTCAGGAATAATCTTGGTTGAATCGAGAATATCAAAGCTGAACTCTTCCGCTTGTTCTTCTGTAAATAGCTGAACACCAAGCTCCCACTCGGGGTATTGTCCTGACTCAATCGCCTCCCAAAGATCGCGTCTGTGAAAATCTATATCTGCACCTGCAATTTTCACGGCTTCATCCCATACCAGTGAATGCGTACCCTGCTTGGGCTCCCAATGAAATTTCACAAATATGGATTCGCCCTTTTGATTTACAAACCTGTAACTGTGAACACCAAACCCTTGCATTGTTCTGTAGCTACGGGGAATCCCTCTGTCTGACATAACCCACATTATCATGTGGGTCGATTCTGGCATAAGTGAGATAAAATCCCAAAAAGTATCGTGCGCGGAAGCTGCTTGTGGCATCGCATTATGCGGCTCAGGTTTAACCGCATGTACGAGGTCCGGAAATTTCATTGCATCCTGAATGAAAAACACCGGCATATTATTGCCAACCAGATCCCAGTTCCCTTCGTCAGTATAAAACTTGACCGCAAAACCACGCACATCGCGAGCGGTATCTATAGAACCTCGTTCGCCTGCAACCGTCGAGAATCTCACAAATACGGGAGTTACTTTTCCCCGCTCCTGAAATAGGGAAGCCTGGGTATGCTCCTTCAGAGGTTTATAACACTCAAAAAAACCATGGGCTGCCGATCCCCTTGCGTGCACAATCCTCTCCGGAATACGCTCATGATCGAAGTGTGTGATCTTCTCCCGAAGAATAAAGTCTTCCAGCAACGTCGGTCCACGAAGCCCAGCTTTCAGTGAGTTCTGGTTATCAGAAACGCGAACTCCCTGGTTCGTAGTCATTGCCTGACCAGTAGAGTCGACTCTCACTCTATCCAACGAATTGATACTTCGGTTCTCCCCTTCGAACGTCCCTACCGATCCAGTCTTTTTACTCTGGTTCTTTTCGGTTACCGTGCTCGATCCGACTTCAGGTATCATAGCTTTCTTTGAAAAGCCGGCTGGAGGGTGTTTTCCATTCTCCATACCAATCTCACCCTCTTTATTTGTGTTCGACTTGATCGAACCGGCTAAAGCATTGGTAGCAGCCGCTTTACGCTCGAGGATATCAGGTGCAGATACGCTTCCTTCGCTATGCGACGGAGCTGAAACGGTCTTTCTGGAGGCCGCTTTTGCCTCCGCTTGAACGCTTTTCTTTTTGGAGGTTTTCTTCGACGCCATACAGAAATAGGGATGGGAGTGCGCGAAGGCACTCGTTAAGGGCAACAGCAACGCATTCGCGCTGAGTTGCCCTTTTCGCATCGCACATCGTATGCTTATAGGAAACCCACAGCCCCCCTTGAAATCGAAGATTCGACCTTTATTCCATGAAGATTCGGTCTTTATGCCACGAAGACTCGTCCGTATCTCTATCTAGTGCTTAGCAACAGCGAATCCAGCTGTTTTCTATCGAAATACCGTCCGTTAGCTATAACTCCATAAATCGACGTAGTGTTAAGAATGTGCTCCAGCGGGTTCGCATCCAGCAAAACCAGATCGGCCAGCTTGCCCGGCTTTATTGTTCCTAGCGAATCAGTTGCACGAATGGCCTTCACCGCGTTGATCGTCGCGCTCTGTAGCGCCTGTAGCGGAGTCATCCCCTCAGCGACATAGGTGGCGAGCTCAGCATGAAGCGAGAAACCAGGCACGAGATACCGCCCATATGTATCGGTACCAGCAACCATCGGTAGGCCCGCCTTAAGGACTACATAAAGGTATCCGAGAGAATCGACATCAGAACCAGTTGGCGGTGGCGGGATCAACGACCTGGGTCGGCGCATTGAGTCTGCATTGGCGTAGCCCTGTGCCAGATAATCGTGAAGGCTGGGCAATGGGGCAGCGGAGCTGAAAAAGTCTTTTATAAAACGGTCGAAATAGGAATAGATCGCATGGGTCTGATCCATCCCTGCCATTCGAGGAGGAAAGATCCAGGTAGGAACCCACCATGTCCCATTTTTCTTAAACGTCTCCGCAATAGGACGACACAGCTCGACAGTTGCAGTGTGATATAGACACCCTCGCGTCAGGTCCTGATTAACTGCTGAATGATCGATAAGCGTAGCACCACTATCTGATGCGGCTATGGCTGGCACCATCGTATGCCCACCAAATGGAATACCGGCACGCCGAGCGGCACCTGCAACTGCGAAATACATGTTTTCCGGCAAGGCGTATGTCTTAAGCATATCCACTCCTACAGTTTTAAAGGAGTCAACCAGATGCACAACATCAGCCGAATCGGTTATGCAGGTGTGTAACGCAACGGTTCTTCTGCAACCTCTCTTATAGTCGATAGAGTGACCACTTAATACCTGGCGCGGTGGTCCAACACGCTCACCCATCAATACCTTCTGACGCAACTTCACCATGGAATCGAGAGGCATCTCAGATGCCGCATCACGAATCCCTGTAATTCCGGTAGCTATGTATAGCTTTGAGAAGTTGTCAAAGTTGCGATCAGAATGGGTATGCATATCCCATAAGCCGGGAATAAGATATTTGCCTTTGGCATCCAGATAGGCACTCTTTGACTTCCTGTCGGTTTTTACCGACTTTACCCTACCAACTGAGACAATCCGATTGTCTACTACGACGACCCTCTGAGAGGCGTGGAGCTTTCCCGTTTCAACGTCCACGACTGTTACGTTGTCGATAACTAAAGTGTCGTTTTTATATGCTGATGCTGCATGTCCAGTATCGCCTCCCAGATTTTTGTGTTGAGCAGCAGATTGATACCATATTCCACCACCCAGGACCGGGAATAACAATCCAACTAATGCACTTTTCATCTCAGAGTATTGGTAAGCGAGGGTAAATGAGCGGATTTCCTTTACTGTTACCCTTTTTAGACAACTAATTACCTGAATAAGTTGTCTAAAGCTGGCTGATATAGTGTTATATGCTCACCGGAAAAGCAATGATGGTCTTCCCGGCTCTATCCTTCACCCGGCCATCCTCTACCTGGCCATCATACCCGGCACCATACTTTCACAGCAAAATACACCGTCTCCCAACCGACTTTCAGTTGGAAGTCAGTTGAAGATTATCACCAAAAAAGACAATAAACGAAAAGAGACTGTTGGGACGGTAGTTAACTGGAAAACTGATTCTGTCGAAATGACGGCAAAAGATCAGACTTCACTCCCTCTTGGAATTGATGAAATTCAAAAGATGGCTGGGGAACACTAATCGGAGGATTGGCTAGAACTCAGAAATGGAAGGAAACCATGATACACTCGACCGATTAGCTGTTCAAAGCCAAACCATGCAGACCTGTCAAGAGAATTAACTACTTATTCTTAGCCTTATCCAATTTAAGCTGCTTAACAAATTCCTTAGCTTCAGCTAGAGTTCCCGGATACGATACCTCCGAACTCAGCAGACAGCCCACCGCATTGAGTCTGTCTCCCCTAATAATGTAGCGCCCCCAACTCGATCCAAAGACAGGATATCTTACCTCAGTTGGCATATCGGGAATGATTGAAATATGATCATTCTCCTTTATTTCCGACTTCCACATCGTTCGGAGCTTTTCAAACGGTATCAGAAAAAGCAGATATTGCTGCTGTGACAACGGAGGCGTATAATAATGAGATTTTATCAAGTCTGCCGTACTGTTACCTGCTTGCAGATATACGACGGTATCACCCACTTTATAATTTCCATACAGTACCTCAAGAATCTCGAAATGAATCGCTGAATTCACTTGAAGACTTGAAAATTGTGTTTCTGACGACCATGTACGTCGGGTGGACGGAAGTGGAGTCGTTATGCCGACAATTTTCATTCGGGCTACAAGTTCCGTCGCGAGCAACCACTTTCGCGATCGGGATTGTTGTTGATAGGAAACCGCCGGAGGCGTTGTTTCACGTAAGAGAGAAGTTTGTAATTCACCAGCGGTACCTCGATTAATCCGATCTCCGCGCGCGTCTATTAGCCCGCTATATCCATCTACTCGATCTCCGCGTGCTTCTACTTGATCCTTATGCGTGCCGAGTAGACCCCCATACGCATCTACCCGATTAACCGGGAGCAGAGCGATAAGTAAACCGACCCCACCTATCCTGATTGACCGTAATGTCCCTGCCGCAATTACTGAGAGCGCGCCTCTGAATGATTTCCTATGCATAAACTCCTCGAAGTATGGGTGGACCCTAATAAGAAGTCTAGCTGGCTAACATTGAGTGAAAGTTAAAGAGACATTAGGGGTTAGTTAACTTTCTCTAGGGAATTAACTCGTTTAATAACCGAAAGGCTTTAACACAATGCCAGACAAGGTGATGTGTTAAAGCCTTTTTATACTATGGGTAAACCACCCTATGACTCGTCTTTCTTATACTCCTTGATAGTCTCCTCAGTAGGAAGAGTTATCGTCTGCAAATACGAGTCTTCAGGTAAAAACTTTCTGATCTGCTGCTTGTACTGTTCTACACTTAATTCCTTCACATCATCCTCAATCAATCTTCTAAATGGGATTCCCATCCGATCGTAAAGACTTAACTGCGAAATCCACCAATTATTATTATGTTGAGCATTTTCTTTAAGGCGACGCTGGATTTTAAAAGCCATATCCAGTTCGTCCATGGTGGGCCCGTTTGCTTTCAATTCGTTAATTACACTCCACGTTGAATCTACAGACCTGTTGATGTCCTCAGGCGAAGTCATGAATTGAATCCCTATGTTATAGTACCAGGCAGGGATTGGAACTGCAGACGATTGAGCACCGGCTCCGTAAGTGACAGCCATCTCTTCTCTAAGTTTGTTACGGAGCCTTCGGCTAAGTATCCAGGAGACAGCCCATAGCTGATCCTGCTCTCCCATAATAGCTTCGTTCGAAGCAGTTAGATGCCCACGAAATCCGATGTTGGCAACGGCCTGTACGGCTTGCAGCCCAGGGCTTTGAACTGTTGTGGCTACTTTACCGTGAAAATTCTGTACTTTGGTGGAAATTATGGATTCTGGAGTAGTTCGGTTTGTCGAAGGCAGCGTTGCGATAAAGTGGGATACAAACTTACGAAGCGAGTCTTCAGAAATTGCACCAACTATAAAGAATGTAAAATCGCTCGCATCGCCGAATCTATCTTTATAAACCTCCATACCCTGCTTAACATTCATAAATGGAACATTGATGACCGAGGGCGGAGCTAAACGCCTATCCCCTGTTAGTGAATATGCAATATTATCGAGCTGACTGTAAGTTATAGACCGCATACCAGATCTTTTCCATTCAGCGAGCGCAACACTATCGATATGTGGATCTGTAAACTGGCGATACATTGTCTCAAAGAGTACCGACGGCTGCCTTGAAGATCCGGCAACAACCATTTCCTCAGTAAATCCCGAGAGTACCACGGAGAAATTTGTTAAGCCTGATCGGCGTAGACTGTCCACAAACTGGGTACGATCCTTGGCTCCCGCGCTACCTGATGCTGTCATTAAATCGGCAATCAATCGACCGGATGACATTCGTAAGTGATCAGGCAACTTGGAGAAACCACCTGGACTTATTGCATGAATTATTAGTTCATCAGGATTGTAGTTAGTCTGCTTAAATATAACCCTGGCTCCATTTATCAGCTTCCAGGTATGTATATTGGCTATCTCATCATAACTTTCAGAACTTATGGAGTTGCTGCCAGTGCCGGAACTAACTCTTTCAGACCCTGACCCTATGGATTGCTGAGAAGATGGTTTATTAACCGAGGTTCTGGACGGAAGATCGATGGGATGTGCCGCTACATAGCCAGCAATTGCAGCAGGGGTCATCATGTTTTCTATCTTGCTTTCGCTCGGCGAATTTACATTGGCAAAGCGTGGTATCTGTACAGTAACATAGCGGTTAGAAGTGTTTCTCCAAAAGGCCGCAGCGGCCTGGATATCTTCCATGGTAATGTGATTCAGAATTTTGCTACCAATCTCCAGTTGCTCTCCTGGATTAACAATTGGTTCATCACCGCTTAAAAAGTCTTCAACATATGCAGTTGCAAGCGCTCTGGAAGTGACGACGTTTTCTCTATCAGCCCCACGTTGCCAGCTTCGTAAAAGAATTGCTTTAGCGTTAAGCAGATCTGATTCAAGGATTCCCGATTGTGCGATTTTTTCTATCTCATTTAGAGCATATGAGATAGCATGTTCGATACTATCAGGAGCCATAGCTATGTTTATTTCCACCATCCGATCTACCGATCTGGAAAAGTGAGAAGCTCTACCCATACTGGCAAAAGCAAATGGCCTTCTTTCCATTTTGGCATACCGGCCAAACATCTCGTTCAGATGACCCACAATGATGCTTTCAATTGCCCTATTTCTTATTACAACTTCCTTGGATGTATCACTTTTGGGAACACGCCATTGAATATTTACAGACGGCCTGACGATATCCTTCACAATACTTACTGGTGCGATCGAATCATAATTGATCTTTACACGTTCATATTGTCGTTTAGTCTTTGGAACGGGTATACTCTCGAAACGATCCTTAACCAATTTGTACATTTCATCAGGATCAACGTCGCCAACAACAATAACCGACATGAGATCGGGTCGATACCAATCATTATAAAATCTTTTCAGAGGCCCAGGATTAGCACTCTTTAAAAGCTTGTCGGAACCAATAGGGAGACGTTCCTTATATTTGCTGTTGGCGCCCATCGATCTTGATACAAACTCCTTAAACTGTCTATACTGAAGTGTATCTATAAACCTCTGTCGCCATTCTCCAAGAACCACTCCCCTTTCCATCACGACATCCATCGAATCCATTAGCATAGCACCCGATGCCCACTCATGAATAATATCAACTCCATTAACTAAATATTTATTGTTATCTGTGGGAACAAAAAGCTGGTAAACAGTTTCATCAAAGCTCGTGTATGCATTAAGATCAGCTCCAAAGGTCATACCTGATTGCTCGATAACATCAATTAGAGTGTTACCGGGAAACTTCTTTGTTCCATTAAATGCCATGTGCTCAAGGTAATGAGCAAACCCAAGCTGATCCTCATCTTCCTGAATCGATCCTGCATTAACTGCCAGCCATATGGCCGCACGATTTGCAGGGGCTGGATTATACTGGATATAATATTTTATCCCGTTTTTCAGGTATCCTGATTTTAGTGTCTTTGATACTTTCTTATTTGTGTCAGGATTCTGGCCCTTTCCCCCTTGAGCGGCAACACCTGAAACATTTATAAGACATGCAAAAGCGATAGCAAGTGAAGTGAACCGCCCTATTAATTTCATTCTTAACATCAACTATTGTCTCCCACCATTAATACTTTTCTTTTGTCTATCTAAAAGAGCATCTATTAGTCTTATTGCCCACCCTTCACCCTCAAGATCGGGAGTGATTCTGTCAACTACTTTGGCATTTTCATCAATGAGGTACAGATTAAACGCTTTACTCCCATCGGTCCCTTCAGGCGGATAAGAATCAATGTTCTCATAGGACATATAAACTCTTCTGCTATCCGGCTCCGGCAACTGAACAAATGTGCCCTGAGTAACCGTAAGAATACTGTTCTTTATACCATAAAAGGTTCGAATGAGGCTATCGAGAAGCTGAGCCTCCACCTTTGCTTCCGGCGGTTCCAGTGGACCAAAATATCCAGCAGTCTGTGACGCAAATATCATCTGGACATCAGGATACCTCTCTGCGAGTCGGCGAATCACGCTAATACGAGTGAGAAAACTGACATTTCCCACTAAATTCGACCTGCTTGGAACAAAGACCACTAAACTTACTTTACCAGAGGCAGGAAGGGGCGCAGACGACGCGGAGTGAGGAAACCAGAAATCACCCTTTAGCTTAGGAGCATCCTGTCCATATTCAAGATTGGAAGGAATGTAACCTAACGATTGCTTCAAATTATTCTGGAGCATGCTTACATATCCGGATGTACTTTTCCGGAGGCTATCTACCATTTCCTGCCCCCTAAGCATGCGCACCGCACGAGCAGCTCCAATTGCAACGGCGGCAATTTCCTGAGGAGAGGCCCCTTTCATTGCCAATGGGACCAGTTCCAATACTCGATTTGCAGCACGAAATGCCAGGCTATCATTATTTGCCTGATTAGCGGCTAACGCAATCCAAAAATAAGCCCGCAGCTTATAGAAATCTCTATATTCAGGACCATAACTTTCCAGTTTCTCCATAAACGCCATGGTAGAACCCATCTGGAATGGTATGAATTGAGCATACTGCATAACTATAGAATCAACGAGATAAGAGGCCGCTTTTACATCCGTTGCTGGAATCAGCGATAAACCATGATTTACAAGCTTATCAGCATCCTCAAATCTGTGTGCATCAAGAAAAAGTTTATGTGCAAGGATTGTGTATTCTCGAGGAATATCCTGCGGGTTAAAACGAGCGAGACACTCTTTAGTAGATTCGATTGGATCGGCATTGGCAGCACGAGGATTTAAGCCCCCAATGGAGCGAGGACTAAATAACGTGTCCACAATTACCACCTCCCGCACTCGAATACTATCACTTACTCTACGCTCTACTGATACACAGTTATCAATATAATTGTAGCGAGTAACATCAATCTTTGAACTCGGCCATTCAAATAATGTCTGCGCATCCAGGTAATTACCAACGGTGAATACTGCGTGGGCAACAACCAGGAGTAAGATTCTTTTAAACATGCTTTGACCAGTTTTAAACGAGAGTTGCATTAGACTGCATCCACCATTGACGTGAAGCTGAAATCATTAACTTTGATAGGAGGAACAATTGCCGGAGAAGGACCTGAAGTACGAGATGGATCAGAAACAGGCCTGAAAACCGGAACCGACTCACCGAGTGAATCAAGTTGATTGAGCGAGAACATTATGGATTCTGTGTATCTCATATTCTTAACGGCTTTTGATATTTTTCCATTTTCGATAAGCCAGAGCCCATCTCGAGTCACACCAGTTGTCAGAATAGATGCTGGGTCCAACATGCGAATGCCCCAGAATCTTGTCACCAGAAGTCCTCTTTGGGTATTCTCAATCATATTGGCAATGGACGAGCTTCCGCCATCAATCTTATATCCGAGCCTCCAAAGATCAGGCAGATTCGTATTAATAAATGGAAGTGAGTATGTGCCACGCTCATGTCCAATCGATTGTAGAACCCCATTTCGAATCCAATCCACACTACCCATTCCAGACTTAGGTAACACACCAAGTTGGGGATCGACGGGATTATGATACAGATTTATTCGTTCATCGACGATCTTTAACCCAAGCTTACTACGTCCAACCCTCAAATCCGAATCTATACCAAGAAAAAACGGGTGAATACCGTTGCTCTCTGCCATACTCCTGGTCTGAAATGCCCCAAACATAGATTCCATTATATCGGCAAATCCTTGTGGCTCCATTATAACAGTGTATCGTCCTGGCTCAATTGCAACTGGATTCAGGGACCTAAGACATTTATCTAATGATATTTCGACCAGCTTCTTGGCATTTAATTTATACCAGTCAAAACTCGACAATCCTGCCCACCCCGATCCGATACCTTGAGGATGCCGGACTGTCATAGAACATTGAGCCTGAGTGTACTTATTATATGTCTGCAGTTCTGGCCGGACAGAATTATATGTTGCAGTCTCTGAGGATCGAACCTCGAAATAACCAGCTGCAAGCATCCCATTTTTTTCTGATTCTTTAGATAAAAGGACAGCTATCTCTGTTGTTTGTTCAGCAGGCAGGCCATATGTCTCATCACTCCAGATTGTTGTTTGCGGTTCAGGAAGCTGGGGCGATTTAAGAGGTAATCCAACGCCAAGATTTAGTGTGCCACCTAATTCGGCATACCGTTCTGCAGCTATAGTGACTGCCTTGAGAGAAGCGTCATCTATTTGATTTGTAGATGAACTTCCAGCGGCATTATTTTTTATACGCGTGACTGAAACTAATAAATCGCGACGATGGCCGGCCAAAGAAACCCTGTTTCGACTCAGCTTCAATTCACTATTCCACCAGCCGTGAACTGTAACGGACGTATTTCGTTCTTCGCCTTTCACAGAATCCATAATACGTGATACGATTCCGTCTATAACCTTCTGAGTAAGCATCCTGGAGGATTCTTCTCCGGATTCCATCATTAATTTATCCACCGATCTCATTATGCTTTTCTCCTGATGTCTATAACAGACAAGTCTTTTACCACTATAGGAACAGCTGTAATACTATGTTGAGACTGTTGCGCTGGCTGTCCTTTTCTCTCACTTATGCCAAACGTTCTGGCGCTATCCTTACCACCAATAGCCTGAGTAGATTTCCAAAATTCTGGTGTTCTAAACAACGTACCACCATCAATTAATATTGCGGATTTCTTACCATTTTTAACTTCGAAACATACTCGGGTCGGCGAAGTTGCAAATGTATTTAACTGTTGAAAATCGGTGTCCACAAATATTGTATCGAAATAAATTCCGTTAGATATATTGCTCATCAGAGACTGTTCGGAAGAGTCGTCGTTTCCAGCTTGCATGGTCAAGTTAGCTGTATGGACTAAAATCGGATCAACCGCCTGAGGGGCATAGGCGCAACCACGTGATACAAGTGGCATACTCGCATTACTATATCCTTCCCGAACCCACTCTACCCCTTCCCTGCTTGTCTGGAAATCCTTAACAATTCCGCTCTCAACAACGGGAAAAGTTCCTGGGGCAACCCCTTCATCGTCCCACTTAACAGTTGCGGCGCCACCTTTTTGAATTCGATTTGCGGTTACGCTTAATAAGCTGTTACCTACATTGAACTTCCCGAGATCTTTTGCAGGGTCCCTGAGATAGCTTGTGCCCGTTGCATTCGCTTCATGCCCCATCACTCTATCTATTTCTGTAGCAGCTCCGATTGTTCCGCTTAAAATTGAAGCGACGGCCTGAGGACCAAAAAGAGTTTCGTAACGGCCAACCTCAATTGGCTTGATAGGCAATTGGATGTCTTTTTTGATCTCTTCAACGCTATGAATGATTTCATTTCGTATTTGTGCTTCATTAAACAGCTCAAACCCTACACCAGCCGGAGAAATTGAAGAAACGCTACCTGGAAACTGGCGTTGCTGCTCACCTTTAACGGTGAACTGAATTGTACCTTGGGTAAGATATGTCGTCTGACTGAACGCACATCCATCGCTCGCCATATAATGTTTGTTCTGCCTCTCGAACACACCCTGGGTCCGAGCAGCATCGGTGCTGGCAATGTTATTGATGAAAACTCGAATTCCGCCGATACGATCAACCATTTCATTGGGATGTATATCGAATGGATCAAGTTCAACCGGCATTACCCAGTTTTCATTTTGAATGACATCCCTTTTCGCCAACACAACTTCTCTTGGCCCTGTTTCTCTTCCTCTGGCAGCAAGAGTTACTGATTCTTTTGCAAGCCGAATCATCTCATCCTTGCTCCAGAGAGTACCTGACGCAAATCCCCAGTATCCGTTGATAAGAGAACGAATTCCCACTGTAATGGATTCAGTATCGCCACTGCTGGCAGTTATACCTGTGTTTGATACATCTATAATTCTTTTACGAGTAAACGTAAATCTACAGTCAGCATAAGATGCCCCTGCGGAGATAGAAGCGTCAATAGCAGCTTTAAGGATCTGATGAATGTCAGGATTCAATCCTGGTGTACCAAACTCTTCACTTTGCCTTGCACCAAACAAAGTCTGAGTTGCACCAGCTTTACTAAGAGGATACATAGATCCCGCGAGAACCAATCCATTCCTAATAAACGCCCTTCTGGATTGTGCTTTTTTAATCATTTTTTCTTTTATTAAAGTCTTATGTTTGTGTGTATCTATGTTTCTGAAACGTAAGTTTATTGACTAGTTGCCCCTGCTTGAGATTTTATAGTTCCCGACCCATTTGGGGTCTGTGAGGTAGAATTGCTAAATGATTTCCAGATTTGGGTGGATCCACTAGCATATCCAAGAGTCCGTATCTTTCCTCTAAATCCTGGTCGAATGGCAATACGGCCTTCTGGTGATGAAACCTGGCCTTCGCATTCAACATCTGCCGGAGGAAGTTCTACGTAAACTGTATCTTTGAACGGGTTGTATGCAATTGCCGTTGCGCATGGCTGAGCAACGGATACTTTCCCAGAGCTTTCTATCAAGCCAGTAGTCTGTGATATTAAGATTGAAAATTCAGCAGATGGCAACTGAGTAAATAGAATACTATCCTTAATATGTTTCCCATACATATAAGTCTCAGTCCCTAACCAGTATTTTCCTAATGGGGCATTAGCGAAGATATAAAGCCCGGCGGGATAGTTAAACAAGGTCACATAATTGACCTTCATTGTTGTATATCTCTTTCCCGTTTCGAAATCAGTCAGGAATTGAGTAAAGTGCTGCATGTAATTGACTTGAGGCGGAGTAACGCCATCAATATCTTTTAACTCAGTATTAAGCCTGGGGATATTAAGAATTTGACCTTGCAGTAAACTCAGCCAGACATACGAATTAATCAAACTTCCTGATCTGGCACTATCTGGAGATGACAGTTCGAATTTATCTATTTCATACTTCTGTGTTGTGATATAAATCTTAGCTGCATCAGAGCGTGTCGTTTCACCTAGTGTATACGAAACAGTAAGAGTGAGTCCATTGTTGGCTATACTGGTATTAGTTTGTATAGCCTTAATTCGTCCAACACTATCCACCTGTAAAGCAGAAGTTGTAGGAGAAATAACCCACTTCAAATCAAGCGGGTCCAATTGTATGGTATCACCGGTAACCAGAATGCCGAAAACAGCAAGCGAGTCTGAATCTCCCACCCCATAGACTCCCTTCTCGAACGGCAACACAACACTGTGAAGCAATTGATCACTATCTGCATCCACTTTGAGCGGAGGGTTAATATCCATGCAACTGGACATCGTTATGAGACAAGTCAGTTTGAGAAGCAATGTTATTCTATGGCTCATAACTCTCACATCCCTTGTAATTTGGGTTAAAATTGGTTTCGCTTCCCAACCCTTCAAATTCCGGAACAAAAACATAGTTGTCTCCGTACACAATAAACTGCTGCCCCTCCGATCTTCCGGTTGGCCATATAGTCTCAGGGTCTCGGCCATAGTATTTTGTCAGTCGCCGCAAATCACCCAAACGTCGCCCAGTCATATAAAACGTATAGGCTCGCTCTCTAAACAGGAGATCTACACGCGCATCGTGACTTCCTGGATCCACGGTATCTGCTAAAACCGCTCCGGATCTGTATTTATATAACCTTCGGACTGCATTTATCTTCTTCATAAATTCAGTCGGATTATCAATACTTAAATAATACTCCGCCTCAATTAATCTTGCTTCAGCACCACTGAAGAAAGAAATTCGCCTATTATCAAATGGAAAGTCAGTATTGACTGGTAAGATCGGAACTCCAGAAGTCCCTAATCGAATTGGAATACGCATATCCTGATCTGCAGGATTCATAGCTATCCATTCCAAACCATTTCCTCCCTTTCCGTTGATCACATTATAGTTTTCAGTATAGGCGACACGCGAACCGTACTGAAAATCAGTTGACAATCCTGGAGCACTAGGTTGAAACAGCTCCGATATAACATAATCATCAGGGATATCTGAAGTGAGATCAGCTGCGGCTTTATACTTACCCGTCGCATTTAGAGCTCTCGCTTTTAATCCTTTGAGAAATCTAGTAAGTGGAACACTATCTACTGCTAAAGCCAAGCCCTTATCTGCGGCAGTTATAGCTCGCGCATAAATACTATCCGTCGAAAGCCCAGGTCCGAGAATCAGTTCACCACCATAATTTGATACGGACATCGCTATTCCGGAACAGAAATTATCTCCCACACTTAGATAAGTCATCGCGAGTAACCCATAGGAATGCGCGAGAATAGCATTGCCTGCAGGACCGTGATGTTTACTTACAAGCTGAATAGCCTGCTCTAATTGAACTTTTACTGAATGTATATTTCCTATTCCAGCCAGGACACGATTTCCCGGAGTTGTAGTACTAACATTTATTCTCGCATCCAATCCTGCTTGATTTTTAGTAGAGAGCAGCGCTATTTCATCTGTGAATCTACCAACATTCATAAGCATCAAGCCAGTCACTTCGTGATAGAACTTAGCCACAGCTCCGAGATAGATCCATTGAGCTCCTTCCTTGCTCTCAACTACCTTTGGATCCACGAGCTCGCCGTCGGTTGTTTTTGCTGAATCGGTAATACTGCTCAGGCTGCATCCCACAGCTCCTACTAATAGACAGACTATACTTGACCTATATAGCAAATTAGGTAATGACATACGATTCTATAGCTCCACTCTAACATTAAAGGCGTATTTCCTTGGAATCGGTAAAGTGTATCCATTGTCCGACACTTTATTACCGATCGGCGAGGAATTTACCATAGGATCACGTCCCTCATAACTCGTCCAAAGAGCAAGGTTACTTCCTTGTAATGACAGAACTATGAGTTTGGATTTTAATCGTTGTGAAAAACTTGCAGGTAAATTGTAGTTTACAGATGCCGATGAAAGACGTACTTCTGAGGTGCTCAACGCAGTACCTCCGCTAATTTTATTGGCCCTAGATCTAACCTGAAGCTCTAATGGAGCTCCAACAACCATCTCACCATAATTGTCGTGATAAGTTGCATATTGTACGCTCGGCCCTCTGTGAGATAAACTAAAGGAGAAGCTCAGGTTACGATTAAGAACGGCAACGCTGCCATTATATGAGGCAGTGTATTTAGGTTCACTCACTCCCTTATATACTGTAGTATCACCAAGTATTATTTCGCTATCATCCAGGTATCCATTGCCGTTTACATCTCCATAGCCGAGCACAGGCCTATCCCAGACGCTTGAGATCGAATAACCTTCTACAAGCCTGTCCTTTGAAGTATTTGTTGATACAATTGCATGGCTCCCAAGTTTACGGATAACATTGTTTACATTTGATATGTTTGTCCCGAGCTGTAGAAGCATATAGTCATTATCAATTACCCGAGTGTTAAAACTCAATTCAACGCTTCTATTTTGCACTCGAGAAATATTTTCCTTTCTGCGAGCCGCTATTATTACCCCAGAAGAGGGCGGTATGGAGCGATTTATTATTGCGTTGTTAAGGTTCTTATTAGCAACAGTAAAAATCAGTTGTGCTCTATCTCCCCACAGATATGCATCAAATCCACCTTCCAATTCCAAACTTCTTTCAGGAACAAGCTTGTTGTTTCCTACCGTTTTTAACTCTGCAATCCATATAACCTCTCCTCCTATAACAGACCTGACATATTGATACCCACCATTAATGTCTGCTGCGTCCGGATGAACTGCCGCATATCCTACAGCACCTCGGAAACTTAACCCACTAATAAAGGTATTTTTAGGAAAAAATCCTTCATCGGAAACAATCCAGGATGTTGAGAGCTTCGGGTAAGTACTGGCAGAATTACGTTTTATTACGCTACCAGCATCCTGCCTGAATCCAAGATTGAAGTATATTCTATTCAGTACTCCAAAGGCGGTTGTAAAAAAATATCCAGCCGTTACAACATCGTTTGATGTAACGGTACCAGCGCCCTCTCCACTTCCCTGATCCGACCCAAACGGAACTGTTTTCATATCTAACTGCAACCTGCGGTTCAAGCTGCGTTTTACATCAAGGCCAATAGACGGGGTGAGAGTTAGAAATCTATCAAACCCTATTGGCAGCTTTCCACCTGCAGAAATTCTTCCGGTCAGAACTTTATTGGAATTAGTAGCATCTCTTAATCGATAATTCGTGGGCATACCATCTGAACCTGCAGCAGGGATACAAACACCCAATGCACAGCTTCGATAATCATTTCGACCGTAATCCTTTCGCTCTGCTATATCAGCACCAATGGTTCCTCTGCCAAACCACCAGCTTTTCGATTGATAAGCAAGATTGACGGCGCTGTTGATTGAAAAAACATCCGATCCACCATGCAGCATGTTAAATGACAGTGGCTCTCCCGCCATACCTGCTAATGTATCTACCATCATCCGAACGACACTGAGGTCGTTAGTCTCAATTTGAGCCTGTTTCAGATTGGAATTGTTTGTGTTTGCTACCACATCGATGGTGAGACTCTGCGTTGGAATAAATGAGATCGAAGAAGACAGATAGATGTCCTTTTTTCGCCCCGGATGCCTAAAATTATTGGTTATAGGAATATTTAATTTTCTGGCTCTGATTAGATTGATTTCTGATACTCTTTGAGTTCCTATATTGTCCTGAAAAGCTGTAGAGAAACTATACGCTGTCTTATTATTACCACCACGTACTGAAACGCGATGATTCTGCAAGGACCCATTTCCGTCATCATTAAGCAGGTATCCCATCCTATTGATATCTACCACGCTATCTTGAAAGCAATCCTGCTGATAATGTCTTTCAGCATTGCATTCCTGCGTATAAAGATTTCCTGTAGGATCAGTACCATACCCCAGCCAACTTCCCTGCTTTGCCCGAGGCTGAACATCCAGATCCCGGGAGAATGTATAGGTCCATGAAGTTGGCCCCTGTTTCCCCTTCTTGGTTGTAATTACAATGACTCCGTTTGCAGCCTCTTGACCGTATAAACTTGCAGCTGATGGACCACGAACAAACTCGAGCGTTTCAATTGTGGCAGGATCAATAGCATCTATCGGAGAGGGCGCATAGTTTGTTTTCATCAGATTCCTCTCGCCACTACTTCGAGCTGGGCCCCAGGCACTGTTAATGACGGAGCTATCAGACATTGTGGAGTTGATCCAAATACCGTCCACAATAATTGCAGGATCAGAGTTTTGAGAAATGCTCCCGATCCCTCGCATACGTATTCTTGTGGGTGAGCCCGGTTCACCACTTGCAGTTGTAACACGCACACCCGGCACCTGAGCGAATCTTATCATATCGGATACACTTCTAGCGGGAGCGCGTGCAAGCAATTCGGCAGCGTTAATTTTTACTATATCATTTCCAACTTCAATTCGTCTTTGCGTACCGGAAGCGGTTGTTACAACCTCATTAAGGTATGTCGCTGACGGAGTCAGTAGAATAGTAACATCTGGCTGCGAGTTATCTGATGCAGCAGATGACGAGACATTGATTGCCACACGCTCAGATTTATATCCTATAAGCTTTACTACCAGATCATGCTTCCCGGATACAATATTTCGAATCTCGAAGTACCCGTTTGCATCTGTCACAGCACGCTTGTTTACCCCGGAAACTTCAACAGCCGCGCCACCTACTGGCTTCTTATTTTCGTCATAAACTCGCCCTTTAACTACACCGGATTCCTTCCTGGCAGTTGAATCCTCTGCAACTCCCCGTCCTAGCACAACAATTGTCTTTCCGTCTTTAGCAACAGTGGCTGTTAAGCCAGTACCCCTGATAGCAACTTTAACTGCTGCCAAGGCGTTCGGTTCATTCAGAGTTAGAGATACTTTCCTATCCAGCTGGGGGATATTTCCACTAAACACCACCTGCTGCCCAGACACCTTAGCAATTTCATGGAGCACAAATCTTAGCGTGGTATCCTTGACTTCAATCTTCACACTGCGCACCACTCCTGCCTGCTGAACAGACTGCGAGCTAGTGGCAGTGGCCACCAAATCATCAACCTGCTCTGCGAACAGATCGGTCACGATAGCAAACTGAAGCCCCATAAGGCCTCCAATGAAAGCCGATGACCTTATACTTCTTCCATAGAAATTCATACCTGCAGTAGAACTCACGAGTGTCTCCTATATACGTTGATGACTCTACCCTTCTGTACGACCCGCACATTAAACGTCAATTCCAGAATTGAAACCAGATTCGCCTGCGATCCAACTCGAAATCCTCCATCTATTTTTTCTGCTTTCAGCTCAGGGCTCATTAATCGAATTTCCACATCATACCACCGCTCCAGTTCCGGAATCGCATCGATCAGAGCGACATTATCAAACGCCAGTACACCATTCGCAAACTCGAACTTCTTACTATTAAGATTCTCAAGGCGGTATACGCTAGACCTTGAAGTTGTTCCCGAACTGGTACCCGGCTCAACAGCTGAGGGATCAAACACCAGCAACTGCTGAGCTGAAGAAACGATCGCGCTATCGACTCTCACTCTTCCGTCCCTTACAGCAACACTTGTAACGGTATCATTCAGATATCGCTTAATGCTAAAGGTAGTGCCTAGAACTCTTGTTACTGTAGGACCAGAGGTTACGGTAAAAGGGCTGGTAGCATTAGGCTCAACTTTAAAAAGCGCCTCTCCTTCCAATACCACATTTCTGTTGCCGTCCGCATAATCAACAGGAATAAGAACACGACTAGCAACATTAATCGTTACGCTACTTCCATCGGGAAGATTAATAGTAGATTGCTCTCCCGCCTTCGTCGCAAACGTATGATAGCGGCCCATATCGTTGGAGGCATCTGGAGTTCTTCCATAAAAGAAACCGAAGACTAAAGCGATGGTAGCGATTAAAACTCCACCCATCTTGAAGAGGATGAATGTGCGCTTACCAGCGTCTTGATGGCTATTGGATGAGTGCTTCCTTGGTGAATTATTCACGCTTTTAGCCGCCTCAACCTGAACCGATGCCACGATCCGTGCGGTGCGCGCCGCCATCGTCTCTCTATCCAGGGAGTATCCCGAGGCTTTTATACCAGCGAATAAATCTGCAGATTTCTGACGTAATTCAGGGAATTCAGCAAAAAGGGCCTCCAAGGCCTCCCTCTCAGAAGGAGAAGCTTCTCCCAGCCAATACCGAATCATAAGATCATCAGATGGCATAGGCGACTCTGCGTCAGTTGTCTTCATATTTATAAGACAACTCAGATCTTAGAAATCAAACACTCCTAAAATTTTTCTTAACTCTGAGAGCGCGCGACCCGCCAAAACCTGAGCGGCTTGAGGTGATATACCCATGATATCGCCTATCTCTGCATGAGAAAGGCCTTCCTGGACTCTTAAATGAAGTACTAGCTGGCGCCGTTCCGGTAGTTGCTGAAGTGCAGCTTGAATCGTTGTTGCGTTGAGCAACTGCTCTTCAGGGTTTTGGCTCCCGTCCCATTGGCTAGCAGGCCTATTTCGTTCGCCATTTATACTACCGTCATCATCACTATCGCCGTGGCCACGCTCACCTAACCCAGGGTTCTCCAACAGTTTGTATCGATCCCGTATCCCTTCGGCTTTAAGGATATTAAGGGAGCGATTTCTGGCTAATTTCAGCAAGTAAGCTTTAACAGACCTAATCTCTGGAACTTCATTTCGTTTCTCCCAGAAACGGACGAAGACATCCTGAGCCACATCTTCAGCTCCGTCCGCAGTACCAATAGCGTGAAACGCAAACCTGGTAACACTATCTATATAGCGACCCACCAGAAGAGCAAACGCCTGGTGGTCGTCCTGGGAGATTCTCTCTAGTAGAGTTCTGTCGTCTTCGGCGACGGGGAGCCCCATACTAGTTCCGGCCCTCAGAAGTCGAAGAGATTGATCGCATTTATATATAATCCCAAATAATCCCTATTAGTGCAAGGTGCGGAAATACCAAGGAAAAGCCTCAATGCGTTTACACCACCGTGACCAAATTGTCATATATGTGAAATAGCGAATTCATAGCTTATGGTGGTTAACCAACTCCACCCTAGCAAATCAAACTAATGCAAACAGTATTGCGTCCACTATTATATACTATAGGGATACCTCTATTTCTAGCGGCTTGCAACAGTGAGAAGAATCCTACAGATCCCATAGATCCAGTCGAAGATCCAAAACTTACAACAATAGTTGCAACTGCTTCTGATTCAGTACTGGATATTGGCCAACGCCTTACATTAACAGCAAGTGGAAAAGACCAGTTTAGCAATAACATTTCTATAAGTGATATAAAGTGGTCTACATCTACACCTGCAATTGTATCTGTAAACGATTCAGGATTTGTTAATGGCATAAATGCCGGAACCGGAAAGGTTATAGCGACTTCCGGCGGTAAATCCGGAGAATACACATTAAGAGTTAAACCCATTCCAGCTGTTGTACTTAATGAAGCTGAATCAAGCGGAGGAAGCCCAGGAGACTGGGTAGAGTTATATAACAACTCCGATGCTTCGGTAGATATTTCCGGCTGGGTATTTAAGGATAATGATGATTCACACATTTATACACTTCCAGCCACTACTACCATTGCAGCTAAAGGATTTCTGGTTCTTGAAGAGAGTCAGTTCGGCTTTGGCCTGGGAGGAAATGAATCTGTAAGATTGTTTAACAAATATGGCGCAGTTGTAGATTCGTTTTCCTGGGTAACTCATGCTCCGATTACATACGGACGTTGTGCAGATGGTGTGGGAGCTGTTATTGCGACATTCGGATCATCTAAAGGAGCTCCAAATATCTGTGAGAGCCCTGCCCCAACAGCAGAAGCCTGGCCTGGTATTGGAACTGATGTGGTCACCGTATCTGCCAAAGATGCTTACTCAAGCAATATGAGCGGACTCGTATACGAAGCTGGTACAGGTGGAAAGCCAAATGTTCTATGGGCAGCCCAGAACGGTCCTGGACGAATCTTTAAACTCATATGGAACGGTACAATCTGGACATCAGATACCGAAAATGACTGGGGTGCTGGCAAACTGGTTCACTATTCGAATGGAACCGGCGAGCCAGATTCTGAAGGAATTACCTACGCAGCATCGTCTGCCGGTGGATTATACATATCATCTGAAAGAAATAACAAATCAAGCAGCATTAGCAAGAATGTTATACTCCGTTACGATCCAGCAGCAGCGGGAACGGCATTAAGTGCGCTTAATGAATGGGATATAACTGCAGATATTCCTGTTGTTGGAGCAAATCTGGGAATAGAAGCTATTACCTGGGTTCCTGATACCTATCTCACGGCGAACATTTTTTATGATGAATCCAGGAGCAAAGTATATAATCCAGCAGACTATCCGAATCATGCAGATGGATTGTTCCTTGTAGGTGTTGAAGGAAACGGGAATATATATGCTTATGCTTTGAACCACTCAAACAATACATTTACACGAGTTGCAACATTTGCGTCTGGATTTCCAGGAGTGATGTCTCTTGAATTTGACAGAGAGCTGAACAAGTTGTGGGTAACTTGTGACGATACTTGTGGGAATGAGAGTGCGATTTTTGCGATAGATGGGAGCGCCAGCTCGGCTTCGTATGGGAAGTTCAAAATAGTGAGCTTGTATTCCAGGCCTTCTACGCTGCCGAATGTGAATAATGAAGGGTTTGCGGTGGAGTATGGTTCTGCCTGCGTTGGTGGGAATAGGGCCGTATTCTGGGTTGATGATAATGAGACGGATGGGTATTCGATTCGTAGAGGAAGTGTGAGGTGTGAGGGGCGGTAGTCTAGGTAGAGATTAGATGATGTGGCGAAGGAGGTTATCACCTTCTTCGCCACATATCCAACACCACTCTTTAGTGAGTTTAACAGGAATTATTCAGAATTCGAAAGCATTAGTCTTTCCTATCCATCAGAATTTCAATCATTTCCACAAGCTCCCCCTCGGAAGCACGCTGCATTAAGGAAGACGTCACAATTGTCCCATTACGATCTATGAGAAACATATCCGCCTGCATCCCAGGTGGTTGACCAGGAAATGAGAAGTAATTGAGATAGTTATCCGACTTTTGATTTAGTCTTCTGTTATCAGGATAAGGAAGTTTCATGAACTCAGAACTGGTAACTGCTAGCGAGACTGGAAGCTTATGAAACCCTAGCCATTTTTGTGAAGCATATTGCGCTTCTTGTTCTGGCGCGGGAGGGCTGGCATCACTAAACCAACCACCAGTTTGCATAACAAGTGTAATTTCGAGTTCAGGAAAACGTTTAGCAATACGCCTTATGGTATAGTATTCATCCCAGCATGCGAGATCCTTGCATCTATTAAAGAAATACACAACTGAAATCTTACCACGTGCTGGGACGCCGGATTGTGGCGTAGTTGGAAACCAGAAATCAGCTTCCAGAGGAGCTGCTGATTCGCCTCTTGCAAAAGGAAGAGCTCCCTCCACTTCCCTCTTTATAGATCTAGACCAGTTAAATCGATGTAATGCTGCAAAAGCTTTAGTACTCTTTTTTAAGCTGTCCTTATAATCAGTTGCCGAGAGGAATGTTAACGCTGTATAAATTTGGAGACGAGCTTCTCGAAACCAATCGGATACGATATCGTTCTCCGAAAGACTATCCGCTACAGCACCCATTTTATAAGCGAATTCTCTAGCCGAAGTAGAATCATTGATTATCAGTGAAATATTGTAAAGGCGAAAATAGCCCTTCACTCGCAACTCTGTACTCGACCTATCCACTTCAAACTCTCTTACCATATCTTTAAGCTGCTGAATAAAGGGCTCAGCAAGTGACACCTTGGATGGTCTACTAAAAGCAAATTGTACTACAATTGAATCAAGAACAGCGAAACGTTCTTTATAATCATCGGAAACAGCTTTAAGGCGTGCACTAGCTACACTTATTGCATTAGTATCAAGATTTGCCTGCAAATATAACTGGGTGAGAAGGCGCCACCTATCAATGGGAGTAATCTGTGAGATAAACCTTTGAGCGCATTGCCTACCAACTGAAATTACCTCATCTGGAAGAGGCAAGAAGTTTTCACGAGGATCATACGGCATTGTATCGATATACACAGGATTGCCATCTTCATGAAATTTATTTATCCTACTCGTTGCAGCAAGACACTCTTCCAGAGTCATATATGAAGAATAGTCTACTGAGACATTTGGCCATTCAAAGGTCGTCTGGCCTGGAAGAAATGTGGGAATAGAAAAAGAGCAGACAATAAGATTCCAAGCGAGGAAGCGCCTCCCATCTAACTTCTTGAGTCTCGAAAAAAAACGTAATAGAAAAGACATAACAATGTCGTAAAATGTAAGCATGGCGTCTTTATACTGCGTCCGTAGAGGCAGTAAAGCTGAAGTCTCTGGATTTAATTGGAGGAACTATTACTGGTAATATCTGGACTGGATTTGGGGAAAATACAGGAACCGGCACACCTAATTGATCAACTTGATTTAAAACAAACAAAGGAGATTCAGTGAATCTCATATTTTTAACAGCCTTAGATATCTTTCCATCTTCAATCAACCATAGGCCATCTCGAGTAAAGCCGGTCGCCAATAAACTATCGCTATCCAACCCAAGAATTGGATTGCTGAATCTCGTTACCAGCAGTCCTCTAGATGTCGTAGCAATCATTTCGTCGATAGATGTCTGACCACCGCTCATCCTGTATGCAGCAACAAACGAACTCGGTGGCATGCCCTCGTTAAGCTCTCTAAGAGATGCTCTTCTTCCGTCATTGAAGTTCCTATAATGCGCATACCACAAGGACTCCAGAACTCCATTCCTTATCCATGTAACTGGCCTAAGCCCCTCGTGTGGTAAAACACCTAATTGTCCGTTCATAGGATCGTGGTCGAGCGTAATGCGTTTGTCAATAATTTGCAATCCCAACTTGGATCGCCAAATGCCCAATGACCTATCGAACCCACCAGAATATGGTCCTTTACCTTCCTCTGCCCTGGCTCGCTGAAATGTTTGAACTAAATTACCAATCAACCCAGCGACTGCCTGCGGCTCCAAAATAACTGTAAATCGTCCAGGCTCAATTCTGACTGGCTCAATCGATGCAAGGCATTTATCAAAAGCACGTGAACCAAGAGCTTCCGCGCCTATAGCAGACCAGTCATAGCTTGACAGTCCTGCCCAACCTGAAGCTGCCCCCTGTGGGTGTCGGACGGTCAAAGACAATTGTGCTTGTGTATGTGTTAAATAACCCACGGCGCCATCTTCATCAGTAGTTGCGAATTCCGCAGCGAGTATCTCCAAGTATCCGGCAGACAGCATACCCTTTTCCTCAGGAGCTTTCGTGAGGGAACTAACTAATCGTCCACGATCTGTAGCTCCCATATTATACGTCGCATCACTCCAGATCGAGACTTGTGGTGTTTCAAAGGTAGGAGCAGGAACGATAAAATCAGGCAATACTCTGTCAAAGTTCAATCTAGCACTCCTCTCGGCCGAACAGACAACGGATTTTAGAGACAAGGAATCCAGTTGATTGGTAGAAGCAATCCCTCTATCGAAAGTTTCAGGTTTTCGATCTACAACGACTACAGCATCACGACGATCACTTGCCAAACTAGCCCGGTTACGCGCCCACCTTAACTCCCCCCGCCACCAGCCTTGAATGGTAATAGAAGTTAAACCACCTCCAGTGGTGTATTGTCTTATTTCGTCTGAGATCCGTTGACATTCAGAACTTCGCAAAAGTCTAAAATCGTTGTTCTTACTCTTCTGTATTTTTTCATTATACACGACTTACGCCTTCCTCTTATAGTCAATTATTGTGGCATCTCCTATCAATACAGAAGGTGCAGTAACACTACCGAAGGACCGTTGCGATGGTTCACCTTTTGATGTACTTAGCCCGTAACGTTGAGAACTTCGCACACCACCTATCGATTTCAAATTTTTCCATAATTCTAATGCTCTGAACATCAAGCCTGAATTAGTGAGAAATGAAGTTCGTTTACCTTTTTTTATCTCGTACACCCTTATTCCTATTGCAAGACCGCTAAGTCCCTGAAAATCTATACTGACGTTAGGGTTAATGGCTCTAAAGGCAATACCATTCTCCATTAAGCTAATCATACTTTCAAAGTCTTGATCTTCCGCACCGGGCTGCAGTACAAGATTTGCATTATGTGCGAGAGGAGAATCAATACCTTCAGGTGAATATGCACAACCATTAGACCTCACTTCCTGACCTGATTTTCTGTAATACTCGGACACCCACCCTGCGCTCTCCCTTGTGGTTTGAAAATCATTTACAACTCCATTCTTAATAATCTTAAAATCCTGCGGACTACACCCTTCATCGTCCCATTTCACAGTTGCGACCGAACCAGGCTCACTTCGATTTGCTGTAACGTTTAGCTTGGAAGTAGCAATTTCGAAAGTACCAGCTACTTTGAGAGGGTCGTTCAGGTAGCTGGTTCCTCCCGCATTAGCTTCAAATCCCATGATTCTATCAAGCTGAGTCGGAATTCCTAGTGTTTCACTCGTGAGCTTTGCCATAATACTCGAGTGGAGAATAGTGTCATATCGGCCAACATCTATAGGTCTAACAGGAAGAGTGGAGTCGCGCTTGGACTCCTCCACAATCTGCTCAATCTGAGCCCTTAGATCCTGATCACGAAATAGCTCCCATCCTAGCCCAGCGGGTGTTAAGGATTCAACTGTTCCACCTCCACCCTTCCCATCAGAAAATGCCACAGCGAATAAAACGGTACCCGAGGTTGAGTATACTTTTTGAGTACAATAACTTCCATCTGTCGATGCATATATTCGGAGTTGCGTATTAAAAGTACAAGTGAATACCCCGTTTAGCATACTCACCACGCCTGATATAGCTCCAGTAAAAACTTCTAAGCTCTTCAGATAGTCTCTGACTTCATCCGGGTGAACATCAACAAATGGATCAATTTTTACCGGCATGGTCCAACTTCCATTTTGTACTATCGGCCTATCCGCAAGTAACACCTGCCTAACCTGTCCCAGAGTGTTCTGCTTAGCTTGGAACACGGATTCACGACCAAGTCTTCGCATTGAATCTGCATCTTGAACTGCGGGTCCAGCTGCAAACCCCCAATATCCATCCACCAACGATCGAATACCGACAGTTATGCCTTCATTATCGCCAACAGTCAAAATCGAGATCCTGCGATTGCGCGTATGTACCAAACGCACGTCCGCATACGATGCGCCGGCTTCCTTAGCAGCGTCTAACGCAGCTTCAAGTAGCGGTTTATATATGGAGTCATCACGAGGGGAAACTATATTAGATAGTTGTTGAGTAACAGATTTAGACGGAACATTACCAATCAGAGCGGTCGCCCCCAAGGCACCAGCTCCATTTGCAATAAACTTTCGTCGTGTTGAATTCATTAAAACTCCTTGACTATAAATGATCCTGTATATCCTAAAGGTTCCACACGAAACAGATACGTCCCGGGCAGAAGAATTCTCCTAAATCGCTGTCGTTGTCCAATCGACAACGTTGAATCACCAGGTATCAACATTACATTTCCACTCCCACTCGTAGGATTAGGAGAAATTGCCTCAAGAACTTTCTCCGGTTCTTCAAAGATGATATCAACCACCTGATTACTAGAGTTAATCCAATTAATTGTCACTCCTGGCCCAACAACTTTCGAAGGAAATACGCCGCCTATTAAAGACGAATATATCTGTGTTGTTGCCGTTACTGGATACCCATTTCTTACTATTATGGAATCGGACACTGGGGTTCCATATACATAGGCTGAAGCTGTCACTAATGTTGAGCCCATGATACCGTCATATCCATTGAGCCTGGCATTCCAGCCTCCGGATACTGAGGACCTATAAGATCCAAAGTGAATAGTTTTGCTTTGATTTGAGAAATAATATGTATTTATATTAGCTATTGGCCTACCCTCTTCATCAGATGCTGTTATCACTGGCATTGTGAAACTATTCGCAGCTACTTTATTACTATCCTGCATAGAAAGAGTAAAGCTCACTATTTTGGGTGGATCAAGTATATCTAGAGCGCGAACTTGAGTGGTACAGGACCAAGTCATATTGTTTATCTGTCGACTCGCTATCACCATTACCGTGCCGGTAATTGGAGTAGGACTAACCGCTATCACTTTACCCCCAGGGGTAACTCTTATTCTAGAACTATCACGGGAAACAAATCTAGGAGGATTAGCTTTAAGAATTGAGTCAAACTCAGCATCGGTATAACCAGAAGGCCTCCATAGTACTCTCTTAGCCCCCAGAGGTAGAGTTTTAAGCGTTACTGTATCATACGGTGGGTGAATTGAAAGCATCAACGCTCGATGATTGACTTCTAAAGCCGTGTAAAGACTGGCATCTTCTGTTATTAATCCTTCGGGATTAGAAATATCCTTACTACATCCATTGATTAATAATACAGCGCACAAGATGGCTAAAACTATTGCTGAACTGCTAAAGCAAAGCTCGAATTTACGACGCGTTATGATTCTTTTATGCATCACGATTAATGCACCCTCCATATAACTCGTTGTAGTCAATTTCGCTCTGAGGAACAGGCAGATTTACATCTGTCCCATAAAAAGATACTCTTGCTGACCCCCAGTAACCCGTAGGAAATACATGATCTTCTAACTGGCCATATACTCTTACTTGCCTACGAAGATCAGGCTGTCTATTTCCAGTGAGAAATAGCCAAGCTGCTCTTTCCCGAAAATGAAGAGATAGCCGTGCACTGTCCGACCCCGGATCATTGAGATTACTTAAACCTGGCACACTTTGCCCGAGAGTTTCAAATAAAATAGAACCTATACCCTTTTTCCATATTGTATCAGATTCATCTGTAGAAATTGACTGAATACCACTATTGCGTAATGTATTTAATATCGAGAGCCATCCAGATGTATTACGGTCATTCAATTCGGATTCCGCTCTAATAAGCAAGGCCTCTACTCCGCTAGCTATAGTGACTGGAGATGTTCCATCTAATTTGTATTTTTGTGGGAAATAGACTCGAGTAGCTGTATTACTAGTAAGGGTTCTAGGATCATTACTGGTAATGAAATCAATACCATTTATTCCTTCTTCATTCGAAACACTGAACTCCCATCCTGATGTCGTATTGAGAAAAAAATTGTGATCTTCTGTTGAGTATGTAACATTATGAATGTAGTCCACAGCAATGTCATTGACTGCTGCTGCAGCGGAATCAAATATCCCCAAAGATAGATATGCTTTTGCTTTTATAAGATTGGAGAAATCAACTACACCAATGCTATCCATTGCCATATATTTGGCGGAATCAGAAAGCTCAATTGCAAGCCCTATAATCTCTTCACGAGAAAAGCCTCGTGTTAACGTAAAGCTACCATCATCATTATATACGGGAATGGGTATACCGCTACAATAAAGCTCTCCCAGATTTAATACTGCATACGCCTGTAAAGCGAGCATATATGATATAAGATCTTTTTTCTCATTTCCCAAGAAATACTTCTCCAAATACTTTGCAGCCACCCTAGCCTGGAATCGCAGATGCTGAAGATTCATAAAAGTGTTATCTGTTATTTGTGTTATTGTAATCGGAGCTCCCCGATAATCAGGAGATGCCCTCGCATCTATAAGCTCAGCATCAATTCTAGGAAAGGCCGGAGGAATTACTCCTCGAAAAACTGAGTGTAATTCATCTGTCATAAGAGCCCCCGCCAATACGACACTAGCTCTACCAGCTACCACACTTCTTAACTGATATCTTGCTCCGTTATATAGAGAAAGAGCACCTGACTCATTCTCCCATGCAGATGGATGGATCAAATCTGCCGGGGGAGAACCCTTGTTTACAAGATCATTCAAGGAACAGCCTGAAATTAGCATGATCTGTATCCCGGCAAATACAGCCGATAAGAAACGACTATTCACTAAACCGTTATTCATATTTTTTAGTTTACTCGAAATGTTAAACCCCATGTGCGCGCTCTTGGTATAGCACCCATATCAACAAAAACATCACTCATTGTATTGCTGACACTGGCATCTTTACCTCGATAATTACTTAACAATCCTAGATTCCGTCCCTGTAATGCAACGGATATATTCTTGTTAAAAAGCATTTTATCTGGAAAGTTATATCGAATGGACAAGGCATCGAATCTAAACTCAGATACGGTTTGAGCTGCACCAATATCAGAAGTACCAAGCACATTATAATAAGCCTGCATAGCGAGTGACGAAGCAGGATCGTTTAATGCACGGCTGAGCAAAAGATTGCTACTTATAGCGGTATTGAGTTGATTCTTTCCGTGCTCATAAGTAAAGTTTGAAGTGATGCTCAGATTTCGATAGAGAGTAACGGTATTATCGACGGAAAGATTATATTTTGGCATAGGAGCACCCAGATACACCATGCTATCGCCAAGCAAAACATCTCCAAGGACTGGATTCCCTTCCACATAGTTTATAGAGTATCCAACAACTGGCCTCGCCCATCGACCAGCAATGGGATACCCTTCTACATATCTGTTAGTACTACCATTACTATATCTAATTGGAGAATCAGATAATCCAAGTCCCAACTTTACCAGCTTGTTTCTATTTACTGAGAACCGTCCATCAATGTTCCAGGAAATTAATGGTGCAGAGACTAATTGAGCTGTGACACTGACATCAAATCCATGATTAAGTATTTCGCCGACATTTCGTTGCACGCCCATTTCATATGCTTTCCCAAAAGAGCGTGGAAGTGGTTCGTTTACTAGAGCGTCCTGAGTCACTTTTCGATACGCTGTTATTGCGAAACCAAGTCGCGAATCAAATACATCCAGGTCAAGACCACCTTCTATTTCTTCCGTTCTTTCAGCTTTAACCGAAGGATTTCCCAATCTAGTTAAGTTAGAAGTTAGCACTGAAACGCCATCAATATGACTGGAAACACTACTAAAGCCTCTAAATTTTGCTGCAATCGAAGGTTGAACAGCGGATCGTCCATAGGCAAACCTCAGACGCAGATTGTCAGCATTCCCGATAAAAGGAATATTTTTAAACTGCGATTCATCGGAAACTATATAAGAAAGAGAAATTCTTGGGAACCTGGGTGGTGTTTTTGTATTAATACCTGATGCAGCATCCTGGCGAATAGACAAAGGAAGATAAATCCGATCCGCAATAGCCAGTTCTGTTTGAATGTATACACCAGCAGAAATTCGATCGTCTATGTTTTCTTTTGTCGTTATGTACGCAGCACCATTCCCAGATATAGCACCTTGAGGAAGGTCTCTTGCACTTCTTCCCATACTATTAGAAGTGGTTCTATTGTAGTCAGCCCCCAAAGAATTCCGTAATCGTAGAAATCGACTCGTTTTGATATCATTACGTGCAGTACCACGAATCGTTGCCACCGTGCTAGAAAGTTTTCCAGTATTAAATTCTCCCATACTTTCCCCAAAATCACAATCATTACAATCATTTCTGTCTATTATATCTAGATCATTACGGTCATTAAAGTTAAAACCACCGGTTAGCTGAGCACTAACTCCATTAATAGGCCGAAACAATATATCTGCCGCATTCTGAATTGCAATTGAACGAGATGTAATCTTACGCCTGAAATCGCCTATATCGTAAAGCAACCCCGTGCCGAGAAAAACATCTTCTATAGAGGAGCTTCGTCCCATTGGATAGAATTTTGATGCAATAGATACTGCCCTTTCTGCTAAAGGGGTAGTACGCATAGAATTCCTGGAAACTGACGTTGTTACTGTAACCGATGCCGATTCCCGGATTTCAGAAGTCAGGCTCGCACTCGCACTCTGGTTATCAGCTCCTTGCGGCCTCCGTTGCCAGGCTGGAACATTTGCTCCCTCTGCTTCAAGCATTTTAGTATCGATATCAGACATCTTTATATATCCCAGCTCGCGGCCCGTGGAAGCAGTAATTGAATAAGTAACTCGACCGCTTCCACCTCTAACATCAGCCGTAAATTTGTGTCCGAAACCTCTTCCAAATACAGTTGTACTTCTGTCGTTTAATAATTGGTATTTAGAAAGACTATCCGGCCTGCACGCGCCGGCGGCATAGTTTGGTACAACACATTGATCGCGTCCCAATCTGCTGCCAAGATTAGTGACCAACAACGAAGGGTTTATTACTGTTCCCCACATGTAATAGTTGTCAGGCCATTTCCCTGGCATATGTTTGGTATCGAAAGAAACGGTAGTACTCCAAACCGGAGGTCCGACTCTACCTCGCTTTGTCGTTATAACGATAACCCCGTTGCTTGCATCTGTTCCATACAAAGCCACTGCAGAGGGGCCTTTTAAAACATCAATGGTTTGGATTGTATTTGGATCAATGAGATCCAATGGAGAGGACACCAGATAATTGGAAGCATTTGCATTCCCACTAATAAGAGTACTATTATCAATACCTCCACCCCCAGTCCAGACATCCAATAGACCGAGTGGTACCTTTCCTGTATTTCCCTGTGCCGCATACACACGTATTCCATCCACAATAACAATCGGATCAGTCGTTGCATTGATGCTGCTAATTCCACGTATCCTTATCTTTGATGGCGCGCCTGGTGCACCGGAAGTGAGCGCTACATCCATACCGGGAACTCTATTAGCTAACAGATCACTCAAATTAGTCACCGGCATATTTTTAACTATAGAATCGACATTGAGGGTCGTAATATCATTACCCACCTCAAGCCTACGCTGTATTCCTGTAGCCGTAGTAACGACACCTGATAATGTATTTGGAGCGGCATGGAGACGCCCTGCAATCCTGGTCAATTCCCCTGCTACCACATTTACTGCCCTAACATCGTTTCGATACCCAAGAGCACGAATACGAACAACATGTTTTCCAACAGGGACATTTATGATGGTAAAAGATCCGTCCTTATTGGTTTTACCATTAAGATTTTTTTCTTCTATGTAAACGATTGCTCCCTCAATAACACTCCCTGTAGAGGAGTCTGTAATGCGCCCTACTATAGTCCCGAAACTAGATAATTGAGTCGATGTTTTTGTTGAATCCGGTGGCCCTCTCTTTATCATGAGAGTCTGTCCCTCATCGGTAATCCTGCCAATTAATCCAGTACCATTTAATAACCTGGATATTGCATCCATAATAGGCACCCGGGAAACTTTTAAGGTCACCTTTCGATTAAATGTCCTGTCTGAGTCGTCATATACGACTCTCAATTTTGCCTGACCTGCAAGATAACGAACTGTGTATCCCAGAGTACTATCCTTTATGTCAATTGAAACAACCGGCCTATTTTCCTGAAGCAGATCTGTTGTGAACTTCCCTTCCTGCTGGAGTGCCGGATTCCATTGCAATGTTGTTTGGGAAAAGATATGTGTTGAGCTTAATACCAAACCTAGCCCTACCATAAAAGACATGCACAAAACGGGCTCTGGCATATACACACCCTTTTTGCAGCTACCGACGTCGTTTGGACGCTTCCTAAAAAACATAGTTATTTGGGGAATAAGGTCAGAATTCTGCCATTCTTTACAACTTTTATATCAAAAGTCCAGTCAAGTATTTCCGTCAATTCAGAGATTGATCCCACAGCAAATTCTCCTGTAATATTGCGGGAATCAATAGCAGCATCTCCAATTCGTATTTCAACATTATACCACCGCGCTAACCCGGGAACGGCATTAACAAGCGTTGTATTCTCCAAAGTCATGATTCCCTGCGCAAATGTAAATGGAGCATATCCAACGGGCTTAACAGCACTAAGTCCATGAGAATATGAGCTGATCTGCTGATTAGCTGTCAGCACTGAATCCTCAACCATAACTTTTCCATCTTTAACAGCAACAAGTGTAGCTGTATCCGTATCGTAATGGCGAACTACAAAGGCGGTTCCAAGGACCTTCGTGGTACTTTTACCTGCTATGACTGTAAAGGGGGCACTATGTTGATGAACCACAGTGAACAGCGCCTCTCCATTCAGATGAACTATACGTTTTCCCGCAGAAAAATCTGAAGGGACTTCGAGACGACTGCCAACATTTAGGACTACTGTACTTCCGTCCGGAAGTGTGATTGTTGCGCGTTCTCCGCTGGCTGTAGTGTATGTGGAAGTGAGTTCCGACAAGCTGGAGATCTTTTGATTCGAGCCGGCAATCCATGAAGCGATCAGTAGTACTGCAACCACCACCAGTCGGGAGATCGTGCCGATCCGTACGAGCGATGCCCATAGATTTGAAGATTGTGTTGGCTGTACAGGATGGATAACCTGTCCCGATTTCTGTGCCATATCACCCGGCTCTTGAGAATTCGATGATATTCGATGGAGAGCTTCAGTCTGTGCCCACTGTGTGCGACTGACATCTATCTTAGATTTGAACGCCTCAAGATCAAATACAGGAATTTGCTCCGGCGGCACGCTCTCCCAGGCAGTCTGCACATTCACAAGCCAGGCTTTTCGCTTAGGATTACTATCGAGCCACTTATCCATAGCAGCCTTGCCATGGGGCGTTATTTCCCCCGCAAGGTAGCTGGAAAGAATTTCCGGATCTAGGTCGAATTGGTATGCCATATTAGATAAGGCGCGCTCAACGCACAAACATCACATGAAAATCTGAAAATTTCCTTAAATATCTTTTTCCCAATATTGCAGTGCCATCAAAAGAGCCTGAGTGGCTCTCGATACCTGATTTCTTATTGTCGGGATCCCAATATTGAGGATCGATGCTATCTCTGCATAGCTGAGCCCCTGCTCTTTGCTTAAAAGAAATATTTCACGAGTACGCGGAGGCAACTCCATGAGTACGTCCCGTGTTAACTTCTGTAGTTCTTCTATTTGCAGTCTAGATTCACCTTCATTCGTTGCTCCATCATACCGAAGCTTTATATCATCGCCTACAACCATCTGCTCTATTCGCTGCTGCGACCTATAGTGCCTGAGAATAGACAGCGTGCGGTTTGCTACTGAACGGTAAAGATAGCTTTTAAGTGTATCACGTATTATTAAGGACTCGCGATTTTTCCAGACATATACAAATACATCCTGTACGGCATCTTCCGCCAATCCACTGTCACGACTGCGCATATAAGCGAACCTATACAAACGTTCCGCGTATGCATTCACCAGTTCATTGAACGCATTATCATCTCCACTGCGTATACGACTAAGAAGTTCAATATCACGCAAGGCATCCGAGAGTGTGGCGGGATGAGTCACGTTTTAAAAAAGCCTGATGAGCACAAAAAAGCTAGAGGTGTTTCAAATAGCCCTTGGCGATATATATATGTTTTTTTCTTTAGGAAACAAAAAGAATAGTTTTTAGTGCGTTCTATGGACTAAGTCAAACAGCGGAAATTACACTAATACCATCAGCCCTATATTACGCTGTAGCGCCAGAATTGGTGCCGCTACTGCATGACCATTAGTGCAATACTTATGTTGTCATTAGTGTGTGATTAACCTCGTACAGCAATATTGACATGACAACAATCACTTTAACGAACGAACGCTTCGTGCCTTCAAGTTTATCCTTTTAGGCTTCATATCCCCCGGACATCCTCCAGAACAATGTCCCGAGCAATCTTCCGAAACTCCTTTAAGCTCGTAGTATGTCGGCTATTTGAACTAACCTTAACCTTCCTAATCGTGCTGCCTGAAACCTCACAAGGGAAAAACTCTAGAAAATACAAAGGCGATACTTCAGTAGACTCCTCAATATTCTTCTTGCTACGCATCTGACGCCTCCTCTAGCAACTAGAGATAAATTAATTAGGCTCAAACACAAAGTTCAGGACAGGTCCCTATTTTCTTTGGGAGATAGGTGAGCCTCCCTCTCGACAGGAAGTTTGGCACGGGTCATGTTATATACTCATACAAAGCCAGTTCCAAGGTCAAACACAACTCACTGTATGAATGAAAAAACGCCTGAGCCCTAAGGAAATTTTTAATGTTCTGAAATCATCAGTAGATGAATTTCTCGAACATAAAGCAACACGAATGAGCGCGGCACTGGCCTATTACACAGTCTTTTCGATGGGGCCGCTACTGCTTCTTATTATCTCACTGGCAGCAGCTTTCTTCGGGCGGGAAGCAATTGAGGGCGAAATTTTCACACAACTTGATGGATTTCTCGGAGTAGATGCGGCCCGGCAAATCCAGGATGTAATTCGAAATGCGGCAGTGGAAGGGTCCAGCAAAGTTGGCGGAATTATCGGAGCAATAACGCTTGTATTGGGCGCGACAGGGGTGTTTGGTGAAATACAAGGGTCAATTAATGACATGTGGGAAGTCAAAGCTAAACCGAAAAGCGGGTGGACAAGACTGATCCAGAACCGGCTGTTGTCCTTCTCTGTTATTATGAGCCTCGTTTTTGTTCTTCTTGTATCTTTAAGTATAACAACTTTTATAGATGCGTTTAGCAGTCGACTTAGTGAGATGCTTCCAGGAGTAGCACTTATTGTCATATACATTATCAATCAGTCGCTTACACTTCTGGTTGTTACGACAATCTTTGCTGTGATATTCAAGGTTCTACCAGATGCTGAGATCAGATGGAGAGATGTGATATGGGGAGCTATAACTACAGCAATCCTGTTTATGATCGGGAAGTTTGCTATCTCGTTTTATATAGGAAGAAGCGATCTGGGTAGTACGTATGGAGCTGCTGCGTCTATAGTGGTTGTGTTGTTATGGACTTATTACTCTACGATGATCCTTTATTTTGGGGCGGCGTTTACTAAAGTTTATGCAGTTAATTATGGGATGGAGATTAGACCAATGGATTATGCGGTGAGGGTTGAGCAGATTGAGGTGGAGAAGGAGGGGGAAAAAGAACCGGAAATAACAATGGCAAAACATGGTGATTCCTAAATCAAGCTTTTTCCGACTTCGTTCTCTCTACCTATTTACCCATACTTCTTGAATAATACCGGACAACCCCGACTTACCATTCTTGCATCTTCTACCACTGATTTTCAACGTAACCTTGCAAATTCCACATTTTGTGGTGGATTTGCAAGATTAAATGGTGTTTTTTGCTGTTTGGAAACGAACGGTTCTTCGGATAGGCTTCTAGTTTTCCCTGTTTGAAAGAATCTCAATTAACTCCGCAAAATCCGGTTCAGTATGCACCGCATCTTCAGCCAGGAGGCTGTCCCGACTGCGCATATAAGCAAATCGATACAATCGTTCCGCATATGCATTCACGAGTTCATTGAATGCATTATCATCTCCGCGGCGGATACGAGCAAGAAGCTTGATATCACGCGAGGCATCGAAGGGTGTGGCGGAATGAGTCACATTTAAAAAATGGCTGATGAACAGAAAAAAGCTAGAGGTGCTTTAAATGGCTCAGACAGATATGCTTTTATTCTTTAATAATTTCTATTCTTAAATGAGGAATCGAAATAATTTTCAGTATTTCCTATGGACCAAGTAAAACTGCGGGAATCACACCAATGCCGTCTGCCCTACGATACGCGGTTGTACCGGTGGTAATAATAATTGTGTCTAGCAACTCATCTCCCATTCTGTCCTTAAGCCAGTGGAGATGTCGAACATCCTCATCATTAACTGTACCGCTCAGCTTTACCTCTATAGCGAGCACTCGTTGATCACTTCGCACTACGATGAGATCAACTTCCTGACGTCCACCCTTTGTTCGAAAGTGTCGCAGGCTCCCTTCCGCCGCCTGTGCGTAAACGCGTACACTCAATGTTACCAGGGATTCAAATAGACGCCCGAGAAAGCTACCATCACGAATTACCGGTGACGTATTTTTTATTGAAGGATCGGCACCTGAGAGTAGTGCACTTGCATCAATACCAAGTAAACGTGCGGCAAGCGCGGGATCTGCCAGCTGATGTTTGGGCGCTTGAACCAACTCTGTAAAATAGTTTTCTGACGGCAACCACGCTGGCACGGGATCCACAATCCATAGTTGTTCGAGGATCTCACGATAACTATGGGAAATCGTCTTTGATGGTTTTAGCCCCTGCCCTCCCGTAGCTGCGTCACGAATCGTTTCAAGCGAGGCTGTCGTAGATACCACTGAGGCATATGCTCGCATCCATCGTTGAAGTGTTTCCGGCTCGCGAACGGAATGTCCCTGTTCCTCAAAATCCTTGTCTACAATTCGAGCCAGATAACTGTTTAGCTGTGCACGAAGCGCGCGCCCCGAAAGATGTCGTAAACCAGGAAATCCCGATGCAATAATCTCGTCGGTATACTGCGCTAATGAAAATTCAGTATTTCCCTGCAGGGTCGGACGATCTCCTTCCATAAGCTGGCCAAGGCTAACCGTTGGCGTTTCGAGCCCCCGTTCTGCTAGGGACAAGGGACGCATCCGTAGTGTGACAATGCGACCCGCTCCTGAATGTGTAGGAAAACGTTTCGGAGTTGCCGATCCAGTTAGCAGATATTGATTTGGAGAGTTATCCCTATCTACCGTTCTACGGATCGCATCCCAGATGGCCGGCACGTGCTGCCATTCATCAATGAGAAGTGGTCGCTCCCTCTGCAAAACTAGTTTGGGATCTGCCTCCGCGATCTCTCGCTGTGCGATATCATCCAGAAATACCGTGCTTGTAGCTCGTTGTTGTGCGGTAGCCGTCTTACCAACACCCTTGGGCCCTTCAATGAGGACGGCGGGCAAATCAGCTAGTAAAACATCAAGTTCATGATCAACAACACGAGGTTGGTATGACGGGTTCATGGCGAACGGGATAATGGCCGATTTTACAGGTAAGTATCCTATTAAGATACTATCGGTGAGCCATTTACGCTACCATTGGTGCAGGGTTTAGGTGACCATTAGTGTAGAGTTTAAGTGACCATTGGTGCAGCATTTATACTACCATTAGTGTAAGAATTTCGCCTAACGAACGACCGTTCTGGACCCACCCTTCATTCCCTTCAGACTCTCCAATTGCCGAATAATCCCCCGCAATTCCTTTAAACTCTTAGTATGCCTGTTACTTGAACTAGCCTTCACCTTACTGATTGTGCTATCCGAAACCTCAAAAGGGAAAAACTCCAGAAAGTACAAAGGCGAATGTTTTACTATCGGATCGACTGGCGGACCAAAGCCACAATAACCTACACCCTGTTCCTCAAGATAAAACAGATAAGTTCTTGTCCGGCCGTTTTGATCTTTACTAGTTATATCATCTATATCTAATCCGATAGGAGCTCCACTTTGAGGGGATAGTATTATAGTATCCAATGCTTTCCCACTCCTCTGTCTGGAGATATCATTTTCCTTAATCACCTGATCCACCTTAATTATCAGGTACCTACCTCTTTGATTGGGCGCTGCATTTTCAACTATACGCTCTTCCTTTATATGCCCAATCAAAACCAAACCACTCCTGAGAAGATGGACTTGTGTCGACGGGTTAGGAGGAAGCTCATTCATAAACAAATCAAATATATTATAACCCTGCTCAGATATATGCTTGAGATCTTTGTTCATGTACAGATACGATATCTTACGAACGACAGAATCATATGCAGCACTCGCCGAATCGAGTTCTAATCGTTGAGCGATGGTATATCTTGCTGCCATTCGATGAAGAGTTTTAATATCAGTATTCGACAGCTTTATATCCATAGTACGTTTTAATTCGGAGCGCAAAAACGAACCTTGAGCTGCCTGAGCTGCAGTCATTTTAGATGATTCTCGTGAGTATGCAGGGAAGGACAACGAATACAGGGAAACCAGATCATTTATATACTTCTTTCTTGCGGATTCTGGTTGCTCAACTACGGAATCTTCCAAGTCAGAAGAAGCTATATATTCAGGAAAACCGGTTAAATCGGTATAAGATTCTGACGTACTAAAAGCTCGAAGCGGCGATGGCGTGTCAAGGCAACCAGATAAAAATGAGGCCGTAACAATCGAAAGCGAAAGAAGTAGAGTCATAACGGATACCAGAATATCGTTTAAGCTTCATACATACATATAAATAGAGATAGATCACCGGCTGACAAGAGCCTCTACCGGACCATCCCCTCTACTTTTTAAGCTAACTGCCGTACATTAACCACAGATTAAACGAACATTATCCGTCTATTAATCAGTTCTATCAAACAACTTACAACCTGGCATTACCCCCTCCTAACGCTGCCCTTACAGCCGGAGCAACTTTGGTACCGTACAACTCAATAGCTCTCATAACCATCCCGTGCGGTATCGCGCCCATACTAAACTGCACCAGAAAGCGCGTATTCCCAAACAACTCATGTTCCCAGAGTATCTTATCAATCATCTGATTGGGATCGCCTATAAAATCCGCTCCCTCCGGCTGGATCTGCATATTATACTGACGACGAGAATATGGAGGCCACCCACGCTCGCGTCCAATTCGACCCATTACATCTGCGTAGTACGGATATGTTTTATCAGCAATGTCAGCAGAATCATCTCCAATTAAGCCATGAGAGTTTATACTAATCTGCAACTTATTCAGATCATGTCCAGCTTTAACAGCTGCATCCCTGTACATATCAACCAGAGGCACAAATCTACGAGGACTCCCTCCGATTATCGCTATGGCAACAGGCAATCCGAGAGTTGCAGCCCGTATTACAGATGCAGGCGTTCCTCCAACAGCGATCCATATAGGAAGTGGATTTTGCAGGGGCCGTGGTAGCACCGCCTGTCTATGCAGACTTGCCCTGTGCCTTCCCACCCAATTTACCGGATTATCATCCCGTATTTTCAATAGCAGTTCCAGCTTTTCGCTAAACAGTTCGTCGTAATCGTCCAGATTATAGCCAAACAACGGAAACGATTCAATGAACGAACCACGCCCTACCATGATCTCAGCCCTACCGTTCGAAATGAGGTCTACTGTGGCAAAATCCTGAAACACACGTACTGGGTCATCAGAACTGAGAACAGTGACTGCACTGGTAAGTCGAATATTTTTTGTGATTGTGGCAGCGGCGGCCAGGACAGTCGCTGGAGAGGATACCAGATAATCGGGACGATGATGCTCTCCTATACCAAACACATCCAATCCAACTTCATCCGCGAGTTTTATCTCTTCGAGGAGATTTTGCATGCGGAGTTGTGGCTCTATTTTGGCACCGGTGCTGGGATCTGCCTGGTGATCGACAAAGGAATATAGACCGAGTTGCATATAGTTTTCAGTTTTTATTTCAAGCGCCTTACGAGTTCCTTATCTGGGAATCGCGATTTAACTGCCGCTACAAACCCGGCAGGATCATTGGGACTAATAACGACTGTGCGGGATTCTGTTTGGACAAGGACGGGGTTTGTGGACCGGACTGCTGACATTTGAAAGTTACCTACATCTCTATGTCTGAAAGTACCAGAGTAGGAAAACAAACCGCCATTTCCAAATATACGTTGAGATCTGCGCATCCACGCCGAGTCAACCTCCGCCACGTACACAGGGCCCGAGAGTGGAACCACAGTCTCTCTCAACCATCCAGAAATTACAAGGTTGTCGTCACCCAAGCGGTATTCACGTGGTGATGTCGCAGCAGAATACAACACCAGTCCCACAAGGAATACCCCAAGACATCCCAGCGAAACCCTGACCAAACGAGGCTTCTTTCGATCGACATAAGCGACCCAAAAACATACTATACTACCGAAAACGCAAATGGCAGAGAAAACAGCACTAAGAATTATGAGTTTCCTATCCATTGTGGCATAGAATATTTGATACATAATGCGCTCGCTTGATTACGGGCTGATAGTGAGCTTCAGATAATCTATCAATTTATAGGGTTGGCTATCTTTTGGCGAAGTTCGTCCAGGGGAATGGTGGTTTCACCGGGCTCCTCCGTCAATGGACAGCTGCCAACCCTTACTGTGTCTCCGGAGATAATATAGTGGCGCTCACTTGGGACATAAACAGGAAACCTTACTCTTTGTATATTAATTCTTGGGTCCAAATCCTCATCAGCGCTGCCAAACTTGCGCAAGTAAACAAGGCGCTTTAAGTCAGCGTAGAGACCTTCATTGCAACCCTCGGCAAATATATCCCATTCAAACCCTACGGTTCTCATTGTATCATTGAGCAATCCACCAAACTGCAAATATGCAATTGTATCTCCCGGGCGATGGGGGCCCTTTAGTGATTCCAAGATGACCAGGTGAACCGCGCTGTTATAGTTTGGAAGGGATAGATATTCTCCAGTAGAAACAGTGTCACTTTCCATATCTGTTCTAAAGTTATCAACCAATGGCGTGGTCCACCCAGACAATTTGGCAATCACAATAACGTCAGCATCACCTGACCTATGTGGAACGATTCTCCCAACTGAACAAACGAAGAGTCCATGCCTTACAGGCTGTCTGAAAAAAGAATCTTTTTTAATGCTTTGTATTACAGCACTGTAATGTGTCATTCTACCGGATTCTTCGGGAATTGTACAGCCGATTAGAAACATTACAACGAACAATAATTTAAGTCCGAGGGAATTAAATAAAACATCCGAGATTGCAATACGACGACCTCTGCAACACTTAATCCAACGACTACTATAGAATAAACAATTGTTCATAGTATCCTCCATAAAGAAGAATAAACCATGAATATTACTTGGCCGTTAAGGAAAGATTACAAAGTGATGAACTAAGGTTTCAATCTTTCAGATAAAAACTACTCTTTAGATACTACAAATTATTCTTTATAGTACACGTTCTACTTCAAAAGCTTCGTAATAATCTGCCGAGATTTACTTAGACTACCAGGAAAGTATGGTGTCCTGTCAATAACACACCCTAGCGGCTTGAGAAGATCGTCTTCTAACAGATATGCAGTCCCAGATGGCAGAAAAACCGGAAAGTGAATCTCAGTAGGCCCAACTAAACTAACCTTATCAGAATCGGACTTATCGCGAGGAGACTGATATGGATTTAGATAAACAAGATACCTATCGCTGCTATCAGATAGATTCGGAATCATATCCGCAGTTGTGAAGAGCCTACCCGAATCACTAGTATTTCCACTAAGCTGTAAATACGCAATAGTATCCCCAGCTCGATACGATCCTTTGAGAGTTTCAACAACTACCATATGTATAGCGGTGTTATACACTTGCTTGAAGCGATTAGCTGTGTCTGATGTTGAATCCAGATTTTGCGAGAGAAATGTCAGAGGAGTAGTTCTTCCGATTATCCTTACTACAATTATTACATCACTACGCGTAACTGTGTTTCTAAAATTATCTGGAATAGCCTGTGCAGTATCCTTTTCCTGTCCTAAAACCCTGGAAGAAAAGACTGTTTCAATAGCAATAAAAAATAGAATGCTGCTAACAGCGAGACGGAAATTCCTAAGGAATAAATGACTGATCATAATCTCCTCCTTAACTAAGGATAACCCAAGATTATTCCTTTGGATACCTCAACGGCCGGATCGAAAAAGCTCTTAAGGAATTGAGCGGCAACCGTTTAGCTTTATTCTATTGACCAGCACTAACCATTAAGTATCGATGATCCCACTCTCAGTCCTGGATTTAGCCCCAGTCTCTCAGGGAAGCACCCCAGCCGTTTCACTAGCAAACACCCTTGACCTGGCCCAAAAATGTGACGCTCTTAACTATAACCGCTTTTGGCTTGCCGAGCACCACGGAATGGTCGGCGTCGCCAGCGCAGCTACGGCAGTGGTTATTTCCCACGTAGCAGGGGGAACGAAGCGGATACGAGTCGGCGCCGGAGGAATTATGCTTCCCAACCACTCCCCTCTCGTTATTGCCGAGCAGTTTGGGACTCTGGAAGCGTTATATCCCGGCCGAATCGATCTGGGCCTTGGTCGCGCGCCAGGGTCCGATTCGCCTACAATGAGAGCGCTCCGGCGCGACTCACACGCTGCGGACAGATTTCCTCAGGACGTGATGGAGCTTATATCGTATTTTGAGACGCCGGCCCCAACAGATGACGAGATTGCGAAAGCACAGCTGGTGAGAATGACGCAGCATGGATATAGCAACCACGCATCTGCTATTGATAGAGTTGTTGCAGTGCCTGGGGCTGGGCAGAGTATACCTATATGGATCCTTGGGTCGAGCTTATACGGGGCACAATTAGCAGCTGCGTATGGGCTACCTTATGCGTTTGCGTCGCATTTCGCGCCGGCGCAGATGATGGAGGCGGTGGCGGTTTATAAGAATACTTTTAAACCGTCGAGATGGCTGGAAAAGCCGTATGTCATGCTGGGGGTGAATATTGTTGTTGCTCCTACGGTAGAAGAGGCCAACTACCTGTCTTCTACGTTAAAGAAGATGTTTTTGAGTCTGAGGCACGGGGTACCTGGAAGGATTCCGCCGCCCGTTGAGGGTTTTGACGAGCAGCTCACTCCATTTGATAGATCCATGTTGCAACAGACACTCAGTTGCTCTATTGTGGGAACTCAAGAGACGGTTAAGAGCGAACTGGAGAAGTTTGCGGAAACTACCGGTGCGGATGAACTGATGGTGGCTTCTCAGATATTTGATCACAAGTTGCGGGTCAGGTCGTATGAATTGCTCGCAGGTTTGATTTAGTTGTATGAAAAGTGATTATTTTCTTTTGATACGGTTTTAAGCCGTATTTGCGCTTGTAGCTCAATTGGATAGAGCGTCTGACTTCGGATCAGAAGGCTGGGGGTTCGAGCCCCTCCAGGCGCATTTGTAAGTGATTGTCCTCGTGTGACTTAACTGTTGCACGAGGATTTTTTTTTGCTAGAGGTGCGGTTTGTGTGCGGTTTCTCGCACGGAACCGCGAACCTTTACTCTAACCGATTTTTCGTTCAGACCGCTTTATCGGCTCACCCATTACTGCGAGTAAACCAGATTCATCAGTTTGCTGGTAGCATGTTTGGAGGGTTGTTACATCGCTCCAACCTCCAGCATCAGCTACAGCTTTAATAGGAAAGTGCATCCTCTCACTCGCCCATTTTCTACGATATGCGTGCCATGTACTTCCCGGTAGCTTTGGTAGTTCAGCTTGCTTCTCAGCTTTCTCTAACCACCGAGTGAGTATATCTGGAGATACTGACTGATCAGGTGCGCTCAGCTTAGGAAATAAAGGTCCAGCAACAGCTCCGATCTGTTTGCGAAATAAGCGTATACTCTCCCAAAAATCAGCGGGCATCGGTATGATGCTTTCTCTACCCGATTTATCATTTACAGCTCGCCAAGTAACTGTGCCTTTAATAAAATCGAAATCCTCCCATCGAAGACCCGCAATTGCCCCACGTCGTCGACCAGTCGATTCCGCAATGCACAATGCCATCTCCAATCGAATCCATCTTAAACGATCCTCTTCAGTGTTAGCTTGAGAGATCCGTTGATGGATTTGCTTACAAGTTGCTTCGTAACGCTCAATCGTAGCGACTGCACGCATTGGATTCTTTTCTTTTTCAAACCGCATCCCTTCTATAGGGTTCTGATCCAACCAACGCCTTCCATTAGGAAGTCGATAGATACACGCCCAACGGAGCATTCTCCGAAGGAGCGACAAATCAGCGTGTACGGCCCTTTGACGCACCGACTTTGTTAGAACCCCATCCTTCAATCGGACACCTCCCTTCTTCCTTTGTGTGGAGTAATAAGAAATATCCAACGGGGTTAGTGCTCGGACATCGAACAACTCACCAAAATATCCAAGTAAACATTTAGCTTTGGAAATATCGGCCTGCTTAGTATGCTTGGCGTTATCTAAGTAATCGGGAGACAATTGATATCGTTCCCATAATTCTCCTAAACGTACAGGTCCACTCGGGCTGATTTGCCCCGCTGTTAAGAGAGCTAACAGCTCACGTCCAAGCCGTTCTGCGGTTTCTTTATCCCATACACGGAGGGGAGCTTGGTCTCTTCCCTCTCCAGGAATGTGGATCTCTCTGTAGAATGCTCCATCCCTTCTCTTTTGAAACAACCGGACGCGTTTTCCTCGCTCACCGAGTGAACACGTCCAACATCCTGTTTTTGTTCGGTGCCAACTACTTTTTCTGCTGGTGCGAGCCATATATAGATTCTCCCAGTCGACTTCGTAGGGACCGAGCGTCGGCATCTGGATCATAGCTTGTCGATGGCTTGGTGCGCAAGGTAGGGGGACGGCGCGGAAGATCTCCTAATCTTACCTTAGGCGAATGTTTACGCCCGGCATTCGGAAGCTTGCCCTGTCGAACCATACGGGCCAGATGTTCTCCGGAGTATCCGCTACGCTCCGAAGCCTCTCTCAGAGAGAGGACCAAATTCCTTTGATCTTGCTCCAGATGGTTTAAATCGGCGAGGATCTGATCGCAAATCGCTGCCCCATTTACACTAACTCCCAACTTCTTGAATTCATCACGTCGCTTGCTCCAAATCTCAAAAATCTTGTCAACCGATATCATCGTATTGTCCCAGACTTATGAGAGGGCTCATTTTCTGCTGTAGGAAACTCAAAGTCAACATGATCATTGTTTAGAATTTCCTTTGCTATGTACGAGGCAGCACCACGACCACAGTCATATTTTACAATGTGCGTTATACCATGCCTCCATTGTTTTCTTAGCTGCTCTATCGTGAGTTGATCGACGTTTAGAAGACCATGTATGTGAGCCGCACCGTCAAAACTTCCTTCTACAATTATAAACCGATAAACACGACATCCTGCAAGACGTTCTATCCTGCCAATATAGGATTGTCCAAACTTTAGCAACAACTCAGGAGATGTCGGAGATTGTGTTGTCAAAGTAATAAAATGTGTCCACCTGTACTTTTCTAAAAACCCTCCCCATACACGAGGCAGCAAACTAAAGTCACCCTGGGGCTTGCGTGTAAAAATAGAATTTGCTTTTTTCTTTGGCGTCATTTCTAGATGTCGGATCTCATGTACGCACGAAGGGCATACAAGGTTCTCTTGTGTATTGATTACAATGGCGCGGCCTAACCCATATACACTGGATGATATACGGATTGGGTTGAGCACAAAAATACTTAACTGAACTTCTTGGAATTATTCCTAATTTTTATCTAATTGGCGTTCAGCCTTTTACAGGCTTCTGTCCAAGCAAGCAGGTCGACTTCATCGTACACGATGCGTCTGCCCAACTTTGCATACTTAGGCCCCTCTCCTCGGCTACGAAATAATGCGAGTGTCTGGGGCGCCAATCGAAGAATACGCGCAGCTTCTTCAGTTGTTAGGAAGCGAACAACCTCCATTTTACCTCTCTTTCAGAATCAATCAGTATGATTGAGATATCATAATATTTATGGAGCCCTTTCGGCATCATTGACGATTGACGAAATTATGTCATATATGACTACGAAAAAACATAAGGTTGACAAGGCGGAAAAACTGCGATCATACGACGTGCAGATGATGAATCGTCGAACTGTCGAGCGACTTAGGGAGCTAAAGAGCGAACACTCCCTAACAGATTCTGAGTTTATGGATGCTTGTGGGCCGGACGGAAAACCAGGACCAGCTCATACGACTTTTGTCGCCTGGCGTACAGGCAAGAGTGTGCCTGGCGGGGATTATCTCAGGCGCATATCTCTAAGGTTCGGGGTAACAACAGACTGGTTATTAGGATTTGAGAATGCTCCCAAACATCACAATGGAGAACGGGCTACTTCAGAGTGGTACAATGATTTGTCTGGCTATTTACAACGCCAGATAGGGGTTAAACTACGCCGGAATCTTTCTCCTAAGGAAGTCCGCGAACTAAATGTGGACATAGATTCGATTCTAGAGGGGTTCGTGGAGCATCTAGCTATAAAAAACAGCATTGAGTGGACGTGTCAATCTGCATTGAATTCAGCTAGAGCAGCGATGACCATTAAGGGAATTCCAAATAGTCAGATTGAAAGGAGCCTGCGGCCTATCCATAGACTAGTAGAAGTAGCTAATAAGTATGTAGGCGGCAAACCCCTCGTGACGATGAAGCGGGGTAAGGCTTTAAAATCAGCAAAATCTGAGATTCCACGCTGAACATCGACACATCTTCGCAGCGAATTCTTATTCATATTTTGGATGTTCGCCATTCAGCTTTTGCCCAAACACCTAAACCGTTGGTGCACAAGGACTTAAGAGCAATTTTTTAAAGTGCGCGTTCGCCATCTACTGTGTTCGGACTGCCAACCCTTATCTGTGGTAAGAGTCGAGAAGGTTTGGCTGAATAAAACCAATCCTTCTCGCATCAAGAGGTAACGAAATCGAAAGCAACCGATCAATAAATCAGTTCACCGAACAGAAGAAAATCTTTATCGGTTAAAAATGATAGATGGCGGTAAGCGGCTGATTTTGTTAATCCGGCAATTTGATGGCTTTGGGGAGTTCAAATGAAAATCCGACATGCATTTTTTCCTTTCCAATACTTACTAACGGAGAAATGGCTAATCTCCTAAGGTTTTTCCTATTTGTCTTTTCGGCGTCACTAGCGGATGTGGCAAATCCATAAATCCATAGCCCTGCCGCTACTGCTAGACCGGTATAATAAGGAGTCAAATTACCTTCACACGACCTAGACCGCTCGTAGTAAGAACAGCACCCGAAGCAAGAAGTAGCGACCCCTCCAATAATCGCTCCGCTAAAGCCAGCAATCAACAACCCTCCCTTTATGGGACGCCCGGCGTATAGCTGACCGGCCCCTGGCATTATCACTCCGAGGATTGTGGCAAGCTGAGGATCTTTGGGTGTGACAAAGCTAGTAATCCGAGACGAATCTCGAACAGAGTGCTGAGCGTTAGCTCTTGATAGATCAAATGTACAAAGCAAAATGATAGCAATCAGGAAATGCATTGACTCCTCCAAGTTAGATAATTCCCCTTAAATATGCGGCCTGTAGGCCGGGATTACTAGGCCGGTCCCTTTAGGCCGTGGTCTATCGCTTTAGTTATGAACAGTTTTTAGACATGGAACCGTTGCAAAAAGCCTTAGCTAAAGTTGTTGTTCGGAAGCGAAAAGAGCTTGGATTATCCCAAGAGCGTTTTGCTTTTGAAGCCGAAATTGACAGGCGGCATATGGCGGAAATTGAGTCAGGTAGAGCTACAGTTCCTCTACGGATGCTTCGTCGGCTTGCGGGCGGTTTCGGTATATCTGCGTCTTCTCTCTTAAAAGAAGCTGAAGAGGAGGAGACTAATAATTTGCGGTAATTAAAATGGGACGTTGACTAGAGCAATAAGCTGACATGCCGCATAACATTAAGATTCCCCGATATATAGGTCGTGACAGAGTATAGAAAGGTATAATCCCTATTATGTGAATGTTTGATTTTCAATAATACTCTAGGGGATACTAGTTGGTCTGCTTTAGATTAATGGTTAGAAGGATAATGGTTAGGAGTACGAAAGGTTAGGCTCAATATCCCATAGATACTTTAGCGATGGGAAACGTTTTAATAGCAGGGATTAAAACAATTCATTCATGATATCAGACAATTTGTCAGCATCCTCTCAAGCAAATGTTTGCCGTATTCTATCGTTAGATGGAGGCGGTGCAAAAGGGTTTTATACTCTAGGCGTACTTAAAGAGCTGGAGGCACTTCTAGGTAATCAACCCCTTTACAAAAGTTTTGACTTGATATTTGGTACTAGTACGGGTGCAATTATAGCTGCTCTGTTAGCTCTTGGCAATAAGGTGGAAGAAGTGTACTCGCTATATAGAATTCATGTACCTACTATTATGAGTCAGCGTAATAAACGTGGTCGATCTGAAGCATTGGCGCAGATTGCTGATACTGTATTCGGCGAGTATACATTTCAAGACATGAAGACTGGAATCGGGATCGTAGCGACACGATGGGACTTTGAAAGACCTATGATATTTAAATCGATTCCATCACAAGCCCACGGACGTCACCGCACCTTCGTGCCGGGTTTCGGGTGCACTGTTTCCGAAGCTGTTCGAGCATCTTGTTCCGCATACCCTTTCTTTGATCGTTCTCACATTACTACGAAAGATGGAAAAAAAATTGAATTGATTGACGGTGGCTATTGTGCAAACAATCCAACATTGTATGCTATAGCTGATGCTGTGGGGGCACTAGGCATGCATCAATCGGCACTTCGTGTTGTAAGTATTGGGGTTGGAACATACCCGGAACCAAAACGATCTTTATTTCAGCGATGTATTAAAAGGTTTTTTTTGGTGCAATTACTACAAAAAACCCTCGATATAAATACTACTTCCATGGATCAACTACGCTCAGTACTATTTGCAAACACCCCTACTGTTCGGATTAGTGATACGTTCGAAAAACCTGAAATGGCAACGGATTTACTTGAATCAAATTTAGCAAAACTAAACACCTTATTTCAACGAGGAGAGGAATCTTTCGCAAAGCATGAGAAATCATTAAAGACACTGCTAAATATCACAAACGACTAACATGTCTATCCCTGAATCTCAATTAAATACCTGGTCTCATCAAGGTTCGATAACACAATCAAAAAACACTTATCAATTAATACGCAATGCCTTAGAAATCGACGGGACACGATATTCTAACAGGTCGCGCTCGATTTTCCTCCAAGGATCCTATGGAAATGATACCAACGTCTATTCGGAAAGCGATATAGACATAGTCATCACCACAGACTCCACATACTATTACAATTTGGACGCTATTTCCGAAAGTGAAAGAAATCAATTTCAACAAAACTTTTCACCGGCGAACTACTCCTACACGGAATTTAAATCCGATGTGATTTCAGTTCTTAGAGAGAGGTTTGGTGACGACGTATCGATAGGCAGCAAGGCAATCACTATTAAGGCAAACTTAGGACGCAGAAAAGCAGACGTCATTGTTGCCATGGAACATCGCCAATACTACTCGCAACAAGCAGCTTCTACTTTGAATTACCACAAGGGGATCTGTTTTTTCACTCATGATAGCAGGCAAATCGTTAACTATCCTCGCCAACATAGCGAAAATATTACTAACAAAAATATGACGACACAAGGATGGCTTAAGCCTACGGTTCGAGTTTTAAAGAATTTGCGAAACAGATTGGTGAACAATGGAATGATGCCATATGATATTGCACCTTCTTATTTCATCGAAGGTATGCTATACAATGTACCCAACTCGGAATTTGGACATAACTTTAATTCAACTATAGTCCGATGTCTTAACTGGCTATCACGATCCAATCACAATGAATTGGTATGCGCTAATGAACTCTTTTACTTAGTACGAGAAGATTCCCCAAACTGCTTACCCTCTAAAAACTTCGAGGACTTCCTCTCCGGATTGGCAATCGCCTGGAACACATGGAATTAAGACTAACGCACGTATTCCAAAAATGCAGACTTTAGACACGGCATTTAGAGACCGTAACAGCAATTTCTCAAAACCATCGTAGAAACAAGTACATTTGACAGAGTTTCGTTTACAGTTCTTTCCTTTAACTGTTAATATCTTTTAACTACCATAATTCGAATGGAGAACATTGTGAGAAACGAAAGTGCACCCATTGGGCTTCCCTACCTTCAACTCATCAAAATGAACGAAAACAGTACACGAGATGATTATGATAGGCTTAGCCAGACGAGTTCATTACATGAGGAAATACTTTCTACAATTGGGACTATGCTTTCAGCTCTATATCAAGCCTCTACTTGCCATCGAGAATGCTTTGGAGGGCCTCACGCTATTGAAGCGCTCGCTGGGCGCGCTCACAATCTTGGCAGCAGTGCGCTCAAATTAACAGCCGAAGGATACTACGATGAAGCCCTTATTTTGATTAGAAGCTTAGGCGAAATCGCCAACTTGGTATGCCTTTTCTCAATAGATAGTACAGCTACGAGCCAATGGATAAAATCGGATAGAAAGACTAGACAGGCGAACTATTCTCCAGCCTCGGTGCGCAAAGCCCTAGAACAAAGCGATAAAATATCAGCTTACCTTAACCGTGAGTGGTATCAAACACTTAGTAACGGATATGCGCATATAGTTCCTGGAAGCGTTCCCAATTCTCATAACTTGGGAGATATAGGAGTGGTCGGTAGCCAATATCAAGAGCGAGGTGTGAAGACGTGTACAAAGTTTCTTTTTCAAGCCCTAATAATTCTAACATTTAGGATCGCGGCTTTTTTCAGATACAACGATATTATCGAAATGTTAAAGGATCATGCCAAAGAATTAGAGGCAGTAGAGTTATCTCAAGATTTCATATCAACGTAGAGTTCCACTTAGTGATTAGAAGTTCTCAAAATAAAAGCCCAAGAACCTTACAACCTTCAGGTTATTTCTCCATTAATTTTTAACACTTGGCCGCTATAATCCCTTGCTGACGTTCAATTCCATTATAAAAACCGACATTCTGGTATACAACGAGCTCGTGAATGAACCGCATTCGAAAGTGAACGCCGTGCTTGCTAAAAGCAGTATAGTTCGCGGGCAACCAAGATCGGCATGTATTCGTCTACGCCTCACAGGTTAACGTTACACCGTTCCTATCTACATAAGTCATCCATTCGGTAATCTAATTACATCAAATCTATATATACTTGTCGAGCGATCATTGATTCACATTTATATCCTTTTGTTCAGACTCCTTCGATGAATCTATTTTTCCAATGTATCTTTTGGCAATCAACAGAAGCTGAGCTCCTACGACTACGTGCCAACATTCCCTAACAGCTAAACTTGCAAAGAAGAAGAGTACTCCCTTAGTTATATCGTATGTGGCTGCAGGACAATCCCATAAACATTCTCTATCTAGCATCCCCATCCCACCCATTCCCCATAGAACTAGAGTAATCAGGATAACCAATATCGCCGACTGGAATGTATAGGCATAGTTCTCAAATCCTCCTGCATGGATTGCGTATAGCTTTTCTGATTCCTGACTAAGTAGTAATGTTTGTATGTTTCCTACCCAAGCAAAGCTCATTCCAATAAACACTCCAGCAAGAGGCAGAAGAACAGTATTGGCAGACTCCTTAAGGGGACTTGGCAAAAGTACAGACCCAAGAAAGCCTATACTAATATGTAACAAAAGCCACCAATTGATAAATTTCTTCCACCCCGCTTTTCTGTTTCTTCCTTGTAAGAACCATTTCCAGAAGCTAAGAGGCATTTCTTTGCTCACCACGTATATTTATATATGCGGCTCTCAAAAACCTCATAAAGGACTGTTTTTCCTGGGCCGTTTCTATTCGGTCATTCGTTAATGTTGCAGTTTGGCCATGGAGAAATTTCTTTACGAGTCTGGCGTTTGGAGTGGACTGAATAGTTGCTGAAGCATCATCACCAGTCGCTGCGGCTGAACGAGTCAATTGAATAAGAGGATCGGCCTCTAAGGCATCTCCTTTAAGAGTTGTACTACCGGAACTTCCACCAGTTTTTTGCGTAAGCCTTTCCATTGGGCCGAGAAAATCTTCTTCCACATCAATCGGGTTTGGCCGAGTAAAGTGAACGGTGAATGATTTTATTGCAAAAGCCTCTGCCAACTGACGAATAAATATATCGGGTTGAGGAATTGGAGAAACTTGAAATAAAACTTGGTTCAACTTGGCAACTTCCGATTTTGCTAGTAATCCTTCTATTTTACGAGCTATCACATCTACTGTAGATGCGAGTGAAGATTTATATGCGATAGCTAGGACTTCCTTTGGCAAGTCTACAAAGACATGAGTATATGGCGCGTTGTCAAATTCTTCTTCGATAAAATTTCCCGTATCTTCATCCAAGACGGGCATAGTTGATTTGATGGTCCTTCCAATCGCGAAATAGATACCACTATTATCTATCGTCTCAATGTTTCCTATATGCCACTGCCCTTTTCTGTGCGCGCTGTCTGTGGGCCGCTCCCGAATAGCTTCTTCGAGTAATTTGGGTGGATCTATTTCTATCAAAAAGAGATCACGTTGGGTTGATTTTAAAACCTTTATCCTAAACAATGAGAAGTTCATATCGTCACTTGAGGTAAGCAAAAAGCAACTGCAATATATCCGCACTTTTTTACTCCAATCTCATTAAAAATAGCCGAATTGTCCTATTTAGGAATTACTTCTTGCTTGTTTGGTGATCTGAAATGATTTGACAATGCGCCGCCCCGCTCCTTCAGACATACGATAGCTTAGTGCGATTGAACTCATATGGAGAATAGGGTGCTATTTAGGTGCGATTTCTCTCGACAATCTCCAACATTTTCAACTAGAAAACCCAGCGCCGACGCTCGGTTTTCCTTCAAAATCCGACATTTTGTAGGTTATAATGCCCCTCTCGGAACAGCCTTCGGATCAGAAGGCTGGGGGTTCGAGCCCCTCCAGGCGCATGGTCTAAGTTCTTACTTGTTAAGAACTTAGATCTTTTTTGTGTCAGCCTATCCTACAGACGCCGCAGGAATTATAGTGGCGAGTAGAATCAAAACATATCAGGCGTATCCGAATGAATTAACCCGATACACGCCTACTTCCTCCCATCGATAATCTTTATCACGTTACGAATATCTTGTTTAGTGCCAACACGGACGCCGTTCGCTGTACCAATAACTCCTGTCACATGCTCCCCAGATACTCGATAATTATCCTGCGCCAAATACTCATTCTTCCCCAGCTCTTTCGGATTTTTAAGCTCAGGTGAGTTTATCAAAGGAAAGGATTTTTGAGCCAGGGCATAAATCACATTCGCATGCCACGACTGTACGTCATAACCACCTGACTTTCCCATCAATAGGGCATCATGCGCATTTCCAGCCATCACCACATGCAGAGTATCTCCTACAGATACATCTCCTCTATATACCTCAGTCACAACGAGAAGGGCAGACCTCCGAAATTTATCTCCGGCCCCCGGCCTTTCGACGCCACCGATGACCCTACCTCCTACAATCACCTCAGTTCGAAGAACAGTTACCCAGATATTACCTGGGTTGTGCTCGTTTCGTAGTACGGAATCGACCACGTCAATCCCTTGTTCTCGCAATTGCCTTACCCTCAAAGCAGAAATAGATAGCGACATGCGCTGTATCTTATTCTCCGCAAAACCCTGCTTGAACCTTGCTCCGGTACCCCAGGCCTTTGGATATTTAACTGACACAAAGGGAGCTTTAAAGTCCTTTCGTATCCGGTCGTAGTTTTCATACCATCCCTTCGATTTCAAATACGCCTCCCCAAGTCTAGCGGCCTCGGTTGCGATTCGGATTGTCTCTTCCGGAAAAGGATCCTTCTCCTGTCCTACAACAACTTGCGGAGAGACGACTAGAGTGAGAAAAACCATTCCCATAGAGACTAAAAAATTCACTTGAGACATACCTACTTCCTCCCGTAGATGGTCTTTATAACGTCACGGAAATCTTGCTTTTTACCCATTCGAATCCCCGCTTCTACGCCGTCAACACCCGTGACCTCCTCACCAGATACACGATAATAAGCCTGTTCAACATACTCCTTCCCACGCAACTCTTCTGAATCACGTATCCCATATCCACTGAACAACGGGAAGGATTTTTGAGCTAGACCAAAAATCACATTCGACTGCCAGGGCTCTACCTTAAATCCTGATTTTCCCATAACCAAGACGTCATGAGGGCCTCCAGCCATTATCAAGTGCAGGGTATCTCCTATAGTCACTTCTCCCCTATATACCTCGGTCACAACGAGAAGGGCGGCCCACTGGTCCCTCTTTCCAGGTCTCTCGACACCGCCAATGATCCTTCCTCCCACAACCACCTCTGTTCGAAGAAGGGGTACCCAAATGTTATTCGATATAAGTTGCTTGCGAAGGAAGGTATCAACAACGTCGATACCCTGCGCCCGGAGTTCGCGGACCCTCGACGCAGAAATACATAGGGACAAGACCTGTACGAGATTCTCCGAAACACGCTGATGAAACCTTGCATGGCTGCCCCTTACTTCCGGACGTGCAACTGACACAAACGGAATTTTAAAATCCTTTCGTATCTGGTCGTAGTTTTCGTACCATCCCTTTGATTTCAACCACGCCTCCCCATGCTGAGCGAAACTGTCAACTTCCTGTATAGCGCCCTCCGGCATAGGAAACCTCTCCTGGCCTGCAACCGGCACCGGAGAACGTCCCAAGCTAAGTACAACAATTCCCAGCGCATACAGGAAACTGGGGCTTTGATTACTTCGCATACTTCCTCCTTGAGGGATTGCTTGCCGCAAATAATTACTGCCGTGTCAGCTGCTGTTATTACTAAGAGTCTTACTGTTAGCCAGCATAGTCAATACACATAAGGAAGGCTAATGACACTTTAATATTTAGTTAATGTGGGTTGAAATTCATTGACCCCAAGAATGTAGGATCTACTTACAGTATGCCCCCCATCAGCAGTTCTCCCTCCTATAAAAAACACTACTCCCGATTCACCTGCCGACTCATAACCGCTTCGATCCTGGCATTTGCCATATACTCCCCCATTGAACCGAGGTCGCCGTTATGAAAAATCAGACCTTCCTCATCCACCATAACGACATTGTTATATATGGCGAGACTATAACTTCCAAGTTTAAAAGCAACATAGTTATCGGTTTCTGAGTCTATTCTGCGATTATCATATCCGGCAAGTCTTATAAAGTCAGTCTTGTATACTACTTGAGTTGCTTTCAATTTATGGAAATTCAGGAAATAATCAGCAAGAGTATCAGCCTCCTGTTGGGGCTCCAATGGAGGGGCATCCGCAAAAGAACCAAAAGTATTACTTACAAGAATCACATTTATCTGAGGATAACGTTCCTGCAACTTCCTCAATCTGAAAATTTCCCTCCAGCAATCGGAAGGATTTCCATTATGGCGGCCGTTTACAACAAACTTGTAATTTGAATGACACCCAGCCTGAGCAAAATAGATTGCATTAACCTTCCCCTTCTTTATTAACTCGACTGAATCTATTGATTTCACCTTGCCGTCGGCCCCTAAATTTGAATACCAGAAGTGCCCCGTGGGCTGCGGGGCCTTAAGACCTATCGCACTACGTTCTGAATCCGAATCTGGTTCATATCCCATAATAGATTTCCATATCCCACCCAGATATTTCCTGTAAGCTGTAGTAGAAACTTTCAAACTATCCACGGCTTCCTGTGGCATTAACATGCTTATAATAGGATAAATCATAGCTTCTGCGTTTCTATTATAAGTGTCATCACGATATTTGGCTGAAAGAGTATCCGTAATGGAAAGTATCTCCTTTGCAATTTTATTTGCCAATCTGTAATCCCCTGATCTTGCGGAAACGGACGCCACTACCGCACGCAACATAAGACTTGTCGTTACTGAATCAGCGGGAAGTCTCAATAAACCCATTTCATACAGAGAGATAACTTTATCCATTTGTACAGGCACGGCATTCATGTAAACATTCAGCATGCGCATAAAGAATTCTCTATTTGAATCATCTGTGATAGAGTCTGCAAGCCTGGCATACATCCGCTGAACATCATCACCACGATTCGCGACAAGCAAACCTTGAGCTATCTTATGAGCATTCTTCAGTGGAACAGTATCCACGTCTATCTTCGCAAGACAAACCCGAGCGTATTTAACGACTTCGTCTGTTAGAGGTCTTTGCAGTTTGAGAGTATCGAGGCGCACCGTATCCTCCCATACGGGAGCCATAACTACAGCATGATCTTTCATACGCTTTATTGCCGCCATGCACTCGTCCAGATATCGATAGGACGAATAGTCAGGGACAGTATCAGGTCGAGCAAACCTTGTCTGAGCGGGAAGCTGCAACAAGGGGATAAATGCTGCTAAAAAAAGAAGAGCTTTCAGAATTCTATGATATTGCATGAGATTGCATCAGATGGCGTCGATCGTGCTGGTAAATGAGAAGTCGTTAATCTTGAGAGGCGGAACGACAACGTTATTGAGTGACCTGGCAAATGACCCTTCACTAAACGGGTGCCTGATCGTAACAGGATCAAATACCTGTACTTCACGGCCAATTTCTTCGATATTATTGAGAGCAAATAACGGAGATTCTGTCCATCGAAAATTTCTTATGGACTTCGTAATAGCGCCGTCCTCGATCAACCATAACCCATCGCGTGTTACACCACTAAACAGCATGCTACCAGGATCCAGCAACTCCGGCTGCGACAAACGTACAACCAGGACAGCTCTCTTCGTAGAAGCTATCATATCTTCAATGGATCTGTCACCACCACTTACCGTATATGATGTTGTAGGAAAGGCCGGATGTATATCCGAAACTTCATTCAAATGGCTCTGATAATCATCAGCGAGCGCAGATAGAATACCTTTCTTTACATAATCAACACGCCCATGCAATGGTGCGAAATGCGTTCCGTAGATCGGGTCAGACGGCTCATGAAATATGTTTAATCTACTGTCAATGACTTTGAGTCCTAATTTACTTCGCAGCCTCTGTATCGATTGATCAAGCCCAAGAAACATGGAGCCAATCCCTAACCTCTCAGGTTCAACTCTTGATAGCGTATTCATGAAAAGCCCTGTAAAAGTTGCACTTGCCTGAGGCTCCAGAATAACCTGATAACGTCCCGGTTCGATTCTTACAGGATTGAGAGATTTCTTGCTCTTTTCAAAAGCGAGAGCGGCAATTTCCTGAATATTGACACGTTTTATATCAAAGGACGTATTTCCGGCCCACGACGAACCTTTCCCCTTCGGATCACGAACTGTAACCGAACATTGGGCCTGAGTTACTCGCCCCCAATGATAGGTTTCACGTCCCCATTCATCACGGTAATACTTTAAGGAAGTACTACCTGTTGTTTCTATGTATCCGGCAGAAAGCAATCCTCCATCTTCGGAATCTCGTGTGAGTTTTTCAACTGAAGATGCGTTATCAACAACACTCTGGTTAAATGTTTCATCAGACCAGACCTCGGCTCCTTTGACATTGGAACGAGGTGTGTCGGTGACTCTATCAGGCGGGATTTTACTTTTCCATCTGTTGTAATAGAAATCTGAGTGATCGGCAAGTCCCTTGAGAGACTCTGAATCCGTTTGATTACTTAAAGCGAAAACAGGAACCTGTTCTACTATACGGCCAACCGAAACGGAAATCTCCCGTTGATCAGAAGTCAGGGATGCACGATTCCTTGCCCACCTCTGCCCGGCCCCCCACCAGCTTTCTATCTGTACGTCCAGACGTCCGTCAGCTGACATATAAGAAACAATTTCGTCGATAATACGTCTGGCCTCTGGCTCGTTAAAAACCCTATCTTCCCGGTTCAGAGCATATGAAACGTTAGACATACTATGCTTTCCTCTTTACATCAATAAATATCATTTCCTTAAAAACTGCAGGTGGAACGTAAACGGCTGAATTTACCAATTGTTCGGGCTGCCCCTTACGGCCTTCAAGCCCATAATACTTAACGCTGTCCTTTCCACCTACATTGACCATGTTAGACCATAACTCGGGCGTCCTGAAGATCATCCCTGAATCTGTAAACCTTGCTACACGATTACCTTTCCTGATCTCATAAGTGCGATCAGCTCGACTCAGGCCGGTTATCTGCTGGAAATCGAAAGTAACCGTAGGCATTCTCAATTCGATACCTTCACCCATTTCAGCCCGCAAATCGTCTCGATTTGCAGAGGTGTTGCCCGGCGTCAGATACATATCAGCTTTATGAGCAAGTTGTACATCCAGAGCCGTTGGAGCACTGGCAGAGCCAGATGATCTATACTCCTGACCCGTTTTGCCATAATGCTCTTTAATCCAGGAAGCGCCTTCCCTGGTAGTCTGAAGGTTTGCGAGCACGCCATTCTTAACAAGATCGTATTTTACAGGCATAACTCCTTCATCATCCCATTTGACTCGTCCCACAGAACCAGCCTCTGACCGGTCGCATACGACGTTCAGCAGCGGAGAACCGATCTTGAGTGTGTTGAGCATTGAGAGAGGGTCATCAATATAGCTGGTGCCGCCTGCATTTGACTCAAAGCCGAAAACACGATCGACTTCCGTGGCAGAACCAACAGAATTGACTAGAAACTTTCCCACACCATTCTGATCAGCAAGAACGCTGTATCTCCCTGCATCAATAGGCTTAACAGGAAGCTCCAGATCCCTTAATGCTTCTTCGTGTGCAATGCTGATATAATCCCTTAACGGGCGATCCCTGAAGTATTCAAAGCCATATCCAGCAGGTGTGATTTCTTCGATATCCGCTCCCGCCGTACGCTCCTTATTATCTGTCAAACCCATGGCTAGCACCCCACCGCTCGAATAAAGTGTTTGGGTATTGAACTGATTTAGAGAACTCCCAAAGGCCTTGTGGATACGGGAAAAACTGAACGATGAATAAAGGTTTGAGACAAACTTCAAGGTTATTATATAATCTCTCAAACCATTAAAGAAATCTGCTAACTCGTCGTAATGAATACTGAAAGGATCATCCTTCACCGGAGTTTCCCAGTGGCCGCTTGTAGTATCGATTGGGGCGAGTTCAGTAACATGTTCCCTACCCAACACGTTAGACTTGGCCTGATCTACAGCGGCTCTTCCAAGTCGAGCCCCTTCTTCTCTTGACCATACTGGACTTGCAGAGAAGCCCCAATATCCATGATACAGAACGCGCACTCCGAATGCCATATTCTCGGTTCTTGAAGGAGCACGCACTCCTACTCCGAGCTCTTCTCTATGCGTTAGTCTCGCATCGGCGTAACTTGCCCCTGCAGTAATTGCTGAATCTATAGCAGCCTGAATTATTTCCTTTCTATCTGGATATGCATCCGGAAATAAAGGTTTAACACTTTGCCCAAAAGATTCTGCTGGAGTCCAGATTCCTGATGTAGCAGCTCCAGCACTAAGTCCTAACACTCCACCCTTCTTAAGGATATTCCTACGTGTATAAAGCATTAAATGATTATCCTCTCAACATTAATCCTGAACATCCACTTGCCTGAAATGGCTGGTAAATTCCGGAATGAGCTTCTTTGTGATGGAGTTTCTTACGGACCATACAATCCTACCAGCTGTATTACTTCTTCGTACTATGATAGTGTTTGGTGGCATATTATAGACGTTCCCTCCAATAAATATCCCGTGAATTGGCAGGCCAAATACTTCAACTAATGAAATGTCTCCAGCATCACATCCGCTTGACGAAGCAGTAGAATCGGAGAATAAAACATCTACAGGATCAGGGGAAAAGTTTAGAACTGCATAGAGTGCACACAACTGATACTGCCCCAAGGGAATTGTATCGAGCAATGGTATCTGCTGCCCAGGAGATACAGTTGATATAAAACCAAGTGGAGTTATGAAGCTACCGTACAATCCAGTAAACTGAATACTATCAGACACTTCGCTTCCATACAGATTGAGAGATGCCCGTATCCAGAACTTTCCAATGAGGAAATTGTTATTGGTGATCCTATATACAGCCTCACCATCCAGACCTCCGGATTGATCCACGGAAGCAACTGCTGGCTCATCAATTTTGACAGGAATAATCGCACCCTTTTTAACAAGACCGCCATCTTTATAGAGGTCGATCCTTACTCTGGGGGGATTGACTGCGGAAGCACCAATACGAGTACTATCCAAAGAAATCAGACGTAAGCTGTTTGCATCAATAACTCCGCTAGTAACATAGACACTTACCGTATCGTATCTGGTTACATGATTATGCTCGTATGCAACATGTATTCTGACAGGACCTTCAGATGTATCACGTCCATAGATTACCCCGTCGCGGGAAACGGATACAATCTGAGCTTCTTCAGTTGACCATTTGATATTATGAGGATCAAATGGAATGGAATCTTTAGTCATGGAAACAATATCAAACGCGATCTTTTGTGAATCGCCTTTGGCTATCATGATAGCATCCGATCTTATTCTTATCCTGGCGAGAATATCCTTATCCGGAAAGGCTTCCATTTCCGGCCCCTGAATGTCGACACAAGCGGAAGTAATCATCAGAAGAAGAGACAGAATCGATATTCCGAATTGCGATTTAGCTTTCGCCTTCATCTTTGTTTCAGGTATTGCCTTAGCTATTACGCTGACAGTTTTCATAATCAATGTATCTCTTTTTATGGATTGCGGTTTATGCAACCGGCATAAACATGATTTTCGGAGAATTCCTGTTGAGATGGAATAAACACTGTTGCATCTCCATATGTATAAACCTGAGACGATCTGGTATAACTTCCCACCGGATAAATGGAATTGACCGACCGACCATACTGGCGTACAAGCCGACGCATATCCGAGAGGCGGGTGCCATGCAGATAAAACCAGAATGCACGTTCACGAAAGAGGAGATTCTGCCTCTGTACCGCATTCGCTGGCGACACAGTATCACTTAATCCAACCGTTTGTCTCGCTTCATTGATTGGATCGATCCAGTTTGGATCAGATGTACTCAACAGATATTCAGCAGCTATCATCCTTGCTTCTATCCAGGAAGCCAGGTTAAACGAAATGTTCCCATCTGCGAACTTCCTCTGCCTGACAACCGTTGGAAATACATAAACAGTATCATCAACTATACTTACATCCACTGGTAGCCGCGGATCTAGATTTCTGGCGTTCACGAACCACAGAAGTCCATTCCCTCCTTCCTGATTAACAATCTCATGTCCCTGATACAGCGTAGAGCTACTGCCAGGTGCAAGAATAGCATTGGTCCAGAAAGCATCCCGAGCATCCTGACTAGGAGAGTTCGGATCAGGAGTTATAGTTTCGGTATAGTGAATGCTGAAGTTGTCGGTTGGTTGTATATCCGAAACAGTCATCGCCGCATCACTATAACGACCGAGTGACATAAGGGCTCTTGCTTTTCCCACTTTAGCCAGAGTTTTGAATCTGGTACTATCATGATTCAGGTACAGAGCGGAATCAAATTTAGATATGGCGATAACAAGGAGAGAATCAGTAGGAAGAGCTCTCCCGTACACCGCCTTTTCTCCATATCGTACATCGGAAAGCGGAACGCCTGAACAAAGGTTTTCAGCCAACATGGTTATCGCATACCCTTCGAAGGCATAAGCTGCACTTATAGCATAGTTCAATGAACTATCTGACTGTCTTCTAAGAAAGTAGCGAGCGTAACCAGCTCGGACTCTGGCCGTCTGTAAATCGCGATATGCGGCAAGCTGTACACCATGTACGCCTGCGCCATTATCAGTTTCGAGTCGTGTATCAGGTCCGGGGGCACCATATACACTTTCGAATGAGTTATGAGGTCTCGCTGTAAGTTCGTCGGAAATGTTGCCGACTTCCTTTGATACGGAACTGACAGCGCTCTGAAGGCTTCCAATAGTTGAATAAAGCAGACCCAGCGCACCTGGCCTTGTATCGAGATAGTCAAAATCGACATCCTCGCCAACCTGCGGCTTATCTACCTTTACAATGCTATCAAGGGAACAGGCGGAAACAATAGCAATCAGCCCGAACGCCCCGACCATCATAGTAACAGATCGAAGTATCTTATTCATTACTTAACCTATTTCCATTATTTGTGGTTAAAACCCAACTCTGAAATCGAGCACATATAAACGTGGAGCAGGAGGTGTAAGACCATTATCGCCGCCGACCTCTCCCCTCAAAAGATCTTCGTTTACTGAGGGATCCCTTCCTATGTAGTTTGTCCACAAACCGAGATTGCTACCCTGCAGTGAAACAGACACACTTCGTCCACCAAATTTCTGAAGGAGCTTACGTGGCAGATTGTATGTTATGCTCGCGGAATTCCATCTAAGATCGGAGACTGGACCGCCTACAGGTGAAGCAATTCCAGGCAACCTGTTCAACATCGCAATCGCCTGTTCCGAAAGTGGCGCGTTTATATCTTCCGCACCACGTCCAGGATTCAAACTGTAGTTAGGAACATATCGACTCTGATATGCAAGGCGGCTATCAAAAACAAACTGATTGTTCAGAGTTAATGATACACCATAGCTGGCTCTGTATCTGGGCTGACTCCATCCTATGTAAACGAATGAATCAGATGCTATGATTTCATTACCAGAGATTATACCGTTATCATCCTCATCGATATATCCCATTACGCGCCTGCCCCAGATACCTGCAATCGGATAGCCGGCCTGGATTCGTGAACTTTGAATACCGAACGGACTGACCCCATCTCCCAATGCTATTACCTTATTGTCGCTGAGAGTAAGAGCATAATTGAGAACCAACAGCAAATTTCTTGTTTCGATCGCTCTGCCGGTTGCACTTATCTCTACGTTGCGGTTTCTTACCTGTGCTACATTCTCCTTTCGAGCGTCAATAGAACCAAAGGAAGGTGGAACAGTCTTGTTTACCAGTGTGTTCCTGTTTTTCTTATGAGCATATGTTGCAATCATATTCAACCGGTCGTTCAACATATCCACATCAAATCCCACTTCGAGCTCTACGGCCCGCTCTGGCCGCAACACCGTATTACCGACGCCTCTAAGATCTACGCTATTGACGAAGTTGCCGTCCACATATTCAACGCCGTTTACAAATTTTCCGTGGATATCGCCAAGATCGGGCTGTACTGCCGAGTGACCAATAGCAGATCTTAGCCTTAGGCTTGTAATAAAAGAGTTTGGACGCCAGAAACTCTCGTCTGAAATGAGCCATGATCCACCAATCTTTGGATATACAGCATCTTTTGATGATGTTATAGCACTTCCAATATCCTGACGAATACCTACGTCAAAGTACACTCGTTGAAAAAGTCCTATTGTGGAGTTGAGATACCATCCCGCCAGTGCATTTTCCAGCAGTGTGTTGGCAGAGCTGGTAAGCCTGCCTCCGGTAATTCCTCTATCTCCTACGGGAATATCAGACTTCGTTAAAGAGATGAAATGTTGATCTGTCTTTTTATAATCTCCCCCAACTGATGGCCTGATTTCAAAAAATCTGTTGAACCGGCCAAGATTAAGACTTGTGGAAGCATTCAGTCGCAGGGTGTATACACTTCTATCATCCGAAGTCTCGGCCCGCATTCCAAGGTTGTCAGCACAAGCACCCACTATCGGACAAACAGTTTCCCGCCTGTAAAACGATTCATTCTTGCTTGTTTTTTCAGCGCCCACATTGGCGTTGATAAGTACGGCCGAATGCGGTCGATACTGAATGTTACTGGCTATAAGTGTTCCGTTCGTCTTGACCGGGCGTTCAATAGCACCGATGGTTCCAGCTCCCCAGTCGGCAAACGTGGTATCAATGTTAAAATCATTATTCCATGTACCACCCTTAAATCCACCCCAGGTGTGCTCAAGAGAGTTGTTCTTCAGATCGGACTGAGAGCCAGTAAAGGTAAGACCTATATTCAGATTTTCACGTGGATTCAGAACGACAGCAGTTGTAATACTGTTCAGTCTTAATGCAGAGGGCTTGCCAAACTCTGAACTTGCGTTGTATCCCACTACGCGGTGTCTGATACGATCTACATCACTTACTCGTCGTACACCGATTGTGTTTCTGGTCGCTAGAGTAACTGAATAAGTAACGCTCTGCGATCCGCCATCCATTTGAAGTGCAAACCTGTTATTGGTCTCGACCCCTTCGCGTGATAGTAGGTTATTGTTGGGATCGAATACAAGCACTGTATCCTGCTGACACCGATAATTCAAAACATCTTCGTTGGAGCAGCCTATAAGCCCGTCCTGCCTGGGAGAAGTTCCCAAACCTTTGTAAAACAAAGGCTGTCTGCCGTAGGTCTGACCCCAGTCGCGATTATACGACAGATTCCATCTTGTAGGACCTGCCTGTCCGCGTTTAGTGGTAATTACAATTACACCATTTGATGCATCCTGGCCGAACAGCGTAGCGGCAGATGGCCCTCTGATTATTTCAATCTTTTCGATGGACGCTGGATCAAGATCGTCGATTCTGGATGGACGTTGTGTCGTACCATCAACCCATACACCGTCAATGATCATTACTGGATCGTTGCTCTGGGAAATGCTGCCGATACCGCGAATTCTGATTCTTTTTGCCGCACCAGGATCGCCACTTTCCCGTGCTACCAGAATGCCAGGAACCTGAGCGGCCGCAATCATGTCGAAGATGTCTCGAACAGGAGCACGCTCCCGGATCTGGTCTGCATTGATCTTGACAATGTCTGTGGCAACTTCAACCCGACGTTGTTCACCTGTTGCAGTTGTTACGACTTCAGAAAGCAAACGTGCGGATGATGGGAAGGACACATTTAATGAAAGTGTCTTTCCTGCTTCGACTTTGCCTCTGATTTCCTGCGACTTGTAGCCGATCAGGCGAATCGATACCAGATGTTCACCTTCTGGCACGTTCGGCAGTACAAAGGAACCGTCTAAATTTGTGATCGTACTAATTTCAGTACCCACAATGACTACTGTGGCTCCTGATATCGCAGCCTGAGACGCAGAGTCTATAACCTTGCCAGAAATCTGCCCTTTGGACTTGCTGTCATTGGTTCCGCCCTGTGGTCTGTTACCTCGTACGACAATAGTGGATCCGTCATTTGCTATCGTTGCGACAAGGTTTTTACCCTTTAGCACTGTGGCCAAAGCATCCATTACTTTGGCGTTTTTTATTTCTGCGCTGATGCGCTCCGATAGCTGTGGCAGTTCATTATCAAAGGTTATCTGCCTACCGCTTTCCCGGGCAATAGCAAGGATAGCATGTCGAAGAGTGGTATCCTTTAATGAGAGAGAAATTGTTTTTTGTACAACACTCTTTCTTTCCTGATTCGACAGAGAACCTATCGTTATACCAGATACCGCCGTAGGCTCCTGAGTATTTACGGAACTCACTTGCTGTGCTACGAGATTTCCTCCGACCAGCAAAAGCAATCCACATGAGCCGGTGATCGTGGAGGTAAACACGTCTCGTTTTCGGTTATTTCCTGACAACTATATTACTCCCTTGAATAGAGGGTTAAAACTTTTCCTTCTCTTTCTATCTTCAGATTGAACATCAGTTCGAGTATCGACATTACATCTGAAACTGAACCTGTCTTGAAGTCACCCATTACCTTACGTTTAGCCAGTGAAGCATCGCCAAGTCGGATATCGACGTCGTACCAGCGATTGAGGTCTGGGATAGCGTGTGCGATAGAGATATCGTTAAGAACGAGCACCCCCGTTGTAAAGTCAGGGCGATGCGAAGCAATTTGTCGCACTTGGGAAGAGCCTGAGGAGGAAACATAGATTTCCTGATCGGCCGAGAGGACAGCAGATCCTACAGATACTTTTCCGTCCCGCACGAGAATATTAGCCGCAGTATCGCCTTCGTAGTATCGCACAGAGAACTGAGTGCCAAGAACTTTCGTAATGCTTGGCCCGGAACGTACGATGAATGGTGCACCGGAATGGGAAACAACGGTGAAGAAAGCTTCACCCGAGAGTTTTACTTCTCGGTTTCCATTCGAATAGTCCATGGGAACTTCGAGACGGCTACCAACATTTAGAAATACAATGCTTCCATCGGGAAGTGTGTGGCGAGCCTGTTCACCATTTGAAGTTGTATATACCTGCTCTCCTACGGGAGGATTTTCTCGATTATCAATCGACATCTTGAGTCCAACCGCTACCGCCAGTCCTAATGAGAGCACAACACCTACAACCCGAAATGAAGCTAATCGATTGAACGGTTTAGTCGATTTTGTATTTTGTGACCCGTTCGGGGGATATGAAGGTCCGCGCAGGGAACTATCCATACCAGCTATATCATTGATACCACCTACACCATCTATCTGAGCAGCCACAAGCTTCCATCCATCTTCTTTTGAGATGGGATGCCGGCCACCATGCATAGAGCTAGCCTGAACGGCAATCTCTTTAAGAAATTTGTTGTCTAGGTCAGATTTCTGATTTTCTTTCATACGCCCCATTAGTCACTCGAGCGCATGAATCCTGTCAAAATATTTGGAAAATTATCTAGATTTTAGCCTTGATCATTTTTATTGCCCTACTTACCAGCAACTGAACCCCATTTATAGAAGTTCCCAGGATCGAGGCGATATCGACATATTCCATTTCATCTCGGTATCGGAGAATAAATGCAGTGCGGTATCGCTCCGGCAATGAATTGACAGCTTTAGCTGCCGATTCCAGCGAATCATTAAACTCTAACGTTGCAACCGTATCGCCGAACCCTCTGGTTGGAGAGATTCCGGACAGATCTAAAGGAGAAACGGACTCCAATAGCGATTGCTGCCGCTTAGAATCACGACGAAGATTCTGAGTTCTGTTTCGAACAGCTGTATAAAGATATGTTTTAATCTTAACAGACAACTCAATTTCGTTTCTCCGAAACCAGAAATCAGCAAAAATCCCTGCGACTATTTCCTCAGCCAGATCCATGTCGTGTGTATAAATAGCCGCGACATTGCATAGCGACGACCAATTCTGGTCAAATACCTTACGAAACGAATCAATATCACCGGAACGAATATTGTCTAAGAGGTTTTCCTCTTCGTCGCTGGCAATATCTACCATTCATAAAAATCACTTAACGTGTTATCGGTGTCAATCGCTATCTGGCATTGTGTATTTGGTGTATTTGGTGTATTGGGCGTATTGGGCGTATTTGCCGAATTGGGTTGCTCTAACCTCACCAGGACTCGTCTTACATTTCGTGTTTCCATAGTGTCTCCGTCATTTCAGTAGTAAATTAAATAATGCGCCCTCTCCGCTATTCCATCAACGTCACTATAGACGGATGCTGCGACCACCGTGCTGGAATCCCTCCAAATGAGGAGCTGCATCGCCACGCAACCGAAAACATAGCACAGGCAGATGCCCTGATTTTTGGCCGGGTAATCTACGAAATGATGGAAGAAGCGTGGCGGGCGCCGGCGCAAACCGGCGTAACCCCTGAGTGGATGACCGATTGGATGAAGCCGTTTGCCCAAACAATCGACGCGGCAAAAAAGTATGTTGTATCAGATACTCTGAAACAGGTCGACTGGAATGCGGAGATCGTGAGAGGAAATGACCTGAAAAAAACTGTCTTACGACTTAAACAGGAACCAGGAAACGGACTTTTTGTGGGAGGAGTGAAGCTCCCTCTGGCATTAGCAGAGCTAGGTCTGATCGATGAATATGAGTTCATTGTTCACCCAAGACTGGCGGGCCACGGGCCGACATTGTTCGCAGGACTCTCGAAGCATGTCGACCTGAATCTTATCAGCCGCAAGGAGTTCGGCTCGGACGTGATTGCGATGAAATATGCACCCAAGAAGTAACTTCTAACTACTCAGAGCTGATCCGGTCCACGATGATTTCTATACCAGATCATAAATGGATCCAGTATCTCGCTGATCTTTTGAGTTGCGCCTTCCCCAAAATTGAGTACAGTGAGAATTCTTCCATCGGGCCCAACAAGCGTAGGATAGACGCGCGAAGCTCTTTTGTCACTAATCAGCTCGCGATACTTACTTATATTCTCGTTGTCTAAATCTTCACGCCTCTTATCCACATCAGGCATATTAAAATACCCGGTTTCATATACCACAATATCAGCCGGCAACTTGTGAAAGTCCCACCATGCCTGCCGAATTAACTCAGCCTCCTCATTGGGATCTCTTATAGCCAGTTCTGTTATGTGACCATGGGTATGGGTAATAATCACCATCCTTATATCCGGATATGTTTTCTTAAGCCATTTTATAACCTCATATTGAGACCAACACTCAAAGCTTGTTTCTCCACGCTGCCATATCTCACGAGCTCTATGAAATATTTCGTTTCGGCAAAGAGCGTTAAATGACATCACGACATAAGGCACGCCTGTCTTTGCAAAATCGTATTCTTCATTTTCACCATTTTCCGATGCCCACACATCTTTCCCATACCGAAATGCCTTAAAAGCTGCGGGAACAAACATCTTTTTGGTCTGCCCTCCACCAAATGTTCGCTCATCTTTAAAACCAGCTAATTTGTGGTTTGCTCTTAGAGAATTAAAATATCCATCAGGTCCGCTAATCTTTAATGAATCCAAAGTGGCCACGTAGTTTATTTTGTCATAAATACCTCTGATTAAACCACGAATCTCCATCACCTCTTTGGAATTACCGACTTCCAGCCTCTCTCCCAGGTCATTTTTTATACGAGAGACCAAGCCCTCATATTCAGTCTCCCCTTTACCAAGAGAATCCCCATAAACTCTGTCTATTCTTGCAAGCAGAATAGTGGCATAATTAAGATACGCCTTTAGATCACCCTGATTCTTTAATAGGATCGGTAAAATATACTTATCCTGAAGTGAATCTATTAGATCATAATTGAACGGTTGAACGGAAAAGACAGCAGACTGTATAATAGAAAAAGCACGGAGGTAGGCTTTATAATCGGTATCCTTTATTTTTTGTCCAACCATAAGACTGTCAACCAATCTGTAAAACTTATCGTAATCTTCTCCCACGTAATAAAGACTCATAGCTATAGGTAGAATAGAATCTTTACCGCGAGAAATGGAATCATGCTCTGCCAGACTTTCAAGACGAAATTTCTTCATACATTGCGCGACACTTCTTCTGGTAATCTTCTTTGTAGTATCAATACGCATTTTCTGAAATATTCGCTCCTTAAACTCCAGCGAATCCCATTTACTGGCAAGCTGCGATGCTACCCTGTTCGCCATAACCATACAGGTTTCTATTCTATCGTAATTTGAGTAGACAGTATCCAGATTATTGGGAATGGTAAATATTGCCTGAGCAGCCAACGCCATTGGCATCAGACAGCCCAGTATTAGTGCAAAGAGAAGGCACTTACATATCTTCATAAAATCACACAGCATCGATAGTCGCTGTAAAGGAAAAATCCAGAACTTTAAGAGGGGGCACAATAATCTGGGGGGCAAAGTTTTTTGTATATAAAGCCCCGATTCTATTTATGTCTGTAGAATTCTGAACAGTCTTGGTGAAGACCTTCTCCGGCAGCCCCAACTGGTCCAGGTTATTTAGAATAAAGAACGGAGATTCCAATGTCCTGAAGTTTCGTACGGCACTTTTGATCTTACCGTTCTCAATAAGCCATAGTCCGTCACGCGTGAGACCTGACGCTGCCAATGAAGAAGAATCTGATATACTGCCGTCTGAAAATCTGGTCACTAAAAACCCTCTCTCAGTCGAGTCTATCATTTCTTCAATTGTCAGACTACCACCAGACATACGAAACGACATTCTGTGAACATTATTTTCGTTTGCTTCCAGGCGATTAACTGAATAACGTCTCTCATAAGAGAGGGATCTCAGAACACCATTTTCCACATAAGACACCTTTTTTATACCAACATCACTAGCTGTAAAACCCGTCACACCGAGTTCGGGATCAAGAGGATCGTGCCACACATTAACCCTCGCATCGAACACTTTTAGCCCTAGCTTGCTTCTATGTAATCGGGCGGCCTCGTCGTAACCCAGATAGAACGGGTGTGGTCCTCGAGCTCCGGGTTGCCATTCGGCAGAGGCTCTGTCCATTACAGGCTCTGATGCAAAGAGCAATTTTCCGATCATGTCAGCTACAGCCTGCGATTCCAGGATAGCAGTATATCTACCGGGCTCTACCCTTACAGGATTCATTGACGCCAGACACCGGTCGAATGCTTTAGATGCAATGGTTTCTTCGTTAATTCTGGCGAAATCCACATCACTAATGCCACCCCACCCTGAACCGAGCCCTTGTGGATGCCGTGCAGTAATTGAAAGATCCGACCTGGTAACCCTGGTAAAGTTGCGGTTTTCCTTTCGGGTCGTCTCGTCATAGAAGTAATAGGCGGCAGAAAAACTTGTACATTCAACACTACCAGCCGTAATCAGATCCAGATCTTCCGCACGCTGGCACGTTATACGGACAATTTTCCCCGAATCAATAAAATCATAATTTGCAGTTGCTTCACCCCAGACATACGAATCAGAATCTCTATTTTCAGGCAATTCAACAGGAAAATCTTGCGGCTTCTGGTCTTTACGTTCTGTAACTGCCTTCCATTCTGCAAACTTAACAGCACTTAAAACTGACTGCTCATCAGTTTGATTCATACTGACAGTTCCGGCACCTCGATCAATAATACGACGAATAGTCACACGGTAGTCGGTTCTGTTCGATGACATTCCAATACGATTTCTAAACCAGCGCGTATTTCCCTGCCAATAGGCCGAAACAGTAACGTCAGTTCTCCCTTCTCCAGACGAAAGCTGCAAGACTTTATCTATAATGGAAAACAATTTGCCCCGACCGGGAATTCTATCTTCACTTTTCATTTTTATTACTTCCTCGTAGTATCTACGATGGCAGCATCCTTAAACAGTACTGCAGGCGAAATAACACTGCTGGAAGCTATACTGGCTGGCTCACCCTTATAAGCCGATATGGCAGTTCGCTGCTGAGAAATATCTGATCCAATCAATTCTAAATTATTCCATAATTCTGTTGAGTTGAACCAGCAGCCAGCCCCCAGAATCCTGCTTGTTAGCCTGCCATTTCTTACTTCATATGCATCACCCGTAATCATTCCATTCTTCATCTGGAAATCGAGCCCAACATTAGAAGACCGAAAGAAAACACCGCGATCGATATTCTTAATCATATCTTTAACAGAACCGGATCCTGACAGATTTGGCCTTACTACGAGATTCGCAAAACGAACAGATGGTGCCGTACTATGATCGGAAGCAATAAAATTACCAGTAGCTATCTGATCTGAAGACGATATATAGGCACGCATTTCCCTATCAGAGAAAGCCTTTTTTACTAAACCGCTCTCTACTAAAGCCCCTTTAGAACAACGAACCCCTTCATCATCCCAGTACCTCGTACCGATTCCAGCAGAATGTTCTCTTTCGTAATCAACATTTAGAAAAGACGGTCCAAATTTAAAAGAGCCTAATTCCTCTGCGGGATTCTGAATGTATGATGTCCCCCCCGCATTTGCTTCAGCACCCACAATTCGATCCAGCTCAACCGCAGCGCCAAGTGTACGACCAAGAAGATTAGCAGCACCAGCCCCAGGAATAAGAGTGTAATATCGTCCCACCTCAACGGGCTGTACTGGCAATTCAGAAAGTTCTATAAGCTCATCAAAGCCTTCCCGAAGGGTGGAGTATATATCCTGGTCTGTGAACAGTTCATATCCCATCCCTGATAATGGTAGTGTTTCAAGAGTATACTCTGGTCTTGAGCCATTCATAATCATGAAACCGAGCTTTCCGGATGATGCATAAGTCCTTTGAAACTGCATCGATCCGTTTGTAGCTCCAAACCAAACATTATTTACGACAAAATCCATCCCAACTTGATATCTTGAAGTATCTATGGGGAAATTTCGTATAAAAGCCAGAACTCCATCGATATAATCTCTAAATTCGTATGGATTCCTCTCAAATGGATCGATCTTTACAGGCATGATCCACTCCCCGGATTCACCTGTTTCCCTATATAAAGAAATATCGATCTCCCGAGCAGGGCCCTGAGAATTCCCTTTTGCCTGCCCATAGGCAAGATCTATCGCCTTAAGTACAGACTCTTCGCTCCAGATTGGAGCACAGCAGAACCCCCAGTACCCATTAACCAGTGTTCTCATAGCCAGACCAAGTGTTTCGATATGATCAAAACCATTGGCAGTCATAATCTTCAAGCTTCTCCTGTAAAGGAGCCTTATATCCGCATAATCGCATCCAATCTCTTTTGCCCTATTCAGCGCAACAGCTCTGATCTTCTCGGCTATAAGAGAGTGATCTGTATTACTTTTTTCATACAGACCACCAACACTTTGCGCTCTTATTCCACGAGGTAAGATCAAAGATGAAGCTGCAAATGATGATGCTTTTAAGATATCCCGTCTTGTACTAAGCATATTGAAACTAGTTACCGACTGGAACTACATGACGGAATCGAAACTTCCCACTCGCAACAGATGACTTCGTACGCATGTTTGTTGCTTTCCACTCGATTGTTGTACCATCTTTATAGCCAAGAGCACCGACAACTGCGACAAACCGTGGAGGCAGAACATAGCTTGAGAGAGCTGGATCCTGCCCGGCACAGACAATATCGTGTGGGATATCGGATAAATCGACAAGAATTGTATCGGGGGCAAGATTTCTTACTGCCAGCAGGGCACATGGCTGCAAGACTTCTGTTACAGCTGTCATGGATGTGGGAAGAAAGCTAAACATTATTTCTGCGGGTGTCAGCTGATTGAACACAGTGCTATCCTTTACATACTTCCCATAAAGGTATGATTCTATCCCCGCCCAATATGTACCGACCGGAGCATTCCCTCTCATATAAGCTTTTTGTGCAGAAAAATTGACTTTAATTACAGGAGGTAAACGCGTACCGTTGGTATAGCTTGTCACAAACCGACTAAGAAACCTATCAAAATCGATGTTGGTGACAGGATCATCATTTGAATCAAAAGCTTCAATCTTATATTCAGGCAATCCGGACATATCACCAGTAATTTGTGTAACAAATGTTACAACTCCTCCTTTGGCACTATCCAAAGGAGTTATCTTAATTCTTGCGACATCGTACTTTTGCTGAGTTACAAACAACTTCGCCGTATCGGAGCGAGTAACTCCGCCTAAAGTATGAGATGCGATAAGGTTTACTCCGTTCACGCTCAATGCGGCATAATAGGAGTTAATCTTCAGGCGTCCCAGGCTGTCTATGGTAATAGCAGCTTGAACTGGATTAAAACGAAAACTTATTTCCCCAGGAGGGAGGGTCGCAGAATCTCCTGATACCATTCTGACATAAACAGGAAGAGAATCGGAATCTCCTTCAGCGTACACGCCTATATCAAACGGTAGAACAACATTATGAACACGATCCTCATTGCTTGCTTTCACAAGAGGAGGGCTTACATCCATACATCCCATAGTAAATACAGATAAAAGCAAGACGCTTTTCAGGCAATTACGGATCATAGCTTTCGCACTCATAATAAAGATTGTTATAACTGGATTCCCTGCCCATTCCTGGAACTTCCGGAGAAAACACATAGTTTGCTCCATACATTATGAACTGGCTACCCTCTGACTGTCCCACGGGCCAGACACTATCAGGCAAACGATTGTATTGCCGTACCAGCCTGCGCATATCACCGAGCCGTCTGCCTGCTATATAGAATGTGTACGCCCGCTCTCTGAACAGAAGGTTTACACGTCCTTCAGGTGTACCAGGATCGACAGTATCTGCGAGGGCAACTCCGCCCAGCGTACGGTAAAGCCGTCTGACAGAGTTAATTTTGTTTATAAATTCATTTATCTCATCAAGATGCAAATGAGATTCAGCTTCTATCAATCTGGCTTCGACTCCGCTAAAGAATGCAACCCGTCGTGAAGTAAACAGGAATTGAGGCTTTAAGGGATATTGAAAATCAGTATTACCTGCTGTCATACGCATTGGAACACGCATATCCTGTTTTTTTACACTGTCAGCAACCCATACAATACCATTCTCGCCCTTCTCGTTTAAAACATTATAGGCGACTGTATCCAGGCCATGCACCGGATAAAATCTGACAGTAGACCCTGCAGGCAACTGTGCCTGAAATATTTCTCCAACTGTGTCTCTTGTTTCAATCTGAGCAACAACGGCAGCGGCTTCCTCAAATTTACCAAGCGCATTCAAGGCTCTTGCCTTAGCGCCCAGGAGAAGGACTTTCACTGGTACACTGTCTGTACTGTAAGTCAATCCTTTCTCCGCATACGATAGTGCACGATGATAAACGCTATCGGTCGGATATCCTGCTCCTGGAGTAAACGCACCTCCCCATTTTGATTCAGACAGAGGAATTCCAGAGCAGAAGTTATCAGCCAACATAATATGAACCATACTCAACAGACCATATGCATGCGCCCTCATGGTATTTGCTTCGTTTCCATAGAACTTATCCAGCAGCTGAATAGCCTGCATCAGCTGTACTCTTGTAGATTGTGCCTGGTTTATAGCTTCGTCTTCGGCTATGTACGAACCAGAGCCCTGTAAAGTTTGAACACGTGAATCCACCGCAGCCTGCATGCGAGTTGGCAGGAGAGCCAGCTCGTCTGTAAAGTATGCAACACGTGAAGCCTGATAGGCAAAGTACTTTGAGAACTTGGCAACACCTCCAAGGTAAGTCCACTGAGCACCTTCGGGGCTTTCAACAACTTTGGGATTAATGTTTGTTCCATCCAGAGATTCAGCTGCTCCAGTAACGTCGCTCAGATTACAGCCTGAAAGAGTCAGACAGAATACACCTGTATACAGGAAAGTATGAGTTAAAGATTTCATATCTCTATAATTCCATACGAATATTAAATGCGAACTTCCTTGGAAGCGGGAGGGTAAATCCATCATCTGATATCGCATTCCCTACCGGGGTCGAGTTGACCATAGGATCCCGACCGCTGTAATTGGTCCATAATCCGAGGTTACTGCCCTGCAATGAAACGGTTACAAGCTTGGATCTAAGATGACGTATAACTGATTTGGGAAGATTGTAGCTTATTGAAGAGCTCATAAGCCTTACCTCCGACACACGCATAGTTGCTCCGCCGTTCAATGAATCTGCAATAGAAAAAGCCTGAAGTTCTACAGGGGCCCCTACAACAGCAGTACCATAGTTATCGCGGTATGTGGCTTTCTGTACTCTCGGTCCTACATGAGAAAGTGCGAAAGACAGAGTGAGACTTCGATTGAGAATCGCGATACTGCCACTGTATGACGCATTGAATTTGGGGATATTCCATCCCTGATACACTGTAGTATCACCCAGGAGAACTTCCGTCCCATCAATGAATCCATTCTTGTCTGCATCGCTGAATCCAATTACGGGACGTGCCCACACAGCTCCGACCTGATAGCCCTCTACAATACGATCTCTCGACGTATTGCTTGTATAAGTCACTTTATCTCCAAGCCTTTTGATAACGTTATTAACATTGGAAATTCCGGTCTGAAGCTCCAGCAGCATTGCATCATTATCGATAACTCTGGTATTGACGCTAACTTCGAAACTTCTGTTATCGACCCTTGCAATATTTTCTTTTCTACTTCCAAAGACACCTGAGGAGATTGGAAGATTTCGTGTCACTATGGCATTACGCAGTGTTTTATGTGCAAGAGTCATAGTAAGGTTTATCCTGTCACCAAATACATCAGCATCAAAACCACCTTCTACCTCCATCGATCTTTCGGGAACCAGGTTATTATTTCCTACTGTATTCAATTCAGAGACAATAATCTGCTTTCCGTTGATAACAGCAGTACTGTAGCTATAAGCGCCAGAAAGATCAGCAGCTTCAGGGTGAACCGCTGCATACCCTACAGCACCTCTTAATCTGAGAAGGCTTAAAATATTGTTTTGAGGGAAAAAACTCTCATCTGAAACCAGCCAGGATGTTGCAAGCTTCGGATAACGACTCGAAGAATTCATTTTTATTACGCTACCTGCATCCTGCCTGAATCCGAGATCGAAATAAAGACGATCAAGAACCTTAAGCGAGGTGCTTACAAAATATCCTGCGGTTATAAGATCGTTGGAGCCAATCGAACCGGAACCATCTCCACTGGACTGATCTGCACCAAAAGGAGTTTCCACTAGTCCAAATGTTACGTTATTGACCATGCTTCTTCTTACATCAATCCCTATAGATGGATGTACAGAAAGCCATCTGTCAAACCTGGTTGAAAGTACACCATTTGCAGAAGTTCTTCCTGTTAACACTGTTGACTTAATCTCACCTCGCCTCAAAGAACCTCCTGAAGCAAGCGGCTGACAGAGTCCCCTTTCACAGGTCCTTCTTTCTTCTTTTCTGGAATCCTGACGATCATTACGATCTGCTCCAACCACAGCTTGAGCGCTCCACCAGGTGTCCGGATTGTATCTCATATTGAATCCGGATTTTATAGAAAAGCTATTTGTACCGACTCTAAAAATATCCGCCAAGGCAGCAGACTCGCCCATAATACTGACAGTATCAGCCCCATTATATGGAAGTCCGAAGATGTTAAGACCGGTAGAGATTGTATTCTGCCGCAGATTAGAATTGGTTGTATTAACGGAAACATCAAAGCTCAAATTCTTGCGAGGTTGAAACGCAACGGACGAACCAAGGAACAACTTCGATTCTTTGTTTGGATTAATTATGTCATTGCCGATCGGAATATTCAGTCTCCTAAAGCGAATTATCTCGGCGGGAATATTCCTTCTGGTACCCATAACATCCTGATGAGACACTGAGAAGTTATACGTTATAGAACTGACACCACCTCTAACCGATGCGCTATGACGAGCACTTGTTGCCGGTCCGGTTTCATCAAGCAGTCCCCCAAGGCTGTGGATATCGATTGCACTATCCTGTACACAACCAAGCTTATAGTGATTGGAGATATTGCAACGATCTGAAAATAACCCACCCGATGTATAGCCATATGGAATCCATCTTCCATATTTAGGCCTGGTCTGATCATCCCAATCTCTCGAGAAGCTGTAATTCCAAGAAGTCTGCCCAGGTCGACCACGCTTGGTTGTTATTACGATAACTCCATTTGCGGCTTCCTGACCATAAAGGCTGGCAGCGGATGGGCCTCGTACTATCTCTATTGATTCGATTATAGAAGGATCAATATTATCCAGAGGAGACGAAGCATATTTTGTGGCGAGGCCTCCGTATGCTCTGGTTCCTCCAGCCTGATTTATTATGGAGCTATCAGACATTCTGGAGTCTATCCACATACCGTCAACTATAATTGCCGGGTCAGTATTCTGAGTAATGCTGCCAACACCTCTCATTCGAATCTTGGTCGGAGCACCAAGATCGCCACTTGCCGTCATAACCTGCACACCAGGAATCTGTGCGTAGCGAAGAATATCGGAAACACTACGAGCCGGGGCCCTATTCATTATTTCAGACGGATCTATTTTTACGATATCATTTCCTACTTCTATCTTTCTTTGCGATCCTGTAGCCGTAGTAACAACCTCGTTTAATGCTGTAGCTACCGGCTTCAGATAAAAGGTTAAAACATCGTCCAGGCTATTTCCTATATCGATCGTGTAAGTTCCCTGGGAAAATCCAAAAATCTTCACAGAGATAAAATTTCTTCCCTCTGGAATATCTTTAATAAGGAAACTTCCGTTTTTGTTTGTAATGACAGATAAACTATACTTGGGAATAGAGACGGTTGCCCCGCTAATTCCAGCCCCCGTTGTGGAATCAACAACCCTTCCTCGGACAACTCCTTTCTTCCCATCCTGTTGTTTTTCCGAGCTTACAGGATCGCTGGAAATCATTATTGTTTTGCCGTCAGGTGATATCTTTGTTACCAGATTGGTCCCTTTTATTACACGAGCCAATGCGCTATCAACGGTCAGATTGGTAAAAGCCAAGCTGATCTTTCTAGACAGAGCAGGAATTCTATTTTCGTAAAAGACCTGCATGTTACCCTGACGGGCTATTTCCCGCAGAGCTGATTCAACCGTCTTCTCACGAACGTCTATAGATATCTTTTTTTCAGCTCCCCCGGAGCCTGAGGACTGCGGCTTAACTTTAGTAGCCAACGCCTTCGCCTCAAATCCGATCCCTGTCTCCGAGTCCTGAGGTAGCCCAAAAATCACTTCCGGGACAGCCAACAATAAAAGGCAATAGATTAGATAGCGTCTTGCCTGATTCATTACACACCTGAAGGATAAAGTGTAAGTGTTCTTCCTATACGTTCGACTCGAACATTTAGGGTGAATTCAAGAATTGCGATGAGATTTTCGATGGAACTGCCTTTTAGATTGGCTGATACGCGTTTTTCAGCCAGATCGGGAGATGCCAATCTTATATCAACATCATACCAGCGATACAGTTCGATAATTGCGTCAGGCAGACTGACATTATGAAGCGTCAGAGCACCAGATGCAAAATCAAAACTGGAAGGTTCAGCTGGTTTAAGATTGACCTGACCAGCCTGTGAAATACTTGCCTGCCAATTGGCAGGTATGACTACTGATTGAACTGCAACCTTTCCATCTCTTACAGCAACTGTCGTCAATGTATCAGTATGATATCTTCGAACACTGAATGTCGTGCCCAGAACTCTTGTAGATGTTCCACCTGTCATCACATTAAAGGGGTGCCCTGTAAGATGACTAACGGTGAACAGGGCTTCTCCCTGCAGATGGACAGTTCTATGCATTTCGCCAAAGTCAGGAGGGATTTCCAACCGGCTCGCAACATTCAATAGAACCTGACTGCCATCCGGTAACACGACTCTGGTTCGTTGACCGTTGAGCGATGTATAGCTGATATTTTCTGTTACTGCATTGTTCTGTGAGCCAGGATCTCTGCCAGTAGCTACATAGCCCACTCCCAGAATAACAGCAATTAATGCGGGCCAAATGTATCTTGTCGTATTAAATGGCCGAGAGCGAACTCTACGGAACTCTGACTCACGGATTGACTCCAACTGCTGTAACGCATTAGCCAAGGAGATCTCAGTGCTTTCACTCCTGTTATTCCCACGAAACACAACGATTACTTTGTGCAGGTGAGCTACGAGAGTAGCATTGGCAAAAACGGTCTTAGCCACTCCTGGATCATCGAGAGCCTTTTCCCCCTCGACGAAATAGCGTTCTATACTTTCGAGGGTTAACTGATCGATTTCTTTAGGAGATTGGGGTCGCATGTTATAGAAACCCCTACTTCTAACCGTTGTTACAAATTCATTTAATCTGGCCGGCTACGATTGAAACCAGGATAGCCCGGGCTCTGGATACATGCACTCTGGCAGCACTTGGTGAAATGCCCATGATCGACGCTACTGCATCGTAGTCGAGCTGATGAATCCAACGAAGCGTAAATGCAGTCTGCTGATTGTCTGGGAGACTTGTAAGAGCAGAAGCAACAGCTTCTACAAGGTTTTCTCTTTCCACTAGAGCTTCTGGAGATTCGATATGACCTGCTGTACCAAGAGACTCTCCAGTATGCCTGGCCTGGTAGGCAGCACGGTCCGTCACACCTTCATGTCGACGATGTTTTAAAGCTCTGTTTCTTACTGTTGCGTATAGATAGACAACTATGCTATCTGTATCCTGCCACTTATGTCTGCGATCCCACATCAGCAGCAGAACATCCTGTGCAAGCTCTTCAGCTATATCCTTGGAGTGTATGTAAGATTGGGCTATAGCTATGAGCCTTGGATGCAGAGCACGATAAATAATTTCGAAGGCAGAATGATCATCTTTTCTTAGGCGCCTGATTAAATCTTCTTCTGAAGTTCCTGGAATATTATTAAGAGGACCAGGAGGTGATGAGCCGGTCTCGCCATCGCGACCGGCTAGAAGAACAGCTATGGATGTAGATGATAAGGCAAAAGCCAGCGCCGAAAAATCAGCAGGATCGCTCATGTTAATGAGTTAACACGAGCGCTGATGGTTAGCAAGTATCTACGGCTTCGGTCCAAACGCCTCCAACACTGTTTGCTCCGGCGCACCAGTCCTTATCTGTACGTTTCCAGCTTCGTCTTTCCAGACCAGCGAGGGCGTAGCCTGCAACTTTAACGATGCCATCAGTTGATGATTTGCATCGATCTTTGCCATGACTTCGGCAGGAATTGCATCCATCGGTTGTATATCGTCCTTGCTTAAACTTGCTGGCCGTCCAGCGCGAATGAAGTTACCATATGCATCCATCCTGGCCGAGGGATTGGCATCGGTCAGAACTGTCGCAGCTTTAGCCGATGAGTTGTCACGGATAATTCCGACCATGATGTGGCGAATCTGCACTTTCCCGCTCTCCACCCAGGGACGAGCTTCAACCCAAAGACGATTACAGAATCCGCAATTGATGTCTGTAAAAACGTAGACGATGCGCTTCGCATCTGGCTTGCCGTCGGGGATCCAGGTGCTAGCTTCGACCTTTTCCCATACGTTGGATACGCCGCGGGTTACGAGCTTGGACTCGATCGCGCCTTGATTCACATCCTGCAGATTTGAATCGAGCACGCTACCGGTGATCACATATTTGCCGTCAGGGGTGAGGTAGAACACGATTGGCTCATCGCCCACGAATCCGATCCATCCTTTCAGTCCGCCCTTGGAGGTAAATGTGTCGACGACTACAATGCCTTTCTCCTTCAGACTTTCTATTATTTTCGGTTCGCCAGAGGGGCCGATGTTGTCCTTGCCTCTGTTGCCTCTATCACCCGAATCAGAGTTTTGGCATGCTACGAGACAAAGGGAGAGAGTAGCTAGAATGGCGAGTCGCGCAGTGGCCGACCGGCCCCACCAGACGGTTTTTGATGATACTGCTTTTTTTGAAATATTGGAAATAATAGAAAGCATTCAGAATTAAATAAACGTGGCTTATCTATCTGGAAATATACCCTCCCATTAGATTTTCAGATTCATGGAAAATAAATTAAGCCCAATTGCTGTATCGGCTATTTTGACGTTAAAGCGGAAGGAATACCTTGCGCCGCACTATATCCGTGTAACCCTGACCGGCGACGACGTTCCGTTGTTCAAGGACACGACCGTGGGCGCCAACAATAAAATATTTCTGCCGGCATCAGGAGAGAGTGAGATCTATTTTGATCCGGCTAAATCCATCCGGCGCACATACACGCATCGCGGGATTGATCTAGAGAAAAACGAGATGATTGTGGATTTTGTGGTGCATGGTGCTGATCAGACCACGGGACATAGCGCCGGCCAGAGCATAGATCATAGGAGCGGGCCTGCATCTGCCTGGGCGATAAACGCAGAGCCGGGTGCCCGTATTGGCGTTGCAATGAAGAATAAGGCGATGGAGTTGTATCCGCCGGCAGACTGGTATCTACTCGTTGCTGATGCGAGTGGGCTCCCGGTTATAGCTACAATTCTGGAAACAGTGCCTATTAATGCAAGAGGTGTTGCGTTTATTGAAGTTCTAAATGCGGACGAGGAAATCCCGCTAGTTACAGCATCGCGCATCGATGTAAGATGGATCCATAACGATGCGCCGGGTGAGAAGAAACCGCTGGTTGATGTGGTAAAGAGTACTGAATTCCCTGATCAGATGAGCACAAAGCTTTTTGGATATATCGCGGCGGAATATTCGTCAGTGAAAGACATTCGCATCTTTTTGCGTGAGGAAAAGGGATGGAAGAATGAACACTTTTTTGCGTATTCCTATTGGAAATATGGGAAAAGTGAAGATCGATCTGTGCAGGAACGGCAGGAAGAAAAGCAGTCGGAACCTAACGTTCCATGATTACAGCAGCTGATTCCAAAACTGCTGTCTGACACTTGGTTCCGCGACACTGGAATTATCACCGCTTCAATTCAATCTCAATAAATCGCTTCAACAACGCCTCATCCTCAGCCTGAGGCACAGCCGCATACACCACACGACCATTCACATCAGTGAGCACCACAACTCCTGACTGTATTAAAGAATTGCCTCGGAAATAATAATTTATTTCATTGGCCGTCTCTGTATCCACTCTTCTATTATCGGGCATAGTCATTCGCACAAACGGGCCTGCGCTTACCGCATAAACGGCAGGAAGGCGATGAAATCCGAGAAAGTATTTTGCAAGAGTATCAGCTTCTGCTTCCTCGGAAAGTGGAGGTGCATCTCCAAGGCTTCCATGAGTTTTTGTAACTACCGTTAACTGGATATCGGGATATTTGGCGCGCAAGCGTCGAACCATGGACATAGTTGACCAGCACGGAACATCTCCATTCGATCTGCCGTGCAACAATTTCGGTGTATTAGCATGACACCCGCCTTGTAAAAATGCTATCAGATTTATCTTTCCCGTTTGTGGGTACTGGACCTTATCAGTCTTTGTATATCCATAAAGCTGGCCAGATGTAGTATCTGAATGCGTGTTACTTCGGTCGATCTGTGAGGACTTGAACCAGAAATTACCTTCGATAACTGGTGCCTGTAAACCTATGGCATCACCACTACCATCAAAGGACGTGTTCATCACACGCTTCCAAACCGAAGATCTATACCTTACATAAGCATCCATCGACATTCTAAAGCTGTCCAGTGCTTCACCCTGAGTACCCTTGTGCATCAGAATCAACAGAAATGGCGCAAACTGGGACGTATAACCGTGTTTTTCCTTGACACTATCCGGTATTCTGTCGATCAAGGAAAACAGTTCTTTGAATGTTCTGGATTCAAGAGAAGTGTCGTTGGAATAATACACAGCTTCTATCATAGCCATATGCATTTTAAGCAATGCTTCTACTGAATCAGCTGGAATATCTCCTAGTGCGCGTTCGTAAACTCGTACTGCCATCTCTACCTGAACCGGACGAACAGATGAAATTGCATTAATTACTTCAGCGTATTGAGTCCACCGCTCTGGTGCTGGCACTGAGTCAAGAAGACGAGTAAACCACTTCTCCGCTTCAGCGCTTCTATCAACCAATAACAATGGGGGAACCCATTCACGAGGGTCCTTAAGCGGAACTGTATCTATTTTGAATGACGACAGGCACCGTATACCTATAGCTTTTGCCTCAGGAACAACGGGTCGTTTTACAAAACTCCGGTCGAACTCAATGGTGTCCTCCCATATTGGACTGCGAAGGCGAACTTCTCTATCCCTGCGTTCAACTGCGGCCATGCACTCATCAATGTATCTGTATGATTCATACTCCGGTACAAGACTGGATCTTTTGAACAGCGACTGACCCTGCAATCCATTAGCTGCGGAAAAAAACAGACCAAAAATTAGTAGTATTATGCGGTTCATCAGATGGCATCAATAGTTGAAGTAAAGCTGAAGTCATTGACTTTCAGGCAAGGAACAACCAATGGTGTAGTTGCATTTTGCAAGGCTCCAGCTAATGCATCTCTATTCGTAACTGGACGGAATACTGGCACCTCAGTACCGATCGTATCGATATTATTGAAAACGAATACAGGAGATTCCGTCCAACGGAAGTTTCGCACTGCTTTGGTTATCTTGCCGTTTTCTATAAGCCAGAGGCCGTCTCGAGTTACGCCAGTGAACAGCAGACTCGCGCTATCAAGATATTCCGCTTGAGCAAATCGGGATACCAGGAGGCCACGTTTCGTACTTTCAATCATTGATTCAATGGTGGTAGTCGTGCCCTTGAACCGAAATGCATGCCTGCCGATATCTGGATTAGAATCAACAAGTTCACTTAATCCATGTTCGTAATCATTATAAAGTGTATTTAACACACCGTTCTTGATCAGCGAAACAGGACGTACTCCAGCCGCCATATGCGTTCCAACCACCGCATCGATAGGATTGTGTTCAATAGTAACCCGAGGATCAACAATGTTTAATCCCAGTTTAGTACGAAATCTTCTAAGTGTTTCATCTACTCCTAAAACCCATGGGGACGGACCTCCCTGTTCAGGAATACGACGAAACAGAGATCCTACAAGCAATGTTGCAAACATAGCTGTAGCCTGCGGTTCTAATACCGAAACATATCGCCCAGGTTCGATCCGAACCGGATTGGAAGACTTTATCGATTTGTCCAGGGCTCGCTCAGCAATTGCAGCGATGTCGACTCCTTTAAGATCAAAAGCAGATGCACCTGCCCAACCTGAAGCAGTACCACCGGGGTGCCTGACGGTTATAGAACATTGTGCCTGAGTGGCACGTCCAGTTGTATGGAACTCACGCCCCCAGCGATCGCGATTAAACTTTATGACATTGCTGCCGTACATTTCGATGTATCCTGCCGACAGCATGTTGTTCTCTCTTGATCTGGTCAGGAGAGAATGGAGAACGGTACCATTTTCTTCAGCTTTTCGATTGAATGTCTCGTCGCTCCATACGTTTTTCCCTTGCGATTCCCATTGTTTCAGCTGTAATTCCATATCCACTGGACTTTTTGCCGCCCATACGGATGCATAATATTCCGCATATTCGCAAGCCCCTTTCAACGATTCAGGATCCAGTTGATTTGTAACAACAATAGCAGGGCCACCCTGCAATTGGCGGGAAATCGTAACATTCACATCACGTTGATCGCTGGTCAGGTTTGCTTTACTTCTCGCCCATCGCTGAGAACCAGCCCACCAACTGGAGACTGTAACTCCTACAGCACCAGTTCGTCCTGAAAAGGTTTGAACGTCCCTGATAACACGCTTGGCTTCTTCCTCATTCAAGATCCGCTGTGATTGAGTATCATCATCTTTGACATGGATCATCATACTGTTATTCTCATACCAAAATTCTCATACAATAAGTTCTTATGCCTTGCGTTGAACATCTATAAACGTCGTGTCTTTAAAGAGAAGCGGCGGAGTAGAAACAGAGTGAAACCCTTCGCGCGCAGGCTCACCCTTGCGCATATCAATTCCGTATCTCCTTACACTGCTCTCATCACCAAGCTGAATCAGGTTCTGCAATAATTCAGGTGTTCTGAACATGAATCCAGAGTTTGGAACTGTCGCGGTTCGCTTTCCTCCTTTTATCCGGTAGCACATGCCTCGCCCCAACCCACTGATCTGCTGAAAGTCCAGTGAAATTGCTGGATATTTGAACTCCATTCCGTCGCCCATTTCCTCGCGTAATCTGTTCATATCTGCACCACTCGTCTCGTTGGCACCTACTTTCAAATTGGCCGATTGAGTAAGAGGAATATGAATAGCGTCAGGAGTTGTGGCACAACCAAATGATTTCACAGCAGATTGTGTTCGCATCAGATAGGCTTTAATCCAACCAGCACCCTCCAGGTTGGTCTGCGCATTTACAATTATTCCGTTACGAATCAGATCGAACGCTACGGGTGCAACTCCTTCATCATCCCATTTGGTGGTAGCGACAGATCCGGCTTCACTACGTTCGGCCGAGACATTCAGAAGACTATTTCCAACCTTGAATTGACCCAGCATCTGAGTTGGGTCATTCAGATAACTTGTTCCACCTGCATTCGCCTCATAACCAAGAGCTCGATCCAGTTCTGTTGCAATACCCAGAGTCTTGCTTACAAGCTGAGCACAACCAAATGGCTCTATAAGCATCGAGTATCGTCCAACATCAACTGGTTCTATCGGCAGCTTGAGATCCTCAAGTGCTTCCTCATGCGCTTTTCTAACCAGATTGCGCAACGGCTGTTCGCGAAAGTATTCAAAACCCAGTCCAGCTGGAGTGAGACAATCCAGAAATGCGGTGGTAGCCCGCTCTTGTGTCTCACCGAGTGTGAAATTGATGCTTCCCGAGGTTCTATAGATACATTGAGATGTATACTGGCCACCACTATTGCCAAAGTACTTGTACTGTCGCATAAAGTTGGCAGTTACGATCTGATTCCAGACATGCGGCAGTCGACCTATAAAGGTTTTCAGCCCTTCCATAAAATCTATTATTTCATCGTACGACATTTCGAACGGATCTATCTGGATTGGCATCTTCCAATCCCCCGATCCACCAGAATTTGTGGCGAGTTCGATATCCCGTTTCCCGTCTACTGCATTCACTCTGGCCTGCGCAACGGCGGCCTGGCCCAGGCGTGCGGCTTCGTCCACAGTCCATACGGGACTCGAAGCCAATCCCCAGTATCCATCGTATAGCGCCCGAACACCAAAGCCTAATCCTTCTTCCCTGATGGGGATGGGTTGGCCTGGATATACCATATTCTGAGTAAATGAAAGCCTGGCGTCAGCATATGTTGCACCAGCCGCAATCGAGGAAGTCACTGCCGCCTCGATCAACTCTCGTGAACGCCTATCGTTCGGTTCCATAAATCTGCGCGTAACATCTTCAGATTGACCAGGCATCCCCGAACCGTATATACGACTATTTCCAGAAGCAACAACACCAGCAGCAAATACACCTGAGTGCTGTAGAAATTGTCTGCGTTTATAGGACACTTGAAGAATACCTTATATTGTTGAATTTTATCATATCCATATATTTCATTGCGGAGGATCAGCGACTTCGTAGCGCCTGGATATCGGCAACCGCTCTTTTGTAACAGCATCACGTGCGTAAAATGAAACCACTCCCTTCGTGTTTGATCTGCGAACAACAACTGAATATGGAGGCATATTCAAGAGGTTTCCGCCTACCCCATTGAGTCCTAATGGAACTAAGGAGATTATTTCAAGTGCATTCGGAGGAATAGGACCGCACCCATCGGATGAGGCTGTCGAATCACTAAAGACCAGATCCAGGACTCGTGGTGTAAACACTACGGCGATTACTAACGCACATGGCTGGACAAGAGGGGGAGATTGATCTGCCGGCATCTCATTGGGTAGAAAATTTCCATCCTCATCGCTCAATAGCCAAAGTGCTGCAGCCATAGAGGAATAAACTCCAGTAAACTCAATACTGTCTGCTACTTCAACTCCATACAAATCAGTGGAAGCGTTGATCCAGAATTTTCCTATATAACCTCTATTATCTACACTATAAACTGGATCTTCGTCCGGTCCCCCAAAAAGCGAGAATGTAAGAGCTACGGGCTTGGGAGCGCGTAGGGGTATCTGAACACCCTTCATGACAAGAGTTTCTCCCTGATAAAGATCCACTCTGACTCTAGGCTGAAGTAATCCATCAATGCCAACTTTATTGCTATCTACAGCTACGAGTTTAATTCCTGTAGCGTCCAGACGAGTGGCCGTAACCACGATCGGAATTGTATCTGCCTTGGTGGTTCTCTCGTGTGTATAAGACGCTATCACCTCAACAGCAACGGGTGTTTCCGTAAGTCCGACAACCCTACCAAGAGAATCAACAGTCACTTGGGATGGATCTTTGGAAATCCATCTAAGCTTTTCCGGATTGACTGATATAGGAGCATCATTCAGAGCAGTCGCAATAATATCAAGATCAAGGGTATCTGCCAACTGCATCATGACTGCCGGTCGATTAATCCTCACACTTGCAAGAATCTGATCCGGGGCCAGTGGCTTGGATACAGGCCCTTCGATATCTACACACGCGCTCATGGTTGCCGTCATTAGCAAAGCGGCGGGTGCTGATACTCCGCGCAACAATTTTATTAATAACATTTGCATATTATCGTTATCCTATGGGTTCCTGTGTATGCAACCGTCATACTTATAGTTGTGCTCATATTCCGAAGATGGCGGGGAGAAGACATACGCTTCTCCGTAAAATGGAACACCAGGTCTCCTAGTATAAACACCTACTGGATAAACTGTTGCTATACTTCTACCGTACTGATTTATGAGTCGTCTATAGTCTGCCAACCGTCTACCATCAAGATAAAACCAGAAGGCACGTTCTCTGAAAAGGAGATCCACACGTGCGCTGCTCGTTCCTGGATCGGTTGTATCGCTCAATCCCACAGATCGGCGCGCGCTATTCAGCTCGGTTAACCATTGAGGATCGGCTTTCGACAAATAGTTTTCTGCCAGAATCATCTTGGCTTCAACCCAGTGAGCCAGAGGAAAAGGCATATTACCGACCATGCGCTTTCTTTGCCTGACAACAGTTGCAAACTGCGCGACACCTTCCACTTCGGTTAAAGTCACAGGCAACCGCGGGTCTATCTTGTTAGGATCCTGATACCACACAATTCCATTTCGACCTTCTCGATTTACCATCTCGAACAAGTTGTAATTTCCGCGATTAATATCAAGGACTGTATCTGCCCAGAACCCGTAGGTGGAGGTAGGAGAGCCGTACGGACTGGCTAATGTATATGTCAGTTCAAATTTGTCAGTTTCGGAATAATCCGCCACCACTTCAGCCGCTTGTTCATAATCTCCCAATCCCATATATGCCCGTGCCTTGCCCATCCTGAGCAACGCAGTAACCCTGGCACTATCCTGCTCAAGAAGCAATCCTGAATCGAGCTTTGCTATGGCGGTGGTAAACAGCTGTTCGGTTGGTATCGCTCCTGTAAACTCAACATCCAGCCCAAAAGGCACTTCCGACAAAGGAATACCTGAACACATACTTTCAGCAAGAAGTATTATAGAGTAAGCTTCCACACCGTAAGTTGCAGCAAGAATATAGTTGTAGCTGGGATCATCAAACTTTGACAATACAGTTCTTGCCTGCGATGCCCTAACTCGGGCTCCATGCAGATATGCATAGGAGCTACTTGCCAGCATCCTCTCTCCCCACCGATTTGTAGAGTCGAGCCTGGAATCATCTGGCCAGTTCATTCCATTATGATCGTCGGATGATGCAGGCCTTACAGCCAGTTCATCGGTAAATGCCCCAACCTGACGACTTAGTTCGCTTATACCTTGGGCCAGTTGCCCAACGGCACTGCGATACAAGCCTAACCCTCCTTCTCTGCTCGAAATCGCGCCAGGCGATAGCTCACGGCCACTTTCCGGATCATCCACGTTTACAAGGCTGTCAAATGAGCAGGCATTAAGCGTAGCAAGCATCAGCGCAGTTGCGACCAGATATCTGCTAAGACTGGAAAATTTTATGTTTGATGATGGCATCTGTATCTCCTAAAACCCAATCTTGAAATCAAGAACATAACTGCGTGGACGCGGAACTCCCGTTCCATCGTCTGTTAGTAATTCTGAGGTGAGAATGGAGCTGTTAACTCCTGGATCCCGACCCACATAGTTTGTCCATAATCCCAGATTGCTTCCCTGTAGCGACACGCTTATGGATCGTGCACGCAGAGGTTTGACAAATTGAGAAGGCAGGCTGTATGTAACGCTGGCTGAATTCCAGCGAAGGTCTGTTACAGATCTTCTTCCGGTCAAGCCGGCAATGACTTCATACGCCTGTTCTTGCAAAGGAGCATTTTTGTCTTCTGCTCCGTATCTGTTTTCGCGAGTGTACTGCTGAACATACTTGCTCTGATAAGCGAAGCGCGCATCGAATGTCAGATTATTGACGAGCGTCATGGTCGCGCCATAGCTAGCGCGATAGCGAGGCTGACTCCATCCTACATAGACCGCCGAATCACTTAAAATGACTTCATCCAGACTGATGAGATTATTTTCATCTCTATCACGATAACCCAGCACTTCCTTGACCCATGAACCGGCAACTGGATATCCGACTTGCACCCTCGCTACAGACTGATCAGAGAATGGCAACATCCCCTTCCCTAACTTTTTAACCACGTTTTCACTCAAGGTAAGAGTATAGTTCAGAACAAGAAGAGTATTTTGATTTTCAATGACACGACCAATCGAAGTCAATTCAAAGTTACGATTGCGAATGCGTGCAATATTCTCTTTGCGAGTATTTCCCCAAACCCCTCCCGCTGACGGTGGAAGCTCACGAGTTACGAGAGTATTTCTGTTTTCGGAATGAGCGTATGTAGCCATGAGATTAAGGCGGTTGGATATTAAATCCGTATCAAACCCTAGCTCAAATTCAGTTGCACGCTCAGGAACCAGATTCGGGTTGCTTGGGCTACGAAGTTCAACACTTCGCATAAATTTTCCATCAATATACTCGAATGCACCTATATAGAAACCTCGAATATCCGCTACTTCTGGCTGAACTGCAGAGTGTCCTACAGCAAAGCGTAAACGAAGCATATTGACGATGTTGTTTTCGCGCCAGAAGTTTTCATCAGAGACAAGCCAGGAAGTCCCGAGTTTTGGATATTTTGTGTTTTTTGATGACCCTATTGCACTACCGATATCCTGCCGCAAACCTAAATCAAAATACAATTTGCGAAATAACCCGATTGTAGAATTTATATACCAGCCTGCTGTTGCATCGGCTCTTCTGTATCCATTTGGGTAAGCCGTTCCACCAGAAGTTATTGATTTTTCTCCAGGCGGTACATCACTGCGGCTTATAGCTAATACCGATACATTTTCCTTACGGAAATCTGCACCAATAGAAGGACGTATCTCTAAAAACTTAAGAGTACTACCAAGATTCAGTTCTGTGGACGTATTGAGCCTGACGGTCTGAATGGTTCTTCGTTCTGTACTTTCAAACCGATTTCCTGTAGTGTCGGCACATGGGAGCAGAGGATCACAGTGTGCATTGGATTGATAAACTGATTCCTCACGTCCACCTCTTTCGTAACCAACGGTACCATTTGCAACCCAGTTGATTCTAGGATTCCATTTAATCGCAGTACCCACGATGGTTGCATCTGACCGAATAGGATTCTCTTTTGATGTAGGTGACACACGCTGACGAAGATACTGAATAGTGTCTGTACTGAAATCACGCTCTATCTGAGTATTGGATGATGTCTCCATCCTGTATATAATTCCGTTGTTTTTCAGAGATGTCTGATTTCCAACTAACGATAAGCCAACAGTAAGATTGGATCGTGGTATGATGGTAAAATTCGATGTAATGTTACGGCGATCTAATTTTGAAGGCCTCTCAAACTTTGAACTATAATCATATCCGAGCTGTCGGAACCTGATTTTATCGATTGGTGATATGCGATTCACTCCAATCGTATTCATTGCTGTTGCCGTAATCGCATATGTTGTTGATGCACTACCGCCGTCGACTTGAACTGCCATACGATTGACTGTTTCCACCCCTTCTCTATTTAGTAGTGAAGAGTTGGGATCATAACGAACCGCAGAATCCTGAACACACCGAAATTCGAGTACATCCAGATTACTACAATGAACAGTTGCACCAAGCGCAGGATCTCTTCCAAACCCGACATATGCATATGGGACTCTACCGTAAGTATTACCCCAGTCCCTGCTATAATTCAGATTCCAGCGCGTGGGTCCAGCTTGGCCGCGCTTCGTAGTAATAATTATCACGCCGTTTGATGCGTCCTGTCCGTAAAGAGTTGCAGCAGAAGGACCGCGTACTATTTCAACATTCTGAATAGTGGATGGATCTATATCATCAAGACGGGATGGATATCCCACTGAAGCATCAATCCACACACCGTCAACAATAATTACGGGGTCATTTGATTGTGCAATGCTGCCAATACCGCGTATTCTGATCTTCGAAGGAGCGCCCGGCGCTCCGCTTTGGCGTTGAATCAACACGCCAGGTACCTGTGCAGCTTCAATCAGATCAGCGAAAGTTCTGACCGGAGCGCGCTGCATAATAATCTCTGGATCAATCCTCGCAATATCATGCGCAACTTCTACCTTACGACGTTCACCCGTCGCAGTTGTAACCACCCCCGAAAGCTGACTTATCGCTTGTGAGAGCGTCACCTTGACAACAGTAGATTTCCCGGACTCTACTGTAATGTTTCTGGTTTCGGACGCATAACCTAACAGCTTGAAGGTAAGGCTTTGAGAACCAACAGGAACATTCCTTATTGTAAAAGCCCCAGTGCTACTTGTAATGGCAGATAAACGAGTTCCTGTGACAATTACAGTGACCCCGCCAATACCCTTTCCACCCGCAGAGTCCACAACGGTCCCGGAAACCATACCAGTTGATACACTCTCACTTGCAGATGTCTTTACAGGAGTGATCATTAACATCCTGCCATCTGAAGATAGCACTCCAGTATAGCCTGTGTTGCGCATCACGATTGCGACAGCATTATCCAATGATACCGCTTGGAAGTTAGCAACTACCGAATCGGAAAGAACTTTTTTTAGCTTGACGTCGTTCCCGTCAAGCATCAATGTTACCTTTGCTTCACTGGCAATTTCCTGTAGCGCCTTTCGAATATTTACACTCTCAAGCCTGATTGATATTACACCACTCTTGGGAGCAGGCTTCGTGGTCTGTGAACCCTGTGCATTCAGCATTGGCATAGTCATTGGTATAATTGCCAGCATCATGCAACCAGCGATACCAGATCCACCTACCCACAAATTTCTCCAGCATTTCATCCTGTTTTACCTCCGGGGGGAATTCATTGGGAACCCTTTTTCGCGCGGATAAACTGTAATCATACGATCCTTGCGTTCTGCGCGAACCTGTAGAACAACTTCAAGAGCCTGCACAAGATTATCTACGGAGCCTGCAGGGAAAGCACCGTCAAACACAAGATCTCCTAGCGAAGGATCAGCGAGCACTATTTCAACATCGTACCAACGCTGGAGATCATTAATCGATTCACGCAAGGTTACGCCGTGCAGGGACAGCTTACCATGCATAAATGAGAACTCATTATCCGAAATTGCACCCTGCCGAACAGTCAGTTCTCCACGAGAGTTAAGACGACCTACTTCATTCGCCGACAGTACTACTCGTTCCGCGCCCACGTTGCATGGATGGTATGTATTTCCGTCATTACATGGAGCAAACGAGATTTTTCCAGACTGTACCGCAACGTTTACATCTGCAGTATAGGCTCTTACGCTAAAAACGGTTCCGAGTACAGTGGAACGTGTTCCGCTAGCCTCTACGATAAACGGTTCACCTGACGACTCGACAACCTCGAACGCAGCCTGCCCTTCTAAACGCACCGTACGAGTTTTATCACCAAAATCCTGCGGCACTTCAAGCCTGCTAGCGACATTAAGCATGATCTGCGAGCCATCCCGCAACGTTACTGTAGTTCTTTCGCCCGCCCGAGTTTCGTATATAGTGTATTTCTGATTGAGAGCAGCAACTGATGTATCTTCACGAAGACTAATAAGCTGAGGCCCGAGCATCACCAGAATAACCGCAGTTGTAATCGCAATCCCCATCATCATGCTTCTGGATATAGATTGATACCACGCTTTAGGGAGAGAGCGATGAGTTCCGCTATGTCCAGAAGGCAAAGATGACTGCAAGGAGGGAGTTTTTTTCGGCATACCAACCAGGTTAGAGAGGTTCTGGCGGTTCGACGATTCGTTCTGACGGTGCGTCAGATTTCGTCCCTCTAGGCTGTGAGACAGCCCCCTCCCATGTAGGAGTTCACGATCAATTTGAGCGCCCTGCTTTTCCGTAAACCGCTTCCAGGCCGAAACCGAAGAGTGTCTCTCAGGCCTGAGCGTATCAGGCATTGAGGACAGATCATCCAGTTGACGCGCCTGAACAAGCAGCTGCTGGCGTTCAGGATCGTCTGAGATCCACGCTTCTACTAGTTCATGCTCGCTCGCGGAGCACTCCCCTGCGAGATAGCGATCGAAAACATCGATCTGGATTCTGGTGGTTGGTTGGTCAGTCATAGGCTCTACTACTACGACACATGGCCCGCCAAAACCCAACAGATTTTTTTAACCGTAGTTTTTTCTAGAGGAAATGTCTGCGAAGCCGGTCGCGCAGAACCCGGAGGGTACGAGTATGCTGCATCTGTGCAGCGGCGACGGAGATCTGAAGTATTGAGGCGATTTCGTCCCAGCTTAGCTGCTCACGCCACCGGAGGCGGATGAGAAGTTTTTCCCGATCACTTAAATGTTCTACTGCATCCCAAAGTTGTTGCCAGCTCTCAGTTCGTAGTAAGGATTGTTCCGCATTTTCCTCTTCGGATCCATCGAGGAGAGAGAGATTGTTTGAGGACGGAAATCTGTAAGGATCAAGAGGTGGAGAAGGGGGTGATAGCGGTAAATTATAACGGTTCTGTCGGATCGCATTGAGAGCCCGATTACGGACTGCGCCAAAGAGATATGCTCTGATCCCCATATAGGGGTTCCATTCGGATCGCATCTGCCACAGGTTGGCGAACACGTCGTCGACAACATCTTCTGCAAGTGCGGGATCGCGAGTGTATCGCTCAGAAAACTCAGCCAATACCGTATAGAACGCAGAAAAGACCAGTTCGAAAGCCTGGTCATCTCCGCCGCGAATGCGTTCTACTACGTCGTTCGGTAGTGGGCTGGGTTTAGAGAGCGTCACGCATTTAAGAATGCGTGAGAATTTATAATCGCGCTAGGTTGGGGTGTCGCATTTACTGTAAACCGAGAAGACCTCGCTGGGCGAGACGGTTAAAATCTGACTTATTTTCCTTTAGGAATTCTATGTTCTTAAACAGCGTAGAATTCTTTGCTATTGGCTTAAACTTTATTGACTTAGCCAATAGTGCAGATGTGTCAACCGCATCTCCATCCAATCCAGCTCGCATTGTGTAGTGTGCTTCGATTATGGATTTGCGATAGATATCAGCTTGCTCTGCTGTTAAACCAGCCTTCTGTAAAGATTCAGATATTTCCGAATGAATGGCAGCTAAAGCTTTTAGATCCATCACTACTGCAGTAGTCTATTCAGCTCCAACGCGTACCCATATTTCACGTTGATAATTCATTCGTGATTTATTACGAATAGTATCGGGGAGTTGGAAGAATTCATTCCAGAAGTTGGTAAGCTTTTCTAATGCGTCTGTGGTTAACAGCACGGACGAATCCTTAGCTGGAGGTGTCACAGATGTAACCTTGGGATCTTTCCAACTGCTTGCTAGCCACTCCCAGACAAAATCTTCATCTACTACATGATCAACGTGGCCTCGCAAACCGACTTGAGTTTTTACTGCGTGGCCTTCGGCTCTGAAGATTGCAGCCATTCGTATTACTTGCTTGATGATGTCTCGCTCACCCAGTCCCCCTGAAATGAAGAACTGAGTAGACGGTCCCTCACCGTAGAGAGGAATCAATCCAGACAACGGTGCGACACGACTGAATACATCAAGGTTGCTGCGGCCCAAAAAGAATGAATAGCTTCCGCCGTCAGATAAGCCTACGAGTGCAATTCTAGCTGGATCGATGACCTGGTTCTTCAAAACGTATCGAAGTGCTGAATCCAGTCTTGTGACGTCTTGAGGTTTAAAGCCATACGGCTTAATTCCTTCCTCCGTGGATTGCAAGCTGCTACGCCGCGATGCTATGTGAGTGATCACGTCCCAGCGTCCGGGCGTCATAGAACTAGCGGTTAATAGAATGAAGCCGTACTTATCAGCTAACACGCTAAACTTACTCATTTCGGCAGAACCGTTTCGACCGCCGCCATGTAACATCAGCACTAACGGTACTCGAGTTTTGCCTACTGCTTGTTCAGGGACATGTATGTAGTATCCACTAAGACCATCCAATTTAGTTGTTCCTGCTGACTTGTTCTCTTTTCCAGTTGCGTCTTTTTTTGGATTTACGGTTAGTCGTGGATAGACAATCGAATCAAAAGCAATTGTTTCATCATAATGTGTGTCGAGGCAGCTACCATCAATGGAGATAAATAGGGATATACAAGTGAGTGCAAAATTAACCATATTATAATTACCAAATTTGGGATATTTGATTTGAATCCAGGTACATTCGATCACCTCCCTTACATCCAAATGCCCTGGCAAACTCAGGGATTTGCATAACGGTAGCATTTACTCGCGCGAATGGCGCCGCATGAGACCTTAGAATAGCCTTCCCTTCCCACTTAGCTCTCCAGAGGCGACCCATGGCTATAAAAAACCGTTGATCGACGGTGTAGCCTTTAGAGTCCTTTTCTAGACTTGATTTTTTCTGATGGACTGTAGCCTTCCAAGCCGCGTAAGTAGCTCGGCCTCCGCCCATATCGGCGATATCCTCATTAAACTTCATGCGCCCATCCGTTCCCCATCCATCAAGTGTACCAAGAGATGAAGTTATTTTACGGAAGGAGTCAATGTTTTCGACCATTATTTTATCGGTCATATCGATTGACATCGCTATACTATGGTAAATTTCATGACCGATAACCCAACCAACCGCAGCAAAATTTAAGGCATCCTCCCCGTCCTCATAAAAGAAAGGTGGAAAGAACCATACTGGCGGTACCTCTATGGCATGCTGACTGGGAATATAGCTGGCATTTGCTCTAATCAAGCTATATACCCATTGATCCTTGGGCTGGCGCCCCAGGATCCCCCCACCCCTCTGAACCTGAACTCCTGGAACCTGTGACGCTTCTAGAATATCCGCTACAGTACGGACAGGACTCTAGCGGCAATTTCCTCAACATTTATCTTTACAATGTCATTCGCGACTTCAACGCGCCTCTGCTGACCAGTGGCTGTTGTTACAACTTCATTTAATGACTTTACTGATGCGGAAATAGAAATAGCTATATCGCTATTAGTTGAGGTTTTTACAGATACTTTAATTTCTGTTGATTTGTACCCTAATAATTTCGCAGAAAGAACACGCTCCCCGGGGATAACACCTACAAGAACAAAGGCCCCATCGGACTTACTGATCGTTGAAACACTAGTTCCACTGACACTGACAACCGCTCCTTCAAGGCCTTCTTTAGTAGCGGAGTCATAAATTTTTCCACGTAAGGATACTCGTCTGTTGCGAGTCAATCCAAAGAGATACGCTGCGATATCCCAATTCGGTTCTACCCGTAAGCGCTCATTCCACAAATGCAGAAATACTTCCTGTACGACATCCTGCGCTAAATCAGGCGAACCCACTATCCGACTGGCAAGGCGAATCAATCCATCGCCATGCTGATTCAGAAGAATATCAATTGCGTGTCCATCACCTTCTCGCAATCTCACTAATACTTCAGAATCACCACCGAACCTACCACCGATAGCCCGTCTCATAAGTTACAAGACGAAGTAGCACCAACAGCAATTAGTCTATTTGTAACAGTGTAGCACGCCATTTCGGTAAAATGACACTAAATCTTCGGATTGGGAAGAGTCGAATAATTTTGGTCTATAAACAAACGAAGGTTAGCAAAAGCACTTTGCTAACCTCAAGCAAATTCTTTCTCTCACCGTCAACTACTCTACAACTATTTCAATCCCACCCACTCCTTCAACATATCCCTTAAGAAGATCTCCTCGCATTATGGCACCTACTCCAGCAGGAGTACCAGTCATAATTATATCACCAGCAGCCAGTACAAATAAACCGGACAGATGACTGATAATCTCAGGTACTTTCCAAATCATCTGATTAAGATCTCCACTCTGTTTTCTTTCACCATTCACATCGAGCCAGATAGCACCACTTGTTGGATGACCTGTTTTCTCAGAAGGCACTATGGATGAACACGGCGCTGAATGTTCGAACGACTTACTTACATCCCATGGCCGCCCTAATCTTTTTGCTTCGGCCTGTGCGTCACGTTTGGTCAGATCGAGTCCAACTCCGTAGCCATAAACACAATCCGCAGCCTGGCCTACGGGGATGTGGCTGCCACCTGATTTCAGTGCTACGAACAGTTCAATTTCATGGTGTAGATCGTTTGTACCAGCGGGGTATTGAAGCCGACCGGTTGAATCCATATTTTCAGGATTCTTTTGAAAGAAGAATGGCGGCTCTTTATTTGGATCATGTCCCATCTCTATTGCATGATCAGCATAATTGCGCGCGACGCAGTAGACTCGATGTACGGGAAACATCTTGGAGGACCCCACAACCGGTATGACCGCAAAATTGGGCGGTTCGATGACGAACTCGGAAGTTTCGCTTTGACTATTCATACCTAAATATAGTAATTCTGTCTCCTAAAAAAGCACGGCATCCTCTTACAATGAGGACGCCGTGCCAATCCGATTCCAGTGCCTACCAGGCATGAGCTTACTGTACGGTTACCTCGACGAGCATAGGTATCATACCTATTCTACCTAACCCTTCGAATAGACGAAATCTTATTTCCCATCCCTAACCTGCCAAGATCGCTCACATCCGAACTCACGTTTACACACTTGCCGCCGTAACTTCTATCGGTGCAGACTCTCCATGTTCCGCGACCAAGTATTCTGATGGATGACGCTTTATCATTAAATCCTGTGTTGCTGAGATTTGAATAATCATCACGTATGCTTAAGCTGCGACCGCTGAAACGGGTACCGTCATAGATGATTAAACCGCGACTGTAGTTACGGTTTCTGTCATTATCGTAACGATCATTCCTATCATAACGATCATCATGGCGGTCATGCCTGTCACGCCTGTCGTCATACTTACCATCGCGACCCTTGTTGTTACCACGATCAGGATACCTGTTGTTTGGACGATCGTTATTTCCACGACCATTATTATCGCAAACCAAACGACCGTCGTAGTTCACAATATCCCGCCCTTTGCATTCGGATACTCTAATGCGACTCCTACGCAAGGTGCCATCTCTTCTGGCGCACAAAGCTTCCAGGTACCCTCCCTTGTCCATCTTCACGAGCCGGCAGCTGTTGCGATATGAACCGGACGGCCCGCCCTGAGCGTACGCATTAGTTGGGCTCACTGATAGAGCTAAAACTGCACCGCTAAAAACTGCGGCTGCGAACGCAAGGCTGCGACTAACAAACTTTGTCTGCATGAGAATACCTTCCACCAAATTGGTTAAACGATTATAAACCGACTGTTCTGTCTATTGGTCGTCCAGAACTCGAAAACGTTAAGACTGGTGTGAAAGTTTTCTCGAATATTTCATCTTTCTTTTGATCTGTAGCTGATTGTTCCGGCCAGCAGAATTAAGGATATTACCAGCCACATAGAGGATATTACGAGCTGACGTGGGAATTCGTTGAACACTTTGGAAAAATCAGCTTCGGACTTCAAATAACCGAAGTAACTTAGAGGATACAATAACACATCAAAGATGCTGGCTATGACAGCTCGGATATAATGTAATGCATCGAAAGGCAGCTCAGTTGTAGAAGATCCTAAAATTCTTACTACTACTATATACAACACAAATATTCCTATTGCCCATCTTGCAGGATGTTCCACCAGAATAAGCATAATGCTTTGGAACATGTAAACAGTAACACTAGCAATTACTGTAAGCACCAGGAATGCAGTAAATCCTGAGCTACCGCCAACAGTTAGCTGCGATGGAAATAACAACGTAGTAACAAGAACCATAGACAGGAAAGTTGCCACAACTAAAAGGTGCATTAACAAGCCAGTGGCAACCTTGAGCCATAGTGCTGAGCTACCATCTAGAGATAAAAGAAGATATGACCTTTTAGATGGGGGCAAATCACTCCATATAAGCAGCGGTATACAAAATGACGCGACTAAGAGAAGCATATATGAACCAAAAGGTACGACTGGCACCAACCTAAAATCACTGCTCGTCTGCCACCAATTGTAAAACATCAGAGGGATGATAATCAGAAAGACAGTCAGACCAATCCAATTCCCTATCATCCCATACCGCAGATAGGTCTTATAGATGCTCCATTTAGAAGCAGGCTGCTGCAAAGCTACATCTATTGATTCATTCTCAGTCATTTTTGCTGCCTCGCAATAACGAAACGGTTGCATCGAATAACGATATAGATGACACATCTGTAACTTCTGCACCGGAAGATTCAATTTTATTTACAACCTCCCGTTTATTCCCGGAAACAGTGAGAATTCGCTGAGATCCTATCCCCTCAGTTCGAACAGCATTTATATCGTTAGTCCAACCCTCGGGAACATTGATTGTGTATCTGAGCAATCCAGATCTTAAATCTTCAGCCGACAACTGCGAAATCAAACTCCCTTTCGACATCACCCCTACGTGCGTAACGATATTCTGTACCTCTTCGATTCTATGCGTAGATATCACCACGGTTGTCGGATACAACGCAATATGCTCTACCAAAGTCCTAATAGCTTCGTCCCGCACAAGAGGATCTAACCCGTCGGTAGGTTCGTCCAACAGCAATAACTGGGGCTTGGCAGCGAGTGCCATAACCAGATGTACGCGTCTCCGCTCACCTTTTGACATCGACTTCAACTTCTTTCCCAGTTGAACGTCAAACACACGGCAAAGTTTATCAGCATAGGAATGATCCCAGGACCTGTATAGAGCTGAATGAAGCTCAAGCATCTTATCCGCACGAAGCGAGGGATTTCCCCAATCGATGCTTTCTGGAACGTATCCGATATTGGCACGAACAAGCGCTTCAGCCGTCGAGATATCACGTCCAAACACGCGCATGCTGCCTTTATTGGGAACGATCAATCCCAAAATACCTTTAAGAGTTGTACTCTTCCCAGAACCGTTAGGACCTACCAATACATAAGTAGCTCCTACAGGTACGGTCAGGTTTAAAGACTTAACCGCGTGCTTCCCACGATAGGTCTTTGTAAATAACTCAGACTCGACTGCCAGCGGCCCAGGCAGCTGCTGCAACAATGAAATCATTACTCTGCGCTCTCCTCTGAGAGTTGTATGGAACGAATAGCTTCTATCAGCTCGCCAAGCCCAATCGAGTTTCTTTTGGCTTCGACAACTGCCTTGTTTGCAAGTGTAGTAATCAAGGTTCTACGCTCACTGTCACGCGAAGTCTGGGGAGAAACGAATGTTCCCTGCCCCCGTCTGACTTCTACGACACCCAATCTCTCCAGCTCCCGGTATGCCTGGGCAACCGTATTGGGGTTCACCTTCAGGTCAACCGCCAATTGGCGAACCGAGGGTATAGGTTCACCAACTTTATACAGCCCTACAACAATACCCCGGCGGATCTCATCCAGAATCTGCTGGTATATCGGTCTGGGATCGGTCTGACTTAGGTTAAATACCACGTGCTTAGAGTTGGTTGATACAGGGATTAAGAGTTACAAACCCACAAACAAATAGTGTATTAGTACACTAGTACACTATTTGCAAATCTACAACCCCTTTCGGCGTATTTTCCAAAATTATTGAGTACTTCTAACTAAATATTAAAAATCGCGCTTTCGCATTTCATCAAAGAAATGCTCACTACGCTCGCGCTCACGAAGGGCGGCTTCATCAATTGGATCGTCCTTCTTATTGATGTCGTACTTCTTACCGAAACCCTTTACTGGCGTGCTCCCCTTTGCGGCCTTGGCTGCGTTCTTACGAATGAGGGCATCGAGCTGACTCTGTTTCATTAACGACTCCAAATAATTGTGGATAGTTAAGATTATTCTATGAATACAGGGTTCGCAATACGAATGGTTCGACTTGTTGGAAGGGGTTGTCGAATTGCCCTGGGTATCTAGCTTTCTTAATATGATTTTGGCGGGCCGTCTGTTACAGATGCTCTTGGGATTCTGGTTTGTTTTTCTAGTTGCCGAACCGGTCCCTGCGCATGACTGCCCCATGCACACTCCGGCCGGGATGTCTACTGGAGCAGGACATGGGGAAAATGGACATTCGTCACACGACTCAAAAGAGCACGGCCTTCCGCACCATGCCAGTGGTCACAGGACAGGCACAGATCGTACAACCGAATCGAACGATACCCACCAGCAGGCACACACCCAGGATCAACCTGCAGCGGCCCATTTCTGTCTCTGTCTTGGCTGTTCTTCCGGTTCACAGTCTATCGAAGCTCCGTCCACTGGCTTAACCCTACCAATTCCTGCGCAGCTGTTCCGTGTCGTTAAATCGGAGCCGATAGAAGCGCCAACATCTGAAGCACCAGAGTACCTCCTCCCTCCCTCGACTGCGCCCCCTTTCTATCTGTAGTTAATCGTTCCGAAAATCCCGAGTCAGCCAAATGAAACCCAGCAGGATTCATATGCGAAACTGGCTCATATCCTTATAACTACAGAATAGTACATATAAATGTTTTTAATCAACAGCATCACGCTGGGGGCGATCTTGTACGCGTCCAGTGGAATTTTGGATAGTACGGTAACAGACTCCGCCAAACCCAAAGTTCTCGAATCCACCGTAGTAACTGGCTCTGTCGGCAAGAAGAAAAAGCGGGAGTCCACGTCCACCATTGAAACAGTATCCCGCTCTGACATTGAGCGTACAGCAGCCGGGCACCCATCGGGGCTACTCAACAGACTAGCCGGGGTTCACATCTCCCAACTATCTGCAGAAGGGCATAGCGCCAGCATCAGGCAACCGATTACAACCAAACCGATGTATCTGTATCTTGAAGATGGGATACCGACTCGGCCGACGGGGTTCTTTAACCATAACGCGCTATATGAAGTAAACCTGCCTCAGTCTGGCGGGGTGGAGGTTTTAAAAGGTCCCGGAACAGCCATCTACGGAAGCGATGCCATAGGCGGAGTAATCAATGTTTTAACAAAGGCCCCGCCATTAAAAAACACTGCCAATACAAGTCTGGAGGTCGGAAGTTTCGGGTGGAAACGTGCGCTTTTAAGCGGTGGACTTCGTTTCAATAATGGCGGCGCACGACTTGATCTCAATGTTACTGACGCGGACAGCTGGCGTGACGAAGCACCTTATCGTCGATATAGCGCGACCACACGCGTTGACAGAATGCTTGGCGACCAGTGGTTCATGAAGGTTCTCGCTACAGGAACAGATGTCAAACAGAGGGATCTTCCACCTGTAGGTGATTCGCAGTTTAAAGCGCAGGGAGCGTTCAACTCGGCCCCTATCGCGTATCGAAAAGTTTCGGCGCTACGTGGTTCGGTTATGTTTGAACAGACCACACCTGACCGAATTTTAAGCTTTACGCCATACGTTCGATATAACACACTAGGCTTACTTCCCAGCTGGCAGTTAAGCTACGATCCACAGGAATGGGATCAGAGCAACACGTCCCTGGGGCTGACCAACAAGGCAAGATTTTCAGGGTTAGCGAACAATAGACTGTCGGTTGTTGCTGGAATGGACCTCGAAGTTAATCCTGGCGATTTCAGAGCAAATCAGGTTTTACTCGATACTAGCGAGGTGAATGGGATGCGCAAGTTTGCATCATATCGCCCTGGAGTAGGGCAATATGACTACTCTGTCAGATATAGCTCTGCATCTCCATACGTACAGCTGGAAGCAGAACCAATATCAGGTTTACGTATGGATATAGGGATGCGATATGATATCGCAAGTTATTCATACAAGACACATCTGTCCCCAATTACGACCGGCCAGCATCGCGTGCCTGACAATACCACGGTCTCTTACAAACAACTCAGCCCAAAGATAGGTGTATCTTACGATGCAGCTCGCTACGTGACTGTATACGGTTCTTTTAGAACTGGGTTTCGTGCGCCATCACAAGGTCAGTTGTTTCAGCAAAACAGTGCGGACAACACCGTAGATTTAAAGGCGGTTGATGTCATAAGTTATGAATTAGGATTACGTGGAGATCTGTCTACGATCATGTCATACAGCATTGCGGCTTATGATATGAAGATCTCAAACGACATAATCTCCTATCGAACACCTGCAAACACTACAGAGGCAACAAACGCCGGCAAGACTCAACACAGAGGACTGGAAACAGCGCTTTCGATCTTTCCAGTAAAACATCTGTCAATCGACGTTGCCAACAGCTGGATGGTTCAGAAGTATGTCGAGTGGAGACCATCATCTACAGTCTCTTATGATGGAATGAAGATGGAACAGGCACCTGCATCTACAACCAACTTGCGAGTTAATTACGCACCCGTCAATTCAAACAGCCGGCGTAGTAACCGGCGCAGCAATTCGGCCATGGATATCATTTCCCACAATAGAATCGCTGATTTTTTCCAGACACTATATGCAAGTGCAGAGCTGAGTAGAGTTGGCGGATACTATATGGATCCAGGCAATATAGAATGGTATAACGGACACACCGTGATAAATGCAAATGTATCCAGCTCGGCATTTAAAGTTGCTGAGATATACTTCAAGATCAACAACATTCTGAATCGAAGCATTGCAGAAACCGCTTCGTACAATGCATTTCAGGGGAGGCAGTACAACCTGGGAATGCCAAGGAATATAGTTGTAGGAATAAGGCTTTAGCCTCTAAATAAAAAGTGTGTTGGGTTACGATATTCGCAGCCCAACACACTGTCAGTCTAAACTATAGTTTCTCTGAATGTCTGCTTAAGAAGCAAGCACGCTACTATTTACCGCTCGTCTTTACCGCCCGTCCGTGGCTAGCACACATCTGTCTTACTACTAATTTCCCGCCGGATAAAAAGTCGGAGCTCCAGGCCCAACCGGCAGTCCAAACAAGAACACCCAGACATAAAAGAGCGCCGTCCAGAAGATCGTAAAGAAGATGCTGTATGGAAGCATCATCGCGATCATGGTTCCAATTCCTACGCCTTTATCGTATCGAGTGGCCCAGGCCAGAATCAATCCAAAATAGCTCATCATTGGAGTGATGATGTTAGTAGTAGAATCACCGATCCTGTATGCTGCCTGAATCAGTTCAGGTGAGTATCCGATCAGCATTAACATCGGCACAAAGATAGGCGACGTCATAGCCCACTGAGCAGAGGCGGAACCGATCATCAGGTTAACTATACAGCAGATCAGGATGAACGGAATAAAGACCAGTGGCCCAGTAAGCCCGGTTTCGTGTAGAAAGTCCGCGCCTGTGACTGCAACTATAGCCCCTATATTTGTCCAGTTAAAAAAGGCTATCAGCTGAGCTGCAAAAAAGACGATAACAACATAAACTCCCAGCGTCGAAATAGCCGAAGACATGCCGTTAATAATATCCTTATCGTTCTTCATTGTGCCCACGACTTTTCCGTAAGCAAATCCAACAACCAGGAAGAACACAAAGATCCATGTTACAAATCCGGAGAAGAATGGAGACCGTAAACGATCTCCTGTAACCGGATCTCTAAGCGGCCCCCATTCCGGAATTAACATCAACGCTAAAAATATCAAAACGCCCAATGCCGCTAATCCTGCGACCTTTAGCCCGCGATTTTCCAGTGCCGATAAAGGCTGCAATGATCCCCCATCGAGAATACTTGCATCAGCTTTGCTTCTATCATAGGGACCCAGCTTGGGTTCAACTATAAAGATGGAGACAAGCGATCCTACAATCGTAATAACAAATGTGCTAACTGACGCAAAATAGTAATTGGCAGTTGCTGTAACCATGTAGGTAGGATCTATCAGGCGAGCAGCTTCTTCAGTTATTCCAGCAAGAAGTGGATCTATGGTACCAATAAGGATATTTGCGCTATACCCACCTGAAACACCTGCGAATGCAGCAGCCATACCTGCAAGAGGATGACGACCGAGCGAGTAGAAGACGGCACCACCAAGCGGAATAAGTACAATATATCCCAGCTCAGATGCCATATTGGACAACACCCCTGCGAATACAATGGCTACTGTCACAGCATGACGAGGCACATTCAGGACAATGGAGCGCACTGCCGCGGTAAAGAGCCCTGATTTTTCTGCTACACCTATCCCCAACATTGCCACCAGAACGACTCCCAGCGGAGCAAAGCTGGTGAAGTTCTTCACAAGGTTAGTAATAATTTTTCTAAATCCATCAGCATTGAGCAGGCTTACCGCCTGAATTAGCCCATCTGCTGACCGCCCCGCCGCTCCTTCAGGCCTGGGGTCCTCAACCGACAATCCCATGGCTCCAAACAAACCGGACAGCAGAACAATCCCCAAAGCGGCAATAGCGAATAACGTTATCGGGTGAGGGAGAAGATTCCCCATCCACTCTACAGTGTCCAGGAAGCGGGTGAAGGCGCCACGCTTCTGCGGTGGCTGTAGATTGTTCTGGGATGGCAATTGGGAATCAGCTTTAGTCATCTAGCCTTGGTTAGAGGTTTCTCCCCGCAAACTTATCCTGCTTTATAGTGTGACGGCAAGCTTAGCTACGGTTTTGGGCTGGATTAAGGCCGTAAAAAATGTGCTGATCCTGACTCTTGAGTTTATGATACAAGCACGCCTATCGGGCGCATAAACTGCAATAAGCCACTGCCGTGACGAATCATACCACCAGCTCCACCACATCTCCGTCTCCATCTAATGCCACACATCGGCAGGTATTAATCGCCTTCAGCGGGCTTCTCATGGTCATGCTGCTCGCGGCGCTCGATTCCACGATCGTCTCAACGGCACTTCCCACAATTGTTGGAGAGTTCGGTGGCCTGGAACATCTGGCCTGGGTAGTTACGGCTTACTTGCTCGCGCAGACCGTAGTCACGCCTATATACGGGAAGCTGGGCGACCTGTACGGGCGGAAGATTGTACTACAATCTGCAATCGTTCTATTTCTTGCTGGATCAGCGCTGTGCGGCCTCAGTGAGAATATGACCCAACTGATCTTCTTCCGGGCCCTGCAGGGATTAGGCGGAGGTGGGCTTAACGTAACGACCCAGGCCATCGTGGGTGACCTCGTTTCGCCTCGGGAACGCGGCAAATACCAGGGCATATTTGGGGCAGCATTCGGCCTGGCAAGCATTGCAGGACCACTATTGGGTGGATTTTTCACCAGCCACATGAGCTGGCGCTGGATCTTCTATATCAACCTACCGCTCGGTGTTATCGCCCTTATAGTTCTCGCAGTCACGCTGCCCAAACAGGGACTACGTCGAACACATTCCATCGATTATATAGGTGCCGGCCTACTCGCAGTTGCATTGAGTGGTGTCACACTAATGGCCGATATAAGTGGAACCGGTTACACCTGGTCTTCGCCCGTGATGCTATCACTGGCAGCGATTTCAGTTGTGGCCCTGTTCTTCTTCGTAATTGTTGAACGTCGTGCACCAGAACCTGTTCTTCCCATGCGTTTGTTTGCACAGCGCACCTTCAGCGTGTCATCCGCCGTCGGCCTGATTGTAGGTTTTGCACTATTCGGGTCAGTGACATACTTCCCCGTTTTTCTTCAGGTTGTGAAGGGCGTAAGTCCTACTAACTCCGGCCTGCAAATGTTACCGATGATGGGTGGGATGTTAACGATGTCTATCATATCCGGTCAGCTGATTAGCCGAACAGGACGATATAAAATCTTCCCCATAATGGGTACAGCAGTAATGACCATCGGCCTGTTTCTCCTGTCGCGACTAACCCCAGATAGCAGCATGGCTATTTCGTTGTCTTCGATTCTTATATTGGGCTTAGGACTTGGGATGGTGATGCAGGTGCTTGTGCTAGCTGTACAAAATTCAGTTGAATACCGTGATCTGGGTGTTGCAACATCTGGCGCTACCCTTTTCCGACTTATTGGTGGATCATTGGGCACAGCGGTATTGGGAGCGATATTCGCCAATCGGCTCGCCTTTCATTTGAGTCGTATGTTGCCGCCTGATTTTGCCATCAATGGACATGCTGGAGGACAGGGAATGGGGTCCCAAGCGCTCGCGCAACTCCCAGCTGGAATACGGGCAACGTATAATCTGGCGTTTACATCATCTCTGAATACGGTCTTTGCAGTGGCCGCAATGACCAGTGTGGTTGGATTTATACTTACCTGGTTCCTCCCTGAACATACATTACGCCATACCATTGCCGAGAGTGCAAGCGACAAGGGACATGGGGCAGGCGCAGCATTTGCCCGCCCCGCAGATGAGGCATCGACAGCTGCTCAGATGCAAGCAGTACTCTCAAGTATGGCAAATCGCGATGTTCAGCGGCAGCACATACAGGCTATCGTAAATCGTGCAGGAGAAACTCTTACCCCTTTAGCCGCATGGTTACTTGTTCAGATTGAACGTGCACCAGAGAAAGATCCGATTGAAATTACGAATGGAAAGGATATCGAGATAGAACGAGCTCAAGGTGCTATTGAGGAGCTGTCTCGACGAGGATTAATCACTGCGGATCTTGAGACACTAGATGGAGGATCCAACTATGCATTAACAGCTTCCGGTTATACCGTATTGAATCAACTTAACCTTGCAAGACGAGCTCATCTTGCAAGTCTGGTAGCGGAATGGAATCCGGAGCAACAGCCTGACATTGCAGTTTACCTGCAGGATGCGGTGCGCGCTGCGATACCGACAGCGATGCGTCAAGCGTAATTATGATGCAGATACCGCCTGGCTCGGCGTAATGAACTACTCGCGGAACACCCCCCAAAGTTCTCCATAGTTATACGTTTAAAGAAGATTCTGCACTATCACAGCAAAACCTACTTCTCTTATTTGCCAACGTACTTAATTACGCAGCTGCATTATTGGCATTATCGACAATATTGGTCACTCCTTTCATATGCGCACAATGGGCACAACAATAGAATGTATCGTTCCCTTCTACACCGTGCCCGACAATCTTACATCCACAATGGTCACAAATAGGTGCGAGTTTGTGGATAGCGCATTCAAAACTATCGAACGTATGTGTCATTCCAGCGGCCACAACCTGAAAGGATAGATAGTAGTCATTCCCGCATACTTCACATTTCGCCATAGAAACCTCTCCGGTCTGACTCAATGTAATTATTGAGTTAATAGAAATTTCTCTGCGGTGCGATAAATGTGCCTGACAACGTGGGGAGCAAAAAAAATCGTTAGAAGGAAACTCTCTGGTCGGTGTTACCTATATAATAAGTCCCTCTCCCCATCAAACGACCCTCCACCACGGCACCGCCAATACATTTTTTGCGACCCAAAATGTCTGATCACCGGTATGCAGCATTATACCTGCTGCAGCTCTAGGCGCATATTCTCACGAAAAACAGACATCGAAGCCAAATCCTTCGTAGATGGTTGACTGATTGTTTTACATTCAACAGGCAGAAGAGCGCTGCCATCGTATGCCGTCAAAATAACCCATGCTGCGGATCAAATTGACCCGCAGCATGGGTTATTTGCCCCCAACCAAATATCTGCTATACCATTACCAGTCGACCGCACCCTGAAGGATAGAGAGTAGTCGCACTCGCTCGCAGCTACTTCTTTCTGCCCATCAACTCGTTTAGAGCAGCCGATATGCGATCGTAGTGTCTACGGACAGCGTCGTACTCGGCTTTGGTGGGCTTGATTGAAGCGCGAGCTTGTTCCGCATTAGCCAGATCGACCCCATTTTTCTTCTCCGTTTCCACATAACGAAGAGCTTCCAGGACTCTAGGCAGCGCAGGTAGAATGGATGCTTTACCATTCCCAAATTTGGCCATCATAATTTTTTTCAGCTCAGGTAGATCGTTAAACTGTTCGAGTCCATCTTCGCCTGGGAGAGAGCTTGTCCGAGACATTAACCAGCCAGATAACTTCATGGTTATCTGTTTGCGCTTCTTCTCGTCATCACCAATAATGTCGACTATCTTCTCGAGTATAGTCGCGAACTGTACCAACACGGTGTCTGTAACTTCTACAACCTCATGAGATTGCGATAACGATGCTTTCTCTATTTTATCATCTGTCTTTGCAGACAACGATGGGCTGTTATCAGATTGAAGAACAGCACCTATAAGATCAGAGAATTCCTGCTCACTAAACATGGACGCTCCTATTACAAACCGATCATTATGCAATATTCTCCCATCATTACTAACTAAAAAAGCAGTTTGAGGAATAACCCAATCACGACCGGAGTAAGGCTCTTTTTGTCCAAATGCATATTCAGTTACATGGGGAAGTATCTCTTCAACACGCCTACCATCTGGAGCTGGCAAGAAAAAGTGCGGCAGGAATGTAACAACCAGACTTCCAGGAGCCTTCATATAGTCGTGCGTCCACCGACGTAACATTTCAGCCTCCTGATCCTTTTCCAAAGGTCCCAAGTAACTAAAGTAACCATGAGTTTCAACCGCAATGACGATACGCAAATCGGGAAAACGCGCATTGATGCGCTTCAGTGCAGAGATCGTTCGTGGACAGTCGTACCCTTTCTGCTTCCCAAATGGGAGACCAATGTTACTCCCGGTGTAACATTCATGTCCAAGAAACACCACCAGGTTTAACTGATTTTGAATTGGGAATCTATTCACTGCCAAGCCAGCAAGTTGAGCTGTACTTACATCGGAAGAACTTATAAACATCTTGTCACTTGGGATCTGGGCAGCAACCTTCCCGACTGGGAACCATTCATCAGGCACAGTTCCACGCGTTACCTCCATCCACTGCTTCGTTCTAATATCGATATAACTATTAATATTCGAAGCTAAAGCTGATTTGCCCTCATTCCATCGAATGTAGTCGTATGCACGTTGAACATCTCTCCTGACATTAACAAACTCTTCCGTAGATCTATCGGCGGCGGCCAGTTGCTCATTTAGCTCTGCAATACGTTTTGCTGCAGATTGTGCCAGATCTTCCCTATTTATAATTCTGGCAAATTGCAGCTGTCTAATATTATAGCGTAAAGCAACAGCATTTGCCGGAGCAGTTGGAGGGTATTTTTGCCTTATATTCAAAAGAGAATCTGCACGAACTAAATCTTTAGGCACCGCAATGTGCGAAAGCATAACCAGTGTATCTATTACAGCAGCAAACTGTACTGAATCATTGGCTGGAACACTGTCCATCCGTCTCTCAATTAATATTTTCAACTCTTGAGGCTGCTTACCCTCAAAGTACAGTCTTGCGGCATACTCCCAGGGTCCCCTAAAGCTAAATATATTCGGGTCATATTTCCTAGAGCACCGCTTAGCAAACTGAACTAAGCTATCAGGATAAGCCACGAGTGAACCATCGAAGTTCAACGGCATTGTGTCCATCCTCACTTCCTTACTTTGCTCATTGATAGCACGTCTCGCTATTCTGGTAGTACCAGCAATACACTGTTCAATCGAGGCATACCTCTCTGGTTGAGGTGAATCTTTAGGCCATGTAAACTTTAACTGTGAGCTTGCAATAGATGGAAGCAATAAAAAAACTGCACAACAGATATACTGGGACAATCCCATTGAGAATCTCTTAATCATATAGCGTCGTTTACCGAGGTGAAACTAAAGTCATTTGCCTTTACTATCGGAACTATTGACGGGGATAACTGAATTGCATTTTCATTGGTTACAGGACGGAATACAGGCACCGGAACACCCAATGAAACAATCTGATTTAATACAAATAGCGGAGATTCAGTAAATCGCATATTCTGAACCGGCTTGGTGATCTTTCCCTTTTCTACCAGCCAGAGGCCATCTCTAGTTATACCAGTACATAACAGTGTATTCCCATCAATTGGGGATATATTAGAGAATCTGGTTATAACTAATCCTCTCTGGGTATCGGATATCATCTGTTCCATTGAAGTATTACCGCCGCTCATCCTGTACGATAGCCTCCCCGAGGCCGAAGCATTTGAATTTAAACGGGGAATTAGATAATCCGTTCGTTCGCTTTCCAATGTCTTCAACACACCATTATCTATCCATTTTATGTCTTCAGTACCGGGACCCGAAAGGTAACCTAACTGTGGTTCACTCAAGCTCTGTGAGATAGTAATTCTCTCATCTATAATTTTAGTCCCTAACTTGGAGCGCCACATCCCTAATGCTTGATCAAACCCTAACACCCATGGCCCTCGACCACGAATCTCAGGTAAAGTACGATTGAATGACATCATAAGCATTTTTAATAATCCCTCAACCGCCTGAGGCTCCAGCATTACCACATATCTTCCAGGCTCAATTCGAACTGGATTTAATGAAGAAATACATTTATCCAACGCCCTCCTGGCAACATCATGTGTACTCACCTTATCCCAACTATAGCTGGAAGATCCAGCCCACCCAGATCCCTTTCCCAACGGATGACGAACTGTAACAGAGCATTGGGCCTGTGTTAGCCTCTGATAAGTCAGTGGAATGCGAGGCAAGGAACGCAAGTATTGCACACCACGATGGCCTTGCTCCCATACGGGATAACCAGATCCTAAACTCAACTGAGCAACTGCTCCAGCCCTGCTCTCTATATACCCTGCTGCCATCATCCCTTCAACTTCAGCTTCCTTCATAAGAGAGGTGGCAACATCACTACGAATTTTGGCCTGAGAGTGAGATGTATCTTCATCCCATATCAACATATCGGACTTATCCAGAATCGGGGGTGCTGGAATCATCTCTTCACTTCGTGCAACACTAGGATCCATGGATGCAATCGATTCAGCGAATCGTACAGCAGCCTGAATCGACAGCTTATCGATCTGATTAACTGATACATCTCCCCTATTTTGTCCAATTTGTCTGGTTATACGAACATTTATATTACGCCTGTCATTAGAATCCCAGATCCTATTACGAGCCCATCTAAGCTCCCCATTCCACCAGGTCGATATTGAAACATTTAAGGAGCCGTGTCCCGAGGAAGCATCAAGCACATTTTTGATAATGGCCTGACAGTCTTCAGATGAAAGAATTCTTGGAGTTGAAGATGAATCATTATACTGCTTCATGCCTTCCTCGTAATATCAATAAATGTACAGTCCTTTATCGCCATAGGCACGGAAGTAATATTCTTAAAACGAAATTTACTATCAGAGCCACCAATTCCAGTTACATTTTTCCATATTTCTGGAGCTCTAAACATTATAGCGGCATTAGATAAAAGGGAGACCCTTTTGCCGTTTCTAACCTCATAACAGGTGCCATTGTTACCAAGACCATTCAGACACTGAAAGTCAACATTAGAATTCATCCTCTTTATCGCGATCCCCTTCATTAGATTACCAATCATGCTCATAAAATTTTCCTGTTCATTGCCGGGTAAAAGAGTAACGTTTCCAACCGTAGATTTGGGAAGTTCAATAGCACTGCTGGCGTCTGTAGAGCCAGTCGATACTCTCTTTGATTGCGAGACAGATTCCAGAGTCCTAAACCATCCTTCCATCTCACGGGACGTTGTGTAATCAGTTACAACTCCCTCTGTAACAAGCTTTACATCTACAGGAGAAACACCTTCAGCGTCCCATTGGACCGTTTCAATTCCACTTGCCTCACTACGATCGGATGTTACATTAATAAGCTCGTTCCCGATTTTGAATGTATTATACGACTCAGCAGAATCAACGATATAGCTGGTACCAACATCATTAGCATTATATCCGGCAATACGCGAAAGAACTGTAGCATTAGCAATTGTATCTCTCATCAAGCTTCCAGAGCTCATTGAGTCTATAATGGTATCATATCTTCCAACATCTATTGGACTGATTGGCAACATTATATCAAACTTTACATCCTCTAATTCCTTCTCAAAGACATCTCGCAACGGCTGATCTATAAAATACTCCCAGCCCAGCCCAGCAGTACTGAGAGTATCAATAAATCCACCAAGTTTCCGATCATTATCAACATATGCAAAAGAGATGTTTCCAGAAGAAGATTTGCGCAACTGGTGTAAAAGTCTATTTTCTGTAGACCCAAACCATTCCTCTCGCTCAACAAACTCTGCATTTGCGGATGGGTCTGTAACCCCCTTATATCGAGCCATAAAGACTTGAAATCCGGCGAGAAAATCATTTATTTCATCTGGATGAACATCAAATGGATCTATCCTGACAGGAGTTGACCAACTTCCAGATTCCTCAGTGAGATGTTTTCCTATCTCAACGCTCCTTTTCGGGCCAGATGAATTATACCTCGCAATATCAACCGCATCTTTGGTAAGTCTGGCTACTTCAACTTCAGTGCTTAAAGGGCTGCAAGCAAACCCCCAGTATCCATTCACAAGCACCCTTATAGAGATTGCCATATGTTCGGCCTGGGCAAAACTACCAGAGCCAGGGAAGAATCTGGTTTTATTGGAAGTTATTCGGATATCGCCATAATCGACTTTATTACTATTCAGCAGGTTTTGACCGTAGACAATCAAACTTTCGCTATTGATCGCTCGGTTCTCCTTATATCGCTCTAAAAGATGATACCCCGCAGAACCCTTTACTCCACTAATAACTGCTGCTGACGCAGACGAGTTAATAAAGGTTCGACGATTCAGATTTCTAATTTGCATTTAGTCTCTTAAGCTCTAGTTGGAATATGGGTCGCTAACAATAATTGTCCCCCAGACATTTGGGTTCTTTCTACTTATATATTTGTATCTGCCGGGAACATGAAATGAACGCCCCTGCATAATATCCGGCTCTACCCTGGGCAAGGGCATCCACCCGTGCAGCACAACCCTTAATGGCTTGGACCTGTCACGCTGAAAGGGATGTATGTTTCCGCTATCACCTGCTAGCAACATCCCAACCATAGTACAACAGGCCTGCTTTGCCTTTGATGCATCTTCGAACTCAATGTCCAAGCTATCGTCAGTATGATTAGCCCAATACACCCCACCGCCAACTGAAATATATGATTCTCTCGAAATTCCTTTATCTGGAAATACAACATGAACCTGAACTCGATGGTCTACAACCCGAATCGTCACCGAATCGGATACCTTCCGTCCATATACATATCCATCTATATCAACTACGTATACTCCTTTCAGCATTGGTTGAAAACTACTATTCCATGAACTTGGGAATAGTATTCCAAATGATGTTCTAGGTTTATAGCTCAATATTAGCCTTGGAATAGGACGGTTCGAACTGTCAACTGCGTTCGATTGTACCGATAATTCCTCCGCATCAAGCAAATGCAGTCTGGCTACATAATCTGTGTTGTTATTTAATCCAGGGTTCACAGTTTTGAATACCGGTGGAGATCCAATATTTGTAACAACTATCTTCGCAGTATCTTCTAAAGTAATCCCGTTAAATGTAGCTCTAGCTATAACAGACACCCCTGCTGTAGAAGTTTGCTTAACTCCCTTGACTGTTCCGTCAGGGAACACAATGACATTATTAGACTGGGACAACAGAGTAACATTTGTCAATCCCTGGACTTCCTCACCATCAACATTATAAGCTCTTGCTTCCAACTTAACTGTATCATAAGGTGAAGTTGTCGAAATATTAATCGCCCTATGGTTTAACCTTAGGCTATGAAACAGTTCTTTATTATCTAGCAAGTGCTTTCCAGGTTCAAGATCGGCAGCGCAACCTATCAAAGTACATATAGCCGTAGAACAAACAGCCAATCTCATATATAAATCCACCTTGTTATGCCTCATTTGATATACATCCGGTGTACAGGGGATTTCGATCCGATTCTGCTACTGGAGGTTGCATAACAACAAGATCTCCGTATCTAGAGTTAAAAGTAGCACCGCTGATTCCATATAAGCCCGTTGGATAAACTGAATCGGGATCCCTCTCATACTGCCGAATTAGTCGGCGTAAATCACCTTGTCTATGTCCAGTCAAATATAGCCAAAAGGCGCGCTCTCTAAAGAGAAGATCTACAGCCTGAGAATAACCATGTGGCTTGGAAAGCGGCCTTAGCCCAGCAACATCTCCCATACCTTTATTCCATACTGTGTCGCCGGAAGTATTTAATGTATACGTTCCGTCAGTACGTAAACTATTCAAAATATCAACCCATTCATCATCACCAGCTATTAACTTTATCTCAGCTAAGATTAACCATGCTTCTATCATACTCGCAACTACAAATGTTGGGTTATTCCCCAGGAGTTGATATTTAATTGCAGAGAAAATAGAATCTCCTGTGAATGCACTGATCTCACTAAACACATAGCGAACTCGTGGATCTGACACTCTGAAGTCTAAACCATTTACACCTTCCTTACGCGGAACTGTATTACTACGTAAATACAGAAGCAGATAGCTATCTACAGTACTATGCGGCAGATTATATGAGTATACACCACTCACCACCACGCTATCGAGTATCTGTTTAGCATCTGTATAAAGACCCATGTTCATCTTTGTGCGCGCTTTACCCACACTGGCAAGTAGTTTCAACGTTAAACTATCGCCCGAGAAAGATACTGCCGAGTCAAAGATATGACCTACTATATCCCACATTTCTGTTGAACTATACCCTCTGGTATATGTATAGTGATCATCAAAATCAATAGTGCTAAGTGGAATTCCCGAACAGTAAAATTCAGATAGATACAATATTGAAAATGCCTTTACCGAATACAGTTCGCTTATAAGATGATCATATCTCCCTTTCCCATGCTTATGTAGCATAGCGATGGCCTGATCAGCCGAATTCCTCACCACATGCAGACCTGAATAACTTCTTTCATGGTTTGCTCCTCTGCCGTCCAACGTTCTTACAACTGCTCCTGCATACGGAACTAATGATTGGGAAGCATCTTGCAACTCATCGGTGAACTGTGCTGTATATAAGATATATTCTGAATATTTCCTAGAAAAAGAAGCCATAACCCCACGATACAGCGAGACTGCTCCAAACTCGGAGTCCACCACTTTCGGATTTTCTACGCCAGCAGGGAGATTTTGATCAAGATCAGAGCATCCCATTGAACCCAATACTATCAAGCATGACAACACTGTCCTTCGATATGATTTATTCATCTAATTTCCTATTGTAAACCGAATACTCCATGATCTTGGCTGAGGTACTGCACCACCATCTGCTACATGTCCATTATCATAAATCCGAGAGTTAACGTTGGGGTCCATACCCATATATTTAGATCTCATAAATACATTACTTCCCTGCAAGGAAACAGAAGCAGATCTACTGTTTAATCTTGATACTATATTATGTGGAATCATATATCGAATCGATACACTGTTGATGCGCCAGGTATCCACCTTCTGAACTAACCCATAGCCAGTTTTTACAGATGATGCGGCTATTGCCTGACTTAACAGCGTGGCTTTCTCAGAATTCACGGATGTTACAAACGGACTATTGCCTTGGCTCATTGCCTCTGCAATCTGTGACATTCCATAAGTAAACCCAGCCTCTATGTTCAGTGAAATCTGTCCACCCAGAACTGTTAGATAACTTGACATATTTAGAGTTCCTTTTGGTTCCGACTGCCCTAAGTAGACCGTAGAGTCGCCCAAAATTACCTCCCCCAGAGATATCGACCCACTATTATCAGTATCAGAATATCCTAAGATCGGCCTTGCCCATACCCCCCACAACGGATATCCTGCCACAACACGAGATACAGTCCTCGCTGAAGAGTTAGTGGAATTAAGTGAGTATAAAACATTAGACGTAGCGCTTAATTTGGTAACCTTATTTGCATTCATATAGAATCCGAGCATCCCTCCTAATGTCATCGATTCTCTTTCTATAATTGCCCCCCTTACTGAGACCTCATTACCATTATTTTCAATAATACCTATATTTGTATGCACAGATATAGGGCTATTTCCGATAGATAAAGATGGTGCCGTTGGTATACTGACAATTGCATCACGCCTTATCTTTCTGTACTGAGTGAATTCCATTCCAAATCGACCATCAAAAAGATCCAGGTCTCCGCCCCATTCATACTCTGTTGATCTTTCGGGCTTCAACCTCGAATTGCCGATAGTTGAAAGCATAAAGTTGGAGAGATACTGCTGAGGTATGTCGGCAGCGGTATCCGCTCTATACAACCTCAATCGGTCTTGTATCCCAGGCTGAACGCCTGCTGCTCCAACCGCTAATCTGAGCCGTAACAGAGATATGACATCCGGAAGAGTTATCCCATCCTGCTCCGAAGCCAACCATGACAGATTTAACTTTGGTAAGCGCATTAGACCCGCCTTGCCGCCCTGAAGCCCATTTTGGTCAATTCGAAATCCAGGCGAGGCAAACAGACTTGATCTAAAGTTTAATCTTGGCTCTAGAAACCAGCCGTTTATAGATCTACTATTCTCGCTTCTTACAACATCTGTAAACCCCGTTGTAGGCTCATCGACCCCTGGCGGCAAGGATGTTGTTCTGGCAGTAAACCCTTCGCTTGTATTGGTTATCCCATTTATACCAACAGTTGTTATGATTTTATTTGAGAGAAATGGAATCGCACTATTTGCTGTATATGTAATGCTGGTACGTTGACTTTTAGAGACGCTAAACTTGCCCATACTATCTGGCGTAGATGACATCGAAATAATACCACGAGGGAGATATGCTTTATCATTGTCTGCCGTACGATCCAATCCGATAGAGGCCTGAATCGGTAACCAGTCAAATTTATTCCATCTTCCATTTACAGCAGTTGTGAACTTATCAGAATTACGATTTGCTGATTCGTTAAATCTGTCCATAGAAGACGTTAATGTGTCCGAATGAAACCGTGTCATAAAATAACTGATTCCGCCGTTACCAAGTGAAGTTCTCTTTTGAACGTCTCTGTATAGCTTTGCAGTAATATCTATAGACAAGGTTCTATCTATATCCAATGAGAACATATTTGACAGGCTCATCTTATTGTACTTGTCGGGGCGTTTCATCCATGACGGTATATCCCTCTCATATATCCTGAGAAAACGATCAGATAGATAATCGGACATCTTAACAACGCCGATGTCATTAGAGTGAGATCCTGTAATGGAAAAACGAGCGTTTGCACTACCACCAGAAACTGTTGTGGAATACTGTTGCCCTCTTCCGGTGCCCAAAATATCAAAATATGGATCATTAAGTGCCTGATAACGTACTACGCTGTCAATATCACACAACCCCGCCTCAGGATCGGTAACAATACACTGAACAGGCGCCATACCCATAGCTGTTCCAAACCTGAAAGTTCCTTCCGGAAACTTCCCAGGTATATATGACAATCCCTGATCCGTGCTAAAAGTCCACTTACTCGGCCCGGCCTTCCCTCTCTTGGTTGTAATTACAATAACACCATTTGCCGCATCAGAACCATACATAGCAGCCGCAGACGGCCCTTTAAAAACATCTATCTTTTCAATGTTGTTAATATCTATCTGATCAATCGGGGACGCAGCCATATACGTCCCAGTACCAGCCTGCGAAACAGCCCCAAACCGATTCAACTCACTCTCAACCCGAACCCCATCCACCACCACAATAACATCATTACTGTTATTGATACTACTCGATCCTCTCAACCTAATCCGAGCGGGATCCCCGGGGCGCCCACCCGCTCTCTGCACCGTAAGCCCTGGTACTCTATTTTCCAAAATATCCGTAAGATTCGAAACGGGAGCAATGCTCTTAATAGAATCTACATTAAGCGTAGCAATTGAATTTCCTATTTCCAACTTACGCTGCTGCCCGGTAACTGTGGTAACCACCTCGGATAAAGTCGTAGAAGCCTGAGCTAATGATATAGCAGTTGTCGCATTCTCACCTTTCGCAACAACAACACGTATAGTTTTAGATTGATATCCTAACAACTTAGCTGTCAGCGACTGAGCCCCTATCGGCACACCGGTAACTTTAAATGTACCGTCATTACCAGTAACAGCAGAAAGCCGAGTTCCAACTACAACCAAAGTCACACCACTAACAGCAGTTCCAGAAATAGAGTCAACAACACGCCCTTTGATAATCCCAGTAACTTCCTGAGCCTGACCACGATTCTCAACCTTCTCTTCACTGCCACGGATCATTATCGTCACGCCATCCGACGCAAATTTTGCAATTAATCCCGTTCCTTTTAATACCTCTCCCAACCCATCCATCACAGGTTTGTTAACAATATTCACACGTATGTTACGACGAAGCTCTGAATTCTCTATATCATACACCGGCTCCAGACCTGCTTGTCTTGCAAGCTCTGCAACAGCCGCACGAATAGTAATTTCATTGTTAACAAGTGTAACTTTGGCTGACGCATTAGGCTTAACGCGTTTGACTTCGCCCTGTGCTACAGTGATGGGCTCTGGCCCCACTGCGCCCCCACCTTGAACTATCTGATATGACGGGTCCATAGGAGGCGCCATCATACTGCGGCTCGGCGCATTCACTGTGAACACGGCTATGAGAATCCAGCCAACTCCGTATGTTATCATCTATTCTTTTGGTAAAGTGTGAGAACGCGTCCATCACGCACAACATGTAATCCAAGTGTCCATTCAAGCACCTCGGTTAAATCACCAACTGAACCAGCAACAAAGTTTCCTTGAACTCTACGCTCTAATAGCGTAGCATCACCAATCCGAATGTCTGCGTTGTACCATCTATTTAATTCAGGAACTGCTTCCGCCAGCGTAACTTCCTGCAGAGCCAGGACTCCCCGCACAAAGCTGAACTGACTTGCACTGGCAACATTTATAGGGGATAAAGTTTTAGGTGTAATATCAATTCGTTGATTCGCGAGCAAAACAGTGGCAGCATTCTGTGAGTTTGAACCATCTCGCGAGCTGACAGACACCTTTCCATCACGCACCGCAACTACAGCGGCAGAATCTGTATCATAGTGGCGAACAACAAAGGTTGTACCAAGAACCTGGGTAATGCTCGGGCCGGCCAATACTGTAAACGGTTTCCCATCATAATGGGAAACAGAGAACAAAGCCTCACCGTGCAATACAACCTTTCTATTGCCACGATCGTAATCAGATGGTACTTCAATCCGACTATCCACATTTAACATTGCAGTGGTACCGTCGGGCAATGTAACCGTAGCGCGTTCTCCCCTACCGGTAGAATACACGGATGTAAGCGGAGCATTGTCACTAGTAGCTGCAGGGACAACCCACTGTGATATATTTCCCCAGCCAACTATAAATAGTGCGGTGGCTGCAATCAGCCCCATCGCACCGTTTATAACATAGCGAGAAACTGGGCGGCGGCGTGGCTTCTTAGGGTCTGGAAGCTTGGTGGAAAGTATAGTATCAGCCCACTCGGATGCCTTTTCGGAGCCGACATTCGCGACCTCCGGCGTATGGCGAAGCACCAATCCCAATACATCAATACGCTCTCCCCATTCAGGGTTAGCGTTTATCCACGCCTCTACACGCGCACACTCGGCACTATCAGACCTTCCAGTCAGATAGCGGTCGATAATGTCGGTCTCAGGTGCCGCAAGAAGATTTGTATTGTGCTCCATGCCAGTAGTACGGACATGATTGCAAACCACTATGGCTAATTTTTTATTTTTTTAGCTCTTTTTCAGGACTCGGTAGTTGAGCTCGTGCATAACCGGTAGTTGAGGACGCGTATAACTACTAGCTACACCCCAAGCAACCGCCTCAACGTCCCTATAGCACGCAAAACAATCTGCTGAGCAGCTTTATCCGAGATACTCAGGATTTTTCCCATCTCTGGATAGCTTAGCCCCTGATCGAATCTCAAATGCAGGCAGAGTTGATGGCGGTCAGAAAGGGTCGATATCGCGTCCCGGAGCGCATTAATTTGCTCCTTCTTTTCGTTCTCATCTGTAGCCGCAAACAACAGGTCTTCAGGGCTAAGAGATGAAGCCTGGGATGGAGGATCGTTTCCAATACGCGCCGCAAAACGCTCCCTTACGCGGTCGTGAGCAAGCTTGTCCAATGCTCGATGGCGAACTCCTGTAAATAAATACGCTTTTAGAGATCGATTAGGTTGAAGCCGTTGCTTCTGCTGCCATACGTTAGACAGTACATCATACGCTATCTCCTCAGCTTCATCCTGGCATCGAACCAGAGTAAACGCAAATCGAGTGAGGTTATCGGCATAGTTTAACACCAACGTACGCATAGCCTCCACATCTCCAGCCTGTATACGTGAAGCGAGATCAACGTCTACCGAATCAAGGGAGATTGAAGTGGAAAGTTCGTCTGCATCATCGGAGCTTAAACGGTGCGAAACAAAACCTTCTTCATTCGACCTTGAGGCCTTATCTCCCGCAAAGATATAAGGCGCAAGAGCCGATGCAATGCTCATCATAGTCTCGGCGCTCGGCAGTGCATGTGATTCTCCATGGCTACTCGCGATAAGTGGAATCTCTACCGAAACTACTGCATATTATCTAAATGCGCTATGGGCTTATAACGTCGTCGTCCCATCCATATCCACAATGACTGAATAGGATTGCACTGGCGATAGCCAAAAGGCTCACCTCTTAAAAAAGTATGCTTAAAGAGATGAGCCCGCAAGGTTTCCTGTCAAACAGCTGATCTGAGGTGAAAAAGAAAAATGTTACTTATTCAGCTTTAACAATAAATCATCCAATGATTCGAATGTGGCTATGATGCCTTCACGCATTCCCATCTGAAGTATGGTTTCTAAATCAGCGAGGGATTTGTAAGTAACGACAGTCTGCACTATTACATTTTCACCGAAATCGGAGAAAGTCACGTCCCGATTCGCGCGTGGCAAGTCAGGATTAAGCTCTCCCTTATCGTTACAGAAAGCATCAAGTGCTGAATAACTGTCAATGGGTTTAATTTTTAAATAGTCCATTCGTCCCCAGTACTCTGGCCCTGCCGGATCAATCATTGCATAGATCCAATGACCGCCTTCTCTAAAATCCATTGACTTGGTTTTAGTAGTGAGTGGCTTTGGTGCAAACCATTGGTTTAACAGTTCGCTTTTGGTATAGCAATCCCATATCAACTGTCTACTGGCAATAAACTCACGTTTAATGGTAAGAGTATTATTCTCTTTATTAGCAACGAAGTCTGATTGTAGTTTGCTCATTTTTTGTTTGTTTTAATGGTGTGTAATAACTCGTCTAATTGATTGAAGCGGGTTTCCCAAATTTTTCTGAACTGCTCGATCCACTGATCTACTTCTTTTATTTTATCAATTTGAAGCTGATAATAAATTTCCCTCCCCTGATGTTTCTGCTCTACTAACTCGCATTCAGTTAGGATACGCAGATGCTTAGACACGGCCTGTCTGGTCGTATCAAAATGCTCGGCGATAGCATTGGGTGTCATTGCCTGAAAGGCGATTAAGGCGATTATAGACCGTCTGGTGGGATCTGCAATTGCCTGAAAAACGTCTCTTCTCATTTCCCGTGGCTTATAGATGCGAAACTATTCGGTTGCAATACATGTGCAACCGAACGGTTTCGCAAGTTCATATGGGGGGGGTGGTAAGTCGATAAGTCGAGGGTTCCCGAGGTACTACTTTCTCTGAGAACTAAGTTCTCTTCCAGCCGCCACTCTCAAAAGTTGATCGAATTTCCGCTGTGGAGTACTCAAACACCAAACCCTTCTACGTTCTGGTAGCTGCCGCAAAACATATTCTATCTCTTCCCCAGACAGTATCGCCGCTTCCGGGCTTCTCAAACACGTACTGGACTACATCTTCTGCTGTATCGCGAGAATCAACCATCGCCATAGCAAATCGTGTAAGTCTATCAAGATACTGTTCAATCAGAAGAGCGAACGCGTGAGAGTCGCCTTCCCGGATTCGGGCTGCCAATGCAGATTCCCAAGCTACATCATCCTCACCTGAGGGCACAGTGTCTGCACGCAATTGTTTATCTCGCGATGCTCTACCCATTTGATATCACTAAGGGTACATAACATTCGCAATATATCCATCGCCGCCACAGTAAGCCGGAAGCCATGTGTAAAACATGGCTAACAATTTATAATTGCGCTATAGGTAAGTTAAATTACGAACCTATAGCGAGCTACGATCGAGGAGGAAACTCATTAAGCCGCCTGCGACTTTTTTGGACGTCCTCCTTTTGCTCCATTAGCTCTTGAAGCCTTGGCTCGTTCAGGGCTTTTAATTTTTCCAACCTGCTTTGCCCATGCCGTCGCAATTTCCGATCGCTTCAACGTTTCGATGAGCAACCCAGGAACGCTCAAATCAACATTCAGCGCTTCCCAGTGAAGTCCGTCGCCACTAGGGCTTAGCTCGACCAAAGCGAGTTGTGCAGGAGGCGCATTGGAAAGAGCAGGAATACTGCTAAACAATACTCCGAACAATCGCTCATTAGTCAGCAGCATCATAATGTACCCGCTCGCATGATCATACCAGACCGCTTTTGCACGCAATCCGTCCGAGCGATCCTCACGCTCACTTATTAAAGCCCTCTTACCCTGCGCATCAATCTCGGCACCTGTCAATCTTTTTTTAGCCATGATACTTTCTCCACTGCTCTCGCAGATACTCCAGGTTATTGTCGATCAAACGATACGCAGCGCATAATCGACGTCCATACATACCAACATTCCGCTCGATCGACGGAGCTTCATCTCCCTCGCCTAACCAAACCGTGATTTGACTGTCGTCACACCAAACGTGTACATGGGGTGGACCGTGTTCTCTCGGGGGAAGGTAAATCATGACTCGAAAACCAGCCACATGAAGAACTGTTGGCATTACAAGAATAACCTAGCTACTAGGTTTTCACAAGGGATATCCCTACGGTAAACCGGAGAATAACCGTCCCCCAACGCAATCTTTCTTTTACTCATTTTTGTATTTAACGAGCGTAAAAGAAATCCAAACAAGCTTTATTCGACAGACTACATCTTATCTATGCTCTCTTCTATAACGAGAAGAAGTCAGCCGCGCTCACCATCCCCTCACCTTACCACCAACTCACTCCCATTACCCTATTCACCGCCTCGCGCCTTCACCCACTCTCTTACCGCCGCAAACGGATCGTTTTTCCTCGACTCGGCTAATTGCACAACCCGCGCAATCGTTCTTTTAATATCCCTTCTTTCAATTTCCCAAACTCTATCAAACAGCCCTAATTCCATAGCGTAAACTCTTCTTGCAAGCAGCGAAGCATTATCAAGACGAACATTTTTTACATATGCTTCGGGATACGTTTTAAGCAATGGACCAATACTATCTATTAAACTCTGACGCGCCTTTGCATACACGATTTCACGTGCCGCCATTCTAGCCTCCTTCCCCTCGAGCCCCACCGAATCCGAATGCGCCGCAAAAGCCGAATCCAACCTCGCACTCAACGCCGTCCAAAAATCCCCAAGTACTTTCTGATCTTCCCATCGCAACTCTGCTATCTGAGCCGCACGCTCCTGCCTTCTCGATCTAAAAAATGCAGCCGACCCTCGAGCTCCCACAAAGTTGGCAAATGACTCGTTAAACGTGGCCTGCCCGGCCGCATAAAAAGTATTATGCGTAACCTCATGAATTACTGTATTTGCGAGCGTCAATGAATCTGCCTGCAGTGTGGTGTTTAGCAACGGATCATTAAAAAATCCCAACGTACTAAATGCATCCGATGGCCGCAGGTATGTATCGTACCCTTCAGCAGCAAGCTTTTCCTCAGCTTTGCGCGCGTCCTTGAAGTTGAAATACCCTTTATAGGGAACCGTACCAACGATAGGAAACCACCAGGTATACCGCTCCAGTTTATCCTTGTAAGCCGCAGACAGAACCAATAGCAGGGTATCCCTCCCAATATCCGAGTACATCGTATAACTCTCCCCAGTCTTGAGCCCAATCGAATCCTTTGCGTATAATCGAGCCGCCGCCACAATCTCCAGCTTCTTTTTTGTGATTGAGTCAATTTTACTGGATTTCGGTCCTGATATCAATTCTGTGATATTTTCTCGCCCTCCGAGGATCTTTGCCTCTTCCCAAGCGGCCCGACTTAGATAACATCCAGTTGGGGATAGAACTAAAACAGAAAAAACGACTACTATAAGAAGGGCGAAGCCCTTCCCAATTAATGACCCTATACGTCGCTTACCTAGTAGCATATTCTTAAGAGTGTCTTTCGTTCATTTGCATTGCCATTCGGAGTACTCCCTCTTAGACGGAGCCAACCGAATTGATGGCCTTATTAAACAGGCGCTCGAATTTGAGCAGCCTGCACTTGCGATTACCGACCACGGTAACATGCACGCAGCCTGGTGGTTCCAGGAGAAGGCTAAAAAAGCCAAGGTCAAACCTATCCTTGGCTTCGAAGCCTACGTCGCCCCTGGGGACAGACGTACAAAGGCCCGCTTAGGCGGACCTCGCTCGAAGGCCTACTACCACCTGGTGCTGCTTGCGCGTGATGCGGTCGGCTACAAAAACCTTATCAAACTTTCGTCTCTCGGATACACGGAGGGTTTTTATACCCGCCCGCGTATCGATCGTGAGATCATAGCAAAATATAGCGAAGGGTTGATCGTCTCGTCGGCCTGTATGGCTGGCGAAGTCTCTTCGCACCTCCTGGAAGATGACTGGGATGCTGCCAAAGAGGCGGCTTGCTGGTACGCAGATGTCTTTAAGGACCGCTACTATCTGGAAGTCCAGGGGCACGACAGTGAAGGTCAGTCGCTATTAAACGAGCGTATTTTTAAGCTCTCCTCCGAGCTGAACCTTCCGGTTGTTGCTACAAACGACGCTCACTTTCTGTCCAAAAACGACCACTCGTCGCACGACGTTCTACTCTGCATTGGACTGGGCAAGGAGCTGGGTGACACCAATCGTATGCACTACGATGGTGGGCTCTACTTTAAAAGCGGCGATGAAATGCGCGAGCGGTTCCCAGATCGCCCTGATGTTCTGGAGAACACCTTAAAGATTGCAGATGAAGTTGATATCATCTTCGATAAAAAATATCACGTTCCGTCATTCCCTTTACCCGAAGGGGTAAAGACCGAAAACGATCTGCTTGTATTGCTGACAATGCAGGGCTTAAAGGAACGTTACGGCGAAGATCCAAATAAGGAAATACTGGACCGCGTTAACTACGAGCTGGATGTAATTACAAAGACCGGGTACGCTGGTTATTTCCTTATTGTATATGATTTCATTAAAGCGGCTAGAGACCGAGACATCCCTGTTGGACCGGGGCGTGGCTCTGCTGCTGGTTCTATTGTAGCGTATGCACTAAGGATTACCGATTGCTGCCCGCTTAAGTTCGATCTTCTCTTTGAGCGCTTTCTAAATCCGGAACGTGTCTCGATGCCTGATATCGACGTTGACTTCTGCTTTGAACGTCGAGGCGAAGTCATCGAATATGTACGCGAAAAATATGGAAGAGAGTCGGTTGGACAGATCATCACTTTCGGAACTCTCAAGTCTCGCGCTGCAGTTAAGGACGTTGGACGTGCCCTTGGGTTTACCCCTGCGGAAACTGACGCTCTTTCAAAGCTCATCCCTAATCAGCCTAACTTTTCGTTAACTGTTAAGGAGGCAATTGATAAGGTTCCTGAAGTAAAAAAGCTTTATCAGAGTGAAGCTCGCTATAAGGAACTTCTCGACTACGCGATATCGCTTGAAGGACTTTCCAGGCACGCTGGAGTTCACGCAGCGGGTGTTGTTATTGCGCCGGGGCCTCTGGATGAATATGTCCCTGTTTGCACACAGTCGTCCAAGGGCTCGGCTGGCGATGAGAACATTGTAGTAACTCAGTACGACATGACCGCGCTTGAAAAAGCAGGCATGTTGAAGATGGACTTCCTCGGCCTGACAACTCTAACGGTTATTACCGATGCTGTAGCAAACATAAAGGCTCGCGGGAAAGAAGCTCCCAATCTTGACACTCTTCCTTTAGACGATGAAGAGACATACAAGATGTTACGGCTCGGTAAAACAGCCGGCGTCTTCCAGTTCGAATCTCCGTTAGCTACCGATCTGGTGCGTTCGATGCGCGCCGACAGATTTAACGATCTTGTTGCATCAAACGCTCTTATGCGTCCTGGTCCGTTAGACGCGGGGATGCATAAGGTATACATGCGACGTAAGCGCGGTGAGGAACCTATCACCTATCAACTCCCAGAGCTGGAAGAGTTCCTCAACGAAACTTACGGAGTTATTACCTACCAGGAGCAGGTTATGCGTATTGCGCAGAAGCTTGCTGGTATATCGCTCGCCGAAGCGGACGTTCTTAGAAAGGCGGTAGGTAAAAAAGATGCCGAACTGATCAGAATCGAGCTTGGCAAGTTTTCCGAGAAGGCTATTGCGAAGGGATATAATGCGAAAATCATTAACGATATCGCTGGCCAGATTGAGACATTCGGTAGATACGGCTTTAACAAGTCGCACTCTGTTGCATACTCAATCATCTCGTATCACACCGCCTGGCTCAAAGCGCACTACCCTGCCGAATTTATGGCGGCGCTTCTGTCTTCACAAATTGGTGATACTGACAGCGTTGTTAAATACATTAATGAAGCACGAGAAATTGGTATTGAAGTGCTTCCACCTGATGTAAACGAATCGAATTACAAGTTTACAGTCATTGAAGACAGGAAGATTCGCTTCGGTTTAGGTGCAATTCGTAACGTAGGAAAAGGTGCCATCGATTCGATCTTAACAGCGAAGAAAGATGGCCCATTTACATCTATATTCGACCTCTGCGGGCGCGTAGATCTTAGAGTTTGCAACAAGCGTGTATTCGAAGCAATGATTCATGCCGGAGCTTTGGATTCGCTTGGAGGTCATAGAGCACAGTATGTAGCGGCGTTAGACTCTGCGATTCGTGAAGCTTCACTCGCACAGGAAGAACAGGCTACCGGTCAGGTTTCCATCTTTGGAGATCTGATGGGTGGTGATTCATCAGACAAGAATTCCAAGCCTTCGCTTTCTTTACCAAACATTGCGCCGTGGAGTGAAAGTGAGAGGCTGGCTAACGAAAAGGCGATTCTCGGGTTTTACACCTCTGGCCACCCTCTGGAACCATTCCGTACCGAATGTGAACTGTTTGCATCCCATTCGGTTTCGGATCTTGGGAGCTGGAGATCCGAGCCCATCGTACTTGGATGTGTAGTAACCGCAATCCGCAGGCAGACAAGCAAAAAGAGCGGGTTGGAGTTCGCCAGACTCACGGTCGAAGACTTTTCCGGCTCAACTGAGGTCTTGGTCTTCCCCGAAGCCTGGGGCATTATTAATGACCAGATCAAGTCCGACGTACCCGTTCTGTTAAAGGGCGGGTACTCAAAACGAGACGAAGCAGCTGAAAACCCTACTTTTATTGTGGAATCGGTTACGAAACTCGCAGAGAAAAGGACTAATGGTCAGGTCGCAATATCTTTAAGTTTAGAGATAGGTTCTATTCCACACTCTGGAGTTATTAAGGATCTGCAATCCGTAGTTCATTCCTTCCCTGGTACTGCCCCAATTGACGTTCGTTGGAGCGACGGAAATGGCACAAAAGCGAGGTTCAGGTCTCGCTCAACCACCATGTCCGCCGATTCCGCAGCAATAAAAGAGCTGCGGGCACTACTTGGTGAGGACCGAGTTTCGGTAGTTTTAGGATAGTTAAGTCAGGCTCGCATCTTGAGATGCGAGCCAACCCCAAGGAGGCCTTATGGCCGTAGCGCCAGTATTAGAGTTCGAGAAGCCGATTCTGGAACTCGAAAGACAAATAGATGAATTGAAGAAGCACGCCGAGCTGAAAGATCTACGGGTTGCCGAAGAGATCGCTCCGCTCGAGCGCAAGCTATCCACGTTGAGGGAAGAGGTCTACAAGAACCTTAGCCCATATCAGCGTGTACAGGTTGCGCGTAGCATCCGTAGGCCGTTTACTCTGGATTACATCGAAAGGATCTTCACTGATTTCATAGAGCTGCACGGTGATCGTGCGTTCAGAGAAGATGCGGCTATCGTGGGAGGCTGGGGACGGCTCGACGATGAAACCGTCATGATCATTGGTCAGCAGCGCGGCCGTGACACGAAGGAGAATCTCAAACGCAACTTTGGGATGCCTCACCCTGAAGGATACCGTAAGGCTTTGAGGCTCATGAAGTTAGCCGAGAAGTTCCATGCTCCTATCCTTACTTTCATAGATACAACCGGAGCCTGGGCAGGTATTGGGGCGGAAGAGCGCGGCCAGTCCGAAGCCATTGCTCGTAATCTTTTTGAGATGAGCCAGCTTCAGGTACCAGTGATCGCCACTGTGATTGGGGAAGGCGGATCTGGCGGTGCGCTCGCACTTGGTGTGGCTGATAAGGTTCTCATGCTTGAGAACGCTGTTTATTCCGTCATCACCATCGAAGGCTGCGCAACTATCTTATGGAGAGATGGAAAGTCAGTCGAGATGAGAGAAAAGGCGGCATCAGCTCTTAAAGTCACTGCCCAGGATCTCTACTCAATGCGCGTTATTGATGAGATTGTGCCAGAACCGGAAGGTGGTGCTCACTCAGACTTTGAAGCTGCATCTCAAACACTCAAGGCCGTATTGAACAAAAACCTGGACGAACTTAGAAAGCTCCGCCCAGACAATCTCGTCCGCCAGCGCAGACAGAAGTTCCTGCGCATGGGACAGTGGGTCGAGTAGTTATTACGACCACACAGGTAGGTTAGATGCTGATCGAAGTAGCGTTCCGAGGTAATAGAAAGGAGTTCTTCCATTGGGATAGCCCAGAGCTTATCCCAGCGGACTCCTACGTTATTGTCGACGCCGATCGTGGAGAGGATCTGGGTCGGGTTCACTCTGTTGGCGAACTCGCCATTAAGAGAAACAGCTCCTGCGCTCACGGCTGCGGGACTGACACCCCTCAGATGAAAGTCCTCCGACTGGCATCCAAACGTGAAATCAGACAGAGCGAAGGGCTCGAGAAGCTAAACGACGACGCGCGTATGCGGGCGACGCAGAAGGTTCATGAATCCGGTCTGGTAATGAAGATCTCGGATGCCGAATGGCAATGGGATAAAAAGAAGCTCACTCTTTACTTCACCGCCGACAAACGGGTCGACTTTCGCAACCTGGTTCGTGAGCTAGCTGCGATGTTTAGAACCCGTATCGAGCTTAAGCAGATAGGTGTTCGTGACGAGGCAAAGCGCCTGGACGGCATTGGTCGGTGCGGGCGTCAGTACTGCTCTGCATCCTGGCTACCAGAACTCAGACCTGTGAATCTGGGTGTTGCAAAGGACCAAAGGCTCTCGTTAAATCCGGCACAAATTTCCGGCGCCTGCGGCAGACTTATGTGCTGCCTAAGGTACGAGCATGAGTTTTATGTTCAGAGCAGAAAGCGATTCCCAAAAGAGGGGCGCTATTTCATGACTGAGCGGGGCCAGGAAAAGGTCATATCTATAGATATATTCCGAGAGACTGTGACCCTTAGCCCCACCTCTGGTGAAGGTGGTCCTATCATAGTCTCGCTCTCAGAATTCAACGAAAAAATCCTGAACAATCAGCCTGCTACAGGTGTCGTTCAGGACGAAAGCGACGACTCCCTATCCTTTGAAGTGTCGCCAGAACTGATGTATACGGCTGAATTTGCCATTCCGGAACCAAGGCTGGTAATCCTGACCGAATCTATCGAACCAGACCCTCCTGCCAAAGGTCCGTCGCAACGCGGTTCTGCGCGAGGAGCTGATCGAGCCTCTGAACGCACTAGGGATGATGAGGAGGAAGCAAAAAAGTCTTCGAGGCGTAGATTCAGAGGTACTCGAGGCGGCGGGAAAAAGTCCGAAGAGTAGCGGTTGAAAAGTTAAACCGCAAAAAGCCAGAACGCAGTCGAACAGTGGCATCGAAGAAACCCTAAGAATAAGCATTAAAAACGCCGGCAAAACCAGCTAAATTGCAGTTGTGTCCAAGTACTATATCACAACTGCAATTGACTACGCCAACGGCGACCCTCATCTGGGCCACGCATTTGAAAAGATTGGCGCCGACGTTTTAGCCAGATATCACAGACTCTCTGGGGATAAAGTTCATTTCCTTATGGGGATGGACGAACATGGCCAGAAGGTAGCCCAGGCGGCCGCCGCCAATAATAAAGACCCTCAGGCCCAGGTCGATGAAATAGCAGGAAAGTTTGAACAGACTTGGAGATACCTGAATATCTCTTACGATCAGTTCATCAGAACCACTGACCGCTCGCACAAGAAGGGGGTTAAGGCTCTCATAGATAGAATCTTTGAGCGGTCTCCTGATGATTTTTACATCAAATCCTATGCAGGGTGGTATTGTGTTGGATGCGAATCATTCAAGACAGATGCGGAGATAGAAGACGGAAAGTGCGTACTTCACACGACAAGAAAGCTTGAATGGGTAGAAGAAAAAAACTGGTTCTTCCGCCTCAGCAAATATGCGGATCGCTTAAAAGATCTCATCACAAACGACAACTATCTTCAGCCTAAAAGCCGAAAGCACGAAATACTTTCGGTGATCGAGCAGGGATTAGAAGATGTTTCAGCCAGTCGCGCAAGACTGGGCTGGGGCATACCATTCCCTAAGGATACAGGCAACGGCGAAGATCAGACAACCTATGTATGGTTCGACGCACTTCCAAACTACATAACTGCTATCGGTTTTCCCAATGCAGATTCTGAGTTTGAAACGTGGTGGCCAGCAGATGTTCATATTATAGGAAAAGACATTACTCGCTTCCACGCTTTAATATGGCCTGCGATGTTAATGGCTGCGGAGTTACCACTACCCAAGCAAGTCTTTGCACATGGTTTCGTGATGCTCGGCGGCGACAGGTTTAGTAAATCATCCGGCGTAAAAATAGATCTCGACGAGACTATCCATCTTTACGGACCGGACGCATTCAGATATTTCCTGATGCGTGAAGTACCTTTCGATGGCGATGGCAGCTTCTCATTCGAAAGGTTTGAGGAGAGATACAATTCCGATCTTGCAAACGCGTGGGGCAATCTTGCAAGCCGCACCATGGCAATGATCGAAAAGTATTGTAGCGGATTCACACCGGCGGGAGAACCAAACGAGGTGGATGCTGCCGATGCTGAAGATTATAAAGCCTATCATGAGCATATGAGCAACAACTTGCTCAATAGAGCGCTGGACAGTGTGTGGGCGACCATCTCACGTGCGAATGAATACGTAGACAAGTCTGCACCATGGAAACTGGCAAAGGACCCTGAGAAGAAGGGTGAGTTGGATCTTGTCCTCGCTTCGCTGATGAGACAGATAGTTAGACAGGGTATCGCATTAACTCCTTTTATGCCGGGCAAAACTGCCGATCTGTTTAGACAGCTGGGAGCACCACCACGGCATCGTCTGACGTTCGCAACTGCTGCCGATCCAACGGGTTGGCGAGTGATGAAAGGCGAACCGCTGTTTCCCAAGAACGATCCAAAACAGAAGGGATCTGAGAATTAGGACACCGCCCGCTAATACGACCGAGGTTGTTACCAGCTGATAATTCCGAAAGTAGGATTTGACGCTGAATCTCGACGGGCCGAGAAGCTCAAGGAAATAATGATCAAACATCGTAACATTAGTAAACGAAGAGGGTGTCGGAGTACATCCGACACCCTCTTCATAGTTACAGCTTTATTTTCTACTTTCTTCTACTAACCTAATTTTACTGCTACTGACCTAAACAGGCAGCTCCAGCGTTTCCATCCGATGTGGCATTTGGCGGATCGTTGGCATTGCGTGCCGGTTGAGAGTTAGGATCAGGGATGTTTGGATTCGTACTGCGTTCGTTTGCGTCATAGAAGAGACGCGCCGGAACATCCATCCCTGTTGTAACAGGGACAAGGTTTGGGAAGCACGTTCTCTTATAGTCAGACCAGGCTTGAATCTGATGAAATAGAGCGATGTACTTCTCGGTAAGAATCCTGTTTAGCAGTGGCTGCCCAACGAGACCTGCAGGAACGGCAGGTATGCCATGAAGCGCACCATATTCGTCCAGGAAGGTACGGGCATTGGGATACTGATTTCTACGCCATTCTGTCTCAGCTGAGATAAGAATGGTTTCGTCCGCAGTCATGATGGGCTGAGGCGAAGTCTTGGCAGCGAATTCTGTACTAGAATACGTAAAGTCAGTGGATCCTCCTTCAAGAAAATCAGCATATCTTGGATGATTTTCAATAAGGTTGAAGAAGAACTGGTTAACCCCTATTTGACCAGCACGCTGCTCTACGATAAACTGGAACAACAGGTTTGCCTCACCACCGTTTCCTGAATAGATAGAGACATAATCATCATCCGGATCGCGAATACCACTCAATGCTGCAACCCTGGCTAATTCATATGCCGCAGGGTTCACCTCTGCCATATTCATGTAAATTCTGGCTTTTAGGCTGTATGCAAGCGCACGCCACTTCAACCTGTCTCCACCATAAACCAGATCTGCAGCCCCCGGAGACGAGTTTGCAGGCGCGGTCGTGTTATTGAGGTTTGAAATTGCGGTGTCTAACAAGAGCTGTAAGTCACCGTAAACCTGCATTTGTGGATCCAGATTCGGATTCCCTCCCTGCAATGCTTCACGGTAAACAATATCACCATACACATCAGCTTCTAGCGACATCATGAGAGCTTCCTGCACCTGAGCAATACCAAGGTAGTTGGAGTCGCCCAACTCTCTCACCTGCGCTTGCAGCCGTCTAACATCCACAAGACCACCCTGGATGTAGAACATGTTCTGCTGACCATTGGTTGTATTCTCAGTTATACCGTATTCATAGATCGGAATATATTGAGAAGTTAATCCAATGGCTTGCTGAACAAACATCGCTGATAAGCGACTCAAATCCGAGCCGTAGAACGACGCCATTGCCGTCTGCACTCCCACAAATAGGAGATTTGGTGATGCAGTTGTAGGTCTGTTAGGATCAACCGTTGTTTCGAGATCCATGCAGGCCCCTAGGGTCAGCGATAACCCCAGGGCTGCAGCAGTGGATAATTTACTGGTTTTCATAAAATGATTCTCCGCCTATCGGGTTAAACTAATGGAGAATACAAACGAACGAGTCTGCGGATTCCCGAAGAAGTCAACACCCTGAGTGAGCCATTCAGCTCCACCGAGGTTGGTTTCAGGATCGAGACCTTTGTACTTTGTCCAGGTGTGTAGATTTCTGCCTGAAAGGCGCAGATCGACATTAGAGAAAGCACCAAGACGTTGGAAATATTTTGTGGGAACGTTATAAGTAACACTCAGTTCACGCCATTTTACGAAGTTGGCTTTTTCAACAAACTGCTGTGTTACGTCACCGAACCCACCACCTTGGCCTAAGAACCAGTTCTGCCAATCAATTGGACTGTTGAAGTACGGAATGTTAACTCCAGGTCCTGCAAATGACGGATATACATCCTTGTAGTACTCAGCCATTGTAACACCGGTACGCTCACGAATAAGTGTAGCTTCGTCGGTACCAAATCGCAGTAATGCTCCACGCGTACCATTCCATATCGACAAACCTCTTCTCATATCCAGCAGTGTCGAGAAGGTAATACGGCTGTTAATACGAACGGAAGTGTTGATGCCAAGCGTATACTTTGGATTTGGATCAGCGATAACTCTCTCTGATGGATCGACAACCGGTGCTCCAGAAGCATCAATGTACAGAGCTCCTTCCTTACCTGCTCCGCAACCTGCATCTATATCAACACCACCGATTATCAAACCGCGTCCGCAGCGTGCAAAATCATATCCGCGTAAAGAGCCAACAGCATGTCCAACAGTAGCTGAACCGATAGCACCGTTGAAACCTTCAGTTGTGTAGGTAATAAACTCTGCACCTGCAAGACTTTTAACAACGTTCTTATTCTGACCGAAGTTAAATCCTACATTCCACTCAACCTTATCTGTAGTAATTGGACGTAGATTGAGTGTTAACTCTACACCCTTGTTAGAGACCTCGGCTGCGTTTGCCAACTGATACAATGCACCAGTTGCCGATGCACTGATAGGAGCAGTCAGGATAACGTCTGTAGATCTCTTATTGTAAATGGTGAAACCAAGGTCAGCGCGCTGCTGCCAGAAGGCAATGTCAAAACCACCCTCCAGTTCTTTTGAGCGCTCAGGACGCAGGTTTGAGTTTCCCTTCACCAAACTACTTGTTACACCGCCTTGACCTGACTGAGCGATATTTAGGAAATCTCCCCACCCACTACCAAGCTGAGCTTCAAGGGTAAACGCGTCGATGGTACCATATGCATTTTCTGGCTCCTTACCAGTTTCACCATATGCCAAACGAAGCTTTCCGAAGTTAATAAAGCTTGATTCATTCACAGAAGCCATGTTCTCGGTAAAGTTCCAAGCCAGGCTTGCCTTAGGGAAGTTATGGCGTGGCTTTGAAGAACCGAATGTTGAGAAACCGTCATTTCTAAGGCCAAACGAAAGGAACAGTTGGTTATAAAACTCAACATCTCCCTGAAAGAAATATGATTCAATTGTTCTATTAGACCTGAACTCCGACGGGATGATGCTTACTGTATTTTGCAGAGCAAAAGGTTGAGGAGCGATCAGATTTCTTCCATCCAATGTATTTCTACGGAAGCGACGAGTATTGAGGTTCTGACCGAGGGTGAGCTCGCCACTTATGTTGTCATTGAACTGATGTCTGCCTACAGCAATCAAATTGTGATCGATCTGAAGGTTATTGAGATCTGTTCTGATAACATACCCAGTTGGATAATTTGATGACGATTGTGGAAGAGCTTCCTGTCTCCAGTCAGCATAGTAGTCACTTCCCAGTGAGTACCGAACATCCAACCATTGAAGAGGATTCCAGTCGGCAGTTACATTACTTATTGCACGACCTAGTTCGCTCTTGTTTCCACTATTGTTCAAGACAAAAAACGGATTGTCATACAACCTTGAAAGTGTATTACTTCCGAGGCCCGGACGCTGGAATCGATATGATCGATGCAGCCCACTAATGGTGTCAAGGTACTGGCGGTTGTTAAAGCTCGGTGGAGTTCTCAGTGCTCCAAGCAGTAAACCTGAAGTATTAGAACCTTTCTGAACATACCTACCACGAGTATCGATGTAGTTTATGTTTGCACCGAGGTTCAACAATGGATGAATCTGGTGGTTAACTTTTGCCCGGATAGAAGTACGTGTGTACTTATTATTCGGCCCCTGCATGATACCGTCCTGCCGTGTCCACCCACCTGCCAGGAAAAAGGCGGTACGGTCATTAGCACCACCTATAGAAAGGTAATTATCTAATGTATTACCGGTCTTGAAGATCTCCTTGCCATGGTTATAGCTTGGATCACCTGGGGCAATAGCGGCTCCCCATGCAGCATTACCTGAAGAACAGTTAACTACCGAGCAGACATAGGATATTCCATCCTGCCCCATAGCGTACTTAGTCTGCAGAGGATAGGTCTTTATAACTCTATCCCAACCCGCAGTCATGGTAAAGTTGATCTGCGTAGGACCAGTCTTCCCCTTCTTTGTCGTAATCAGAATAACACCGTTGGCAGCACGAGCTCCATAAATAGCTGCTGCTGCAGCTCCTTTAAGTATCTCTATGCTTTCAATGTCGTTCGGATTAATATCAGCCGCTCTATTCTGAGAGACTACACCAGCATTACCGGGATATGCGGAAGGAGACTGGTTTGTTGAAATTGTCTGGTTATCAATTGGCTGTCCATCCACCACGAAGAGTGGCTGGTTAGTACCGGACAACGACGGATTACCACGGATTTTAATAGATGACGAAGCTCCAGGCTCACCGCTCTGTGTGCGGACGTCAACGTTAGGTGCCTTACCAGAGAGAGCAGCTACAACGTTCTGCGGTTCAATAGCACGCTTGATTAAAGAGCTATCAACAGTGTTGATAACGTTCGCAAGCTTTTCTCTTGTGGTTTCAGTACCTGCACCAGTTACAACGACTTCGCCAAGACGTAACGGATTTGAACTCAGGCTGAAGTCCTGTGTGATAGAGGAACCTTTGGTAAGTGTGATAGTGCTGGACTTTGAAGAGTATCCAATTAAACGAGCCATAATTGTCACCGTCTGTCCGGTGGCACGGCTGGCTGGTACAACTATCGTAAACCTCCCATCTTCTCCGGCCTGGGCTCCTAAACCCATGCCTTCGAGCACTACACTAGCTCCTCCCAGCGGAGCGCCACTCTCGGCGGTCACCCTTCCACGGATCGTCACGTCCTCACTTTGAGAAAGTCCGACTCCGGAAATAGATGCCAGCATCACGAGAATCGCTCCGACTCCAGTTAGCCAACTACGTACCCTAATCATACGCCCTCCCTAAAGGACTCTTGTGGCCGAGATTAAGTGGAAGAGTCGTCTAACTCCTCCACTGCCTTTTTTCGGCATCGGCCGAATGTTACAGAGTGAACCCGACACTGTGAGCCACCCACCAAATCGGTCTAGACCTACCACCAACTGGCTACAAATTTACGTTTAAAGGCTATTCAATCCAACCTTTTTGTGAGCTTTAGCTCATTATATACCCAGTCGCCAGCCTATTCCTAATATCACGTTTTGCATTTCTTAGGCCCAATGACCAAAATAGCATCGCGGATTCAACTTAACGGTGCTTTTTCGTCCCTTTTGACTTAATTAATTGCCAAAATCCACATTAGGGGCTTCTGCGCTGCCTGGAGCTGCATCGAAATACTTTCTTGGCTGGGCGCCAATAACCTTCGCGGTGAGTACCTCAGGAAACTTGCGAATGAATGCATTGTACTGCTGTACCGCCTCGTTGTAATCCGTTCGGCGAGTAGCGATACGGTTTTCAGTGCCTTCCAGCTGGGCTTGCAGGTTCAGGAAGTTCTGATTGCTTTTGAGGTCAGGATATGCTTCAACAATCGCCAACAACCTTCCGAGAGCACCAGTCATCTGCGAGTTAGCGGCTGCCATCTGTTCCGGATCACCACTCTGAATCGCGCCATTCAAGCGTGATCTGGATTCAGCTACGCTGGTAAATACATTCTCTTCGTGTGCAGCAAAGCCCTTTACAGTCTGAACAAGATTCGGAATAAGATCAGCACGGCGCTGTAACTGCGCTTCTATGTCAGCCATCGTCTTTTCTGCGGTTTCATCAAGCTGCTGAATCTGGTTGTATCCGCAGCCAGACATGGTAAGGGTGCAAGCGATGAGCAATGTGTAAATAGCAGATTTTTTCATGTTTCCTCTAAAGTTTAAGTCCATCAACATGTGCAGCAACTACTTCCATACCATGTATATAACTGGCGAGTAACAAAGTTGCCCGGTCTTTCGGGATCGCTCGCTCGCCGCGAACGTGATGCAACACTTCAAAATACGCCTGCGGATCGAAACCGACCTTTTCTGCCGAGTCGCGAATAAGCTCGCCGTAATTCTGGGTGGGGGCAAGGTTGTGAAGCCACAGCACTCCCCGCAGAACAACCATCAGTGAGCTCAAACTAGCTCCCAGTATCTCCAGGTGCTTTTTAGCATCATTTCCAGCGATCTGAGCAGCCTGTCTAAGACGAAGCACCTTACTAAGTGCCTCCCTTTCGACCTGCATTCTCAAGTTACTCAGCTCAATATTTATGTCCTGAAATGGATCCTCTCCAAACATGACCTGATGACGTGCTCGTATGTCTATGTATTCTAAAGGATAGACATCGCCAGCCGTACGCCACTCATCCGAAGTGAAAATCATTGGCGGTGGATTACCTGCATCACTCCACTTTTTAGCAAAGCTTGAAGCAGATAGAAGACGATCCAATGGTAAATCGTTAACAACAACGAGAATATTGTAATCGGACTTCTTCTTTATGTGTTCACCGGCAACAGCCGAGCCGTACAGTACAACGCTTTTTAGCGCCTCACCATACGCCCCCTGTAATGCAGGGACCAGATCCTCTAAAGTCATCTTAGCCATGTTTATCTTGAGTATCTATCATGTTTCTTTGTTTCTTTTATAGCTGCCATCAATAAATCAACATTACAACAGGTACGAAGCTCTGAGCTCGAGACCATGGGGAGCTGCCGGAGTACTACCAGTTTGAACCGCCTCCACCGCCACCAAAGCCTCCGCCTCCGCCGAACCCGCCGAAGCCGCCTCCACCTCCTCCAAAGCCTCCTCGACCACCACCCCCACCACCAAGACCGGCAGCAATGATGACCGGCAACAACGATCCGCGTCCACCACGCCCCCCACGCCCCCCGCCCATAATAGATAAAAGGACGACAAGAAGGATGATATAGATGAGGCCGGAGCCGCCTCTACGGCCTTCCGTCCTCTGTACAACGGGAAGATTTGGCCTCAAAGTGCTGTCTACTTCAAAGCCAAACTCGGCCGCAAACTTCTGAGCCACCTGGTATGTTATCAGGGTGATACCAGCACCATAGTCCTGAGATCGAAAAAATGGTACGGCTGCTCGACATATTGTCGATGCGTCTGCATCGGTTACAAAACCTTCAGCGCCTGTTCCGGTCGCAATAAAGCAACGCCCTTGCCCATCTTCTGCAGTTTCCTTTGGTACAATAAGGATCACAGCACCGGCATTGCGGGTAACATCACCTGGGTTGCCGACTCTTCCGACTCCCCACTGCCGACCAATTCTGGTAGCTGCGTCTGAAGGATCGAGCCCTTGAAGGTCTGTTAGAGTAACAACGGCGATCTCGCCTCGTGATTTTGCCCGTACATCTGCTGCTAGCTGCTCTATGTAGCCGTAGCGCTCGGCAGGAATTACGTTGGCAAAATCGTTAATTAATCCCGTCGGAGCTGGGATCTGAAAGCTGCCCTGGAATAAAATTGCCAGGAATGCGGATTGAAGTAAATTCACGATTACCATACTATTTACGAATGCCTATTCCCTTCGTCAACACCTTGGCCATTATTGGAGCCGCTATGCTGGCATCAGCAAGTGGTACATTCACGTCGCCAAATGAAACTGGCTCAACGCCGTCGAACTCGCGAGTCGAGATTCGTAACACCGAATATAACGCTCCGCAGTCGACAAATAGCCAAACATCATCAAAAGCTGATGATACGGCCAAAATAGCCGACAGAAATAGAGCGCACATTAACAGCGCTGCGACCATCTGGGTTATTGAGATTAGCGACATGGAATGTCCATATTGCAGAGAGTGGAATCAAAATACGTACCCAAAGCTTTATGACGAGTTCATAAAGACCGGCAAAGTCAACTTCGGGTATATGAACTTCCCCCTCCCAATGCATAAACATTCCCGTCTAGCCGCTCAGGCCGCAATGTGTGCTTCAGTTCAGGGGAAGTTCTGGGAAGTTAAAAAGGCAATCTTTGACAGTCAGGAAAAATGGTCTTCTCTCAAAGACGCCAATGTATACTTTGAAGACCTGGCAAAAAAAGCCGGAGTAGACACCAAGGATTGGAAGAGCTGCATCAACTCGTCCGCAGTCAACTCAGTTATTGATTCTGACCTTGTAAAGGTACGAAAAGTGGGTGCTAAATCGACGCCTAGCCTTGTCATAGACGGTCGCCTGGTCTCGGGGAATGTACCTATGGACGATCTGCGCAAAATGATCAACGACGCAATCGCTGCAAAGAAAAAATAAGTTAGTGTCAAAGCGCGATGCGTTACCATTGTGGATTGACATTCCGTATCGTGCCTTCGGCAGAACCGCTGAAGGCACTGCTAACGTATCCCGACTTCTAACTACAAAATCTGTTGATGAGCAGAGCAAGCTGCTCCGCGCATTTACAGCCAGATCAAATCTTTTAACCAGATACAATGAGTGGTCTCTCGAGAAACGTGATCTCGACAGGCCACTCATCTGGTTTCATGCATCATCTGTCGGTGAAGGACTTATGGCTCTTCCAATTATTGAGGAGCTTAGGGAAGCTGATCCAACCGTTCAGATAGCTTACACATTCTTTTCTCCCAGCGCAGAGAAGTTTGCTTCCAGGCTGCCGGTGGATTTCTATGACTATCTTCCGTTTGACTCCCGCAGATCGGCGTCCTCTATAATAGAAGCTCTGCGTCCCAACGTTATAGTATTCAGCAAACTGGACGTCTGGCCAAACCTGACATTCGAAGCCAGAAAAAAAGGAGTTAAGGTAGTACTAACAAGTGCATCACTACCTGCTTCGTCTTCACGGCTAAAAGGTGTTTCAAGAACAATATCAAAGTCTGTATTTCCAGCGCTGGATGCAATAGGCGCTGCCAGTAAGGAAGATGCAATAAACTTTGAGTTAGTTGGCGTACAAAACGGAAAGTTGAGCGTCACAGGTGACACAAGATACGATCAAGCATGGAAGCGGGCGTATCACAACCCGAGAAATGTCGAATTTGTTGAAGCACTGTGCGCAAACTCAATCCAATACACGACCTTGGTTGCAGGATCAACCTGGCCTGCAGATGAAGCAGTTTTGCTGCCTGGATGGTTAGCGGCAAAACAATACAACTCTAAACAGCGACTTGTTATCGCACCCCACGAAGTTCACGAACAACACATATTGCCAATTGTAAGATGGGCCAAAGCTTCGAATCTTAAGCTTTGCAGATATACACAATGGCAGGCTGCAATGCAGGTACGGGAAGGCCTTTTACAGTCTCATGAAACCAACAGCATATTCGATAGTGATGTGATTATAATCGATGCTATTGGCATACTTGCAGATGCGTACAAAGCTGCAGATTTAGCATATGTCGGGGGCGGCTTCCATAAACAAGGGCTGCATTCACTGGTTGAACCAGCAGTATTCTACAAACAGACGATCGTAGGACCTCGCATCACAGGTTCAAGGGATGCAGAGATGATGATTGCTGCCAACGGCGCTTCCATCATTAACAATGCAGATGATTTACACGAAGCTGTTGCAAACATCAGGCACGGACATAGTACTGGTATGCAGGCAGTAGTCGAAGAAGAACGCGGCGCAACTTCAAGATCAGTTCAATTAATCAGATCTGTTATCTAGATATCCTGCGGAAGAACGCCTTAACAATAAAGCAGTAGAGTATTCTCCAACAACACGCCTGGCTCAGGCAAGCGTATCAATCAGGCAAGCGCCGAAATATTTCTCTGTACAGTTGCAGCTAACCGTGAAAGATCGAACGGTTTTTCAACAAAGTCATCCGCGCCAGCCTGCAGTGCCTGATGCTTATTGGAAACGTCATCGAGCGCAGTAACCATAATTATTCGGACCTTTTCATCGGGGCGCAGCTTTGCTTTAATCGATTGGCACACATCCCAGCCGTCGCGTCCGGGCATCATGACATCCAACAGTATAATGTTAGGACGTTCGTCTTCAAATATTCTGACTGCATCATCGCCGTTGTATGCAACCGATACAGGGTACCCCCAAACAGCCGTCAGATACTGACGTATTATATTCGCATTATCTCGGTTGTCATCTACAACCAGTACTTTTGTATCTGCAGACATCTATATTTTTACCGACAAGTTACAGGATAAAGATATAGGCAAATCAAGGGCCAAAAAAAAGCCGTGAGCTATGCCCACGGCTTTTTAATCTTCTGTAGTGAGTATTAGGAAAGTGCAGAAGCAGATTCTGTCACGACTCGGACATTATCATCTGCAACTTGCAAGAACCCACCTTCAACTTCAAATCGTTTTCCACCTACGGCCGGTCCTAATCTAAGCACACCTTTTCCGAGTAGAACAACCATTGGAGCGTGTCCGCGCAGGATACCCACCTCACCGTCGAAAGCCGGAGCGACAACCGCATCTACATCGCCCTCAAACAACACTTTCTCTGGAGAAATTACGGATACGTGAAGCACTATTGTTACGCTCTAGCTAAACGATTGGCATTCTCGACAACATCATCGATACCGCCAGCCATGAAGAACGCCTGCTCTGGATACTGATCGAATTCACCATCAACCAATCTTTCGAAGGAAGAGATGGTTTCTTCAAGCTTGACGTACTTACCCTTGATGCCTGTGAACTGCTCAGCAACTGCGAATGGCTGAGACATGAAGCGCTGAATACGGCGTGCACGTCCAACGACGAGCTTGTCTTCTTCGGCCAATTCGTCCATACCGAGAATTGCGATGATGTCCTGTAGCTCTTTGTAACGCTGCAGGATTCTCTGAACGGCGGTGACAACTTTGTAGTGGCGTTCACCGATGAACTGAGCATCAAGAATACGGGATGAAGATGCGAGTGGATCAACGGCTGGGTAAATGCCAAGCTCGGTGATTGCACGGGAAAGAACGATTGTAGCGTCAAGGTGAGCGAACGCTGTTGCTGGTGCCGGATCTGTGATGTCGTCAGCAGGAACGTAGATGGCCTGCACCGACGTAATGGAACCGTTCTTGGTGGAGGTAATACGCTCTTGCAACTCACCCATCTCGGTTGCCAGCGTTGGCTGGTAACCTACCGCTGATGGCATACGTCCGAGAAGTGCGGACACTTCGGAACCAGCCTGTGTAAAGCGGAAGATGTTGTCGACGAAGATAAGAACGTCAGAGTTTTCGACGTCACGGAAGTATTCAGCAACGGTTAGACCGGAGAGACCAACACGGAGACGGGCTCCTGGTGGCTCGTTCATCTGACCGTAAATCAGAGCAACCTTATCGAGAATTCCAGCTTCCTGGAACTCAAGGTAAAGATCGTTTCCTTCACGGGTACGCTCACCTACGCCGCAGAACACAGACTTACCACCGTGTCCCTTGGCAACGTTGTTGATGAGCTCCTGAATGATAACGGTCTTACCCACACCAGCACCACCGAAGAGACCGATCTTACCACCCTTTACGAATGGCGCAACAAGGTCAACAACTTTGATACCTGTTTCGAAGATCTCAGTTTTTGGCTCGAGAGCTTCAAACTTTGGTGGGGCGCGGTGAATCGCCCAACGCTCTGCAGATGCAGGGATCTCAGGGCCGTTGTCTACTGGCTCGCCAAGAACGTTGAGAATTCTGCCGAGCGCAGGTGCGCCAACCGGAACCTTGATTGCTGAGCCTGTATCAACTACTTCCATACCACGGACAACTGAGTCTGTGGAGGACATAGCAACGGCGCGAACCTGGTTACGACCAATGTGCTGCTGAACTTCAGCAACAACTCGGATTTTATCGCCAGCTTCTGATGTGCCGGTGATTTCTAAGGCGTTATAAAGCTCTGGAAGATGATCGGCTTCGAATGTTACGTCTAGGACTGGACCGATAACCTGGGAGACTTTTCCTATATTTTTTTCTGTTGCGACTGCGGAGGCCATATATTTTCTTGGAATAATGTCAGGTGGATCGAGTTCTACTCAAGCGCCGCTGCGCCGCCGACGATCTCGGCGATCTCCTGCGTAATTTGCGCCTGGCGTGCACGGTTAAAGGTGCGTCGCAGGACGTTGATCATTTCACTAGCGTTATCCGTCGCATTTTTCATAGCTGTACGGCGTGCACTTTGTTCGCCAGCGACGGTCTCGACGAGTGCACGGTACATTGTGTTACGCACATAAAGTGGCAACAACTCAGTGAGAATCTTTTCTGCCGATGGGAAGAGAAGATAATCCTTGGGAGTGCTCGACTGCTCTGGCGCTGCTATTGGCAGAATCTGCTCGGATGTAGCAGGGGTCGACAGTGCAGAAACAAACTTTGAGTAAACAACATAAACTGCATCGAGTTCTTCATTGATAAAGCCTTCGATCAGTCCATCTGCCAACTCTCTGGCGTTCTCGGATGTTGGTCGGTCTCCAATATCGGTTCTGGAAGAAGCGACATCGCGACCGATGTATTTGAAATATCCGAGACCTTTACGCCCGACTACATGTATATCAACCTTTACTCCTTCAGCATCCAACTTCGCAACGAGGTTACGTGCCTCGCGAATCAAGTTGGCGTTAAAGGCGCCAGCCAAGCCTCGATTTGATGTGAGCAACACAACCGCTGCTCTTTTAACCGTTTCAGGCTGGCGAAGGAGTGGATAACGCACTGCCAGTTCAGGAGAATACAGACTGGAAATAACCTCGCCTAAAACACCGGCGTATGGTTTAGCAGCTGTAACCCGGTCCTGTGCGCGCTTCATCTTGGAAGCTGCAACCATCTCCATTGTACGCGTAATTTTACGCGTATTCTCAACGGATTTGATTCGCCCCTTTAGTTCGCGTCCCTTAGCCATGGATTAGTTATATCCGTGATTACTTGGAGCGTGAAGCTGTGTACTGCTCGATAGCACGCTTTAGATCTGCTTCGTTTTCCTTGCTCAATGCCTTCTCGCTCTTTAAGCGATCGATGATCTGTGGGAACTGTGCAGGAACGTATTCGAGGAAGCCCTTCTCCCAGGCGCGAATTTCAGAGACAGGAACTTCGTCGATGTAGCCGTTTGTTACAGCGTAGATGACGATAACCTGCTGTTCAACCGATAGCGGCTGATACTGTGGCTGCTTGAGAATTTCGACTGTACGTGCACCACGCTCGAGCTGTCTCTTTGTGGATGCATCAAGATCGGAAGCGAATGAAGCAAAGGCTTCGAGTTCACGATACTGAGCAAGGTCGAGACGGAGACGACCGGCAACGCTCTTCATAGCCTTTGTCTGTGCAGAACCACCGACGCGGGAAACTGAGATACCGACGTTTACAGCTGGGCGAACACCTGCGTAGAACAGATCGGACTCAAGGAAGATCTGACCATCTGTAATCGAAATAACGTTGGTTGGGATGTATGCAGATACGTCACCAGCCTGTGTTTCGATGATTGGTAGAGCTGTTAGCGAACCACCTGGCTTTAAGATTGTCTTTCCATCAACAACTCCTTCATCTTCGCGGAGCTTTGCAGCGCGCTCTAAGAGGCGGCTGTGGAGATAGAAGACGTCACCTGGATAAGCTTCACGTCCTGGTGGGCGGCGTAGAACGAGGGAGATCTGACGGTAGGCAGCTGCCTGCTTGGAAAGATCGTCGTAAACGCAGAGTGTTGGCTGTCCTTCGTTGTACATGAAGTACTCAGCCATGGCGCAACCAGAGTATGGTGCGATGTACTGCATTGGAGCTGGATCAGATGCTGGTGCAGAAACAACGATGGTGTATTCCATAGCGCCCGCGCTCTTTAAACGCTCAACAACGGAAGCAACTGTGGAAGCCTTCTGACCAATAGCAACGTAGACGCAGATTACGCCGTTGCCTTTCTGGTTGATGATGGTATCGATAGCGATAGCTGTCTTACCAGTTCCACGGTCACCGATGATCAACTCGCGCTGACCACGACCGATTGGAATCATGGCGTCGATAGCCTTTAGACCTGTCTGGAGAGGTTCCTTAACTGGCTGACGAACGATAATACCAGGTGCCGGACTCTCGACGTGGCGGGTGTGCTTTGCAGTGATAGGTCCGAGCCCATCGACTGGTTCACCAAGCGGGTTAACAACGCGGCCGATAAGCTCTGGGCCGACTGGCACTTCGAGCACTCTGCCTGTGCAACGAACCTGATCGCCTTCTTTCAGCTTCAGGTAATCACCTAGAATAACAGCACCGATGTTGTCCTCTTCCAGGTTCAGAGCAAGGGCCGTAACTACAGCACCTGTTTCTGAGGAAGTAACTTCGAGCATTTCGCCGGCCATAGCCTTGGCGAGCCCGTAAATACGGGCAATACCGTCTTTAACTTCGAGAACGGTGCCGATTTCCTCGACATTGAGTGAATTGAGGTCGGCGGCTTCGATCTCACGGAGTAAAATATCCTTGATCTCGCCTGGACGAAGAGCTGTTTCGGAGGCCATAAAAATTATATGCTAAAAAAGAGTGTTTCGAGCGCACCCTTGAGCAACCTCTTGGGTGCAACTGAGCATCTGTGTAAAATTCTGGTATAGCTTGTGAAATTTATCACAAGGCCATAAGACCTGCAACACTCTTCTTTTGCGATTATTACTTAGAGCGGCATTCTCGGTGCCCCACCCTTGATTTTCGCCTTCCAGCTGCGCTCGGGTGCTGGGTTCTCGGTCTAAGTAGTTCCATTAGCTGCAAGCTGGCTTTAAACTATCCAACTTCAGCCGACAGGGCCTCGGGAGCTCTCTCCACTCAACGCACCTCCACTAATCCTAAAGCTGACTTTTAGCTCTCCAGCTGTAGTCTGCTGCGGGTCCGCCCCTGGGTGAACCGGTCGATAATATCCATGGCTCGCAGACCGGATAACGACGCAGGCCGAGTACTGGCGATTCTCTGGGTCGTAACCGCCAGATGAGATGAAGATGCAAATCCGAGAACTGCAGCTACGTCCCTCACATCGTACCCAGGATTCTTGGACAGTTCAGCAGCAGAAAGCAGCCTTACAAGATCGATAATTCGCTTAAGATTTGGGCCATTTCCCTGCGAGAAATGACGACTCAGATGCTCACGTGTAATCCCGATTGAATCGGCCAGCTCTTTAGTGGTCACAGGGCGACCGCCAAGCTTGACGATATTGGCCCATGTCTGAAGCTGAGTTTCTGATGAAAGGCCCAGCTGGGCTGGAGGTTCTGCAAGAGCCCGGGCAAATCTGGCGGTATATGCCTGAGATTGGACTATAGCGTTGGCCGCTTCCTCATCCAGCATCTCTGTCAACGTATCGGCAAAACCCAGTTCCGTAGCACGCGCGATCACATCTGCGTCGGCAGTTCTTGACTGAGAAAGCGCGTAGTATGGAATACTGGGAAAATCCGGCAGAGTGGCCGCGATTGCCCAGGTTTCATCAGTCGGGTTTACGACATCGACAATCACAGCATCGATTAGAGTCTTTCGGATCTCTTTATCGAACTCCGCCTGACTCTTTACTGTAATTACATTAGCGGCTTTGCGAGGGAAAGCATTCTTGATGAATGGCCGCGCCCTTTCTTTCGGCAGGTAAACAAGTATGCAGGGTGATACGGGATTAGCAGCGCCAGATTCAGGATTTGTCATGAGACCCCAGCGGGAGTGAGTTCGAGTGAAGGTTTACCTTCAATGAATTGACGCACTACAGGATCCGAAGTTTCTCGAATTTCATCGACAGTCCCGGTCTGGCGCACGCTTCCTTCATACAGCATGGCGATCCGTGTGCCAACTGAGTATGCACTACGCATATCATGGGTGATTACCACCCCTGTTACACCGAGTGTTTCTCTCATACGGATCATCAATTGATCTATCACTGCCGAAGTCACAGGATCGAGTCCTGTTGTTGGCTCATCATAAAGCAGGTACTTCGGCCGTTTGACTATAGCACGAGCAATACCAACTCTTTTTCTCATTCCACCGGAAAGCTCGGCTGGAAATTTACCCTCAACATCCGGGAGATCTACAAGCGCCAATGATTCCTTAACACGCTTTTGAATCTCACTCTCGGAAAGATTTCTATCCTGTCGTAATGCCATTGCAACATTCTCCCCGATACTTAGGGAATCAAAGAGCGCTGCGAATTGGAAGACATACCCGATTTTTGACCGAAGCTCATATAAATCTTCACGCCTGAGATCGGAAACCTCAGCGCCATCCACTATCACCTGTCCAGAATCTGCAGTTAGAAGCCCGACGATGTGCTTGATAGCTACAGACTTACCTGTTCCCGAATACCCAATAATTACCATCGTCTCGCCGTCCGGCACATCAAGGGTAAATCCCTGGAGGACTTTTTTTGTGCCGAAGGCTTTATGAACGTCGATAAGTTGGATCATCTGGAGCTGAGTATCACAAAATTGTAAATAGTACTACTCGAATTTTAACCGAGTCCAGCTTTAGCGCTAGAGACGAGTATATGCAAAAGAGCGGCCCAAACGGAGCCGCTCTTTTAAAATCTAAGTGATTCGCTTGGTAAGAAGCCTAGGCTGCAAAGCTATTTAGAGCCCGTCCCACATCACCTTCACGGAGGCGCTTGAGGGCACGATCTCTAAGCTGACGGACACGTTCACGTGTAACCCCCAGCATAGAACCGATCTCTTCCAGAGTGTGCTCACGCCCGCCTTCAAGCCCAAAGTATAGCTTCAAAACCTTGGCATCTCTCGGAGGAAGTGTACGTAAGGCGCTTTCGATCTCGTCGTTGAGGAAGCGATTCATTGCTTCTTCTTCGGTATCGGGCATCTCGTCGGCGACAAAACGCTCGATAAGAGAACGATCGCCTTCCGGATCCATTGGAGCATCGAGTCTTACATCGCCGGTATTTAAAGCGGCAAGTGACTGAACGACATCAACAGATAGTCCGGTAAGCTGAGAAAGCTCGTCAGGGGTAGGCTCTCTGCGGAGCTTCTGACGTAGAATTTCGGAGGCCTTGATGATCCTTGAAAGGTCGGCCGTACGGTTTAGAGGAACTCTAACGGTACGACCCTGGCGAGCCAGGGAGCTGAGGATTGCCTGACGGATCCACCAAACAGCGTACGAAATGAACTTTACGCCCTGATCCGGATCAAACTTTCTTGCGGCTGTTAATAGCCCAACGTTCCCTTCACCGATAAGATCGATAAGGGGAAGACCACGATTCTGATATTTCTTAGCGACTGATATGACGAAACGCAGATTTCTCTTTACAAGCTCCTGGAGTGCGTCCTGATCTCCAGCTCTGATCTTACGTGCAATATCAATTTCTTCAGTCCCCTTTAAAAGAGGATATGTACTGACTTCATACAAATATTGGTCGAGAATATCGCGTTCCGGTTCATTCGGAGCAATCCCCGCAGTGGATTGACCCGTACGACGGCGCCGCTGTTTAACTTCGGCCATGATGGATAGGTAGCCCTTAATTTATGAGTAATTAGTGGGCTGAATTTTAGCCCACCAACTGGTTCTTGGTAAAATGCGCAGAAAAAGAGCGCAGCGGTGCAAGATACTGGCCCAGCCGCGCATGTCCAGACCCCAAACCGTAGTTCTGGTATGTTGAGATGTACACGTTACACCGCTCAACTGTTCCTGAACACAGTAAATAAGTTTGACCTTTTGTCCGACTTTATTGGACAACCCGCCACACTGGCACATACGCTGCTCTTTTCGTTCCAATGTAATGCAAACCAAACGACTTTCCGCAGCAAAATTCTTCCGTACTTACCTCTTATACGATCGACTTCTATAATCGTTGACATGCAAAAAACGGCGCCAAACCACTTTCAGGATTCAGCACCGCTTTTATTCCCTGCATACTACGGCAATACCAGCTTCTTAGAAAAGAGCCAAGCTCCTCTTAAATCACCGACAATACTAACGAGCTATTGAGCCTCGTCTATTGGGCCTCGTATGGTTCAGCTTTGCGAGCCTTACCGAAAGTGACAACCTTCCCAACACGGCGAACGCTGACTCCTCCGCCCACAGAAATTGCCTGGAATGCAGTAGCCAGAGAATCAATTGGGAATATGGCTGTTACAGTGTCGTTCCTCATCGAGGTGTCAGGGATAGACACCTCAATGTCAAACCAACGCGCCAGCTCAGCGCCAACAACAGAGAGAGGGGTCTCCGCAAACTCCAGATTGCCACCCATCCAGGCGTTAAATGGCCCCATGTTACGGTCGAAGGTGACAGAGGTACCGCCCTTCTTGGTAACATCTGCCAGGTTTCCAGTGTTCAGGATTACGACTTCCCCTAAACGGATGCGACCTTCAAGAACACCTATTGAGGTAGCTGAATCTTTTTCATAACCTCTAATACCAAACTCAGTTGGAGTAGAGGCGCTATCGATCCCTAAAACCTTGGTAACGGTGTTATTTGCCCGTACTATAAAGGTGCGACTAAGATCTGGCGTTACTTTAAAGACTCCAGCACCAGTAAGCTTGACCTCACGCTCGCCTTCATAAACCTCTAAAGTAGTGAGCGGTCCTAACGTTATAACCGTTTGATCGGCCAGAACCACAGACTTGGTCTCGCCCAAAGCGGTCTCATATGTTGCCTCGACCTTCGGGCCAAACAACTTGCATCCACCAATCAAAGGGCAGACAAAATAAGTTCCTACTCCAACAACCGCTGCTACAACTACTACTGTTACAAGCAGCCCAATCGGAGTCTGCCAGAAAGAGGGTTTTGCAAAAGCATCAAAATCTTTCGATTGCCGCGAAGCGCGCGAAGATTTTGAAGCACTACCATCAGGACTAGATGACAAAAAAGGGGCCATGATTCCTCGAGTGCGGTAGAGTATAGATAAGATGCTGCTATCTGCGAAAAGTAACTTCGCGCGACATAATATTCACACCTTCATCTTTTTCAATCCACATAATATGCGCCTTATTTCCCGAGAGCGCTAATATAGGATGTGTTCCGCTCCTACTTTTACCACTGACTTCAACTATGGGAGCAAAGGAATTGCCACCGTCCGTAGAAGAACGCATCACTATACCTGTAGGATTTCCCGTCAAATCATCCCAGACTGCAACTACCGATTTTGCCTTACCTTCGGTAGAGGGCAACCCAAGCTGAACGTGAGTAGGGATTGGCACTGGCTGTGAATGGACAGGAATTGGAGTTGTGAAACTCTGTGCGTTATCGTCGGAACGAGCGTAGAAAACACCACCGTTTTCCGGCTTACCGGTCCACCAGAGAACGTGCAACTTCCCATCCTGGTCCACTTTTATGGATGGCCCGGCGTGCGGACATCCATTGTACTGCCAGTTATCTGCATGAACTCTCCGAGGGGGCTCCCAGGTCACACCAAAATCTGAAGAACGGGCAACTACAATATCCCTTATTCCACCTTCAAGAACGGCTCGCCAGGCTACGTATACAGTTCCATTCTGAGTACCGACAACAGAAGTCCTACAGCAGGGACAGCTTTCGCCAATGGAGATTTTGACGTTTTTTGACCAGGTATTCCCCGCATCTTTAGAAACTGCCATATAGGTTGAGACCGTACCGTTCCGGCCATCCAGCCAGGAAACATACAAAGAGCCATCTTCGCCGGCATTGAGCGAGTGAAAGTTATGTGCGCCGAAAACCAGTGTATCGTCCGTTATTGTCACCGGATTACCCCAGGTTACGCCCGAATCAGAGCTCGAGACCATCCGAAGGGAGCTTTTGGGGAATCGGCTACCAACGTCCTTGGTAACAACATATGCGATGTGAATATTGTCTTCACCAGCAAAAACCATCTGGGGCGGAGCCTCTGAATGCGACTGAACAAGTCCAAGGGAGTCGTGTATGCTCGCCGCAGGCCTGTCACCGACCTGAACAGACAGTTGTCCTCTGGGCGCATCTGCAGCCTCGACCCAGGCAAGTGCCTTTAAACCGTTTGGCGAAACCGCAATTGCAGGAGAAGCTTTTTGCCCGGCTCCTACCACCTCGATGTTACTCATCTGAAGTTCGGCAGCCTTATTACAACCTGTCAAGGTCGCAAAGGCCAAAATAAATACTACATTTCTAAAGATCATTTGCTGTAGTTGGTTGCAGGCCATTTCTTTAAAGATGGTTTATGCTTTGGGCTGGCGCTGTGAACACTATAGTTGCAATGTTATTAGTCTATACTAAAAACCCTCGACCTGCCAACCTTCCGCGACTTGGTTTCGTACCAACATCCCGGGTACCATCGTTGATAAGTCGTGTCCAAAATATTTCCATCACAGTCTTTTAGAGTATCAAACTAAAATGTCGCAAGAATCATTGAAGGAGCAAGGCCTTACGCCAAAAGGCAAGGTACATTTCAACTTAGTAGCCCCGGAACTCATCCTTGAGGCTGCCCGCCGTAGCGAAGGCGAATTCGCGGACATGGGACCTTTCGTGGCTGTTACTACACCACACACCGGCCGCTCCCCAAAAGATAAGTTTGTAGTCGTCGAGCCATCATCAGAGGCCGATGTGGACTGGGGAAATGTTAACCAGCGTTACGATGAAGCTCATTTCGAAACGTTGCTGGCCGATGTAAAGGAACACCTGAATGTGCAGGACGAGCTTTTTGTTGAAGATCTATACTGCGGCGCAGACACCTCCCATCAGCTTTCAGTTCGCTACGTATCCCCAAATGCCTGGCATATGGCATTTGTTCGCAACATGTTCATTCGTCCGTCGGAAGAGCAGTTAAAGTCGTTCGCTGCAAACTTTACAGTTCTCCATGCCCCTGAGTTTACAGCCGATCCTGAAAAGCACGGCACCAGAACTGGCACCTTCATCGTCTTGCATCTTGGCAAACGAATGATCCTTATCGGTGGAACTCGTTACGCTGGCGAACTAAAGAAGTCCATGTTCACAGTAATGAACTACCTCCTCCCCAAGAACGGCGTACTTTCCATGCACTGCTCTGCCAATATTGGCGAGGCCGGTGACACAGCTCTGTTTTTCGGACTTTCAGGTACAGGTAAAACCACACTTTCTGCAGATCCAAGCCGTTTCCTTATAGGTGATGATGAACATGGCTGGTCAAACGAAGGAACCTTCAACTTCGAAGGTGGATGCTATGCAAAGGTTATCAACCTTTCCCCTGAAGGCGAGCCAGACATCTATAAGACAACTCAGATGTTCGGGACCATCCTTGAGAACGTGTGCCTCGACGAACAGAAGAAGGTAAAGTTCGAAGATCAATCGATCACAGAAAATACACGCGCTTCTTACCCACTGGACTATATCCGCAATCACGTACCAAGCGGCCGCGGTGGGCATCCAAAGAATGTCATCTTCCTGACAGCTGACGCATTCGGCGTTCTTCCTCCAATTTCAAAGCTCACACCAGAACAGGCGATGTACTATTTCCTCTCTGGTTATACAGCTAAGGTTGCAGGAACAGAAAGAGGAGTAACTGAACCACAGGCAACTTTCAGTGCCTGCTTTGGTGCAGTGTTCCTGGTCTGGCACCCAACGAAGTATGCACACATGCTAGGGGAGTTACTAAAGAAGCACGGCTCAAAGGTCTGGCTGGTTAATACAGGCTGGAGTGGTGGAGCTTACGGCGTTGGAAAGCGTATGAGCCTGAAGCACACTCGTACAATGGTCAGTGCAGTTCTCAGTGGCCAGCTCGAAGCAGTTGAAACCACACAGGATCCAATCTTCGGACTGCATATCCCTAACAGTATTGAAGGTGTTCCAACCGAAATTCTTACTCCGCGCCAGACCTGGACAAGCGGCGAAGAATACGACTTAAAAGCAAAAGAACTCGCAGCCATGTTCAGAAAGAACTTCGAGAAGTTCGGCAACGAGTCAGGATCAATCAAAGCTGCCGGACCACAGGGTTAAGTCTCTTTGGAGATAGTTAGAGACCCTTTATGGAATAACATTCGTATCGATGAGCTGGCAATCCGGCTCATCGATACCCCTGTTTTTCAGAGATTACGTTATATCCGCCAACTGGGATTTACGTATCTGGTTTATCCTGGAGCTACACACTCTCGTTTTGAACATGCTCTAGGCGCCTATAATCTGTGCAGAATTACATTATCCCTGCTTAAGGAGCGCGGCGAACTAAAGGGAATCGAAGATAATACCAGCACAATAACTTATGTTGCTGCACTACTGCATGACGTTGGACACTATCCATTTTCGCATGCGCTAGAAGAGATCGGAGCTCCACATCATGAAGATGTTGCCTACCCTCTTCTCACCGAAGGACCAGTTTCCAGGATCCTCAAAGAAAAGCTGGGCACCGAAGCTCCAGAACAGATCTATGAGTTAATCCGTGGCACTTCTCCCCTGCCTTTACAAGGATTAATCTCGGGCTCTCTGGATCTTGATAAGATCGAATACCTTCGCAGGGACGCACACATGTGCGGTGTTCCTTATGGTGAAATAGACTCTGACAGACTGATAAACTCCCTTGTATTAGTACAGGATGATCGGAAGCCAACTATTGGTGTTTCCGAGAAAGGCCTGTCGGCACTGGAATCTCTGTTATTCGCAAAATATCAGATGTACCGTAATGTCTATTGGCATCACGCGGTACGAAGTGCAACTGCAATGTATAAGCGCCTTATTGAAGATGCGCTGACAGCCGGTGTAGTTGCAAATGAGAAGTTGCCATCATTTACCGACGAAGGGCTTCTTTGGCATTTAGACAGCAGCTTTTCTTCCCCACTTTTAAATCGACTTAAGTCCAGAAAGCTGTTCAAGCGATCTGCAGAGTGGCAGGCAACAGACATAGCAAAGAAAAACGGGGACGGATTTGTAGATTGGATCGGATCGGATAGAGCAAGAACTCGCACTGCGGAACGCAACATCTGTAAAGAATTTGGATTGAATGATGGAGCGGTTTTACTCGACTACCCTGAAAAGACCCAGATGTTAGGGCTGGATATACCAGTGCTTCGCCGGAATGGCTCTGTAGAGCGTCTGACTGGAGAAGGGATAGTTGGTATCATGGATCTTCCAAGGCTGTCTCAGGATCTCTACCACTCGGCCAGATGGCTACGTGTATTCTGCGATGAACGGTATAGCCTGGACAAAAGCCGACTTTTCGAAATTATCTCAGCCGGTTAACTGGCACCCTACCCCCTACGGATAAGTACGTAGGTGCAAAACCAACCAGTACCCGATAACTTTATTCGCAATTACAATCCCGAACGCATATGTCGGGATATAGCATGCCAATCCATTGATATGGTGGTGTGTTCCCAAAGAAGATACTTTCAATTCCGAACACATAGATTATGAAATTCACGCCGACTAATTCGCGCGGACTGACGCAGGCTGTCTGTTCAGCTGCGACCCTCTGCGCGATGCTGCTTTTAACACCAAGTTTAGGTTCTTCCCAGGAAACAGGCGAGCAGAAAAAGCGCAGCAAGAAGGACTCTGTAAGTCAGAGCAGGCATGAGCGCAAAGACACAGTTAGAAAGCCACGGAGAAAAGGGTTCGACACAACTCAACACCTCTCCGAAGTCGTAGTAAGTGCCTCCGGATTTGAGCAGGACAAGAAGGATGCGCCAGCAAGCATCACAGTAATATCCAAGCAGGAGATTCTGGGGCAGCGTAATAACAGCCTTGCAGAGCTACTCGGCGAGGTAGAAGGGATCGATGTTGGAGGGACGACTGGAAAAACAGGTGGACGCACTATAATGATGCGCGGTATGCCTGCCGAGTACACACTTATCCTGATTGACGGACGCCGTCAGAACTCTGCAGGTAGTGTCACTCCAAACGGCTTTGGTGAAACCTCAAGCGGCTTCCTCCCCCCAATCGATGATATCGAAAGAGTGGAAGTGATCCGCGGCCCAATGGCCACGCTGTACGGATCTGATGCAATGGGTGGTGTTATCAACATCATCACCAAAAAAGTTGCTAAGCGCTGGAATGCTAACCTCACAGCAGATCAGACCTTCAACGAAGAGAAAGGATTTGGAAAGACATTTTCAAAAAGTTTCTCCACAAGCGGTCCATTATATCGTCAGATGCTTGGCGTCAGCGCTCGTGGACGTATCTATAACAGAAGTGCATCTTCATTGACCCCAACAGGCGATGCTGATTCAACTGTTACAATTAGCAAGCGCGGCCCAAACCCTGTCAAGAACACATCGTACAGTCTTGGTGGACGTGTTTCATTCACCCCTCTCCGTGCACATGATATCTGGGTGGACTACGATCTGAGCCGTCAGATGTATGACAACACTGCAGGACAGCTCGGAACGTTAGACAAGCCTGGCAATGCCAACGGTGGATACGGTCCAAAACAGTGGTTCAACAGAAATCAGACATCTGCAGTTTATGCATGGAGATTTAACACGACACGCTGGGAGTCTGCTTATACAAACAACTCCACAGAAACTATTGGACGTACCATTCCACCAAACACACCAGGTGGGCTTCCAGGAAGTGGTGCCCCAGACAAAATTGCTGGCTCTACCAGAGAGTTAAATGCAACGAACCATATATTCGATTCCAAAGCTGTAACTGCCTTTGGACGCCATATGCTTACAGTTGGTGGTCAATACTGGGATGCAAAGATGGTTGACGGCGTTGCACTAGCTCCGTTTACACACACGCAATGGTCGCTGTTTCTTGAGAACGAATGGAGAGTTGCGGATCCCGTATCAGTTACCTTTGGAATAAGACGTGACGATCACAACGCCTTTGGTGGACAGACGAGTCCGCGTATATATGCAGTCTGGAATGCATCACGGTTGTTCACAATTAAAGGTGGTGTAAGCCAGGGCTTTAAAACCCCGCGTGTTGATCAACTCGCAGATGGTATTGTGGGCTTTACAGGACAAGGAACACGGGCCACAATTGGCAGTCCAAATCTCAAGCCAGAAACCAGCACAGCAACAGAATTAGGCTTTTACCTGCGCCATGATAATGGCATCAGCGCCAATGTAACGGTCTTCAACAATCAGTTTAAAGACAAGATCGCCTCTGGCAATCCAATACCAAACTGTACCTTTGCAGACAACCCGAATGCTCCGGGCTGCGTGACATATGGAGACTTCCCCGCGCAGGAAACATTCGGCCAGAACATCAACATCGACAAGGCAGTAACACGAGGTGGTGAGTTTGCCTTTAGAGCCCCGCTAAACCGTTTTACATTTTTGTCTACAAACTACACATTCACCGACAGCAAGCAGCAAAGCGGTGATGACAAAGGTGCTCCGCTGGTTAACACACCCAAGCACATGGGTAATGCAAAGATCACATCCAACCTTACGTCCAGATTGAATGCCTGGATTGGTGGGGAGTTCAAAGGACAGCGGCTTCGCAGAACATCAGTAGGCAGTAATATGGCCTACGATTCGCTCGGAAACTACAAAGCATATCAAGTCTTTAATCTGGGCGGTTCATTTGAAGTAACAAAGAGTCTTACAATTAACGCGACCATTCACAATCTCGCGAACAAAGACTTCCTGAAGTATGGCTCTTATGCTTCGCCAACCGTAGCGAACCCAAACAACATTGCATACACAAGCTTGTACAACATTCACGAGGAAGGCAGAAGACTCTGGGTGTCCACAAACTTTAAGTTCTAAGAAGCTGACGTAAAAGCACAGATGGTCTCTACAAAATCGGGGACCAAAAGGGTTTACATTAAAAAATGAATGCCTCCCTAAGTTTGGTCATGGTATCCAACTTTAGGGAGGCATTTCATTTTGAGTCGGCAAAAGCGCTATCTCAACTGAGGAATGTTTCTAAACAGTTCCAACGACTGAGGATTAGCCAATGCATCAGTGTTCTTGACCGGCCTGCCATGAATCACTTCCCGAACAGCAATCTCAGTAATCTTTCCACTTATCGTTCTTGGTATATCTGCAACCTGAACTATTAGTTTAGGAACATGAAGTGGACTTGTATTAGCGCGGATCTGCGCCTTGATTCGATCCTTAAGTGGCACATCCAGGATCAAACCTTCGCGCAACCTGACAAACAATACAATCTGCACATCTCCGTGCGCGCCCTCTCCAACTTCTTTACCAACAGCAACGCTTTCTAACACTTCCGGAAGCTGTTCTACCTGACGATATATCTCTGCCGTACCAATTCTAACGCCACTCGGATTCAGTGTCGCATCGCTCCGGCCATAGATAATCAATCCATCGTTTTCAGTAATTTCGGCCCAATCGCCGTGCCGCCACACATTTTTATATGTGTCAAAATATGCGTCATGGTATTTTTTTCCTTCAGGATCATCCCAGAACGAAACGGGCATACTTGGAAATGCTTTTGTACAGACAAGCTCTCCAGCTGTCTGCCTGACAGACTGTCCCGAATCGCCGTATATCTCAACAGCCATTCCAAGCCCCCGTGCCTGCAACTCGCCACGAAATACTGGAGCGGTTGGATTACCCAGAGCAAAACACGATATTATATCGGTCCCACCTGATATACTCGCAAGATGCAGATCAGACTTAACAAGACTATACACATAGTCGTAGCTATGATCTGCCAAAGGACTACCGGTGGACAGTACTGCTCTGAGCGACGAGATATTGTGTGTCTTGGAAGGTGCAATTTCATTCTTCTCTGACACAGCTAAATACTTGGCACTCGTTCCAAAGTGTGTAACCGATTCGGCTGCAACAATATCCCACAGTGTAGAAAACTTTGGGGAAAGAGGGGCACCATCAAACAGTACAACAGCAGCACCAAGTGACAGAGAAGACACCATCCAGTTCCACATCATCCACCCGCAGGTCGTGTAGTAGAACATTGTATCTCCCTCTTTAAGATCCGTGTGCAACCCCAGTTCTTTAGAGTGCTGCAGGATAGTCCCGCCAGCTCCATGCACCATACATTTCGGCAAACCAGTAGTTCCCGATGAGTACATGATATAAACAGGATGGTCAAACGGAAGCTGTTCGAACTCAATCTCGTTTACGCCAGTCGCAAGCGCCTTATCAAACAAGACAGCATTATGCGGCAAACCAGACAGATCCCTGTTGCGATAAGGAACTACAACAACATGCTCAATGCTGGGGATGCGCTCAACTATCTGTGCTACACGCTCAACACAGTCAATCTCTTTACCACCATAGAGATAGCCATCAGCTGCAAATAGAACCTTGGGACGAATCTGACTGAATCTGTCGAAGATCCCCTGAACTCCAAAATCCGGAGAGCATGAGCTCCAGACAGCGCCGATGGATGTGGTCGCCAGCATTGCAATTATTGTCTCGGCAATGTTTGGCATAAATCCAGCGACCCGATCACCGACTTCTACGCCCATCCCTCGTAAGGATGCCGCCAACTGCGCAACACGTTGATACAACTCTTCAAACGAAAGTTCCTGAACAATGCCTTTTTCGTTTCGGGAAACTATTGCGCGAGCCGTACTACGATGCTTGAGGATATTTTCGGCGAAGTTCAATCGAGCGCCTGTAAACCAGCGCGGCCCTTCCGCTATCGTGGGAGGTGCCATGCGATCTATACCAATTGAGCCACCCTGACTTACAACGTCCGAACCACCAGAGTGCCCTTGAGCTATAAGATCATTCGCTCTGACTCCAAAATATTCAGCTATGCAGAGCCAGAACTCCTCACGATTCTCTACCGACCAGGTATGCAGCGAAGCGTAATCAACCGGGACTTCAGTGCGCGTGTAACTACCGCGCCGATTTAAAAACGACACGAAATCCGTCAATCGAGCATTATTGATTCTCTCGATTGACGGTTGCCAAACTAATGTCACGATGTTGGTGGATTAAATTCTGCCTGTTCGTTGCCCGCGTCGACCCATGAGCGGAAATAGCTTGGATCTTCTATATCCATAGCTTGTTTTGCTACCATAAGAGGACGGAAAGTATCGACCATTACTGCGAGCTCATCGGTGTACTTGGCACCGATGCTGGCTTCAGCACGTCCTGGATGAGGACCGTGCGGCATACCATCGGGATGGTGAGTAATAGAACCGAACTCGATCCCTCTACGCGACATAAACTCGCTTGAGGCATAATACAGCACTTCGTCCGAATCGACGTTGGAGTGGTTGTAAGGTGCTGGTACCGCCTGCGGGTCAAAGTCGTACGGGCGGGGGCAGAATGAACAGATAACAAAACCATCGCCCTGGAAGGTCTGGTGAACCGGTGGTGGCTGGTGAATTCTGCCAACAATCGGTTCAAAATCCATGATATTAAACGCCCATGGATAGAAGTGCCCATCCCAGCCTACAACGTCAAATGGGTGGTGGTCGAGAACTAATTCGTTAATCCCATCGTACTGTTTCACGAAAACAGAGAAGTCACCCTTTTCATCATGGGTCACCAATTCCTGCGGACGACGGATATCCCGCTCGCTAAATGGAGCTCCCTCAATCAACTGCCCGAACTCGTTACGATAGCGCTTGGGCCACCTGACGTGGCCGCGGCTCTCAATAATAAGAAGCTTGGGAGGATCACCGGCTGCATCAAAGTTGAACTTGTGCATGATTCCACGATGGATAACCAGGTAATCACCTTCTCCAAACGGCAGGTTTCCAAAGATAGTTTCCAGAACGCCACGCCCTTTGGCTACGTAAACAACCTCATCAGCCTGAGCATTACGATAGAAGTGCTCATCGACCTTGTCTGGCTCGCAATAGAGAAGCGCAACTTCAGGATTAAACAGGAGTGGAATGCGGTCTAAAGTTGGACTCCCGCCACGCTTGACCTGACCGGTTCTGAAATGCCGATGCCTTAGCGTCTTATCAGGATCCGCCTCATACTTCGTCTCTTTCACGCGTCTGACGGACTTAACCGTAGTCGGCTGATAGGTGTGATACAGAAGTGCAGAAGTGCCAGTAAAGCCTTCGTGCCCCATCAACTGCTCTGCATAAATGCCCCCGTCAGGCTTTCTGAAGGCGATATGACGTTTTCTAGGAATCTGACCTAAGGTATGATAAATCGGCATGTTCGTGACCTCTCGAATTAACTACTTGGATGATTTGGATCTTCCGTGGGCTTCGGCCAATTTCCGGGCGATTCCGCGGTAAAAGACGGCATCTCCCTCTCTCTTTTGATCATCCAGAGTGAGAGCTGCCAGCTCAAGTGCATATAAAATATTGCCAAGATACAGCTCGGAGATCTGTGCGACAGTCTCCAGATTCTGATCTAAATTATCCTTGTCCATACTTCAATATAAGGGGAAAACCTGTATATAGTTCAGGCGCTCTGGTTCTTGCGCCTAATGTTTGTCAGGTAGCCTGAGCGCTAGAGATCCCGACTACTATAACCGTAATATTATCCATCCCACCCCTGGCATTGGCTTCAGAGATCAGCGCATCTACCAGGCGAATAGGCGGGGCAGAAGATACCATCAGCTGCTGAAGTCGACGATCATCCACCATTGTTGTGAGACCATCACTGGCAAGCAGAAACATATCCCCCAGCCTGACATCTCCATCGTACACATCTGGTTCCACGCCGCGAGACATCCCGATGCACCTTGTAATCACATTGCTCTGCCGGTGCGTACGAGCCTGTTCCGGCGTTAAGAGACCAGCATCAACACGCTCCTGTACGATTGAGTGATCGTGGGTGAGGAGCTTGAGCTCTCCGTCCCTCAGCAGATATATTCTGGAATCACCCACATGACCGATGATAAAACGTTCATCAGCCAGGACAAGAACCGAAGCGGTGCTTCCCATACCGAACTTTTCGTACTCTTCAGTGCTTCGCTGGTAAACCTCGGAATTGGCACGCTTTAGAGCGGTGGAGACTACATCCGCCGCCTCTACACTCTCCAGATCGTTAAACTCGGCCAGGTCAGTCGAAATAATATCAACCGCCATCTGACTCGCAACCTCTCCGGCTGCATGCCCGCCCATCCCATCGGCGACAATGAATAGTCCTCTATGACTATTGGCATCCGCAAAGAAATGATCTTCATTTCCCTTGCGTACTCTCCCTACGTCAGTTCCGGCAGCGACAATGAACTGCATTAGAGTTGCGGCAGGTTGCATGGACGTCTTGAATCTATATAGTGACGGCCTGCAAACATCACTGCGCCAACATTAGCGCGAAATGACATAGCCAGCCTAATTTCCGAAAAATTCATAACCCTAAATTTGTAGCCGCCACAGGCGCTGGTACAACCCGCCGGCCGCAATTAATTGATTGTGTGTCCCACGCTCCACAACTTCACCCCTGTGGAGAACTAAAATCTGCTCAGCTTCAACAATCGTGCTCAACCGGTGGGCGATTGCGATGGTAGTTCTTCCTACCAATAGAACTTTGAGAGCCTCCTGGATCTCAGACTCGATAACGCTATCTATGGCACTGGTGGCTTCATCCAACACTAGTAGCGCCGGGTCAGCAGCTACTGCACGAGCAAAGGAAAGAAGCTGCCTCTCACCAACACTGATCGAATTACCCCGCTCTCCCAGGACCTGATCGTAGCCATTTGGCATACGACGTATGATTTTGTCAGCCCCAACCTTGGTGGCAGCAGCCATGACAGCCTCGTCACTTATATCCTTCGCCAGACGTATGTTATAACGTATATCGCCTGCGAATAGGAAAATGTCCTGCTGAACATAGCCAATAAGAGCTCGAAGCTCTTCGACTGGCAAGGCGCGAATATCCACGCCATTTATAAGGATACGGCCCCTCTGAGGATCATAAAACCTCATAAGGAGGTTTACGATTGTCGTTTTACCAGCCCCTGTATGGCCGACCAGAGCAAGGGTTTCTCCGGGCCTCGCTATAAAGCTGATGTCCTTCAAAATCCAGTTTGTGTCATCTGAGACAGTTTCGTCGTACGAAAACCATACAGACTCAAACTTTACCTCCACCCCACCCTTCTGTACCGTTGTAGGGACATTTCCGGCTCCCAGGCCTCCGGGCACCCGCTCTTGAGCTCCCTTTTCGGAGAATAAGCTATCGTTCTTGCCAAATTCTCTGACTGACCTATCAAGTTCTGTGTCAGCGTTATCGCTCCTACTCAGTTCTCTGGCCGAACTATCCTTCTTGCCAAGCTCTCTAGCGGTATCCCCAGGCTCTGTATCGAGCA
>JBEBRK010000006.1:0-227917 GCA_040394885.1 Gemmatimonas phototrophica
TTAGCCCAGTTGCGCTGGACTTTACTCCATCTGCAACCTCTTCTTTAAGAACTGGTGGATTAAGCACCTTCCCTGCTATCATAGCAAACCGCGGAACAAACTTCTTCGGAGGAAGTGTACAGGCTACAACATATAGAGGAGCTGCAGATCCATCTGCTAGCACCAAATGGTGGGCCGGCTGGACAAAGTATCTGGCTAATTAAGGCGCATCGCACGGAGACTGATTAAAGAAGTTGTATTGGGAGATGCATGTGGCTGAGCGATCAGATTGATACTCGGTTACATGCATCTTGTTTTATCATAAAGCAACTGCGAATAGTAACAATGAATAAGCAAATAAAAACTTCAAGGCACAATTTCGCCTCCCTTTATACATTCAAGTTCAAGTGTAGCTATATATCCAATCCCATGTATCGTGTAATTTCACTTGCCCTGTTAGCTGTCGTTATTGGTTGTTCAGATAATCAAGAATACGCAAAAGTGATAAAGCCTTCATTTGATTCAATAATTACTTATACTACTTCGGTTCGAGATGTAAATGCGATAAGCACAGATGAAAATACGACTAAACTGAGCAATGGATCTTTTGATCGGGATACACTTATAAAAGTGTTTCTAAATGCTGTACAGAAGAATGATACAGCTATCCTTTTGAGTATCAATATGAATAGAGATGAGTTTAATGATGTTTATTATCCTGGCCACCCGCAGTCACTTCCGCCATATGATCTGTCTGCCCAGTTAATGTGGTATCGTCTATCAAGTAATAGTGATAAAGGGCTACGTCGTCTTCTTAGAGATTTTGGAGGTCAACTTACTACGGCTGGATTTGCATGCGATAAGATTGTTCACATGGAAAATGGAAATACTATTCATTCAAGGTGTGCATTCCAGATCCCAGATCGCAAAGAGAAGTTAACTCTGTTTTCTTCAATTATTGAAAGGGATGGACAGTTCAAGATATTGAGTTACGCTAATGAGTTATAGTTAGATTTTCAGTTTGAGCAGATATCCAGCTTGTAGCTTGCAGTTACCTCCCACTACCGCCTCTGCAGAGAGTTAAAATATTTTATAAGAATGTCTCTTTCTTCAGAGCTCAATCTGGCTGCCGGGTGCAGTAACAGGTACGACTTCAGGGGCATCTCCTCATCCCTAATCTGGCTTGAAATCTGATTGGCTTTAGATCTGATCTTGCGAATGGTGTAAGTCGGTAGCTCATCGAAGTTAAGCTCCCCCTTGCCATCTTTGATATGGTTTGCCATCAACCATCCCGCAGGCTGAATGCTGCTGTACCAGGGATAGTTGGTGTTGTTGCTATGGCAGTCATAACATGACACGGACAGTAGCGAATCAACCTGTCTGTCAACTTGAAATGAATCTACAAATGTCTTTCCACCACGAATAGCCGATGTATTTTTTGAAGGTCTTATGAGCTGTATCAATAGGATAGCAGCAATAAATATTGCGGACGTTAGCTTAATCTTTTGATTCATAGAACGAAAGTCTGTCGGTATGTGAGTTTTATACTAGGTTAGCATACAGGCTTCGCTGGCAAGAACTGTATGCTAACACGTCAGCTTCAGTTATTTTAACTCTTCTTGAATTTCGCCACAGCTATCCTTACCGCCATAGTAAGGATTTTTAATCTCTTTACTGTTACTTAACCAGTAAGACCCACTATCTTTACCGGCAGTAGCACATACAACTTTATATATAGGCTTATTGACTCCAAAAAGCTTTGCAATGTCGTATAGGTCTTCACTCAATATGACCAAATGCTCTCTCTGATGTTTGATATTCCCAACATTATCAACTATATGTTGCGCGTTCTCCTCGATATTTGAGGCAATATCTTTATAAGTCACCCTGTCTTCAGCTTTAAAACTATCAGAATTTATTCTAGATATGGCATCAAGTATCTCTTCGGCGGCCGTCGCTGCCTCCTTGTCGTTGTCGGAAGACAGCGCCAATATCAGATTCTGATATCGAGCAAAGAGATCGGAAAACTTGCCATTTTCCTCTGTTGATATCGGATTGATAGAATCCTTTACCTGATCAGTACCGATAGAAGAGGGGGCAATATTTTTTGACATATCTGCATCAGACTTAGAACTACAAGCCGATAAAACAATGGATAGCGATGCAGCGGCTACAAATAAGATTGTATTATTCACTGTCTTTCGTTCCTATTCAATTGTTTCCGTTACGCTCCCACACCCCAACATCTTCTTTCCGAAGTATGGATTTTTTATAGCTTTTTCCTTGCTTAACCAGTCGGCCCCTTCACCTTTATTGTACATTGGACAGTGTTGATGGTAAACATCTACTCCTAAATCGATTACTTTCACGAGGTAATAAGCACCCTTGGAGAGTAATACAAAGCTTGCCCTCTGACTGGCAATATCTGTTGTGCTCGAAACAGCTTTCCCGTTGGCCAGCAGATCCTTTATGATCTTTGTCCAAACAATAGCCTGATCGGAAGCTAGCTTTGTTGTATCAACTGAATTAAGTGCGGCTACCATCTTCTCAGCCTCTGTCGCCGCTCTAGATGCATCATCACCTACCAGCGCATCTTTCATTGCGAAGTAGCTATCAAAGACAATTTTTAGCTGACTGGAGCCCATGATTGACTTTACATCATCGCTAGACGAGGCGCTTTTCCCTTTATCATCTTTCAGCATCGGATCTTTTCTAACAGATGTAGATTCCGGTTGAATCTTGTTATGGCGGCAGGATTGTAGGTTGGCATGGGAGCTAACGGTTACGATCTGGGCAACCCCGACTATTGGTGATAGGCATCCAGCAACTATCACCAATGCTTTTGATATTGGCTTCATTCTTTTTGATATTATTAGTTAAATAAATTACAACTTCGGAAGTCGATTTTTGCTTCCGGATAACAACCAACGGCGGCAGTAAGGCCGCTATTTAACTCATCTTTGGCGGTTGCCAGATAGAGGCAATCGCAGAATAACTATATAGATGTCTGTAAGATGGGAATAAATCCCTTCCCTCAAACTTTAACGCGTTGTTAGGATGACTATCCGTTTGAAGAACGCACGCTGTTTGGGAAGAGCTCTGACACGACATCGTCCCACAGCTTCCATTGCACTCTGACCTTTCACCGCCTTTCTTTTTACAGCACTCCATTTGGCAACCATCTACAGGGTGACTATCATGCTGAGAATGTGGCGGAACGGTTGTATGCTGACTTATAGGTTCCGGGTGGTGCGAAGTGCATGCAGAGCCTTCCCCGGTTTCAAGAAGAAACCCGAGTAAGAAAACACTTAGAAGGAGATTGAAGGCTCTACGCACCATTTAGATGGAATATCGATGACCATTACAATTTAAACTGCTGAGTGAGACTTTGGTTAGGAACTGACTCTTTTTTTAACCGAACAAACCTACGGCGAAAGCTGGAGATAAGGCCTTGTTTTGAGCTAAGTTAGTTATTTACAATGAGTTAATCGAATCTGAGGAGCCTGGAACAGAAATGAGTTAGCTAGAGATCGCCATAACAACCTTCACTGTAGTCACCACCTGGCCACCATGTCGACTAGCATGTTGGCCAGCGTGCTCAAGTAGCCCTGTCACAGTCGAAGGTAGTTTTTTACCTCCAATGTACCGCGGTTCATGTAGACCAGAAGGGTCAGTAGAGCGTAGTTGCTCAATAGCCAAATCAATCACTCTCTCCAAATCATTCATTAACTGCTCAATCGACTTTTCACCGCCATTTGCCCCTGCTGCCTGCTCAGCTACCAATGCAGTGCGCTGACTATCTGTTAAGGCATCCCCGCGGGCATAGGTAAACAGTCTATCAGTCGCTCCAGCAAGATGTTGCAGATGAAATCCCACTGATGCCGCGCCATATGGTTTTAGCCACAATTTATCTGAAGGTAATGATTCAATTGCGTGCTTAACTTCTTCCAATGCTTCAAGCAGGCCATGTGCGACACCCTGCAAGTCGGCATGAATATTCGGGATAGGCCCGCGAAGCCAAAGAGGTGGATTGGACATAAACTAAATATAGGAATGTATGTTTATAGAATCACTAACGGTTGCCAAACTCTCTACCTGGCACTGAACGCAAATATGCCCAAAGGGCCTGCATCTCCTGATCTGACATTTTGCCAGCTAATTTCCAAGGCATAAGCGTATCTATCGTGGTACCATTTGGACGAACACCTTCTTTCATTGCTCGTACAAAGTCCATGTCTGTCCAGCCATTTAGACCGGAGGGTGTAATATTTGTAGCAGGTTTCCAATCTGGTGGAGTGCCTGGAATTTTACCACCGGAAAGCCCAGGTCCATGGCAACCGGTGCATCCGCCTACATTAGCTAAATATCTACCTAGATCAAGCGTGGACGAAGGCGTTATGGGCGGTGATACTAAGTCATTGGGAATTATTTCAGCCCTTAACAACGGTAGGCTGCCGGTTGTATACAACACACGGCCCAAAAGCTTGATATTCGATGGTGGCAATATGCGATCAACCGGTGCTAATGAACGAATATAGGCTATTAATGCGGATATGTCCTGATCAGAAAAATGAACATAATCTTCAGAGGGCATCAGCATCAGGCCCTTTCCATCATGCCGGACTCCACGCTTGATAGCGCGTGCAAGTAAAGAATTATCGCTATAGGAGGCCATTACACCTCCCTGTCCATGGGTCAAATTAGAAGCGGCTATACGGCCCAACGCCGGATCATCCAGAAAAACTTTTCCCCCGAGATCTTCGCCGTGGCATTCAACGCACTTACCGATCGCAGTCGCAAGGTGATAACCACGACTTATGGAAGCTTCATCGGAAACTGCAGCTATAGCTGGCGAAGGAACGTCAAACTGTTGGGACAGACGATGCGAACTATACGCAAAAACTCCAGTTGCTCCTACAACTATTATACCAATAATTGCACCGGTGGTATAACCGGTCCAGCGAATCCAACGTTTAGCCATATGTGGGTCCTACATCCCATTTAGTTTAAGCTATATACTGAATAGTTCAGCTTACAGAAAAATCGCGCAGGCGGGTTTACAAAGCTAGAGGAATTTTAAAGAATACTCAGGCGGAGAAGATATCTTATATACGTAGAATGCGGGTTAACATACTGATCGGTTGTTTGTATTGAACGCTGGAGTTGCCAAACCATAGCAAATGGGTCCAAATTGCAGAACATGGCTTCCAGAAAAAACGCACTCACGCCATCTGACGATTCCAGTGAAGATCCCAGGCTCAGTGCCATCAGAAAGGGAGATCTTTCGGCTTTCGATGCCTTCTACCATGATATCGTCCCTGCTCTTCTGCGATTTGCACAACGAATTGGTCCGGCATATATGGCCGAGGATATTATTCAGGACGTGATGCTTGATATCTGGCAACGACGGGAAACGCTTGTGGTCCGGGGGAGCCTACGTGGTTATGTGTTTGGGGCTGTTCGCCTCCGAATCGCCGATCGAGTCAGATATGAATCGACTACTGCCTCAGCGAATGAAAAACTTGTGGAATCTATCCATCCAGTCGCGATGGGTGGGAATCGAGGAGAATCACCCGCAGCTCATACAGAAACACAGGAGCTGGAAGCAGCAGTCAGAGAGGCATTGACGAAGCTACCCCCTCAGGCACGTATGATTCTGACGCTACGTTGGATCGAAGGGTTCAAGTATATAGAAATAGCATCTGCACTTGGGATATCTGTGGATGCGGCGAAGAAGCAGGGACGGCGCATGGAAGTGGTAATCCGGGATCTACTGTCACGATTCAAACCGGGCAAAAGCTAGCATTTCAGGTTTATTCTAGAATTTTTGGGACAAAATTCATTAAGAATGTCCCCAAAATCGTCCATCGTGCAACGCCATAATATGCACAACACAGACGCTTCCGAATCTGAGCTTCCCTGGGATCTTCTCGATCGTTTTTATTCCAATGAAGTAACGGAAGATGAACGAAAACAGGTTGAGGCATTTCTCAATGCTGATGTGAGTTCAATGCAGGTAATGGCGCAGATTAACTCTGAGCTTAGCGGCGATGTATCGCCCGAGCCTGTTAAGTCTCCGAATACATCTTCTATGCTTGCTGCTCTGCATGAAAGGATGCAACCTAAGGCGGCCATTAAGCGTCTTGTACACACCTGTTTTGGAGGATCTGTCGAACGGGCTGTTGCGGCATTGCTGGATGTCGAAGATACCGAATTGACCGACGAAGAGATAAAACGTCTGCGGAGTGCCATCGAAACTGCTAAACAGGAGGGTCGATGAGCCTGGATATGATCTGGACAACAATAAGATCCTGGTTTTCCGGAACTGATTTGACCCCATTTCATCTCGTTTCCGATGCGCTGATGAGTATGACTGTGCGCGGAACTATTGTGCTACTTCTCGTGGGGATAATAGCGCGAGTGTTGCATCGTAGATCAGCAGCGCAGCTGCATCTTATGTGGATGATAGCATGTGGGATTATGCTAGCTATCCCTGTATATAGTTCTGTAGGACCCAAGTGGGAGGCGCCAGTTCTCCAGTCAGCTGGTACAATAGCTACCATACCATCCACTGTTGTTGGGTTAGTTTCAGAGGGCTCGGCTACTGAAGTAACGCAACTGCTGACAGAAGATTTTCCAGTGTTTCTTACAATACTTGGAATATGGGCCCTAGGCTTTATAGTCGCGCTTATCTTCCTAGTATTAAGCCATATACGCGCATCGCAGTTAGTTCGGCAGTCTGTAAAGACGACTGATTTCAGAGTGCTTTATATACTCAAGGATATACAAAGATCATTGTTGCCAAATAGGGCTGTTGTAGTACTGCAGAATAATGATGTGATGCCTATTACATACGGTACGCTATCACCGGTAATACTTCTTCCCAGCGATCTTACTTCGTGGTCCGATGACAGATTGCGAAATGTACTAATCCACGAGCTTGCACATATAAAACGGTTTGATTGTCTTCTATATACAATGGCATTATTACTATGTGCAATTCAATGGTTTAACCCACTAGTGTGGTATACTGTATTTCAATTGAGAGCACTTAGAGAGGAAGCATGTGACAACTATGTTCTCACTTCGGGATACAAACCATCTGGATATGCAACTCATCTTCTTGATATAGTTGAAGCCTTGCGCGGCTCAGCGGAATTCCAACTTTCTGCTGCACCATTTGTGCGAAAGTCACGTATTCAACAACGTTTGCAATCAATTATGAACGTCAGGCGCGTTCGTACTCATGTGAGTTGGAGGAGCAACACTGCGGCCGCTGTGTTGGCAGGGATTATAACTATTCCCCTCTCTGCTTTCTCACCTGTCCCCAGGACTATAGAATCTCCGACCATGGTGGAGGCATCAGAGTCCTTTCCAAACAATTCAGCTCACAAGCAGGATTCTCAGCTGATTGAGGAAAATGCCTATTTAACAGAAAAGATAAAACAACCTCAACAAAATCGATCCATGATAAAACGAGTTACTCCAATAGTTGCGGGTGCATTGCTAGCAGCTGGTTCAGCTCACGCGGATACCGTGGTGCGCGAGAATCTGACACTTCCTGATAGTATAGAGGCGGCAGAGCCAGGCCAAATTACTATAATAGCTTCCAATGGTAAAAAACTGACTCAGTTCCCAGGCATCAAAGTAGATAGTGCAACAAAAGTTTCAGTAAAAGATAATTTCCGTGTAAATAACGATCCTATTATTATCCTGGATGGCAAACGTATATCAAATAATAATGACGGGAAGAGTCTACTTGATCAGTTAGATGTAAATTCGATTGAAACTATCAACGTACTTAAAGGGCCAAGTGCGGTTAGACTTTATGGGCCAGAAGCAGCTTCTGGTGTTATTGTGATTACGACTAAAAAGAATAGATAGTATCACCATCCCTCACCTGTAATGCCTTTTAGTTAGCAGAAAATGTCCAGTTGTTTTCAAGAGCAGCGTTCCTAATAGGAGCGCTGCTCTTTAGTTATTATGTTATTTTCAATCACAGCGATTGGAAAATTGGCTCATCTCCTCAATTCCCCATCTTTACCTGTTGCGAGTAATATATAAGCTTCCAAGTCGGACTCGATCTCGACAATCGTAGGATGCTCAAAGGTAGTATCCCAAGCTTCCCTCCCCTCGGCCTGTTTTATGCTGATTATCGACGAAATAGGAGGAACCATGCAGCTAGGTGTATTTTCCATCAGTTTGGCAGTAAAAGACATCGACCACTCCCGTATTTTCTACGAGAAACTTGGTTTTTCCGTATTTGCAGGCGACCAATCCCGAAATTGGCTAATTATGAAAAACGGCGACCATATTATCGGCCTCTTTCAGGGTATGTTCCCCAAAAACATAATGACCTTTAATCCTGGCTGGGATAGTTCGGCGAAGGTGGTCCCTGGTTTTACCGATATTCGGCAGCTACAACGCCAGTTAAGAGAAAGTGGAATTTCTATAATTTCAGAAGCGGATGAAGCATCGAGTGGCCCTGCGAGCTTTATGATTGTGGATCCAGATGGGAACGAGATACTTTTTGACCAACATGTTTAGGAGAATAGATAGTCACTGCTGTTTATACCCATATGGCAAGCTATTCCTCTCATAAAAACCACCAATTTTCTGGGTCGTACAAACGTTCCTCTCCAACAGGTCTATTAAAGACAGCCTTTTTAATATCGTTATGCGGTAGATATATATTGACAAACGATAAATTTTGAATTAGGATAAAAGCATACATAATTCATGAGGAACACCCATGAAAAAAGGCTCAACTGTATTTCTCCAAGTGGTCACTGTGCTCGTCGGCATTGGAGCTCTCGCCCTTATGCTTTGGGAGCCTCACCTGGAGGGCAGAAACGTGCACGCCACTCTCTTTCAGATTTACTTTAACGATCCGTTTCTGGCGTATGCGTATATAGCATCCATTGCATTTTTTGTAGCGTTGTACCAAACATTTAAGTTATTCGGATACGTCGCACAGGATAAAATATTCTCCCTCAACTCCGTAATAGCTTTACGGAAGATAAAATACTGCGCTATATCTCTTGTCGCTTTCATATTAGGAGCAGAAGCTTACTTCTTTATTGCGATGCGTGGCAAGGATGACATTACCGGTGGTGTAATGATGGGTCTTATTATGATTTTTATTTCCGTCGTAGTTGCCAATGTTGCGGCCGTGTTTGAAAGAATTTTACAAAGTGCGGTCGATATAAAATCCCGTAACGAGTTACATGTATGAATAGCTTAATAAAAGCACCATTTATAAAACAAGGATCGACGTACTTCTTAAGATTTACAATCTTTCTTTTCGGAATTTTTGCGCTTGCCATATGTGTTTTTGGCCTACCGCATCTCTATAAAGGAGGTTCAGAGGATTTTCCCGCTGCTTCTCATGCGTTCCTCGTTATCGTAGTGCTACTATACGCGACAGCAGTTCCGTTCTTCTTTGCGTTGGGACAAACGCTCAAGCTACTCCGTTTTATCGACCAGAACACCGCTTTTTCTGCTTTGTCTATCAGGGCACTTCGAAATATAAAATACAGCGCGATTACAATGGCTGTCTTGTATCTTGCGTGTGTGCCTTTCCTCTTTCCGATTGCAGAGATTGACGACGCCCCTGGTCTTATACTTATAGGAGCAGTATTAGCCTGTTCACCGCTCGTGATCGCAGTATTTGCGGCAGTTCTCCAGAGGCTCCTGCAAAATGCTATAGATATTAAGTCTGAAAATGACTTAACTGTTTAAAGATATGGCAATAATAATTAACATCGACGTCATGTTGGCAAAGCGGAAAATGAGCGTTACCGAACTTGCAGAGAAGGTCGGTATCACAATGGCCAACATTTCCGTCTTGAAAAACGGCAAGGCAAAAGCGATACGGCTGTCGACACTAGAAGCAATCTGTAGGGCTCTAGATTGTCAGCCTGGAGATATTCTGGAATATAGGGACTAAGCGCACACATCCAAATAATTGATTGTATGTACCGACAGCGCTGCTGAGCTAATTAGATATTCGAGAGCATGCTTATAATAAAAATGGCCTGCATTCGTATTATTTCGAGAACGCAAGCCATTCATAACAGATATTTACACTAGTTTAGCCAGGGGGCATACGTTTTAACACCAGGACAAATGGCTCACCATCTATCTTTAAAGTTACCTTGTCGCCATTAAAGGTTACGGTAATATTGGCTCCTTCTGGATCATCATCAATAAGGACGAGCGATCTGTTTTTGGACTCGATAGCACCTTGGACTTCCAGAGTCACCGGCGATTCATCTGCAGCTTCACCTTCAAGGAATACTGTCCATCGCTTGTCTTCCAGGAGGTTAAGATATGCTCTTGTAACGGTTATATCTCCATCTTCCATCGAAAGTGTTGCGGGGAGTGGATTACCGTTAATCGTCAGGAGTTCGTATCCTCCTAAGTACTCGGATTCTTCCATTGGCGTGCCTGGCCCGTTGTCGCTGCAGGCGATCATCATCGGAACAAGTAGGACAGCGGCAAGCAAACTCTTTAAGCTCATTTAGTGATGGGTGTTTTTGGTTAATAAGTCTGATTACTTATTACAAACAGAGGGTTTGTATGCGTATAACATACTCTTTTAGTAGGTGGTGTCTAGAGGGTGTGCTTTTTTGAGGGATGGATTTGACTCTGGTGGCTTTAGTTATTGAACTGTGATTCTTGTGAGATTTTGAGGGAAATAACGAATAAAACCAGACTGTTGGCGGCCAGTGTTGAGTTTGACCGCCAGCAGCCTGGTTTATCGGATAGTTAGTAGTAGCGAACTGCTGCCGACGTTCGATTACGAGGCCTACTCATGACAGCTTTTATCTTTTGATTAACCGCAAATGCTTCATAATTGAGCTTCCCGACATGAAAAATCTCTCCAGCTTCATCTACCAATACGACACCGTCGAAATCAGAAACTTGTTTCCACGATAAAATATCCTTGTATGCAAGCTGATTGTCAGTATCCAAATCTATCCGCCGCTTGTCTGATCCAGGCAGTGTTATAAAATCGGTTCGATAAACTATTTGTTTGCCCCTTAGATTATGAAAACCCAGAAAGTAATTTGCTAGAGTATCGGCTTCCTGATCTGGAGTTAATGGTGGAGCATCACCAAAGTTACCATATGTATTTGTAACCAACACGAGTTTAATAGTTGGGTACATATCCAAGATTTTACGAATTTTATGAATTTCACCCCAACATGTACCGGACCTACCATTGCTTCTACCGCGAGACACTGAAACACTATTTGAGTGACATCCCCCCCCTACAAAGTAGATGATTGTAACTACCGAGTCCTCTGGAGCAGTGAAGGAATCTGTCTTGGTTATAGTATTGTTCTCATTGGAATACCAGTAATGACCGGCTAGTTTTGGGGCTTTTTGTCCATAATGGCCAATCTCATCGTCGGTCGGCTCATGTTTTAAAACCGACCTCATGGTTTTAGCCAGATATTTTCGGTATGCTGATGTTGATACTTTTAGACTATCAACCGCCTCCGGGAGCATATTCTTCGTAGCAAATGAATAGATAGACTCTTTATGGTATTTTTCACTTTCAGCCCGATTAGCAGAAAGTTTATACTTATCTATTGCAACAGTATCAACTATTTTAATGATCCTGTCTGCTATCTTTGAGGCATCCTCATGCTTACCAATTTTATAAAGATAACTGGCAAAGTTGGCCATATATTGAACAACCTGCAAAACTGAATCTTCAGGCAAGATCGACATGGCTTCATCATATAAACTTTTGGCCTGCTCCAGGCGAGCTGGTTGGGCAGACATCAATACACCTGAACTCTTTAGCAACCAATCGCTAATACTGCCTTTTTCAGCGGCAATCGAATCCTTCACACGATTAATAAGGAGCATTACGTCGTCATCCCTATTGGCAACCAGTAAAGCATCGATATATTTCGTTGCAGTCTCTACCGAAAGCGAATCAAGGTTCCTCTTCTTTAGACACTCTCGTATAGGTTCGACAACAATAATATCTCTTTTCTTAAGATAAGCAGTAGAGTCAACATCGACAGTATCAGTCCATACTGGATCCAACAATTCAGAGAGTCTTTTTAATCGACTTAATGCCGCAATACATTCATCGAAATGCTTATAAGATGCATAGTCTGGACTTGTATCGGGACGACTAAAAAGGGTTTGGCCTGATGCACTAGATACAAAGGTTGTAAGCGAAGTCAGACAAAGCAAAGTAGTATATATTTTATTCATCATACGGCATCAATAGTACTGGTGAAACTAAAATCATTTATCCTAAGATACGGCACTACTATATTATTAAGAGAAGTTGAGAAGTCATAAGCAAGTGGACTCCTAGACACATTAGGTGAAAATACCTGTTCTGCGTTTCCAATATCTTCAATATTATTTAAGGCAAAGAGCGGAGACTCTGTCCACTTAAAGTTTCTAACAGGTTTGGTAATTGCACCATTTTCTATGAGCCATAGGCCATCCCTTGTAAGCCCCGTTGACAAGAGACTAGATTTATCTACTTCTTCAGGCTGACTAAATTTCGCTACTAGGAGAGCACGTTTCGATGATGAAATCATGTCATCGAGCGTAGCTTTACCTCCGTCCATTCGGTATGAGGTAGTTGGAAAGGTTGGATAGATAGTAGATACTTCATTCAGGTTGCGCCAGTAGGTATCCATTAATCCTACTAACACACCATTCTTGATGAAATCTGCTCTCCTATGGAGAGGTGCTACATGTGCTCCGAAGTGTGGATTGCTCGGTTCGTGGAAGATATTCACCCGGTCATCAACCAGTTTTAAATCAAACTTGCTTTTAAAGCGTCTGACCGAGTTATCATATCCCAGGTATATTGGACCTCTGCCTAAGCCTTCTGGTATCGATCTCATAAGCGCATTCATGAGGATATCTGTAAAAGTCGCAGTAGCTTGAGGTTCGAGGATTACCTGATATCTACCTGGTTCTATCCTCACAGGATTCAGTGACTGCTTACAGCGTTCAAGTGCATAACTTGATAATTTTGATATGTCAACTCTATCTATATCAAATGATGTTTTTCCGGCCCATGCTGATCCATTGGCCCCTTTGTCACGAACAGTTACAGAACATTGAGCCTGAGTAACATTCCCCCAATGCCATTTTTCTCTATCCCACTCATCTCTGCTATAATGTAATGCAGTACAACCAGAAGACTCTATATACCCAGCCGACATCAAATTTTCATTTTCAGATAACCGCGTTAATTGCTCTACGGCATTTGCATTATCTACAACGCTGCGATCGAAAGTACTATCTGACCATACATCAGCCCCCTCCGCAACTCCATTCGCCACAGCTATAATCCTATCTGGTGGAATTCTTTTCTTTTCTTTATTGTAGTAATAGGTAATATGGTCGGAAATACCCTTTAATGACGCCGAATCTGTTTGATTTGTAACAGCATAAATCCAGGCCGCAGCAATATTACCATTTGCCAGTCTCCGCATAATTTGCAAGGTTACTTCACGCTGGTCCGATGTTAACGATGCTTTATTTCTTGCCCATCTCTGCCCCGCGCCCCACCAACTGCTAAATTCAATATTTATCTGACTGCCGGCAGGGATATAGGAAGCCACCTCGCTTACTACCAATCGGGCTTCGGATTCGGTAAATATGCGTTTTTCCTTCTCATATACGAGTGCTTGTTGCGTCATGTTTTTATGCCTTCCTTGTGACATCGATGATTGTCATATCTTTGAAAAGTGCCGGCGGCACATACACCCCTGAGGCAAATGTTTGCTCTGGCTGTCCCTTCTTCGATTCCAAACCAAAGTAGCTCACACTTTCTTCCCCGCCAGTTTCAACTAATCCATTCCATAATTCAGGTGTCCTGAATAAAATACCGGCTGTACCGTATCTTGCAGCTCGCTTTCCATTTTTTATCTGGTAGGCACGACCTCCCTGAGTCCATCCAGATATTTGTTGGAAATCCAGCGAGATATTAGTTCCTCTGAACTCGATCCCTTTATCAACAGACTCACGAAGATTATCTCGACTCCCTGATGAATTGACAGGTTTGAGATAAAGGTCGGATAGGTGCGTAAGCTGTACATCTAAGGCTGAGGGTGAACTTGCTACTCCAAAAGAACGTAAATTTTGCTTTGTGTTATCATAATGCTCTTTTATCCATGAGGCACCTTCACGGTTTGTTTGAAGATTAGCCAAAACACCATCTTTCACGAGATCATACTTTATCGGCTGTACGCCTTCGTCGTCCCATTTTACACGACCAGCAGATCCGACCTCAGATCTATCACAATAAACGTTGAATGCTTTTGAACCAATTTTAAAGTTATTTAACATATTCTCTGGATCAGTTATGTAGCTAGTACCACCGGCGTTAGCTTCAAAACCAAATACACGATCGACCTGAGTTGCTTTACCAACAGACTGATGAAGCAGATTTGCAACACCGTTCTGGTCAATTAATGTTACGTACCTACCAGGATCGATTGGCATCCAGGGTAGCTCCAGATCATTGAGCGATTCTTCATGGGCTTTTCTAAGATAGTCTCGTAGCGGGCGATCCCTAAAATACTCAAACCCGAGACCAGCGATAGATACCTCGTCAACACTTCCTATAGATTCCCCACCTCTAAGGTCATTTATTTGGAATTTAATGGTTCCAGATGACTGATATAGAGTTTGAGTTGTGAACTGATCCATCGAACTTCCAAAAGCTTTGTTTGTTCGTGTAAATACAAAGTATATAAGAGGATTCTTTAGATGCTTGAGACTGACCGCAAAGTTTCTTAGAGCAGTATGGAAATCTTTAAGTTCGTAGTAGTCAATTTTGAATGGGTCATCCTTTACTGGTGTTTCCCAGTGCCCATTAGTGATCTCCATTGGTGCTAGCTCTGTAATACGCTCACGCCCCAATACATTAGCTTTTGCCTGCGCAACGGCGGCCCTCCCAAGTCGAGCTGCCTCCTCTTGTGACCAGACCGGTCCGGCTGCAAACCCCCAGTACCCCTGGTATAATGCTCTAACTCCGAACGCCATTTTTTCCTGCTGTAGCGGAGATGCCGAATCTCCCACATAAAAGCTTTCATTTTTTGTTAATCTGGCATCAGCATAGCTCGCCCCAGCTGAAATAGCGGAATCTACAGCTGTTGAGATTATTTCTTTTTTTTCGGTAACTTTGATATGAACTTCAGAATCTGTCTGAGAAATGAGAGGTGATATATTTCTTGTAAGTATGGCACCCGGAGTTAAGAGTGCACTCTTCTTTAATACTGACCTGCGGCTATGTTTGATCATAATTTACTCTACGTTTAGTTGCTTGTAGTGGCCCCTATAAAATGGCAGAGGTTCCTTAGTCCTGGAGTTGCGGATATACCAGGTTATAACTCCCTCTGTATTGCTCTGACGTGTCGCGATTGAATTTGGAGGCATTGAGGTAACATTTCCTCCTATGAACTGGCCTTGTACAGTGTTGAAAATCACATTTATAAAATCAGTAAGCCATCTATGAGGAGGAGCTTCCGCACAACTTGATGAAGACACTGCCGAATCTGAAAAAACAAAGTCAAGTGTATCATTAAAACCATTGCGTATTTGAACGAAAGCGCAGGGCTGATATAAACGTAAGGGCAAAGTATCAAGAACCGTAGGCTGCGATAGTTGATCTGCCGGTAAGGGGTCGACCACCATGTACGACAGCAGCGAACTATACAACCCAATAAATTCAATGCTATCATTGACAGGGTTACCGTATAAGTTAACCGACGTACGTATCCAGAACTTTCCTATCATAGGGCCTGGCGAGATCAAATAGACTGGCTCGCGGCTTGGGCCACCAATGGGATTCATTGTTGCCTTTGCGGGCAAGTCAATCTCAATAGGAACTATACTCCCTTTTTGCACAAGGGTGTTACCTCTATACAAGTCTACTCTTACCCTCGGAGCTCCATAAACAGCGAAGTTGTCGCTTCTGTTACTATCGATCGCAATCAGTTTAACTGCATCTGCATCGATAGTCTCGTTAGTTACGTAGACGTTAATTGTATCGCTCCTGGTAACATACTTGTGTCGATAGGTTGCCGTAACCTGAATTGCGCCATCTGAAACCTTAAGCCCATGAATGGTACCATCCGAGGATATTTTCACGATCTTTGACTCAGATGATGACCATCTTACACTGTCTGGATCATATGGTATGCTTTCCCCATTCATGGCATACATAGTCAGTTGAACTTTATGGGAATCACCTTCAGCCATCATCACAGCAGATGTATTAAGTGTAACGCGTGATAGAATATTTGAGGGACCGAGAGGCTCGACCACAGGGCCCTCAATATCTACGCATGCGACACATGTAAAAACTGGTATTGCTATATAGCTGAGCGCATAAAACAGTTTCATGGTATTCATGTTTCTAATGGTTATGGAAGTCTGTTTATACAACCTGAATAGGCATAGTTATTATTGAATTCATCCAGTGAAGGGATAAAGACTGTAGCATCGCTATATGTAAATATCTCCAATGACCTGGAGTATTCTCCAACTGGATAAACTGAGTTGACGGGCCTGTTATATTGCCTAACCAATCGTCTCATATCAGATAGCCGTGTCCCATGTAGATAGAACCAAAAAGCCCGTTCGTAAAAAAGCAAATCGATCTTATCTTTTTTTGCTGTTGGTGAGACTATATCCAATAGCCCAATGCTTCTTCGTGCCTCATTAATTGGAACAATCCAGTTGGGATCATCTATACTAAGCAGGTACTCCGACTTGACTAGCATTGCCTCTATCCAACTAGCCAGCTTCAATTTAATATTTCCATTAGGAAACTTCTCTTGTCTCACTATTTCAGCAAAGATCAGTGAATCTCCGCTTGATTTTACAGTCACCGGCAATCTTGGGTCAACATTGTTGGCGTTTGAGTACCATCTTAAACCATTAACACCCTCGTTGTTAGCTATCTCATGCCCCCGTTGTCTTTGCCGGGATCCAATGGTTTCTGTAGTTGTCCAGAAGGCATCAAAGGATATAGAGGAGGACGCACCAGGAGCAATAGCTTCGGTATAAGTCAGATTAAACTCAGCATCCTGTTCCACTTCAACTACTGCTTCATTTGCTTCCTTGTAACGCCCTAACGACAACAATGCTCTCGCCTTTCCAATTCTAGCTAATGTAGTAAAGCGAATACTGTCATGCGGAATTGTTAAAGCAGAATCAAATTTTGATATAGCTATCTCAAATAAAGAATCTGTTGAGAGCCGTTTCCCATATTCCACTTTTTGCCCGTAATTTGCTTTAGAAAGTGGTACGCCAGAACACAGATTTTCGGCCAGTAATATGATAGAGTAACCTTCATAAGAATATGCCGCGCTTATTGCATAATTTAGTGCTATATCAGACTGTCTACGGAGGAAATAGCGTGCATATCCGGCTTTAATTCGAGTGGACTGTAGTTGTATGTAAGCAGGGAAGATAATTCCCTTGCCTGTTGGATAGTTTTCAGGTTCTATCCTCGAATCCAGATCAGCTCCTAATGAGTAAGTATAGTCATTATTACTCACATACTGAGGACGAGATGTTAGTTCATCGCTGAATACACCAACATTAAGTGAAGTCAGGCTAACAGCGCTCTGTAGGCCTCCAAGAGTCGAATTCAATAACCCGAGCGCCCCCAGCTTTGTATCAAGATAGTCATGATCCACGTCTGAATCGATCTGATGTTTATCTACATTCACAAGGTCGCTTAAAGAACATCCAGATGCTATTAATAGCGCAGTAAGCGGGGCTAAAATGATTCTAATATTTTTATTCATAAAATATATTTAGAGTCCCATTTTAAAGTCGAGAACATATAGTCTAGGTCTAGGAGATATATATCCATTATCAATCGTCAATTCCCCTACCCCGCTGTTAACGCCTGGGTCGCGTCCAGCGTAGTTAGTCCAAAGATTAAGATTGCTCCCTTGAATTGAGATGGCCAGGCTTCTACCTCCAATTTTTTTAAGAAGAGAGTTAGGCAGATTGTATGTAATACTTGCTGAAGTCCAACGAATATCTGATACTGGCTTCTGAGTCGCCGTATATGCTACAGCTTGTACACTCAGAGGTGCGTTTGTGTCTTCTGTGCCTGGCCCCGTTTTATTCCGGTAAGTTTGAACGTATTTACTCTGAGAAGCGAATCTACTATCCAGAACTATCTGATTTGCTAAAGTTAAAGATATTCCATAACCTGCACGACTTCGTGGCTGACTCCAACCCCTATACACCACTGAGTCGGAAATGATAACTTCATGCGATGCCAGCATTCCATCCCCATTTAAATCGTCATACCCAAGAAGCATCCTACCCCAGGCTGCTCCTATTGGGTAACCAGCCTGAATTCTGGATTCCTGGCTAGTAAATGGAGATACTCCTTCACCAAGCCGTACTACTTTGTTATCGCTCAATGTAAGAGTATAGCTAATGGCGAGTAACATTGTGCTTGTTTCTATTACTCTGCCGTTAGCACTAAATTCGAAATTCCTATTTCTTACTTTAGCAATATTTTCCTTACGTGAGCCTCCACCAAAAGAGCCTGGTAACGATCTGACAACAAGCGTGTTCTTGTTTTCTTTATGGGCGTATGTCCCAACCAGATTTAGCCTGTTATCCAGTATGTCCGCATCAAAACCAAGCTCTAGCTCCACAGCACGCTCTGGTTCGAGCGAATTATTACCTAAGCCGGACAGATTGACTGTATTAACGAATACACCATCTATAAAGTCGACATCATTTATAAATCTTCCATCAATATCTCTCACATCTGGTTGAACAGCAGAATGACCGATAGCAGACCTTAATCTAAGAGTGTTTATAAATGGGTTTACTCTCCAGAAACTCTCATCGGAAACAAGCCAGGAACCACCAATCTTTGGATAAGCAGCGTTCTGTGATGATGTAATTGCACTACCGATGTCCTGTCGAATACCAACGTCAAAGTAAATACGCTTAAAGAGGCCAATAGTTGAATTTAAGTACCATCCTGCTAATGCATTTTCAGTAGTACTGTTGCTTGCACTATTGAAAACTCCTCCAGCCAATGATCTGTCTCCAACTGGTATATCCCGTTTTGATATAGAGGTAGAGTAGTTATCAGTTCGTTTATAGTCACCGCCTATCGATGGCCTAAGATCTATAAAACGACTAAGAGTTCCTAGGTTAATGCTAGTTGACGCATTTAGCCTTACGGTATACAGACTCCCGGAGTTAGATCCCTCTGATCTAGTTCCTAACCCTTGAGTGCAACCGGAATTTAAGTAGCACCTTGTCGGCCTTGAGTATGTTGAATTGGTGCTACTATTCTTCTCAGCTCCAATGTTCGCAGTAACTACGAAGTTATTGGGTCTATATTGGAGGTTACCCGAAATTAATCCGTTTATGGAATTTTTAGGCGCTTCTTCCGCATAGATATTTCCGTTACCCAGCGCCGAAGTGAATACAGTATCTAGACCATATTGCGCTCCTACACCGGCCCCTTGCTGGCCAATCTGGAACCAGGAGCTATTAAGAGAGTTGTCTTTCAGGTGAGATTGAGCCCCAGTGATTGTCAATCCAAGCGTAAGATTCTGCTGTGGAGTTATCACTACATTACTTGTAATCGTCTTTATACTAAGGTTTGACGGCTTAATGAAATCTGAAGGTGTTTGATAGCCAACTAATCTTTGACGAATCTTATCAATTTCATTAACCCTTCTTATTCCAATAGTATTAGCGGTTGAGAATGTGAACATATAGGTTACGTTCTGTCCTCCGCCGTCAACCTGGGCGCTGTATCTATTGTTCGTTTCTACCCCTTCTTTAGAGACAAGTGGATTGTTAGGATCATAGATGAGTACCGTATCCTGATTGCATTGATAAGCCAATATATTTCCAATTGAACACCGTGTCTGAAAATTGGAATTGCCCATAGACTTGCCCACTCCGCTATAAACCAAAGGTTGACTCCCGTACGTCTGTCCCCAATCCCTCTTATACGAAAGATTCCACCTGGTGGGCCCTGTCTTCCCCTTTTTGGTTGTAATGACAATCACGCCGTTGGAGGCATCCTGTCCGTATAGAGTGGCAGCAGAAGGACCTCGTACTATCTCAATAGTTTCAATCGAAGCTGGGTCAATATTATCCAGACGGGACGGATAGGATGTTTTAGAGTCAATCCAAACTCCATCAACAATCATCACCGGATCATTACTTTGACTGATACTCCCAATCCCACGAATCCTTATTCGCGATGGCGATCCCGGATCACCATTAGAGTGTTGTATAAGTACACCAGGTACCTGCGCTGCTTCGATCAGATCAATGACATTTCTAACGGGTGACCGTTCCCGAATCTTATCTGCTTCAATTTTAACTATATCGTTGGGGATCTCAGCTCTACGCTGTTTACCTGTAACTGTAGTAACAACTTCTGAAAGTGTTGTAGTTACAGGTGATAACTTCAGGGAAACATGAGAAGTTTCCTTGCTTCTAACGTTAACGGTGACTCGCGAAACATTATATCCCACAGCATGAGCCCTAATTCGATATGTACCGGGAGGAATATCAGAGAGACGAAAGAAACCTTTGTCGCTAGCATATCCAACCCGGGATATCTCCTCAATCATTAATCGTGCTCCAATGATTGGTTGATTTGTACTAGCATCAGTTGCTATTCCTTCAATCGCACCATTATCGCCCCGTACGTCTTTTGAATCCACTTCACGAATGAAAATCACGCGATTTGTATGTGGTATAACCTGAAGTTTTGTTCCAGATAATATTTGCTCAAAAATCTTGTCAACAGGCACGTTATCGAACTTCCCTGATACTATCTTTTTATATCGTTCAATTACAGAACCTTCGAATAACACTTCCAAACTGGCCTTTGCTGCGACTATCTGAATTGCCTTATCAAGCGCTACTGAGTCCAAATTTGCAGAAATGCGTTTGGCCATCCCTGGTGTCTTTTTTGCTGTATTCGGTACAACTTTTGATTGGGCCGATGCTGTATCTTGTGAATACAGCGGGCTTCCACCATATAAAAACACACAAGCGAGTATCCATACAACGCTTACACTTCTAGAAACTGTAATCATTAGACGTATGTTTAATTGGAGTAGAGATTAATGTCAGGTTGTGCATTATTCAGCGTATCGAGAACTAATAACTATGCGAGATGAAGAACCCTTATCTTCACGCAATACATCAATATTCAGTAATTCCTCTAACATCTGCATCATTTCGCTAACAGAACCAACTGTGAACGCTCCGGTAACATTACGATTTGTTAAACTTGGTTCTGACACTATAAACTCGACACCGTACCAATGGCTTAGGGTATTGAGCATATCAATTACTGGAGTATTATCAAAGGTCAGTCGATTACTAATCCAGCTTGTATCAACAATAAGATTGGTAGCTTGCAATGATCGAATGACGGATCCATCTACAGAAACACCCGAACCGGCAGTCAGTACAGCATTATCTCCTTTATCTACCGAGACAGCAACTTTCCCTTCGACAACCGTTACATTCACACTACGTTGAGGATAGTTCGATATAACAAACATGGTTCCTAATACCCTCGTCTGTATATTCCCAGTTTTAACGACAAATGGTGCGGTAGAAGAGGCGTCAATACGGAAATAAGCCTTCCCCACAAGTTCAACGGAACGGGTGGGGTTCGCAGGATCAGTAGTAACTCGCATATGTGTATTGGGAGCTAGAATCACAGAAGAGCCGTCTTCAAGTGATACGGTTGACTGCTGTCCGATACCGGTGCTATAGGTTCTGACCAGTTCTTCCCCACTGTCTAGCATGCGACTAACACCAGTGAAGGTCGCAAGCGCGACAAGAAGAACGGATAAGGCTACTGCTATATGGCGAACGGATATATCAAAGTTCCGTCTTGTATTTAAGACCGGCGGATGATCCGTATGGTGGTCAAGCCACTGTGATTGAAGTCGAGCATAACCGTGATCAGCGCTCCACTTGTTAGAAATCTCCGGGCCGGCCAACTGGTTCACAAAACAGTCAAATACCGCCTGAACTTGTGGATCAGTCGCTTCGCCCGACTCTAACTTCGACCAGTCAATATGTTCTCGAATCTCCTTCATGTACTACAAGTCCCTCAAGAGGTCTAATAGTAACAATAAATTTTATTTTATTTTGTCGTCCCCTTCAATTCCAGCGACTTTTTCCAAAATTGGACGAAGAGTGGCCCGGACTCGAGAAAAATGCATTTTGGCAGCGGATTCGGATATTCCCATTATTTTCGCAATCTCGCCGTAACTCATTCCGTGACGAAAATAAAGAATCGCCACCTGGCGCCGATTTGATGGCATAAGGTCAAGCGCACTGTGAATTGCGGTGGCAATATCCGAAGAAAACAGGGCCTGCTCCGGAGATGGCGGGCTAGTTCTAAGTTCAGTTGCTACGTCTTTCAGAAATCCGCGACGTTGAAACAGATCTACAACTTTATTATGTCGATGATGTTTTGCCGCTCTATTTCGAACCGCTTGGTATAAATAGACCCGAATGGATCCACGAATTACCAATGTCGAACGCCTTAACCAAAGGTCCGCGAAAACAACTTGTACAATATCTTCACCAGTGGCTATATCGCCCGTGAGCCAGGCAGATAGTTCAACAAGCTTCGGAGCAAGGGTGTTGTAAAGATGCCGAAATGTACTCTCCTCTCCATTTTTTAGTCCATCGATTAGTGAAGATTCCGTAAAATCTTCATCAGAATCGGTTGAGAGAGTGAGAGTGGACATTTCATCTAAATTATCTAGCTATGATAGATTTTTGTCAACCTCGTTAATATGAAATACTTTTCCAAGCTCATCTATCTAACAATCGCACTATTTGTCTTTTTGTGATCCTCTGATAATTCAAGATTAGTAGTTACAGAGGAGGATCGGGAAGATCCTAATGTGTTGGCCATCAGTACAAGTTTTATGGAGCGATAGCTGAGGATCGATTACCAGGCCTACTCATAACTGCCTTTATTCTGGCATCGGCTATTATGGATTGCGGACCGGTTAGTACACCATAATGAAAGATTTTGCCGCGCTCATCTATTAAAACTACAGTGTTATGGCCAATACCTGTAATGTGTTTATAAGCTAATTGATTTTCTGTTTCCATATCTACTCTGCGATTGTCGTAGCCAGGAAGCCTGATAAATTCCGTTTTATACACGACTTGTGTGCCCTTCAATTTATGAAAATTCAGAAAGTAGTCGGCGAGAGTATCAGCTTCCTGCTCTGGCGTCAATGGAGGCGCATCTGCAAACGATCCGAATGTGTTGGTGACAACAAATAGTTTAATAGTAGGGTACTGCTCCATAACCTTTCGGATTTTATAGAGTTCCCTCCAGCAGTCAGAAGGTCTGCCATTATTTCTTCCGTACATAACATTGATACTATTTGAGTGACACCCTCCCTGGACGAAATATATAATACTGACTGTTGGCACTTCATTTAATGATAGTGGCGATATTTTGTCAATCTTACCCCCTGAATTCGAATACCAATAGTTCCCCGTAAGATTGGTGGCCTGTATTGCATAACTGCCTATTTCGTTCTCGCTCCCGGAATAGCCAGCCATTGATTCCCAAATGCTGGCCAGATAGTTCCTGTATGCATCGGTAGATAACATTAGGCTATCAACTGCTTCTTGTGGCATAAACGAACTTACAAGAGGATAAATGCTGAACCTCATTAATTTCAGATATCTGGGATCTGTTTTATCAGAAAGTGTATCTGTAATCTCAACCAATTCCTTTGCAATTTGGGATCTAAATTCCTGATTTCCTACCATTTCAAGATACCAAGCTATGGTAGTACGGTATTGAATACCCTTAAAAACCGAATCAGGGTGAATTTTCAGTTTAATATCATGGTACAACTTCTCCATTTTTTCCAATCTGGATGGCCTTGCAAAAATATAGGCTGAGAGAAAATCAGTGATATATTTAGTATCTTTATCTGCAATCATTGAGTCCTGCAAACGGAGAAAAAGACGCTCGACATCATCATCTCTATCTGCAGCAAAAAGTGCCATGGAGTATTCTGCAGCCTTGTTCAGGGGGATAGAATCCAGACTGATCCCCGCCAAGCATTTTTTCATTGGTTCAACTACTTGCTGTGACAACGATTCCAGATACCTCGGAGCGTTAGCAGTAACTGTATCATTCCATACTGGACCTGTGCGTTGTACAAATCTATCAAGTCTGTAGTATGCGGATATACACTCATCAATATAACGATACGATATATAATCAGGAGTTGTATCAGGAATTGTAAATAACGTTTGACCTGTTATGTTCGAAAGTGGAAATAATACCACAGACAGGCCCATGAAAATTATGTTTTTGTATTTCATCAGACGGCATCGATTGTGCTAGTGAACGAAAAATCATTCACTTTGAGCGGTGGAACAACCACATTATTGAGAGATAATGAAAACGAGCTATAACCAAGGGGGTTACGAGAGGTAACAGGAGAGAAAACCTGCTCTTCCACACCAATCTGTTCAATGTTGTTTAATACAAACAGGGGTGACTCAGTCCATCTGAAATTTCTTATAGCCTTTGTAATTTTCCCGTCTTCAATCAGCCAGAGACCATCTCTCGTTAAACCTGAATAGAGCAAGCTTGATAAATCGATTTCGTGAGGTTGCGTTACTCTAGTTACAAGTATTGCTCGTTTGGATGAAGAAATCATTTCCTCTATCGGGGTATGTCCTCCTGTGACTCGATAAGAACCAGTGGGAAACACAGGAAATATATTTGAAACTTCGTTCAGGTTACTCCGATAGTCGTCAGACATGCCTGTAAGAATACCGTTCTTTATAAAGTCAGCTCGTTTATGTAATGGGGAAATATGACTGCCAAAATGTGGATCTGCAGGATCATTAAATATGCTGATTCTCTCATCTACTATCTTCAAATCCATCTTACTTTTATATCGCCCAATCGATTGATCAAGCCCCAAAAGAAAGGGACCTCCTCTAAGACGCTCAGGGTCTCCTCGAACTAATGCATGCATTAACATGTCTATAAAAGCAGAAGTTGCCTGTGGTTCAAGTATCACCTGATATCTTCCAGGCTCTATTCTGACCGGATTCATTGACATCTTGCATCGTTCAAGAGCATAGTTCGATATCTTGTCTATATCTACTCTATTTATATCGAAAGATGTCGCTCCTGACCATGAAGACCCATTAGCTCCTGCATCTCGCACGGTTACAGAACACTGGGCTTGAGTTACATGACCCCATTGCCAATCCACCCTTCCCCATTCGTCCCTACTATAGTGCAAAGCGGTACTGCCAGCTGTCTCAATATATCCAGCGGACATCAGCCCTTCAGCCTCAGATAGGCGAGTAAGTTTTTCTACTGCCTCCGCATTTTCTATTATGCTCCTCTCAAATGTTCGATCAGACCATACATCTGCACCCTTGACGTCTGCATTGGGTATATCAACAATCCTATCTGGTGGTGTCTTTTCTTTCCATTTTTTATAGTAGAAATTGATGTGGTGGCAAATACCTTTTAGAGATTCCGAATCGAACTGATTACTGGTAGCATATATATAATTATGAAATCCCTTGACATGAGATATTGGTTTTCGAATAAGTAGAGTTACTTCTCGCTGATCAGATGTTAGAGCGGCACGATTTCTTGCCCATTTTTGACCCGCTCCCCACCAGCTTCCCAATTGAATTTCTAGTTCATCTTCAAACGGTATGTTTTTAACTACTTCTTCTATTACTGCCCGAGCTTCCACTTCTGAGAAAACACGTTTCCCTCTCTCGGAAAAAGATTTTATGTGACTGGTCATTCTATGCCTTTTTAGTAATGTCGATGACGGTAATGTCCTTGACAACACATGGTGGTGAGTAAACACCAGAAACTGCAGTCTGTTCTGGTTGTCCCTTTTTTGAATGCAATCCGAAGTAACGCATACTTTCGTGTCCTCCAAGCTGTACTAGATTTGACCATAATTCGGGTGTCCTGAATAACATACCGGCATTGGCGAGTCTTGCTACCTGTTTTCCCTTGCGAATTTCATAGACTCTTCCACCAGCAGTCCATCCTGTTATCTGTTGAAAATCCAATTCAACCCTCGGAACCTGAAATTCTATCCCTTCATCAATGGACTCGCGAAGATCTTTGTGCGATAGCGGCCTAACGCTGGGGATTAAAGATAGATCCGATTGATGCACCAGCTGAACATCCATGCCGGATGGCGCGTGAGATGCTCCGAAAGATCTAAGTTGATGATTATTATCGTAGTGATCTTTGATCCATGATGCCCCTTCTCGATTGGTTTGGAGATTAACCAACACCCCATCTTTAACGAGGTCATACTTTATTGGAGTAACTCCCTCATCGTCCCACTTGACTCGTCCAACGGAGCCGACTTCCGATCTATCGCATGACACATTCATTAAGCTTGAACCTACCCTGAATGTATTTAGCATCACATGAGGATCATTAATGTAACTCGTTCCAACTGAGTTTGATTCAAATCCAAACACCCTATCTATCTCTGTTGCCTTTCCAATTGACTGGTGAAGTAAGTTAGCAGTTCCACGCTGGTCGATCAGTGTAAGAAATCGTCCTGGCTCAATGGGTTTCACAGGCAATGTAAGATCATGGAGTGCATCCTCGTGCGCATTTCTGATATATTCTCTCAGTGGCCTATCTCGAAAATACTCGAACCCCATACCGGCAATTGATATTTCTTCAACATCCCTCCCTGAGGATCGCCCACTTCCTTTGTCAGTCAATAGAAAGCTGATATTTCCGGAAGACTGATATAACACCTGTGAGGTAAATTGCCCTTGTGAGCTTCCGAATGCTTTATTGATTCGGAAAAATTCCGCCCTCCTGTTAGTTGTTGTAACAAACTTAAGTGTCAAAATAAATGAACTAATGCCACCAAAGAAGTCCAGTAACTCATCGAAATCAATGTTAAAGGGATCGTCCTTAATCGGAGTTTTCCAATGACCATTGCTAATGTCAATTGGAGCCAATTCTGTAACGCGTTCTCGACCTAGCACATTTACCTTTGCCTGTTCAACTGCTGCAAGCCCTAATCGGCCTGCTTCTTCAAGCGACCAAACCGGGCTTGCAGCAAATCCCCAATACCCCTGATATAATGCCCTGACACCAAACGACATTGTTTGCTTTGGATTTGGAGACGTATGAACTACCTCGAAACTATCGTTCCTGGTTAGTCGTGCATCTGCGTATGTTGCGCCAGCAGAAACTGCGGAATCTATCGCTCTAGAAATTAGCTCTCGTTCATTCGGGATAGTATCTGAAAGCAGCAATTCACCTGCATCATGAATTGTCAATCCCGGTTTTAAAAGCATTGCTCCAGGCACAGAAATTCCACTGTGCTTCAAAAAATTTCGTCGTGAATATTTCATATTGTCAAAAGTTGCAAAATCATTATTATGGTTCCACCTGTTTAAAATGGCCGGTAAAAAATGGTAAATATTCCTTAGTCGATGATTTTCGGACTTTATAGACCACAGTCCCCTGTGTATTACTTTGTCTTGATGCAACAGATGATGGCGGCATAGAAATAATGTTTCCTCCAATAAATTGTCCATACACGTTGGAAGAAAACCAGGCAATTATTAAGGACGGTTTTAATGATGGAGCACAGCTTGTAGAAGATGCTGTAGAATCTGAGAATACAATATCAATTGTATCCTGTGAACTATTCCAGAATTGTGAAAAGTAGCATGTCTGATAAAGCATTAGAGGCAGGGTATCCAATAGAGTCTTTGATAATACCTGACTTGGCTCCAGCTGTGATATATTAAACATATTCTGAGCATTATAAAGACCTTTAAATTCCAGACTATCACCAATTTCATTTCCGTACATATTTATTGAAGAGCGCACCATAAATTTTCCAGTAAGCGACTTGAAGTTATTTATACGATGCACCAACTCTCCATTTGGCCCTCCCGTCTTATCTACTGTAGATCCGGCTGGTAAATCCACTTCTACGGGTACAAGTGCACCGGCTTGAACAAGATTTCCATTTTTATACAAATCGACTCTGACCCTTGGATCTCCAAACGGATTATTCTGGCCAACCCTATTACTGTCGATAGATATCAAACGAATTTCATTAGCATCGATCGTCTCGTTTGTTACATAGATGCTGACAGTATCGCTTTTTGTAACGTATTTATAGTTATACGTTGCAGTGACCAAAATTGGACCATCCGATACTTTGAGTGCGTGAATTGTCCCATCAGGTGACACACCGACTACTTTTGACTCAGAAGATGACCATGTCACGCTATCGCGATTAAAAGGAATGACTTCTCCATTCATAGCGTATATACTTAACCCAACCTTAAGCGAGTCACCTTCAGCTATCATTGCCGCAGATGAGCTAAATCTTACTCGAGAAAGTATCTGATCTGGCGCAAGAGGTTCCATTTCCGGACCTTCTATATCAACACAACCAGAACATATTATCAAAAATCCGAAAATTGTCGCAACAGTATTTTTTAATTTCATAAACTATTTTGATTGATTGTCTAAGGTTGTTTATTTATACAACCCGAATATGCATAGTTTTCTGTAAATTCTTTAAGTGAAGGTATAAATACTACTGCATCACCGTATGTGAAGATTTCGATAGACCGCGGATATCCTCCTGACGGAAAAACCGAATTCACTGAACGACCGTACTGCCGAACCAGGCGTCTCATGTCAGACAAACGTGTGCCATGCCCATAAAACCAGAATGCACGTTCACGAAACAGTAGATTGACCTGTTGCATCTTATTGGGTGGTGATGTCGTATCAGAAAGACCTACTGTACTTCGTACTTCGTTTAATGGTGTAATCCAATTAGGATCATCTATACTAAGAAGGTATTCAGATTCGATAAGCTTTGCCTCTATCCAACTTGCAAGATTAAATGAAACTGTCCCTGTAGAAAACTTTGTCTGTCTAATCTCCAGTGGAAAAATGTATGTATCCCCAACCTTCTGGACACTAACCGGCACTCGAGGATCTAAATTGTTCGGATCTGTATACCACACAATACCATTATTTCCTTCTCCACTTACTATTTCTTGCCCTAGATAACCACCCCTTGGTGGAGAGTCTGACCTGCTCCAGAATGCATCAAGCATAGAATTTGTATTTGGTGGGCGCACTTCTGTATAACTTAGCTTGAAGGTATTGTCTTGCTCGATTCCATCCACTGTGTTGGCAGCATCATGATAACGACCAATTGACATTAATGCTCGCGCCTTACCTGTCTTTGCTAAAACTTTAAAACGAGTGCTATCGTGATCTATTGCGAGCGCAGAATCAAATTTAGAGATAGCTACCTTGAATAATGAATCTGTGGAAATCGATTTTCCGTATACTGCTTCTTTGCCATACTGCACATCGGAAAGCGGGATGCCTGAACATAGATTCTCTGCAAGAATAATAATGGCATACCCCTCATAAGAATATGATGCACTTATTGCATAGTTCAAAGAAGCATCGGACTGTCTTTTAAGGAAATAACGAGCATAACCTGCCCGTACTCGTGCTGTCTGAAGTGTTCCATATGCGGCAAAGGGAATACCCCTACCTATCAGATGGTTGTCTGGCTCGGTTCTAGAGTCAATCGCCGTACCAAGTGAGCGTATATAATATCTTGAATTTGTTTGCACCGAAGCAAGTTCGTCTGTTAAGACTCCTACATTAAGTGATGTTACACTGATAGCGTCCTGTAGACTTCCCAGTGTAGAATTAAGTAGACCTAAGGCTCCCAATTTGGTTTCAAGATACTTTTGATCTATATCATTACCGATTGGATGTTTATCGATATCTACAAGGTTTCCCAGGGAGCAACCTGTTGTTATGAATAGACTAACAATCAATGCTATTCCTATAAATTTCATTTTATTCATCTAAAACCCTATCCTGAAGTCGAGCACATAGAGGCGTGGTTGAGATGACGTAGTGCCATCGTCGGAGGAAAGTTCATTCGCTAGAGAACTATTTATTCCAGGATCTTTGCCGATATAATTAGTCCATAAGCCAAGATTTCTTCCCTGTAGTGATATAGCAATACTGCGGCTACCAATTTTTTTCAGAATGCTATTCGGTAAATTGTATGTAATGCTGGCCGAATTCCAACGTAAATCAGATATAGGTTGCTGGACATGAACCTCTCTCAATATTGCTGCTGCTTGCTCCGGCAAAGTAGAGTGGATATCCTCTGTCCCACGCATGGTTTGATATTTGTATTGTTGAACATATCGACTTTGATAGGCGAATCTACTATCTAAAACCACCTGGTTAGCTAAAGTAAGAGATATTCCATACCCCGCACGATATCTTGGCTGACTCCATCCTTTATAGACCATAGAATCTGCTGTGATAAGTTCATTTACGGATAACATTCCGTCCCCATTAATATCATCATAGCCAAGAACCTTTTTGCCCCACGATGCCCCTAGTGGGTATCCTGCCTCAACTCGGGAATCTGATCTACCGAACGGAGCAATACCATCGCCAAGGCTCATTACCTTATTATCACTTAATGTAAGATTATAGTTCAGAACAAGGAGCATATTACTCGTCTCTATTGCTCGCCCGTTCGCACTAAACTCGAAGTTTCTGTTTCTTACACTTGCAACATTCTCCTTTCGATTTCCCGATTGTGTTCCCACGTCGGTACCAAACGATCCCGGTAGAGGCCGTACAACGAGAGTGTTTTTATTTTCCTTGTGAGCGTAAGTTCCAACAAGATTTATCCTGTCACTCAGCAAGTCCATATCAAATCCAACCTCCAGCTCCACTGCTCGTTCTGGCCTAAGTATACTATTTCCAATTCCGGCTAAATTGACAGTATTGACAAATACTCCATCAATAAACTCTACTCCATTCGTGAATCTTCCATCAATATCATTTACATCGGGCTGTACTGCTGAATGACCAATCGCAGACCTCAAGCGCAGGTTGGTAATAAATAGGTTCCTTTTCCAAAAACCCTCATCGGACACCAACCAAGATCCACCTATCTTGGGATAGGTTGCATTTTTTGATGAAGTAATTGCACTTCCTATGTCCTGCCGCAACCCTACGTCAAAATAGATACGGCGAAAAATACCTATTGTTGAGTTCAGGTACCAACCAGCAAGAGCGTTCTCCTGTATAGTATTATCTGCACTCATTAACGTTCCTCCGGTTAGCGATCGGTCACCTACAGGAATGTCATTTTTATTTATAGATGTTCGAGTCTGATCCGTTTTTCGATAATCTCCACCAATTGAAGGGCGTATACTTAAAAAGCGGTTAAGAGGACCCAGACTGAGATTTACAGATGCATTTAACCGAAGAGTATGAACACTCCCGGATTCACTAGATTCAAATCTTGTTCCTAATTTTTCTACGCAACCAGATACTATCAAACAATCAAAACTACGGCTATACCACGAGTTATTGCCATATGTTTTCTCAGCTCCTATGTTTGCATTTACCTGGATAGCTTCCAGAGGATTATACTGAACACTCCCAGATATCAATCCGCTTAAGGTCTTGTAAGGGCTTTCTCTCATACCAATTGCCCCCTTTGTTGATGATGAAAATATCGTGTCTATACTATACTGATTAGTTATAACTGGACTCTTGGGAAATCCTGTCCACTTAGTAGATATCGAATTGTCTTTTAGATTTGTTTGTGTGCCCGTAACCATCATACTCAACGTAAGATTACGACGTGAGTTTAAAACAACGTTGCTGGTTATTGTATTTCTGTCAAGCGCTGAAGGTTTGAGGAAATCGGAAGGTGTTTGAAATCCAACTATCCTCTGGCGGATCGTTTCAATCTCTGAATTCCTTCGTACGCCGATTGTATTTGAAGTTGAGAACGTAAACATATAACTTATATTTTGGCCACCACCATCTAATTGAGCCATATACTTATTATTAGTTTCCACTCCTTCTTTAGATACCAGAGGATTGTTAGGATCGTATACAAGGACGGTGTCTTGCGTACATGTATAATCCTGAACTTCCCGAATTGAACATACAGTTTGCATTGTGGTTGCATGAGAAGTTCCCACTCCCGCATATTCCAGCGGTTTCTTACCATACGTCTGTCCCCAATCCCTCTTATACGAAAGATTCCACCTGCTAGGCCCTGCCTTCCCCTTTTTGGTAGTAATCACTATCACACCATTCGAAGCATCCTGTCCATATAAAGTAGCAGCAGAAGGCCCTCGTACTATCTCAATAGTTTCAATCGAAGCTGGGTCAATATTATCCAGCCGGGATGGATAGGATGTTTTAGCATCGATCCAAACTCCATCAACAATCATCACCGGATCATTACTTTGGCTTATACTCCCAATTCCACGAATCCTGATTCGTGATGGCGATCCCGGATCACCATTAGAGTGTTGTATAAGTACACCAGGTACCTGTGCTGCTTCGATCAGATCAATGACATTTCTAACCGGTGACCGTTCCCGAATCTTATCTGCTTCAATTTTAACTATATCGTTGGGAATCTCAGCTCTACGCTGTTTTCCAACAGCTGTTGTCACAACTCCATCCAGGGTGGCAGCTGAAGGCGTCATTACAAATGAGATGCTGCTTAACTTCCCGGACTGGACACTTACCTGCTGAGACTTCGAAGTATATCCAAGAGACTTCACATCAATTATATGATTCCCTGCAACCACTTCCAATCTATACGTTCCGTCGGACTTTGTGGTAATTGCAACACGTGTCCCGCGTATTGATAATACGACACCACCTATGCCATGACCTGTTGCTGAGTCAGTTATTCTACCTGCTATGTGACCTTTAGCCTCACCGGACGAACGGGACTTTAACTCCGTCGAATCAATAACAGTTCGTATTGCAATGGTCCCTCCATTTGAGGTAACAACAGCATATAAGCCAGTTCCCTTGAGGACAGTTTTCATAGCTTCCAAAATGGGCATCTTGGATACCGAGACATTTACCCGTTTAGAGAGATACGGATTATCAGTATCGTAGACGACCTTCATCTCGGCCTGATTGACAAGTGCATGAACTACATATCTTATCGAGCTGTCTTTAACAGTGAGACTTACAAGAGATTTGACGGAGTTCTGTGCACCATTCGCACTTGTGTTTTTATCCAGAACTATTGCTTTGGACTGGGTTTGAGAATCATCAATCTGTTGTGCATAGCTACTGGAACTACTAAGGAAAAACGCAGGGATCATCAGCCAAATAGCAAATGAGGAAACAATTCTCCTCTTTCTATCGATCCTGGAACAGATAGGCATATGTATCTACTTACCTCAAGTGGAGAGTTACGATACGTCCGTTTTGGATAATACCGATATCATCAAACGCGACTGAAAGAATTGCGACAAGATCAGTTATAGATCCCGCCGAAAAAGTACCTGTGATACGTCTATTTTCTAGAGATCTGTCAGCAAGCTGGACATCTGCGTCGAACCACCGCCCTAATTCGGCGATTGCATACTTGAGCGGAACTCCATTAAGAGAAAGAACTCCTTCTGCAAATGTGAAGTTTTCTGCTCCGATGCGCTTCACGTTGGTTACCCCTCTCTCATTGACCTCAATTCCTTGGCTGGCAGATACCACAACCGGAGTCGATAGAGAGTTTCGATCCGCGACACTCACCCTACCATCCTTAACCGCGATTGATATGGCTGTATCTGTTGCGTAGCTACGAACTGTAAACCGGGTTCCAAGCACACGAGTTGTACTATTACCTGCTTCTACAATAAACGGTGTTTCCGAGCCATGTACTACCGTGAACAGCGCTTGCCCTTCGAGGCGTAGACTTCTGTTGTTGTTGGAGTAGTTGACCGGAACCTGAAGTGTGCTCCCTACGTTCAGAGAAACACGACTTCCATCCGGAAGTATAACTTCCGATCTTTGTCCATTTGCTGTAGTGTAGGTGGAGAATCCTGTGGACTGATTAAATACAGGGGTGGAACTCCGATTTATCTGCCAGCCAAGGGCTACGGTTACCATAACAACTGCTGCTATGAGAAACTGCGTCATATGCGCCCTGGCAAAAAAACGTCTTCGGTATGATTGAGGCGATGAATTCGCAGCGGTGAGGTTGTTCCCGGAAGCCACCTTAGAGTTTTCTGTGAGACGCCAAGGGAGTTCGCCGAGCCTTTGTTTCAGTAACGTCTCAGCTGTGCCGTTTTCTATATCACTTTTAAATGAATATTCAAAAGCTTGAAACACATCCTGCCATGACTCCGCTGATTCCGCATTCTGAAGAAATGAAAGAAATAGTTTTGATTCTTCAGGGGTGCTCTTGCCAGCCAAAAAACGATCTATCTGATCGTCGCTAAAGCCATCAAAGGCTGCTGGAGATTCCGATTTATGTGTCATCTGTATATATGACGTGCCAGTTGCACAGATCGGGACAAAAAACTAAAAGATTTTTTTTCGGTCTAAAAACCTTAGATACTCTAAAACCTGGGGTCGTCGCGAATTCGGTCGCGTAGGATAATAGTGGCCCGATTTACCAGTTTCTTGACGGCAGCCGGCGTACTTTCTAGTATCCTGGCAATTTCTTCATAGGACAGATCACGCTCCCATCGCAAGTAAAGAGCGGACTGGTATCGTTCCGGAAGTTGGGATATGACCCGTTCGAGGGTCAACTTTAGCTCTAGCCGCTGTTGAGTCAGAGATGTGGACGCGGAGGCATCAGTGGACATTGCCGGTATCCCAACGACCTGGTTAACCACCAATTCTGTTCTAACGAGGTTGTCTCTTCGCTTCACATTTCTCTGCAGCGATAACGCTCTATGCCTGGCCGCAACAAACAGGTACGCTTCAATACTGGAACTAATCGTCCAGGAAGCTCTACGCTCCCATAAGTTACCAAATAGATCCGCAACGACTTCCCTTGCATCATCCTGATCGCGAGTAATGAATGCGACAGAGGCACACAACGGTCCCCAATACTCAGAAAAGAGCCATTCAAAAACCTGCGCATCACCAGACTTGATGCGTTCGCATATTTCAGAATCGGAGAGATTGATAGGACAGAATACCAGTTCGGGCTTGAATGCGCCGGAACGTGTCTCGGCGTTGCACCATACTGTAATCTGAATTGTGTATTCGATTTACGCTAGGAGCTTCTCGCTTTTGATTTGCATTATGCAGGGGGATAACACAAAAATACCTGCCAACCGTAACTGCGGATCGACAGGTATTTTTGGCTTACTGCACTTCTATAACTATTCTTTCATTCTATTGGCCGGTCTGCCCATTACAGCTTTAAGTCTCATATCGACTATTGGTCCACTTGCTCCAGACACAGGTCCGTAATGAAAGACCTTGCCAAGTTCATCTATCAGGATAACAGACTGCCTATCACTAGCACTTGCTGTTCCTCTCAGAATATTCTTGTAAGCCAATTCATTTTCTGTTTCAATATCGACTATTCTCCTGTCATATCCAGGCAACCTTATATACTCGGTATTGTATATAACCTGAGTTCCCTTCAATTTATGAAAATCTAAAAAATAGCTGACCAAAGTATCCGCTTCCTGCTCCGGAGTTAATGGTGGTGCGCTACCAAGTGAACCGAATATATTTGTAACAACAGTAAGTTTAATATTGGGATACTGCTGCATAATCTTATGGATTTTATTGATTTCGCCCCAACAGCTCATAGCTCTCCCATTTCTCCGGCCGTTGGTAACTCCCCAGCTGTTAGAATGGCACCCTCCCTGAACAAAATACAGGATATTGACTGTATTAGGGATGGGTTGAATCGACTGAGAGGTGGTGTGAATCTTACCGCCAGTATTCGAATACCAGAAATGCCCCACAAGATTAGGTGCCTGCATTGCAAATGGATCAATATTCGTCTCTGTAGGTTCACTCCCCATAAGCCTTTTCCAGAGATTAGACAGGTAGCTGCGATATGCACTTGTGGATACTGCCAGGCTATCGAACGCTTCCTGTGAAGTATTTGACGCGAGTGTAGGATACATTATCAGCTTAAAGAAACCGATCAATCTCTCAGTGCGGTACTTATCAGAAAGTGTGTCCGCAATCTGTAAACATTCAATTATATATTTTTGCTTTAAGTCTAACAGACCTGATTCACCAAAATAAAAGCTATACGTAAATCTGTGTACAATTTTATCATATAAGGAATCTGCATGATATGCCCGATCAACATCCTGATACAAGCGATCAGCCAATTGTAACCGAGCAGGTTTTGCGGAAATTAGAGTTCTTATTATCTGTGATGCTATTCCGTATCTTGTATCCTTAATCATTGAGTCTTTAAGCCTATCAATAACAGGAGTGACCTTGTCATCCATATTGGCCGCTATCAAAGCGCGTATATATGCAGGAGACTCTCTTAATGATATGGAATCAGGGTTTATCTTTGATATACATGACAACATTGGTTCAACTAATAATAGTGATGCTTTTGACAGATATTTTGTTGTATCTATATCAGCTGTATCTATCCATAAATCACCTGTGACTTCCGGTGATTTTTCCAGTCTGTTCAGGCCGGCTATACACTCATCAAGATGCCTGTATGAAGAATAGTCAGGAACAGTATCAGGGAAGCTGAACAATGTCTGTCCATGGATGTTGGATAACGGCAATATCGATAATAACGTATACGCGAGTGCTATTATAAAGGATCTCATCAAACTGCGTCTATCGTTGAAGTGAAACTGAAATCATTGATCTTGAGCGGTGGAACTACCACATTGTTAAGAGAATTTGAGAAGCCATAATTCATTGGGTTCCGAGATCCATTTGGTTCAAAAACCTGTTCCTCGATCCCAACCTCTTCGACATTGTTCATCACAAACAATGGCGATTCAGTCCATCTGAAGTTTCTTACAGACTTAGTTATTGCACCATTTTCAATGAGCCATAAACCGTCTCTTGTTACACCGGTATAAAGCATACTTCCCGGATCAACGATTTCTGGTTGAGTGATTCGGGCAACCAATACAGCCCTCTTTGCTGAGGAGATCATATCCTCTATGGAAGTGCTACCTCCACTCATACGATATGAAGTTGAATAGAATGCAGGATACATATCGGCTATCTCATTAAGCTGGCTCCCATAATCGTCGAACATTCCAGTTAATATACCATTCTTGATTAGATCTATTCTTCTACGCAACGATTCTACATGTGACCCGAAAAACGGATCTGATGGTTCATGAAATATATTGAGTCTTTCGTCAATAATTTTTAAGCCTAGTTTGCTCTTATACCTTTGAATTGATCTGTCATCTCCAAGAAACAGAATTCCTCCTCCTGCACGTTCTGGAGTACCTCTAGACATCGCGCCCATTAATAATTCTGTGAATACTGCAGTAGCCTGTGGCTCTAAAATTACCTGATATCTCCCCGGTTCGATTCGTACCGGGTTCAATGATAACTTGCAACGTTCGAGCGCCTGAGCTGCCAATTCAGGAATGTTAACTCTATTGATATCAAAAGATGTCTTACCCATCCATCCGGAACCATTCCCATTCCTATCCCGAACTGTGACTGAACATTCAGCCTGTGTTACGAGTCCCCATTTCCAATCTGTACGTCCCCACTCATCGCGATAAAAATGCATTGCGGATGAGCCTGTAGATCCTATGAATCCTGAAGACATGAGGTTGTCAGATTCCGATTGGCGGGTCAGCTGTTCTACGACCTCTGCATTCTCCAGGATGCTTCGATCGAATGTCGCATCGGACCATACTTTTGTACCTTCTCCTATATCGCTTGGCACATCAAGGATCCTATCAGGAGGCACCTTTTCCTTCCATTTGTCAAAATAGACATTGATGTGATTGCCGATCCCTTTCAGTGAGGCGGAATCGATCTGATTCGTGGTAGCTAATATAGATAAAGGATATTGTTTTCTGTGTGAAAGGGGTCGAGAGATAATCAGAGTAATATCCCGCTGATCTGAAGTGAGCGATGCACGGTTTCTCGCCCATCTTTGTCCCGCCCCCCACCAACTTCCTAACCTGATCGATAGCTCGTTTTCGGCGGGAATATGTGTAATCAGCTCTTCTATCACGGACCTAGCATCCGGCTCGCTGAAAATGCGTCTACCTTTTTCTATTACTGTTATCATATGAATAGTAACTCTATGCTTTTCTGGTGTTATCGATAACTGTCATTTCCTTTACTATACACGGAGGAACCTTGACGCCGGATGCTATAGTCTGCTCTGGTTGCCCTTTCCTGGATAGGAGACCGAAATACTCGACACTTGGAGTGCCTCCAATACTAATAATATTATTCCATAATTCCGGCGTCCTAAATAGCATTCCAGCGTTGGCTAATATCGCTTCACGTTTTCCTTTTTTTATCTCGTATGATTTACCGCCTCGACTCCACCCTGTAATCTGCTGAAAATCGAAGGATATATCTGGTATGCGTATCTCTATTCCATCATCAATTGACTCACGAAGGTTATCTCTTGTTATGGATGTATCACTGGGCATCAAGTATAAATCAGAGGGGTGGGTTATCTGAACATCCATAGCAGATGGCGAGTTGGCTGTACCAAATGAACGTAGGTCTTGCTGAGTATTCTGATAGTGATCTTTCACCCATGACGCTCCCTCACGATTTGTCTGAAGATTGACCAGAATACCATCTTTTACAAGGTCATATCTCTCCGGATGAACTCCTTCATCGTCCCACCTAACACACCCGGCAGATCCAATTTCAGACCTGTCACACCAGACGTTTACAGAATTTGAACCAATCTTTAAAGTATTAAGCATAGTATGCGGATCTGTGATATAACTGGTTCCACCCGTATTAGCTTCGAAACCAAAAACTCTATCAACTTCAGTTGCCTTTCCGATCGATTTCTGTAGTACGTTCGCAATCCCTCCCTGATCGATCTGTACAACATATCTACCAGGATCTATAGGTTTCATCGGCAGACTGAGATCATTAAGCGCCTCTTCATGAGCGTTCCTAAGATACTGGCGAATAGGTCGATCTCTAAAGTACTCAAATCCCTTTCCAGCAATCGATATTTCTTCGACCTTTCCCCAGGATTCTCTTTTTATACTCTTATCCTCAACTTTAAATGCAACATTCCCTGATGACCAGTATAAAATCTGAGAGTTGTTTTGTCCGTCAGAATTCCCAAAATCCTTGTATGAACGTGAGAATTCATACCATTGGTTAAACTGCTTTATAAACTTCAATGTCGATGCGTACGAACTAAACCCAGCAAAGAAGTCAGTTAGTTCTTCATACGCTATATTAAACGGGTTGTCTTTAACAGGAGTTTCCCATTCGCCATTGCTTATTTCCAATGGAGCAAGTTCAGTTTGTCGCTCGCGACCTAAAACGTTGACTTTAGCCTGTACAACGGCCGACTCCCCTATTCGGTTTGCTTCCTCCTCTGAACACAGAGGACTGGAAGCGAATCCCCAGTAACCCTGATACAGTGCGCGTACACCAAGTGCCATTGTCTGCTTGGGATTGGGGGAAAATGAATTAATTGTAAACGATTCATTTCTTGTTAGCCTTGCATCTGCATATGACGCACCAGCTCTAATGGCGGAATCAATCGCGGTAGCAATAAGCTTTGCCTTGTCTATGCCTGTTGCTAGAGGAAATGCTTCTTTCAGATCATCAAAGGACATGCCTTTATTTAGAAGCATACTGCCAGGTAAAGCAATTGCGCTGTGTTTTAATAAATTTCTACGAGTGAATGTCATTGCTTATAAGTTGATGATGGGCCCTATTCCGGGTTGAGCTGTTTGTAATGCCCTGTAAAGAACGGAAGAACTTCCTTTGTGGATGATTTTCTTATAGTGTATATAATGATACCAAGCGTATTGCTTTGACGAGTTGCAATTGAGTTTGGAGGCATTGTAATAAAGTGACCTCCTATAAACTGTCCCAGTATATCCGTTCCCCAGGAGAATGAGAGAAGGGGATGGAGTGTTGATTCTGCACAGCCGCTTGGCGAGGCTAGGGAATCTGAAAAAACGACGTCTACAGTATCAGTTGATGTATTAGAAAGAAATACATAAGCACATGGCTGATACAACCGCAACGGAATAGTATCGAGGTTCGTAGGTATCTGAGCCTGACCATCTGGTAACAAATTCGATGGGAATTGACCTGGTGGCACATATGAGCTGTACAAACCAGTAAACTCGATGCTGTCTTTAACCACAATTCCATACATATTAATCGACGTACGAATCCAGAACTTCCCTATAAGACTCTTCGTATTTCTGATTCTGTAGACAGGCTCTTGATCCGGTCCACCTGTATAATCTATCGTAGCATCTGCAGGTGCATCGACAGCAATTGGGAGTAAGGCTCCTTTCTCCACAAGAGTATCGCCTTTAAATAGATCGATACGAACTCTTGGATATCCATACATTGCAACATAATCAATTCTACTGCTATCCAGTGATACCAGACGTATTCTATTGGCATCGATGGCTTCATCTGTAACATATACACTCAACGAATCAGTCATTGTAACATATTTGTGTCGATATGTTGCCGTTACTAAAACTGGCCCGTCTGAGACCTTTAATCCATACAGTACACCAGCCTCAGTCACTTTAACAACAGTAGCTTCGGCGCTTGACCACCTTATGCTATCGGGATTGTAAGGTATAGACTCACGATTCATGGCATATATCCCTAAATCTATTCGATGAGAATCGCCCTTAGCTATCATGACTGCAGATGTTGGAAATTCCACTCGGGACAATATTTGCCCTGGTCCAAGAGTTTCCATCTCGGGCCCTTCAATGTCTACGCATGCCAGACACATAATCATCAGCAAAAAAGCTGCTTTTATCTGATTTCCTATTTGCATATGCTGTATAGTCCTTTTTTATGGGTTGCGATTTATACAACCTGAATAGGCATAATTTTCATTGTGTTCTCTTATGGATGGAATAAATACAACAGCATCACTATATGTAAAAACATCAGATGCTCGGGAATATTCACCAATTGGATAAACCGAGTTTATTGGGCGGCCATACTGCCTGACTAATCTTCGCATATCGGATAAGCGTGTGCCATGTCCATAGAACCAGTATGCTCGTTCCCGAAAGAGAAGATCTGTTTTGTCCTTCATAGATGACGGAGCTGTTGTATCAGAAAGTCCAATGGATCTCCTCGCTTCATTTAATGGGGATAACCATTGAGGATCATCAATGCTAAGTAGATACTCTGACTCGATCAATTTAGCTTCAACCCAACTTGCTAAATTCACCGATATAGATCCGCTTGGAAACTTTGCCTGTCGCACAACAGGGGTAAACGTAAACGTATCAGCGACTTTTTGAACTGTAACAGGTAAACGAGGATCGATATTGTTGGGATTTGTATACCACACTAATCCATTGATCCCTTCCCTGTTTACTATTTCGTGTCCTGCTTGTCTTGCCTTGGATGAATTACCATCCATAGTCCAAAACGCATCAGCTGGAGTTGTCGAACTAGTGCCAGAGGCTGCAGTTTCAGTATAAGTAAGCCTGAACTTATCGTTTTGTTGAACATCTGAAACTGTATTTGCAGCATCTTCATATCTTCCTAACGATACCAACGCTCTGGCTTTTCCTATCCGTGCCAGAAGAGTGTATCGTACGCTATCATGACTAATAGACAATGCGGAATCGAACTTTGAAACTGCAATTTTAAGTAAAGAATCTGTGGGGATTGCTTTCCCATAAACGGACTCCTTACCATATTGTACATCCGAAAGTGGAATACCAGAACATAGATTTTCTGCCATTAACGTCATTGCATATCCTTCATATGCATAAGACGCACTAATCGCATATCCTAAACTTGAATCGGATTGCCTACGGAGAAAGTGACGCGCGTATCCCGCTTTAATACGGGTGGCTTGTAGTTGTGCATAAGGTCCAAAACTTATCCCTTTCCCAATCAGGTAGTTATCCGGTTCCACTCTGGCATCAATACCGGTACCTAATGACTTCCTATAGTCTGCGGTAATCATGTACGGACGTGAGGTCAGTTCGTCAGTCAGGACACCAGTATATAACGATGTTTCGCTGAAGGCTTCCTGAAAACTACCTAGAGCCGAATAGAGCAGCCCTAGAGCTCCCTGTCGAGTATCCAGATACTTCGGATCGACATCCCTATCGATCTGATGTTTATCTACTTTAACGATATTGTCTAATGAGCATCCGGTTAAGAGCGTTAAACCTAGAGATACTCCTGAGACTATTTTATGTATACCGATCATGGATATTTAAAACCCCACCTTGAAGTCAAGTACGTATAGTCTAGGCCTTGGTGTCGTAAATCCCGTATCAGCCGAAAGTTCCCCTTCGTTTCCGAGGTAACTGTTAATTCCGGGATCACGCCCACTATAGTTAGTCCAGAGACCAAGATTGCTTCCTTGAAGGGAGATAGATATGCTCCGTCCACCAATTTTCTCCAGAAATTTTCTGGGAACATTGAGCGTCACACTTGCTGAGTTCCAACGCAGATCAGAAATAGGCTGCTGGAGATAAAGTTCACGAAGTATTGCGGCGGCCTGAACGGGCAGTGGTGATTTTGTATCCTCAGTACCAGGTCCGGTTCTGCTCTGGAACTGCTGAACATATCTACTCTGATAGGCGAATCTACTATCAAAGACCAGTCCGTTTCGTAAGCTGATATTTATTCCGTAGCCGGCACGATATCTGGGTTGGCTCCATCCTTTATAAACCGATGAATCAGATGTAATGATTTCGTTAAGTGCAAGCATTCCGTCTCCATTCCTGTCTTCGTAACCAAGCATCTTCTTTCCCCATGCGGCCCCGATTGGATACCCTGCCTGCACCCTTGTACTCAGGTGGTTGCTGCCACCAAATGGTGCGATTCCATCTCCCAGGCTTAAAACCTTGTTGTCACTAAGCGTAAGAGTGTAATTGAGCACAATGAGCAGGTTTCTGGATTCGATGGCCCGTCCATTGGCACTAAGTTCGAAATTTCTGTTTCTAACTTTAGCAACATTTTCCTTACGAGTAGAAGCAAGCGCTCCAAATGATTCTGGAAGAGGTCTAACAACTAAAGTGTTTCGATTTTCTTTATGTGCATAGGTGCCGACTATATTGATCCTATCATCCCAGAAATCAGCATCGAGACCTAACTCGATTTCAACAGCTCTTTCCGGATTGAGTGCACGATTCCCTATACCTGTAAGATTAACTGAGTTCACAAATACACCGTCAATATATTCCGACCCATTTACAAATCTTCCATCCAGATCAGCAACATCTGGCTGTACCGCAGAATGACCAACAGCAGACCTCAACCGTAAACTCGTCAGGAAGCGATTCTGCTTCCAGAACTTCTCATCAGAGACGATCCAGGATCCACCAATTTTAGGATATATTGTATTTTTTGATGACGTAATTGCGCTTCCAATATCCTGTCTAATACCAGCATCAAAATAGATTCTTTGAAAAAGACCAATTGTTGAATTAAGATACCAACCTGCGAGGGCATTCTCCCGGATTGTATTATTTGTGGTTGAGAAGGTTCCATCGGATAACGATCTACTCCCGACTGGAAGATCTCTTTTGGAAACATAGAAATTCGTATTATCCGTCTTTTTATAGTCACCACCGATAGAAGGTCTGATATCCAATACCCTGTTTATCGACCCTAAATTCAGATTAGTCGATGCATTAAGTCTAATCGTTGCCAAACTGGAGGTTTGGGATTCCTGGCTGATATCACCTAACTTTTCTACGCACCCGGATATAAAAATACACTCAGTATTACGCCGATATGTAGACTTTCCGTCGAAGTTCTTTTCAATCCCTAACGTAGAGTTAATAAGGATAGATTGCCTCGGACGATATTGTATATTGCCAGAGATAAGCCCACTTGTACTATGAACGGGGCTTTCATTTGTAGTTATAGTTCCCTTGGTTAGCGGAGAGAAAATTGTATCGGTACTATACCAGTTACCTCCAATTGCAGTATGAAGATTCTGCCATGTGTTATCAATCATATTACTCTTCAGATAGGTTTGCGATCCGGTAATTGAGATTCCAACGGTTACATTGTTACGGGGATTCAGAACTATATTGCCAGTTATTGCATTCCTATTCAGTTTAGAGGGGCTCTGAAACTCAGATGGTGCTTTGAAGCCTATAATACGATGGCGAATCGACTCAATTTCGGACATTTTTCTTACTCCGATAGTGTTTGTACTCGACACCGAGAACATATAGGTGATTGCCTGTCCACCACCGTCGATTTGAGCAGTATATCTATTATTTGTTTCAACCCCTTCAGTAGAGACGAGAGGATTATTCGGATCCTGAACAATAACTGTGTCCTGAGTGCATGTGTAGTTCAACACTTCCCGGATTGAACATCCTAGCTTTATACTAGAAGATGTATGAGTGCCAACTCCGCTATATACCAGTGGTCTTTTGCCATAGGTTTGTCCCCAATCACGATTATATGATAAATTCCAACGTGTTGGCCCGGCCTGCCCCTTTTTCGTAGTAATAACAATCACTCCATTTGATGCATCCTGGCCGTATAGTGTAGCTGCCGAAGGCCCTCTAATTATCTCAATGGATTCAATCGAAGCTGGATCAATATTATCAAGACGGGACGGGAACGAAGTTTTTGCATCAATCCATACGCCATCAACTATCATTACTGGATCGTTGCTTTGACTGATGCTACCTATTCCTCGAATCCGGATGCGAGATGGGGATCCTGGATCTCCCCCGGAATGTTGAATGAAGATACCTGGTACCTGCGCGGCCTCGATGAGGTCAACAACATTACGAACAGGTGATCTTTCCCGGATCTTATCTGCATCTATTTTAACTATATCCGTTGCAATTTCAGCTCTGCGCTGCTTACCAGTTACCGTGGTTACTACTTCTGAAAGGGTAGTTGTGGATTGAACGAGAAATACAGTTGTCTGGGAGATACGGCCACTATCGACATCAACTTTGATAACCCGAGAGGAGTAACCCATCATCCTTAGAGACAACGAATGCTTTCCTTCCTGTACATTATTTATACGGAACGACCCATTGCTACTGCTTATAGATACCAATGAACTCCCTATCAAAGATACCGTTACACCACTTATCGGATTTTTTGACGCAGAATCTATCACTTTACCCGTAATTGTTCCGTGTCCTTGTGCCGGATTTTTCTTAACCGTATCGATAACACGTGGCCTAATAATTATTGTCCGTGCATCATTAGCTATAACGACAGAATGATCTGTTCCTTGTAAAACCATACCCAATGCTTCCCGGGCTGTAGCTTTTTCTATTTTGACACTAATTCGTTTGCCAAATACAGAATTTGAATTATCATAGCTGATGGGATGACCTGCTTGCTTTGCAATTTCCTGAACAAGAAAACCAATTGTGCTGTCTTTAACGGAAATGCTTATCTTGGAATTTTTAGTGCCAGACTGAGCTAATAGTATCCCGGATTCAGGACCTGGAATAATAGAAGGTCTCAATATACCAATAGCCAGAAAAAAAATACCTGATAATCGCAAGGAATAAAAAATGCGGCGCTTAGATATGTTCAAATTCATCCTCTGGGATAGAAGGTAAGGGTTCGGCCATCACGAACAATTCGTACATTTAGAGTTAGTTCCATGATCGATATTAGATCCGTAATTGATCCTGATTCGTAGCTGCCGACTATGCGTCTGTCATTCAGGATCGGATCGCCTATCCGTATGTCGGCATTATACCATCTATTAAGATCAAGTATCGCTGCTTTTAGCGGCACATCATCTATCACTAACAAACCATCCGCAAATCCAAATACATTTTTTTCAATAGAGTGAACTACAAGGTCATTATTAGATCGCGCTGTTGCCATCTGTGTGGCGGCAAGAACGGTTTTTCCAACCATAACCTTTCCTTCCTGAACTGCTACTGTTGAAACTGTATCCATCGGATACTCGCGTACTTTAAAAGTAGTTCCTAAAACCTTAGTGGTGGTTCGTGCCGTTATTACGCTGAACGCATGACTGGGATTGGGTACTATAGTAAATAGAGCTTCACCTGTAAGCCTGACTGATCGATTCGAAGTCAGATATGTAGATGGTATTTCTAATCGACTTCCAACATTGAGCACCACAGTAGACCCGTCGGGCAGTTCTACAGTCGCCCGTTCTCCATCTTTTGTTGAGTATACCCATGAACTTTGTGGACTATCTGAAGCGACATGGGGCCCATTCAAGGATCTTAGATACCAACCTGCCCCGATTAGCACAAGGCAAAGGGAAAGCGCTACAGCCATCTTACTGAAGTTGAATGATCGGGACGCTGGAGCGACAGGGAGATTGTGAGAGCCTGCTGCTCCAACATCCATTCGACTTTTTACCCGTATCCATTCTGATTCCAGATCGGGGTTCAAACGTGGGAGCTTACGATCAAATTCAAGGTTCCGAAGATGTTCAGATGCATCAAACCACTCCGGGTTATTCGCCAAGTATTTCTCGATACGCACCTTTGGCTCCCCGGATAGTTCTCCGGCGAGATAAGCGTCGATAAGATCGAGATTTGGTGAGTCTGGAATATTTGAAGACATTTGATGTTATAAGGAGAACGTATGAATTGGGAAAAACTTAAAAAGAATCTCAGATTATTTTGCAGAGCTCGTATTTTCTTAGCTTAGCTTCGGATTCTCTCTACTTACCTATGATATCTCTCAGTATTCTGAGTGCCTGACTAAGGTGAGCGCTCACAGAGCCCTCCGAAATCTGCAATGAAGATGATATCTCGGATATCGAAAGCTGCTCTCTCCACCGAAGCAGCATCACCTCTCTTCTAATTCCTTTCATTGAGTCTATAGCTGTAAATACCTGCTCCAGACGATCTTCCATAACAAGTTGTGTAAGAGGATCATGAGGAGCAGAGCCTGTGAATTGGGCAATATCCTCCGTGGTGATCTGCTCCTGAAAAACCGTCTTCCTGGACAAACTGCGAATTGAATCAAAGGCTCGGTTACGAACCGCAGTAAGGAAATACGCCCGGACGCTGCTTTGAGGCGCCCACGTACTACGATTATGCCAGACAGCTGCAAATACATCAGCAACCAGATCCCGAGCCACGTCACCGGATTTGACTATTCCGTAGGCATAGCGCAGCAGTAAATCGTAGTAAGCTCGGAATATCTGCTCGAACGCTTCCACATCTCCATTGCGAACCCGGGAGACAATTTTGTCATGTTGCTTTAGATCGTGGCCATCGTCTGGATAGATAGTCATTGCATGAATTTGACTCAAACTCGTGCATCTTGCCACCACTATGCTGAAATAAGATAGGTGGGAATCTCGGAGCTATCGAGGAAAGGGGAAAGGGGAAAGCAACAAAGAACAAAGGCCACCTATTCAGCGCAATAATTCCGCTCTATAGCATGGCCTTGTCTTAAAAACCACCGAGACCGAGAGTCAAATTCTCGATACGTACACAGGATTACCCTATTATCGGGGAACGCTCTTGGACTAGTTGATCGAAATCATGAAGAGATAAAAAATTATTTCTCCGCCAGTTCCTTCAACTTACGCAAAGCCTTCGGCCACATGGATTGGAACATATCCTTGTAGTCGCTGGTGATATCCATATCGATGAGGACTTCGGTCTGCCCGTCTTTTTCCCTAAGAGTATAGTTTTCAAAGGCGGGGGACCATTTGGTTGCCTCCTCGCTGCTAGTATCCTCTACCCCATCGTGAACGATGCCCATATGCTCCACGGACACAAACTCGTATGGCTTGTTCTCCGCGATTCTGCTTACCATGCCACCTTGCTTCCCCGTTTGCGGGTCAGGACCAAGGAACAGTATTTTGGACCCCTTGCTCCAATCTCCCTCGAAGTGAGACCCTTCGCTAAAGGCTGTAGTCCACTGCCGATATGTAGCGTCCTGAAACATGGTATCCCAGACTTTCTCCTTGGGAGCATTTATTGTCTCGGAGAAATGGATTTTTTCCTTTTTGATTTGCGGAGTGGACATAGGTGTTTGAATTGAGTTTACACTTATCTGTTGCACATATTGGAGGCTGCTGCATATACCGGACCGGAGCAATGGTGTGTCCCCTGCCAGATGCCTGGACATGATTGGTAATATTTAGCACCTAAAATAAAAAAGCCTATATTCCTGAACAGTCAAGAATATAGGCTTTTTTGATAGGAAAATTATCTCATTCCACTATAGTTTCAGCTTTATACAAACGGACAGGGAGAGATTCGAACTCTCGATACCCTTGCGGGTACGCCGGTTTTCGAGACCGGTGCTTTCAACCACTCAGCCACCTATCCTGATTGTTCCGTAGGGAACCCATAAAAATAGCATATTGTTCAGGATAGATCAACGAGTAATCCCCTCTATATAGCCCTACATCCCTACAGGTCTCATCCCAGTCCCCGCACAAATAGCCTCCAGACCTCGCAATGGAATCCCAAACAAACCATGTACCTTAAGAACAACAACTGAATCATACTGATTCGTAGTACCCCGGTCACAAGTGCCCGGTTGGTAGTACACAGAATCAACTCTAATCTTGGTATAGATGAGATGCCCAAGAGGATTATCGTATATCAATAAATTGGCAGAAGAGTATCCGTCAGCAATCAGAGCTGACTCTCCGTACCTCTCCAAGCCCGAGGATAGAAGATACTTAGGAAGCACGTAAGCTCCCATAATCAGAACAACAAAAAATAGAGTCACTCTCATCCCTTTCTCCTCACATCAAAGAACTGCCGCAAGATTTCACCACATTCGCCTTCAAGCACTCCCCCCGCCACCTCCGGCTGATGATTTAAAGCCGGATTCCGCAATATATCATAAATGGATCCCGCCATCCCTGCCTTGGGATCCCATGCTCCAAAAACCACACGTTTCAGACGCGACAAGACAATTGCACCGGCACACTGTGCACAAGGCTCCAGTGTAACGTATAATGTGCAGTCATCTAATCTCCACCTACCTAAAACATGACTTGCATCCTTAATTGCCAGTAACTCTGCATGAGCTGTAGGATCCTGATCTCTAATGGTTCTATTGTTACCATGAGAAATAACCTTTCCATTGCAGACAACGACTGCGCCAACAGGAACTTCACCGTACTCGTTAGCTTCATGCGCTAGGTTTAAGGCCTCGCGCATGAAACCATTATCAGTTTCTCTTTCTATGATCACGAATTACAGGTCGCAATAAAACAATGAACATCCAAGACGATACCATTAGTATTGAAGCTAATTTTCACGGATCTGCTCGCTTTATAAACCACTAAATGTCAACGCATTTTGCGGATCACCGGCATTCTGATTCACATCAACATTAATTACGTCACCTTCAGAGAATCTTCCTTCAAGAACAGCCATTGCGAGTGGGTTCTGCAGTAGCTGCTGAATAGTACGCTTCAATGGTCTTGCTCCATAAACAGGATCATACCCCTGCTCAGCGATATAGCTTTTGGCCGCATCTGTGAGATGCAGTGTGAGCTTACGATCTGCTAATAGAGCGCGCAACTTTTGGAGCTGGAGTTCAACTATGTTAGCGATCTGCTCTCTGCCAAGTGGTTTGAATACAATAGTATCATCAACTCTATTCAAAAACTCAGGTCTGAAGTGCTGCCTAAGAGCCATAGTAACGTCACGCTCTACCTGCTCCCACCCAGCTTCGTTATCAACAGAATTTTTGTCTACAGCTTCAAGTATATACTGACTTCCAATATTAGATGTCATTATGATAACAGCGTTTCTAAAATCTACAGTTCTTCCCTGGGAATCAGTGAGTCGGCCGTCATCAAGTATCTGTAATAAAATATTAAAGACATCAGGGTGTGCCTTTTCGATCTCATCAAATAGAATCACGGAATATGGGCGTCTTCGTATAGCTTCCGTTAACTGCCCGCCCTCTTCATATCCTACATAACCTGGCGGAGCACCTATCAAACGAGCTACAGCGTGCTTCTCCATATATTCAGACATATCGATACGAACCATTGCATGCTCGTCATCGAACAAGAACTCAGCAAGCGCACGAGCCGTTTCTGTTTTACCTACACCTGTTGGCCCTAAAAATATAAATGAACCAATAGGCCTGTTTGGATCCTGTAACCCCGCTCTGGATCTACGCACAGCATTAGCAACTGACTTTACTGCTTCTGGCTGGCCGATAACGCGAGTGGACAAAACCTCTTCCAGTTTAGTAAGACGCTCGCGCTCCCCTTCCATCATACGGCTTACAGGTATCCCGGTCCAACGTGCTACGACCTGTGCAATGTCTTCAGCTGTAACTTCTTCATTTAGAAAGCGGGTGCCGCCCTGCTGCCTACTTGCCAGCTGATCTTCTGCGTTTTTAAGATCGCGCTCTAACTGAGGGATTGTACCATAGCTGATCTCCGCAGCTTTACCTAAATCGCCAGTACGCGTGGCCTGGTCAGCTTGAATACGAGCCTGTTCAATCTGCTGTTTGATTTTTCCAACAGATGCGAGTGTCTCCTTTTCCTGTTGCCACTGAGCTTTCATCCCAGCCGATTTTTCGCGTAATTCAGCTAGTTCTTTTTCAATATTTTTTAAACGATCGATAGAGGCGTTGTCTTTTTCCTTTTGAAGAGCCTGACGCTCAATCTCAAACTGAGTTATACGACGCTCAACTTCGTCGATTTCCTGCGGCATCGAATCAATTTCAATGCGCAGTTTCGAAGCCGCCTCGTCAATCAGGTCAATTGCTTTATCTGGCAGAAATCGATCGCCGATATAGCGGTTTGACAATGTAGCAGCGGCTACAACGGCACCATCTGTAATGCGAACTCCATGGTGTGATTCATAGCGTTCTTTGAGCCCGCGCAGTATGGCAATCGTGCTATCAACTGATGGCTCTCCAACGTATACTGGTTGAAATCGACGTTCCAATGCTGCGTCTTTCTCAATATACTGGCGATATTCATCTAAAGTTGTTGCACCAACAACGCGCAGTTCTCCACGGGCCAGTAATGGTTTAAGCATGTTACCAGCATCCATGGAGCCCTCTGCCTTCCCCGCACCTACAAGTGTATGGAGTTCGTCGATAAATACGACGAATTTCCCCTCGCTGTCTGTGATCTCTTTTAGAACTGACTTGAGGCGTTCTTCAAACTCTCCACGAAATTTGGCTCCAGCTATTAATGAACCAAGATCCAAGGACAATAGACTTTTTCCACGAAGGCTTTCCGGAACGTCTCCGTTAACAATACGTGTTGCAAGCCCTTCAGCAATCGCAGTTTTTCCGACTCCAGGTTCGCCTATGAGGACTGGGTTGTTTTTTGTACGCCTCGACAACACCTGGACCACACGCCGGATCTCTTCATCTCGCCCTATTACGGGATCGAGCTTTCCTTTCCGGGCAGCGTCTGTGAGATCGCGAGTAAACTTCTGAAGGGCCTGGTATTGATTCTCGGGGGTCTGATCTGTAACACGATGTGATCCACGAACAGATTTCAGGGCTGCCAGCAAAGTTTCGTATGATGCGCCCGAATTTAACAGCAATGTGCGGCTTTCTAACCCCTTAATATCCGCTAGTGCTAAGAGGAGGTGTTCTGTCGATACGTATTCATCTGAGAGCTGTTTAGCGATACCTTCAGCTTTGGTAAAAACGTTATCAAGCTCTCGGGAGACCGATGGGTTCGCGTCGCTTTGTTTAGCATACCTGCTAATTCCCTGTTCAGCTTCATTATTAAGAGAAGTCACGTTCGCCCCGACCTTCTGCAGGACCGGGACAACTATTCCTTCGTTTTGCTCCAGAAGCGCTTGAAGAAGATGCAGGTCATAAATCAGAGGGTTGCCGTTCTGGCGGGCCTTATTAACCGCAGCGGAAAGAGCCTCTATAGATTTGACTGTGAGTTTATCCTGGTTGATCATGGTTTCTAAATATGGCAATGTGAGTGCCGTTGTGTATGTGCCAGTCTGGCAGATCGCCAACAGACTGATTCATCAGCGGACTGTCATAGGGGCGGCTATAAACCCTATAGCGGCGATGAGTGCCGGTTATAAACCCGTGTCCAGGTTAACAAAATGGAAACGGTGAAAGATATTACCACAGCGCTACTGTTTGAGCTGAGTATAAAAACCGTTTCTCGGCTAACAAAAATAGAAAAGGGCCCAGCTCATCAAAATTGCTGTGCCCCTTACTATTTACCTTTTATCATCTTCATTGTTAGTGGTCTTTTATCTACTTCCAACCTGTAGATATAGACTCCAGCTGCAACTTCCTGCTTTGATTTGACGTGCTTCACATCCCAATAGGCTGTGTACTGCCCGCAAGTCAACTCAACATTCTGCAACGGCGTACCATCGGCTACGCTGCCCGAACCTCCTTGAAGTACAGGTACTCCCACCAGCTGCGACAAGATATTGTAAACCTGCAAAGAGATTCGATAGGTTTTATTGGGCTCCGAGCACTTTGGGTAGTCACCCACAGTGAACGGAATCTTTGTTTCTCTGACAAAGGGATTGGGCGAGTTTTGCCGCAATTCCGATCCAGAGGTTCGATCTTTCTTGGATTCAGGGGTTGTCGCCGAACCCTGAGACCAGGAAGATCGAGGTGCAAGCGCGCCGAGAAATACTGCGCATAGCAGTACGACCCAACGATTCCTCATTTTTAACTCCAGTCAAACAGAAAAGATTCGAAAGAAATACCCCAGAACGATTGTTCAGAAAAAGGCACTATCCAAAAATGGATGTGTTTAATACACCACAACACACAAAAGTATTGCACAGTTTACGCCAGATGAACTTTGTAAACCGGTGTCATCCATAAATATAGGACACTTCAGCTGATAAAACACCACATCAAAAAACTTTGCGAACCAGGTTGGGGTTCGCATTACCTAAATATCGGCCGATTCCCAGGCTAGATAAGCCTTTAAGGGGCGCCCCTCGGAGAGGTGCTCAACAATAAATTCTCTTAACAGGCGCTGATGAGCTTTCCCTTCAGCCTGTCCTAGCTCTACTTCCTGTCCTGAAAGCCAGGATCGAATGGAATCTCTCGCAGATGCCGGGAGCTTTCTGTATGATGGGCTTAGAGCAACACAGTTCTGACAGACCGCGCCTCCAGGTGTCGGTGCGAAATAAAACTGCTGAGATCTGTCCAGTGTGGCATGGCAGTGGGCACAGTTATCCAGGGCAGGAGTAAATCCAGCCTCCGATACTATTCGCCAGGCGGCTCCAAGTGCCACGGAGGTTACTCTGTTCGGATCGGTGGCAGCCAGAGAGGCAAATGCAGATGATACTGCGTCAAAGAGCTCGTCACCAGGCTCGTCCCTGGCCATTCTCAGTATCAGCTCCGAGATAGCAGATGCCGCGTATATTCGGCCAATATCGTATGATATAGCTTCGTGCGTATTTGAAACTTCTAATGAAGCCATCGTCTGAAGATCGCGACCCTGCTTGAGATATATCTGAGCCTCCCCCTGAGCGAAAAGGTCAAGCGCAGATCCATATTTCCCGCGTGTACGTTTTGCACCTTTGGCAATCACCGAAATTAGCCCTGCCTCTCTCGTAAGGAGGCGTATGATTTTAGAGCTCTCGAGATAATCAAAAGAGTGCAGGATTATCGCTTCGGTGGTGACTACAGACATTCAAAAGGCTCGTTTCGTCTTATTTGACTATGACTAACAGTAATATACCTATGCTGACGGCTTTTTCTTACGCATTGCCCACGTGAGCGCACCGACCATCCCTCCTCCCACCAGCAAGGTAATTATCACCATTGAGGTTGGACTTATGCGACGCTCTCTCGGGGCGTGGGATATGGTGACAACTCCGTTCTTTGGCGAATCTGTAGCCAGATATCGGACGAATTGCTCACCCTGAAGATTTACAGGAGCTACCTGTTCCAACTTCGCACCATTGGAGACTGCGCTACCGTTCTCGATCAGAACTTCCAGAACGGAAACAGTACTCTCAATAGGAAATGAAAGCGGAAGTGCTGAGTCATGAACTCGATAGGTAAAGGCAACCTGTTTAAAACCAGGTGCTACAGGTGCAAATACGAGGAGTTTTCCCTCCGAAAAACGGATAGCTTCCTTGGAGAGATCGCCTTCGAGAAGCTCAGGATCGACAGCTCCAGTAGGAACTAAAGTACTCCATACAGCTGAACTATCGTGATCACCGAATGCTACACGTGTAACTGAAGAATCGTTCCCAAGCTCAAATACCTCAGTAACTCTCCTGTATCCATCGTCATCCGGGCTACTGACAACGATATGCCGGCCTTTGACCCCAATATCTATATGCCTGCCAGTTGTATCAAAAACTATAAGATCGTAACCAGTGTCACTCTCATTTGACCCTAACGGGGACGAAAAATAAGCAATCCCTTTGTACATTGCAGCCGCAAAATAGATCGCTTCCGGATCAGAAGATTTTACAAAAGGTATTAAATACCGGCCGTTTTTGTCTGTCCTGACAGAATCAACGGGCCCTGCATTTCCTTTGGCTACTCTGTGCAGCGTTACCCACTGACCAGCAACTGGTTCTGTACTATCAATAGAAGGCCTTAGAATCTGACCTGCGATCTTGGAGCTGGATGACCTGCCGGTATTTGTACTGGAGTCATTGGCCGTTGCCTGTGAATACAGGCAATCAGGAGAATACAAGCATAGCAAAACAGCTGTGGCAATAGCTGCAATCTGTCTATTTGTATAACAAAGGCTGGCAAACAAGTTAGAGAACACTAAGCTGGTAATAGTAGGTAAACTTTAAGGTAATGCCCAGTAAGGATATACTGCTTTCCTACAGATGAAACTTGCCAAAGTCTTCCGGTGTCAATCCTTCGAGATATGCCTTTAGCTCTTCAGGTGTCATCGGAGATTCCGAAGGAAAATCTGATTTGTCCATATCGCTATCGCTGTCGTCTGTTTCCGAATCATCTTCATTATCCTGGGATTGTGCGGTGTAACTGGCGAGCAATCCCTCGTTTACAAGTATTGGAGCATTAAATCGAACTGCCATAGCGATAGAATCTGAGGGACGACAGTCAACATATAAAAGCTCACTGTGTGTCTCCAGAAACATTTCGGCGTAATATGTTCTGCTTTCAACTTTTGTAATGTGTACACGCCGCAGGACTGCACCCAGCTTCAAGATGATATTCTTGCAAAGGTCGTGTGTTAGCGGGCGGTCGCGATGAATGTTGTGCATCTCGATTACAATCGATTCGGCTTCGTGTTGGCCTATCCATATAGGCAACACCCGCTCTCCGGCGCGCTCTTTGAGCACAACGACAAAAGCGTTGGAATTTTTGTCCAATCCCAACCGGTCAATTTCTACTTCGACGAGCTCCATATCTCAAGATAATCATTCTGTCTATCTCTATGGGAGATATGCAGAAAGGGAGCCCGTAGGCTCCCTTTCGTAAAATTTACCATCAAGCGGGCAAAATACTACTTAACTGCCTTCTTAAGATCAGCAACCTTATCGGTGCGCTCCCATGTGAATAAGGTCTTTGCATTCTTGCCAGCTCCGGTTTTGACCGAGCTACGACCAAAGTGGCCGTATGCAGCTGTCGGAGTGTAGATAGCCTTACGGAGGTCCAGCGATTTGGTGATTCCGTTAGGAGTCAGGTCGAATACTGCGTTGACGGCCTTGGCGATGGCTGTATCGGAGACAGTTCCTGTACCAAATGTATCGACCATTACAGACACAGGCTTGCTGACGCCGATTGCATAGGCGAGCTGAACTTCGCAGCGCTTTGCAAGCTTAGCTGCAACGATGTTCTTAGCCACCCAGCGTGCAGCGTAGCAGGCGGAGCGATCGACCTTGGATGGATCCTTACCGGAGAAGGCGCCACCACCGTGACGTCCCATTCCACCATATGTATCGACGATAATTTTACGACCTGTGAGGCCAGCATCGCCCTGTGGTCCGCCAATAACGAAACGACCGGTTGGGTTGATGTGATACTTGATTCCCTTAGGGCGCAGCTCTTTAGGGATAGTTGGCTCGATGATTTCCTTGGTGATGATATCACGAATCTTCTTGGTAGTGATATCTTCACTGTGCTGTGTTGAGACGACAACCGTATCAACCAGAACGGGGATATTGTCTTCGTATAAAACAGTCACCTGAGCCTTACCGTCAGGGCGTAACCACTTTTTGCCAGGTCCACGGCGATACTCAGCAAGGGCGTGGGTGATGCTATGCGCCAGCTGAATTGGGAGAGGCATTAATTCAGGGGTCTCGTCGGATGCATATCCAAACATCATACCCTGATCACCTGCACCACCAGTATCCACACCCTGAGCAATGTCTGGCGACTGACGATCTATTGTGCTGATAACCGCACATGTCTTGGAGTCAAAACCAAATGTGGCATCGGTATAACCAATGCGTTCGATCGTCTGACGTACGACTTCAGGAACGTCGACGTAGGTCTCGGTGGTGATTTCACCGGCGACGACAGCGAGACCGGTAGTTACTAAGGTCTCACAGGCTACTCGAGCAGCTGGGTCATCGGTGAGGATGGCATCTAAAATAGCATCGGAGATCTGGTCCGCGACTTTGTCCGGATGGCCTTCAGTCACAGATTCGGATGTAAACAGGTAGCGTTCTGGCACAGATCGGTCAGTTTTTGGTTTAATAGCCTTTGGTAAGGCCACCGTCAAATCGGTTCAACTATTTCCGTTCAGCCGGATAGACGGATAAAAGAATCTCCACCAAAGTTACAGCCTAACCTCGGTGGCTGGTAGTCCGGAACAAGCCAAAAAGTTGGTTTTTTGTTAAGAATTGAGATTCTCTGCCTCTTCCGGGTCCATGGGGAGCCCGTGAGTCAGGATATTGGGGTCATTGAAAGTCCTGGAAAGAGCTTCCCTTAGAATGTTTTCTGCCTCGGCTGCAGTTTTGGCTTTGAGGGCGTTATTGGCAGCCTCGAAGGCAGTTGATTCTTCGATCCCGCGAATTACCCGTTTTATAAGCCCAACAGAACGAGGTGAAACACTCAACTGCCTCACACCAAGCCCTATCAACACAAAAGCAAGAAGAGGTTGCGATGCCATCTCTCCGCACACTCCAATTGGAACTCCAGCGGTATTTGCCATATCGACGGAGTTCTTGATCAGCCTGAGTATTGAAGGGTGTAATGGGGTGAATCTGTTTACCAGGTTAGCATTTCCACGATCTACAGCGAGTGTGTACTGAACCAGGTCGTTAGTACCAATGCTGAAGAACTCAACTTCGTCTGCCAGACTATCCAGCGAAATCGCAGCAGCCGGAGTTTCTATCATCGCACCAAGTGGTACGTTGTGATTAAACTCTACACCGCGAGCCGTCAGTTCTATTTTTGACTCTTCAAGCAGCAGCTTGGCGCGTCTGAATTCGTCGAGACTGACTATTAACGGAAACATGATCTTAACATTTCCATGAACAGCGGCCCTTAGGAGTGCACGTAACTGTACCTTAAAAAATTCAGGCTGGTCCAGGCACATTCTTATAGCGCGCCATCCAAGGAATGGATTAGCCTCCGCTGGGAAGCCGCCAATCGGTAGTTTATCGCCACCGACATCGAATGTGCGGATTATTACGGTTTCGCCTTTAAATGCTTTAATAACCTTACTGTATGCCCGATACTGCTCTTCTTCGTCCGGTGCTGATGCGCGCCCGACTATCAAAAATTCGGTACGCATCAGGCCTACCCCTTCGGCTCCGCTGTTTGCTGCCTGATCGGCTTCCTCAGGGAGATCTACGTTTGTGTATATGGTAATTCGAGTTGCATCGACAGTAACTGCATCTGCCGAAGCGATTGAGCGTAGTTGAGCATCTTCAGCTTCTTCACGTACAGCGCGTTCCTGATAAACCGCGACTCTTTCATCTGATGGGTCGACTATCAGAATTCCGTGCGATCCATCAAGAATTGCGCGTTCGCCAGCTATAACGCGTTGTGTTGCATCGCGAAGACCTACAACTGCAGGCAATCCAAGTGAACGCGCTAATATTGCAACGTGTGATGTACGTGTACCTTCGTCTGTTGCTATACCAATAATTGCTTCGCGATCTAACTGAACGGTTAAACTCGGAGTGAGATCGTGTGTAACGAGTATCGCGTTCGAACCCTTTGGAAGATCGACAGGATCGTGATCATCAAGGCCCATAAGCAACGACAGCACACGGATCTGAACATCGACAAGATCATTCACACGTTCCCGCAACATTGCGTGCGGATGGCGTGCAAAACTCTGGCGCCAGTCAACCATTACCAGGTCAAATGCGCGCTCTGCTGCGAGGTTCTGTCGTATCAGGTTGCGAACGTTCTCAAGAAGCTCTGCATCTGCGAGTATGGTAAGCTGGACGTCGAATATGGCAGCTTCTTCTTCGCCGGCGTTGTGTGCAGCACGGGTTCGAATGTGCTCGAGTCTGACGATTGCCTGCTTAACAGCTGACTCAAATCGGCCTAATTCAGACTGGATCTCATCGTCTGAAATAATTCGATGACGAACAACCGGAAGCTCCCATTTTAATAGGTGGACTTTGCCAACTATTACTCCAGGAGAAGCCGATAGACCGATTATTACTCGACTCATTGTTCGCCGAATTTGGCTTCTACAAGTGCCACCAGTGCTTCAACCGCTTCGGCTTCATCCGGACCGGTGGCCTTGAGTGTAATGGTGGCTCCGCATTCTGCAGCTAACATCATTACACCCATAATGCTCTTACCATTGACCTCAAGATCCTCCCGAACGATTGTAATTTCGCTCTGGAACTTCCCCGCTGTTTTTACGATCTCAGCTGCAGGACGTGCGTGTAAACCGTGCTTATTTATAATCTGTACCGTTTTTTCGGACATCAAAGAGTTATCGCATAGATTGTGAAAACAACTACGACTACAAGCGCCGCCTGCCAGCCGTGAACTTTAGGTTGAAGAAACCCCAAACCCATCGCGCTAATTGCAACTGCAATCAGCATCCATGGACGAGGGGCAACATGCTCTGCTATAAGTCGATGCGCGAGAACTGGTAGAGCAAAACCAGCTACAAGTGCAGCTAAAGATCCAACGATTGAAGGGATTTTTTTTAATATAGGGGCGTTAAGTGCAGACGCCACCTGTAGCCCTCTCGTTAGACCGATATGAAGTCCCCATGCCCGCATTACTACGTGAGCGGAGTTATAAACGAGCAGGAAAATAAGTACCGTCCCAACTGGTCCAGTTCCCAGACCATACGCGGCAAGAGCAATCAGTGAAGAAAGCGGGAGCCAGCTTGCCCAGATAATCTGATCCCCCATACTCCCCAAAGGGCTTGTAAGGGCCTGTCTAAAGCGCAAAATTCTGGCAGGATCAGCTTCCTCCAACTCGGCTCTTGCCAAAGCGCCTACCGCGACGCCAGCGAGATATGGATGGCTGTTGAAATACTTAACCTGTCTTGATCGTGTAGCCGCGCGTCTTTCTTCAGAAACAAGCTCTGTAAGCGGTTCAGCTGCATAGGCGATCCCTGTCCCTAGCATTGTTTCGTAGTTCCAGGAACCCTGCACCATCATGAGCCGGCATAAAACCTTTGCCCGTACATATGCGGAGATGGGTTTTGGGATGACAGTACTACTGCTATTACTCTTGTCGACTCTTATTTCGGTGGTCATGACAGGTATATAACCCCCAGCCCTGCCAGAAGCCCGGCGCCAAAAAACAGGATTCCTTTATTAACAGCGCGAAAAAGCTTCCAGGCTGCGGCAAATCCGACCCCCGCCAGAACTGTTACGCCAAACTGCGCGGTCAGTTGAGGAGATGCATGCCAGAAGCTGTGCAGATACTGAACTAATGTCAGCAGTACCAGAATACTTATAGCAGTAACAAGGGCTGCTCGTAAAGCATCTAAACCAATTCCAAGACTATGTACTTTATTGATTGCGGTTAACTGACCTTCTGCAAGTTGAGATGAGTATCGTTTTAGGACTTTAACGTTTATGTATCTCAGCAATACCATACTCCAACTGCTTAAAGCTGCAGCCGCTAAACCAGATCCAATTGTTAAAAGAACAACAGACCAGGTTAATGGTTCAGGCAACAACGATGCTACCGCTCCAGCAACAACACCGGCGACCCCCCAGTCAGGGTATCTGGACGCACCAAATGGCAACGTGTCCAGAGCCATAATCTCTAATACAACACCAGCCGTAATTCCGCTAACGGGGCTACCTAACATTATGCCGGTAACAGTCGCAGAACATATCGGTCTGGATATCATAGCCTGTGGGAAGCTGACGGTGTCCAAACCAAACAGCATTCCCAGAAGTATCAATAGAATAAGGCTGAGAGGGTCTAACACTAATCTTCACCCTTCAGGATTTCTTCAAGTGTCACAGGGCGGGCGGAAGGAACATCCTGAGCGGTAATATCAACACCGTGCTCTTTAATATGATGCATCGCTTCTATGTCAGACTGATCCAAATAAACATAACGAAGCTTTTTTTGTTTACCCGCGCTATGATGCAGACCACCGACATTAACATGTTTGATAGAAGAAACCCCTTCTATTAGCTGAAGCATGGAACTTACTGAGCCAGTGAGTATCATCCCATTGCGTGTATCCGCGTTGTATTTACTATAGTTTGCTATTGTATCAGCAACTGTGGCAAATATTATCTGTATACGCGATGTCGTTCCGCATTTATATAGATCCTGTTCCCATTCAGTCTCGGCAATCTGGTCGTCCATAAGAACGATGAATTCGAGATCCAGAGGTGTACCCCATCCTACAACAACCTGCCCATGAATGAGGCGGTCATCAATACGATGAATTGTAACAGGCATTATTTACCCTGAATTAGCATAAGTCCCGAGCGTCCACGATCAACTGAATGTGCAATAATATCACCTATCGTGCCAACTCCACCTTCCTGCTTACTGTTTATGACGTCGGCACTGAGCACGAAGTCGATGAGTAACGGAAGGTTAGCTCCGGTTACAATCTTCAGGTCAGGGATGTTGCGTTGAATCCTTCGGGCAGCAATTGTAATACTGCCACTTGGCAGATCTGTGAAGATGACCCGAATTGAATTCTTTTCAATGAGATCAAGAAGCTCAGCCTCGATAGCTTCTTTAGACAACTCGTTGTTGCTAAACGGAAGTAATGAGTCTGAATTACCTGTTATGCGTATAACAGCGGATGTCATCCCTGCTGCGAATGATCCGTGTCCCGCTACAATGGCGGAAGCCACCTATTCTTCGTCCTCTTGGAGATATTGGCGAACGCTAGCTTTCTTCTGCATCTTCTGTATCAGCTTGCTGTTAAACTGCTCAGCCGGATGAAATCCAGCATAACGTAGAAGATGGTTCATTGCAATTACTTCCGCTATTACCGTGATGTTTTTTCCTGGGTTTAACGGAACGATGATTTTGGGGATTTCTACACCCAGAATATTTGTTGTCTGGGTATCTAAACCGGTCCTGTCTACGGCGGAGTTTTGGTTCCAGCTCTCCAGGTGAACCATCACTTCAATGCGTTTTTGCTGGCGAACAGCTCGTATACCAAACAACGCCGAAACATCGATAACACCGATCCCGCGGATTTCCATATGATGTCCAGCGAGTTCATGCGCCCTTCCGATTAAAACATCGTTTCCCCGGCGCGATGTTATTACCAGATCGTCGGCAACCAGCCTATGGCCTCGTTCCACAAGATCCAATACGCACTCCGACTTTCCAATCCCGCTCTGTCCCGTGAAAAACAATCCGACACCAAAGACGTCGGCGAGCGAACCGTGCAGGGTTGTGGTTGGGGCAAATAAATCTTCCAGAACCGGCTTTATAAGTCGGTAAAAGTCTGCCGTCTTGTGAGATGTTCTAAAAAGAGGGATGGAAGCGCTCTGCGCGGCATCCAGAAGGCCAGCAGGAACTTCCTGGCCTTTGGTTACAAAAATAGCTGGAAGAGGGAACGAGCAGAGGAGGTCGATAACCTCCTTCTGTCGACTCTGATCCAGCGAATTTAGATAGGTAATTTCAGTCTGGCCAAGAACCTGAAGCCTGTCGGCCACGAATCTTTCGACATATCCGGCCAAAGCGAGGCCGGGACTCGAAATGTCTGAGGATGGAATGGGACGTCCGGCACTGAGTCCGGACGTTAGCTCTTCTAAATTTAGGGGTTCGCGAACCCTCTCAAAGAGCTCGCGAACCGATGGAATTTTTGTCACGCGCGGATTTCAGCCCCGTGGGTAATTTTCTTTTTCTTAGCGCTTTTAAGTTTGCGTATCTGGGAATCTAATTTAGAAACGGCGTCAGCGAGTGCCGGACCGTGAAATTTACCTTCACCTTTAGCTACCAGCCTGGCCTGCGGGGCGAGAACGACGATGTCTACCATCTTTTTCGGCCCATCTTCTCTGAATGTAATATCAGCAAGCTCAATACGATTGAGGTGGTCCGCAAGCTTTTGAGCACCATATTCTGCGCTCTTACGTAGGCGGGGAGTTACGTCTACTTGATGTCCGTGAATTACGATTTCCATGTAGCAGCTCCTTTTACAACGGTGATAAGATGACTGATCGTATCGCGTGTCGCTCTTTCCCATGTAAACGTCTCAGCAAATTGACGTGCATTTTTTCCTAAGGTCTCTACGAGCTCGGGTTGGTTTATCAACCTGAGCATAGCCCTAGCGTATGCTGTAACCGATTCGCCTGCAACTAAGTAACCGGTTACACCGTCTACTACTGATTCGCGAATACCTGGCGAATTAGCTGCAATCACCGACGTGCCGCAGGCTGCTGTTTCCAAATTACTGATTCCCCATCCCTCTTTGGGTGAGGCTAAAACAGACGCCCAGGTACGTCGGAGAAGGTCACGCTTCTCGTCTTCTGTTATATACCCCAGAAAACGTACACGATCCATTAGACCCAACTGCTTCACAAGTTGTTCCAACCGGGGCAGATCGTCACCTTTTCCCGCTATCTCAAGAACGGCATCCGTGTTCTGAAGATCTGCCATCGCTTTTATGATCAGATCTATCCTTTTGTACTTCTTAATACGCCCGACGTAACAAAACAAAGGGGTGGATGAACGAGTGTTCGATGAGGGGGTTAACCCATCTACATCTACTCCGTTATAAATCACTGTGATCTGCCTGGGGTCTACTCCCCGTTCTATCAGATCCTCTTCAGTACTTTCACTGACCACCACAAACGGAACCCCCTCATACATGAAAGGGATTGGTTTTTCGCAAAGCCATGTTGCAGCTGCAAGAGGAAATGAGGCTTCTCTAAAAGCTGTAGTTCCAAATAGATGATGAGTAAGAACTACCAGTCTGTTTGGATTCCAGCGAGTCGTAAACAGGGGGATTTTATTCAGATCTTCGATTACTACGTCGTATTCCGGTAAACCTTTGGATCTGTTTAGCTCCAGAAGATCGTTATAACCCTTTCTTGCGTAAAACTGAAATGTGAACCGCGATCCAATGCGATACACATTAATTCCATCTATGCGGTCCGTAGCAGAAGAGCCATCGAAGCCACTACATAGAAGATCAACAGAGTAACCCTCAAGTTTGGCAATTCTACCAAAGATCTCGTGCAAGTGGATCTCTGCTCCACCTGCCTGAGGGTTTTTTATATCCTGCCAGTTTACGACGAGTATTCTCACTCTGAGATCTTACAGCAAACCCTGCTTACGTGCAAATGCATCTAAAACGCCATTAACGAACTTGGCACTAGCTGGCGATCCGTATCGCTCTGCAAGTCGCATAGATTCCTTAATAACTACACGTGGAGGAGTTGAACCCTGCAAAAACTCAGCTGCTGCAAGCCTCAGAACGCAACGTTCAATTGCACCCAACCGCTCAAGTCTCCAGTTGGTCGTAATTGCTGCAAGCTGGGAATCAATGTCGTCACCGGTAGTCATCAGACGCGTGATGAGTTTAAGTGCAAACTGGCGTTCAGCGGGAGGAATAGCTAAATCATCCCAAATACGTTCGGCAACTTTACCCAGGGACTCATCCAGTCGCATATCCCATGCGTATAATGCCTGTAGTGCGCGAGCACGCCCTCTAGACTCAACGCGCATCTATTCGCAGCCTTCTTCGTCTGAAGAGTCGCCAGCTGTTTCGATAGTCGATTCCATCTGATCCAGGACGTCGGCGGTTTCAAGAGCGGCCAATGCTGCATCCCATCCCTTGTTGCCGTGTGCTCCACCGGTGCGTGCTTCGGCCTGTTCCATATTGTCGCATGTCAACAATCCAAAACCAATTGGAATCTCGGCATCGGACATTGCATCGGCTAAACCACGTGACGCCTCGCCTGCTACATAATCGAAGTGAGGAGTATCGCCGCGGATAACTGCACCAAGTACTACGATAAAATCGTAACGTTCGGCAAATAACGCACGACGTGTTGCGATTGGTAATTCCCAGGCACCTGGAACCCAGATGACGTCGATATCATCTAATGCAACGCCGTGCTTAAGACATGCATCAAGAGCACCGTCATGGAGCTTGCGTGTTATGGTTTCGTTAAATCTGCTAACTACAACAGCAACTCGCTTGCCTGTGCCGTCAAGAATACCATTAAATTCAGCCATCTATTATCTATCTATGTATGAAAGTATATGTTCTATAAAATCAGTCGCAACAACTTCTTAGTTGAGTATATGACCCAACTTCTGCACCTTGGTTTTTAGATAGTCAGAGTTTTCTTCGGTCGCTGGCGGCACGATCGATACACGATCTTTCACCAGCAATCCATAACCTTCCAAGCCGACTATCTTTCTTGGATTGTTAGTTAATACTGCAATAGACTTAAGGCCCAGATCCAATAGAATCTGTGCGCCTATACCATAGTTTCTAAGATCTGGCTGGAAACCAAGAGCTTCGTTTGCCTCAACAGTATCTGCACCTACATCCTGGAGTTCGTAGGCTTTTAGCTTGTTTAACAAACCAATTCCTCGACCTTCCTGATCCAGATAAACAATGATTCCCCGCCCTCTCTCCTGAATCATCTGCATTGCCGCATGCAACTGCCATCCGCAGTCGCAGCGAAGAGAATGAAATACATCGCCGGTCAGGCATTTGGAATGCATGCGAACCAAAACGTCTTCGCCGTCGCTAACATCACCGAATATAAGAGCAATGTGTTCATGACTATCTACATCGTTTTTATATCCGACAATCTTCCATTCTCCGAATTCGGTTGGAAGGCGAGCAGATGCAACTCGATGCACGAGACGTTCATTTTTCAGCCTATACGTAACCAGCTGTGCTACGGTAATGAAGGTTAGCCCGTGCTGCTTAGCAAAAACTTCAAGTTGTGGGCGTCTGGCTGCACTGCCATCATCGTTGAGTACTTCACAGATAACGCCCGACGGATCACGTCCTGCGAGTCGCGCCAGATCAACAGCTGCCTCAGTATGACCAACACGCTGTAGAACACCACCTTCTCGTGCACGTAACGGGAAGATGTGGCCTGGGCGCCTAAGATCACTTGGGATCGAAGTAGGATCGACCGCAACTTTGATGGTTTTGGCGCGATCATGTGCACTGATCCCTGTAGATACGCCAAACTTTGGTGAAGCATCTATGCTTACAGTAAATGCAGTACGCTGAACTTCGGTATTGAATTCGCTCATCTGCGTTAGTGCGAGATGATCTGCACGCTCACCTGTAATGGCGAGACACACTAATCCACCTGCACTTTTGATCATGAAGTTCACCATCTCGGGTGTGATCATATCTGCGGCACAGACTAGATCGCCTTCATTTTCCCTGTCATCATCGTCTGCAACGATGATCATCTTACCTGCTGCAATATCTGCAATGGCCTGTTCGACCGTATCGAAGATATAGTCACTCATCTATTGTAACTCCTTCAGCGATATATCGGAGTTGTGGTTGTAGGGTTGCATAAGCTGCCGAACAAACTTACCGATTATATCTGCTTCAATATGTACTTTTGTTCCAGACGTGTAGTCTCCAAGAGATGTATGTCTCTTTGTGTATTCAATAATAGAGACCTGAACAACGTTGGTATCTGGTAATGCATTTATAGTCAGACTGACACCATCTACCGTAATCGATCCCTGAGGGACCATCAACGCGTATAGATTGGGGTCAATTTTGATATTAATCAGAAATGCATCGGCATAGTTTTCTGTACTGACTACCTCAGCTACAGAATCAACATGTCCCTGAACCATATGGCCGCCAAGCCTATCTCCAAGCTTTAAAGCGCGTTCCAGATTGACGCGCATTCCGACACTCCAATTGGCAATTGTGGTACGAGGGAGTGTTGTGATGGCTGCGGCAACAGTAAACCAGTTGTCTCCAAACTCCCTTACGGTGAGGCAGGCTCCATTTACCGCAATGCTCTCGCCCAGATCGAGGGACGTATAACCACACGAAATCCGGAGTTCTACTCCGGCATCTGTGTGCGCAATGTCCTCGATTAAACCAAGGTCGTCAATGAGTCCAGTAAACATTTAAACAGCGAAAACAGTTGAACCAAACAGCGATTAAAGTGGGTGAAGCAAAGGGTATAACCTGTAAAGCTGTGACAATCACAGAATCATACTCTCAGCAACCATGTAATTGATTGGAATCGGTGAGATTGTCAGACCTTGTTGATAGCGTAAACAGTCATAAGATCTTCTCCAAACTGCTCTCTTCGCTTTACCTGGAAGCGTGCGGCGGAGTTAACTCCGGAGCTAGGATTCCAGCCAAAAGCATTGAGCGCACCTCGCCCAAGAATTAATGGTGCCTGAAAGATAACTAAACGGTCAACAAAATTGCCCTTGAATAGTTCACCAACTAATCTGGCCCCTCCTTCAATGAGGAGGGAGTTGATTCCCCTCTCCTTTTTTAAGGATCGAAGGGCGGAACCCATATCCGGGTCCGTCAGAAGGATAAAGTCCTCGGGGAGTGACGGGGAGGAAGCGTCCAGTTTAAATCGTTTACCATCCCTGTCGAATACCACCCGCTTGGGGGTGACCCTGGGGTGCGGTTCGGTCCTTGGTATCAGGGACGGAAGGTCCGCCAGGTATGTACCAGATCCGACGCCTATGGCGTCAGATTGAGCCCGAAGGCGCTGGACCTCGGCCCGTGATAGAGCATTGGTAATCCACTTGGACGCGCCTGTAGAGTCAGCTATTGCACCATCGAGGGTCACACCAAGCTTCACAGTTATCCAGGGCCTATCATATCTGAACGAGGCGAAAAAGGCGGCGTTAAGTTCCCTGGCGTCATCATCCAGAACGCCTCGGCTCACCTGAACACCGGCAGCTTCCAGAACTGATGCCCCGCCCCCGGCCTGCGGATTAGGATCCGGAGAAGCGAACACTACTCTGCTTATTCCAGATGCTAAAATCGCCTCCACACACGGAGGAGTCTTTCCGTAATGACTACATGGCTCAAGTGTAACGTATAATGTTGCCCCTTGAGCACGTTCACCAGCCGCTTCGAGAGCCACGGGTTCGGCATGTGGGCCACCATAAGCGGCATGCCAACCCTCACCTACCACTTCGGTTATACCAGCATCGTTTTCAGAAACAACAACAGCGCCAACCATAGGGTTTGGCGCCGTCTGTCCCCAACCATTCTTTGCAAGCTCAATAGCCCGCCTCATATAGAGTTCGTCGGTTAATCCATCCGAGCTTTCAATGAGGCGAGTAATTGTCATGACTTATAAACCCGCTCTAAAGCCAATTGATCCGTAAATACGGGAAGAGGTTGGGCCCTTGTCGAATGTGTTATAAGTATCAATCTTACCACCAGATACCTGTCCTATTTCTCCGACGATCTTTACGAATGGAAGATTCATGGAAAGATCAAGAAATAGGTTGTTTCTGTTAACCTTATGCTTGGCCGAGGTTGGAGGTAGAGTAGAGTTTGTGGACGATACATAACCCATAAACGTCGCATCTGAGGTATACTGATCCTTGCCATAGCCTGCTGCAAGACCAAACATCATCAGGTTCTTGCTTGCCACGAGTCTCCAGGAGTTGGTTTTGACAGTTACACCTTCCACGGCAACGCTGTCAGAACCAACAGAAGTTCTCATATCGGCTGTTGCAGGGAGATCTCTTCTGATGTATGTAAACGATACGCCAGGAAATGCGATCCCTTCCTGTAATAAGCCAACGCGAGCACCGACGCCAACTTTTGTTGAACCCTTGATGCTGAACTCATCGTCTTCAATCGTTGGGAGGTATGCAAGACTTAAAAGAAGATCCACACCACCAACGTTTGTTATTCCGAGGGGAATACCCTTGAATAACCCAACCGCAGCATCAATCTGAGGCAACGGCACAATCTGGGATTTGGTTGCATAGTGCGTTACCTCAGCACCGGTCGTGCTGATCATGTAATCTTCAACTTTTGGTAACGATGTGCTCATCGCATTTACACGCAGGCCCACTTTGAAACGTGGGAATCCACCTAGTGTGCCACCCTGCCCCAATGTTGCGTTACCACCGGCGATAACTGTTCCGAGCTGTGCTCCTACATATCTGAATACGTCGATAGCTTTCTGACAGACATCCTGTGTATCGCCGGGTGTGCACTGTGGGTTGACGGATTGCGCGCCTGCATTTGTAGCAAGTAAGCTGACAGCCAATGTGCCAGCCATTAATAAATTACGTTTCATAGGGGGTTAAGCCAGTTTTACTTCCCCAGCACCGGATCGTAGGTGACCGAGTGGGTGCGCTTTAACATTTGCATGAGCAGCGCTCTGAATGACATTATCGACAGCATTGGCCGGACAGATTACAACCATCCCAACACCCATGTTGAAGGTTCTGAACATTTCATTGCGGTCAATATTACCTGATTTCTGGAGTTCGCGAAAGAGTACTGGAACTTCCCATGAATTTGTATCGACTACTGCGTCGAGATTATCAGGTAATGCCCTGTTAAGATTGCCTGGCAGGCCGCCGCCGGTAATATGAGCGAGTGCATGGACCTGATCCAACACTGGCTGAAGGGTCTTCAGATATGACGCATGTACAGCTAAGAGTGCATCGGCAACACTGATATCCAGCCCAGGGAATCTGTCGTTAACTCCAAGCTTCATACGATCTATAACGATCTTTCTAGCTAATGAATAGCCATTAGTATGAAGCCCGGTGCTTTCGAGTGCAACCAGCACATCGTCCGCCTTGACCTTCTCAGAACCGAGTACTTTGTCCTCTTCTACTGCACCGACAATAAAACCGGCCAGATCATAGTCTGGTGGTGTATACAGTCCGGGCATTTCGGCGGTCTCGCCGCCCATTAAGGCGCAGCCGTTTTCCTTGCAACCAGCTGCAACACCTTCAACTACCTGCTCAACAACTTTTGGCTCTAACTTTCCGAAGGCGACATAGTCCAGGAAAAACATCGGGATTGCTCCCTGCACCAGAATATCGTTGACACAATGATTTACCAGATCGTGACCAATTGTATTATGACGATCGGCTTCAATTGCCACTTTAATCTTTGTTCCTACACCATCGGCTGAGGATACAAGCAATGGCTTGTCCATCCCAGGTGGCAAGCGGAACATTCCACCAAACCCGCCATATGCACCACGAGCACCGGCAGTGTATGTGGATTCAACTAAAGATTTAATTCTGTTCTTAGCTTCGTTGGATGCGTTGAGATCAACTCCAGCATCCTGATAGCTCATTGAGTTTTGTGTACTCATACGTTTACCTCCTGTTCAAACTCCACGAGCTTCTTAAACTCAGCAACTCTTGATTCGATATCTGACTTATCAACTTCCATCAGACGTGTGATGGAGAATTTCTCCACCGCAAATGAACCCATTGCCGAACCATAGATAACGGCCCTGCGGAGGTTCTCTTCGCTAAGGTCGCCGGTCTTGGCAAGATACCCTATGAACCCACCGGCGAATGAATCACCTGCACCTGTTGGATCGAAAAGTGTCTCCAGTGGATATGCCGGAGCGAAAAAGACCTTCCCTTCTGAAAACAGAAGAGCTCCATGTTCGCCCTTCTTAATGATTACGTATTTAGGTCCGTAGCTAAGAATTGTCTTGGCTGCGGTTACAAGGTTGTTGGTTCCGGTCAACTGCCTGGCTTCACCATCGTTCAGAGTTACAAGGTCAACATGACCAAGGAGTTCTACAAGCTGATCACGTTTGCTGGATATCCAGAAATTCATCGTATCACAAGCGATCATCTTTGGTCTGTTCGTAACCTGCTTTAGAACATTGAGCTGTAACTCGGGATCGATATTCGCGAGGAATAAAAACTCAGGATTCTGAAAGCGCTCCGGAATCTTGGGATCGAACGACGCAAAAACACCCAGTTGCGTATCAAGAGTTTCAGGTGAGTTCAGATCGTGAGGATAACGACCGGCCCATCTAAAAGACGAACCTGCAACCTGTTCAACACCGCTTAGATCCACACCACGGCTTTCTAGTGCCCTCAGCTGATCCATTGGATAGTCGCTTCCAACAACACCTACCAGCTGAACGCTTGTAAGATGACTGGCGGATGCTGCGAAGAAAGTGCCCGATCCCCCTAAGGCGTTGTCAGCCTTTCCAAAGGGAGTTTCAACTGAGTCGAGTGCTACGGAACCTACAACTAATACGGCCATGGTAAAATGAATCTAAAATTGGATTGTAAGAAGCTACATTCGTTCAGGCGCGGAGATACCTAGCAAGCTGAGGCCATTACGAATTACTATCTGAGTAGCACGTGCTAATGCGAGACGAGCCTGCATAACCGGCTCAGGTTCACCAAGTACATGATGCTTGTGATACCAGTGGTGAGCCAGGCTTGCAGTTTCAAGCAGATAGTTTGCAATACGATGTGGTTCCAATGCAAGAGCTGCCCCTTCGACAATCTGAGGAAAGTCAAGCAACTCCTTAATGAGCGCCTGCTCCTCGGGCTGGTTAAGAACTGATGTACCAACGCCAGAGATATCGAACGCTTCTCTGTCGATTTCGCCAACTCTGAAAATCCCACACATACGTGCATGTGCCATCTGTATGTAATAGACTGGATTATCATCGGACTGCTTCTGAGCCAGATCCACATCAAACACAAGATGCGAATCGCCTTTACGCATTAAATAGAAATAGCGAACCGCATCTTTCCCTACCCAATCGATAAGATCGCGTACAGTTACATAACTGCCAGCGCGCTTTGAGAGTTTTACCTCTTCGCCATTCTTCATTACAGTTACCATCTGATGAAGAACGTAATCCGGGTAGTCGGACGGAATCCCGATATTCAGTGCCTGCAGCCCTGCACGAACGCGAGCAACAGTCCCGTGGTGATCAGCACCCTGAACATTGATAGCTTTTTTATAACCACGATCCCACTTTGTCACATGGTATGCAACGTCAGGAACGAAATATGTAAAGCTGCCGTCGCTCTTACGCATTACCCGGTCTTTGCTATCACCGTAGTCAGTTGTGCGTAACCACAGAGCGCCTTCACTTTCATACGTGGCGCCACTATCGATTAAAGCCTTGACTGTAGATGCAACCTTGCCGTCTGAGTATAAAGAAGACTCCAGATAGTAGACGTCGAAGGCAACTCCAAACGCACGCAGATCCAAATCCTGTTCGTGGCGAAGAGCAGCAACAGCAAATTCCTGAACGCTTGAAGACTTATCGTAGTTTTTTGCTATCTCACCTATGTACTCACCGTGATAGCCGCCCTCTGGAATCTGAACCGCTTCACCGGACGAGATAGAGTCCAGATGTGCCTGAACGCTTTTCGTGAGGTTTTCAATCTGAACCCCAGAATCGTTATAGTAGTACTCGCGTGTGACCTTCCATCCCGACCAATCCAACATCGTGGAGATAGCATCGCCGAGAGCCGCCTGCCTGCCATGGCCGACATGAAGTGGACCTGTTGGGTTGGCTGAAACGAACTCGACTACAACCGGGGTGTCTTTTCCACCCTTGTTCGTACCATAGCTTTCGTTGGCGCTTACTATATCTCTGATACTGGCCGCAACCGCGCCAGCATCCAACCTGAAGTTCATAAAGCCAGGGCCAGCTATCTCGATGCGATCCACACCAGCAGAACTGAGGCTGAGCTCAGCCTGTAAAGCCTGTGCAATTTCTAACGGCTTCTTCTTTAGTGGACGTGCCAGAATCATGGCCAGATTGGTTGCCCAATCCCCCATGGACGGATCACGTGGACGTTCAAGGAGTGGCTCTATATCTTCCGGGGCGCCAATGGCGATAGCCGCTCTGATGAGCTCTGCTTTTATTCTATCTTGAAAGTTCACTCGCCGGACTTGCTTTCAGATTTCGAAGAATCGGAGCCCTTTTGACGCTCGCGCTGATCCTTCTTACCATCCTTTCCATAGTCAGTTATATAGAAACCAGTCCCTTTAAAGACCAGTCCGCTACCGGCACCAACCTGGCGTGTAGCAATTTCACCGCACTCGGGGCATGCAACCTCCAAAGGAGCTGCACCCATCGAACGGTAGAATTTCTCAAAATCGTGCCCCTTGGGACAGATAAAATCGTACGTAGGCATATCGTTAGCTAATGTATCTACTAGGAACGTCTGACTCAATCGTTTCAGACTTTTCAACTAATGGGCTGGCTGGTATTTACCCCATTCTCCCGTTAAAGCGTCGGCTATTTCACCGACCGAGGCACGTGCCCGTACAGCATCGATGATAAGAGGCATGAGATGAACATCTCTTTCTCCAGCTTCACTCTGTCGGTCATCATGGTTTTTCCCATGTGCGGCTGCCTGTTGGGTGCCGTGCCTCTTACCGTGCGCTGCGGCCGCAGCCTTCAGATGGCCCATCGCCTCATTATACACCTGAGGATCTCTTGCAGCCCGCCTTGACTTGAGCTTTGCAACCTGATCTCGCTCCAGCGCAGAGAAATCCGGCGCTGGAATGGTGGGAGGTGGGCTGCCATCGGAAAATTTGTTCATTCCGACGATCACATTTTCACCAGCCTCGACCCTCAGTTGGAATTCATACGCGCTGCGGCCAATCTCCTCCTGGAAGAACTCCGCAGCTATGGCCTTTTCGGATCCGCCGATCTCATCTATATGGTTGATAAGATCCATAGCACGGCTTTCCAGTTCATTGGTCAGAGCCTCTACATAGTAGCTCCCTGCCAACGGATCGACTGTGTTCGCAACACCAGATTCGTATGCTACGATCTGTTGTGTACGGAGCGCCAGGGTTGCTGACTCTTCAGTTGGAAGAGCGAGTGCCTCATCGTATCCGTTTGTGTGCAACGACTGAGTTCCACCTAGAGCGGCTGCCAGAGTTTGTACTGTAACACGTACTACGTTATTCAAAGGCTGCTGTGCCATAAGAGTAACGCCGCCGGTCTGTGTATGGAAACGCATGCGGCAGCTCTTTTCAGACGCGTTAAATCTCTCACGCATAATACGTGAGTAAATACGGCGGGCTGCCCTGAACTTTGCAACCTCTTCAAAGAGATCGTTATGTGCAGCAAAGAAAAACGAAAGCCTCGGAGCAAATACATCCACATCCAAACCAGCTTCGATCGCACGCTTTACATATTCGATAGTGTTTGCAAATGTAAATGCGAGTTCCTGAACAGCGGTTGCTCCAGCTTCTCTGATATGATAACCAGAGATAGAAATGGGATTCCAGTTTGGTACTTCGGCTGCGCAGAAGCGGAATATCTCAGAGATGAGGCCCAGACTTGGACCAGGAGGATAAATGTATGTTCCCCTGGCAATATATTCTTTTAGGATATCGTTTTGGATTGTACCACTTAGCGATGCCCTTGGGATCCCACGCTCTTCAGCTGTTACGATGTACATCGCCAGCAACGTTGAAGCTGTTGAGTTGATCGTCATAGATGTCGAGACTTTGTCCAGCGGAATATCAGCCAGCAAAGCATGCATATCATCTACTGTATCAATTGCAACACCAACACGCCCGACCTCTCCAACTGCTCTTGGAGAGTCGGAATCGATCCCCATCTGAGTTGGGAGATCGAATGCTACGGAAAGTCCAGTCTGACCACGATCAAGGAGTAACTTAAATCTTAAGTTAGTATCTTCGGCTGTACCAAACCCGGCGTACTGACGCATTGTCCAGTGACGCCCACGATACATATCGGGCTGAACTCCCCGTGTAAACGGGAACTTACCAGGTTCGCCCAAATCCTTGTCGTAGTCTATCTTTGCGTCTTCCGGACGATAAACTGGATTTACTGTGATCCCAGATGGACTGACCTTTAGCTCCGCAGCAGCCTTACTCACTTACCCAACCATTGCTGAAGGTTGTGATAACATGCTTTCTGCAATTAGAACATCGTTTTTGCTGCCAAGATACAGAGGTACGCGCTGATGCAACTCGGTTGGCTGAATATCCATAATTCTTGTTTTGCCATCGGAAGCTAAACCACCGGCCTGCTCAACAATAAAGGCTAGTGGATTTGCTTCGTATAATAAGCGCAGCTTTCCCTTTGGAGATTTTGTATTCGCAGGATATGCGAACAAACCACCACCCAGAAGGTTACGATGGAAATCAGCTACCAACGATCCCACATAGCGAACATTCATGGCTTCACGTTCACCGTCCAACCCGCGATAACGTCTCATTAATGCACGAGTTGGCTCATCCCAGACCTGTTCGTATGAATCGTTCACCGAGAGATAACGGCCATGTTCCGGAATTCTGATGTTTGGATGAGACAGCAAAAACTCACCAATGGTTGGATCGAGTGTAAATCCATGAACTCCACTACCCGTTGTATAAACGAGCATCGTGCTTGAACCATAGATTACGTACCCGGCAGCGACCTGCTTGGCACCCTTCTGAAGCATATCTTCCAGGGTCCCATCCGGTCCATCCGAAACCTTCTTGAATACCGAGAAGATGGTTCCAACCGGAACGTTCACATCAATGTTTGATGAGCCGTCGAGCGGATCGAAGAGAAGTGTGTATTTACCCTTCTTAAAGTTGTCCGGCACATGGATAATCTCAGGCTCTTCTTCAGAGGCCATGGCGCAGATACGCCCACTGTGATCGACAGCCTTTACGATAATATCGTTCGAAATAATGTCGAGCTTCTGCTGAATCTCGCCCTGAACATTTTCGTCTTCAGTAGCGCCGATAATATCAATCAGACCGGCGGAACGCACCTTGCTCGAAATAATCTTGCCGGCAAGTGCCAGATCATAAAGGAGCCCGGAAAGTTCGCCAGTTGCCTCTGGGAAAAACCTTTCCTGCTCGATAATAAATCTTTCTATTGTAACTACTGAAGTAGCTGTATTTCTCACAAAGTGATCTCCAAAAACAGTCGGTTGGTCGGCGGTGGCGGTACCAATACGGATTGCGGCACGCAGACTCTTCTAAAGTAACGTATTTGGGTGGTTTTGTCTCGACGGAGGTGGGTGGGGAGATTCTTGTGAGGTCCGCTTGACTTGGGAAAGTCGCCAAACTCTCAAAACCAAACAATCCCAACCACAGCCCCAACTGCAACCAGACCAGCCCTACCGGTCCATCGCCTTGAACATGCTGCGACAACCATGGCGGTGGCTCCGACCGAGGCCATAACGGCGGTGCCAAAGGAAGGTTGGACCATAATTGCAGCGTATGGCAGGTTAGCAAAAAAAGCAGCTATAGAATCAAATAGTTTAAGTGGTAGATGAGTCGAATCTGCTATAAACTGAGCAATGGGAGGTACTGGCGCCAACACCAGCGCGAGAAAAAGCATCGGCTGCACGATGCTTATAACTGGATCGGCAAAAATATTTGCAATGGGACCTATCAGACTGATCTGGCCAAAGGTCCAGCCAACCAGAGGTGCGGTGACAAGTGTCGATAGCGTTGATGCAACTAAACTCTTCACTATGAACCTCCGCCATCCACTAATCTTATCATCAAAGACCCGACGCATTACGGAAGATGCGGCTACAAGCCCGGCAATTCCGCCTACACTTAGTTGGTACCCGAGATTCAGTACAGTAGGAGGGTGAATGAGAGGTATAAACCCGCCAAGAGCAAGTGCGGCCCAACGTGAAGCAGGTCTCTGGAGAAGGTTTGCCGCCAGCATTACACCGACCATAACTCCCGCTCTTACTGCTGGCGGGGGAAATCCCAGAACACAGATATAAAGCGTAAGCACAGACAGTGAAATAGCAGCAGCCAATCTACTGGAGAGCCTCATTATATGCAGCAGAAGTGAAACAGAACCGGCGATTATTGAGACGTGAAGCCCCGAGATCGAAAGCATATGAATCAGACCGGATCTACCGTACTTCTGTTTTACATCTCTCGGAATCTCTGACTGATCTGCAATTAGGAGGGCTTTTGCCATAGGAGCATCTTCGCCGAAGATAACTTCGATACGCCTCCCTGCCTCATCACGCTTTCTCTCGAAAAATGTTTTTGCAGAGTCATCCTTTACGTGAGGTGCAAAGCCGCGAACAGGTGCGGGACCTCCCATAGCAATGAGCAATCCAGCCAAAAACACAATTGAAACAGCAAATGACTCAACATTGCCGTAGGTCACCAATGCGATTCCACATATCACTAAACCAAGTGGCGGCAACCACCCATAGCCGGTGTACCAGCTAAGCAACCCGCAAATGAACGACAAATAAGCCCAGCCAATGATCGGCATCCAGCCAACCCCCATTAGGAAAAGAAAAGCACTCTGCTGCACACATAAAGTTGTGCAATAGAGTGTTAACAATTCCTAGCGTAATTCTGCTGGTGTTACCGTAATGTTCTAATGGGACGACATCGGTAGAGCTTCCCGTTGATTCACTACAGAACCTGTAAATGTAAACCCAGTCGTTCCGGTGATCTCAACATTGAAATATTTACCAATAATAGAATCGTCACCAGGGATCAGAATCGTCTTGAAGTCTCTGGTTCTGCCCTGCATCAATCCACCACGCTTTGCTTCTTTTTCAATTAGAATCTCGCGACGTTCTCCAAGGAGCTTGACATTGCGTGACTTGGACCCGGAACGTACTGTATTTATCAGTCGGGACAGCCTTTCGCTGGCGACTTCATCAGATACAGTATCTGACTCAGGGAGACGGGTTGCCGGTGTTCCATCACGAAGTGAGAACTTGAATGTGAACGCATCATCAAACTCCAACTGTTCGACAGCCGTAATGGTTTCCATAAAGTCTTCTTCTGTTTCGCCTGGGAAGCCGACAATAATATCAGTGGTCAGACTTAAGCCTGGCATGGCATCACGAAGACGCTTTACGCAATCAAAAAAGGTCTCACGTGTATAACGACGCAACATACGTTTTAACGTACGTGTAGAACCTGATTGCATTGGAAGATGCACATGTTCACAGACCGTAGGTGTGTCCACCATAGCCTGTATTACACGATCTGTAAAATCATTTGGATGCGGGCTCGTGTATCGCACACGCTTTATGCCGTCAGCAGCTCCAACTGCACGCAGAAGATCTGCAAAGTCATGCACACCATCGGTGTAGGAATTAACGGTCTGACCTAGAAGGATAATTTCCGAAATACCATCTTTGGCAACCGCTTCAACTTCCTTTACTACGTCTTCCAGTTTACGGCTGCGCTCAGGACCCCGTGTATATGGAACTATGCAATACGTACATCTATAGTCGCATCCGCGCTGCACAGGGATCCAGGCCTTTACTTTATCGAAACGCTTCGGCTGGAAGTCTTCGTAGTGCTCTTCCATGTCGAAGTCAGTCGCAGCTGCACGCAAACCACGCCTTGCGTTGTCGATCAGACTGGGAAGTGCTCTATAACCATCCGGACCGATTACAAGGCTCACATGTGGTGTCTTTTCCAGAAGAACAGGTCCGAGACGTTGAGCCATACAGCCGACTACTCCGACAACTGTATCTGTGTGCATTAAACTCTTTAATTCGCCCAACCTGCCTATAACGCGCTGTTCGGCGTGATCACGAATTGCGCAGGTGTTGACGAGTATGACATCGGCTCCGTCTGGAGACTGCACCGATTCATAGCCATTTGCCGCAAGTCTCCCAAGCATCAGCTCGGTATCGCTTACGTTCATCTGGCAGCCGTAGGTCTCGATATATACAGTTGGGCGGTTTGACATGCGTATTATTGAAATGCTAACTATTCTAACTATGCATCGATAATCCCATCGAACCTCACCCCGCGAGGTATCGTAGGATCTACATCAATAGTAAGATAATCTTCTGTAAGGCCTTTGCGGACACCAGATGAGCCCAAAGTGACAATATCTGCTATCTGGCCAATCCTGGTTGCCCTATAGGCGGCGGCTTTGTGAGCTCCTAACTCTCTGATCTCTTTAGCCCGGCGGCCAATAACATTGCCGTCCAAATGCCCAGGGAGGCGTTCAGCGGCCGTTCCGGGCCTGAGTGAAAAAGGAAAAACGTGAAGCGAGGTAAAGGGCAAACTCTCTATAAGCTTTAGAGTCGCTTCGTGATCGGCCTCGGTTTCTCCTGGGAATCCGGCTATCAAATCGGCGGAAAGCCCAAAAACGCTGCGCCCATCCAGAAGCTCGAGAATCCTCTCGGCATATGTCTCAGCGGTATACCAATGTCGACCCATGAGCTTAAGCAGCCGATTAGAGCCGGACTGTAAAGGAGCATGGAGATATGGAGCCAGGTTCCTGTTCCTGTTGTGATAAAGGCCGGTAAGACGATCATCAACTTCGGTAGCTTCAAGGGACGAAAGACGAAAACGTGCATGCGGAATCTCGTGCACGAGTGTCTCCATAAGCTCCCCCAGACTTAAACCAATATCATTGCCATAAGTACCGATATGGATTCCGGTTATAACAATCTCAGGGTGATGTTCGGCAAGCACAGATGCTTCAGCCACAATATCGGCTATTGATCTGGATCTGTTTGCACCACGTGCCTTTGTTGTAATACAAAAGGTGCAATGTTCATCGCAGCCATCCTGTATACGAAGCAATGCACGACTACCTGTCTGTTGAGCGGCAATAACATTTACAGATGTTAACGGAAGATCGAGAGCATTAGCCACAGCTACTAGATCTGCACCGCCAATTACATCAGTCACGTTCGGCAATGCCGCAATAACACCATTATCTGTAGCTGCAGCACATCCCGTAACAAGTGTCCTTAGATTTGGTTGAACCTTGGCTGCTTTTCTCACAGCTTTCCTTAAGTCTGCTTCAGCTTCAGAAGTAACAGCACAGCTGTTATAGATGGCAACATCCGCTTCTTCTACCGACTCTACAATGTCGATACCACTGGCGATTAACACCGCGCGTGTAGCTTCGGTATCGTATTGATTTGCCCTACAGCCAAATGTATGTAAATAAGCCTTCAACAGTTACAAATCCCGTGGTTATGCATTTTGTTCAGTGGGGAGAAGTACAAAAAAGGTACTCCCGGCATTCAGCTCGCTCTCCACCCAGATCTTTCCGCCGTGTGCTTCTGCCACAAGTTTACAGAAGGCCAGCCCTAAACCAGAACTTCTGTTTCTCGGCACATGTCTCCCGGCTATTTTAGCAAATTTCTGAAAGATTACTTCGTGATACTCAGGAGCTATTCCAACACCGTTATCGGATATGGAAAGTACTATCGCATTAGCATCCTTCTGCACACGGCCGGTGATCAGAAGCTCAATCTCCCTGTCCGAATGTGTAAGAGCATTTTGAATGATATTCGAGAAAACACGCTTTAAAAGCTGTTTATCTGCACTGATGTTTACGGAGCAGGTATCCAGGTCGAGTGAAACCCGGGTTGAGTCCTGTTCGAATCTCACACGCCATTCGTCGATAACTTCCTGAACAAATGCCTGTGCATTAAAGACTTCCCTGTTCAACGACATGGAAGCTTCTTCAAGCTTCGACACTTCCAGAAGGTCGCCAATAAGAGCCAGCAGATCCTCGGATTGCCTTTGAGCGTCCTTAAGAACACGCTTCTGCTCAGGTAAAACAGAGCCAAAGTTTCCATCAACAATCATCTCAAGCGATGCCAGAACTCCTGTAAGAGGAGTTTTAAGATCGTGTATCACCATTTTGATAAGATCGTCGCGTATACGCTCAAGCTCTCTAAGCTTTTCGTAGCTTAATTCCAGCGCATCACTGGTTGCCTTGAGCTTAAGGAGGCTCTTTACACGGGCTTTAAGGATCTGCCTGTTGTGTGGCTTGGGAAGAAAATCATCACCGCCAGCCTCAATTCCTAAAATACGGTCAGAGGTATCGTTAAGCGCTGTCACAAATATGACAGGAATGCGATGAGTATATGGATTCTTTTTAAGAATTCTGCACACTTCGAACCCAGCTGTTCTATCGTCTACATTCAGCGACCCGGCTGGCATCGCAATATCCAGAATACAGAGGTCGGGTCGGTGTCTGATGCACAGCTCTACCGCTGTAGTAGCGTCGTAGGCTGCCAGAGTGTCGTATCCCAGGTCAGACAGCTGGTGAGAGAGCAGTTCTACATTCTCGGGGATGTCATCGGCTACCAGGACAAGCGGCCTGCGTGAAGCTGCTACAGTACTGGATTCGCTTGAAAAATCTACCACAGACACCCCCGTAGTTTACTCCGGTGCTACAACCCTACGGGTTGATACGAATTCCGAAGCTGAGATTAAATGCTCCCTCTTTAACACCGGTAACACCGGTTCTGTTGCTTCGGACAACCGCTAAATCGATACCAGCACGGTTTCTGGCGATGGGGATACCGACTCCACCCCCATATGAGACCTCCTTTACTTCCTGGCCGTTGGCAAGAAATGGAAGTGTTCTCCAGCGTGCTCCGAGACGGAGTAAAAGCGGATTCCCGGATCCACGCAGCTGGGAAGCATTTGTTTCCAGGCCGACGTTGAACTCGGTGGCGTCCTGAGCCGGGTTGCCAGAGGTGCTAAGATCTGTCATCGATGACCAGTTGTCCTGAGCGTATCTGGCACCAAAGGTCGTTCCGGAAATACCGGTGAATGTGAGAGATGCAGCGTAATGATCTGGAACGTGCCCGGTTGCAAGGACAGTATCGTTAGCATACAGCTTCATCTGCCCGCCCTTTCGGCCGCTGATTGCAACTCCCAAATTTGGTATAAGATCTACCACCACACCAGCAGATACCGCATTACCGGAGTAGTTTAACGACGTGGTCTGGCTCACATTGCCATAGGCGAATGAGTCAGGGAACTGCTGTAAAAGATTGATGTTGTTGCGGCCTGTATAATGGTGTCCGGCCAACCCGATCTTTACACCACGAAGTAACGAATATGCAATCGCATAACGTAGATCGGTGATCCCGCCTTCACTCTTAACAATCTCATTGGATGTGACTGTATCGACACCGATTACCTGCTGCCTTATAGCATTTGTTGACCAGGATCTGTCGAGCAATGTGGATCCACTGAATCCAATCGCAATACGCTCAGAGACAGGAAGGTTTATACCAAAGTTGGAAAACCTGGCTGTAACTGTGCGCGAAGAGCCCGAACTCCCTTTCACATTGCGAATTTCAGGATCGTACTGTCCGAATACATCGCCGCGTTCACCAAATAGAATGGAAGCTGGATTAAGTGGTGAACGAGGATCTATTTCACCTAATGCCCCACCTGTTCCAAGGGCCCGCGTGCTCATCTGCCCCAATGGATAACCAAAACCCTGGTTGCTTACGGAACCCTGAGCTGATAAAACAGTTGCAGATAAAGCTAATGCCACTGCAACGGCAGAAATACGAGACAATAAGAGGCGGGAGTTTTTCAAGCGTGATGTCATTTATGGTAACCCGATACGAGTTCTTGGCGTATAGCTGACGCGAAGCTTAGGACGCTTGGTTGGATCGGGGTGTGAATTGGAATAGAAGTAAAGCTGGCGATGCGTAAAGCCTTCGTTAACCATACGTAACACGATAGCTCGTGGAAGCTTTGAAGAATCCTGCAGGGACCAGAAACGGGTCAATGCCGTTGTGACAAATATCTCTCGTGTTACATCTATAGCATTAAACGAAGTATATGACAGACCGAGATCGAAAGCTCCACCACCCAATATCTGACTTGCTCTTACAGGATCGGTAATTGAAGGACCAGCCACAACCAGTGTAGGAGCCAGATTAATAGAATCCAACGGAGTTGTTATTCCAGAACCTACCTGTACCAACTCTAGTGTAGCTCTGACAATTATCGACGAGTCGATAAGGTTAGACGGAATATTGAACCGATAAAATCCACGCTTTGCTGGCAAGCCACCAATGGAGACAACATCAGACACAGGCGGAGGGGGCGACCCTTCCACAATCAATGTAAAATCAGACTGAAAGTTGGCAGCACTTGCGTTGTCTGTTGGAGTTAGAGAATTAACTCCAACGCCTACTCTCAATACAGCTGTGTCCGGAGATGGCTGAAAGGTGATAAATGAGGTATATACCCCTTTCGCAGACATCTTCAGTGCAACAGGAAATGCTGCGGAAACCTGAATCCCAAGTCTAAGTTTTGTTCTGGCCAGAAGGTTATTTAATACAACCGCATCATCTACTGGGATGGTAACGGTATCGACCAGTGTTCCAGCCGGAAATACACGCTGTCCAAGTAAACGACCAGGAGCAAATAGCGGAGCCAATACGCTTACAGCTGTATCGTTTCCATTAGTACCCACATCATATACAGATATGGTAACTGGTTGCGAGAAAGTAGCTCCGACGCTGTCGAACTGTACGTGCAGCTTGGCGTCGTCTACGTATGTAATAGCAATCGGCGTTGTATCTGTGCTACTCGTCCTGCGGTAATACTGGAGAGTATCAAAGCGTAATATTCCTCGTGTGTCCACAGAATCACCCATGGCAGCAAGAAAAATCTGAGGCTCAGTTCCAAGCGAGAACGATGAAGGAACGGTGGTGTCATATGTGACTGCATCGAGAAGTATGTTCTCGACGTCTGTAGTCTGCCCTCCACAAACTTCCGGGCAGCCAGCCGTACTATCTAACACCTCGCTACAGGCGGAAAGGCTCAAGCTCGCAACTGCAATGGCAGCAGCGACTTTGCCTAAACGTCCAACAGACAACATCAGATTCACGCGTTAGTCCTGTCAATCAGGTTTAACTGTATGTCCCCCAAACGATTCGATCGAGGGCCCCGCTTAGCGCTCTGAAACGGTCGCTAAACGAAAATAGAATGAAATTTACCTACAAAACGCCCGTTTTGTGCGTATTCTTCGCGCCTTTTTCGGGCAGAGCCGAAAAAAAACGCGAATTTATGCCGCATCAGACGCTATAAACTCTCTCTAGCCGTATGGACAGTCCAGTCAGCAGCTCATAGGGAGACTTCCCTGCCATCTGCCCAACTTCTTCAACCGTCAGCAGGTCATCGCCGTCACGCCCAATAAGCGTCACGATATCACCTATCTCACAATCAACATCTGTTACGTCAAACATTACCATGTCCATGGTAACAATCCCTCTGATCGGGATCCTTTTTCCGCCAAGCAGGGCAACTCCGACGTTGCTCAAAGATCTTGGATATCCATCCCCATACCCGGCTGCCACTGTTGCAATGCGCTGACGGGATTTGACGGTATATGTAGCGTCGTAGCTGATAGTATCTCCAGGCTCTACCCAACGGATATCGACCACTCTAGTACGCAGATTTACAACGGGTTCCGGCTGAGCTTTGGCATCGGCTCCACTCCCAACTCCGTACATAAAAACTCCGGGACGAATTGCATTCCATGGAGATTGCTCGTATCTGACTATAGCTGCACTATTGGCTACATGCAGAAAGGAGATGTTCGCATTCAACTCGGCTAAAGCTTCGCGAAATGACTGCTCTTCGATCTCGGCAGAACCGTCATACAGCTCGGCCGAATGAAAGTGAGTAAACGCCCCGGTCGGCGGGTGTTCAGCTATAACTTCTTTCAACCCTCCCAGCGACCTCCATGACGCCCCCGCTCGGTTCATACCGGTATCTATAGACAGATGGTAAGGAGCAGACTCGCTGACCTCTACCCATTTAAGTATCTCATCCGGGCGACCCAGCGTAGGGATCAATCCAGCCTTGTACGCAGCCCCGTACTCGCTAAATAGTAGCGGAGTGAACACAATAATATTGCGCTCAATTCCATAAGATCTGAGCTGTTCTCCCTCTTTAACGGTTGCAACACCGTATCCCCACGGGTTGAGGGATTCCAACTGGCGCACAATAGCTTTAACTCCCAATCCGTATCCATCGGCCTTGACCATTGGAATAAGAGGTGCACCTGCCAATCCACGCAACGTTCTTGCGTTATTTATTATTGCACCCAGATCTACCTCAAGCCACGCCCTGTGGGAGTGCGCCGACGATGAATGAGTATGATCAGGGGTATATATTTCGGTTTCTTTCACAGCTTAAAAGATAATGTCCAAAACGCCATCTCTCGACGACACAATCAAGTTAATGCTAGACCTGCGTAAAAGGTGTGAGTGGGATGCTGCTCAGACCCATGAATCGTTGCGGCCATATCTTATTGAGGAAGCTCATGAATTGGATGACGCGATTCGTGAGCAGGATGATTCCTCCATGCGGGAGGAGCTTGGCGATGTTCTACTGCAGGTTTTATTTCATTCGGTAGTAGCAGAAGAGCGCGGCGCATTTACAATCTACGATGTTGCCGAAGAGCTAATATCCAAGATGAAAGAACGGCATCCGCACCTGTATGGTGACGGTAAAAAAGTCTCCTGGGAAGCGTTAAAGTCCAAGAAGAGGAAATCTATTGCGACCGGGCTCCCTTCCGGACTTCCATCTCTTCATAGAGCGCAACGTTTACAGGACCGCGCTGCGGGAGTTGGCTTCGATTGGGATAGTTGGGACGGGCCAGCTCAAAAGGTGGTGGAAGAACTGTATGAAGTGAGAGAGCTGTTGGAATCGTCTCCTCCCAAGCTTACAGCAACGGGCGCACCTGTTATGGACGCATCGTTTGAGCGCGTTGAAGAAGAGTTGGGCGACCTTCTATTTGCCTGTGTAAATCTGTGCCGAAAGGCAAAGGTTCATCCATCACTCGCGTTGGATAGAGCAAATGCAAAGTTTCAACGGCGATTTGAAGAGATTGAGAGAATCGCAGCGTTGCGTGGAATAAATCTTTCAGACAGTACGCTCGCCCAATTGGATTCGATCTGGGATGAAGTTAAAGCACAGGAGAAAGCAAAGGGCCAGTAGGGGGCCACATAGGATGAGGATGGGTATAGCATCCACCATCCATGATCGCCCTATAACCATAGATACTATTGGGAGGTCGCCTATTCTGTTTCGTGCTTTACCGTCTCGTGTCCAATAGAAACCTTTACGGTTTTAACATTCACAAACTCCCTGATTCCATAATCAGCGAGTTCGCGTCCGAAACCTGACCGTTTTATACCACCAAACGGCATTGCGGGATCTGAAGCTACCATACCGTTAATCACAACAGTTCCCGCTTCCAACTCATTAACAAATCTTACAGCCTCGGTCGGATCTGCTGTCCATGCAGCGGATCCTAATCCATACGGTGAAGAGTTGGCGAGCTCAATTGCCGCGTCCATGGAATCGACTTCGAAGATAGGCGCAACCGGACCGAACAGTTCTTCTATAGCTGCAGGAGAATCAAGCGGAACATCAACTAATACAGTTGGCCTGTAAAAGCAGCCCGTCTCTGAAAGCCTGTCGCCACCGGCAACCGCTTTAGCACCCATAGCTATTGATTTAGCAACTTGCTGATGAAGATCTTCTGCGATAGCACGTGTTGCCAACGGACCAATATCTGTTGTCCGTTCCATGGGGTCTCCAACTTTCAATGCATTCACTCTTGCAACAAAGGCAGCTTCGAACTGTTCCTTCACAGCCTTATGAACTATGAATCTCTTTGCTGAAATACAGGACTGCCCATTGTTAACCATTCGGGCCTGAACACCTACCTCTGCAGCTTTATCGATGTCTGCAGTTGACATAACAATAAAAGGATCGGAACCACCTAACTCCAAAACTGCTTTTTTTAATGCGCCGCCTGCAGCTGATGCCACTGCCATCCCTGCCCCTTCACTTCCGGTGAGAGTAACCGCAGCGATACGGGAATCCAAAATTATGCTGTTAACCTTTTGTGATGAAATCAGAAGGGTTTGAAATACATCTTCAGGAAATCCCGCATCATGAAATAACGCTTCAATAGCAAGAGCACATTGAGGAACATTTGAAGCGTGTTTTAAAAGACCAGCATTACCGGCCATTAACGCAGGTGCTGCAAACCTGAAAGCCTGCCAGAATGGGAAGTTCCATGGCATTACAGCTAAGACGACACCCAAAGGCTGCAAAGAAACCCATGCTTTGGTTGAAGCATCGCTACTCTCAGAATGAACGGCTTTATCGGCCAGTATCTCTGCCCCATTATCAGCGTAGTAACGGCAACAGAGAGCGCACTTTTCTACTTCGGCGATGGCGGAGACAAGGGTTTTCCCCATCTCCCTCGTTATCATCTTTCCGTATTCAATCTTTCTTTCGAGCAACAGGTTCGAAGTGGCATTAAGCCATGCCGCACGCTGCTCGAAGGAGGTTGCACGATATCGCTTCGCGGCGCTAAATGTCGCCGCAATTTTGTTTTCAACGGTATCCGAGTCAAACTCGTCAAACGTCAGTTCCACTGCTCCCGTAAACGGATTCAGAGTCCGAATCATCCAATCTCCTTCAAGCTATACTCGAGTACTCACAATTGTGGTGAGATTTAAGTGGTAATGTGCTGCCGTGTGAACTCTTTCTATGGTTTCAACCTATACATCATTCTCGGGAACGCTATAGCCTCGCGAATGTGTTGCAAGCCGCAAATCCACGCTACTGCACGCTCTAGGCCGAGCCCGAAGCCTGAATGGGTAAAGGAGCCATATTTTCTTAAATCCAGATACCAGTCGTACGCTTCGACAGGCAGATTTTCCTCTTCGATCCGTTTTAAAAGCTTGTCGTAATCGTCTTCACGCTGTGAACCACCTATAATCTCACCGTATCCTTCGGGAGCAAGAAGATCGCTGCATAATACAGTTCTGGTATCAGCGGGATTTTCCTTCATGTAGAAAGCTTTTGCTTCCTTAGGATAATTCATGATGAAAATCGGGCGGTCGAAGTCTTCGACCAATAATGATTCATCTTCAGCTCCGAGGTCATCGCCCCACTTTACCTCGCTTCCTTTCCTCTGAAGGATCTCAACAGCTGCGGTGTAATCGATTCTTGGAAAAGGAGCAGTTACCGTTTCCAACTTCGAAACGTCTCTCTCAAGGATATCCAACTCTTTACGTTTACGCTCCAGGCAACGTTTTACAACATATGTTATCATTTCTTCCTGAACACGCATGCTGTCTTCGGAATCATAAAAAGCCATCTCCGGCTCCAACATCCAGAACTCGGTCAAATGACGGCGCGTTTTGGACTTTTCAGCCCTAAATGTTGGCCCAAAGGTATAAATCTTTCCAAATGCTGCTGCTGCTGCCTCGCCGTAGAGCTGGCCAGTCTGGGCTAAATATGCCACACCTTCATCGAAGTATTCGGTTGAGAACAGCCCGCTCCTCTCGCCGATTGCGGCAGTCAGGATGGGAGTGTCAACCCTCAGGAAGTCGCGTTCATAGAAGAAATCATTCAGAGCCTGCTCAATTTCAGCCCTTACACGTGCAATTGCCACCTGGCGCTGGCTACGCAGCCAGAGGTGCCTATGGTCCAGAAGAAAGTCGATTCCATGCTCTTTTGGTTGAATTGGATAGTCGCTGGGGCTGTCGCCCTGTACTGTCATGTCGCTAACTTCAAGCTCGTATCCACCGGGAGCTCTGTCGTCAGCTCTGACACTTCCGGTAACCTGAATGCAGGTCTCTTGGGTTAAATTACCAAATAGATCCCATATGTCAGAAAGAATTGTCTTTTTGACTAGGACGCATTGCAGTAAACCACTTCCGTCCCGTAAGACTATGAAAGCAACTTTTCCAGAGGAGCGTAGATGAGTAACCCAGCCGCGCACTCGAACAGTTGTTCCGACGTGCTTGTGGAGTTCAGCAATTGTTGAATATGGAGATGGCATTTTTTTGTATGAAGATGCTTGCAAACCGAAATAACATACGAGTATACGCTCAAGTGAGCAACAGTTTATGAAGCGTACAATAACGCTTCGTGGAAGAATCGCCATTGGTGCAATTGGAATTGCGCTGGTTTTGGCGATCCCACTGATATTTACAACACATGCGTTAAGGCGTGTTCACCAGACTACCGAGGAGCTGAGATCGGGTGAATTTGCCGCTTCGCTGCTGCTCGGAAAGTTTAGAGAAGGCACCGACGAACTCCGCCGTGCAGATGACGCCATTCTTTTCGTTTACGATTCGGGAAGCTGGAATAGAATGCAGCTCGGAATCGCCTCAATGAAGAAAATGGCCGATTCTCTGGACGGATACAACCTTCATACATTCGCGACCGAGATCAAATTGGCTCTGGACTCGTTGGATGTCCTGACAAACACATCCTTCTCATTAGCCTCCACTGGAAAGGCGGACGAGGCTGATGCAATATCTTCGCAGGAGGTGCGTCCACGCATCGCCGTGATAGACCAGACCATTTCCGCAGCAGAATTGCTTCTTAGAGTTCGGACCAGAGATTTAGTGGATGCCGCAACTGTGGCTACTGCCGCCGCTGAACGGGCTGCGCTGACCACCGTGTTTGTAGCTCTCATTCTTGCGGGGCTGATCACAATCTGGCTTATCAGGTCTATTAGTAAACCTGTTTACGACCTTCAAGCTGGAATGCAGGCTGTTTCCGGAGGTGACTTTACCTATCACCTGAAGATCCGGCCAGACAGGGGTGATGAGTTTGGGCGCCTGTCTGCCAGCTTTGAAGCTATGTCGATTCAGCTGGCCGATCTCGACAAACTCAAAGCCGAATTTGTCTCCATCGCATCCCACGAATTAAAAACTCCTATAAACGTTATCCTTGGTTATATAGAACTGCTCCAGGAAGGGATTTATGGACGGCTTACAGATGGTCAGAGGGATGTCTGTACTACGATTGGGAATCAGGCCCAAAACCTTACAAGGCTTGTTAAACGTCTATTGGATGTAAGCAGGTATGAAGCAGGTGGTGGCAAGATTGATGGCCGCCAGATGGATTTAAGTCGCTTTCTGGATACCCTTCAGACTTCATTTAACGCCTTAGCATTACAACGTGGGATTCGGTTCTCTGTAGTTAAGGATTCGAGCTTGCCAAAGGAAGTTCGATGGGATGAAGACCGGATGAACGAAGTGGTAGGCAACATCCTCTCGAATGCATTCAAGTTTACAGCTAGAGGTGGCGAGGTTGAAATGTCGGCCAGAGCTGTTGGCGACAAGATAGAGATACAGGTTCGGGACACCGGCGCCGGAATACCAAACGAACACCTATCTCGGATCTTTAATAAATTCTATCAGGCTGACAATCAGGTTAAGGCATCTACTGTGGGAACTGGCTTGGGGCTTGCTATAGCCAAACACATCGTAGACGCACATGAGGGTTCAATAGCCGTGGATAGTGAGGTTGGCAGGGGGACAACATTTATTATGCTTTTACCTGCCGAAGTCGAAATCAGAAGAACAGGACAATTCCCTATCGCCGGTGCGACAATCAGTTAATTTGTAGAATGCTAATTGCGGCTGTAAGAAAGTTGGTTCCAGTTACCTCGGCAGCATGCTTAATCCTATCGATCACGGCATGCCCCGGCTATGTAGTCATGAAAAAGAAGGATCTTGATAGGATCTCTTCACAGAATCCGGTTATCGTGGTCGATTCGACTGCGTTGATGATGCTACGCCAGCAACTGGCGTCATTACATGCTCGCTATAGGGCCGACTCTGTGCGCTTATCGGATATGACCAAGAATAGCGCAACACAGGATAGTCTAATCAGAGCAAAGCAGGCCGAGCTGGACGCTACTAAAGATCAGCTAAACAAGGCCAACGACGAGCTGGAACGCATTAAACGGCGTCTGGCAAATCCAAGATCCTAGATCAGCCCACTCTAAATAGCTCCAGAGCCCTCGCATAGCGGTCCTGGAGCGCTTTTTTTGTGGCCGCATACGTCGTTGACGAAAGGTCTGGATCTTCCTCCAGAATCCGTTCAGCGATCTCTCTCGCTTTTTCGGCGAGGGCTTCATCTCTCAGTACATCTGCAATTTTGAACGATGCCTGACCGCTCTGCTGGTGACCGAAAAGATCTCCCATCCCTCTAAAGGCCAGGTCAGCTCTTGCGATTACAAACCCGTCCTGAGTTGAAGTAAAGACTTTTAAGCGTTCGCCTGCGTCTTTACCGACATCTCCTAAAACAAAACAGTAAGAGGCGTGGGAGCCTCTCCCCACCCGCCCTCGTAACTGATGCAATTGAGAAAGTCCAAAGCGCTCCGGATGTTCTATCAACATTATGGTCGCATTTGGAACGTCAATTCCAACTTCAATTACTGTTGTAGATACCAGAATATCGATTTCACCATCACGAAACTTTCGCATGGTTTCATCGCGCTCTTCAACTGGAATTCTGCCGTGCAATAACGCAACCCGCTTGTCCGGAAACTCTTCTTTACTAAGGCGTTCGTATTCAGTCGTTGCCGCTTTTAGATCGAGCTTCTCGGACTCTTCAATAACGGGATATACAACATAGGCTTGCCGCCCCTTTTCTATTTCAGTTCGAATAAAACTTATGACCTTTGTCCTACCTCTTTCACTACGCATGACTGAGGTAATAGGAACGCGGCCAGCTGGCAGTTCATCTAAAACGCTGACATCCAGATCGCCATATGTAGTCAGTGCCAGCGACCTTGGAATAGGTGTAGCGGACATCAAAAGAACATCCGGAGAGTTTCCCTTCTCACTCAACGTCTTTCTCTGTTCTACACCAAACCTATGCTGTTCATCGATTGCTACAAAACCAAGGTTGCCGAACTTTGCCCCCTCTTGAACTAACGTATGAGTACCAACAACCAGTAAGGGATCACCTGTAGCGATTTTTTCCAAAGCGAGACGTTTGTCTTTTGCTCCCAGACGCCCTGTAAGCAGTATTGGTTCAATTCCCAATGGCTTCAACAGGTTAACCCAGTTCTTATAATGTTGTTCTGCTAACAACTCTGTGGGCGCCATGATTGCAGCCTGATACCCATTTTCCAGTGCAAGGATTGCAGCAAAAAGAGCTACGATTGTTTTACCACTTCCAACATCACCTTGCAATAACCGATGCATCTTGCGAGCACTGGTCATATCTCCAAAAATCTCTCTTATGGACCTAATCTGAGCTCCTGTAAGGTTGTATGGAAGAGAGTTTTTTAATGCGGTGGTTAAACGACGCTGATTATCGAACCTTACTCCACGTCTGGGCTGGCGAGCAATCTGATTTGCACGACGCTGCAGCAATTGCGAAAAAAGTAATTCCTCAAATGCGAGCCTATCCCTTCCCCTCAGTGCATCTGGAATATCTTTAGGCCTGTGAACCTTAAGCAGCGATTCAGGCAGTGTAAGAACATTAGCTTCCTCAAGGATCCAGTCAGGAAAAAACTCTTCGGTAATAGCTAATAATGAATCAAGATGAAGATCGATTATAGACCTGACAACCTTAAACGATATACCTTCAGTTGCAGGATAAACAGATAGAACCCGCCCGCCCTTTGGAAGCTCTCCATCTGGCCCGAAATTGATATGTTCCCGAGGCTGTAGCTGTCTGCCGTGGAAAAACTTTACAGGGCCGGACAACAGCAAAACGTCATCCTTATTAACGGTCCTGTCCAGGAATGGCTGTCCCGGCCAGGATACCTCAATAATTCCTGTGCTGTCCTGAACAACAGCCTGAAATATTCTTAGACCACGGCGTGTAGGAAGAACTCCCTTGGAAATAACCTTCCCTATTACAGTAGCATCAGCTCCAACTTTAACCTGCTTAATTGCTGTTATTGTTGTCGCGTCTTCGTATCTATGAGGGATGTGATAAAGCAGATCCCGCGCAACAACAATCCGCATCCTGTGAAGGAAGGTAGCCCGATTTGGTCCTACACCTTTCAGATAGGTGATTGGTGTATCCAAACGTATCTTTGGACCACCACGGGAGAAATCACTCGGGCGTGATCGAAACATTATTCCCCGACTATATCCTGCGCGAACTGATTGGCATTAAATGTCATCATATCGGTCGCCTTTTCACCAACGCCAACAAATTTCACTGGAATATCCAGTGCTTCATGAACAGCAACAACAATTCCGCCACGTGCGGTTCCATCCAGCTTTGTTACAACAATACCGCTTAAAGGAACTGCCTGAGCAAATGTCTTTGCCTGACTAACTGCATTCTGACCAATAGTTCCATCGAGAACCAGAAGAGTTTCATGCGGAGCACCATCTAATCGCTTCGCAATAACACGATTGATTTTGCGCAACTCTTCCATAAGGTCGCTACTCGTATGCAACCTACCGGCAGTATCGACTATAACAACATCAACATTTGACGATATCCCTGTATCTACAGCATTGTATGCAGTAGCAGCCGGATCGCTTCCAGCTGCTCCACCTACAAACTCCGCACCTGTACGCTGCGCCCAGACTCTCAATTGATCGATAGCGCCAGCGCGGAATGTGTCTGCAGCTCCAACTAAAACACTCTTGCCTTCTCCTTTAAGCTTGGTTGCAAGTTTACCAATAAATGTTGTCTTGCCTGCACCATTAACGCCGACTACCAGAATAACTGTCGGTCCAGACTTGGCAAAGTTTAGTGAAGTATTGGATTTACCGGTTAATAGCGACTCTTCAATCCCTTTCTTTAGCGCATTACGAAACTCATCTTCCGTCTTTATAAATCCGCGCTGTGATTGATAGGATATGGAGTCGACAAGGTTCATCGTAACAGGAACTCCAAAGTCTGATTCCAGCAAAATTTCTTCAATATTCTCGATCGACCCTTTGATCGATTCAGCTCTTTGAACAACAGATATGTCCGTAAGAGCAACATCTTTTATACGCTGCCAAAGTGACTTTTTAGGGGCTTCGCCAGCTTTACGAAATAATAGACTCATCGATGATAAAAAAGAAATATGCCGTCCGAGTAAATCTCAGACGGCATATGAAAGATAATAACTTTAAATACTATCGTACTGCTGAGGCGTACCGGCCATTTGAGACTGAATCGGCATGGGAAAGAGCCATCATTGTATGCTCCCTTGTCTGGCGAAACAGAGCCAGCTCTGACTGGTGCAATGGTGCTCCGCCATCTTTGTTCTTCAAAGCAGTATGTGGGTCACGGGCAACCCCGTTTACACGAATCTCAAAATGAAGATGCGGGCCACTGGCCAGGCCAGTCATTCCAACGTAGCCGATTGTAGAACCCATCTTAACTCTGGCTCCTGCTCTGATAGATTTACCGAATCTGCTCAGGTGACCATATCGACTGACATATCCATTGGAATGCTTGATATCGATAGCGTTGCCATAACCGCCCTTCCAGCCGGCACTAATAACCACTCCGTCTCCAATAGCACGGATCGGTGTTCCAGTAGCGGCAGCATAGTCGGTTCCTTCATGCCTGCGCCAGGTATTGAGGATAGGATGACGACGACCGCCAAAGTTGGAGCTGATTCTGCGGAATTCAAGTGGAGCCTTCAAAAAAGCTGCCGCTAGTGACTTTCCATCAGAATCGAACCATTCACCACTACCTCTTTTACTCTTAAAGTAGATGGCTTCGTGCTCTTCTCCGCTTAAATCGAGTTTAGCACCGAGAATCTTGCTGATGATTACCTTACCGCTTGGCTGCTGAAGTCGCTCGATCAAAACAAAGAAGCGGTCTCCGGCTTTAATATCACGAGACATATCAACCTTGTGGTCGAAAATGTCCGCAAGATGCCAGGCTAATGCCAGTCGCTGCTGTTTTGGTACCTCGGTCTGACCGATGTCTTCAAGAGTCTTATACAGCGACGAACGAATTGTCCCACCAAGCACCAGTGTGTCGGTACCAGGCAACCTGGAGGCGTTAATTACAACAGGGTCGGTCTGATATGTGGGTACACCAAGAGACTGCGCCTCCAACCCTTCTACCAGGGAAAGAGACAGCAGCCCTTCATCACCTAAGACTTCTGGTTTGTTTACAACTGGAGGAGTAAGCTGCATTGCAATCAATGCCCCCACCCCAATGACACCGTAAGTTATGCCTCGCACAACCGACAGCTTCACTTGTACAATCTCGTGTTAAAAATCATTACTCTCGATAGACGTGAAGTTAGTTTTTTGGCTCAATCCATCTGGCGACGAATGAACGTCGGAATCTCCATATCATTGATATCCTGATCTCGCGTATCGTATGAAGGCATCGCTGGTGGCGTTATGCTTCTACGAGCTGCAATATCAGTTACACTTCCATCGCCCGCATTACCAGGGTTAGCTGGTGGGGTGACAGGGCGAGAAGGAATTCTGCCCGTTGGAAGAGGAATGACTGGTGCTCCGCGGCCAGCCGAAGGAAATGCGGCTTGAGCTACGTTATCAACAGGACGATCGAAACCAGTTGCGATAACAGTTACTCGGATTTCTCCCTGCATCGCTGGTTCATTGACTGCTCCGAAGATGATTTCTGCTTCGTCTCCAACAGCCTCATGAACGATTTCGTTTATCTGATGAACTTCACCTAAAGTGAGATCCACACCACCCGTGATGTTAACTAATACACCAGTTGCCCCAGAAATGGACACATTATCTAGTAACGGGCTGGCAATTGCCTGCTGAGCGGCTTCAACAGCTCTGTTTTCACCACGGCCAATGCCCGTACCCATAAGGGCGGAACCACCGCTCTGCATAACCGTACGAACGTCCGCAAAGTCGACGTTAACCAGACCTGTTACGGAGATCAGGGATGAAATGCCCTGAGTGGCGTGGAGAAGAACTTCGTCAGCTTTCTTTAATGCTTCTTGGAAAGGGATTCCCTTTCCGACTACCGCCAGGAGACGCTCATTAGGAACGACGATCATTGTGTCGACGTTCTTACGCATCTCTGCTATTCCCTGCTCGGCCTGACGCATACGCTTGCGTCCTTCGAAAAGGAACGGCTTGGTAACGATACCGATAGTCAGGGCCCCGACTTCGCGAGCAAGTTCGCAGACTACTGGAGCAGCACCGGTACCTGTTCCGCCACCCATACCGCAGGTAACAAAAACGAGGTCTGTACTGGCCAGAGAGCGAATTACCTCATCGCGATTTTCTTCGATAGCCTGGCGTCCTACTTCTGGGCGGGCGCCAGCACCGAGTCCGCGGGTGAGCTTCTTACCAATCTGGAGTTTGACGTCTGACTTGGAGTTTAGGAGAGCCTGTGCATCGGTGTTGACGGAGATAAACTCCACACCTTCGAGGCGCTCTTCAATCATTCTGTTGACCGCATTGCCGCCACCGCCGCCGACTCCGACGACTTTCATGCGTGCATTTTGCGATGCGTTATCTTCGAACTCAAAAATCATCGCGATTGTACTCCAAGGCGGTTGGTTGAGAAGGGGGGTGTAACACGGCGTACAATGAGAATATACGTATTATCGACGTTTCTCACCATAGATTTATAAACGAATTTAGAAGATTTGTTCACAAAAAGTTATCCACACAAACCTTTAATAACAGCAGATTTGCGACATGGTCGACGATGACGACATTCATATCGCAATTCCAATAATTTTTTATGACTTTAAGGCTTAGAAAAAGTCTTGAAACCAGTTCTTAACTTTCTCGGTAATCTTATCTACTCCAGGCGAAGAGATAGAAATTCGCTTCGCACTGGTTGTTGCAGTTCCCAGATGCAGGCGACCGGCTCCGTAAAGAGTAAGGCCAACAGCGGTGGAAAACCGTGGAGCTTCCACCGAATCACTGATTCCACTGATATTCCCTGAAGGCGATCCTATTCTTACACCGGTGCCGAAGACGCTGCTGGCCAGCTCGGACATACCTTGCATGCTAGCTGCGCCTCCAGTAATTACAATACCACCTGAGAGCTTATTTAAGAACCCCGACTCGTCGAGGTTCCGTTGAACGATATCGAATATTTCGTCGAGGCGCTGATGTATGATATGCGCTAACAGTTCACGAGGGATCTGCCTGTCGCCCTGAGCTACTGTGCTCGGCAACTGGATGATATCCTGTGGATCTACTAGCGGCTCATACGCACACCCATAACGCTCTTTTAACCGTTCTGCATCGGCCTGTGTCAAACCGAGACCATGAACGATATCGCTGGTAACGTTGTTACCACCAAAGTTAAGAGTAGCGAGATGACGAATCTTACCTTCTACAAAAACTGCAATATCGGTGGTGCCTGCACCTATCTCTACGAGCGCAACACCCAATTCTTTCTCATCATCTGACAAAACAGCTAAGGCACTGGCCAGTGGTTCAAGGACTAACTCCTTAACTTTATAGCCTGCGCGCTCTACGCTTTTGCGCAGGTTCATAGCTGGTGAGCTACCTATCGTCACGAGATACATTTCGGTTTCGAGACGTGTCCCGATCATACCGATTGGATCTCTGATTCCAGAGTTTTTATCTACAGTGTATTCCTGCGGGATTGCATGAAGAAGTTCACGATCCTGAGGAAATGGCTGTGCTCGAGCAACATCATTAGCGCGATCGATATCGGCTTTTGAAATTTCATCACCGTTTACGGCAACGATACCCTTGCTGGTCATGGCGCGAACATGCTCGCCCGATATTCCGGCATACAGACCGAGAACCTGCGTTCCAGCCATGCGTTCGGCGTCCTGCAATGCCTTCTGAATGGACCTGGTGGTCTCTTCAATATCTGAGACTACCCCTCGGCGTAGACCAGTGGTACGCGCCTGACCAACCCCCAGAATCTTGACACCTGGGTGTCTATCTCCAACGGCTTCTGCGATGATGGCTGTAGTTTTCGCGGACCCGATGTCGAGCCCGGCGATGACGCGTTCAAGGTTCATATATTTTCAGCAAGCGTTCTAAAACCGGTTCAACAAATAATAATGGCAAGAATTGCACTAGTGGAGTGCTAGAACTGATCAAGCCTAGCAATTACCTGTCCTTTGAACCGCAGGTCGATCTCAACCGCACGTTCATTTCTACGTGCGAGATCAGACTCGACTGGAAAGATATCCTTTAACCTGTCAGGTGCCACCCCTAAATGAGTGCGAACTCGAAGTGATGGTGTAAGCACAAGAATAACATCTCCATCTTTTCCACGCTGCACCTGGCTGATTCTCTTATAGATATCGGCGTGTTGGGCACGTATCAAAGCCAAAAGGTTCATGAGCTTGGGACTTGCAGCTGCTCCGCCTGACCTGAATACCGGAAGATCCAGCTCTGTGCGAGCCGGATCAATAGGAAGCGGGTTTCCAGCAGAATCATACGGTACCAGCCCTTCTGTAGTCGGGACCAAAGCAACCGGCAGATTCTCGGTTATCGATACTATCAGCGTACCCGGCGGCTTTCTTTCGATTTTAGCAGTTGCTACCTGCGGATGTGAATTCAACCGCGCCAGCAATGGTTCGAGATCATCAAACAGAGAGCGTAGCGTGTCGACTCTCAGCCTGGCCACCACATCCGAAGGCTGAAGGTATATGGTTCCTTTAATTTCCAGGGTGTGAACACGGAAATACTCGAGCTCGTGGAGAAATGCTCTACCCCATCGAGGGCTCGTTATTCCAATTACGGCTAGAACAATTAGCGCCAGGTATTTATATCCCGGCTTTTTGAGTCGATCCGGAAACTTCAGTCCCATCCGTACTATCGCACCGCCGCTTCGAGTTTATGAAGCAGCTCTTTCGACGATTTTGTTATATCGCCGGCTCCAATTGTCAAAACCAAGTCGCCGGGCTTAACATGTTTCATCAACTGATCAGCGACTTCTTCACGCGGACCAACCCATTCCAACTGACCACCAGCACCAATTCCAGCGATCTCATCAGCGATCATCTGCGAAGTTACCCCTTTGATCGGCTTTTCTCTGGCAGGATATATATCTGCAATAAAGATCGAATCTGCCAACGCTAGTGAGACTGCAAAGTCGTGAGCAAAATCTTTAGTGCGTGAATATAGATGCGGCTGGAATGCAGCGACTATTCGCCTTTCGGGAAATCCTTCTATCGCAGCTTCTAGAGTTGCTGTAAGCTCGGTTGGATGATGAGCATAATCGTCTATGATTATCACGTCATCCACCTCGCCAATAGTTTGAAAGCGGCGTTCAACACCATGGAATGTTGCCAGACCGGCTGCGAGCTTTTTGAAATCTCCACCCAAAAACAGGCCGGTACAGATTGCGGCTAGTGCATTGCGAATGTTATAGCGGCCGGGGACTTTCAGCTCCACCTTCCCTAACATCTCGCCATCGAAGACAACGTTAAACGTTGAGCTTGTTGCGTCTAACTCAACATCGGTGGCGATCAAACGGGCGTCAGGCGAATCAATTCCATACCTGAATATTTCTGCGGATGATGGAAGACTCAATGCGTTCGCACCGGTATCATCTGCGCACAAGACTATCGCTTTAGCAGGAGCCACGAACTTGGCAAAGGTTCGATTTATATCGTCTATATCTTCGTAAATATCGAGATGATCTGCTTCAACACTTGTAACGACTGCTATAGTTGGAGTTAAAGCGAGAAACGACCTATCGTATTCGTCTGCTTCAACAACATAATATTCATTGCCGCCCAGGCTCAGATTTCCGGACCAGTTAGCCACGCGGCCGCCGACTATACCAGTTGGATCAAGTCCGGCTGCATCAAGAGCCATCGTTGTCATTACGGTCGTCGTTGTCTTGCCATGAGTACCAGCGACACCGATCGTCTTTCCATCAGATACAGCAGCTCCCAACGCTTCAGCTCTTCTGATTACAGGAATTCCAGCTGCCTCTGCGGCTGACAACTCTGGATGATCCTTAGGAACTGCGGAAGTCACAACAAGCGCACGGGCACCTTCAATGTGGGTTGGAGAGTGGCCAATGCTAATCTCAATTCCAATACGAGCAAGGTCCGCCAGGACCTCTTCGGTAGGTGCGGAATCACACCCGGTAACAGCAATAGACCGCCGCACAAAAAGCTCGGCAAGTGCAGCCATTCCGGCTCCCGCAACTCCCATAAAGTGAACAGGACGTTTATCGTCAGAGCTCACCAGACTCTCATAACTCACTTTAAGACACCGCCTTAAGTATATGTTCAGCAATAGTTTGCGCCGCTAAAGGTCTTGCTCTTTGTAAAGCAGCCTTACGCATCAATTGCATTCTTTTTGGATCGTGTACCAGATTCCAGATGGACTGACCAATACGTTCTACGGTTAGTTCAGACTGGGGAATAGTCAGGGCTGCTCCGGCTGCCTGAATGGACCTTGCGTTAATAGTCTGGTGGTCAGCGGCAGCCGTAGGAAGCGGTATTAAAATGCTGGGGATCCCCCAGGCACACAGCTCCGCGACTGTCATCGCACCTGCTCTACCAATTGCAATATCCGCAGCAGCATATGCCCGCGACATGGGCGAAATATAAGGGATCACACGAACCCCATCGCCATCAAGCTCTTTGTATTGCTCAAAGTTGTTGGGACCGGTCGCCCATATCACGTCCACCATGGTCTTTTTGGGCCAGCCATCTTTTATCCACTGTCCGACTATGGAATTAATTGCCACCGAGCCCTGGCTGCCACCGGAGATCAATACAAGCTGATTCCCCGAGGGAACTATCCCCCAGTCAGCAACAGATTGAAACTTGTCAACAGGTAGAGACGGAGGGGGCTCAATCGGATTCCCCGAATCGTAGATTTCAGTTGATTTCCCGATATTCAGCTTCGATCTGGCTTCCGGAAATCCCAGATGAATCTGGGCTGCATACCTGGCAAAAGCCCGGACTGTAGCACCAGGATGTGAGTTCTGCTCCTGAATAAATATTGGAATCTTTTTGGTAGCCGCAAATCCCAATGCAACACCTGCGGCATAACCACCAGTAGCTACAAGTCCTACAGGCCTCGCCTCTCTGGCCAACCTGGATACCACATTCCAGGAGTACAGACCACCTGTTATAGTCTTCCAGTTGTTTAGAGGCTTATCTCTGTATAGTGGATGAAGATCCAGAAGTTTATAGTCGAGCTCAGTGGTAGGAAGAACCTTACGTTCAATCCCTCTTTCGGCCCCAATAAAAAAAGGGCGGATGGACGCGTCAAGTTTGACCAACTCCCTCGCAATAGCGAGAGCTGGATAAAGGTGGCCACCTGTGCCGCCACCGGCAAAAAAAACGGTCTTCACTTAGGTAGTGACTGGTTCGAGATCAAGAGGGTTGGTGGAACGATCAGTAACGACTTTTTCGTACTTACTACCAATATTCACCAATATACCTGTCATCAAAAGAGTAAGTATAAGGTTTGATCGGCCGTATGATATGAATGGAAGAGTCAGACCTGTATTAGGTAACAGATGAATTGCCACACCAAGATGGATATAGGCCGTAATAACCGTAGTGGTAGTCAGACCAATAGCTACGAGGCGCTGAAACTGAGTACGAGCATTAGTGGCTATACGAAATCCCAGGTACGCGTATAAAGCATAGGCCAGTACGAGCAGTAGAAGTCCAATGAACCCCCACTCTTCTCCAATATTACCGCCTATAAAGTCGTCATATGCATACGGAAGAAATCCGTACTGCTGGCGTCCCGCTCCATATCCAACACCAAAGAGCCCGCCCGATCCTACAGCAATTAACGACTGCTTCGACTGATAACCGACCTCAGGCATTCCAGAGCCCGGGTCAAAGAACGAAGACATTCGCAGCATTACATACTGAAACTTCTGGGCCTTTGCGTACAGGAATGGAACACAGACTATCCCCATAAAGATGAAATGCCCGACACGCACTCCACCGGCGAATAAAATTATCCCAAGAATCAGAGTGAAAAACAGCGCCGCAGAAAGATCTGGCTCGAGCCATACAAGGAGATCAAGTATTCCAATTACAACAATAAACGGCAGCAATCCCTTTCTCAGATTCCGTAGTCTCGATCCCTTCTTCACGATCAACATCGAAGTCCATATTACAATTGCCAGCTTGGCAAACTCCGAGGGCTGAACGCTACCACCGAATAGAAATCGTCTGGAGCCGTTGATACGAGGTGCGAACGAAGTGGTGAACGGGAGAATGATTATAAGGAGGAGGAATATGGCTAACAGCATTATCGGCCAACTCCATTTGCTCCACTTTTCTGCATCTATCTTTGCTGCAACAGCAAAGACAAATATTCCCACAACCATTCCGGAAAGCTGCCTTATTGCAAAATGAGCACTATTCCCAAAGTCCTGCATCGCTACTATGGAGCTGGCACTATAGACAGTTGCAAGCCCAAAGGCGAGCAGAACAGCGGTTAGCATGGTGAGGATCCTGGCTTCAATCCCCATATTCCATTTGTACCGCACTCCAGCACTAACTGCTGGCATGACTTAATACCTCAGACAGTTTAGCAAAGGTGGCTCCACGCTCTTCGTAGTTCCTGAACATATCGAAGCTTGAGCAGGCCGGAGAAAGCAGGATGCTATCCCCTGGTTCGGAAAGCGATATTGCGGTCCTGAGGACACGTTCAAAATACGGATGGTTGACCGATGACGAAGATGCATGGTTCGGAGTGGCATCTGATTCGATCTCACTCACCGGCTCAACTTTAGTTACTTTCACGACCTGTGACAGATCCCGATAGATTGTTTCGGCTGATTCACCATAAGCAACAACATGCTTAACATGATCCTGAATTGGTTGAGCTAAAGAAGAGTACGATTCACCCTTATGGCGTCCCCCAAGAAGAAGAACAGTAGGCCGGGTCATCCCTGTCACAGCAACAAATGTGGAGCTAACGTTAGTCGCCTTCGAATCGTTTATGAACTGGACTCCGTTCCACTCACCTACTATCTCAAGTCGATTCGGTAATGCGGAAAACGTACGTAGACCATCTGCCAGCTTTTTTACGGCTTCTGGTGAACGAAATTCTGGAGAGGCGGTCATAACCGCTAACACAGCTGCCAAAGCATTGGCCGCGTTGTGAGTTCCGATTAACGGAAGATCGATGCGAGGAAGGATTCCTTCCTTAAACACAACGAGCTGGTTCGAAGCACGAGCAAAAAATGCATCTGAACGTGTACCTTCCTCTCCTGGTGCAACTGTAAACTCCCTGTGCACACCGGCAACATCTTTCACTAGTGCTTGAATGGTAAAATCATCACCATTCAAAACCCATTGAGAATTCTCGTCAGCGTTGGCAAACAGCTTCAACTTATCGGCGTAGTAGTCATCTATACTTTCATATCTATCCAGATGATCAGGAGACAGATTTAGAAGTACGCCAACGTCTGGGTCTATACTCGGTGTATCGTGAAGCTGAAACGAAGACAGCTCCAATGCGACCCATTCAGGCCTTGTGTCCATCAACGCTACTTCAGCGAGCGGAGTTCCTATATTCCCGGCTGCTATTGCTGTTACACCAAGAGATTTTAGCAGGTGTGCCGTTAAAGCCGTGGTAGTAGTCTTACCGTTAGTACCTGTAATTGCGATATAGCGAGTGTTTCCCAGGAAGTGAATCGCGACCTCAATTTCACTAACTATTGGAACACCAGCCTTAACCGCCAGCTGTACTATCTCTGTTTTGGGATCTATACCAGGGCTTACAATCAGAAGGGAGCTATTTTTTATTTTCTCGGCGTCGTGTGATCCTAGCTCGACATCAATACCAGACTTACGAAGTGCTTCCCCAGCCTCAACAAGACTCGCGCCTGGCGATTCATTGGAATCTGAAGCATATACAGTATATCCGTTTTTAACCAGAAGCCTGGCAACCGAGATACCACTTTTACCAAGTCCGATTACGGCAACCCGAGATCCCGGTTTCGGTAACTGAAATGGCAACTTTTTGTGCGACGAATTATGTGTCATCTGAGTTTCAGCGTGCTAAGGGCAAGAAACGCAAACAGAATTCCAATGATCCAAAATCGAACGACAACCTGTGATTCATTCCAGCCAAGCATCTCAAAGTGATGATGTAGAGGCGCTCGTTTAAAGACTCTATGGGTCTGAGCGTATTCCAAGCCAAAACGGCGTCGGCGGTACTTAAAGACTGTGCGCTGCAGGATGACGGAAAGCATCTCTACAACGAACAATCCCCCGACGAATAAAAGGAGAAACTCAGACTTAAGCATAATTGCGATTGCACCGAGAGCGCCACCAAGCGACAGCGAACCGGTATCACCCATAAAGATCTGAGCGGGATGGGTATTAAACCATAGGAACCCAATACACGCTCCGGTGATAGCTGCGCAAAACACTGTCAGCTCACCTGCCCCATTCATATAGAACAGCCCTAAATATTTGCTGGCATCAACACGTCCAATGACATAGGCAAATACAGCAAAGGTAAGAGCTGCAATTGCAACCAAACCTGAAGCGAGCCCATCCAGACCATCGGTGATATTCACTGCGTTACTGGTTCCACTTAAAACAAATGTCACGAAGGCGATGTACAGCCAGACAAATCCGACACTCGCTGGACCAATAAGGACGTATTTATAAAACGGGAGTGACGTTGATGCTCCCGGTAGGTCCGATAAGGGAAACAACCATATGTATAACCCCAGGCCGATTCCAAGTATGAATTGACCTGTAAGTTTATAGCGCTCAATCAATCCTCTATTTTCTTCCCCGCGCTGCTTCTGGCGCATTTTCAGGAAATCGTCCAGGAAGCCTATAGCGCCCATCCATAACATCACTACGATACCAATCCATATGTAGCGATTCTCAAGTTTAGTCCAGAGAAGCGTTGGTATTATAGTGGCCGCAAGTATAATCAGCCCTCCCATGGTTGGGGTACGTCCCTTCTGAAGATGGGAGTCTGGCGTACCAGCGCGTACAACCTGGTGAAGTTTCATCCTCTTCAACCTGTTGATAATTACAGGACCCAGAATAAATGATACAAGCAGGGCGGTAACCGCTGCTCCCGCAGCCCTAAAACTGATGTAGTTAAAGACTCGGAGAAAGCCGAGATGTTCAGTAAAAGGAATTAGTAGTTCGTAAAGCACTAAGAGTTTGCCCAGGCTTGGATGTGTGGGATTATACGTTCGAGGCGAACACCGCGCGAAGCTTTAACCAGAATTGTCGCCGATTTGTCGAGTCTTGGCGCAAGCGCCGCCCACAAACCGTCTATTTCAGGGGCTGTAACGACCTTGGGGTTATTGATCCCTACACGCTTTAAAGCTTCACCCATCTCACCAACAGCTGCAACTATTGAGACTCCGTCTGTATTTAGAGCGAGTGTTGCAATTTCGTCGTGATATGCAGAGGAGTTCGGACCGAGTTCTCTCATATCTCCAAGAATCGCAACTTTCTGAGTTTTTGGATCTGCACCCGCAAGTGTGGCCAGAGATGTACGCATAGACGCAGGGTTGGCATTATAAGTATCGTCTATAATAGTGGCCTTACCAAACTCGCCCCATCTCCCTCGCATCTCAGGCTCCTTTGCCCTGGAAAGCCCTGAGGCTATTTCGTCATCCGACATTCCGAATAACCGACCCACAGCAACTGCCAGCAGAGAGTTCTTCAGATTGTGCACACCACGGAATGGCGGCTTCATGCTCACACCGTTAATCTCATAGCTGCCAAGGCCGTTAAAACCTATCGACCAGCTGGATGGATGAACATCACCTGATTCAAGCCCGACAGATACAACCCTTCCAGACTGTAGCACGCTCGACGGCGCAGAAGAACCCTCACCATGTGATTCTGAAAAAGCCTGTACAACATAGCCGTAGCTTTTACTTACCGGATCGGAAACAACGGTGCGGCGCCTGACCTCCTCAACCAGTTCAGGAAATTCATCTGGCACTACAACACATTCGACACTGTCAGCAATAGAAGCTTCTTCCATCAGAACACCGTGCAGATCTCCAAACCCTTCCAGATGTTCTTCACCGATATTAGTTACTATCGAGATATCCGGCTGCACGATATTACGCAGTATCTCAATTTCGCCTTTAAGGCTTGTACCAACTTCGACAACTGCTATCTGGGTGCTGGCTGGAAGTGACAGCAGCGTAAGAGGAACACCAACACGATTATTGTGGTTTCCTAAAGTAGCGTGGACTTCAAACTTCTCTCTTAACACAGCAGAGACCAACTCTTTTGTACTGGTCTTCCCATTGCTTCCAGCAACTGCTACAACTTTTCCGCCCCAGACAAAGCGCCAGTATTTTGCAAGTTGACCAAGCGCAACGAGAGTGTCATCAACCACATAAACGGGCACATCGAACTCTCCAAGCTTTGGAGGGCGACTAACCACAATCGCGCTGGCACCTCCTGCAATAGCGGCCCCTATATGATCATGACCGTCGAACCTATCTCCAATGAGCGCGACAAAGCAGTCGTTAGGTTTGATTGTTCTGGTGTCAGTTGATATAGAAGAAATGCTTCTCTGCCCCCTTGGAAATCCTCGATCTCCTCGCAGCGACTTCAGCCCTGGGGTCAATCCTTCGTCTTCGTTTTTATAAGATTCAGACAACGCAGTCGCGAGTCGATCCAATGTCCAAAAAGCTGCCATTACAACTCGCTTATAATTGATTGTACGACTTCTTTCTCATCGAAAGAGAGTCTCTCCTGGCCGAGGATCTGATAAGTCTCATGACCCTTTCCGGCCAATAAGACAATATCATCTGTATTTGCGGATTCAATTGCATATCTGATAGCTTCACGGCGATCCAGAATTGCAATATGAGTCTTCTTGTTCATCCCGGCCAGGATCTGATCTACAATAGATTGAGGGTCTTCGGTTCTGGGATTATCACTGGTAACAACGCTAAAATCTGCGAAGTTTTCAGCAACACTACCCATAATAGGACGCTTGCCTGTATCCCGATCTCCACCAGCACCAAAAACCACAATAACTTTCGCTGGCGCAACTACACGCACCGCAGACAAAGCTCTCTGTAAGGCATCCGGTGTATGCGCGTAATCCCGTAACACTATTGGAGCTTCAGAGATAACTTCGAGCCGGCCAGGTACTTGAGGAATGTTATTTAATCGCGCCGCAATCTCCTTAACACCCAAGCCCGTGCCGAGTGCTAATGCAGCAGCACACAATGAGTTAGAGATGTTAAAGTCCCCAATTAATGGGAGCTTCACTCTATGCTTGTCGCCATTCCAGACTAAAGCCCATTCACTTCCCCGCGATGTGTTTACAACATCAGTTGCGTAAAGATCAGCGGGATCAGTTGCTTCACCTACCGAATAAGTAATAGTGCGGCCTTTCCAGTCCAGCCCTTGCCATACAGGGTCGTCGTTATTGATAACGACTACACCATCAGGCTTAACATATTTCAGAAGTGTGGATTTTGCCGCGAAATACTTTTCCATGGATTCGTGATAATCCAAATGATCCCGCGTCAGATTCGTAAATGCCACACAGTTGAATTGAACTCCATGAATACGGGCTTGATCCAACGCATGGGATGAAACCTCCATGACAACCGTATTGATACCACGGTCAACCAAGTCGCGTAAAACACGTTGCAGCTCTTCGGGGCCTGGAGTAGTTAATCCCAGCCCGCCAGGAATAACCTCTCCATTTGCACCAGTCAGAATACCTAATGTTCCTATAGACGCAGCGTAAACACCATCCTTTGGAGAATCAAGCAACGCACGAACAATATGTGCAGTGGTTGACTTCCCATTGGTACCGGTAATCCCAATAAGATTAAGCTCGGCGGAAGGATTCCCGTACTTGGCAACGGCAGCTTCCGCGTTACGAATGCGATCTTCAAGGGAGACCTTATCTGTACGCAGACTTTGTGTTGAAGTATTCATTTCCTTACTCACCCCCACGCAGCTTAACCACTCGACCTGGCATCCAAAGTGTTCCCGCTGAAGGAGTTGTCTGAAGCGGCCCTGTTCCCGATTGAACTTCAACTCTAAAACCGGCGGAATGCAATGCACGAACAGCTCCTCTAAACGTCAGCCCGGAAACAGCTGGTACAGGTCTGACTGTAGCACCAACAGGAGAATATCTGGGCAAGGATGGGAGCTTAACGATATAAGATGATCCCGTTCTCGGATCCATGTCTTTCTCAAGCGGGGAGTTGGGCGGCGGTTCAGCAGCACGACGAATACTATCGGAGCGACGTTTCTGTGCCGCTATACGAAGCCCGGCCGGAGTGGTATCGGGCCGCGGATCATGCATCGAGCTCGCCAGGTTATGAAGATTCAACGAAGCATCACGCGAAGACACGGCTGCCCTAAGAACAACATTAAGAACCGATCCCGCAACAGTTCCGCCGTAGTATCCATTTTTTGGATTGTCCAACTTTGCAACAACTACATACTGCGGATTATCGCTTGGGAAGAGGCCTACAAAGGAAGCTGTGTATGCACCCTGTTCATATTTTCCGGCTACAACTCTACGAGCAGTTCCACTCTTTCCGGCTATATCGATTGTAGCAAGACTGGCTCGACGTCCGGTTCCACCTTCAACTACATCGCGAAGCATTAACTGAACGCTATCTGCAATTTCTTCGGACATAACTCGTCTAAGAACACGTCGCTTGCCGGTGTATACTACCTGCCCCTCAGGTGTGCGAATCTCTTTAATCAGGTTGGCCTGCAGCAATTCCCCACCATTAGCCAGCGCTGCATAGGCATTTGCAAGTTGTAGAGGAGTAACTGCTATTTCATATCCCATGACCAGCGAGGCAGCGGAGCGTTTCGACCATAATGCAGGTTCGCGAAGAGTTCCGTTTGACTCAGCTGGAAGGGGGATCCCGGTTGGCATTCCGAACCCAAGGTCCCGTAATACTGTGTAGATATCTGCGTGCTTCAAACGCTGTGTAAAACGAACAATACCAATATTGCTCGAATATTTAATAATGTCGAAAAGCGACATCTGCGAAGCTTTGTGAACATCCGTAATTACACGCCCTTCCAGACTCCAACGACCATTATATGTATCCATAATTTCGTCGGTGCGTGCAAGTTTACGGCTTAATAGTGCAGCCGCAAAAAAAGGCTTGAGTGTTGAACCGGGCTCATACGGTTCTGTAATAGCGGTGTTTGCAAGAGCTCTGGGATCTACTCTTTTGCTGGCCATTGCCAGTATATCACCACTGTGCGGATCCAGAACTACAATATCACCACCGGATGCACCCAGACTATCTACAGCATCCGCAATTGCTCTCTCGGTGATATCCTGAAGATTTCTATTGATGGTCAAGGTGACAGTATAACCAGGTACTGCAGACTGTACCTCATCTGCAGAATGTATCTGACGACCGCGGCTATCCCTAGCTATCCTGACGCTGCCTGTATCTCCCGTCAGGATGTCATCAAGCATGAGCTCAACCCCATCCAGCGGATCCCCGGACCTGGGATCCAGCTTTCCAACAATTCGTCGGATTCCGGCAGAATTGGCGTAAACACGCTCCATTGAGGTCTTCGCATAAACGCCTCGAATATTCACATAAGGTGCTACCGCTTCAACCGGATGTTTTCCTTTAATCTCAACCCATTTACGCTGAGTATCCAATGCATCGCGGATCTGTTTTTTTTCAGCGCCAATCCTCTCAAGGAGTTCAGTGATCTTATCCGGGCTTTTGACTTCACGTGGAGCGATACTGACCTTTGTTAGCGTGCGACTTTCAACCAGAGTATCGCCTTTCTCGTCCAGAATCTCACCACGTGGTGCAGGAAGGTTACGCAACGAATAATGCTGACGCTGCCCCTGTGCTTTCCAATGGCTCCCTCGTAAGAGTTGCTCGTAACCTGCTTTTCCAATCAGGGCAATCGCAAACACGATAAGAACAGAATGTATTATTGTCTGTCTTTTAGGCATTTGCGCGCGCAATTAACTGTACAGATAAGATGCTCATCTATCTGGATAATATCCTGACTTGTCGGTCCTTGGGGAGTTGCATGCCCTGTTGCTCCACAACACGTAATAAACGATAGCGACTCGATTCATCGCGTATCTGACCTGCTAAACTGGTGCGCTCAGATTCCAAATGAGTAATTTGACGCTCAAGTTGACTTATCTCATTAGCAAGAGTGATTCCGTGCGTCCTTCGCCAAATTACACCTGCCGCCAGGATGACGAAAACGAATAGAACAAGTGCTATCAATGCCCTGCCTCTCCCCTTTCCTGAGGAGTTCTTTGGGCGTGGTTTGTTTGATCGTGGAGGTGACTTGGCCTTCTCTTCCACCTGAGCATCTACTCGCTTTTTCGCCATACTCTTAACTTAGCACTTCTGGCCCTGGAATTCAGTCTGGCTTCTTCAGGAGTTGCCGTGACGGCTTTTCTCACTACCAACGTGCCATCCGATACACCACTACAGGTGCACTGAAACTGAATGGGTGGACATTTACACTTTGTACTCCAATCGCGGAAAGCGTTCTTTACTCTCCTATCTTCACCAGAGTGATATGAAATAATAGCCAGAACTCCACCTGGTGTCAGTTTGTCTTTTAGACGAACCAAACCCTCGTCCAAGCCATTCATCTCATCGTTCACAGCAATTCTAACTGCCTGAAATATGCGGGCGAAATCGCCTGGACCGCTTCTTGGTCCTAAAGCGGAACGAATAGCATTTACAAGGTCGTCCGAAGTTTCAAACGGCTTGTGATTACGCCTTCTGACAACTTCAGATGCAACACGACGCGACTTTGGCTCATCACCATAGTTGTAGAATATGTCCGCGAGCGATGATTCATCCATTGTATTGAGAAGTGTGGCAGCGGATTGCAAATTGGACAGTCCACCCTCCTCTTCCATACGCATGTCCAGAGAAACTCCTGGACGGAATGAAAAGCCTCTGGACTCATCATCCAACTGATGCGAGGAAACCCCCAGGTCGGCCAGAATAGCATCAGGCCTCACCGAATTAAGGGGGTAGATCTGATCGATCTTTGTAAAGTCCCCCAGAACCGCAACGAACCGATCTTTATAACCGGCTAAACGCTCCGAAGCTTCTCGAATCGCTGTAGGATCGCGATCTATACCATAGACCTTTTCCTTTCCGTCTTCTAAAAAAGCCTGTGAGTGCCCTCCACCACCCAGTGTACAATCTATAACTACTCTTGATTCCTTAAAGAAATCAAGAATTTCATGTACCAATACGGGGGCATGGTAAGTTGTCGCGAACGACCGTTCAGATGGGGGGTGCATATGTATAAAAATCTAAGTTTGTACCGGGCCAGCCAATATACAAAAAACTCACTCCTTGGTGTGACCTCAGAGTGAGTTTTCTTATAAGATTCTACTTAACCGGCCAAGCTATTTACAGAAATTCCCGGTTTGGTATTCGATAGCCTTATTAAGCTGGTCGATATTTGCTTGCATACCCTTCAAATAGTCAGCGAATTGAGCATCATCTCTTATCGCATCGAAGGCAGTCATCGCCGAAGTAAATGACTGTTTGGCTGACTGAGCCAAAGTGCAGCTCTTTCCAGTTTCAGCTGCCATGGCAGCATGCTGAGCAGCAAGCAGATGAGCACTTGCGGTCACAAACTTGGTCTGCGCTGTTGGGCTTAGCTTATCAGCCAATGCAGCCAACGAAATAGCCTTGCTCCCAGCTGCTGTGTCAGATTTTGTCTGAGCAGCCTGCAGTTGTATGTTTGCCTGCCTGAGCACAATGAAACCAAGGTTCTTCTTCAGAGAATCATCAGTAATGGAAGGTTCGGCTCTCTGAATGAGACTAATGGCTGAATCCGTCTGAGCTGAATTCAGATAATGATTGACCAGAAGTAGCAGAGGCTGAGGCTTGGTGACATCTAAATTCACAAGGCGGGACAACACATCAATGGACTGCTCTTCCTTACCGGCCTCTTTTAATGCTGCATAATGGAAAAGCATTAAAGACTGGTTTTTAGGAAACTTGGCAGAACCAGCTGCATAGGTATCAGCTGCTTTCTGGAACTGCTCCAACCGGATATAAGCTTGAGCCAGCCGGATGTAGTACAGCGTATCAGCTGCTGCAGTATCAGCTTTGATTAACTCAGGTCCAACTTCAACAGCATCAGCAAATTCGGAAGCATCCAGGAAAACCAGGAATGCCGTGTTAAGAACTTTGGCATCTCCAGGGCTATTCTCAAGCATCTCGCGAACGAGTGGAACAGCGTCTTTAGAATTGCCGGTGGAGGCCAATTCGTTAACAACACTTTCGATGAGTGAGGTATTGGTTGGATCAGCTTTTATTAATCCGAGCAATGCCTTTCTGGAAGCAGCCTGATCGCCTTTAACCCTGTTAAGGTCAGCAACGATTTTTAAAGCCGGGATACTGAAGGAATCAATTGCAATGATCTCATTGGCAACTGACAAGGCAGAGTCTATATAGGTAGTTGAATCTGCTTTAGATGAAGAGAAGCCGATTAGAGAATAGTAAACGTTAGCCATACAGGTACGAACAACTGTAGCCTGAGGATATTCTTCTATTCCTTTACGACCTGCATCGATAGCCTGCGCAAAAAAGTCGGAGCGCTTCGCTGGATCAGATTCAGCCCGTCCGGAAAGTGCGCGGCCGAAACAGATTCTTTCTCCTTCTGCCTGTTTTCTGGCTTCTTTGATCGCATCACGTAAGCGATCCATTGCGCGACTGGTGCGGGATTCTTCGATAACAGGGAGAGGCTGAACTACACCTTCTTTTCCACGGAGCATCACTAACGATGCGTGAACTATATATGGTCCCTTTTCGTCGGGTCGTTCAATAGAGCCGGAGATAAACTCATTTGCTTTTAGTAGAGCACCCAGCTGTATTTCGTCATTCTTTAGAAGAGCTTCGTTGGGAGCGTAACCAGACTCCTCAAGGATGTAAACCACTCTCTCGGTAGGAATAACATTGAGTTGGCGTTCCGAGTAGGTTCTGCTTAGACGTTCACGCAGTAATCTTGCGGCTTCAGCCCCAAGCTCTGGTTCCTGGCTCGTGAAGGTCATTACAGTCATGGTTGGGACTGCGTCCGGCCTACGCTGCGCAAAGGCAGGTAAAGCGGACAAGAGTGCCAGACCAGATAAGATAATTTTAGTTCGTGCGTTCAACTTGGTAGCCTCCGGAATACATTCGAGGAGATAAGCAAATGTACCCTTCTAGGCCGGGAAGGTTCAGACAGTGGGCGAGGAGGGACTCGAACCCCCGACATCCTGCGTGTAAGGCAGGCGCTCTAACCAACTGAGCTACTCGCCCGAACAAAAAAGCCTAGAAGAAAAGCGTAGTACGTTGTTACCGCTTGAGTATTGCGATTGGAACAAAAACGAGATACCCAATTACCAATAGCGCAGAAGCTGTACCTTCACCTCCACGCCAAAGATCCGCAAACCCAAGTATTAAGCTGAGCGCTGCCGCTCCCCACCATAAGTATGGGGAACTTAATAAACTTTTAGACGATGTAGAATCCGTCTGGGAAGGGGGGGGTGTCTTCGCCATAGCAGGTCAATTGTAGATGATTTAGCCTATCTGTGTCAAGTAAAAAACTGTGATTAGTCGAATTTTTGCAAACTTTTAATCTTCTGGTAATAATTGGAGCCAATTAATGCCAAAAAGTCGACCTCAGTTTTCTTCAAAGAACTTAAACGAGTTAAGTGGATCCGGATCAGATAGATATTCTTCAGAATCCCCGATAACAGCTAAAGATCTTTTTAAGTCTTGAGGTAAAGGTGATCTAAAATCCATCATATCACCAGAAACAGGGTGTTTGAACCTCAACCATGCTGCATGCAGGAAATGTCGCTTAGGAGGCAACTCAGCCACCTTACGCCCACCACCACCACCGTATGTGTCATCGCCAACAACGGGATGACCAATAGATGAGAGATGTACCCTGATCTGATGAGTTCGCCCCGTATGCAGGTTCGCCTTTAGAAGATCGGCAGAGCCAAACTTTCCAAGTCGCCAGAAATCAGTGCGTGCAGGCTTTCCACCCTCTACAATAGCCATACGCTTCCTGTCTCTCGGGTCGCGGGCAATTGGTTTCTCAATCGTTATTGCGTCCTGCGAAAGATGTCCCCACATCATGGCAGCATAACGACGAGTAATGTGCCTTGCCGCCAATGCCTTACTAAGCGCTCTATGAGAATCGTCCGTCTTGGCGATGACTAAAAGACCGGATGTTTCCTTGTCTAATCTGTGTACCAGACCAGCTCGTTGAAGTCCGTCGGTTTCAGAATACGGAAGCTCATCACCACGACCTAACAGTGCGTTTACGAGTGTTCCTGTCCAATTGCCAGGAGCAGGATGAACAACCATACCAGCTGCCTTATCGACAACCAGCAGATGCTCATCTTCATAAACGACATCTAAAGGGATATCCTCACCTTCAACAGGTCTGACTTCAACCTGAGGAATATCCACGTTAACCTGATCACCGGATTCAACACGGTACGCTGCCTTCTCTTTTGCACCAGAGACGTTAACAAGCCCATTAGCTATAAGCGTTGCTGCTCGCGTACGGGAAACATCCAACTTCCCTGCTATAAATAGATCTAGTCGAGCGCCAGCTTCAACTTCAGTGACGCTCAAACATTCATTCTTTGCCTGCAGTTACCACGCTCCTTGCTGCTTCCTTGTCTTCTTGATAAAGAACCCAAGCTAATAAAAATGCACCTGTGCTGACTGCGATATCAGCAACATTAAATGTAGGCCAACGGTGCGCACCCAAACCGATATCGATAAAATCGACAACACCTCTTTCAGATCTTAAACGATCCAAAAGATTACCAAGGGCACCAGCACTAACCAAACCTAATGACAAAATACGAGGAATGGCTCCTTCTGGTGTTGCTTTGTACATTCTCCAAAGCACCACAAGTGCAACCAGTGTTAGAACTGTAAAGAATATCCTGGAATAACCCCCTACATGTATGCCGAATGCGGCACCTGGGTTATACACAAGCGTAAATCTAAAGTATTCACCAATGATTGGGTGAGGAGTATACATAGGCAATAGCGCGTACTCAGCTATTGCCTTGGTGATAATGTCCACAACCAATACAATTCCTAGCGTTCCCCAGTATACCCATGGGTTGCTTGACGATGCTACAGGCATTGCACTCACAGTAGAACTAGGCTTTTTGCTTTGCATCTTCCTCGCGCTGCTTGCATTCAATGCAATACCTGGCATGTGGTAATGCATCGAGTCGTTCGAAAAGAATTTCTTTACCGCAACTATGGCAGTGACCAAAGTTATCCGGATCGCGATACAAGCGCCTGAGTGCCTGATCTATGTGCCAGAGAAATCGACCTTCCTGACTGGCAAACAGGAACGCCTTTTCACGCTCCATCGCATCGGTACCCTGATCTGCCATATGGAAAGAATATGAGCTGATCTCGCCGCCGGCATTTTGCTGAGATGTATTAAAGGTATCGCTGTAGCTACCCAGCTCCTTCATTACACGCCCGCGCTCTTCTAGAAGCCTTCCCTCGAAATGCTTTAAAATTTCTTCGCGAGTCTTTGGTGTAGCCTTCTTGGATTTGGTCGTTGCAGCCATAGCTATTCTATCCTAGTTAAGGCAACGTCAACTGTCTGACCATCTAAGTCAAACCGTTGCGTTGCGTGACCCTCACTTAATTCGAGCTGCGCAATATGCACATCCCGTGCGAGTACTTCTCCAGCAATCCAATCCTTCAAGGAAGTAGACGCCTCAACGACTTCGTTGTCACCAAAAATATTCAGTACAATCCTATCGCTAACGGCAAAGCCCAAATCCTTTCTCATCCTTTGAATCTTACTTACTAATTCACGGGCAATACCTTCGCGACGTAAATCAGGTGTAACTGTAGGGTCGATAGCGGCGAAGTAACCACCATCTTCCTTAACAATCATCTCGCCTGATGCTCGGCGGACGATTGTTACATCTTCAGGCTCCAAAAGCTGGGTTTGATTCCCCACTGTTACCCCCAATGGCTCCCCATGTTCAAAACGACGCAATGCATCGCTCGGAAGGGCCGCTATAGCTACTGCGGCAAGAGGAGTATCTTTCCCAAACTTCTTTCCCAGTGCTCTAAAGTTACCCTTTGCCTCCAGCTTAACAAAATCGTCGGCAGAGGATACAGTTCCAACTTCCTTAATGTTGAGTTCAGACATGAGAAGCGGGAAAAGCTCGGGCAGTTTGGCATTCTCCTGCCCTGGAACTACGCAGACCAGCTTTCCAAGCGGCTGCCTGACCTTGATCCCCGCTTCTTCTCTTGCAGCGCGAGCGAGGTTGGCAAGTTTTCGGACATGCTCCATCGACTCTTCAAGATCCTTATCTGATTCGTAGGTTCCAGGTCGGGTATACGTTGCCAGGTGAACCGATGATCCAGTCAGCTCTGTATGAATCCAGTCAGTGATATATGGAGCAAACGGAGCGAGCAGACGAGTCGAAACAGTAAGAACCTCGTGCAATGTCGCAAATGCAGCACGATTGTCTTCTGCATCTGTCTCATAGAAGCGGTGACGATTGAGTCTTACATACCAGTTAGAAACATCATCAACTATAAAGTCCATGATCTTACGTGCAGCGACCGTCGCTTCAAAACGATCCATCGATGCATCACATTCGCTTTCAACGGTTGCAAGACGCGAGAGTATCCATTTGTCGATCAATGGACGATCGGCTGGAGCAGGATCCAACTCCGATGGATTCCAACCGAAGTTTGCATATAGAGCAAAGATACCGCTATAAATATTCTTTAACGTCAGCATGAATCTGCCCACGGTTTCACGAATTGAATCTTCGTCGAAACGGCGAGGCATCCAGATCTGACTCGATGCAATCAGGAACAGGCGAATAGCATCGACACCATGCGTTTCAATTACAGACCACGGCTCGACTGTATTACCACGACTCTTTGACATCTTGCTACCGTCTTTAGCAAGCACAAGATCGTTGACGGTAACGCTTTTAAATGGTGCGGCACCGTTACTATTGCGGGGTAATGAATCCCCTAAGCCTGTGGCTATAGACAATAACGAATAAAACCAACCACGCGTCTGATCAACACCTTCGGCGATGAAATCTGCTGGATATTGGTTTTCGAAGATCTCTTTGTTTTCAAATGGATAGTGCCACTGCGCAAAGGGCATAGATCCCGAATCGAACCATGCATCGACGACTTCCGGCACACGACGCATCGTTCCCTTGCCCGATTTCGATGGCCATGTGTAAGCATCGATAAAGGGCTTGTGAGGATCAAAATTTTCAGGTAACGGCTTACCAGATCTCTCAGCTAACTCCGCATAGCTGCCAATAGCTTCAATTTCATTTGGATCTTCGTCGTTTATCCATAACGGCAGAGGTGTACCCCAATATCTGTCGCGCGATATAGCCCAATCGATATTGTTCTTCAGCCACTCTCCGAAACGCCCAGTGCCGATCTCCGGCGGATGCCAGTCGACCTGGGAGTTTCGGTCCATCATCTCATCTTTGTAATCTGTAGTTCTTACAAACCAGGATGTACGTGCGTAATAAAGAAGTGGAGTATCACAACGCCAGCAATGCGGATACGAGTGTTCAAACTCAACCGTTTTCCAGAGTGCGTTACGTCTCTTTAACTCTTCAATAATCTCCTTGTCGGCATCCTTAACAAACATGCCCCCTACAACCGCCATATCCACTGGAAAGCGACCACGTGCATCAACAGGCTGCAAGAAGGATAGTTTGTGACGCTTTCCCGCTTCATAGTCATCAGCACCGAAAGCAGGTGCGATAGTTACAACACCTGTACCTTCGGTATCGGATACAAACTCTTCATCAATCAACTCTTCGTGTACGCCACCCGAAAAAGCTGCCCAATCCAGACAGCGAGTGTACTTCTTGCCAACGAGATATTCACCACTAAAAGAATCGATAACATCCCAACGAGTCTCCCACTCCTGCCCGAGAGAAAACTCAGCCCGTGTACGGGCAAGAATCAGGGTATCCGGCCCCTTTTCTTTGCGACGGACTTCGATGTATTCAATCTTCTTATTGACAGCTAAAGCTACGTTGGAAACCAGTGCCCATGGTGTTGTAGTCCATACCATAATACTGCGTCTGTGCGGCTGGTCCTTCAGGTCCATCATTACCCAGACGCTTGGGTCTACAACATCTTCGTAACCCTGCGCAACTTCATGCGAAGAGAGAGAAGTACCACATCGTGAACAATAAGGCAGAACCTTATGTCCTTTATAAAGTCGTCCTTTTTCGAATAGAGTTTTTAGCGCCCACCACGCACTTTCAACGTAGTTATTTGAATACGTTATATATGGATCGCTGTAATCAAGCCAGTGGGCAATACGTTCGCTGAGTGCTTCCCAATCGCCTCTATATGCAAAAACACTTTCGCGGCAGAGTCTGTTAAAGTTCTCAACTCCAAACTTCTCAATATCCTGCTTACCAGAGATGTTGAGCTTCTTCTCAATTTCGATTTCAACAGGAAGGCCGTGCGTATCCCAACCAGCTTTGCGAGGCACATAGTAACCATTCATCTGTCTGTAACGACAGAATAGATCTTTTACAGTGCGAGCAAAAACATGGTGGATACCTGGCTTGCCATTCGCTGTTGGAGGACCTTCAAAAAACACCCAGGGCGGCTTTCCTTCACCCGCCTTCTGAGTCTGTTCGAATAGCTTTTCATCTCTCCACCGCTGCAGAACTTCCTTTTCAAGATCGTCTGCCGAACGCGTGGGAGCGAGAATTGTATATTGAGATTTCACTGAAGTTGTAGTCACCTGGTGACTCCACTTTTGAATTGTTTTTTTAAATGATATTCCTGCATTACTCTCGAACTCCAAAAATCGAAGTTCCCAGCCTCACTAACGTTGCACCTTCCTCAACTGCGACTGCAAAGTCACCAGACATGCCCATTGATAGTTCGACAGCTGGATGGCCGGCAGCCTGAAGGATCTCTCGAGCCTTCCTGGCACCGGAAAATGTCTTGCGAAGCACAGCTTCCGAAGCATCTATAGGAGCCATTGTCATAGTACCAACGATCTTAACACCTGCAGCCGAAACCAGACGATCTGCCTCAGGAAGAAGTTCATCAAGAGTAAACCCTCCTTTTGACTCCTCTCCAGATGTATTAACCTGAACTAAGCAATCGATCGAATGGCCACGCTTAACTCCGTATTTGTTTATCGAATCTGCAAGACGGCTACTATCTAACGAATGCAATAGAGCGAAGTGATCCAACGCTTCAACCTTGTTTCGCTGCAGATGTCCTATGAGATGCCACCGGACGGGTACAGAAACAGCGGAAATTTTGCTAAGGGCTTCCTGAACCCGATTCTCTCCGCAGATCTCCAAACCAGCTTCCCAGGCAGCTTCGACAGCCTCAATTCCATGCGTTTTTGTGACGGCAACGATCTGAACTTCCTGATTATGCCCACCACGTGAGACAGCCTCCGAGATAGTCCCTCGGATTTCGGCCACCCGTTCTTTCACATGCGCATAATTCATAGCCCTAAAATTTAACATATTTGGCCTGAGAGGACCTAAAAATTCGGCATTCCAGGAAATATTGAACTGCCCCTTAATCCTTACTCTCAGGCTCCATTTCCAGGCTGCTATACAAAAAGGGCGTCGACCATTCAGATTCGACGCCCTTTGGAAAGCTCCTGCTCTATTGCTGCCTGGTCAAAAAAGCCTGTTAGACTTTTTTGACTGGCTTTTAACTAGTAACGATAGTGGTCTGGCTTGTAAGGACCTTCGACAGGGACGCCGATATAGTCCGCCTGATCCTGTGAAAGCTTGGTAAGCTTGACTCCGAGCTTTTCAAGGTGGAGTCTGGCAACCTTCTCATCCAGTTTTTTTGGAAGGGTGTAGACTTTCTTCTCGTAGCTATCGGCGTTGAGATGAAGTTCTATCTGAGCCATAACCTGGTTTGTAAAGCTGGCAGACATCACGAAGCTTGGGTGACCTGTAGCACAACCAAGGTTTAAAAGACGTCCTTCAGCCAGGATCAATACTGAGTGGCCATCAGGGAAGACCCATTCATCGTACTGCGGCTTGATGTTAACGCGTTTAATACCAGATACTTTCTTCAAGCCAGCCATATCGATCTCGTTGTCGAAGTGACCAATGTTACCAACGATCGCTTTGTCTTTCATGCGCGACATGTGAGCTGCGGTAATAATATCTTTGTTTCCTGTAGATGTAATAAAGATATCAGCTGTCTCAAGAACTGAATCCAATGTGGTTACCTGATAACCTTCCATTGCTGCCTGTAATGCGCAGATAGGATCAATTTCAGTAATCACTACCCTGGCACCCTGTCCCCTTAGGGATTGAGCGCAACCCTTACCAACGTCGCCATACCCAAGAATCACTGCAACTTTACCTGCAAGCATGACATCGCTTGCACGGAGGATTCCGTCGGTGAGTGAGTGTCGGCAACCATACAAGTTATCGAACTTACTCTTTGTAACAGAGTCGTTCACATTAATCGCTGGGAATAAAAGCTTCCCTTCTTCCATCATCTGATAGAGTCTGTGAACACCCGTAGTTGTTTCTTCTGAAACACCGCGGAGTGCAGCAGCTACCTTTGTCCAACGAGTGTTGTCCTTTGCAAGTTCGTCACGAAGGAGCTGAAGTATTACGCCATACTCTTCAGAATCTGTGGCTTCATTAAAGTCAGGCACCTTGTTGGCCTTTTCAAACTCAACCCCTTTATGAACCAGCAAAGTTGCATCTCCACCATCATCCAGCAGAAGATTTGGTCCCGATCCGTCGGGCCACATCAATGCTTCGTTTGTGCACCACCAGTATTCATCGAGTGTTTCACCTTTCCAGGCAAATACTGGGGTTCCCTGTGGATTCTCGGTTGTGCCGTTTTTACCTACAACAACTGCTGCCGCTGCGTGATCCTGTGTAGAGAAGATGTTACATGAAACCCAACGAACATCTGCACCCAGTTCAACGAGAGTTTCGATCAACACGGCTGTCTGCACTGTCATGTGCAAAGAACCCATGATCTTCGCGCCCTTAAGCGGAAACTTGCCTTTGTACTCCTCGCGAAGTGCCATAAGTCCTGGCATTTCAAACTCTGCTAGACGAAGTTCATTGCGTCCAAACTCAGCCTGTGAGATGTCAGCTATTTTATACGGTGTTCTACCAGCCTTGGCAGACTGAACGAATGCATGCTCTGTCGAGCTTGAAGTTGGAGCAACGGTGCTAGCCATATTTGTAAAGATTAAGGTTAAGCAGAGTGTGGTAATGCTGCGTCAGTCGAACCGTGACGTAACGCGGAAATTGCGGGCCGCCTTGCAGATGCGGCAAATAATGATGGTCCTTTCGCTGCTGGGTCGGGCGGTAGCGTGTGATATCTCACATGAGCTAGCCCAGCCTGTTCGGCCCATACAGAAAACTCTTCGGATGAAAACCCAGGCCATACATGGCCCATTATATCCCGGAACTCAGGTCGGTCATGCGGAGTTAGATCGACAATCAGTAAACGACCGTCGGACTTTAACGTGCGGGCAGCCTCGGTAATGACTGCTGCTGGTTCAGCAGCGTAATGCAAAACAAAGAACAGGAGCGCAGCATCCAGTGATTCACTTGGAATAGGGAGCTGCATAAGGTCCCCGTTCTTAACAATCACATTGTCGTGGGATTGCAGCCGCTTTCTGGCGGTAGCAAGCATAGCCGCTGACTCATCAACGGCAATTACCTGATTAACATATGGAGCTAAGAGATCGGATATCTGCCCCGTTCCACAGCCCAGATCAGCGATTGTAGACGATGGATCAATAAGGCTCAAGAGCCCGATTATATCCGCGCGATTTCCAAACAACTCAGAACGCATCCTGTCCCATTGACCCGCCGCAGACGAAAAAAACTCCTGCGATGCCGTACGACGATGAGTCAATACAGTTTGAAGGCGCTGAGAATCCTGGACACTTGTTGGAGATTCCACAACCTGATCTCTAACAAGCTGCCAAAGCTTCTTTACAGAAGGATCGAGACGCGATGTCAGCATCTGATACCGACGACTTGTGCCATCTGCCCGAGAGCTAACCCAAGCCTCGTCTCCTAATACTTTCAGATGCCGGCTGACCGTAGACTGAGGTAGCTGGAGCACCGTGCAAAGCTCGGAAACGGTCAGCTCATGCCTGTCTAAAACAAGCAGTATACGCGACCGAATCGGATCGGAAAGTGCGCTGAGATGGGAAAATATTTGTGCCATATATCCGTCTATCCGGATAGAAAGATAAACATGATTGCCCATTGCTGCCAGTCTAAATCAAAAAGACCACCAGGCTTTTCGGCCGAGTGGTCTTTTTTCTATAGTCGTTAGCGATACGACCAATCTGGAATTATTTGCTCTCGAGAATTTTGTCGACTTCGGCGATCACATATAAGAGGTGTGCCCGAGTTTCTCTGTCGGACACTTTCCCTACGGCATCCTTGGCTTCAGAGCGCAAATCGACAAGGTCAGCCCGAAGAGCAGCTGAGAGTTCAGCCGGTGCCGCTGGCGCTGCCGGTCTCGGCATTGCTGGTGCCCCAGGCATAGCAGGAGCAGCAACTGGAGCCGGTGGGCTTATAATCCTTCCAGCCACGGTCAGATAGGCGCGCTGTAATGAACGTCGGTAGACGTCAATGGCAACTGCACTTCCCTTTAACTCGCCCCACACACCATTATGAATATCATAAACAAGCTCGGAAACACGATAGACGTCGTTAGTATTTGATGTCGCAGCTTCAGTGGCTACCAGCCTGTTGATCCTTGATCCATCGAAGAGCGACTGAAGGATGGCACCCTGCGCATTGGTGATACGCGATGTTGCCCCTTCCGGATGAATCAATGTCGATATTTCAGGGACTATAAAGAAGCTTGGAGTCTTAAAGACATTTTCGGTGATAAACTTCATAGCTTCGACCTGCCTTGCTCTGGAAAGAGGCGTGTAGATTGCTCCTTTCTGACCACCATACTTCATCTGGGTTTCATAACCACCGATGATGTTGACGACATGGCCCATTTCCAATCTCCACTGGCCCAGCAGTCTATCATATAACTCTGCCAGATCAGCGTAGCTCTTTCCGGTCTCAACTGTTGTCGGGATCAACATTGGAATAAGACGTTTGATGTTCTTTAGTCCCAGTGTTGAAGCCTTCACTGCATCGATGTCGCCGATAGCTTCTCGTGCATCGCCGAAGTCAGGGTTTCCATTAAAACCTGTTTCCGCGCTATTACCGAAACGATACCAGGGAACTGTATCCTGCATACGTGCCCAGGAGTCCAGCGTCTTTAGCTCGTCTTCGGGAGTTTTGGCACCAGGAATTGGCTTATAACCCCACATTGTTGCGAACTTATCGTACGGACCAACCTTTGGAATCAGAAGATCTACTGGAATCTTGTCTTCAGGTTGTGCCAGGTAATTGAAACGAGCGTAATCCATTAACGACGGGATATGGCCCATTTTCTTCAACCAGGAAACGCTTCTTAGACTGTCAATTGGATACGTTGAGCTTGCCTTGTGATTGTGCGGGAAACCAAGTGTATGACCAAGCTCATGCTCTACGACATACTGAAGAAGCTTACCCATAAGTGAATCAGGCAATGGGAAAGTCTGCGCACGTGAATCAACTGCACCAACTTGTGTGAAATACCAGGCTCTCTGCAAATTCAGGATGTTGTGGAACATACGAATCGAGCCGTTCAGAATTTCCCCTGTCCGTGGATCGTTAATATGTGGCCCCTGAGCATTCTCTACTGGAGACGGCAACCAACGGACAACCGTGTTTCTGTTGTCTTCCATCGACCAGTCGGGGTCATCAGTTGGAACGTCCTTGGCAATGATGGCATTCTTGAAACCGGCAGCTTCAAATGCAACCTGCCATGCTTCGATACCAGCTCTGACGAAAGGCTTCCATTGGTCCGGAGTATTTGGATCTATATAGTATACGATCGGCTTGATAGGTTCACTAATAGCCGCATTTGGATTCTTCTTTTCAAGGCGCCATCTGTTTATGTAACGACGCTGTACTGCACGATGCTCATTAGTTCCAAAGTCTAAACGCTGTACACTGAAGAAACCAACACGCTGATCGTATAAGCGTGGCATCATTGGATGTTCTGGAAGCTTGATGATGCTCCACAGACCAACAACAGTGTTTACACCCTGTTGGCTGGCACCTGTCTGAGTTCCCTCGACAACAACGTTTTCTGGGAAGGCAGCTGCACGGTGAATGAACGAACGGTTTGCATCAGGCTGTGCACCACGCCCTGCCGCGGAAAAGAGAGGGTTCGCAGTAAACAGAGAAGTCACCTCAACCACCATTGAGCTATCGTGCCCGTATGATGCTATAGGTAACGTAAGTATGATAGGAGCCATATTAGCAGCTTCTACAGCTTTCGAGATCGACTGGGTCGAATCAGCGAAGAAGTTGTAATTTGGCGAGCTGACCAGAATTGTATTTTCGCGTTTGGTAAGCCTTAAAGTCTGTGACATGAAAAGGTCGCCGGCATACGGACCATCCTGTCCCAATGCCCTTGTTTTTACATATCGCCCAACCATCTGCAGATCTTTTTCAAGCTCTTTCTTTGGAATTTCGAAGTAGAGCTTGGTACCGATCATGTGAGTTGCAAAGAGTCCCCGTTTTGTAACTGCCTCTTTAGTAATTACCTGATCGTACGGCTTGAGAGTGCTTGGCGCAGCTCCTGGCTGACCCGGTGCACCGCCCGGACGTACTGGCCCTTGAGCTACTGGAGGCACGCCTGGCTGCTGCGGGCGTGGCGCTGGTTTTGTTGAGTCAGTGCTGTCCGTTGGCGCTGTCCTGGGAACAGCTGCAGCGACTGCCGCTGGCTTTACGGATGTACTTTTGGGCGTTGCTCCACCGGATTTACACCCCAGTAGACCAAAGGAACTTAGCGTTGCCAGTGTTACTCCCTTGGCAACGGTATAGCTGTTAATGCGCATTATTACTCAGAGTTAGGACAGAGATTCAGTAAATCCGTAAATATTATATATACAAAACACGTGACTGCATCGGTTTAGACAGGTCCACGAGCAAAAAGGTTGACATGAAAAACAACTTTCGTGAAAAAAAAAGTCAGTCGTCCCAGTGGCGATTACGTTTACGCCCGGCCGCCCGGATTGCAAGGAAGATACATGCGAAAACAAAGGCCAGCAGGATAGCTAGAGACACGATCCAATAATCTCGGGCAATCCTTATAATTTCAGGGAATGGGGAGGTCTTAACGTCGCCGCTGGTTGGCCTGAAGCTATCGATCTCCCCACCGATTCTATCTGCCACCTTTATCTGTATGGGGAATGTAGATGAAACCGAATACTGTCCGGACGACGGATTAAAGTGATCGAATCTGATTGCAGGGATTATCAGGTCCCCCACAATAGTTGGTGTTATCAACCAATCGAATTCCTTATAACCGCGGACAAACGAACCGGTCGAATCCCAATTGACACGCTCCTCGCTTTCTATAACGCTTGCCCAATCCAGATTTAATAAGGGTCGCGGAAGATGAAGCACATCACCTACACCGAGAATTCTCAACGTTAAAACAATAGGTTTTCCAACAACAACAGATCTGGTATCTACAAACGCAGTATCTCTATACTGCCCTACCGCTCCGGCAAAATCCACAGGTTTACCACGCGCCGGCAAGGGTTTTACAAAAAAAGAAACCGCCTCACTTTTAAATGTTTCCTCGCGCTCACCGCCCATTGGATCGTTATAAGTAACTACAACGGTAGCAGAAGGAATTGTGTAAGCGCCTTCGGTTAGAGGAAAAACACCACGACGAAAAACAACCCTTTTATACAATGTTCCACGTAGTGTTATGTCGTCCATTCGACTTTCATCGAAGGTAAACTCGTACACACTTGAACCACGAATTTCAGCCGGGAAATACTGAGGGTTCTTGCTCATGCGGCTGATTTCCCTTTGAGGGATAAGAACTACCGCATCATATGTTGCCTGCTGACCTACATAAATAGTATCTGGCGAGATTTTAGTATAAAACTGAATCGAGCCAAGCTGTGCTAAAAGTAAGAGTGTTAACATCACCAATCTTTCCCTCTAGGTGGAGGCTGAGGAACATTTTTCTGCTGACGTTTGTTTTGCACGTAGCGCTCCTCACGCTCTATGTTATCAAGAATCAATCCTGCGCGCTGCTGAGAAACTCCGCCGCTAGGCTGTGGAACAGATTCGCTGTTACCCGAAGACTGAGGCGCTCCATCATTACCTGATGATTGATCCGAATCACCACCGCCGCCGCCACCTCCACCACCCTGTGGCGGGCGCAGGGCAAGCTCGTAGTTCCACTTCGCATCAAAGTCGTCTGGTGAAAGACGTAGAGCCTCTTTATATCTAACAAGTGCTGAGTCCAATGAGTCACGTACCAGGTATCCGTATCCGGAATTGAATAGTGCTCTAAATCGAACATCTTCGTTTCTTGCATCTATCACAGAATCCAGCGTCGAAATTGCAAGCTCAACAGAGTCTTTCAGAAGGAGTTCAGTTCCCTTATTGTATTGCTTTCTGTCTTTCCAATCCTGCAAAATAGAACAGGCGGATAAACTGGTAATACAGGCCACAGTAGCTATACTTTTAACAACAACGCTATTCCTTGTGCGCGGCCTTAGAGAAGCAAGCAGATCGATTAGAAGAAGCACTAAAGCCGCTAAAACAAACCACTGAAACTGTGGTTCCAAACTGCGACCAGTAGCAACCTTTCTTGCACTGGTTTTTAACTGATCCAGCATACTCCGGATCTGTCCAGCCTTATCTGCCACATCTGCGGATATAAAAACCCCTCCCGCGGCCTCGGCGATTTCACGAAGGGCCTGAGGACTATACCTGGTAATTACAACGTCTCCGTCGAGATCCAGCTTTTGAGACCTCACTCCGTTCTCAACGATCGGAATAGTTGCGCCTGCCTCAGTTCCAAAGCCTACAGTGATTACTTCGATTCCCAGTTTTCCAGCTTTAGTTGCCTCTGCAATTACTTCTTCCCTATCATCAAAACCTTCCCCATCTGTCATGACAACAACTGCACGGTCGCTAATAGCTTTTGTTGCACTAAGAAGATTGACAGCCTGTCGGATCGTACTGGCTAATGAGCTGCCAGACTGACCAACTACGGAGGGATCCAGATTATCGAGGTATAGCCTCAGCGCACCTGGATCCATTGTCAAAGGAGAGAGAATGTAACTCTTACCTGCGAAAGCCAGCAGGGCAAATCGATCGTTGGGAGAAGACGCATATAACTGCTTGGCTACCTGCGTCATGCTCTTTAGTCGAGAAGGTCTTTCATCCTGGGCAAGCATGGAAAGCGAGGCATCCATTGCCAGTACAACGTCAATACCACTGGAAGTGACCTCCGAATCTCCTAATCCCCATCGCGGCCCGGCAATGGCTACACCCAGTAACAACATCGCCACGCCAACTGATATCTTCCTGAGAAGGCCACGCCTTGTAGTTACGGGAGCCAGAGCAAATACAGCACTTTTCGTCCCGAATCTGTGTAAGCGTTCTGCCCTTGATTTCCGCTCGCGCCGTAACGCCCAGTAAGTGAAGAGCGGAAGCAAGATGGCTAAGGGTGCCAACCATGGAAGTTCGATAAATTGAGCAATCATGGCAAAGGTGACCTATAAGCGAGAATAAGCAGCTCAGAAATCAGAAATATTATGGCTAGTGTTAGCGGCCACCTAAACAGCTCGGTATAGCGTGTATAAGTTGCAGATTCTATCGGAGCACGCTCTAACAGATCTATCTGTCGATAGATTCGATCCAGTGCAGCAGCGTCATGTGCTCTGAAATACCGCCCTCCTGTTTTCTCCGAAATTTCAGAAAGAAGCCTTTCATCAATTTCCACTTTTTGATTTTCGTATCTAAAACCATCAGGACCACGGCTGACAGGTACGCGCGCCACACCTTCAGTACCTACTCCAATTGTATATATCCTGATATTAAATGCATGGGCTGCTTCGGCAGCTGTACGAGGATCTATATTACCGCGGTTGTTCACGCCGTCGGTTAACAAGATCATAACTCTCGAATTACCATCCGCATTCCGCAGTCTGTTTGCCGCCGTGGCAATACCGGTACCGATCGCAGTTCCGTCTTCAAGCTGACCAGCCTGAAGATTATCAATCGACTGAAGCAACACTGGATAGTCAGTCGTAAGAGGAACCTGTGTTAAAGCTTCACCCGCAAACGCAATTATACCAATACGATCTGACGTACGCCCCTGAACAAATCGTTTCATAGTAGACTTGGCAACGGCAAGTCTGTTTTGAGGCTGAAAATCTTCAGCTAACATGGAGCTCGAAAGATCTATCGCGAGCACAATGTTTATTCCGGAGTTTGTAACCTGCTCCGCCTCTGCCGCGATTCGAGGACGAGACATAGCCAGGACAAGCAGCGTAAAAACAACGACTGGTATTACAGCAAGCAATCGTGGAATAATGCTGCCGATCTTTGGGCCGCTGTTGAGTACATCAGCGCGAGAGAACGTTATAGATGGTTCCGGCCGCCCACGCCTGAGAATAATCCAAAGCGGGACAATTAAGAGAAGCCATAAAAAGCTTGGATCTTTAAAGGCAAAGGTGCCTAGGCTCGACATATCTATCACCTTCTCTCCCCTTTAGAACCAACTTCAGGGTGCCTGGCTGCATATATCGAGATAATAAGTGCACGTGTTTTGACCATTATCTCTTTGGCTGATGCAGCTGTGGCACTCTGATTTGCAAACTTCACAATATCTGCGGACGAAAAAATATCTCCGGTTTCCCTGACAGTTATCGCACTCATGGATTCCATTGCCTTCAACATCTCGGTGGATGTCATAGAGATATCGACCTCATCAATATCCATGGCGAGATATTGTCGGAGGACATTACTTACACGCTCAACGTATTCGTTTTCCCGTCCGGACTCTAACAGCTTCATTGAATCTATATGATCAAGCTGCCTCGACGCCCATGCCATGGTTGTTGCTTGTAACTCTCTACGCCTTTTAATGTATCTCCAGGCTAGATATCCAATTGCTAACGCAGCCAACGTAACGAGTATCCATAACCATGGAATTGCAAATGGATGTATAACTTCACGCGGTGGCTTGGGAGCTATAGCTGTAGTGTCTCCATCAGCTTGCTGTGGCAGCACAGATTTGACAAAAACCTGCGCATCAGACAATGGCACCACGGAACCCTCTAGCATAATATCCTGCAGGCCCAACTTTACAGCTCCTGTGCGCCACGCCGCCAACTTCCAGACAATTCTGATGTCACGGAAATCACCTACAACAGTATCCGTTATCAACCGTTCGGCAACCATATCGACAGCTGAAGAGTCTGTTAATCCTCCTGTCGGAATAGTAAACTGAACGTCCTTTGTGATACGCAATCTAGCAACAACAATAAAGTGCTCACCAACTGTAACAGTATCCGGGTTCACAGTTAACCCAAACTGAGCCTGACTTTTAGTGTTATCGAGTTGCTGTGCAGTTATTACCCCACTAACAAAAAGAAGAGCTGCGATCAAAAACCTCATCGCTTCCTCTGACGTATGTCTCGATTACGAAAAAACTGTAACAGAGGATCTATAACACCACTTGCAGTGGTAATCTGAATTTCGTCTATCCCGAGCCTGCGAAAGAGTCTCTTGCGTGCAGATTCATCAGCGACAACTTTATCGGCATATGCGGCCCTAACGACCTTGGAGCTGGTATCAAGCTGTACAAGATCACCACTTTCAGGATCCTTGAAGCGGGCAATCCCAATATCCGGCAATGTATATTCGCCTGGATCCGTGATTGTGACAGCAACTACATCATGCCGCTGCGACAGTGACTTCAAAGGATATTCAATAGTATCCGATATAAAGTCGGAGATAACAAAAATTATAGTGTGATGCTTGAGCGTCTGTCTGAGAGTTTCCAGAACGGGCTCAAAATCTGTTTTTGTTCCCTGCGGTTCAATTGCATACAGATCTCGAATAATTCTCAAAGCATGACGCTTACCTTTTTTGGGAACTACAATATGTTCCACGGAATCGGTAAACATCAGCATGCCAACACGATCGTTGTTGCGTGTTGCAGACATGGACACGATCGCTGCAAACTCAGCCACTAATTCGCTTTTAAACTTTTCCTGTGTTCCAAAGAGTTGCGATCCGGAAATATCCAGCGCCAACATAACCGTCAGTTCGCGCTCTTCTATGTAACGCTTGATATACGGACGCCTCATCCGTGCAGTGACATTCCAATCTATTGCACGCACTTCATCGCCAGGCTCATATTCACGAACCTCGGCAAACTCCATCCCCTGCCCTTTAAATACCGAGCGATACTCCCCGAGAAACAGTGTGTTTACCGCTCCTCTCGTTTTCAGCTCAACTAGCTTTACCTTCTCTAGTAGATCTGCGGAGACCACCTCTTTTCGAGGCATTCTAAGGTACTGGTATAGCGTTTAAGATTCGATCTACTATCTGATCGCTGTTTACCGACTCTGCTTCTGCTTCGTATGTTGTAAGTACTCTATGCCTCAGAACATCACCCGCGATAGCCTTAACGTCATCTGGAGTGACATACGCACGATCGTGCATAAAAGCATGTGCACGTGATGCCTGTGTTAATGCAAGTGTAGCTCTGGGACTCGCTCCAAATTCAATCAATGGCGCAAGCTCCTTTAAGCCTGATTCAGCTGGTTTACGAGTAGCGTGCACAATGTCAACTATATAGTCAACCAGCTTTTCATCTACATATAACCCAGCGATGCGCTGCCTTGCAGCCAGAATTATTTCCGGTGTTACCACTGCTTTAATATCGATAGCATCACCACCCGACATACGCCGCAGAATCTCCTTCTCCTCCATACGGCTGGGATAATCGATATGAAGCTTCATCATGAAGCGATCTACCTGGGCTTCGGGCAGAGGGTACGTTCCTTCCTGCTCGATAGGGTTCTGCGTTGCAAGCACCAAAAACGGCTCCTCAAGCTTAAATGTGTTGCCGCCAATGGTTACCTGCTTCTCTTGCATCGCCTCTAACAGAGCCGCCTGCACCTTGGCAGGAGCTCTGTTGATTTCATCAGCAAGAACAATATTTGCGAATATAGGCCCTTTTTTTACAGAGAACTGGCCAGTTGACTGATCATATATCTGTGTGCCAACAACGTCAGCAGGAAGGAGATCAGGTGTAAACTGAATTCTCTGGAAAGTTGTACTTATGGACTCTGCCAGTGTTCTGACTGCTAAAGTTTTAGCCAGCCCTGGGACACCTTCAAGAAGAACGTGGCCGCCAGTTAGAAGGCCTATCATAAGTCTTTCCAGCATCTCGGACTGACCTACAACTCGCTTGCTAACTTCGGTTAGAACAGATCGAACGACTGAAGAATCTTCCATAAGTTACCTATTATATGCCTACTGTTTACCTGCTGACTATCTGTAGTTTCGTCGTGGACGCCTAAGCTCCTTACTCGCCAACTTCGAAATAGCGTTTTTAGGATCTTTTTTCAGCGCTTCGATAACCATCACTTCACGAGGAGTTAATGGACGCACAGTCCCAACAGGGAGTTGCCCCAATTTAATTGGACCGAACTGTGTTCTGGTGAGTCTATGTACCGTTAGACCAAGAGCTTCGCATATTCTGCGGACTTCACGGTTCTTCCCCTCTTTGATAGTGAGTTCGAACTCATGACGACGACGCTCCTCGGCCGGACGCACAGCGACATGAACAGGGTGTACCCAGCCATCCTCAAGTTCAATTCCACGACGCGCGATTCTGGCAGCTTCTATTACATCGCCGGAAACAACAGCCACATATGTACGTTCAATTTCCGAGCTCGGATGCGTCAGAATATGAGCACCGTCACCATCATTTGTCATCAATAACAGACCGTCGGTCATGTAATCCAATCGGCCAACATAGGTCAGACCTGGAATATCATCCACGAGGTCGAAGACAGTTTCTCTTCCTTTTGGATCTGCCTTAGTTGTGAGAAAGCCGGCTGGCTTGTTTAACACAAGCCACACCGGCGAAGATGCGATCGAAATAGGCTTTCCATCAACACAAACCCGATCTCTCGAAAGCGTGACGCTGCTCCCTAACTCAGCAACACGCCCATTTACTGTAACCCGCCCAGCTGTGATATACTCCTCAGCCTTTCGACGTGAGGCAACTCCAGCCTGCGCCAATGCGCGCTGTAGGCGAACAGATCCATCATTTTCTTTTTGCAGCTTTTCCTACCTTAAGAACTGAGATATACCGACAGTTTCAGACATTTCTTTAACTGTCTTTTCAATCGAATCTGCTTCAGCTGTTTTTCCCTCTTCACGCAGTGCGCGTGAGAGTGTTAAACCAGCCATTGCATAGCGCCATGGAATTGAGATAGAAGGCTTGTCCATCCAACGCTTTTGAGCGATGAGCGACTCCTGCCCCTTAAAGAAGTGAGTCCATAGCCATTCTGTTTTAGGAACTTCCATATACTCACCGCCAATGAACTTGATCGAATCGCTTTCAGCAACCTTTGTTGGCATCAGTTTGTAAGCCAATCCACTGGCAACAATGTAGTCTTCAAGTGCCGGCACAGTCCCAGAATATGAGAAGTAGACAGGGCGCTGCGGATACGAATCCTTGATCATGCGCAGAATCATCATCTGATCCTGAATGAGATAGCCAGCTGGAATGATGGCATTGATCTCGTTGTGCTGGAACAGCTGTGGCTGATTGAGAATTGTATATGGCTGCAATGCATCCGCCTGCTCGAATGTCATATGGAGCGGTGCAGTTGTTGGCTTTACCCATGTACGGTTACGATAAATCTCAGGGCCGTTGACGGAATCGTATTCATGAATCGGATTACGAATCAGCTGTCTGATAGCCCAATTCATATTGAGATACGTGGTTACAATTACCACGACATCTTTACGGATCCCTTCAACTTCCTGTGCATACCACAATGGGTATGTATCGTTATCGCCAGCTGTGATAAGAATTCCGTAAGGCTCTACGGAGTTAAGCATATCATGCGCCCAGTCACGTGTGAATGTCTCACCGGCACGTGAAGCCTGTGTCCAGTTGGCAAACAGCGGAACGAATGCTATGGCCAGGATTGGAACGGCCATCATCATATTCTTCGCCGATGGAAAGACTGGAGTTTTGGAGGTTCCTTCTGTTTTGTTGCCACCAAACAATGCTGCTACAGACTGCCACAGATAAGCCAATCCTAGCGCGGCCCAGACGCCCCACGTTGAGAAAGACCAGATGTAGAAGTAATCTCGATCTCTAACCTCTCGATCAACAGCATTTCCAAGTTCCGGCGCTTGAGACGCACCGTATTTGAAATTCAGATAGTAGATCAGCGCCAGAGTCAGAGTAAACATCAGCGGGCCGAAGAACCAGAAACTTCGCCGGTCTCGCCGCCAGTGTACGTACCCTCCCAATAATCCTAAGGATAAGAACAGGTACGCTAAAACGTTTTGTGCCTGTGTGTTTGAACCATGGATATCTCTGAACCACTGCCATCTGAAATAGGTCCACCACATACCGACCTGCGCACTGTAAGGAGCATGTCTTTCCAGCTTCTGCCCGTACTGCTCACGATGGATATGATCGCTTAAACGCTTGAAAGTAACTTTAGAGAAGGTGCACTCAAATCCAATCTGCGTGGTACATGCAGTTGGTTCTCCAGAGTTCATCTTTGGGAACCATGCAGCACGAATAGGAGCGTATGCAAATGGTGTAAGCCCCAACCCTAAAACACCAGCAACAGCCAAGACAAGCGGGAAACGCCTGATAGACTGAGCCCTAAACCACGCGATGGCCGCAACCAACGCAATACCACCTAGAGCGAGAGGGCCAAAGATGGCAGTAATAACGGTTATACCAATAAGAGCAACAATACCGTAGACAATCGCCATGGGAAGGCTGATTTCATCTGCCTGTATGAACTTCCATGGTCTGCGGATGGCAACAACCACAAATACAGCCGGTGCAGTCAAGAATCCTGCAGGGTGATTGGCGTATCCGATACCCATCAGATATGCAACAATCAATAAAATGCGATCTGCATTTGGGTTATCCGGATCGTCAGCCCAACGGACCATCAACCATGATGAAACTGCAAATAGTGCTAACGAAACTGTATAAACTTTTTCGTTTACAACGGACTGATTCCAAACCGTAAATGCGGTGGCGCCAATAACTGCGGCAATAACACCGCCAGTAATACGCTGCCACCGTTCCGGAAACCAGCTGACAAGAACACGCTCGGTAACCAGAAACCAGAATGTCGCTGCAAAGGCACTTGAAACGGCAGCAAGGAAGTTAATCCGGACAGCATAAGATTCAGAAACTGGCAACAATCCGAAGGTGTTTCCCAAGATCATGAAAAACGGATTGCCTGGCGGATGCGGAAGGCCAAGGTTTTTTACCGCAGCCATATACTCACCAGCATCCCACATTGCCGAGGTTGGCGCCAAGGTAAGTATGTAAAGCGTAAGGATCGCCAGTCCTACAATTGCAGCAGCAATGTATGAAGGGCGATAGCTAGACGCTAAAGCAGAGTGGGAATCTTTTGATATAGAAGTTGCCATAGCCGATTAAAGTCCGGAGGGGATCGCTTGGTATGCCATCACAATTTATAAGCTTTGTGGTGCTTGTCTAAGTGCTACTGCCAATTCGTCTGCACGCGGCAGTTCATCCAGATGCCGAAGTGCAAAGTGCTCAAGGAACAACGAAGTTGTTCCATACAAGAGAGGGCGCCCAAGCCCTTCCCCACGTCCTACTACGTCTATTAAACCACGTTCTTGTAATGATTTAAGGATGGATCCTGCTCCAACACCTCGAATCTCTTCGACTTCGGATCTACCAATTGGCTGGCGGTACGCGATTATAGCAAGGGTCTCCAAAGCAGCCCCCGACAGCCTCTGAGGGCGCGATGCCAATTGGGCCCGCTCAATCGCCTCAGTGTATTCAGGTCTTGTGAGGATCTGCCATCCATCCCCAACCTGTACCAATTCAACACCATGCCCATCGGTGTCGTAGTGCTCACGAATCTCTTCGAGCGCAGCAGCAACGCCTGCAGGTGAGGCATCGGAATCCAATCCAATCAGGTCATCAGTTGAGATTGGACGTGCGCTCGCAAAGAGCGCGGCTTCAAGCAGCTTCGCTAACGGTGTCACCAGAAAACTCTACGGAAGCAAACGGTTGTGATTGAACAATTTTGAGCTCTCCCCTTTTTGCAAGTTCAAGGAGGGCTAACAGAACTGATAGAATTTGCCACGGTTCGGCGTCAGACTCTACTACATCTCCCCATCGCGCGTTTGCGCGCAGGGTTAGAATCGCACGAATGGCGGTAATAGCGCCGTCTACGTCGAGCGAGCGCGGAACAACGTCGTGAATGAGTGGCTTCTTTGCCTGTTTTAAAACTCTATCTACAGCAGCAAAAAGCTCACGCAACGACATAACCAAAGGAACATCTTCCTGCTCTACATCTTCAACTTCCCGGCGCGGCTGTACATAAGTTCTTGAGAATCTATTGCGACGTTCATCGCTAAGGCGCTCAAGCACATCAACCACCTCTTTAACCTGCTGATATTCGAGCAGACGACGAACAAGCTCCGCCCGCGGGTCTTCCCACCCTTCCAGTCCTTCAGGGCGTGGAAGGAGGAGTTGCGCCTTAATACGGACCAGTCGCGCTGCCAGTTCCAGGTACTCTGCGGCTGTATCCAACTTCATGGAATGGATCCGCTCGAGGAACTGCTTCGCTATTCTGGCAATCGGAATATCATAGATATCAACCTGCTCGTCTCGAATTAGCGAAAGCAACAGATCCAGCGGCCCTGAGAACTCAGGGAGCTCTACTACGAAGGCAGGAGGATCCTCACCGGAAGAACCACGATCAGCCGGTACTATTGAAGTTTTGGCAACCGCTGAAGCATTTACAACAGCAGGCTCCGCAACCTGATCGCTGATCGGGCTGTCGGATGATGCATCTTCCGCATGGGTTGCGTTATCACCCAAAGTTTCCGCTTCGGGTGCTTCTGGCTGCACAGCTGCGCTATCTAATTCGTTCTGATCAACAGTCACCAGGTAATTCTAATTAAACGGGAGTGGTATTAGGAATGAATTAATCGAATTTGTGAGCAACTCTGTAATTGCAAATGCTGGCGCAAGCCATTTCCACAGAAGCCCACCTCCGAAGAACAGGATTCCGTACAGCAGAAACAGACCATATCTACCTAAACGCTGATAAGAAAGCGCCCATGCTGGTGGCAACACATACTTAAATACGTGTGATCCGTCCAGTGGTGGAATTGGGATAAGGTTGAACGCAGCAAGAATCAAGTTGATCAATATACCGTAACGGAACATAAACTGGATTACGGCCATACCATCATTTACCATAGGCGAGATAGTGCCCAGGTAATATGCAAGCGGAATAAGCAGGGTAAATACAACTGCCAGGATCAGATTGGCTACAATCCCAGCCATGGAAACTATGATGTCACCGCGCTTGTAGTTCCGGTAGTTTCTTGGGTTCACTGGTACAGGCTTGGCTCCAGCAAGGATCGGCGCTCCCATAAAGGCAAGCATCATCGGCAGTAGCAGGCTCATAAACGGATCTATATGTTTAATAGGATTCCAGGTGAGCCTTCCGAGCTGGTAAGCAGTTGGATCACCCTGCTTCAAAGCTGCATAACCGTGCGCATACTCATGGGCAACGATCGAAAACAGGATTACCGGTAAGAACAGTATAAAGTTTGTGAGATTCGACAACTTGACGGGATTGGAGTTGGTATCTAATTTACATGGCTAGATTAAAATCGTAAACGATTTCGCCATAACGAGTTACTTAATGCCAAATATTGCCTCCTCCAAGAAGGACATGCGGAGGTCCCGCGCCGCTCAACTTCGCAACAAGGCTCAGCGTTCTGCGCTGCGCACTGCGTTAAAGAAAGCCTCTGCCGAAGGTTCAACACCTGAAGCTCAGGCAACCGCAATTACGTTGCTTGATCGCGCTGCCCGCAAGGGACTGATTCACAAGAACAATGCAGCTCGCAACAAGAGCCGCATTGCTCGTACCGCCGTTGCTGCTTAAGTAACAGGCAGTAGTTAGACGTTTGTAAAGGGGCCACGTGTTTGACGTGTGGCCCTTTTCGTCGTTTGTGTGATTCATAAATAATTTATGCGAGATCAACTAATTGATTACTCGCTGCCCCGAATGAATGTTGGAAATAAGTACTGAAAATCCAGTTGCCTGGAAATTATTCAGGAATAACCTGTGTAAAAATTTAAAAACCCGCTCTCAGTATTATTGAGAAACGGGTTTTTGTGATTTTTAGCTAAGTCAACTAGAACGTGGCCAACTCTCCGCCGCACCGCTCACAATACCATTCGGTGGCGTAGTTCAGAGCTCCACACTCCGGACATTTAAGGGTCTTTTCCGATTCCCGGCGGTTGTCACCAGCCGTAGCTGCAGAAGGTGCAATACTATTAGCAAAAAGTGATGGAGCAGCCGCCTCTTTACTATCCGCTATGGAAGAGGCCCCGTCAACATGAGTTGATACAGGAGGAGCAATGCTTTCCTCTTCCCCCCAACCCTCATCAATATCAGAAGATGATGGTACAGGTTCGAGATCGTCATTATCCGAGAGAATTGGCCCGGTTGAATTCATCACTGCGGCAGCCGCTGCAACTGTTTCCTGAGTTGTAGCATTGGGCTTGGATGAACCACCCTGCGAAGTTTCAACAATGCTCTGAAGCTCCGCGATCTCTTCTTCAATTTTAGCACGCTTGGCTCGCAGGTCTTCCAGCTGTTCGTCTAAAGTCCCGCGGACACTGGTCCAGTCTTCTTCACTGTATTCACCCACGGCAGCGCGGAGTTCCGCTTCGTCCCGCTCATCAATACACTCAGACTCCTGATTCTTAATGTCTGTCAATGTAGCTGTAAGCTGTTCCAATGCAGCACGAATCTGATCCGCATGCGATGAGAGCTGTGCCGTTACAGCTCCTAAACGAGCCGAATAATCGTCAAAGACACGCTTGAATACGTGCTCGGCAGTTGTGGCCTGGCGCTTTTGCAAACCATCCAGCCAACCTTCAAACTTCTGTCGCTCTTCAATGAGCTTATGGACTGCGTCCATTGTAGCTGAGTCTATCGATGTCATCTAACCATCTCCGCAACATTTAATCGGTTATATACAACACGGCCATCAACCAAAGTATATGTTGTACGGCCTGCGAGAGTCATACCAGTGTATGGACTGTTTCTTCCTTTTGACAAAAATTCATCAGCCTTAACAGTCCACTTTTCATTTGGATTAAAGACTGTAACGTCGCCAATACTACCACGACGGAGTGTTCCACCTTGCAGATGGAATACTTTAGCCGGTGTGCACGACATACGGTCGATCAGTGTCGAAATGCTGATTATGCCAGAAGCAACCAAGTGCGTGTTCACAACGGATAACGCTGTTTCCAGCCCAACTATACCGTTAGGTGCTTGTGAGAATTCACGCTCTTTTTCATCGTAGTGATGTGGAGCATGATCAGTTGCAACCATGTCGATTGTACCATCACGAACAGCTTCCTGTAATGCAGCAACGTCTTCCTCTGTTCTAAGAGGAGGATTCATCTTTGCATTCGTATTGTAACCAAGGCAGCACTCTTCCGTTAAGGAAAGATGATGTGGGCACACCTCGGCGGTTACATTAATGCCGCGGTCTTTCCCCCATCTGATCAGCTCGACAGATCCCTTTGTGCTCATGTGTGCAAGATGCACATGCCCTTTGGTAAGGCGTGCCAACAGGATATCACGAATAGCCATGATCTCTTCGGCTTCGTCAGGAATGCCTTTTAATCCGAGCTTTGCAGATATGACACCTTCGTTCATAGCACCTCCTTCTGCAAGCGTTGGATCTTCGCAGTGATCTATAACCGGAATGTTAAATGTACGTGCATATTCAAGTGCTGTACGCATAAGCTGCGAAGATACAACAGGCTTACCATCATCACTGACTGCAACTGCACCCGCACCTATCATCTCACCAAATTCGGCAAGAGCCTTCCCCATCTGTCCAACTGATATTGCTCCAATTGGATATACGCGGGACGCATTGGCTAACGCAGCCTGAGCTTTAATAAACCCGACCGCTGCCTGATTATCTGTCACAGGATCTGTATTGGGCATTGCGCAAACCGCCGTAAAACCACCAGCAGCAGCCGCACGAGCTCCTGTTGCAATTGTTTCTACATCCTCACGCCCAGGTTCGCGCAGATGGCAGTGGACATCGATAAATCCAGGAGAAACAATCAGATCCTGACAATCGAGAACCTTTGCTCCGTCCGGTGCATTAATATCGGCTCCAACAGCTTCTATCCTGCCATCAACAAGCAGAACGTTGGATACCTGATCATATCCCTGAGACGGATCTATTACCCGTCCACCCTTTAATAAAACTGGTTGCATTAAGATTATACCCCTGACTCAGCAGCCGAAGCCAATTCTGGCTTCCCACCACTTAACAGATAAAGAACCGCCATACGAATAGCGACCCCGTTAGTTACTTGATTTAGAATTACACTGTGTGGACCATCAGCGACATCGGAATCAATTTCGACACCACGATTCATCGGTCCAGGGTGTAGGATCTTTAGATTTTTAGATGAGAGTGCAAGTCGTTCTTTCGTTACACCAAAGACTCGGTTGTATTCGCGCAACGAAGGGATGTATCCCGCTGTCATACGCTCAAGCTGTAGCCTCAGGATATTGAGAGAGTCAGCCCATTCGATTGCTTCTTCAATTCTAGGAAAGAACGTAACTCCAAAATCTTCGATATTGCTTGGCATTAATGAACGAGGGCCACAAACACCAACGTCGACGCCTAATTTTTGAAGTCCCCAGATATTTGATCTGGCAACTCTCGAATGTAAGACATCTCCGCAGATACATACTTTAAGGCCATCAAGCTTCTTACCAAAGTTGTCCTGGAGCGTAAGAATATCCAACAGCGCTTGTGTCGGATGTTCGTTAGTCCCATCGCCAGCGTTTATGACATTCGACTCGATACGTTCGGCCAGAAACTGAGCTGCACCAGATGAGGAATGACGTATGACAACCATGTCAATTCGCATAGCCTCAAGGTTGCGTGCAGTATCGACAAGGGTTTCGCCCTTGGACACACTGGAGCTTGAAGCGGCGACATTTACCGTGTCAGCCGACATTCTCTTCTGAGCAAATTCGAACGATATACGCGTTCTTGTGGAATTTTCAAAGAACAGATTTACAATGGTCGAGCCACGTAAAGCCGGAACTTTCTTAATCTGTCGCTCGCTAATTTCTTTTAATGGCTCAGCGGTGTTCAGTATAAGTTCAATCTGCTCTCTACTGAGGTGCTGGAGCCCTAACAGATCTTTCCCAAGCGAACTGGATTTCACTCGGCATCTCCAGAGTTCCCAGAGACTAGAATCGCGCCACTCGAGCCATCAATGTCTTCTACCAGAACTTCGACACGATCTTTTGATTTGGCAGCAATCTTTTTGCCGACAATGTCTGGTTGGATTGGAAGCTCGCGCCCACCACGATCGATTAAGACTGCTAACGATATCTGAGCTGGTCGTCCAAAGTCAGCGATTTCGTCCAGTGCAGCACGTATTGTGCGTCCGGTATAAAGCACATCATCTACAATGACGATACGCTTTCCATCCACGGAATCTGGCAGGTTGGTCGGGCCGACAACCGGGCGCGGACCAACAGTCTGTAGATCGTCGCGATACAATGTGATATCGAGGGCGCCAAGCGGAACCTCTACACCTTCGACTTCTTTGATCAATTCGGCAATGCGCCCTGCGAGTTGAACACCGCGGCGCTGAATCCCAACGATAAGGAGCCCATCAGTTCCGCCATTGGCCTCAACAATCTCTCCAGCCATACGACGGAGGGTGCGCTCAACGCCCCTGGGATCAAGAATCTTTTCAGTTTTTTGTTGTGTCATTCAGTGAGAAATATGGGGTTCACTATCCATTAATTACTAGTCCCTGTTCCTGCTTATTACGCCTTGTTCGTTCCAACTCAACACGCTTACGCTCCAATTCGGCATCTATTTGGGCATCATCGTGCTCTGCCTTCTTAACCCACTTAAAAAAGATGACCGACATCAGAGGAAAGACTATCGCCGATCCGAGCAATTCCATTATGCCGCCGGCGATCTGTAAATCTCTTAAAGCGCTCATGCTAGTCATGGGAGGGGCCAGCTCGTACACACTGTAAAGCGGATACCGGCGAATCAACATCATGATGCCTATTACAGTGTGAAAGCTTGTCCCAAGAAAGATATATACTACCTGGAAAAATCCGTGAAATCTCGGTCGATAGGGCACAGAAACAATCACGGGCCACCAGAATACCATCGCACCTATAAACCAAAGCAGATCGTTCAGGAAGGCGCCCCACTGAGTTACCATCAGACTATCGACAACTGCCGGTGTATGTGTAGCAATGATAATGACGTTAAATATCCCGGCCGCAACGACCGGGAATGTAACAGCCTTAAAGAGTTTGCCCCAGAATCCTGCCGTAGGAATTCTGTCGGCAGCTCCACCATTCAGTCCGAGCAAAATCAGCGGCACTGCGACAAACGCGATAAGGAGAAACTGAAAAGCGTGTGCGCTTGCCAGATAACCGGCCGCAATTGGCCCAAGCGGCCAGTCGAGGGAGATCCAGATACAGGCTATACCAATCCAGCCAAACCTAACCGACTTTTTTCCTTCTTCCGGCGCATTTCGCACTAACCTGTGGTATATAAAAGCCAGACCGAGAACCACAGCCCAAACGCCCGGATAAGCTACCCAGTCCCAGGTCCAGGCCTGACCGTCAGCAGAACACCACCATTGCATAGTCGTGCTTACCTGGAGCGGTTGGAACGGGTTGTAGCCGTATCCACGTCAGCATATTCAATCACGGCTACCTTTCCACGAACTTCACCCGCTTTTGCGAATTTTAGTGTGAACTCTACACTATCGCCAGGAACCAGCTCCTCCTTCAGATTGTGAATCATGATGTGACGACCACCTGGCGAAAGTGCAAATGAAGACTTTGCTTCCAGTGTGATGTGACTCACAGGCATCATATGCACCATGTTGACCGGCATATCGCCGTTTGAAGTTGAATGCATCATCTCTTCGTGAATTTCGATCTCGTCAGAAACTGGAGATGAAGCTCCCAGAAGTGTATCAGCCGAATCAGTTGGATTCGATATTTCCAGATATACAACACTTGGTGCAGCACCGATTGGCTGGACTATGTATCCGCGCTTCCAGTTTACAATTTTACTGTCTTCTGAGCTGGAGTTGGAACATGCGGCAACCGCAAGCAACAATGTAAAAGCGACTATAGTTTTATTAACTACGCGCAATATATGCGAAGACATATGTGAATTACTGGAATCTGAATCCAAGCAATTAAAATCTGAAACTGATCTCATTTAGGCTTTAAGCTTTTAGTTCTAAAGGTTCCATCTATCAACATCGGAAGATCGTTACTCCAATCTTGCTGACGAGTGCCAAATGGATATACAACATACGATGTATCGTTGGGTTGAATTACAATTATCTGCCCTGCATGTCCAACCGCGTATTGTCCATCTTTACGCGGCTCGTCACGAACTGGTTTGCCAAGATTAAGAGCAGCATGAACCAGATCTACTTCTTCCTCCGATCCGGTTAACCCTACAAAAGATCTGTCAAATCCGCTTAACCATTTCTTTAAAACTGCAGGGGTATCACGTTTGGGATCAGCAGTAACAAAGATCACTGAAATCTTTTGACGGTCTTCAAATGTCAATCGATAGATAGCGCTGGATAAGTTGGCCATATGAACAGGACACACATCTGGACAGTTCGTATAACCGAAGAACAGAAATGTGAGACGGCCTTTTGTCTTTTCAAAAAAGTTGTACGGCTCACCATCCGTGGTTGTGAGCGTAAAATGCGGCCGTTCGGTGGGCGTCGGTATTAAAACGCCCTTAAATGCGGTGGGATCTTCTCCAATTCTTGGAGCGCACGACGTAACAGATAACAACAGGCCAGCCCCAGCTACGAGACAAGCGGCAAATACTCCCCATGAACGTAGCCGTACCGACAATCTACCTATCCGCGTGCGGCGTAGCATGACTCAATATAAACCAAAAAGCAGTAGGGCGTGATCGGATATTTTCCATTCATACCATACTGCTTTTGATGTTGTTTTTTAACTGTTTTATACCTGTATCAATTAGTCACTAAGTGATACAAATAGTAACTGTCGGCTTACCTGTAGTTACCGAATTTAAGTTCCACCCCAACGTCCTCCTCCCTGAGGAGTTGAATAACATCCTGAAGCGTATCGCGGGAAGGAGATGTCACCCGTACCTGATCCGCCTGAATTGAAGCTTGGACTTTGGGTAGCTTGGCAGCCTTGATAATTGCTGCGACCTTTTTTGCAGTTTCCGTATCGAGAGCAGTTTTAAGCTTTATCTGACAGGTAACAGTATCTCCACCGGCCGGCTTTACATCGCCAATGTCCAGGTTCTTCACAGGAACACCACGCTTTACAAGCTTTCCCCATAGAACATCGGTCAGAGCCTTCATCTGGAACTCGCTGTCAGCCTTGAGTTCCAGCAGCTCATCTGCCCTTTTGAATTCGATTTCGACCTTGGATCCTTTGAAATCGTATCGCTGAGCGACTTCTTTTTGAGTTTGATTAACGGCGTTGTCTACTTCCTGCAGATCAACGCCGGTAGTTACATCGAATGAAGATTGTTGTGCCATGTTCTAAAGATAACGAAGCAAAGCTGTTAAAGCTTTCACTTGGCCAAATTGTCAGGCAGTGTCGATTTCAGCGGATCGTCCGTATAGTCAGGAGATGCCGAAACAAACCAGTGTTTGCTTCTCTCAGGAATAGGCTCCCACACACCAAATGCAATTGCACGCAACACGCGCTGCAGGCGCACATTTGGCGGGCTCTTCATTGCGTCATCCAGATCCATTGCCACAAACGGAGGTGCGTAAAAACGGAATTTGGAATTTTCGAAGGTCCTGTACCAATACCATACAAACCACGGCATCAGCTTTAATTCATAGACCTGAGGATTGTACGAAGTGTGGCGATGAATAAACTCTGCTACCGCCATATGCAGCGTAATTGCCAGCCTGGGTATAACATGCGGATGCAACGAAGCAGCCAAATAGGCCATGACGCAGAGAGTCTTCCAGGCGAACCCCTCTCCCTTATCAAGAGCTTCGGTTCTGCGAGCAATATCGACCGCACTTTCCTGCTGCACAAAGATCGCATAGACGATATCGCGTGCGGCAAGCCAGAATCCATCTTCGCCCTGCCCTGGCTCCTTATGGCTGTTCTCCAGCATTACGATCAGACTTGCTACACGCTCTCCAGCGTCAGCATTACCCATCATTACAGATCGCCCTGCCTCCAGCATTAAGGGAATCGCGAGCTCCATTATGGCCACGGCACGCCCTTCCTGGAACTTGAACTCTGGAGAGTTCTCGTCCATCTCTACAGGCACCGAAAGTTCTGGTGTATCCAACTCGGGAATTGGCTCTTCGTCTGCTAGCGGGAATTGATTATTCGTCATTTACTTTAATAAGATGGGGATGGCCACCCAATAAGTTACCTAAATGGACCTACTTCTTTGCAGGGAGTTCCGGGTATCCCCACGGAGCAGGAGGAGTTTCAACGGTTTTTGTCAGGTCAAATTCCACTCTGAACAGGCGTCCATCCGGCCTGAACAATTCATAGCGAAAATACCTGCCTGGCTCAATCTCCATTGCCCATACGTTTGTCGTCGAAGCGTTGATCCCTTCTTTCTGAAAGAGATCCATTGAAAACTGATCGACTGGAAATTCCTGACGCTTTACAGACCCCGAATCTTTGGTCTCACCACCATACATGGAGAGTGCATCTTCCGCCCCATCAAAGTGGCGATGATCGTGTTTCAACTGAAGTCCATCAGCGGTACGTGTAACAACCCAGGTTCTGCTGTGGTCATCACCGACATGAAATGGAATCTTTACCTGTGAATCCGAACACTCACGAACGTGCATTACAAGCTTTTGGCCGTGAAACGGATCATCCCCTATATCCGGTTCATTTGCCGTTACTGTGCCCGCAAAAGACTGATTGCAAACAGCAGTAAGATTTGAGAGGAAGTGATCGTACGTTGTTGACGGCAATTCGCCCTTGTTGCACCCAGCGGCGATAGCGACTGCCACTACTGCGGTAAGTATCTTTTTCATCGGGTATACGTTACTCCATAAATGGATAGACGGCAACCTTGATTAAGACGACCTTTACGATATCACTTACCCGTCAGGACGTGCCAGCCCAGAAAGAAATCGCTATTTTAGTGAATTGACTCTTTCGATCTTAATCAAAGCTCCTTTCGATGACTACCACATCCTCTGCACCGCCAGCTTATCTCCCCGCACTTGATGGGATACGCGCTCTTTCGGTATTCATAGTCATCCTAAGTCATTCGGAATTTGGAAAGGGGGCGCCAGGCGATCTAGGCGTTACCGCTTTTTTTGTGCTTAGTGGATTCCTGATCACCTGGCTGTTGGTACGAGAAGTAACCAAAACCGGTAAAGTTTCGTTCAAGGGATTTTACATGCGCCGGACACTACGGATCATGCCGGCGTTTTACGCATTTATGCTGTTCTCCATTGCCATGGATTATTTCATGGGAGACAGATGGTCCTTAGGGCTCCTTCTGAGTGGGCTAACGTATGTGATCAACTATTACAATGCGTTTTTAGGGCATCCCACTACATCGATCGCTCATGCGTGGTCACTCGCCGTTGAAGAACAATTCTACCTTATCTGGCCAGTCGCATTTTTATTCCTGTGGCGTCGGGGACTGCGTACTGCTCAGATTACACTTGGTGTTGTTATCGGAGTAGTTGTCCTATGGCGAGCATTTTTGTATCTGAAGATTGGTGTCCCAGCCAGCTATGTGTACAATGCGTTTGATACACGGGCGGATGCATTGGCACTTGGATGTGTTGTAGGATTATCATTTCAGACGCAGATATTCCGGGATGTACAGTCCTTCTTGTCTCGCTGGGCAGTAGCTCCTCTTCTTACATTGGGAGCATTGTATGTCTCACGGCAGATGATCGGGAGTAACTATCATTACAGCCTTGGGTTCACTGTCGATGCTATTCTTCTCGCGATTTTCATTGTGCAGCTCCTGGCACTGTCAACGCACCCAGCCTGGAACTGGCTCAATACTAAACCGGTACGGTTCCTTGGTATAATTTCGTACCCATGCTACCTGTATCATGCATGGGGTATGTCTGTGGGAGAACGACTCTTGGGATCAGCGCCACATTGGATCGTATTTATAGCAGGATACGCGGCAACAATTCTTTTTGCAGTCGGCTCATATTACGTCATTGAAAAACCATTTTTAGCTTTGAAGGGCCGTTGGAGCACGGCCGGCAATCCAGGTAGAGGTGCTGCAGATGCTGTAAGCTCAAAAGCAGCTGCAAACTAAAGCGATTGAGTCGTAAGTATAAAGCTTTAGTCTGACAGTTGAGATATACTCCGGTATGCATACCAGCATGCATAAGATCCTCCAAACCGATTTTGACTGTCAGCAAACAAAAAAGCCCTACAACCGTGAAGTTGTAGGGCTTTTCTTTTACAGTCGGGGCGGCAGGATTTGAACCTGCGACCTCTTGCTCCCAAAGCAAGCGCGATACCGGGCTACGCTACGCCCCGTTTGGTACAGAATTATAACTTAATGGCGCAACTCAAAAAAAGGAAGTCTCACCCTAATAATTATCTCACGATGTTGCTGAGTACCAACCTACACACAAGGCCATTAAACGCTCTGCCTCTGTGGCTGACTAACTGCTTTTCAGATAGATCAGCAGCACCGAATGTTTTACCAAGGTCGTATGATAAGAAGTGTGGATCGTAACCGAAGCCAGCAGTTCCTTCGGGTTGCAGAACTATCTCCCCCAAGGTCTCTCCTATCTCAAGGGTTGCGATAAGATCGGGCTCCGCCCCACTCTGACCTGTCGCTGCACCAAGACCTACAAATGCGGCAGCACATACATACTTAGCGGTATATGGAGCAATAGCATTTGAAGCCCCGATTTCAGTGATCAGCTTGTTGTTGTTGATCTGCGCCAAAGCAGCGTCGTCATCGCCGTCACTACCACCCCAACGTTTACTGTGCACACCGGGTTTTCCGCCCAGACAGTCTACTGCCAACCCTGAATCATCAGCAAACGTTGAGAGGCCGCTTATCCTGTGGAAGTATCTTGCCTTCGCCAGTGAATTCGCTTCAAATGTATCAAACACCTCAAGTTCATCTTCCACCGGATCGTAAGCGATACCGGCTTCGTCCAACCCGATGACATCGACTTTACCAATTCCTATGAAATCAGGTGACGATGCTTTAAGAATTTCATCAAATATTGCACGCAGCTCGCGGATCTTACCAGCACTTCGTGTAGCAATAAGAAATGTAGTTTTTTTATCGCTATCAGTATTAGTCATTATTTTCAGCGCTGTATATAGATCGATAACGCAACTACGCCTTGCCTAGGACTTTGGCCTGCATTCTATCAAGTTCGATAATTCCGGCAATGGCAAGATCTGTCAATCTATTTAATTCTTCACGCGTAAATGTCCCATTCTCGCCAGTGCCTTGAACCTCAACAAACCGTTGTTCGGAACTCATTACAACATTCATATCAACTTCAGCTCGAACATCCAACTCGTAATCGAGATCAAGACGTGGAAGGCCGTCTACAATACCCACGCTAACTGCAGCGACTCTTCGTTTAACCGGTGACATAGGGATCTTGCCTTCCTTAACCATCCAGTCAAAGGCATCAACAACTGCAATTGCAGCACCTGTAATGGATGCTGTACGAGTTCCACCATCAGCATGAAGAACGTCACAATCGATCTTAACCGTATGCTCGCCAAAGTTGTAATCATCCAGCATGGCACGCACAGAACGACCTATCAGGCGCTGAATTTCCTGAGTCCTACCGCCAACGTGATTCCGCTCTCTGTTATTACGAGTTTTTGTAGCGCGCGGCAGCATTGAATATTCTGCAGTAATCCATCCCTGCCCACTTCCTTTGCGCCACCCAGGAACTCCATTTTCAACTGATGCTGTACAAAGAACCTTGGTTGCACCAAAGGTTATCAAGCACGATCCCTCGGCATGCAAAGAAACGTTGCGCTCTATCGTTACGGGACGCATCTGATGTGCTGGCCGATCTGTATTTTGTTCCACTGATAAATTCTCGTATTAAAATTAAATATTGACTCTGGTAAACATCATTAGTGCGAGTTGTATTACTCGCGCAACTTATTAATGATCGATGTTGTTGACTGGCCTTCCGTTAATGGTATAACAACAACATCTCCTCCTCCAGCTCGAACTTCAGCAGCACCAACGATCGTTGCCTCGGTATAATCTCCACCTTTAACAAGAACATCAGGAGTAAGGAGCCGAATCAGCTCCAATGGCGTATCCTGTTCAAAGATCACAACTGCATCTACTGCCTGTATACCTGCGAGGACATACGCGCGTTCGATCTGATTTCTGACAGGACGAGTTGGTCCTTTGAGGCGCTTCACTGAGTCATCACTATTAACACCAACAATCATATAGTCCCCATTTGCGCGCGCGCCAAACAAGATGTCAATATGACCGGGATGTATCAGATCAAAGACTCCGTTAGTAAATACAACCTTCCCGCCTTGTGCATCTCTCCAGGCTTTGGCCTGTTCCCAACTCAGTACCTTTGTAATTGGCGATGGAAGAATTCTGCTACTGTCTACCACTGTGATTGAATCCCTTCAACTATAGTGTTTACAATTCTATCTATAGCCTGCGCTCGACCTTCCAACTCTGCCCCTTCATCATACTGCCCTTCCACTATCAAGGCTTTACGGCTCCAGAGGGTTTTTCCAGTAACCTGATCGATTACATCAATATCTAAAACAATATTCACAGTTCTACGCGATGTAGTGGGCGCCTGCGTATTCGCATTTACCCCGATAGGAATATCAGTCTGATACTGTTTAACAACACCTCGCACCACAGCATTTGCTCTGGCTTCAGCAGCTTCGCGCACACCTAACCTTCTGGAAAGCCGAGAACGAAGAGAGTCTGATATTTCACGCTGAACATCAGAAACAGCAGTTTCGTTTTCGAACGGCACAACTGCAATCGTTTTGATATGAGCAGGCAGTCCACCGCCCTTAAACGAATAGATACATGCAACCGTAGTCAGACAGATAAGTGCCGCTAAAGCTGATGTATTAAAAAGTTGTAGAAACTTCTTCATGTATACCTGTTTAAACTCCTATCGAGTCTATTCGGAAAAGGTCCAGATGCCCGGATTGAATCCATCTACAGATTGAATCGAAACTATATGCATGGTCAACTTCCTTTTATTAGTTCCATACTCAATCAATTTTGGATTCTTTCGATGTGCGTATTCTACCACTCGCCCCTTTGAAACTCTCTCAAGCTTTACGAGCGAATTGCCAATCGCAGTAAGTCTCCATTGAACTGGTGTACCAATATCAGCCATTAGTGTATCTCCTGATACTCGCATCACCGTATCTTTGGCACTTATACCACTAGATCTTCCAAGTGCAGCCCAAAGCAGAGGCGTTGGAGGAAGAAGATGAGTCATGGACGCTCCGTGAGGAAACGCTGGCTTGTCATCTATTAATACAACTGCAGCTCCACCACCAAACGCACCGTTAATAACGAGGTCTACGCGGGCTGAATCCGGAGATGTAGTTCTGACCAGACCTTCGCCACGAACTATCATGTCATCATCGGTCAGTTCCCATTTCACCGTAACAGCATTGCTCCCCTGAACTATTTCGTATTGAGGAAGTCTGTAGTTAACAGGAGCAATACCACGAAGTGGTGAAAGTTTTGGAGCACAACCTTGGAAAATCACAGCGGATAATCCTATACCAACAAAGGAATAGGTCCTAACACGATGACCTGCCTTGACCAGAGCTATCATGAAATCAGACCTTATTAACCTAGCTATCATCTATGGGATTGTTACCGATTTGACCATATCACCTTGTATTAATCCATCCATTACGGCCATTCCTGAGACGACTCTGCCAAAAACTGTGTAGTGGCCTTCAAGATGTGGCTGTGGAGACAGTGTCAGGAAATACTGGCTTCCACCAGTATCCGGTCCAGCAGTAGCCATCCCTACAGCGCCACGTGTATACATCTCACGGTTGAATTCATCCCGAATTGAATACCCAGGACCGCCATTACCATCTCCACGTGGATCGCCATCCTGCGCTACAAAGTTAGGAACTACCCGGTGAAAGCGAGTCACTTTGTAGTAGCCGCTTTTTGCCAGAGTTATAAAGTTGTAAACCGTGATGGGTGCCTGTTGGCCTGAAAATGCGATCCTTATTGTACCACGATCGGTATCCAGTATAGCTCCAAGCGGCGGTCCTTCCAACGACTTAATGACCACCTCCCGCACCACGTTTTCATACCACTCAATCGGTCGGTTCGCATGAAACGAATCCAGAACTGTAGGTGACTTCACGTACCAAGGGATAGCTTCACGCGCAACTGGATCGGGATCATTGGCAGCAGCATCCAGTACTCTCTGAATTGCATCGTCAGTACGGTATGGATCGGCTGCAGCAAGTACCTCATAAGCCGCAGTACGTACCCTGCTCTCCGGATCGTAGGTAGCAAGCAATGCCACAGTACGGCCTTCCAGCGAATCCGGATCGACTGCCATACTACGAACGTATGCAGCGCGCAGCCTCCAATTTGAATGAGATTTCCACGAGCTGAGAACAGCAAGTGGAGCCCCAGCCCGGACAGAAGATTCAACCAGAGCCATTCTGAACGCGACAGTAGTATCGGCGCTATAAAGACGTTCCCACGAGTTACGTCCAGGCGGCATCACATATCCCAACGCCTGAGCAGCAGCTATTCTGACTGAAGCATCACGGTCCGCTGTAGCTGTAAGCACAGCATCTTCCGCATCAAGGCCGTAAGACGCCAATGAGTATATAGCACTAATTTTTACGGGCAGGTACACATCTTCTGACAGCTTCCGCAGCAAAGCAAGTGCAGTGTCATGAAGTGAATCTGGGACCGCTGTTCGCCTAAGCCCTCGAGCAATTTGAGAACGTACAAAAGCATCTCCATTATTGGTCGCTAGCAACAGTGATGCAGCTTCAGGAATTCCCTGTCTTGCAATAGCATAGGCTGCCGCGCCCTGCACTACAGGAGACCTGCTCTTTAAATGTGGAGCCACTGCATCAACTGGAAGTGGCCGGATTTTAGCAGATGCATAAAGCAATTCTGCCAGAACAGCTGTGTTTTTTCTATCTCCCAACAGCGAAACAATAGTTGGCAGGGATGGACTACCAATCTCACCCAAGGACCATGCAGCAGCTTTAGCAACCGCAATCTCTCGATTCGTCCAGGATGCCAACAGGGCGATGGATTGAGTGTCCTTTGCAAGCCCAAGACCGAAGATGGCGTTCGCGGACAACGCCGTATCTCTACTTCCTGCCAGCTCTCTTAGAATGGGAAGTGCTTCATCCCTGTAAAGCCTGGAAAGTCGAGCAACTGCAATTGACGCCGCCCATCGTACCGGTATTGAAGTGCTGGATGTTCCCTGATTTAGAATCTCAGCGTTGAACTCTCTTAGATCGGCAAGACGGATGATACGAGCGTAAAGATTTACATCTTCGGACGTCATTGTGGACTCGCCTGACTGAGCCGCCGCTACTCCAGCGAACGCAGAAAGTCCTACAGCGCAGGTCCAAACAAAAGCAGACATTTTAGCCTTCAATCGCCGCCTCCAGGGATTTTCGGATTTCAGGGGAAAGCCCAATACTCTTTCCATCCTTTCCAACAGATACAAGTACCGTGGATGCCGTAGCTAAAAGCTCACCGGAATCCAGCATTATATCATATTCAAATTTAACAGCACGCGACCTTACTGAGGTCACCCTCGTGAATACTTTGATAAGATTATCGTAAACAGCTGATCGGATAAACCTGACGTTTACATCTGCAACTGCCAGAATTGTCCCAGATTTTTCCATTTCCGAATACGGAAACCCAAGGGCCCGTATGAAATCTGTACGACCAATTTCGCACCAGATAAGGTAATTTGCGTGGTAGACGACCCCCATCTGATCGGTCTCAGCATAGCGGACCCGAACTTCTGAAACGTGCTTCATAATTGTAAAGATAGCAAAAATCTGCTATGCTTGTGACGTGCTAGAAACTCCCTGTCATATAATTTCTGATATTCATCTCGGCGTAACTTCCGAAGCCACAGAACGACTGTTCGAAGAATATCTTCGTTCCCTTAACGGGCGTATTAAATCTCTGGTAATAAACGGAGATTTATTCGACTTCTGGTTTGAGTGGAAGTCAGTAATACCTCGCCGTGGATTCAGAACGCTGGCCGAACTGGCACGCTTGAGTGACAATGGGGTGGAGGTCATCTGGGTTGCAGGAAACCACGACTGCTGGGGTGGTGATGTCATCACAGGGGATCTGGGCGTCCAGTATACGATGAAGCCGTGGAGCGGCCATATAGGGCCCTGGAACGCGGTAGTAGAACATGCTGATGGGCTTAGGGAAAAAGAAGATCGCAAGTATCGAATGGTTCGCCCTATTATGCGGAGCCCGTTGGCTATAAAGATGTTTAGATGGTTACACCCTAACCTTTCTACCGCTATCGCAACCGGTAGCTCCAGTGCGAGCAGGTCTCATGGGCCCGCTGACGGAGGAGAAGGTCTGAGAAAAATCGGCCATTCCAGGCTTCAATCCGACGCAAATATAGATTTACTGGTGTTTGGCCACTCTCATATACCGGCTTTAGAGCGGACAGCTAATAAACACGGAATCTTTGCTAATGCGGGTTCCTGGCTAACAGATACAACTTATATAGAAGTACAAAACGACAGTGTTTCTCTTATGCGCTGGAACGGATTACAGTCCGAGCCCGACTGTCTCAACAGAATCGATAGAACTCCCTAGAAATCTGCGTCCGACATTTAGAAATTGTTGAGGCGAATCTGAAGCAATGAAACGGAGTCTCGGCTTATCTGTACGCTCTGCCCTTTTCAGATGGTGTTGCGATAAAAGCGCAGAGGTCTGAACAGCAGTTTCTTCTGCACTATCTATCAGAGAAATGCTGGGACCGGTGATGTCATTGATCACGTCTTTCAACAGAGGATAGTGTGTGCATCCAAGCACCAAAGTATCGATCTGATCATCCACTAAAGGTGAAAGATATTCAGCGGCAACTAAATGAGTCGCCGGATGATCCAACCATCCTTCTTCAACAAAAGGAACGAACAAAGGACAGGCCTGCTCAGATACAACTATAGTACTATCCAGTCGATGCAGAGCATCACGGTATGCATGTGAGTTGACGAGTCCATTGGTACCAATAACACCAACATGTTTGGTTCTCGTTAATTTAGAGGCGGCAATCGCCCCTGGCTCAATAACACCAATAATTGGTACGTTATATGTTTTCTGTAAGCTTGCCAGGGCATGAGCAGTAGCAGTGTTACAGGCAACAACTACAGCCTTAACATCCTGAGACATAAGAAAGGATGTTATCTCATGGCTGTAGCGAACTACAGTTTCAGGACTCTTGGGACCGTAAGGTACTCTGGCAGTATCACCGAAATAAATGATGTCTTCGTGCGGTAATACACGCAGCAATTCTCTCACAACTGTAAGTCCACCGATCCCAGAGTCAAATACTCCTATCGGCCTGTTGACACCTTCAGTTCGCTCTAACATACCGGATATAAATGTCGGATATCAAAAAGACTTTTTGAAACCTATCTTGGCTTTTCGGCCGCCATCGACGTCTGTTGAAAGATCGATATTTGCCTTAAAATCCCAAAGATACGCAGCAACATACGCATCTGCCGCAGAAATTAAGTGATTGAATGCCAATGCTGCTATCCAATCTTCGTAGTGGACCTTTCTGGCTTTGACTCTCTCCGGGTTTACACGCCCAGGCTCATAGATCGGGGTAAGCTGTCCGTTGTTACCAGATGTATAGCCAACCAGGATGCTATCCCTTCCCGAATTTTTAGCCGCTTTTAAGTCCTGCGCCGACTTACGAAGCATGCCGATCGAAATGACTTCGAAAACAGCATATATCATGGATGCTGTTGGTCTATCCAGTTTTGCCTGCGCATAACCGGGCAACAGCAAGGATGTTAAAAAAGCCCGCTTCGGAGAGATCGGCGGCTTAAGCTCGTCGAGTGGAGAGCTACGAACAGGGGTTGAGTCGGAAACGGTCACTGTCGGTTGTTTGACAGTATCCTGCTTTATCTGCCCCCACAGCAAACCAGGACAAAAGCATGCAAAAGACAACACCAACCAGAAGATCACCTTCCGGTTGGCTTGTCCTGGATCCTGCAATTTCAGATTAATATCAGCCGCCAACCTTAACGACTGCCTCAATTTCAACTAATGCACCACGTGGTAGTCCTGAAACAGCAACTGTCGCTCGAGCAGGACGGGAGTGCCCCAACCATCTGGCATAAACCTCATTAAAGACCGAAAAGTCAGCCATATCCCTGAGATATACCGTGGTCTTTACAACGTCACTCCAGTCTGCACCTGCAGCTGTAATAACACCGTGAAGGTTTTTCATCACCACTTCCGTCTGCGCTGAGACATCACCATTTGACATCTCACCCGTAGCCGGATCAATCGCAATCTGACCTGCAGTAAACATTAGCCCGTTAACAACTACAGCCTGTGAATAAGGCCCGATTGCCGCTGGGGCATCGGCGGTTTGGATTTGTCTGATTTGCATATTAAGAAAATAACCGGTTTGTATTTTCAATGACTATTGGTGCCAGCTCTTCAACTCCAACTTCACGCAATGCAGCCAGTTGGGCAAGGGTGTTTGCCACCCAGGCTGGCTCGTTTCTCTTGCCACGAAAAGGTACGGGCGCCAGGTATGGAGAATCAGATTCGACCAGAAGTCTATCCTGAGGGACAAGTCTCGCAATCTCGGCGCCATCCCATTTTTTGAAGGTGATTATTCCGCTAAACGATATGTACCAACCAGCTTCAATCGCAACCTCAGCAAGTTTCATGGTTCCAGTAAAACAATGAAGGACGCCAGTGATTCCAGATCTACCTGCTTCCGCAACCATAGCCATGGTATCATCTTCGGCTTCCCGAGTATGAACCACTACCGGCCTGGAGAACTCCTGAGCCAATCCCAGCTGCGCCGCAAATACCCTTCTCTGAATATCCCTGGGAGAGTGATCGTAGTGATAATCAAGACCACACTCGCCGACCGCGACCGCCAGAATATCGCCAGAAGAGTCTAAATCTGAACCTGAACCTGAGTCTGAAGCTCTGTTCTTAGGAACTGTAGAACCTTCTCTTTCGGGAACATCCGAAACAAAGGAACCGAAGAATCTCCTCAGCTGAGGGATGCCGCTTTTAATATCGAAATCTGCGGCATCATGAGGATGGATACCTGCCGTATAACGAACAAACGTCGGATAAGCCGCAGCGATTTTACTCGCCTCAACAGCCTGCTCAAGCGAAGCGCCGATACAGATAACTGAATCGGCGCCGGCTTGTTTAGAGCGATTGATTACGTCGCTTAGGTCGTCTTGGAACTTAGCGTCTGCGAGGTGGCAGTGGCTATCGATGAATCTGACCATGCTGCTTTTGTTGAGCGAGGGTATCTCTTTTCAATCCACATCAGAGCCGGACCAGCCAGGAATGTGGAGCTAAATACTGCGATGATAATACCAAAACCCATCACCCATGCAAACGGGCGGATCACATCACCGGCAAAGACTAACAAAGCTACAACCGCAGCCATAACTGTAGAGTGAGTCATTATGGAACGCGGCAGGGTTTCATTGATTGACGCATTCAGAATGCTGTATAACGAACCCTTCTTCCCGAGCTTGATGTTCTCACGCACACGATCGAAGATAATGATCGTATCGTTAAGCGAATAACCAAGTACAGTCAGAATTGCCGCAACAATCGTCAGGGATATTTCGACCTGCATCAATCCCATAAAAGCGAATGTTGCAAGAATATCGTAGACTGTCAGAACAACTGCAGCAAGACCGAATCTCCATTCAAACCGAACAGCGAGGTATATCAGAACAATCACGAACGAGATAAGAACAGCAAAAAGCGCGTTCCTGCGCAACTCCTTACCTACACGTGGTCCTACAGCCTCGGTGCGAACTACTGTTATAGCCTGCTCACCAAACCTGTCTACCAAAGCGGCGTTAACCTGCTCGGAGATAATCTCCGCACCACCCTCCTGTTCAGCTACGTCCTCTGCCCCAGCAACACGGACAGTGAATTCATTCTGGGAACCGAACTGCTGAATTTCCGCGTCTTCAAATCCGGCCTTTTCGAGTGTTTCGCGAATGTCACTAGTCGAAACAGGAGTTGAAAACTCTAACTGTTTAAGGGTTCCGCCAGTAAACTCAACACTATAAGAGAGTCCCTTTAAGGCAATGACAACCAACCCGATAATAATGAAAAGTCCGGAGCCAATTGCGGCAGGCTTCCACCAGCGGTTGAAGTCGTATGATGTGTTATGAAAGATTCTTAGCATTTAGATGCTCAATGCCTTTTTATCAGAAGACTTGGACAGCCAGATCATATAGAATGTTCTGACAACGAACAGAGACGTGAACATCGAAGCCGCGATACCGGCAATAAGGGTAACAGCAAAACCCTTGACTGGTCCAGTTCCAAACTGATAAAGAACTGCAGCGGTCAGAGCCGATGTCATATTAGTATCGATAATGGCTGGAAGTGCATGCCTGAAGCCCTCATCAATTGAGAGGCGAATTGACCGACCACGATCCAGTTCTTCACGAATTCGCTCGAAGATAAGAACGTTACCGTCAATAGCCATACCGATAGACAGGATGAATCCGGCCAAACCAGGCAGAGTAAGCACAGCATCAAAGCCTGCCAACACAGCCAGAGTATAGATCACATACAGACCAAGTGCAGATACCGCCAGGAAGCCGGAGAACTTGTAGTATCCGACCATTATGATAAAGAGGAGACCCATGGCGATAAGAACTGCCGTGACACTCGATTCTATCGAGTCCTGCCCAAGGCTCGGACCGATATTCCTTACCTCTACTACTTTGAGTGGAACTGGCAGAGCACCAGCTCTGAGAACAAGCGCCAGATCCTGAGCACGCTCCAACCCTCCGCGTCCCATTGTAATCTGACCGCGTGTACCGATCGCGCTGTTAATAACGGGTGGCTGCCCCATGACCTGCTGGTCGAGGACGATAGCCATATTGTCCTGAATGTGCTTGGCGGTTTCAGCACGGAAGCGACGCCCACCTTCATTATTGAGGCTGAACTGAACTACAGTTCCTTCCATCGGTGAAGAAGTAGCGTTTGCATCTACAATGTATTCACCCGTGATAATTGGACGGGAATCGAGGACATACAGCGCTTTATAATATTGCGCCGATCCAAACGAAACCGAATCATTAGACCAACGAAGAACCTTACCTGGTGGCAGAACAGCCATAACACCTGAGTCGGCCAGGTAGTGCTTCATCAGATCGACATCAGACATTGCAACGTAATATTCGCCTGGCATCTGCCCCTGTTGAATCAGGGAAGAGATCCTACCGTCTGTTGGCGGAACACCAGCCGTGTCTTCAGTTGCCGCTACTTTAGCTGAATCCAGGCTGTCAGAAACAGAGGACGTGGATTCTTTACCGAAGAGGTCTTGAAGCGCGTCTGGTTTTTTAGCTCCAGTATCTGTCGTAGACTTATTTGACGAGCTGGATGAAGCTACAACAACATTTGCGGCAGCAGCATCTATACGGCTCAAACTACGCTCGAGAGCGCCGGACTTATCTGTGATCTGAAACTCCAGGAAGGCAGATTTCTGAACGACGTCGATCGCACGCTGAGGATCATCAATTCCAGGGAGTTCGACAATCATTCTTTCGTTGCCGGACTTCTGAATGATGGGCTCAGACACACCAAACTGGTCAATACGCGAGCGAACAACGGTCAGAGCCCGGTCGATGGCGGCTGATTTGTCTCCCACAACACCACGTGACTCATCCACTTCCAGAGCTAAGTGCATCCCGCCCTGGAGATCCAGTCCGCGCTTAAGTGGTACACGATTAATTGTGTCAAAGACAAACACCCCGTCGCGCTTTACACGCTCGACAGTAGTGCGAGGAAATAGGGCCCAAGCAGATACAGCGAGTAGGGCCACGATCGTGATGATACGATACTTCAGATTCATCAGGGTGTGGTATACGGTTTTAGTGCAGCATCTAAAGGTATCGCCTTAGAGCACAAGGCTCAATGGTAAATCAGGGCTGACTTCTCAGCATAGGAGATTCCCCAGACAGTATCTCTCGCAATTCGAGAGTGGAAACAGATCGAAAAAGCTCACCTTTATGAGCAACAGAGATGCTACTGCTCTCCTCACTAACTACAATTACGAGCGCATCTGTCACTTCGCTGAGCCCAACTGCGGCCCTGTGCCTTGTCCCCAGCATTCTATCCGGAAAAACTGCCTGTGAGAGTGGGAGGATGGCTCCGGCCGAGCGTATAATTCCATCACGAATCAGCAAAGCACCGTCGTGTAAAGGAGTATACGGAGTAAATATTGTCACGATCAGTTCAGCAGAGACATCTGCATCCAGCTTCGTCCCGTTGTCTGTGAATGGGAGCAAGCTCATGTGCTGCTCGATTGCTATAATAGCACCATTGCTCGAACGGCTCAGACGGTCGACAGCGTCTATAATTTCATCAACAGTCTCCGCCTTTGGAGCGCGCCTCATAAATCGGATGGAGCCTGGATACCTTATCCGCATTAGCGCCGCACGTACTTCGGTCTGAAAAAGGACCACTAATACCAGCGCAGTAAAAAGTAGCGCCTGTGTAAAAGTCATTCAGATCCCTTCGTGGCAGAAGCGGAGTATCCGCTTGTATTTATAGCGTAAATGACATCTAAAGATTGCCTTGTAGCAGCGACGTTATGCACCCTGAACCAATTAACTCCCTTTAGATATGCGTGTACATTTGAAGCAGCGGTAGCGTAATCCCTGTCAACTGGATCAGCAACACCCACCATCTCACCTAAAAATCTTTTTCTCGAAGTTCCTAAAAGTACTGAGAACCCGACATTAACTATCGAGTCGATCTCTTTTAATAATGTAATAGACTGTTCACTAGTCTTTGCAAAGCCGATACCGGGATCCAGGATTATATCTTTTGAGGATACCCCGGCCGCCTCAGCAATCGCAACACTATCTGTCAGCTCCTTTATAACTTCTGCAACCACTCCACCTTTATTATAGGATGCGTGGGTATATAATGCCATCTCTGACATTGTACCGCGCGAATGCATTAGAATAACCTGGCATCCTGAACTCGCGCAGACAGACGGCATATCAGGATCGAGACGAAAACCAGATACATCATTCACAATAGTGGCCCCAGCTTCAAGTGCAGCGCGTGCGACCAGACTCTTGGTTGTATCGATCGATATCGGGAGCTGAGGATATCTACTTCGTATAGATGATATTACAGGAACGACCCGATCGATTTCCAGCGAAACAGGGACTGGCTGAGCGTTTGGACGAGTAGACTCGCCTCCGACATCGATAATGTCAGCACCTTCAGAAACAAGCTTATTAACCTGTTCAAGGGAACTATTCAAATCTAAAAAACGACCCCCGTCGCTAAAGCTATCGGGGGTCGTGTTCAAAATACCTACAACTACTGCTTTATGCAGGCGCGACCTCTGGCCCACCAAAGAGTGGTGGTCTCACAGGTTTGGCTGAAGGTGCAGACTGTCCTCCAGTCCTGCCAGTCGGTCCCATAGGTGGCGACGGCGGAGGTGGTAACTCTTCACCTCTATCCAGCATGTGCACTTCTTCGCCACTTAGAGTTTCCCTCTCTAATAGAGAGTTGGCAACCTTGTGTAGCAGATCAATGTTGGTGCTCAAGACATGCATGGCGCGCTGATAAGCTTCATGAATGACTTTTGAGACTTCCGAGTCTACAAGCTGAGCTGTTTTCTCTGACACCTCACGGTTGCGCTGAATATCGCGGCCGAGGAAAAGCTCCTGCTCATTGTCACCAACCAGGATCGGACCAACTTCATCAGAGAGACCCCATTGAGACACATACCTGCGTGCTATACTGGTAGCCTGTTGAATATCGCTTGATGCGCCGGTAGTAACCTTTTCCTTACCAAATACCAGCTCCTCGGCAGCACGGCCGCCATAGGCTTTCACAAGAGTTGCCTTGAGCTGCTCTCTGGTAATCGAAACACGATCATCTTCAGGTAGTGTAAAGGCCAACCCTAAAGCACGTCCACGCGGAACAATGGTAACCTTGTGAAGCGGGTCATTACCCTGCACCTTAATGGCGCAAAGTGCGTGACCAGCCTCGTGGTATGCAGTAAGACGGCGTTCGTCGTCCTTCATAACCATCGACTTACGTTCTGCTCCCAGCATGACCTTGTCTTTAGCGTCTTCCAGATCGTACATAAAGATCTTTTCATGATTCCTGCGAGCTGCCAACAGCGCGGCTTCGTTAACCAGGTTGGCCAGATCAGCACCAGCCATCCCCGGAGTACCACGTGCCAGAACCGTAATATCTACATCATCTGCGGTTGGCTTTTCACGAAGGTGTACTGTTAAAATGCCTTCACGCCCTCTTAGATCAGGCGCGTCAACAACTATCTGCCTATCGAAACGGCCAGGACGCAGGAGCGCCGGGTCTAATACATCAGGACGGTTGGTGGCAGCTATAAGGATGACACCTTCATTAGACTCAAAGCCGTCCATCTCAACCAACAGCTGATTTAGCGTCTGTTCACGCTCATCGTGTCCCCCGCCAAGCCCTGCACCTCTGTGACGACCAACGGCGTCAATTTCATCGATAAAGATGATGCACGGAGCCTGAGCCTTACCCTGTTCAAAGAGATCGCGTACCCGGCTTGCACCAACACCGACGAACATTTCGACAAAGTCGGATCCAGACATTGAGAAGAACGGACGCCCGGCTTCGCCTGCAACGGCCCTGGCCAGAAGAGTTTTACCTGTTCCTGGAGGACCGACCAACAGACAACCCTTGGGTAATCTTCCGCCGAGCTTGGTGAACTTTGCCGGGTCCTTGAGGAACTCAATTATTTCCTGAAGTTCGACCTTTGCTTCATCAGCCCCTGCTACGTCTTTGAATGTGACCTTTGGGGTATCTGCGTTGAGCAGCTTAGCCTTTGACTTTCCGAAAGAAAAAGCCTTGGATCCACCCTGCTGCATCTGTCTCAAAATAAATATCCAGAATCCAATCATAAGGATCCATGGCAACATGCTGATAACAATAGACGCGAATCCTGGCTTTGCAGCCTCAGCTTCGATCTTTACCCCGCGCTCCTGGAGGCGTGTAACCTCTTCAGAGGAGTTTGCCACCGGAAGACGTACGGTAAACTTCTGGGCAGAGCTTTCCTCTATTGTGACTGGTGATTTGAACTCACCGATAACCACGGTTCCATCCTGGATGCGGACCTTATCGATGTTGTCTTTTTCGAGCTCCTGACCATACTGCGTGTACGATATAACTGGGGCCTGTGAGGAGCCGCCACCAGAATTCTTGAAGAACACTACTGAAAGCAGGAAAAGAATCACCCAAAACGCGAGCGTCTTGGAGATTTTTCCCCATTGGAATGGCTTCTTTGAGCCGTCGTCTTTTTTACCAGGAGGAACTAATGGCGGCATTCAATTAAACTCGAGTGGTTTTCAACTATTATATTGTTCTTAAAATACTCAATTCGAGCGGATTCTCGAAGGACCTGAACGGTTATTCTGCAACTTTGTAAGCCGATTCAACGTCAATTGAATCTTTTTGTGACGCCAAATGAGTATCGCCCCTTCGCGACTTTAATTCCACCTGACAGCTGAATCTGTTTACCCGTTTCACACCTGATTGTAAACTTTGCCAGGCGTTCTGTTCCCCTCCAATCCATCACAATTCCTATTTTCGCCAGGATAGCAGGCCATAAAGTACGCAGCTCGCTTTCGTTCAGTCCGGCAAGAGAAGACAGCGGAATCTGGTGAACCGGACCTGGAGAGATCGGGATCTCATTTGCAATACCGTCCAACACTTCACGAATAGTGCCGGCTCGTTCCGATATACCGAGCAAAAAATCATCAAAGGCGGGATCGACCATACGTATTGCAGGGAGGATATCCAACCTCACACGGTTTCGAAGATGTGCCCGCGAGGTGTTGCTTGGATCTTCGAGATAGCCAGCTCCTATAGTTTCCAGGAACTGGATTATCTGACTTCTACGAAAAGACAATACGGGCCTTAGGATGTGCCTCTTTTTCGGATCTCGAGATGTGGAATCGCCAGATGATGATTCGCGCTGCAACCCCACCAACCCACGAGCACCTGCATCCCGCATGATCCTCATGAAGACGGTTTCCAGCTGATCGTCCAGAGTGTGTGCTGTAGCAATTACAACATCTCGCTCCTGCATCAGATCATTCTTATCAACTGAACTATTCTGACCATCCGAAATCCTTGCATCTCTCGCAACCCTTTCCAGAAACTCCCACCTTTGTTTGCGCCACTCAGCTTCCGTCCTGCCAGGTGATACGGCCTTCCCTCCGACAAATGGCAGCCCGAGCCTCTCAGCCTCGCTCCTTACAAAAACAGCTGCATCTTCTGCAAACTTCCCGGTTCCGTGATCGAAGTTGGCGACAATAAACTGCCTGGCGGTGCCCGTCGACGAAGCCCATCTTGCGGCCAGATGCATCATGCACATAGAATCAGCTCCTCCAGAGACAGCAAGAACATAGGTGCTGTGATGCATCCACATAGATGGATAGATGCTTTCCGGTTTGACGTGCAGGCTCATAGTGTTAAGTTACGTAAATTGTTTAACCTTTTCGACCGATAAATTCATGTTTGAGCCTACTGGATTGGAAACACATGGCCCGCTAGGCACCCTTTGGGTCTCCGTCGGCCTCATCTGCTTCTACATTGCACTCATCTGGGTGAATACTGTGTTGATGCTTGTTATCAACTCATTGTTTGCGATTCCATCGACCTGGCTCATGGACTTCTTAAAAGAAATGAAGGCCAAAAAAGCTGCCAAACCGGCAAAAGCTTAGACTGTATCAATCGTCTGCGTCCTGTGTTATATAAACACAGGACACTACCAACTATACAGAGCCCTGTAAAATTCTCTGTTAGTCAGGATATTGCGAACATATCCCTTTGTTTCCTGCAAAGGGATTCGCTCACTAAATAGCTCCGCGTCAGCCGCCCCTACTTTTTTTGCCCATTTGGTGATCCTTGATTCACCAGCATTATAAGCAGCCAAAGCCATAACGATATTGGGCTGCCTTTTAATAAGGGGGGCAAGGTGTGCAATTCCAAATTCAATATTTACTACTGGATCATATAGCATAGTTGCTGACCAGTCAGTTATACCCTTCTTCCGGGCAATCTCTGCCGCTACATTCGGCATTATCTGCATCATACCTCTCGCGCCAACTGGAGAAACAGCACCAGGGTTAAAGTTGGATTCCTGGCGTATTAGCGAAGCAATAACAATTGGATCAACTCCATTTTTTACGGAGTTCTGAACGATAGTCTCTCGCCCATCTATAGGATAAATAAGCTGATATATAGCCTTGGTTGGCCCGAACCGATTAAGTGCTTGCCTGCCTAATGCAATTGCACGACCGGCCTGCTGATTCCCAGAAAATATATGGGCTGTTGCTATTAGCCGATCGCGACTCGAACCAGCGAGATTGAAAAGAGTTGTGTACTCATAGCCCACTTCTCTAGACATGTCCAGAGCATTTAAAACAATGATTCGTTTTAGGGCACTATCCACCGAAGGGTGCCTTGGATACTCCACATCTCCAGCTGAAAATCGCACCACTGGCACATTCAGACGTCTCGCCGACAAAACGCCATAATAGGAGAATGAGTCACGACGAATTATTTCTCCTAAGTTAGAGTATGCACTGCTCGTATCACCCAACTCAAGCTGCGTACGCGCCAGCCAATATCTGACTAAGGAGAGATGGGATAACCTCGCAGGATTAATCTGAGATATTCCATCACCATCCTCATTTGTAGCTCTTTTAAGCATAGCTCCAAATTCTGCCTGAGCAGCATCGTAGTCCTTCAGAGCAAAAGAAGATAACGCAGCCTCAATTAGAGCCGCATCGTAGAATCTGGTGTCAGGAAAGCGTTCAATAACATCTCGCAATACAGATCGCGACTCTCTTTCCTTTCCTGCATCGCTTAGAAGATCTGCCAAAAGAAGTTGCGCAGCTGCCGCAGAAGTATCTACGGGATAAGCAGATACAATCGCCTTAAGTTGAGAGATGGCCTGTGCAGTTCTTCCCATCGCCACGTACGCACGCGCTTTCTGATATCTCGCAGCAGCTGCTAAAGGACGAGGATTTATTACTTTTTCGAATTCAGCTGCGGCAGCTGAAAACTGCCTAAGCCCGTATTGCGCCCGAGCGAAGTTAAATCGTTGGTCAGAGCTGAGATTTCCGATTTTTTGTGCATCGGTGTATCCCGCTACTGCTCTATCGCGCATTCCTACATCTAACGCAGAGTTCGCGATACGTATGTGATCATCGAAGCTATACCTGGCTCTCTTCCCCTCAGTTTCTCCATAGAGAGAATCATAAAGCTTGATTCCACGACGAACATTGGAGGATTGGTTCGAAGAGACAATAAAGTTCAAAAGCTCACGCCGCACCTCATCTCTTGCTATCGAATCTGTATTTCGCGTGTATGCAAGCATCCTATATACTTCAATAGGTGCATCCAATCGCCTGTAAACAGCAAGAGCAGCTTCATAATTCCCGAATCTCTCCAGAGTTTGTGCTTCAACCCAGGGAATTCTATCGCGAGCAACTGGCAGCCTGATTTTAAGATAAAGTGCAGAACGCTCTACACTATCCTGAGTAGCTGCAGCCTGGCGCAGCAATAACCATCCACTCACCAGACTCGAATCGAAAACAATAGCTTTTTCTGTGGAATCAGTATTGCGTATTACACTACTATCACCGCCGCCAGAAGAACTCGCCTGAATTGACGCATAGTTATCGGAACCCTGGTCTTTCCCCTTACACCCAACAACTGTTAGAGCTGTTAGAAGTATGATAGTCTTGGCAATTCGCATCACGTTTCTATAAATATTGTGCTATATGTTTCGAATATGATTTAGAAGTCGTCTTATACAAGGTACAAAGATAAAGTCCTTATATACTACCCTTATGAGCAGAATTCTCCCCATCTTATCTATTCTTTCCATCTGCATTTCCGCTAATTCTCTGATGGCACAAGATCGTAAGTTGCCAGACAGACAATATGGAACAGCGCCTTCATCCAACGGAAAAAACGACCATGAGGAGAAGCATATTCCAGAAATAAGGGAACTTGGCAACGGAAAGTGGGAAATAGATATCCCCAGTGAGATGAGCAAGGCTCTCAGAACAACCAACAGAAGGTTCGAACCTTGGGATGAGGCAAGCTTCCCTAAAGCTATAGAGAATACAATGTCTTCGTCTCTGGGCAGAGCTTCCTATGTGTATTCGAGTCGACAGCTACCATGGGCAGTAGTTGGAGATTTTAATGGGGATGGAAAGACAGATCTGGTTATTTCCGGCAGAACCGATCGCCATATGCTGGTCTTAATGCTTCTGAGTCAATCAGGAAGAAAGTTTAGCGTACTCGAAATTGACCGGGAGCCTTTTGATGACAGCAGGAGGGAGAGACAGCAGACAAAGGCCGATCCAGTAGTATTGTCCTACGTATATCCCGGAAAATATCAGACACTTCCGCGAGAGCATAGATCAAAGTCGCGGAGCACTGTGGAGTTTACCACGCCAGGAGTAAAACTCGAGTTTGGGTACAGGCGAGACGCAGGCGTGGTTGTTTACAGGGTCGAAAAAGAGGAACTGGTCCCCTACTATACAATTGATCTGACTACGAGAGTCAACTCAACTCGGTCGGGGAATTCAAAGCGCTGAGCATGAAACGTGGGATCTCCGCCTGGAACTCGCTCCCATCGTGACCAATGAAGGTGTATTCGCCCTCCATATAGCCCTCTCCACTCTTCAGAATACAAAAGCTCTGGTATTCATGAATACATCCAGCTTTAATAAGCGGCTGCTCCCCAACCACACCGTCACCCACGACTTCAGTATCTGATCCTATTTCATCGTGGATTAGCCACCGGCGCGACATAAGCCGTGCGCCGGTTAATCCAACATTCTCGATTCGAATGAAGTAGGCAAAAACGTAGTGATGACCATCAGGATCGGACTGCTCTTTCAAAAAGAGAGGCTTCACGGTGATCCGAATCCCATTACTAATTTTGTAGAAAAATGGGCGCATATCAGTTAAGGAGTAGCCGGGTTCTAAGTTCATACACAACAGCTGGCACTAAGTGCCGTGTACTCTACCAGATTTCTGCTAATTTATCTGCAGGGCGGACCATCGGAGAACCGTCTTTACAACCCCATGCCTCTGCAAACTCGGGCAGATTAGCAAGCGGACCGTTAGTACGGAACTTCTGAGGGCTGTGCGTATCCGTTTTTAGTCTCATACGTGCCATTTCGTCACGAATGTTACCTCTCCAGATCTGAGCCCAGGCGAGGAAAAACCTTTGCTCAGGGGTAAATCCATCGATTTTATCTGGCTTCACCTTGGTCTTAAACGAATTCATAAGTGCCACATAAGCGATCTTAACTCCTGCAAGATCAGCAATATTCTCACCCAGCGTTAGTGCACCGTTAACCGGCAGCGAATCGAGAATTGTATACCCATTGAATTGGTCTTCAACTATCCTGGTTTTGGATTTAAAGTTGGCCAGGTCTGCTGCCGTGAACCACTGACGAAGATTGCCCTTCTCGTCGAACGCAGAGCCCTGATCATCGAATCCATGAGATATTTCATGACCGATCACCGATCCCATACCACCATAATTCACTGCATCATCGGCTTTGGGATCAAAGAATGGTGGCTGCAGAATTCCAGCCGGGAAGACAATCTCATTCATTGTTGCGCTATAGTATGCATTTACCGTTGGCGCAGTCATCCACCAGAAGTCCTTATCAACAGGCTTACCGATCTTATTTACGTCGTCTGCGGTTAGGAACTTTCTGGCCGCCTTGTAACTTGCGTAATAAGATGAATTTGGCTCCAGGCTAAGTGCCGAATAATCCATCCATTTATCGGGGTATCCAATCTTGACATTAAAAGAGTTGAGCTTCGTGAATGCCTGTTCGCGTGTAGAATCCGACATCCATGTACGGCTACTCAATCTCTCCCTAAACGCCTCTTTAAGATTGTTTACCATTTCGAGGGCACTTGCTTTTGCTTCAGGTGGGAAATGTTTAGCTACATATTCTTTTCCTAAAGCATGTCCTAACATCTGGTCGGTAACGGTTACACACTGTTTGTAACGTGGCAACTGCTGCTTTGCGCCTGTAAGCTTTTTCTGATAAAAATCGAAGTCTTCGTCAACAAAAGCTTTATTCAAACGGGGGGCCGCATCGGAGACCACATTAAACTTAAAGTATGCCTTCCACACTTCTGGAGAAGTGTTTTTTATCAGAGCGTCCAGCTTTGAGAAATAGAGTGGCTGTTCAACATTGATAGAAGTTGCGTTAGAAATACCAGCTTTGGCAAAGTACGCATCCCAGTCAAACCCCGGTGAGAGCAGCTTCAATTCCTGAAATGACTTTTTGTTATACGTCAGAATCGGGTTACGCCTTTCGACTCTGGTCATTGAGTTCGACGCAAGCGTAGTCTCAAGAGAGATAATCGCGTCAGCGTCTTTAAGCCCTGATTCTCGGGATTGACCAGACAGTTCAAGGATCTTAGCAATATGTTCGCGATATTCGCCGAGTATGCGCTTTGTGCTGGTGTCCGACTTTAAGTAATAATCTCTATCAGGTAACCCCAGGCCACCCTGGCTAAGATTAAAGATGACCTCGGTACTGTTTTTGTAGTCCTGTGTCGATTCGTGTGAAAAGAGAACCTGAGATCCTGCCGAATGTGAGGACGAGAGATATGCACGAACATCGGCCTCGGATGCAATAGCTGCAATCTCGTCCAGGTCGGCCTTTAACGGAGCAATACCTGCCTGTTCAATAGCAGCGGTATCCATGCACGACTGATAAAAGCTTGCAAGCTTGATCTGTGTTGCATCCGATAGCTTATCCCTTTGTTTAGCTAAACTATCCAGGATGACATGGAGTGTCTCGGTGCTTCTGTCACGTAATTCGTGAAAGCTACCCCACTGTGCGTACTCTTCTGGGATAGGATTTTTAGCCATCCATCCACCATTCGCAAACTGGTAGAAGTCGTCACATGCAGCGCATGTTGTGTCAAGATTAGCTAAGTCAAGGGGAGGAACTGTCTCCCCTTTCTGATTGTCCTTCGAGCAAGCAGCGGTAATGGCTAAACTTGCAGCGATGGCAGTTTTAAACAGATTGGAGCGAAACTTCATTCCCATCCCCTTGAGATTAGTTAACGTTCAGTTGCTACCTGCGAGTGGTCTTTTTACGACCACTTTTTGAAACCTTCTTGGCAACTTTACGAGTGGCTTTTTTTGCGACCTTAGCGCCTTTACGAGCAACCTTCTTCGTCGCCTTTTTAGCTACTTTTGTTACAGCCTTGCGAGCTGCCTTTTTAGTTGCTTTCTTTGCGACTTCTTTCACTGCCTTTTTAACGACCTTTTTTGCCGCTTTTTTTGCTGACTTTTTAGCGGCTTTTTTCGCTGTCTTTTTTCCAGCTTTTACTGCCTTTTTAAAAGACTTTGAAGCAACTTTGACTGCTGATTTCTTCTTCGCAGCTTTAGCGGTCTTTTCCTTTGCAACTTTAGCCGACTTTTTCTTTGCGAGCTTGGCTGCTTTTTTCTTGGCAGCCTTCTTTTTACCTGCCTTGCGCTTCGGTTTGGCAGCTTTCATAATGGTGCCGCGGCAGGTCGGTGCACCACATAAACACTTGTAAAACTCTAAGAGTTTAGGGTCATCTTCTCTTTCGTACTGATAATCATAGAGAATCTCCTCACCCTCGCTTATGTTGCGTAGCGCTTCAATATAGATGCGATTGTTGTCGATAACAGCTTCGCAGTTGGGTTCGCATGAGTGATTGATATAGATCGAAGAGTTGCCTCCAACCGCACCATCAATTACCCAATCATCATCCAGTGTAAACAGGAATGTATGATGGCGTTCCATTTCGGATTCGTCGTATCTGCGGTCAGCTTCCTCGTTGGAGATCAATTCACCGGTATATTCGGTTAGACGATCACCAGCCTCAATGTCCTTAGCGGCAAAAGCGCCAGAGCCTTGAATCGACGATTTTTTTACTTCAAAGTACGGCGTTGATAAAGGCGCCGTCTTTGGTTTCACTTGTGACATGAAGTACTTGGATAGAAAAGATTAAGATCCTAGTGATATCGAAAGAAACTACCCTTAAAGCGCTGCGGACACAACAGTCCCACGACATTCTCCAAAGCCTATACGCACCGCACCAGGCTTTTCGCAAAAACCGCGCATGATAATTTCGTCGCCATCTTCCAGGAATTTCCGAGTTTCACCCGTTGGTAGCTCAATCGGGTCGCGGCCACGCCAAGTGCGCTCAAGCAAGCACCCTCTGGATTCCGGAGTTGATCCAGAGACTGTACCACTAGCCAATAGATCACCAGAACGGAGATTGCACCCATTTGAACTATGATGTGCCACCATCTGTGCCACTGTCCAATACATATCCTTGAAGTTCCCTAAACTGATACGGACAGGAGCCATTCCAGAGTCACGCATCTTAGGTGTCAGAATAAGGACTTCCAGGTTTACATCATACCCACCCGAATTCTGATCCTCGGCATCATAAAGATGTTGTAATGGTCCAGGATCCCCCTCAGCTCTTCGGTAAGCTGGGATCTTGAATGGTGCGAGCGCTTCCGAGGTAATAATCCATGGGGACAGCGTTGTAGCAAAATTCTTGGCGAGGAATGGCCCCAACGGCTGGTACTCCCATGCCTGTATGTCGCGCGCTGACCAGTCATTCACTAATGTGAATCCAAAGATATGATCAGCAGCATTTTCGATAGGAATAGACTCGCCTTGAGGGTTCCCCTTCCCGATAAAGAACCCTAACTCCATCTCGTAATCAAACTGCTTTGAGGGTCCGAAAGTTGGTTCAGCTGCATCAGGTGCCTTTGTCTGCCCATTTGGACGACGAATCTCCTGTGAGAGCGAGATTGACGAGGAGCGACCGTGATAACCTATTGGAACATACTTATAGTTCGGCAGCAATGGATTATCCGGGCGAAACATGCTACCGACATTCGTTGCGTGATGAACGGATGCATAAAAATCGGTATAGTCGCCAATATTCACTGGCAGATGAAAGATTACCTCACTCATTGGCTTGAGTAAATCCGGAGGTAACTTCTTGCCTCTGTGAGTCCTTCCATCACCTGTAAGCAGGTCACTGACCTCAGCACGCAAGGCGGACAGGTGCCCCTTATCCATTGACATAAAGTCATTTAAGGTCTGACTGGCGGCCATAAAAGCTGCGTCAGCAGCACGACCAGTGAACAAGCCGGCATCGTCACAGACAGACAGGTCTAAAACCTGATTTCCGATACCAATACCACCACGCCGGTCACCGCCATCTTCCTCACTAAAAACACAGAATGGAAGATTTTGTACGGGGAAGTCGGTATTGGGATCCTGGGCCGATTCAACCCAGCACTTCAAGTCTGTCTTATGTGTATGATTTAACATTTATATTGTCAGCCTTTCAGGCCTAAGGTTACAAGGTCATCAACCGGCTCTCTGAACGAACAGGAGCCAAAAGAGTTAGCAAATTTACCGCGAACTGCTGCGAGAAGATCATTACTGAAGAATTTACCGTACTGCAATCCATCGTCTGTAAATTGAAACGCAGATATATCAGTTTCGGTCAGAGCTTTTATCACCTGCTCTTCAGTCCCGCCATCCCAGGCAATAACAGAAGCAATGAATACATTCAGATAGCCGTACATCACTCCAAATTCAGGATTTGGGTCGTAGGTTAACCGATATTCATCACGAATTGGATGGTGTAAGCCTGCGGTTGCTTTAAACGCAAGCTGTAATTCAGCACACGTTAGAATAAATCGCGCAACTGCTGAAGGCTCAGGAAATGCTGATTTAACAATACCACCAGTACGTATCTTCCCATAAGCGTTATTGTCTTTAACGACTTTCAGGATCTGGTAGAGATTATTGCGACTATTATCCGGGTCGGATGAGACGGTGGAGCCCATTGTCGATCCCATGGTTGCGCCCATTATTGACCCCATGGTTGCGGGAACCTCGACAAATCGTTCGTATTTGGACGGAACCAGATTCAGAACATTACGCGCCGCTTCGGGCGAATCAGCTTTTAACTCAGTTACATCAACAACTGCAAGACCGGAGTTGGCAGAGTTAAATCGTTCTATCGACTCGACATCTGTCTGAGCATCAGCGCCAACAAGAGCGCTTAATCGCCACTTCGGATCACCGTTGACATTCTCAACCAATCGATCGTTGACTGCAGAAGAAGAATCGCTGTTCTTTTTGTAGAATGGAGCAGCTATCGTATTGAACTCTTGAAGCTTGGAAGCTGGCAATACAAACCGGGCCAACATGAATCTGTCGGGATCTGAAAGATAGGAGTTATACTGGTTAACAGCATCTTCCATTGCCAGTGCAGCGGGTGGAAAGAGCCCCGCATAATCTACGATTCCATCTAAAAGAATTCTAAGTGACTTCTGCACAATAATTACATTCGAATGAACCTATGAGAGGCTCACCAACGGCGTACTCCATAGGTATACAGTCTTAAAAAATACCCCTTCAAGGCAAGAAACGACACCCCTTAGAGAAACGCCCCTAGAAACGCCCCTCTAGAAACGACGTCCCACAGAGAAACACAACCATACAATAGACAGACTCAATACTAGACTTCATTTCTTGCCAGCCACAAACAACTCCAGGAATAGCTCACAAACAACCCAAAAGAACAATCCACCAACAACTATCCATAAACGCACAACGGCGCCCACAAGGGACGCCGTTGTAACTACAACAGGAGCAAGGACTTAATGGAACATCCTTCTGTATGGCGGGGGCCGGATTTGAACCGGCGACCTTCGGGTTATGAGCCCGACGAGCTACCAGGCTGCTCCACCCCGCGTCAGAACTAGTAATATACTGTAAAGTTTATGAACGTCAATGCTCACTTATTGATTGAGTTACTTAAAGTGGTACCGAAGTTACTCCTCGCTTGTATGACCACTATACGAAAACACTTTCGCGAATGACTCAAAAAAAAAGCAGGGCCCTGTATTTAAGGGGCAACGTGAAACACTGCATATGCGGCAAAGACAGCCCGACAGATTACCAAAGCCGAGCTGTCTTAACAATCATTTATTCTGGAAGAGTACTAAAGTAACCGACAGTAATCATTATCTGATTCCAAGTGGCAATGATATACCCGCCTGGAGCTCCAGCTAATACTATTCCCATAAACTGATGCTTACCCAATGCATTTGGCCATGTTGTTAACCCGCCGCTATCTCCAGGAGAAACGGATCCACCTATTCTATCTACGCAGAGGTTCATCAACGGTCCCAAAGGCCCGGTTGAAACTCTATTTTCGCATGTTGCCAGGACATCACCAGTGCTTGTCCCTGAAGTAGCTCCCACTCTTCGAAGATTTGTCAGTCCTACTGATGGGAAAATGGATGCCTCTACAGAGTCCTGTCCGGTCACAACAATTGATCCAGGAAGGGTGTTTTTAACATGTCTTGCCACATTGGGCATTATCCCAGTCAACACCATTACATCGGCAGTAGTACAAAGACTATAACCTCCGCAGCTAGGATCAGTTGAACTCCATGGTGTATTTAGAAACACTCCACCGTATGGTCTGCCCGGTCCTGGCTGATAGAAGCCTTCACCTGTAACACCGTGCGTGAGAGTTATATCATTGATGCAATGAGCAGCAGTTAAATAGCCCTGCTGCCATCCCAGGTAGTAGCTGAGAATCCCCATACCCATAGTACAGTAACCACCACCAACCTTAGGTCTTATCTGCACCCCTGCTGCAGGAGGTGTCCAAGCCTGGTTTAATTTCGTCTGCATTCTCACCGTGGGTTCTGTTTCAACGATAATGTTTAGGGCGTCTTCGGCAACTCCCAACGTTTTTGCTAGCTCTTCAAGCGCGGGAATTGCTTTAGCGTCAGAGACGCCCAACGTCACTTTATTGCCGCGTTCGTCCGCGTCTACTGAGACGAGCTGAGGATTAGCAAAGAAGTGTTGTGAAATTGCATCCTTCCATGCGACCAGATCGGAGAATAAAAATTGAGAAGGGACAGCTTGTATTTCAGTAACATATTCTAGAACAGAGGACAGACCTGTACTATCTGTTTTTCCCAAATCTACAATAACGTCCCGAAAGTAGGTAACATCCTGTGGATTCTGGAGATTGACAACAAGAGTCTTGCCATCAAGATACCAACCACCAAATCCGTTTACGAGCCTACCTATTGCGAGTTGCACTTCTTCATGGCCATTACTAGCCCTTCCACCTGGAACTACAGAGGGGACAGATAAACCTGGATCTACCGGATCCTGTCGTGCGAATCCAACACTTGCAATTGCGACAAACGCAACAATACACAACAAGGAAAGGGACATCATTCCCTTGATATTAAATAATTTCCGTATGTTCAAGGACACTACGAATTCTCCATTGAATTGTTAATTAAAATTTCCGATCACTGACGTATTTCCATACACTCAATACATTATTTGCTTCTCTTTCCATACAACACCAACTGCGTCTTAAAAACCCATCAAAGTCTACGTTTTAAAACTTGCCTCGTTTTCAATTTTAATTCCTAGCCCTCCTCTATAACGGATCCGTATGTCAAGCCAAATCAAGAAAGCGAAGATAAACCATTTCCGTCTTCGCAGATTATAGACGCCTGGAATGCACCGTAGGTAACAAAGATACAGATTTGGATTCTTGTTTTTGGGCACATGATTTTGACCGGCAATATTTACAAAGCCGGTCTTTATAGGCAGATTAGTCGAATGTCTCGAATCAGGATTCTCAGATGTAGAGGACAAGGCAGCAACACCATACGCGTGAAAGTAGTTCACGGTAGCTGGATTGCGCGTCTAATAATTCCCCATATGGCTGCAATTACCATATGGAACAGAATTTATGTAAGATCTTCCGTTCCCATCAATGAAAGACTCATTCGACATGAGGTGTGCCATGTTCAGCAGTGGCACAGACTTGGGCCACTAAGGTTTATCTCATCATATCTGTGGCAAAGTCTTTTGCATGGCTACAGAAATAACAAGTTCGAAATTGAAGCCAGAGAAGCAGAGAATAGAATTGAACGGGACAGTTAACTTTCTATCTAACGCGACGCTGATATTTTAGCTAAAGCACTTGTACTAGCATTTGCATCACCATTCGGAGTTGACACGTGATGTACAGTAGTAGTCATCACATCACCCGACTCAGAGAATTTTACCAGCATTATCGATATCCATGGGAAAATGCTTGATGAATCTTTTTGATTATCGAAAATTATCTGAGAGATTCCACGCTGAATGGTAACAGTCTCTTTTACAACAATTGGCGCTGGCCCGTGATAACTGAGATTCATGGATGTGGCGACAAGAAAGTATTCGTCTACAGCACCGTCATCAACTAAAGTAAACTGATCTACGATCCACGGATCTCTCTTTACAGGGACGCCTTCAAGAACGGTATCAGGGACTACATAATGAGCCCGCATATCTTTCCCGGCTTCGTAGGCCTCTAGCTGTTCCAACAGCCTACGGAAAGTAATTGCGTCCACCTTCCTGGCTCCCGGTCTCCTGTTTTTGTCCAGAAAATCTGGATCGTCTGCCGCACGTTTGCGCAAGTAATCGAGAGCTTCTCCTGTAGAAATTCTTTTGCCGCCAGATGAACTTAACTTAGTCACCGTGAACGATGTATCGGAGAGAGAAACTGGCTTTGTAGCGCTAGTATTAGGTTGTGCGCATGCAGATACGAACAGAATAGACAGCCATATTATAACTATGTTCTTCAGTAACATTTTTCCTCCTGTGTGGCCATAACTTTAACCAGAGCTACAGGTAGGACACCTGGACGGAAAAAACACCTACATTCGTTCAACCGTCTAATCGAGGGCATAAAAAAACAGGAAAAGCGATAATACTTCAATCACCTTTCCTGTTTAGTAGCGGGGGGGGGACTCGAACCCCCGACCTCACGATTATGAGTCGTGCGCTCTAACCGGCTGAGCTACCCTGCCATAGCTAAACGCAGTTGCGTTTAGCCTTCTAACTTACCCAGATAAAAGCTCTGAGTCAACACTTTTTAACCTACTTGGAAGCTATAAAAGTTGACAGTCCCAAGCTGACCAAACTGATAACTATCGCGCCCAGAAATGCTGGCCAGAACCCTGAAACATTAAACCCGAGTCCGAGTGTACCAGATAAAGAGCTGGTTAGCCACAGGAGCAATGCGTTCAATACAAGGGTAAACAACCCAACAGTAACCAACAGAAGCGGTAGAGATAGAATAACCAGCAGTGGCCGGACGATTGCGTTTACTACGCCGAATACCAGCGCGACTCCCAATAGCGAGGGCCAGGATCCAACATGCGATATCCCAGGAACAATCTTAACTGCTGCCCAAATTGCTGCTGCGTTAACGAGTAGTCTTAATAAGAATTGCATTGGCTTTATTGGTTAAAGGTTATTCAGCTGGCGAGGTTGAATCAGGATTCAGCGGTTCAATGAATTTGTAAAGTATTTCATTATCACCGCGAACCATTCCGAACTCTTCTCTTGCAATGCGTTCCTGAGTTTTCGGATCCCCACGAACCATTGCCTCAATCTTTGTAAGCGAGTCAACCTGTGCCTGCAGAGAATCAGCAACAAATGTCAAACGCTCCTTCTTTTTTCTCTGCTTTATCAGATCGAGGCTGCTATACTCCCCCGCCTGAAAAGCAAAGTAAAGTGCCAGTACAGCAACACCGATCATCCAAAGCCGACGTATCATAAAAGATTGAGGATTTTAAAGCTCGTATATATCAAAAACTAAGAAGCTGAAGAAATTCAGGAAAGGTCGGGTTAAATATTACAACCCGTAAACCGACCCACCTGGGTATTCAGCCAACTCTCCGAGTTCTTCTTCTATACGGAGCAACTGATTGTACTTTGCCAATCTATCGGATCTACTGGCAGATCCTGTTTTTATCTGGCCGGCATTTGTGGCAACCGCAAGATCAGCAATAAAGGAATCTTCTGTTTCCCCTGACCTATGGGAAATCACGCTCTGATAGCCATTGACCTTCGCTAATTCGATGGCCTCCAACGTCTCAGTTAATGTACCGATCTGATTGACCTTGATGAGAATCGAGTTGGCAACATCTTCTTTAATACCACGTGCAAGACGCTCACTGTTTGTAACAAACAGATCATCACCAACCAACTGTACGCGCTCACCGAGTGCAGCTGTGAGATTTGCCCAGCCATCCCAATCATCTTCCGCAAGACCATCTTCGATTGAAACGATTGGATATTTATCCAACCAGCCAGAATACAACTCGATCATACCATCAGCGTCGTAAGTACCGCCTTTGCTTTTCTTAAACGTATAGCTGCCATTTGCGTACAACTCTGAGGCGGCACAGTCCAGTGCAAATGCGATATCTTCACCCGGTTTGTATCCAGCCTTCTCAATTGCTTCGAGGATGATGTTTAGCGCTTCTTCGTCGCTCTTAAGATCTGGTGCAAAACCACCTTCATCACCCACACCTGTTGAGAGATTACGTGAAATCAGAACTTTTTTGAGAGTATGAAAAACTTCTGTTCCCATACGAAGACCGTCCGCAAAAGTTGGAGCACCAACCGGAACGATCATAAACTCCTGGAAGTCTACAGTGTTTGTTGCATGTGCTCCGCCGTTCAAGATATTCATCATCGGAACAGGCATTACACGTGACATAGGGCCACCCAGATAACGATACAACGGGAGATCCAATTCATCTGCAGAAGCTCTGGCAGCAGCGAGGGACACTGCAAGAATCGCATTGGCTCCGAGCTCGCTCTTATTAGGCGTCCCGTCGAGGACAATCATGGTTCGGTCAATAACAATCTGATCTACAGATTCCATCCCGAGGAGTTCTGGCTGGATCCTGTCTTCGATGGCTTCAACAGCCTTCAGGACACCCTTTCCGCCAAAACGACCGGAATCACCATCTCGTAGCTCGACCGCTTCGTGCTCGCCGGTTGATGCACCACTTGGAACTGAAGCCCTGCCAGAGGCGCCGCTTTCGAGGATTACATCGGCCTCAACCGTTGGGTTTCCTCGGCTATCTAGAATCTCGCGAGCTCGTATTTCGACAATTGCTGACATTTTTTATTTGGTAAAGTTGAGTTGGTACAACCGGTCCATTTCTTTTCCCATGGTCTCCTGCACCTCAAGTGCCAGGTCGCTACGATCGTCGTAAGACAACCCTTCGGTTTTGATGGGGGGCAGGATATGGACGTTAATGGCGCTGATATTTTTAATTCGCAGCGACTTTTTAGGCAGGATATCCATCGTCCCATGAATAATAGCCGGGACGATAGGAACACCCGCTTGAATAGCAAGAACAAAAGGCCCCTTCTTAAATGGACGAATAGCATATGAATAGCCACGAGTCCCTTCAGGGAATACAACGACGCACGCACCGGCGCTAATGCGCTCTGCCGCCAGACGATAGGATCCGAATGCTGCCTTCTGATTATTTCGCTCTATTCGGATGGTTCCCATTGCATTTATAACCGGACCAAAAACAGGGATTTTGAACAGCTCTGCCTTTGCGATGAAATAGTGCCTGGGAAGTGCGCTGAGAACCGCTGGGATATCAAGCAACGACACATGGTTAGCTGTGCAGATAAATGCCGAATCCTTTGGTAAATTTTCTCTGCCATGAACAATGACTTTAGCACCGGCAGACCATAAAATCGCCTTGGACCAGATACGAGGAAGGATGTCAAAGATACCTCCCGGCTTGTCTTTAACACCAAGGGCCGCTGCAAGTAAAACAATGCTCCCCAATACGAGTGTCAGAACTAACACTACCGTTGCGGTTAATATGGTTCTAAGCATTGGAACGATTGACTTCATGCGTCACCAAAGTGGTCGAAGCCACGAGATAGATTATTCACGTCGATAGTCTTTCCATTTAATGTGACAGCAACACCGGCTGTACCATCTTCAACTGTTCCAATCTTTGTTAACGGAATACCAAACCGTTCATGAAACACCGTTGTTTCTATTGGGATCTGCGAAGTGACCAGAAGTTCGTATTCTTCACCGCTCCTCGCGGCCTCCAATGGATCCAATCCCATAAACACAGGCAACTGCGACAACTCAATGGCAATGCGTACATTGCTGGCCGCTGCTATATGCGAGACATCCGCTAGCAAGCCGTCAGATATATCGATTCCAGCATGAGCTCCCTTCCCTACAAGCCAGCGTGCCTCATTGATCCGGCTACTAGGCATCGCAAATCGCGCCAGATGTTCTGGTTCAGGATCAGAATCCGCCAACAGAGCTTTTAATGCCGCACCCGGTCCGCCAAAACGTCCAGTTACATAAACCGAATCTCCGACCCGGGCTGATGATCTTAGAAGTGGTTCTCTGACAGTTCCAAGTGCAGTTATTGTAATCGAAAGCCTGTCACCTTGAGTTGTGTCGCCTCCGACAATCTGGGTATTAGCATCTTTTGCGGCTGCCCCAATCCCACCTGACAGACCGTCTATATCAGCGCGCCAGTCTCGAGGAACTGTCATAGCAACAACAACGGCGAGCGGCTCTGCAGCCATCGCGGCCAGATCGCTTAACGCGGATGCACCTGCACGATAACCTATCTCCAGAGATGTAAACCATTCACGTTTAAAGTGAACACCTTCAACGGATGTATCAGTGCTTACTACAAGCTTTTCATTTTTGGGGACTTCGAGAATTGCAGCATCGTCACCGATGCCCTGAGCGACAGTTCCCAGCCGCCTTACCATTCGCTCTATTAACCTGAATTCTTCACCAGGTCCAAAGAGCGGGTCATTTCGGATCATCATTATACAGCTATAATGATGCTACACGAGTCCAGGGATAGTTGATGTTAAATACTTCGTCGAAATCGTAAATATCGTTAAACTGCGAACGGTTATCAGTCGGCAGTGAAGATAGATAATTAAGATCGACAAGTGTAAACACAACGTCCCCTAAATCTGAGGTTGTATGTAAACCCCATCTATTGAGCACGACTTTAGCCATCACACCATACTTCTTTATGGCCAGATCACGACACGCCAGCGAAAGCTCCTCGGCTGTTACATGGCGCTTAAATTCCAGCTTTGACTGATGCAGCTCTAGAGCCGCCATAATAAATACATAGGCCCCCTCCGCAAATCTGGATTCGCGGAGGAGTATCTGTTCCATTACTTCGGGACGAAAACCTATTCCAATCATCGCTGATACTAAGAGTTACTTGTACAGATTTGGGTAAAGCGGAAATGCGTCAGTCAGTTGACGAACTTCATCGTGTATCGCTTTTGCAACTGATTCATCTTCAGGAGCTGCAGCAACACGATCAATAAAGTCCGCGATTTTAGCCATTTCAGCTACACCCATACCTCTTGTGGTTACGGCTGGCGTACCAAGGCGTATACCACTGGTTACGAATGGCGACTGGGTTTCCTTAGGAACTGTATTCTTATTGACTGTGATGGCTGCTCTATCAAGAGCTTTTTCCATCACCTTACCAGTAAGATCACGGCTACGAAGATCAACCAGCATTAAATGGTTATCTGTACCGCCAGAAACTATGTGGAAGTTACGTGCTTGCAATGCCGCAGCCAGAGCCTTTGCATTGGCGAGTACGTTTGTACAATGGACCTTAAACGACGGATCCAGAGCTTCCTTGAATGCAACAGCCTTAGCAGCAATCACGTGCTCAAGAGGGCCGCCTTGAGTACCAGGGAACATGGCCTTATCAATTGCCTTTGCAAACTCTTCCTTGCAAAGAATAACGCCACCGCGTGGACCGCGTAGGGTTTTGTGCGTTGTACTGGTTACAACGTCTGCATAAGGAACAGGTGACGGATGCAATCCAGTAGCGACCAGCCCTGCGATATGAGCCATGTCTACAAGCAGTTTCGCACCAACTTCTTTTGCGACCGATGCAAAAGCTTCGAAATCAATTGTACGCGCATACGCTGATGCACCGGCAATGATCATCTTTGGACGATGCTCCAATGCCTTTGCCCGCATCTGTTCATAGTCGATGAAACCTTCGTCGTTTACACCGTAATGAACTGCGTTATATAGAATTCCAGAGAAGTTAACCGGAGATCCGTGGGTTAGGTGACCACCATGGGAAAGATCAAGCCCTAAAACGGTATCACCCGGGTTTACGAGAGCCAGGAAAGCTGCCGCATTTGCCTGAGCGCCAGAGTGAGGCTGAACGTTGGCATGCTCTGCGTTAAACAGCTGCTTTACTCTGTTGATAGCAATGGTTTCAACCTGATCAACAACTTCGCAGCCGCCGTAGTAGCGTTTGCCAGGAAGACCTTCTGCGTATTTGTTCGTGAGCGTGGTGCCCAAAGCTTCAAGCACTGCCTCGGATACAAAGTTCTCGCTCGCTATAAGCTCAAGACCATGACGCTGACGGTCTGTTTCTTCAACAATGAGATTGGCAATCTCAGGGTCTGCAGCTCTTAAAACACTTAGCGAATCGCTAGCAGTAGAAATTGATGTCATTATACTTTTGGTTCAATTTTATCAACACGACCACCGTGTCTTCCACCATCAAATTCGGTGGTTAACCAGCGCTTCAGTGTTTCCACTGCATCTTCTTCAGATATGAAACGCGCTGGCAACACCAATACGTTGGAATTATTATGCTGCCGTGACAGTTCACCGATCTCAGGCTCCCATGCGAGCGCTGCTCTTACATTAGGATGCCTGTTGGCGGCAATGTCCATCCCGACTCCACTACCACAAAGCAGGATTCCCCGCTTAACTTCGCCATTCTGAACCCGCTGAGCGAGTGGATGAGCGTAGTCTGGATAGTCCGTTGAAGCTTCGGAGTTTGTCCCCATATCGTCAGGGGCATATCCAAGCTCTTTGAGTTGCTTAACGATCTTCTCTTTCAGCGCAAAACCTGCGTGGTCGGATGCAACTGGGATGATTTCGGCAGACATAATTATTCCTGTTTAAATACTACGGGTATTAAGCCTTACGTGGCCACTGTGGCCATGTACGCATCATTGAGTTAACAGCACTTAAGCGGCGTTCTGCAAGACGATCAGCTGCCTGATAGCTTGGAACACCATCATTCTTGGCAATTTCGTAAACACCTAAGATTGTTTCATAGATATCATCAGCTTTACGGAATGCGCGCTTTGAATCCCACCCGGCTAGTTCGCTGTAAACGTTGATTACACCACCGGCGTTGGCAACATAATCTGGAGCATACAGGATGTTACGGCTTTCAAGGGCTTCACCGTGCTTTTCTTCTACGAGAAGCTGGTTGTTAGCTGCACCAGCAACGATTTCAACCTGAAGCTTTGGGATGGTTGTATCGTTGATGATTCCACCGAGGGCGCATGGAGCGAAGATATCGGCCTTTGCACTGTAGATTTCGTCACCGTTTGCAACTTCAGCATTTGTTTCGGCGACAACACGAGCAACTCTATCTGCATCAATGTCAGATACTATGATCTTGGCGCCAGCAGCAACTAATGCCTTGGCAAGATAACGACCAACGTTTCCACAACCCTGAACGGCTACAACCTTACCGTCGAGCTCATCTGTTCCCCAGCGATACTTTGCAGAAGCCTGAATCGAACGGAAAACACCGTGTGCTGTTACGGGTGATGGATCCCCTGAACGGCCAGCAAGACCAGCCACATAATTGGTTTCCATATGGACGAAATCCATATCGGAAGTGCTTGTTCCGACGTCCTCGGCTGTGACATAACGACCACCAAGGCTTTCGCAGAAACGGCCGTGTGCGCGGAAGATCATCTCGCGGTTGGCTGTTCTGTTATTTCCTATGATGATGGCCTTACCGCCGCCAAGGTTTAACCCTGCAACAGCGTTCTTGTAGGTCATACCACGGGAGAGTCTTAAAACGTCCGTGATGGCCTCTTCATCAGAAGCGTAGTTCCAGAAGCGTGTTCCGCCGAGAGCTGGACCAAGCGTTGTATTGTGAATTGCAATGATTCCGCGGTATCCAGAAGACGGATCGGAGCAGACTACAACCTGCTCATGCCCCATGGATGAAAGCGTGTCAAATAACTTCATGAGTATAGTTCCCTAGCAATAACGATACGTTGAATCTCAGATGTGCCTTCGTATATCTCAGTTACTTTGGCATCTCGGAACAGCTTTTCTACCGGGTAATCTTTGACATACCCATAGCCACCGAATATCTGTACTGCCTGTGTGGTAATCCACATGGCAGCTTCGCTTGCGAAGACTTTGGCCATCGAAGCGAGTTGAGTGACCTTCTGGCCACTATCTTTGGCGCGAGCAGCTTCATGTAGAAGAGCTCTTGCCGCAGCAATCTTGGTTGCCATATCAGCGAGTTTAAACTGAATGGCCTGGTTATCTCTGATTGGCTTTCCAAACTGCCTGCGCTCGTTGGCATAAGCCAATGAGTGTTCGAGGGCACTTTGAGCAATACCAATTGACTGGGCGGCGATACCAAGACGCCCATTGTCCAACCCACTTAGTGCATAGGCAAGTCCCTTGGATGGATCACCAAGCACATTTTCTTTTGGAACTTTAAGATCTTCAAACAGCAGCTGAACTGTTGGAGATGCACGAAGTCCCATCTTGTCTTCCTTTTTTCCAACTATAAAGCCGGGCATATCCGGAGTGACGATAAATGCTCCGATCCCCTTTCCACCCTTACGGTCGTCCGGAGAATCAGTGCGGGCCATTGCCACAATGACACCCGCTTTATTACCACTTGTTACCCAGCTTTTTGTCCCATTCAGGATCCAGTGATCACCAGCGTCAACTGCTTGTGTAGCAAGCGAGCCAGGATCAGAACCCGATTCAGGCTCGGACAATGCAAATGCGGCAAGCATCTCTCCCTTTGCCATAGGCACCAGGTAACGCTGCTTCTGCTCCTCGGTTGCGTTCTGCAGGAGCATATTGGTAGGAAGCGAATTATGAACGCTTAGTGCAACTGCGATGGAAGCACATCCCTTCGCGATCTCCTCCAGAGCTACTATATAGGACAGCGTATCCAACCCTAATCCGCCGTACTTTTCAGGAGTTAGAAAGCCAAAAAATCCAAGCTCTGCGAGTTTGTTAAACACCTGAGGTTCAAAGTGAGAGTTTTCATCCCACTCGGCTGCGTATGGCGCAATTTCGCTGCTGGCAAAATCTCTCGCTAACGCCTGAATCTCAAGCTGCTCTTGGGTAAGACTCATTACTATTCGTAGGTATAAAAGCCACGGCCAGTCTTACGCCCAAGCCATCCTGCGGCGACGTACTTTCTGAGCAGAGGACATGGACGATACTTTGGATCACCAAGTCCATCATGCAAAACTTCCATAATCGCAAGGCAGGTATCCAATCCAATGAAGTCAGCAAGTGTGAGTGGTCCCATTGGGTGATTCATACCAAGCTTCATAACGTCGTCGATAGCTTCTTTGGAAGCAACACCTTCCATCAGGCAGAACATTGCTTCGTTGAGCATAGGCATAAGGATGCGGTTGGCACCAAAGCCCGGAAAATCATTTACTTCAACGGCGGTCTTACCGAGAGCGGCGCTTAGTTCAAAAACCTTCTTTGTAGTTTCATCAGACGTTGCCAGACCACGAATCACTTCGATCAACTTCATGACCGGTACTGGATTCATGAAGTGCATGCCTATCACCTTTTCAGGGCGATTTGTCTGGGCTGCAATCTCTGTTAGCGCAATTGAACTTGTGTTGGATGCGAGAATTGCATCAGGTGGAGCGAGACGATCGAGATCCTTAAATATCTTGTACTTCAGCTCACGATTTTCAGTTGCAGCTTCAATTACAACTGTTGCATTTGAAACAGCTTCAATCGTGGTAGAAGTTGTGATGTTTCCCAAAGTCGCCGACTTTGCAGCCTCGTCGATGGTTCCCTTCTTGACCTGACGGTCGAGGTTCTTTTCGATTGTCGATAAGCCCTTTGCAACAGCAGCTTCCGAAATATCGATAAGAGTCACATTAAAGCCGGACTGCGCAAAGACATGCGCAATCCCGTTACCCATCTGCCCTGCACCTAATACTGCAATACGTTCTGCCATATTCTTAAGTAAGCTCCGTCTATTTAATTAGGCCATCTCAACACTTAGGGCAACAGCGTTTCCGCCGCCCAGGCACAATGTCGCGATACCCGTCTTCTTATTACGATCTTTGAGTGCATACAACAAAGTGGTCAAAACACGCGCACCGCTGGCACCGATTGGATGTCCAAGTGCTATTGCACCACCGTTTACGTTTACGCGATCCCAATCCCAGCTAAGCCCGTTACCGGTAGCTATTGACTGAGACGCAAACGCTTCGTTCGATTCAAAAAGATCGTAATCGCCAATTGTTGTACCGGCGTTTTTCATGAGCTTTTCGATTGCCACGATTGGAGCGAAGAAGAGGTCCTGTGGTTCACCACCACCTGTAGCATATCCTGTGATCTTAGCTAGAATCTCGAGGCCATTTGCCTTTGCATAAGCTTCACTTGTTACCACTAACGCAGCTGCGCCGTCGTTAAGTGAAGATGCGTTACCAGCAGTTACTGTTAACTCTTCTGTTTTGTCTTTACCTGGGAAGGCAGGGCGAAGTTTGGCTAAAGATTCAACCGTTGTATCTTCGCGTGGTCCTTCATCTACAGAAACAATTGTGCTGCCTTTGCGGCTAACTATTTCAACCGGAACTATTTCAGCTTCAAACTTGCCAGCCTTGATAGCGGCTGATGCTTTCGCGTGTGAAGCTGCTGCAAACTCATCCTGTTGCTGGCGTGACACACCACCCTTGCGAGCTGTGTATTCGGCGTGGGTTCCCATGTGGACATCACAAGTGGCGCACCACAATCCGTCCAATATGAGTCCATCGACAATCTTCTGATCGCCAAACTTAACACCGTTTCTCATCCCCTTTACGTAGTAAGGAATGTTTGACATCGACTCCTGTCCGCCTGCCACTACAACCTGTTCGTCTCCAGCCTTGATTGACTGGGCTGCCAGCATAACGGCTTCCAAACCCGAACCGCAGACTTTGTTGACGGTCAATGCGGCCGCGGTACCAGGGATTCCGGCCTTGAGGGCGGCCTGCCTGGCAGGAGCCTGTCCAATACCGGCCTGGACGACGTTCCCCATAATAACATTCCCAACGGCCTGAGGATCGACCTTGGCGCGCTCTAAAGCGCCTTTAATAGCTATTGCGCCAAGTTCAGGCGCAGTTAGCGACGAAAGGCCACCCAGAAAACGACCAATTGGCGTTCTGGCAGCCGAGACAATTACTGGTTGACGTGAAGAGTCTGACATAGGTTGTTGTGAAATTACTGTTGCCGAAAGGTAACGCCCCCTTCAGTTTAACGGCACTCTTGCTGACAGCTGAAAGTTACCTTCTGGCATAACCAGGTGCTCTCCGGCTGGCCCGAAGGCCCCAACTGGCGAGTTTTGGGTCCAGAGTGCAAATTCTCTATGTATGGCCTTCTTTAATTTTCAACTATTGCGAAGCTGGGCGATTCTGTTGATGGCAACCATTACTACTACAGTTGCCGTCACTACAATGAAGGCGCAAGGCAGGCCGCAGAACTCACCGAATTCTGCAGATTCAACTGCCGGTAGACAGGACAAGGAAGAGCCGGGACGAACAGCACCACAGAATAGTGGACCAGCGGCAATTAATGAGTCGCAGAGATCACAAACGATCCATTCACAGAAAGGCCAGCCGAAGATACCCCGCTCTCTCGGAGTTTGGCATGCAGGAGCTCGAAATGCTCCTCTTCGCACGCGCTACGGTATGATTCGAGAAAGATCTCTCTATATAACAGGGATACGATGGACAAGAGCGATAAAGACGACTCGACACGGAACCTGGTCCTACACCCACGATATTTTACCAAGTGTCGTAGCCACTAAAACACCGTTCTATCGCGATACATCATTTAGACGGACGGTTAATGTTGTCGACAAGAACGGAGTAAGGCATCAGGTAGAGCAGCGGATAGACAGCCTTATCCCGACACCTAAGACAGTTTATGGGGTTGGCTGGGTGCCACTGGGAGTACGGTTTACAACCAGCCGCCCACGCTGGGCACAGGCCTCATTCGGAATAAGTGGCGGCGGCCTCTATTTCAACAAGCCGATGCCGGACCCGATGGAAACCAGGTTTAACTTCACCCTGGATGCGGTAGCAATCGCGACTATCCCAATTACAAAAAAACACCGGCTTAATCTTGGCTATCAGTTCAACCATATCTCCAACGCCAACTCCGGAAGGTCGAACCCGGGAGTGAATACACAGATGTGGCACTTCGGGTGGAGCTACGCCAGGTAGAAGCGTTACAATACGCTACCTGGCATAGCTAACCGAAGCTTAAATACTCAGAGTTTTGGACTTAATTTCGTCTACAACTCGAGCAATAAAGTCGTTTACTGCAGCCACATCCTGTTTGCTTCCCTTCCCGCGTGTACGGACCGCGACCTGATCGCTTTCCGCCTCACGCTTTCCAACCACTGCCATATAAGGGATCTTGAGCGTTTCGGCTTCACGAATCCGATAGTTCAACGTTTGGGCTCTTGAGTCCAAAGTAGCCCGTACTCCAGCTGCCTTAAGCCGCTCTGTGACTTCGGCAGCGTGGCCCGCAACCTCATCAGAAATCGGAATTACACGTACCTGCTCAGGCGCCAGCCAGACTGGGAATGCACCAGCATAATGTTCGATCAAGCCACCGACAAAGCGCTCCATGGATCCAACCAGAACACGGTGGAGCATCACTGGGCGATGTGGCGAATTGTCTGAGCCAACAAACTCCAGCCCAAATCTTTCCGGGAGGTTAAAATCGAGCTGCACTGTTGGCCCCTGCCACTTGCGTCCAATGGCATCAATAAGCTTGAAGTCGAGCTTCGGTCCGTAAAACGCACCACCGCCTTCGTCTATTGTGAATTCAATACCACGCTTTTTGAGCACGGTAGCCAACAGATTTTGAGCATCGTTCCAGACTTCCTCAGACCCCATCGATTTTTCCGGCCTGGTCGCAAGCTCAATGGTGTATGGATAACCAAAAGCAGCCAGCATCTCGTCAACCAAGTCCAGCAGCCTCTCGATCTCTGTAGGCACCTGTTCCTGTGTACAGAACACGTGAGCATCATCCTGTGTGAATCCACGTACACGCAACATCCCGTGTAAAACACCACTTCTTTCGTAGCGGTAAACCGTTCCGAATTCAGCATAGCGAATAGGCAGATCTCTATACGAACGCCCCTTAGACTGGAAGATGCATATATGCCCCGGGCAATTCATTGGCTTAGGACGATACATAGTTCCTTCCACGTCAATCGGCCCAAACATATTCTCCTTGAAGTTCTCCAGGTGACCAGAGACTTCAAAAAGCTTTTCGTTGACCACATGAGGAGTGTAAACGAGCTCGTACCCGTGACGAAGGATCAGGTCGCGCTCAAAGTTCTCGATCTCATTACGAACAGTCGCGCCCCGTGGGTGCCAGAGAATGAGCCCCGAACCGACACGTGGATCTGTTGAAAAAAGATCAAGCTGCTGCCCAAGGTTGCGGTGATCGCGGCGCTTCGCTTCTTCCAGACGATGAATGTACGCGTCCAAATCGTCCTTTTTAAACCAGGCCGTAGCATAAATTCGCTGTAGCATCTGGCGTTTCTCATCGCCACGCCAGTATGCTCCCGCTGTATGGAGCAGTTTGAAATGCTTGAGAGAAGATGTGTCTCTAAGATGCGGCCCACGGCAAAGATCGGTAAATGGGCCGTCTGTATAGGTAGAGATAATCTCATCTTCACCCAATTCGGAGAGCCTCTCAAGCTTCAGAGGATCATCGCTAAACACACTCTGTGCTGCAGACCGGTCCAGCTCGGCACGTACAAATGGGAATTTATCCTGCACCACCTTGCGCATCTCGGCCTCAAACTTCTCGAGATCTTCCGGAGTGAAGGGTGTTTCCACTTCAAAATCGTAGTAAAAACCATCCTCGATTGCAGGACCAAATCCGATATGAGCGTCCGGTCTGATACGCCTCACCGCGGTAGCCAGAATGTGCGCACCCGAGTGCCTTAACACATCGAGGGCCTCCGGATCCTTTTCCGTTAACACCTTAAAAGTCCCAGACGTTCGTAACGGAGTCATGAAATCTTGAATCTGACCGTTTACGGACACTGCGATTGCGGCCTTTAGAAGTCTCTCACCGATTGAGAGTACGACTTCTTCTGGCATTGTCCCTGGCGGAACTGTGCGTGTCGATCCATCTGGAAGTGTAAGTGTTAACAAAATGTTGTAGCAGGTTGAGGTTGATACGTTATGTTGAAGGTGGCCTTCTTCTTGCGCGAACCGCAATGAATCACCACCTTGAAACTTATGCGAAAGCTATCCTTACATGAAAACCTACGCCACAGGCTAAATGATAGCCTGGGCGGATCTTTTGGCTCTTCCAAAAGCCGTAGACTTCAACGGGACCTAACACGCAAGTTAAACAAGAAGTTCAAGAAAGACGTGAAACCCGCTCTACGCAAGAGTCTAAAACATCTCCCGCGCATTACAAGGGAGCCTGAACACTCTACAGCTCAGAGTATCCTTATGCTGACGCTCGGAGTTGCTGCTGGCGTGGCAGCCGGTATCGCCATTTCCCAGAAACTTGGCGGATTTGGTGCGATGGCAGACAAAATGAAAAAAACTGTCGATCGGGATGAAACGCAGCAGGATGAGACTGAAGACCGATATGCCCGCGCTCCGGAAGGACACGACGCAAATGACGAGTTCTATGAGGACGACGACAAGTTGTCCCCTATGGAAGAGCTTGAAGAGCGTGTTCTTGAGACCTATCGTAATGACCCGATTCTTCGTGCCCGTGCTATAGACATAGGCGCAATCGAGGAGGGAGTAATCGAACTAACCGGCTGGGTGCATGCCGCCGACGAAACCACGCATGCGGTAACTGTAGCCCGTGGAACACCTGGCGTGATAACAGTTGTGAATCGTTTGGCAGTTAGAGCAGACGACGACCGCCTGGACGACGGTGACTCAGACGAGGATCTTGATGACGATGACCTCCTGATGGCTGATCTGGATGACTCGGACTTTGAGGGCGAAGGCGGCGACGATGAAGACGAGTTGGACCTCGACGCTGAATTCGACGATCGCAAGGACCAAAAATACCACTAGTTGACGCAGAACTAGCACGATTTTATTAGATTGGGCGTAATGGCTACGCCCAATCAAGATATCCCGACCCAATACGATTCAGCCGCAACGGAGCGCGCATGGTACGAGCGCTGGACTGCGGCTGACGTTTTTTCTCCTAAAGCTTCGGACTCCTGCAGGACGTCCGACAATCCGCAGAGCTGCAAAGACGGCTCCGCGAAGAATCCATTTACCATAGTTATGCCCCCCCCGAATGTGACAGCAGTTCTTCACATGGGGCATGGATTAAACGACACTGTTCAGGATGTAATTACACGCTGGCGCCGTATGGCCGGCGATGCCGCTCTATGGCTTCCTGGAACCGATCACGCCGGAATTGCTACACAGAACGTTGTGGAGCGCCAACTTGGCACCGAAGGCAAAACACGCTTTGATGTAGGGCGCGAAGCATTCCTGTTAAAAACGGCTGACTTTGTTAAGCAGACCGGCGGAATTATACTCGATCAGGTTAAATCTATCGGCGGTTCCTGCGATTGGGACAGAACAGCATACACACTGGACGAAGGGCCATCTTCCGCTGTACGCGAAGCATTTGTTCAGCTCTACGAGCGCGGATTAGTATATAAAGGAAACCGTGTAATTCACTGGTGTTCACGTTGCCTCACTTCTCTTAGTGATGAAGAGGCAGAACATTCAGATGAAACGGGTGCGCTTTATCATCTTAGCTACCCACTCAGCGATGGATCGGGACAGTCGATTATTGTTGCAACAACACGCCCGGAAACTATGTTGGGCGACGTTGCCGTTGCAGTACATCCAGACGATCCACGTTATGCATCGTTAATTGGAAAGACCTTAACGCTTCCAATTGCAAATGTAGACATTCCTATAGTTGCAGACACGTACGTTGATCCAGAATTTGGAACTGGTGCAGTAAAAATCACACCTGCCCACGATCCAAACGACTTTGAAGTCGGCAAGCGCCATGCGTTGCCAATGCCAATCATCATGACCCCTGAAGGTTTGCTGGACAACTTCTCTGAAGCAGGAGAGCGTGTCCCATCCAACCTGAAGGGCGTCGACAGGTTTGAAGCTCGAAAGAAAATAGTCGAGATTCTAAAGGCCAGCGGAAATCTTATTAAGGTCGAAACGCATCAACACGCAGTGCGACGTTGTTATCGCTGCAACACGGTTGTTGAGCCGAGACTTTCGGATCAGTGGTTTGTAAGCATGAAGGAACTCGCAGCGCCAGCTCTTGAAGCAGTTAGATCGCGCAAGGTCCGTATTGTTCCGGACAGATGGGAAGCGGTATACATCCACTGGCTGGAAAATATCCGCGACTGGAATATTTCGAGGCAGCTCTGGTGGGGCCACAGAATTCCTGTCTGGTATGATAAAGATGGCAATGTTATTGTAAGCAGAACCACACCAGAAAATGCACACGAACTACGTCAGGACGAAGATGTATTGGACACTTGGTTCTCTTCCTGGCTGTGGCCTCTATCAACCCTGGGATGGCCAAATAAAGAATCGGCTGATTTAAAAGCATTTTACCCAACCGACTTCCTGATCACTGCGCCTGAGATTCTGTTCTTCTGGGTTTCGCGCATGATCATGGCCGGCTATGCATTCATGGACGAAACACCGTTCCATACCGTTTATCTTCACGGCACAGTAAGAGACACAAACCATGTGAAGATGTCGAAGTCTCTTGGAAACGGTATTGATCCGATGGATGTTGTACAGCTGTATGGAGCAGATGCGCTGCGCTATACAGTTATTTCAGGATTGGGCATGGGTGCTGATCTGATACTCGATCCTAATGATTTAGAGAAATCGTTTTCACCTGGGCGTAACTTTGCTACAAAGCTCTGGAATATCGGACGCTTCCTGCTTTCCAATGTTGGAACGGATTCGGTCGATACGATAGACTCGGTTGACGATTCGAAGTTTACACGAGCCGACCGCTGGATTCTGGGACGCTTGAATGTCGCTATTAACGAGTGTAACGCTGCATTGGGACCTGCGCGTCCAAACAGAGATGTCTGGGACGAAAAGGATCTCAACTCGGGCTTGCGCCTCAATGAATACATAGAAACAGCACGCCGTTTTGTCTGGAACGAAGTTGCTGACTGGTATCTGGAAACAACCAAGGCTCGCATGGCAGCCGGCGGTGAAGACAGAGAAGTAGCACGTATAGTTCTTGTTCATGTATTCGACAATGCTCTAAGACTGCTGCATCCTGTGGTTCCTTTTATTACAGAGGAGCTGTGGCAGAAGCTACCACGCAACGCCGAAAGACCTGCAGAATTCATTACCATAACCAACTGGCCAGTTGAAAACCCACGCTTCCAGTCTAACTCCGAATTCGAGACAGTTCGCGACGTAATCAATGCATTAAGAGCCAAAAGAGCTGAGTACGCAGTTGCTCCAGGAAAGGTTATCGATGCATTTGTAATTCCGGATGCACGCAGTGGATTTATTACTGAAGAGATCAATCTTATCAGGAATCTCACTCGCTCCAATCTCAAGGTTGAGACGGGAGTCGACGATCCGAATGCGGCCCATGCCCTGCTCCCAGACGGAACACAGGTAATCGTTCCACTTGGCGATCTTGTGGACATGGAAAAGGAGTGTGCAAAGCTTCAAAAAGATCTGGAACAGTTGGAAAAGCAGCTCGTTGCATTGACAGGGCGCCTTTCAAATCCTGGTTTCGTCGATCGTGCGCCTGCTAATGTAGTTGAAGCGGAGCGCGCGAAGCAGGCTGACTGGACAACACGTTGCGATCAGATGAGAGCGAAGATCAGCTCGCTTTGCGGTTCACGTGGATAGTACAACTTCTTGTTAAAAGTTCGACTATAAAACTGACATGGCCATGAGAAACACTCTGTCACACTCTCCCTGGGTTAGGTTTTTATCATTAGCTTGCACAGCTGCGATGGCAGCCTGTGCAAGCCCAGGCACCCCACCTGGAGCACCAGAGCGTTTAACTCCACCAGCAGTGTTGAAGTGGGTTCCCGACTCTGCTGCCACAAACGTGGATACTCGTTACGCGATTGTACAGTTTGACGCAGTAGTAAGTGAACGCCCGTCTGCGGCCTCAGCGAGAGAATTAAAGGATCTGGTTTTAATTTCTCCCAGGCATGGCGACATTGATGTAGACTGGAGACGGAGCAGTCTGCGTATCCGTCCCAAAAACGGCTGGAAAAAGAACACCACATATACAATAACAATTGCTCCTGGCATCTCCGATCTGCAGAACAATGTTCGGGACACAGCCATAATAACAGTCTTCAGTACCGGCGGCTCTATCGATAATGGCAGCATTAGAGGCACGGTGTTTAACTGGGAAACTGGAGAACCGGCTGCAGGTGCAATTGTAGAAGGGGTACCTACCTCCGATACAACATCCATCTACATAACGAAGACGGATAGCATAGGAAACTTTAAGCTCCGAACTCCAACTGGGAATCAGTTCGTTGTTAGAAGCTCTATCAATACACTGGGAGATAAAGTATTCGATAGAAGGATGGCTTTTGATACGACAGTAATTACACTAAGTGATACTGCCAGCGTTGAATTACGTGCATTTCAGCGTGATTCTATAGGACCATCTTTAGGAACAATCAGATATGAAGATTCGACAAGACTATCTGTTTCGTTTACAGGATATCTGGACCCGGAAACAAAGATTGATGTCAGTCAGTTCAAGTTGTTCGATCCAGATTCTAATGCTGTAGTCATCGACTCGATTGGCAGTATACCTGACAGCTCTGATATGGATTCAACTGTCGCTACAGATATACTGGTATCCAAAGACACGTCAGGCAAAACCGATACGTTAATCCGTACTGATACGTCGAGCATATCTGATACATTAATCCGTACAGACACGTCAGCAAAAAGAGATACAATCTCCAGAGATACGGTAACAGCAGATTCAATCGCCGCCAAGCAAACTCCTGTCAAACGATCGATACCAGCTCTTAAGCGCGAAATCATATTATATCTTTCCCGCCCACTTGCTGATGATAAAGAATACACGCTCGCAGCAACGGGGATAAAAAACCCAAATGGGGCTGTTGGCGACTCGAAACGCACATTTAAGACTCCAGCCAAAAAGCGGGATAAGAGCGAGACGCAGGAGAAAAAAGATTGATCACTCCAGCCGCACCTTTCACATCCTGCAAATCGCTTCCTTCTGTCGCATTTCTGGACCGTGATGGGACTATCATCGAAGATAGAAACTACATTTCCAAACCAGATGGTGTTGTGCTTTTACCTCAAGCAGCAGAAGCAATAGCTCATCTGAATGAGATGAATATTCCAGTTGTGGTTATAACCAATCAGTCTGGTATAGGACGCGGATATTTTTCGATTGAACAATACAATGCTGTTCATAACAGAATGATTGATCTCCTCTCGGAAAGCGGTGCTCATATTGACGCTACTTACCTGTGCCCACACGGTCCAGGTGACAGTTGCAACTGCAGGAAACCTGGTTCAGGGATGTTCACCAAGGCCCTTTCTGACCTGAATTCCTATACCTGGCGATACAGATCCAACCCGACATTTATTGGAGATAGGTGGCGGGACGTATCTCAATCGCTGACACTCGGTGGTTCGGCTTTCCTAATCGACCATTCGTCCTCCCATCAGAATCGAGGGGTTCGCGTTGATAGTGACGAGCTGTTGTTTGCCTCCAAATACGCGACAATAGTCCCTTCCCTGTTTGATGCGGTGGAAATAATTACTACATCTGAGATAGACTCAGAGTCCGCAGATGACTGATAAGATTAACCTGGGCCAGGATAGAATTGGCTTGCGTAATGTAACAGCCGGCCCTACTGCCAAGATTGCAGTGTTAGCGTCCGGCAGCGGCTCCAACCTACAGTCCCTACTCGATCACTTTGCAGCTCTCGGCCCTGCTGCGAACGGCCAGGTGGTACTCGTTATCTCCAACAAAGCTGACGCTTACGCTCTAGATCGGGCTCGCCAGGTTGGGATTCCTGCATTACATATTGATCACAGAAATCCTGAAGCGCTGTTAGCAACCCTCCGGGGCAACGGGATAGATCTCGTCGTTCTGGCTGGGTATCTTAAGTTGATACCTGAAGCGGTAATATCCGAATTCCGTGGACGCATGATAAATGTGCATCCGGGCCCAATCCCTAGATTTGGCGGAGCCGGAATGTATGGAATCAGGGTCCACTCTGCTGTTGTTGAGGCAGGCCTGAGAGAGTCGGAGGTGACCATTCACTTTGTGGATGAGCGCTATGACGAGGGCGCTGTAATTTGTAAGTGGCCTGTCCCGGTTTTGCTTAACGATTCCCCAGAAGAGCTAGCAGCAAGAGTTCTGAGAGTTGAGCACATCGTTTTTCCCAGAATCATAGATTCGCTCTGCGCGGTCTTTAATTCTGGATTGGCAAATAGTTAAACCTTAATTTTTACATAGAAGATGCCTGTAGCATTATTGTCAGTTTCAGATAAATCCGGATTAGTCGATTTCGCCCGTGGGCTCAACGAACGCGGCTGGGACCTTGTCTCTACCGGTGGAACAGCCAAAGCGCTGCGTGATGCAACGATACCAGTTCGTGACATCAGCGATCTGACCGGCTTTCCAGAAATGCTGGATGGCCGTGTGAAGACATTGCACCCTGTGGTTCACGGCGGTTTGCTTGCACGTCGTAGCGAAAGTACTCACATGCAGGCGATTGAATCGCACTCTATCCCACTAATCGATTTAGTCGCAGTAAATCTTTATCCATTTCGTGAGACTGCTGCAAAAGCAAACGCGAGTGACGAAGATGTAATTGAGCAAATAGACATTGGTGGACCGGCAATGCTGCGATCCGCTGCCAAGAACTTCGACTCTGTTACTGTTGTCTGCGATCCGACAGACTATCCAAAAGTACTGGAAGCAATCGATGCAGAAACAGCTGGCAACAACGCGAACACACTCCAGTTCCGTCGTCGCCTTGCATCCAAGGTTTATGAGCACACAGCATCATACGACAGCGCTATTTCGCAGTGGTTTGCTGAAAAGCGCGGTGACATTTTCCCAGAAGATGTAACAGTCTCGTTCGCCCGCGCTCAGTCGCTCCGCTACGGTGAGAATCCGGGCCAAAAGGCTGCATTCTATACAGAATACAAAGGCGCCGGATTGGCAGGGTTAAAACAGCTAGGCGGTAAAGAGCTCAGCTTCAACAACTTACTGGATCTTGAAGGCGCTTTAATGGCTACAGATGCATTTGGTGACGAACCATGCTGCGCCATTATCAAGCATACGACACCATGTGGCCTGGCCGTTGGAAAGACTGCGCTTGAAGCATATCAAAAGGCACTTGCCTGCGATCCGGTTTCTGCATTTGGATCTATCATATCCTTATCTGTTCCAGTGGATGCTGAAACCGCAGAAGTTATCTCAAGCCTGTTTGTTGAATGCATAGTCGCTCCAGAATTTGACGAAGCGGCGATAGAGATCTTGAGCCGCAAGAAAAACCTGCGAGTCCTGGCTGGCCGTGCAGAATGGGGAAAGAACGCACTTGACTATAAACGAGTCCGTGGGGGATTCCTTGCTCAGGAACGCCCACTCCCACCGGTGGATCCAACAGAGTGGCAGGTGGTCACACGCCGCTCCCCAACCGCCGAAGAGCACGCCAACATGGCCTTCGCCTGGAAAGGAGTTGCTACAGTTAAATCAAATGCCATCATATTGGTTCAGAATGGCGCTACAATTGGAATTGGCGCCGGACAGATGTCCAGGGTCGATGCCTCCTTCTTAGCGACTCATAAAGCCAAATCCATTGGACATGAGACTCAGGGGTCTGTTCTGGGTTCAGACGCATTCTTCCCATTCAGGGATGGTGTGGATCAGGCGGCTCAGGCTGGAGTAACGGCTATTATTCAGCCAGGCGGATCCGTAAGAGATGCTGAAGTAATTGAGGCTGCAAATGAACACAACATTGCGATGGTGTTTACTGGGCAGAGGCAGTTCAGACACTAGACTAACATCGATAGACCTGTCAACGAATACAACCTACGGCCCGGCCTGTGAAATCACAGACTGGGCCCTTTGTTTTTCCCGTATTTACCTGCGATGCTTTTAACGTGTTCATAAAGATTTTCCACCATATCGTTTTTGAATCTCCCCTTTGAATCGGGGTAAAGATCATTTAGCAACTGTCTCATGTTAGCCACCAGTCTCGTTTGAAAATCCGGAAGTATGGGTTCATCCCCATCAACCTGGCTAATCTTTTGTGCACCAAACCATATGAACCATGTTTCTGGTGGTTCAGGTGGAAGGCGCGAACGACGCACCTTCTTCCTGTTTTCCAGGTGAGCCTTGGAATGACCTTCAACTACTGCTACTATACCTTTGTCATAGGCAACTAAACTATGAAGCGCAGCAATGCGAACCCAGTATTCTTTGGTGGAATCGTGGAGTACTTGTTTTAAGGCGCTCTCTATACGCCGGTCTTTTACCGTAGCCGAAGCAAGCATGAGGTTGGCAAGATATGCACTATCATTTTTTGCTTGCCACCACAATCCAGGGATTATCCGACCAGCAAGCCCAGGACAATTTCGAACTTTGCCAACCTGATCTGGCGTAAGTTGTTCAATATGAATCGAATCCGAATTGGAAGGACTTATACTGTCGATATAGAGACTAAGGTCGGTGCATATCCTGGCTTGATCTACAGAATCGATAGGATTGCTGGAAATCAATATCGACAATAAAAGAGTAGCAACAATCATAAATGTGAACTCCTTTCTTTAAGGTAACGATACCTTACTCCCCTCTTTTTAGATTGACCATAAAATGCTGATTAGGGTTACATCCATTTACTGCCCCCGGAATTGAATGGATATGTCCTAGGTTATAACCGAATATGTAGAGGATAGTTGTTAAAAATGGCACTATTGCGGTCGTGGATTTTGCGACCGAGCGGAATCACTTTCTTTCGATTATAGCTCTGATAGTTTTTTCTGCGTCTTCTTCGGTTTTCTGATTGAGAGAAATCACGCTAACAATTTTTCCAGCCCGATCAACCATAATTGATCTACCATTGCCTCCCAGACCGGGTACAACTTTTTCCAACTCTGTTCGATATTTTGGCACCTCGTCGATCCGTCGCCTATCCAATCCTGGTATTCTAAAGTATTCAGTTACACCAACTGTAAAATATCCGGCCAATCCCCAGTGATTCATGTATTGCTTCGATAGTGAATCTGCTTCGGCCTCCGGAGTTAACATAGCGGAGTTTCCAACAAACCCAAATGTTTTTGTTACTGTGGTGAATTCAGCATCCGGGAATTTTTTTTGCAGCCTTGCTAATACTGAGTAGTAAGCTGTACAATCAGAACTACCAGCCCTGCGGCCCGGTCTGATATCCGGATACTCCCGACTACAACCATCAATAAACGAAATCACATTCACCTTCCCGGCGCTCGGTATTCGTACTGGCTCTTGGATTTTTTTTAAGGGAGTAGAATCCCTCCCCACTTTAGGCTTGAAATACCAGAAGTCCGTCTGAATACGAGGCATATCAATCTCTAGAAATACACGATCAAAAGGTATCTCATTTTCGAAAGCTATTGAGTGAACATTACGACGATAATCAAGATGTGCTTTGCTACCTGCACTTATACTGTCCATCATTTCGTTAAACGAAACAACATTATAGAAAGCGGCAACACTTGATCCCATTGTAATCTTTTGAGCACTGGGGAGCTGCCTGTAAAGCTCAAGATATTTGCGTAATGCCTCAGGTACCAATACCGAATCTTTAATCTCATTTAAAATCCACAGCCTGGTACTTTGCAGAGAAGTATGGGCTAGAAGAGAATTCTGCGGAGTCCTCTGTTTTTCCATCTCAATCAGGTCAAGCAGTCGTTGAAATTGAAATGGACGGTTACCCGACATTTTGGAAGCATACAATGCTATCTGCATATATCTACTACTGTCCGGTTGTGCATCTAGAATTTTCATTGAGAGTGCCCACACTTCGTCTACTCTTCCCACCTGAAGCAGATAATCAAGCCACAGATACTGTATTTTTTCCGAAAGTGAATCTATTGTGAACTTTTTAAAGCATTCCTTTCCGATCATTTGCTGTTCGGTGGTATATGGTTCAAACATTTTCTCTCGTTCATAGACACCCGTATCTTTCCAAAATCTTAATGAATCGTCGTACTGATGTATCTGACGCGAAATTGCAACAATACATTCGTCGAGATTTCTATATGCTGCGTAATTGGGAGAGGTGTCTGGACGTTCAAATTTTGTTTGGGATTGAACAGGCAGCGCCGTGCTCATTAAACCGAGAAGAATTAAAATATTTCTTAATGAAAACAACTCTGATATATGCATACTAAATTGCATCTATTGTTGATGTGAAACTGAAGTCATTTACCTTGAGTGCAGGCACACTAACACTCGCGATAGCGTTAAAATGCTTAAGACTGGAAAGGACAGATCTTCTGTTTACCGGATTAAATACAGGGACTGATTCACCAATCAGATCTACGTTATTAAGCACAAAAAAGGGCGATTCTGTAAATCTGAAGTTTCTCACAGCCTTAGTTATCACCCCATTCTCGATCAGCCACAAACCATCCCTGGTTGTTCCTGTAACTAATACAGAAGATATATCCACATATTCAATGCCCCATAATCTTGTGACTAGCAGGCCCCGCTTTGTAGAGGCGATCATCTCTTCAATAGGAACAGATCCGCCATCAACTCTAAACGATTCACGTTCCTGATATATTGTATCTTGAGTCAATTCGTTGGAAGCATGAGCACCATTATTTGTCAGAGTAGTAAGCACACCATTTACTACATATTCAATCCTGTCAAGCCCGGGATACCCCAATGTTCCTAGTCGCGGATCCATAGGATCGTGCGTTATGGAAATCCTCTCATCAATTACTTTAAGCCCTAATTTAGTTCTATACCTCTCTAAGGCTTTGTCATAACCAATCGCAAATGGTCCTCCGTTCCCAATACCAAACATTTCCGGTTGACGTCGCGCAGTTAAATTTACAACTAATTTAAAAAACTCAGCCGATGCCGTTGGCTCTAAAATAGTAGTGTACCTTCCCGGCTCGATACGAACCGGATTCAATCCCGCCACACATTTGTCCAGGGCCTTCATGGCAATTGCTACTCCGTCGATATGCGCTAAATCATAGCTTGATGCCCCAGCCCAACCCGATGAAGTGCCATCAGTTGTTCTAACAGTGGCCGAACATTGAGCCTGTGTCAGTTTAGTGAAACGAGTTGTTTCGTTACCCCACTTATCTCGAGTATACCATGTGAGGCTACCAGCATATGCTTCAAGATAGCCAGCTGATAGAAACTTTCGTTCTTTAGATTCTCTGGTTAGCGTTGCAATCAAATTCGCGTTCTCTCCTGGAGCTCTATTGTATGTCAGATCGCTCCAGACTGCACCTTCATTAAGAGCATGTTGCCTCGGTGAAAAGCCAGTATCAGGTTCTCTTGCGGGCCAGAAAGGATTTCCATAGAAGTTAGCAATCCCAGCTACACCTTTTAGTGAAACTTCATCAATCTGGTTTGTCACAGCCTGCGTTCTCCGACCATGATCATAATTCCGTGTTACAGATACTATTACATCTTGGGTATCAGACGAGATCGTAACTTTATTTCGCCCCCACTTGTTATTAGATGTCCAATAACTCATCACTTTAAGCTCAACAGATGGTATTGGAGATAAAGTAGAAAGTAGCGATTGGACGATCCTCTTCCCTTCAGATTCTCCAAGAATTTTTCTCCCCATATCTGGAGTCTTATTCTCACAAATATCCACTGAATTTATCATTGCCTATGCCTTCCGTGTTATATCGATAAACGTCAGATCTTTTATTCTGGCTGGTACCGCTCTGACTGTATGATGCGCCTCACCTTCAGGTTCACCTTTTTTCTGATTCAATGAAATGCACATCTCTGTCTCCTTACCTCCAAGATCCACAACATTATTCCATATCTCACTGCTTCTAAAAAGTATGCCGGCATTCATCAGACGAGACACCCGCTTACCACCTTTTATTTCATAAGCCGTTCCTGAAGCAAAGCCAGTGGATTGTTGATAATCAAGAGAGATGTGTGGTTGTTTGAGTTCCATACCCTTATCCAAACCACTTCGCAACTCATTCATACTGACCGGTCCAGACGCATCCCCTTCCAGATGCAGGTTTGGAGTGTAATTAACAGGAGCAAATATGCCTGTAGGACTCACGCTATATCCCTGCAGCTCTCCGTATTTTTCCTTACTATAGTCACCATTAACGTCTATATCCAGTAATTCTCTGGTTGTCTGCATCTCGTTCAGGATTCCGTTTTTGATCAGTTGGGAACGCCGTGGTTTGACGCCTTCGTCATCCCAGGCAACGGTAGCTATCCCATCTAAATCAGATCTGTTAGCAGAAATGTTGATCTTTGATGAACCAATTACAAATGTTCCTAGCATAGAAGCAGGATCAACTATGTAGCTCGTACCCGAAGCATTAGCCTCGAATCCCAATGCCCGATCCAACTCAGTAGCAAATCCTATAGAGCAACTGGTCAGCTTTGCCATGCCATTCTGGTCTACTATTGCGTCAAATCGCCCGATTTCAGCAGGCTTCATTGGTAGTTTCCAGGTTTCAATCATTTCGTCATATTCTTTCTGGATATCTTCGCGAATCGGTCTATCACGCAGAGTTTCGAGTCCGCCTGGAGATGATCGATACGAGTCTACTGAAAACCCACCAGTATCCCCGGTTTCCCTGTTATTAAATGCAAGAACAAGAGAGGCAAATGTGCGGTTTAGCACCTGTGTTTGACGATGCCCGTCAGAAGAAAAAAAACCTCGATACTGTTTTTGAAATACGGTTTTACGGTTAGTATCTAGAATATGTTTTAATCGACTAATAAACTGGTGGATGCCATTTATTGCATCGTAAACCTCATTAAAATTGAGTCTAAATGGATCTTGCTCTACGGGCATAACCCAGTGACCGATTGATTCTTCGGCAGCACTTCTGAACGCAATTTGTCTGGGCCCATCGATTAAATTAGCCGTAGCCTGATCATATGCAGCAGCCCCTAACCGCCCTGCTTCTTCTCGACTCCAGATAGGACTCGAAGCAAATCCCCAGTAACCATCAACTAGTGCCCTGACCCCCAACTCCATGGTTTCACTTAGACCAGGAGCAGCATAAGCCCCCACACCCAGATATTTTGTGAAAGTCATTCGAACATCACAGTATTTAGCGCCCCGAGAGATTGCTGTGTCAATACAAGCGCTTGCAATTTCTCTAATTGCGGGGTCCTGAATATCAAAGTCAGTACTAATGACTATGCTGTTACTGTCAAACTGTACTGGCTGCGCACCGAGTGTCAAGCCAAGTACTCCAGTGCCGAGTAACCCGGCACCGGACTTTACCACATCTCTACGCGATATTTTCATCATGTGTTATCAGTTAACCGTTTTTAAATCATAGCTTACACTATCGCCTACAAACTGTTTTGAACCAGAGAGTCGGACTCGTACTGTTATGATCCCCAAATTGCCCGAGCGTCGTTGCACCAGATACTGTGCCCCTCCTAGTTGAGGTGGAACATTGTATATATTTCCTCCCAATTGCGGAATAATAATTGAAGGATCTGGATAAAAGTGAGCAAGGTAAACGCCAACATTTGGTTCACAGGGAACTGTCATACTGGAAGAATCGGAAAACAATATATCAATAGGTTCCGGATTGAATCTTACCGCTATACCTAGATACCCACACGGTTGCATCTTATATACAAGACCTCTTTCGGATGAGTTATTGCTTACGTTATATGACTGAGTTTGTTCATCATAGGTGATAGATAATCCTTGTTGATCTGGATAAAGACCAGTAAACTCAATACTATCTGCAACCTCATTCCCGTACAGATTACCCTTTACTCTTAGATAGAATTTTCCCAGATAAGCCGGGGTATTTAGAACACTAAAGATTGCGTCTCCAAGGACTCCACCAGCACCAGCATAACTAACGGCAATTCCTGGTATAGAAGATTCAATTTGTATCCTCGCACCTTTAATAACCAATTCACTACCGTTATATACATCTACTCTTACTCTCGGCGGAACGAATGTTACAGGGCCCATCTTATTACTGTCTATCGCGACGATCTTAACTTCAGAAGCAGTGTATGAATTTGCGGTCACATACAGCGGAACTGTATCAGCCTTTGTAACTCCGTTATATTGTAGTTTTGCAATGATTCTAACTGGTGCCGTTACTGTACGGCGAGCCTTAATTAACCCAGCCGTATCCACAGTTGCATCGAGCGGAGAAGATGAAACCCACTCAATTTTTGCAGAACCTATATCCAGCAAAGGAGCACCATTGATCGAGTATAAGCTAGCAGCTAGCTGAATAGAGTCACCCACCTTCATTATGACCGCTTCCGTATTCAATACCACTCTAGTAAGGACTGAAGCTTCATCATACGGCTTTGGCTTAGGAGCTTGTAAATCCGAACAACCCAATCCACCCAGGAGAGAACTCGTAATTAGAGTCATAATGAATGTTATTGATTTTTTCATATTATTACCTTATTCGTAAAGTTCTTCGGATTATGCATCGTAATTTTCACACCCAGTGTAGCGGTAGTTATATACAGGTTCATTACGATCTGGGGTGAACACCATGGCCTCACCAAACAGGATATAATTTGCCTTCATGTTGTGATATGTCCCCGTAGGAAATGTGGTCTGTTGAGTTCGACCATATTGACGTATCATTCGACGTAAGTCGCCATGCCTCTGACCTAAAAGGAAATTCCACAAAGCTCTCTCTCGAAATATCATATTTACTCTTTCCTGATGAGATCCAGGATCGTCTAACTCTGAAAGCGTACGGGTCGCTCTTAACTCATTTATCTTGTTCAACCATGTTGGATTTTCGTCATTATACAACGCCTCTACTTCGATTAATCTCGCATCGATATCTCGGGCTAACGGTACCACAGCTGTCCCTGTAGGGTACTTGTTCTGTCGGGTAGGATTTGAGAAGACTGGCACTCCACCTACGACTGTAGTAGTAACCGGGACTCTAGGATCCTGACCAGCGGGGGTTGGAGCTAGCCAGATCAGTCCATTCATTCCCTCTGAGTTGCCCACTCCCACACTGTTATTAATTGGAGTACCTGGCCCTGCCGTAGTCGTCCAGAATGCTTCAGCCACCGTAGAGTTAGGCGCATTTGATTGAGTGTAGGTGAAGTTGTATGTAAAGCCAACGGGGACTTCAGACACAGCTTCACTGGCCAACTGGTACTCACCAAGGTTCAATAGCGCACGCCCCTTTCCTACACGCGCGAGATTAATATACCTTACACTATCGTGACTGAGTGCGAGCGCTGAATCGAATTTTGCAACGGCTTGCCGGAAAGCATCATCAGTTGATACTCCAGCAGACAAAACAACGTCTCCTTCAAATGGAACTTCTGATATTGGAAATCCTGAGCACAACGCTTCCGCCAATAGTAGTATTGAATATCCTTCAATGGCGTATGCATGCGCTATAAAAGGTATTGCGGTAGAATCGGAATAAGATCTTAGTAGATGTCGGCTCTGACTTGCGGATGTTCTCGCGGCATGCAAGGTTGCATATGATGGAAGCACAAGGTATTTATTTCCCTCCTCCATCCTGAAGGTTCGAGAATCTGTCTCGATCAGTCCACCCAATGAAGTCGGACCGCTTACGTCTCGCAATTCATCTGTAAGCGCGCCGGTGTAAAGAGTAAGACCCGAATACCCTTTTGATAAATTTTTAACCGCTGAATAGTAGACGCTCATCGCCCCTTTTTTCGACTTAATCTGATCGCGGCTGATATTCGTTCCAAGCTCCGGCTCATCCACATTAACTATGCCATCAAATGAGCAGGCTAATAATATGAATGGAATTATAAGATTTATTGCAATTTTTGGCATTAGAGGCCCCAGCGAATGGAAAGTACATATAAACGAGGGCTCGGAGTTGTGTTTCCATTGTCCGAAATAGACTCGTCAATCAATATCGAGGAGTTAACTCCTGGATCTCTACCTACGTAATTAGTCCACAGGGCAATATTGCTGGCTTGCAGCGCGATATTGACAGATCTGGCTTTTAGCCTATTCAATAACTGCGGTGGAAGAAAGTATGAAATACTCGCCGATCTCCAACGCAGATCCGAAACATTTCTCTTGCCCATTAGATTGGATATTTGTGCTGCTGCCTGATCTGGCAGAGATGCCTCCTGAGAAGCATGTCCATACGTATTAGAAATGGTCAGCTGCTGATTGTAGCTTCCCTGATATACAAAACGAGAGTCTATTGTTATGGAATTAAGGAACATCCAATTGATCCCATATCCAGCCTTTATTCTCGGTTGGCTCCATCCCAGATAGGCAGTGGAATCACTTAACACCATCTCTTCGCTTGACAGAAGTCCGTCGTTATTAACGTCGATGTAGCCTACAACAACCCTGGACCATATACCTGCCAACGGATAACCAACCTGTACGCCCGATAGCTTGTCTGTAAACGGTGATACACGAGTTCCTAACCGAGTAACCTTATTGTTGCTTACCGTAAGATTATAGTTGAAAGTAAGTTGATTGTTACTGGTCTCCAGGGCCTTGATAGTAGTTGCCAACTCCAGGTTTGCATTGAGAACACGACCTACATTCTCTTTCCTTGCAGATGTCGTCCCTACCCCGACTGAACCTGGAAGGGTTCTATTTAATAGTGCGTTGGTATTTTGTGCCCTGGCATATGTGACAATCAGGTTAATCCTTTCGTCCAACAAATCCGCATCAAAACCTACTTCAACCTCAGTTGCTCGCTCGGGATCTAAACGCGGGTTTCCCGTTTGAGTCTGATCTGTTGAATTGACGTACCGACCGTCTATGTAAGCAAATCCACCCACATATCGCCCATGGATATCAGTAACATCAGGCTGAACAGCCGAGTGACCGATGGCTCCACGAAGCCTGAATAGACTGACTATAGAATTCTGTGGCCAAAATGATTCGTCTGAAACCAGCCAGGAGCTACCAAGTTTAGGATATTTCGTATTACCTGATGAGGTTATTGCACTGCCAATATCCTGTCTTAGTCCAACATCAAAGTACAGTCTTTGAAACAGTCCCAAAGTACTGTTAACATACCATCCAGCCGTAGCATTCTCTACCTTTGTGTACGCCCCTGTTGTCGGAGAAGAGACAACCAAACCAGGGATCTGAGGCAACGAATTTAGCTTGGATTCATTATAGATGAATTGATTCTGGGCTGTTTTCTTGTAGTCCCCACCAATAGACGGTCTAATTGATAAGATTTTCCCTAGTGCCCCCAGGTTCAGTGATGTAGAAGCATTAACCCTGGCTGTATAGAGCATCCTGCTTGTTTCCCGGAGATTCCTCGTGGTATCATGAGGAGCAGGGACTCTGTTTTCTGTGACTTTAGAGCTAAACCTATCCTCGGTGCCATTGAACCGTTCCACACCCAGATTCCCGTTAACAACATACGACGATCTTGGTCTCCAGTTAATGCTCGAAGCCAATACAACATTGGTAGAGATAGATGGGTTTCGAACCTCTTCACTACTTTGCAGCACAAGACCCAAAGTATCAGTAGAATTTCTGCTTTTGCCAAAGCCAAGGTTATACAGGTTATCTGTCAGATCTGATTGAGAGCCATTTATCCTGAATCCCAGGGTCATATTCTCTGAGGTATTGAGTGTAATACCTGAGCTTACCGATTTGCGCGCTAGTCTGGATGGTCTATCAAATTCGCTATTCACTTCATGGCCAACTAATCGAGCCCTTATCAGATCTACCGGAGCAGAACGACGAACACCGATTATCTCTTCCGTGCTAGCAGAGATATTATACTGTATAGAGGCCACACCCCCATCAAGCTGCACTGCGTATCGATTCTTAGTTTCTACCCCCTCCTGAGAGAGAAGCGGGTCGTTAGGATCTATCTTTGCAACGGAATCCTGCACGCATAGATATCTGAGGATATCAGCTATATTACAAATTCTCGCTTCCGAAGTAGCTGATGACCTGCCTCTACCTTCGTACATAAAAGGCTTCTTACCATAGACTTCCCCCCAATCGCGTGAATATTCCAGGTTCCAGCGCGTTTTTCCAATGGTACCCTTTTTGGATGTTATAACAATTATCCCATTCGATGCATCCTGTCCGTATAACGTTGCCGCGGAGGGCCCACGCACTATCTCAACGGTTTCAATAGTCGATGGATCTATATCGTCTATTCTCGACGGCCTGCCGCGCGATCCATCAATCCAGACTCCATCCAATATTATAACTGGATCGTTGGACTGCGAGATGCTTCCAATTCCGCGAATTCGAATCTTACTGGGAGCGCCGGGATCTCCACTTTGACGCTGAACAAGCACACCCGGTATCTGAGCAACCTCTAACAGATCGGTAATGGTGCGGACTGGTGAGCGTTTCATGACGGCAGCAGCATCGATCTTTGCGATGTCATGTGCTACTTCCACTCGACGTTGAGCTCCTGTAGCAGTAGTTACAACCTCATTGAGCGTTCTGGCACTAGGGACTAAATAAATAGTTGCAGAAGATTGCCTGGATTCAGTAACTGTGACTGAGGTTACCTTTGAGATGTACCCTATAATTTTTACAGACACTGTTCGTTGACCTGCAGGAACAGAAGAAATACGGAATGCGCCTGACGCATCAGAAAGCGCGACCAACTTGGTTCCAACAATTACAACAGAAACATTTGGTATGCCGACACGAGTAGCCGAATCGAGAATCCTTCCTACGACCGTTCCGCCTCCGATAGTAGGACTTTTTGATGAGGAAGTATCGCCCCGGGGCTTAACCATTATCGTGGTTCCATCGGAAGCGAGATTCACAATCAAATCCGTGTTCTCAATTGCAATTCTTATAGCGTCTAAAATGTTTTTCTTTGAAATACTGACACTTATCTTTTGTGAAAATCGAGGATCTGATATATCCCACAAAACAGGGCGACGGGATTGCAGAGCTAAAGATCGCAGAACATACTCTACACTGCTGTCTTTAACTGTTAGAGATACTGTGTCCTTAGTATTCTGCCTTACCTCAATACTGCGCAATTTATTCTGATCGCCGATACCGGGGAGTTCTCTGTAGGTTAATTGAGCATCTGAGGTGCTCGTCATTAAGATCGATAGAACCGTTGCAGAGACAACCAACCCCGGATACAATCGATTTTTTAAACCTCTCAAATTACCCCTATTACTACTTGAGTGCATCTCACCAAATTTCATATTATTGTTAACTCTTCGGATACAGGGTAAGTACTCGTCCAATACGTTCGACCCGAAGATCAAACGCCCACTCTAACATCATTTCCAGATCCGTTAGCGACCCAGACTGGAAAACACCAAAGACCTTTCTACTTATTAGCGACTGGTCTCCAATTTGTATATCAGCATCATACCACCTGTTAAGTTCCACTATCGCGTTAGCCAGAGGCATACCGTCTATCATTAATCTGTTTGATGCGAAACCTAACCGCGCGTAGTCTGCTGGTTCGACAGCACCCAGTAACTCATGACTAACCGATACCTGTTGACCCGCCGTAAGTATCTTCGAACCCACCGAGACCTTACCGTCTTCCACTGTGATATGCGCTGCAGTATCGGAAGAATAGTGGCGAACTGCGAACTTAGTCCCTAGTACCTTAGTAATACTCGGCCCTGAAACAACAGTGAAAGGCGAACCTTCGTGATGATTTACTGTGAAATATGCTTCACCAACGAGATATACCATCCTGTTTCCTGATGAGTAGTTCGTAGGAATCTGAACTTTACTGCCCACATTCAGCATGACAGAACTCCCATCCGGTAAAGTCACGGTTGCACGTTCACCGTTTTTTGTGGTATAAGTAGATAGATCATCTGAATTACCTACAACCCTGGAACTACCAGTATACTGAAGTCCTGCAATGACTAGGAGCGCACTGGCAAGGACAGCAACACCAACTGATGGCAATGAGATTCTGCTGTACCACGGTACTCTATTTGTATACTGATCTCCACCCTTAACATCGCGTTGCCCGGTTGTACCTCCCTGATCATAAAGACCCATCTGACGAAGATTTTGCGACATCTGCAAAAACTGAGAATGTATCTCGGGACTTCCTTGACCTGCAGCTGAATCAAGGTTCAACCGCGAATCGGTCATTGCATCAACGAATGTTTTACGCTCAGGATGTTCATTGATCCAACGCTCGACTTCAGTCGCATCGGAGTTAGAGAGTTCTCCTGCGAGATAGTCTGCGAGTCGAGTAGATTCGTTAGGTGTGAAATCAAGCATACATTAATGATTCGGAGCCAGATTGGCCTTTGTTCAATCTGTGAGAATTCTTTTGAAAATATTTTTTCCTGCCTACTACGTTCCCGGATCCTGGCCGGAATCGCCTGAAAAAACCTCGGATAAGTGCTGTACTGCCCTGCTCATATGGCGGCGGACGGTTGATTCAGCGATCCCTAAATTCTGGGCGATAACAGCGTAGGACATCCTCTGGTCCCAGACGAACATGAAAACTTCTCTGCAACGGGGCGATAACTCGGATAAGGCGTTCCACACATGCGTTCGAACCGTCGCCTCTCTTTCGGCCGTTTCCTCTTGAGCTGTAATGGCCGGTTCAAGTTCCAAGCTTTCCTTTAGCCACTCATGTTGCCTTATATCGGCTGCGGTCTCAGATCGGAATACATCGATTGCGCGCCTGCGTGTGCGTCCGTAGAGATAAGATGCAATATCCCAATTATCCTGCACCTGTGTCCGATTGTGCCACAGCTCAAGTAAAACATCCTGGACGACCTCTCTACCGGCCTCAGCATTGCCTACGATTTTAGCAGCATAGGCAATTAACGCTTCACCGTACGTATTAACAACGTAATCGAACGCGGAATTCTGGCCATTACGCAGCCGAGACAGAACCGAGCCTTCCTCGTCGGGATACCGACTGGAGCTATGATGAGGCATGCAATAAAATAGCACCTCGTACAACGGGTCCTCAAACCCCTTGCCGATATTCTATAGTTTTGATATCTTGAGAAGCTGTAGGAAGGGTGGCAGAGTGGTCGATTGCACCGGTCTTGAAAACCGGCGTTGTGAAAGCAACCGTGGGTTCGAATCCCACCCCTTCCGTATTAATAAGTTGTTCGGATTAAAAACTCACGAATGCGAATCAGTTCGGCATTCGAATACTAGTTAGTTAAATGGCCGAGTGAGTAGCCGGAGTTTTCTTGCCTCCTCGCGCAGCTCGCTTAATCGGGTACCGAATAGTATGCTGCCGTGTTCACTAATGCGCACCAGACTATCTCCCTCAATTCGCATTGGAGTTGCCTGATCTACACTGAAGGGCACATTATGGTTTGCTGGAATTCTTCCTTGCTGTAGTACTCGAAGCGGGTAAATACCCTGTGATACAGAGAGAAGAAATCGAGTACCTGCCGCGGGCAATATGAAGTCCCTGCCTTCCCCCTTCACTACAACTTCTCCAGGTGTGGAAGCGATCGTGCTATCGGATTGAATTCCCGTGGTCTGGCGAAGATATATCTTCTTGGATGGTACTGTTCCTTTTAATTCCTCAACGACTTCGAAAACCATGGTTGAGAGATAACCGTCCCCACGATCTGCATCAACGTCACCACTGACAAAACTGGCGACTACAAGCGCTTCGCTTCGGAGGATCCAATCCTGAAGCGTCGAAGGGGATATGTAGGCTTTTAAAACGTCGATCCCCCTGGCTTTCGACTGCAGTATATCCTGTACCTGAAAGATCGTAGCCAACTCCTGGGAATAAGAATCCATACGCACTTCCATGAACTCTCTAGAATCCGCAAATCTGGCAGGAAATTTTTTTGCGATCCAACCGCCGGTGATCATTTCTCTAATAGAGTCGTAATTCTCCTGGAGCCCCTTAGACCGGATCCATTTCGCTCTCTTTTCAACCAGCGATTTTTGCCAATTGGTGAATTCAGAACTTGTCAGTGGCTTAGTTACAACCGTATCGCTTTTTTTCGCACTGGGTCTGGATTCTACTATGACACTGTCGGGGATCTCTACAGAATGACTAAGATTTACGTAAACTTTTTCCGTCGGAGATGGAATAGTGGATTCTAACTCGCTACTGCCTCCCATAGTCTGACCGTATAACAAGCCTCCTGCTGTCAACACTACTGCGACTAGTACACCGAAAGTTTCTCTTATTCTCGTTACCATAACGACTCCTGACTTGATGTAAGCGATCTTCTAAACTTTTGTAACTCCTCTCCACATCCTTCCTCAGGATATCCGTTCGCTCAGCAAACAGCAACACACACCGCATTACGATTAGGTGAAAGTTTACTCGGAACGAAGTTCATCGAATTTTAACTTACCTTTAACTACGCTTTCATCTTGCTCGCAGCGAAATTGGCTATCTTGCAGTTGGCATCTAATAGGAGAAGATGATGAGACTATTCGAATTGGGAAGTCGGAGCATGGTTGTTGGATGTGCGGTAGCGCTCACTATGAGTATGGGATTTCCGTCTCTGTCAGTCGCACAAGTCGATAGTAACCAAACCGCAACGGACGAAGCCGTAAAGGAATTTGAGAGACGTGCAAAATATCTTCGCAGCAAGAATCTTCAGAGTAACTACGATAAAATTAGGAGTTTGGTGACCCCTGAAATTCGTGAGAAGTATCGTCCTAGAGGAACCGGCGCTCTTGCAATCGATTCCGACGCGCAACTTGGGTACATAATACAAGGACTAGCAGTTCAATACAGCTACAACGATATTGTTCGACTCCGCGAAAAAGGTATTGATCTCGTAAAGTCGACAATAAGCTTTATGGGTCCTTCAACTTCTACTGAATTCGTAGGTCTTCATGAAACTGTTGTAGTCGGTACCATTGTTAGAGTGGAGCGTGAAGATTTAGGGGATGGGTTCCTCTCAACTGCGGTAGTGCATGTGGACGAATGGCTAAAGGGACCTGACAAGACTGATACAGTTAGAATTCGACAGTTCGGCGGATATCTATCGAACGGAAACGTGGCAGTTCACCCGAGAGACGTGGTGACTGCAGGACGTGTGGATTTTAGCTATCCGACCGGTAGTCATGTGTTTCTACTTTCAAAAGCTAGGTACGGATTGGGGATTGCCTCTCGAACAGGAAGGATAGTTGACGGATTGAGCAAGCTATATACTCAAGGAATTAAGGCACTCCCAATAATAGATGGGACGATTGTTAGACCCAGTGGACTTATCGCGCATACCCCAATACCGAAAACTTTACCCGAACTTCGTAATGACGCAAAGAAATATGAGTAGAAGTTCTCGAGTCTACTACCCATTACTAAAGTTCACCATCCACTGAACACCAAATTTATCCGTAAGCATCCCCCAGTAATCTCCCCAGAACATATCCTGAATAGGCATGTCGACTTTGGCACCCTGCGACAGCCCGTTGAAGATCTTGTCAGCCTCTTCCTTACTGTCCACACTTACTGAAATAGACATATTAGTTCCAAAAATTAGTTTATCGCCCATGGATTCTAATGTGTCTGTCCCCATAAGAGTAGAATGTTCTCCAATCGGCAGCGATACATGCATCAGCTTTTCCTGATCGGCCGGAGAGAGACGCTCCGCCTCCGGGGTGTCTTTATATCTTACCAGGTAGCTGAATTCGCGGCCAAAGATAGATTTGTAGAAGTTGAAGGCTTCTTCAGTGTTACCCATGAAATTGAGATAGCAGTCGGTTCTCGGCATTGTTTTAACCTCTTAAGTCTTGGGATATAGGTGACTTGTCGACCAATGAATGGGGTCTTGATGGCCCCATGCAATTGGTCGATATCACAGTTTTAACGGGGGCGAAATACATGCATGATACGCTCTCAACAGCATGAAAAAACACGAATAAACCGCTGTAGACTTTCACTCCAGGCAAGCGTGTAGGTCAGTTCGCCACCTGCAAAATATATGAATCGCGGTAATGGCTTTACCTCATCCGCAATCCTGCCCACTTCACCCACCCGAGGTACGACTTCTTCAATCTCATTGAACATTGCAGTAGATAACGTTGAAGTATCTTCCAACTGGTGCTCCTTACGGACCTGCGATTCCGCCAAGTCATAACGAATGGCCATAGTATCAATCATACCCCGAGGTCCCTTCTCGGACGCTGCAATAAGGGAACTATCCGATAGTAATCGATTTAGATGCCCCAGCACGATTCGGGAGACCGTTGTATCTGCCTTTCCTGCACGGTAATCGTATGCGAAGTAGCGTTCCGATGACCAACGATCGCGGTATAACAAACGACCATCTGGCCCCTGGATTTCGAACACCACTAAGAGCGAGTCGTAAGCCGGACCAAAGGCCCGTACCGAAAGAAGTTCAGAGTTTCCGTCACCTGTCAAATCGTGGTCTTTTCGATCGCTCCATTTAACCTTTGCATTCTCAAACGCGGTGTCAGGAATGGTAATTTTCCCTCCGGATTCGGTCAATGAGCCCTGCTGATGTTCGACAGGCTTTTCTTTTCCGGCACAGGCGGAGATGAATATCATAGTCGCAGCAATGGGCCAGATTCGATAAATAGAAGTCATGGCAGCCTAAACTGCGAATATCGGGCCGGTGACAATTTTCTCAGGAAAACAGAGACTTCACCACGCCTGGAGTTCCCTCACCTAGAGATAGGTAGCAGTTTTTCCCTCAGACTTTGATCTCCGAGACTATAAAGATAAGAAAGAGGGAAATAATTATTCTTTATGCAGCTATGTTAGGTAGTTGACTGTAGTGAAATATATTCAAGATTAATTTGATCCAGAAATTGAGATAACTATGGAGTCATCCAAAACCATGACTTTTCCAATCTTGATAACATCTCCTTATTTGCTCTCAGATAGGTAAGATTCTTTGATAGTGTAGACCCGGAGTCAATAGTAATGCTTTTACCAGCTTCATCCGCTATTTTAGCGGCTATGATTGCCAGCCTGTATGACATCATGTCTTGTGCAGAGACACCAACATCTTTCAGAGCTAAATTAATCCCTCGTGCCTTCACATCTTTTACAGCGTTGGGAATATTCGTTACAACCACATAAACACCCGCAGACCCAATCTTTAATGGAAGAGATACCTGACTATCCCATCGCACAGATCCGATCATAGAATTCCTAGGCGATTTAAAGGCTTGCTGAAATGTTATCACCTTCTCCATAATTTCGTTATTCAGGATCGGATATGTTGCGATATGGTCAACCGCACTATTAGAATCAACCCAACTTTGTTTCAACCTCTGCAATAGTAAAGCTTGTTCTTCCGGATATGCTTCACTGTCGCGCATCGCAATCTGAATCTGAGAAGAGACACCTGTTTTTTGAACTTCATGGTTTTTAGTAAATACACGGGCAAGCATTGAGTCTTCGACTATACCGCCGGCAAAGTAAACTTTTGTTCCAGTGGCATCCAACTCAGAATTATCGAATGATACATGTGGAGAAGAGATAATCACCCGACTAAACACTAACGGATTTTTTAGCCCGATAAGTTGAGCATAACTCCCTCCGACCCCCCAACCTACTAATGCGACTTTTGAAGTATCAATAGAATACCGTTGTAAAACAATTTTAATTGAACTATCTATTTTAGGGATATCGATTGATTTAAAATCTGTAACTTTTATACCGCTAGTTGTAACAGTCTTTTTTACGGTATCCAGATTCCTCATCAGGTCCCATCTATCCGGCTTATCAGCATCTGGAGCAAGAAGGATCATACCGTTTTGCTCAGAAGGAGAAATTAGTTTATAAACCTCTTGACCTCCACTACTCCTGGCTCCATGTAAAACAACTATAAGTGGGCACTTGACTGTACCCACACAGGAGGTTGGAACGTGAACAAAATATCCAGGTAGTTCAGGGAGCTGAATTGTGCCAGCTCCCTTTGTCTCGGTCCCGGTTGCGTATTTATCAAACTTAACCGTAAGTTTTAGAAAGTTACCTTGCACCGGTGAGTGATATGGTTCCTGTGCGAAGGAAGAGATGGCACAAACCAGATTGCAAACAGACAGTGTTAATATATAGTATGCAATCTTCTTACATCGACGAGCTATCATATTTTGTACCTGTATTAGACATTTATATATCGCCATCTACCATAGCTTTGACATCTTATTTGGATCTATAAACATCTTGTCTCCCGCCTTACAACCGAATGCTTTTGCGAATTCTGGCATCTGCATAACGGCTCCGTTTACACGGGCAAAATAAGCTGCGTGAACATTGCCGTTTGCGGCAGACTCAGGTGTCCACTTAGCACGCCATACTCTTGCCACACCCAGGAAGAACCTCTGTTCCGGAGTAAAGCCATCAATAGTACCACCTTTGATCTTTTTAGCTGACATTGTATTCTGCCAAGCATCATAAGCTGTTCGTATACCTCCTAGATCGGCGATATCCTCAGAATAAGTTCGTTTGCCGTCGGTATGCCAGCCATCCAACTTACCGTGCGAAGAGTTAAAAGCTTTAAAACTGTCAATCTGCTCTTTCACAACTGGGTTCCGAGCCAAATCAAGATTTGGAGTTAGACCATGAAACATCTCGTGCCCTATTACATAACCAACTCCCGAAAAGTTCAGTGCTTCGTCTGCAGTATTATCAAAAAACGGTTTATTAAACATTGCGGTCGGTATTTCAATAGAGTGCTCGAAGGGACTATAGAAGGCATTGACGGTAAAGAGGCTCATCTTCCATTTCTCTCTTGCATCTCCACCGATACCACCAACAAACATCATAGTATTAAAATTAGCAATCGCATCTTTATTGCCATGGTAATCAGTGGCCGACAACTTCAACCCGGCGTAATCTACCTTAGCTTCTGGGATTCCAACTCTTAGAAACAACAACTTCATCCTATCTTGAGCATTTTTTCTTTCAGCATCAGAGAGTAGAGAGTTCCTTTCTATACGGTTGTGGGCCGCGACCTTAAGATGAGCAAGCAAGCTCTTCATATTTGTAACGCTACTATCCTCTTCCAGTAACTGAGCAAAGTGTTGACCCAACGCTCCGCCCAGATACTGTTTTGACCTGGTGATACACCTTTCAGCCCGAGTCGAATCCTTTCTTAAACTGTCTTTTTTAGGTCTACGAAACTGAGGGACCGGTTCAAGTGAATCTACAGCAAGACAGCTCTCATGGAACACCCCGACTGCTTTTATTAACGGATCGTTAGTAGTATTTACTACCGCATGAGCTGAATCTACAAATACTGCTATCCATTTATTGATACGAACTGGCAGATCACTAAACTGATTCCAACTCCGCATATTCGGCTTTGTTGTATCTGCAAACTTATAGCCCTTCCGCCACCCTCCGTTAGCATACTCATAGAAATTATCGCACGGAGATACTGTTGTATCTATACCGTAGTTGAGCACATCGCCTATGATTGGCGGTTGGAGGGAATCGGTGGATACTAAAGAATCGCTGTTCTGGTTATGTTCTCTTTCTAGACCAATATGCGTCCGATCAATTGATACCAAAGGCACAGATATTATTAGCAATCCCATCAGTCCGGTGCTTAGAAATGTTTTAAGCATGAGATAAACAGTGATATCCTATCATGAGATTGTTCATTGTGAACGTATATTACGTACTCTCTTCAGTACAGCCTCAACCTTACGCCGTGCTTTTACTTCCTCAATTCCCACAATTCCATCTGCATGGAAGACTTTTCCAACTTCATCTACAAATAAGAAGAGGCCCGGGGTCGCGAGAGCGAGCCCTTCTTTTTCATATTCATGTTCATAGTCTACACCAACATCGATTCTTCTATTGTCTAATCCAGGTATGCGCATAAAGTCTCCTTCAGCGACTACCTGAACTCCCGGTATCTGATGAAATCCAAGAAATAGTGAAGCTAATGTGTCGGCTTCTGCAGCAGATGTTAATGGTGCGCCGTTCGCATATAAGCCATAAGTCTTTGTGACAACCGTAATTTCTACATCTGGATAGCGCTCCTTAAACCTTCTAAGAGAAGAGATGCCGGGCCAGCAGTTCATAGTGGCGTTCTTTCTTCCATGTTGCTCCCATGTAGAAAATTCATGACAACCACCTTGGAGGAATGCTATTACATTTACCTTTCCTGGTACCGGTCTTAGCGAATCATTCACTTTATGATAAGCAGGAGAAAAGGAAACTTTATTCTTGTCTACCGAATAGTCATTTTTAAAAGACCAGGTTCCTTTTAATGAAGGTAAGTCAATATTATCGGGATAAAGAGACATTTCTATAGGATCCAACGCATATCTATTCCAATTGCGGTCTCTAAGCTGGCGATACGCATTAGTAGATACGGTTAGACTGTCGAGCTCCTCTTCGAAGAATCCCTCTTTTATAGCAGGAGATATATATACACTTACCAATATCCTCCTCACCTGCGGATCGTCGCGGCGCGCAGGTGGTTGCATCTCCCAAAGCCTAAGAACCTCATGACTTTTGTTGCTAATGAGGTCAAATATACCGAAGCGCCTTGCAACTGTCAGCATATGACCGGCAATCAACATCCGTGCCCATGTGGAATCGGCTGGAACGATACTGTCCGCTACGTCAAAGAATTTTTTACACTCTTCGAAGCTGGCTGGCCGCCTTCTGGTACATGTCCCTACAATATTCCCCAGCATAGGACCTATATTTGTTACCCACCCAAGTTTAATCGAATCTCTCATTACTCTAAAGAACAACCGATCAGACTCCTCGTGCAATCCGGATCTACTGAGTATATCGGCAATTCTCAACGCGTCTTTCAATGGTACAGTATCAATTTTTACCCGTGACATACACTGCGAACCAACCTCTTTGGCAGCATTTGGTAGATTCCACGGGACGAGCGTGGACTCATAAGCGATAGTGTCTCGCCAAAGAGTTTCTTTGTTATCAGCATCCATAGTAATTCGAAATACAGCGGAGTTACACTCATCAGGATACTTATAATTTTTATAGTCGGGAACAGTGTCAGGTCTTTTAAATAGAGTTTGTCCCATCAGTGGACTATATCCCCCGGCAAACAGACACAGCCCCAGTAGTATTTTATAGAAACGCTGCATCATATGGCATCTATGGTAGAGGTATAACTAAAATCATTTATTTTCATAGTGGGTACCAGAATGTTTGTTAACGAATTATGGAAACCTCTCTCAAGCGGACTTCTTGATTCGACAGGGGCAAAGACTGGCTCCTGAATACCGAGCTGTTCAAGATTATTAAATGCAAACATGGGAGATTCGGTCCAGCGAAGGTTACGTACTGCTTTCGATATTTTACCCTTTTCTATCAACCACACTCCATCTCTTGTTACACCAGTAAAAAGTAAACTAGGACCATGCACACCCTGCGGTTGAGATAGACGAGTCACCAACAACCCTCTCTCAGTAGAGCTTATCATTTCTTCAGTAGTGGTGCTACCTCCACTTATAGCAAATGATGAGCGTGAGATAGGGACATTCAGATCAACAAGTTCATTAAGATGATACTCCAATGGAGTATATAGGTTAACGAGAACTCCTTTATCTATAAGCGTAACCTTATCAACTGAATCTGAAACATGTGTACCCATTAATGGGTCTTTCGGATCATGATATATCGTAATCCTCGGGTCAAGCAACTTAAGCCCTAGCTTACTCCTGAACCTTTGAAGCGATGGATCCGCACCAAGAATTGTCGGTACATCTGCACCTCGCTCCGGATTGAGTCTAATAAGACTTGAAACCAGCAAACGGGCCAAGGTTGCAACAGCATCTGCCTCAAGAATACTCTGATACCTTCCTGGTTCTATACGAACAGGATCGATAGAATTCATACACTTCTCAAACGCGATATCAGCGACTGCCTTGAAATCAAGCCTATTTATATCAAACGATGTTTTCCCAGCCCAACCCGAACCTGTTCCCTTCGGATGTCTAACTGTGGCCGCACATCTAGCTTGGGTGGTGCTACCCCACTTATAACTCTCCTTGCCCCATGGATCACGTTCAAACTTAAGAGCTGCAGCACCAGTAGCCTCTATGAATCCAGCTGACATCAACTTTTCATTTTCTGATGACTTCACCAGTCCCTTTACAACCTTCGCTGTTTCCTCAAGCGCCATTCTATAAGTATCATCACTCCACACAATCGAACCTTCCGGGCTCCAAACGATAGGATCAACGACACGATCAAGGGGTTTATTCCAATCATGTTTAGTTGCGTAGTATTTAACTATATCAGCGGTAGCCTTAACAGAAGTAGGATCCAATTGATTCGTACGGGCGTTGCTACTTGGTCTCATCCTGGTGTCTACAATCTGTACAACCACTTGCCGCCTGTCACTTGTTAGCGACGGCGTATTTCTAGCCCAGCGCTGCCCTGCTCCCCACCAACTCGAAACATAAATATAAAACCCACGAACTGGTTTGTATTCTTCCAGTATCAGATTAACGATTGACCTGGCAGTCTTCTCATTAAATATTCGTTCCGAATCAAGAGTTCCAATAATTGTCTGTGTATTCATAGTTATGCCTTCTTTGTAGGATCAATAACGGTTACTTCCTTGAAAAGCGCTGGAGGAGTATACACACTATGATATGCAATCTGCGCAGGCTCTCCTTTTCTCTCAGACATACCAAATCGCCTTACGCTCTGAGCCGCTCCGACATCTATTAGATTATTCCATATTTCTGGCGTCCTAAATAACAAAGCACCCGCGTTCAGTACAGCTGTTTTACGACCATTTTTTACCCTGAAGAACTGTCCGGTTCCAAAACCAGTAATCTGTTGAAAATCCATCGTAAAGCCTCCTCTACGCATCTCAATACCATTGCCCATTGCTTCACGCATTGATTCTATACTAGTCGCTTTATCCGACGGCTTTAGAGTGAGATCTGCATTATATATCATTGGTACATCGAGGCTACTGGGTGTAGTCGCGCATCCGTATGACTGATAACCAGTTGACGATGAATCGAGGTAGTCTTTAAACCACCCGGCTCCTTCCCTGTTCGATTGCAAGTTCTGTAAAATTCCGTCTCTAAATATGTCGAACTTTATTGGATTTACACCCTCATCATCCCATTTCACGCGATTTACAGATCCATGTTCTGATCGATCCGCACTTATATTGAGTAAAGGGCTTCCAACCTTAAACGCTCCCAACATTTCCTTAGGTTCGTTTATATAGCTAGTGCCATCTGCGTTGGCTTCAAAACCCATGACTCTGTCTGTCTGAGAGGCCAGCCCCGTTGTTTTACTTATCAGGTCAGCTACCACAAACTCATGCATAAGTGTATCATATCTTCCGACATCTAGTGGCTCGATAGGCAACCTACCGTCTTCGAGCACTTCCTCACGAGCGACAAGTACCTGTTTTCTAAGATCCTGATCCCGAAAATATTCGAACCCCATACCTGCTGGTGTCAGGGTTTCTAGCAGCACCTGACCTAAACCTCGATTCTTTAGGACTACGCTCTCTCTCACCTCACCTTCGGTAAAATAAAGAGTCTGTGTAACATTTTGTCCGAGTGAACTTGCGAAACATTTTTCATTACGGCGGAATGTAGTTATTATCCGATTGCCAGCAGTTTCCGGCAACAACTGAATAAAGGAAGAAAGCCCTCCTATAAAATCCAGAATTTCATCAAGAGAGATTTTGAATGGATCGTCTTTTATAGGCATTGTCCAGTGACCGCTAGACATATTAGTAATGGGCGCTAGTTCCATCTGCCTGGGCTTATCAAAAGAATTAATACGTGCTTGACGAAGAGCAGCCTTACCAAGACGTGCGGCTTCATCAGAGGTCCAGGTTGGACTCGCTGCAAATCCCCAATAACCATCATACAATGCGCGAACTCCGAAAGACATGTCCTCACTTAGAAGAGGCATGAGACTACCTGACCGACATTCAAAACCGTAAATATGTGTTAAACTCGCATCCGCATAACTTGCCCCATCGGCGACCGCAGCATCGATAGCAGTTTTGACAAGCTGCTTTAGCCTTGGATCTTCAATGTCTAAACTTTCGGATAAAAGAGGTTTTTTCCTTGTTAACTCCAGCTTAGGAAAAGTTACAATTCCTGCGGCACCAACTGAACTGTGTTTAATAAAGTCTCTTCTGGTATTCATCATTTAAATGTTTCTCCTATATCGATGGAATTGTATCTGATTTCGATAGGGTAGCGTTGCTTTGTTGCGCTATTTCGAGCGTAGACTTCGACCGTTCCGATACCACTAGAACGCCTTACTCCGATAGAAAAATATGACAATCCATAGAAATTCCCGCCGGTCACGAACTGATTCACAGCGAAGGTTTGGCCAATTGACTTCAACCCTTCTTGTAAATCAGACATGCTAACGGGATCGCAATCGTCGCCTTGAGATGCAGAGTCACTAAATACCGCATCAGCTGGTCCGTGAAAGAAATCCAGGTGCCCGACTATAATTAATGCACACGGTTGTACGTTAACACGATCTCCTCCATATCCACGAGCAAACGGAGTTATTTCCCCAGTCAGGAAATTCGATCCGACCATCATGCCACTTAAAACAGCGGGATATAGCCCTAAAAACTCGATACTATCCGAAACTATCTGACCATATAGATTCACCGAAGATCGCACCCAAAACTTACCTAAAAAACCAAGATCGTTATTTACTTTATATATATGCTCGCCATCTGGTCCACCATTTAGCACGAGGTTTACTTTAACAGGATATCTTACGGTTATCGGTAACCGGGCCCCTTTTTCAACTAAATTGTTACCATTGTACAACTCGGCTCTAACCCTAGGATAACCGAGCGCAGCCAAGGCTCCCACTCGGTTGCTGTCTAGCGAAACCAACTTTAGATCAGTTACATCAAGTTTTGCTGCAGTTACAGTTACAGCAACGGTATCCACCATCGTAACAGGGCCGTATTTGTATGACACAGTAATATTTACTGGAGTTACTGTAGTTGCTCTTGCTATTAAGCTTCCTTTTGAATCTATCTGCACCTGACTTGGATCTACAGTATTCCAGATCAAATTATCGTTATCAATATCGATAGGCGCGCCATTCATAGCTAAAGCTGTAGCAGTAAGCTTTAGTGTATCCCCAATCTTGATCATTACTGCGTCGCTACCCACTGAAACATCGGCAAGAACATCTTCCGGTTTAAGTGGAGCCAATTCAGGGCCTTGAAGATCAACGCAAGCCGCACTAAGTAATATTAAAACACATAAGATCAAAGACCGATTAAATACTATTTTATTATACGACATTTCAGGTTAATTATGGGTTTTTATGAATACATCCATAGTATTTATGGTTATATAAGAACTCATCCGAATCAGGTATGAATACATACGCATCACCGAAAAACTCGATTCCCAGATGTACCGGCTGCAGATCATACCTACCAGTTGGAAATACCTTAAATGGATCGCGACGATATTGCCTTACTAAGCGTCTCATATCAGACAGTCTGGTTCCTTCAAGAAATAGCCAATATGCCCTTTCCCTAAACAATAGATTTACCCTTGATTCTGTATCCCCTGGATCGGCAGTGTCAACCAGATTTATACCCCTCCTCATTTCATTCAAAATATCCAACCAACCAGGATCTTCTTTACTCAGCAGATACTCTGCCTTAATCAGCTTATGATGAATGTTATGAGCGACAGGAAACTTGGCATCACCTGTAAACTTTTTCTGGCGTACATGCTGTGTAAACTGAAGCTTTCCTTCTTTCACTTCTGTAGTAACTTTTACCCTAGGATCTATTGCATTCACTGAATCGAACCAAACTTGCCCATTTATACCATCATTATTAATAATCTGTGATTCATCATACCAATTGATTAATGACCACTTATAGCCTGTCCAGAAAACATTCAGATTAGCACCCAAAGCCCCGGGGGCGTTTTGCAGAGAATATGAGATTTCAAACCTATCGTTCTCCTCAATCTCGGAAGATGCCAATACCGCATCCTCATATCTACCGAGAGCGAGATATGCTCTAGCTTTCCCCATTTTTGCTAAAGTGCTATATCTCAGGCTATCATGATCTATGGCTAGAGCAGAATCAAAAAGAGCTACTGCGTTTTCAAGCATCTTTTCAGTAGAAGCGGCCGAACTATACTCAACTTTACCTTCAAATGAAACGCGAGTAAGAGGAACACCTGAACAAAAGTTTTCGGCCAACATAAGTATTGAAAAGCCTTCAATCGCATATGTAGCAGCAAACAAAAAGCTCAATTCATCACGGTTTATAAGCCTAGCTAGATCTCTCGTTTGAACCGCAGCCACCCTGGCCTTCTGAAGGGTGCTATACCCATCTACATACACCCCCTTTCTTCCCCAGCTATCAGTTTCTTCTATTCTTGCCTCTATAAGAGTCCATCCATGCTGTAATCCATCTGGATTCACTGTCAATTCATCTGTAAATATGCCTACATCACGCGACATATAACTAACTGATCGTTGAAATTGTGCGAGGGAAGTATGAAAGAGCGCAATAACCCCTTCCCTGGAATTAAGAAACTTAGGATCTACAAGGCTGCCAATTTCTGGTTCACTTACTTTTACCAGACCATCCAGAGAGCAGGACGCACAGGAAAATATGACCACAATAACTGTAAGTATATTCTTCATTCTCGTTCTAATATCCCAAGTTGAAGTTAAGGACGAATAAACGAGGTCTTGGAACTACTAGACCATCATCGGAGGTAGATTCCAGTGTCAGACTTCCTGAATTCACTCCGGGATCTCGACCAACATAATCTGTCCAAAGCCCGAGGTTACTTCCCTGCAGAGAAACAGTTAATGACCGAGCCCGAATCCTACTTAAAATCGAACCTGGTACGTGATACGAGATACTCGCAGAATTCCAGCGAAGGTCGGATATCAAATTGTATCCACCGCCAAATCCTCCTCTAGCAATCGCTTGTTCATCTAATGGCGTATTCATATCCTCTCCTCTTTGACTTCCAGAAATTCTCGTGTATCGCTGTACATATTTACTCTGGTATGCGAATCTTGAATCCAAGGTAAACCTCCGTACCGTCATAGATAATCCATATCCTGCCTTAAATCGCGGTTGACTCCAGCCGGAATAAAAGGCGGAATCGCTAAGAATTATTTCATTGTTCGAAATCATATCATCCTGATTTCTATCCTTATAGCCTAACACTCTTTGTGTCCATACCCCACCTATCGGGTATCCTTCAACGAGATATTCTCCAAAGGGATTAAAGAACGGAGTAACATTCCCAAGTGTTCCTACCTTGTTTTCAGCAATAGTAAGGGCAGAATTAACAGAAAGCTGAAAATCTCTATTCTCTATAACTCTAGCAGTGAAGGACATTTCCAGATTGCGATTCATGACACTTGCAATATTCTCCTTACGACCCAAGCTCATACCGGTCGAAGGAGGAAGCCTTCTGGAGATAAGTGAGTTTTTATTTATAGATCTGGCATAAGTTAGGATGACATTCAGTTTATCATAAAGCAGATCTGCATCAAAGCCTAACTCAACTTCAGTTGCCCGTTCCGGAGCAAGATCACTATTCCCGGCACCAGACGGAACAACGAGAGGAACAAAAATTCCATTTATAAACGCCATATCTCTAACGAAACTTCCTTTAACATCTTCTACATTAGGCTGGACTGCAGCGTGACCAATAGCCGCCCTGAACCGAAACAAGTTTATGAAATTATTTTGTCTCCAAAACGATTCATCCGAGACCAACCAAGAACCACCGATTTTTGGATAATTGGTATTTGCAGATGATGTTATAGCACTGCCTATATCCTGACGGAACCCAATATCGAAGTATATCCTTTGCAGCAAACCTATCGTGGAATTTAAATACCATCCAGCTGAAGCATTTTCCACTCGCATTTCTTTATTACTTCTAAATCTCCCTCCATCCATTGACTTATAGCCAGCAGGAATAGAGTCTTTAGTAAGAGACATCAGACTCGTATTATTTCGCCTAAAATCTCCACCTAGTGACGGCTTAATATCAAGGAATCTGGATAACGGCCCAAGTTGCAGTGTATGCTTCACATTCATCCTAACTGTATAAACATCGCGTGTTAGTGAACTCTGAAATCCCGATCCGACCGTGTCATAACAATTGAGCGCACGACACTGTGTTCTTCTTGAGAAGTTGGATTCTTCGTTTATTGTTTTTTCTGCTCCCAGGCTTCCTCCTATTATCCAGTTTTTGCCGGGGCGAAAGCTAACTGTACTACTAATTGTTCCGGATGAACCCTTGAGGGGATTTTCCTCGGCATAAATAGTATTAAGCGTTTTGAGAGATGGAGATGGTGGTGTAACGAAGTTAACGGTATCGATTGAATAAGCTGTAAACCGAGGATCGGATCCTCCGATTCCAACGTCAAAGAAATTACGAAATAGATTGTCCTTTAGATTGGATTGATTCGCTGAAAGTTGCAGGCCAATTGATAGGTTTTCCCTAGGCGCAAGACTATAGGCGAAAGCAACATTATTCTGCACTTTCTTCGACGGCAGCCTAAACTGATTCTCAACTTCATATCCAAGTATGCGATATCGAATCTCGTCAATCGGAGAAGTTCTTCTAACTCCAGTAGTATTAGTCCGTGATAAAGTAATTGAATAAGTACTTGCAGCGGTTCCACCTTCAACAGAGGCTGTATACACATCATTCATTTCGGTACCTTCTCTGCCGACCAATGGATTATTGGGGTCTAGTACCAACACTGAATCCTGGATACAGGAATAATCTATAGCCTGACCAACATTACAGAGCGTCCTAGTCCCCGTCACCGGATGGAATCCAAAACCTTTATACTCTAACGGCTTGCTCCCATACGTCTGTCCCCAGTCACGCTTATATCCAACATTCCATCTAGTAGTACCAGCCCTGCCTTTCTTAGTTGTTATTACAATAACTCCGTTAGATGCATCCTGACCATATAGCGTAGCAGCAGACGGCCCCCTTATGATCTCAATTGTCTCGATCGTTGCCGGATCAATAGCATCTATTCTTGCAAGCTTACCCACGGTATTATCCACCCATATACCATCAAGTATAACAACCGGATCATTTGACTGAGAGATACTTGAAATACCTCGAATTCGTATTCTAGAAGGCGAACCAGGATCCCCACTACTCCTCTGGACAAGAACCCCGGGAACTTGAGCAGCTTCAAGAATATCAGTAACATTTCTCACCGGGGTACGCTCCATAATCTTTGAGGCGTCTATCTTAGCGATATCATGAGCAACTTCAACTCTGCGCTGTTGTCCAGTTGCGGTGGTCACAACTTCCGAAAGTGATGTTGCAGTTGGTACTAACGTAAAAATAACGGATGGGTTTTCCCCTAAAGTTACTTTCACCTCCCGCACTCTGGTCACAAACCCCAAAACTCGAGCACTAAGCCTGTGAGATCCAAGAGGAATATTACGCAATTCAAATGTGCCATTTTCATCCGTAACACTCGAATAACTCGAACTAACAATTTGAACAGTTACACCAGCTATACCACTTTTACTAGCAGAATCAATAACTTTTCCCTTAATCGATCCTCGAGCCATTTGTGTTGTATCCTGATCAAATGACTTTACCGGTTCCTTCCTTGCCACCACAGCATGACCGTTGGCATTTACAACAGCTATAAGATCCGTCCCTTCCAGTACCTTATTCAAAGCCTGTGAAATAGGCATCTCTTTTACTTCAAACGATTCAATTCTTTTGTCGACAGGAACAATCTTGCGACTATAAGTAATGTTAATATTCGCCTGTCGAGCCAAATCCTTCAAAATAGCTCCAATACTTTCATTCTTTGACACTAGCGAAACAACTCTTTCTCTTGCGTCTGTCCCTTGATCACTAGGTACAAGAGAAGACGAAGAAAGATCAAACGGCACATCAGGTTGTTGCGCTTTGCTTTCGAAGACGAAAATATGGCTTAACACAAGCAACAACCCAATTCGTAGATACAACGCTCTCACATGCATCGATACCGGGAATTCACCAACTAAAAGACTCATCTTCCTCCCCCAACTAGTGTGATTAATAAGTAATGATTTTTCTATCATCGGTTCGAAAGAATAGCGGTTTCCCCGGCATAACGTAGATCCAGATCCAGGGCAAGAGACAAATATTTCAGTATACTACTAGTAGTCTGGTTATCGAACGTAGCTGTTATCTTCTCACCACCAAGTTGTTTTTCAGAAAGAACTATCTTAACTCCATAAGCTCTATTCAACTCTTTAATAACTTCAGATAAAGATTGATCATCAAATATCAAAATCCCTTTGGACCACGATACATATCTGACAATATTCAATTCAGCCTGCACAGTTGTTATACCGTTTGACAATGTTCTGGCCACGTCTCCCGCTCCAACTACAGCTTTTCCGACCGTCACTCGACCATCAATAACAGCGACCCTTACAACTGAATCGTCTGGATACTTACGCACCGAAAAACTAGTACCCAATACTCTTGTCTCCGTATTCCCTGCCTTAACAACGAAGGGTCGTTCAGGATCCTGAACAGCTGTGATGTAGACTTCTCCCTCGACTTCAACATTACGATCCTTACTCCCATAATCCTTTGATATCAAGAACCTACTCTCCGGTGCTATCAATACTCGACTACCATCTGAGAGTTCAATCGTAGTACGCTGTCCTTGGCCTGTAATTATCTCTTTGTCAGATTCAAACGCAAAACCTCTTATTGAAACACCCCGCTCCAAGCCATTCCCAACAACAAGACCTACAGCAACCAGCATTACAACCGCAGTAACCCATGAAAAAGCTGTTCTATACTTCCACAGATTAACCGTACTTTCTTCGGTATTTTGTCTATGACTAACCCTTCTAAATTCCCCGGTTCTAACAACCCTGAGTGGCCGAACAGGTTCCGAATTTGTGTTTAGAATAGTAGCAGCCCGATGGTCCTTACTGAACTCCTCCCACATCTGTAGTCCATTCCACTCATTTCCATCACTTCCAACTGGCAGGCTCCCCGATTCCAACCCCTTCAAGAGCCTCTTCCTCTCGATATTATCTTCACACCAAGCAGATAAATAGGCGATATCCTCCGGAGTCGATGTTCCGGAGAGGTATCGGTCCAGGATTTCCAAATCGAGAGTAGGCTTCATAACCTATATGGTGACTAAGTAGTCAAGAACCAGACACCTAAATTGAACTTTTTTGAGAATTTCTTTTTGAGAGCACTAAAATCGTTCTGTCCTGCTCGGAGATCTTCCCTGAGAGCTTAAATCAACCACGGATGGCTGACGTCTGTGCTAAACGCGCCCTTCCAACTTCCCCCGAAGATCTCTCAAGGCCCTATAAAGCTGCTTTTCTACCGCTTTAGGCGAGCTACCAACTACTTGGGCTATCTGCTCATAACTCAGCTTATGAATCCACCTTAAAGTAACTGCCACACGCCGCGATTCGGGGAGTTCCGAAATTGCATCATAAATAGTGCGAATAAGCTCCTCTCGCATCATTTCATTTTCAACTGTCGCAGATTGAATGCTAGCTGTATTGTCCTGCAACATACTATTGTCGAAATTTATTCGAATCTTCTGGCGCTTTAGATAGCCAAGCGCAGCATTACGAGTTGCACTATAGAGATAAGTTCGAACATCAGTGGTTACAGTCCAGTTTTCTCTGTTGCTCCAGACCCAGAGGAATACCTCCTGAACTAACTCCTGAGCAATTTCTCGTGACTTAACATAAGCATCTGCGAAAGATGCCAGCTTAGGAGCATATACAATAAACATATGCTCAAAAACCTGATCGTTACCCGCACGTATAAGTGCAGGCCATTCATATTCTTCTCCTACTTCGTAGCTTGCAGGATTTACAGGATCAGGTGGCACTATGTGCATCTCCGTAAGAATTTATTGCCCCTGACCTGAATATTGGTTAAAAATTGAAATTGCGCAAGGTTGGAATTCTGTTGCTGTCTTGCTCCAATGAGTTGAGCTTAAAATATTAGAATATCCAATAAACGCATTAGGCCGCCTTCCCCAGTACAGATGAGAGGCGGCCTATAAATTGAACAGGATTTTATCTTTACTTACAACAATGGTCCCACAAACTACTCATCTTTCCTATCAATCACTGCCTGTATAAAGTTAATAGCCGTCTGTTCATACTGCGCATTTAGAGCAATCGTGGTAACTATCCGTCCTTTCCTATCAATCAGAAGTGTTCTACTCCCCAGACTCCTATGAACGTTTTTTAAGTCAGCCTGATATTTCGGCTCGTTATCAATCCGGCGATTATCAAGACCTGGGATTCGCATAAATTCAGTAACACCTACCGCAAAGAATCCACCGAGCCCCCACCTGTTCATATACTGTTTGGACAACGAATCTGCTT
>JBEBRK010000007.1:0-222024 GCA_040394885.1 Gemmatimonas phototrophica
ACGTTCTTCTCGATCACCCTGCAGTTCAGGAATGTGCCGTCATCGGCACTCCGTGCGAAGATCGAGGATCAGTAGTAACGGCTTACATAGTTCTCACACAGTCTGTCGCCGATAATCCGCCAACAGTTAAAGAGCTTCAGGACTATGTAAAGTCTGAGATTGCTCCCTATAAATATCCAAGAAGAATCGAGTTTGTGAATTCATTACCACGAACCGAGACTGGAAAACTTCAACGCTTTAAACTTAGAGAGCTGCACAGTGATTAACTCCCCAAATCATCCTATTAATCTGAACCCATTCGGCTGGGCTCCAGCACGTGGATACTCAAACGGTATATCCGTAAAGGGTAGACATGTTTTTTTAGCCGGTCAGATAGGCTGGAATCCAGCAACATGCGAGTTCGAATCTGACTCTTTGGTCGATCAGACGAGGCAGACTCTCTTTAATATTGCAGCGCTTTTAGACGAAGCGGGAGCTTCGCCAGAGCACCTAGTAAGAATGACCTGGTTCATGACTGACAAGAAACAGTATATGGCTCTTCAGCGAGAGATTGGTCAGGCGTATAGAGATGTTTTAGGTAAGAACTTCCCTGCTATGTCTGTTGTATTTGTCAGCCAGTTGGTGGAAGATAGAGCACTGATTGAGATTGAAGCAACTGCGGTAATTCCAGAATGACCGAATCGTCAGGAAAAGCCGGGATGTCGCTGGACGCTGATATGGCGCCGCGCTATCAAAAGAACACCTTATCAGATTCTGAAGCGTACTCCAGCTCTGTTTCAGACACAGATGTGGTTATTGTTGCAGCGGTGCGTACTCCAATTGGCCGATACGCTGGTGCATTGGCCAAAATCCGCCCAGATGATTTAGCCGCATTAGTAATCAAATCTGTGGTGGAGCGAAGCAGCGTAGACCCATTATCGATAGATGATGTGATTATGGGTTGCACTAATCAGGCAGGCGAAGACAATAGGAATGTTGGAAGACTTGCATCTCTGCTAGCAGGGTTACCAATTGAAGTTCCAGGCCAGACGGTTAATCGTCTTTGCGGCTCAGGATTACAGGCTATTATTTCGGCCTTTCATGCAATTAAGGCAGGTGAGGCCAAAGCGGTAATTGCCGGCGGTGTCGAAAGCATGACCCGCTCTCCGTGGGTGACCCTAAAATCGGAAGAGGCCTACTCTCGTGCAGCTCCACAGCTCACAGACAGTACAATTGGTTGGCGCTTTACAAATACGAAATTTCCAAAAGAGTGGATAATTTCTATGGGTGAAACCGCAGAAAATGTGGCCGAGAAATACTCAATCTCCAGAGAAGAACAGGATGCATTTGCATTTCAAAGCCAACAGAAAACCGCGGCTGCAATAGATAACGGCATGTTTACTGACGAAATAGTTCCCGTATCTGTTCCGGCAAAAGGTGGAAAAACTATACTTGTAAACACAGATGAGCACCCGCGCAGCGATATTACAATGGAGAAGCTGGAGTCCTTGAAACCAGCCTTCAAACTCGGAGGAACAGTTACGGCAGGCTCATCCAGCGGAATAAATGATGGAGCTGCTGCTGTTTTGGTGATGAATTACGGAGAAGCAAAGCGTCAAGGGCTAAAACCGATCGCCCGTATCTTATCATCAGCAGTTGTGGGAGTTTCGCCGGAAGTGATGGGGATAGGGCCGGTTCCAGCGGTTAAAAAAGCCCTACAACGCGCAGATCTCACTATAGATCAGATAGATCTTGTGGAATTAAATGAAGCGTTTGCAGCTCAGGCTTTGGCCTGTATTCAAGAACTCGGAATTGATCCGAGCAAGATAAACGTTAACGGTGGTGGGATTGCGCTGGGCCACCCTCTGGGTAGCAGTGGAGCAAGGATTGTAACAACGCTCACTCATGAAATGACCAGGCGTCGTGCAAGATATGGTATAGCTACTATGTGTATTGGTGTTGGCCAAGGAATAGCTGCTGTTTTTGAGAGAGTGGGTAAATAGGCATTGAAAAAACAATCAAGCAAATCAGTACCAGTGCATGTGATTTAAGAGCCCAACCCACACAAAGAACACACTCAATGATTATGAATAGCTCAACGTCAAATACCTCTCAAGCATGAAGATACAGAACATCACCATTATCGGCGCAGGAACAATGGGGCACGGCATTGCATATTCTGCTGCAGTGTCAGGCTTCAATGCTACCATTACTGATACATCGGCTGACCGACTTAAGCTGGCAATGCTCCACATTGAAACAGCGTTGGAAAAAGGTGTTTCCAGAAACAAATTAACTCCTGATGAAGCGAAAGCGACAAGAGAGAGAATAACGACATCATCTTCGTTAGAGGACGCAGCAGGTACAGCTCAACTTGTCATCGAGGCTGTTCCAGAGAACCTTGAACTAAAACAGGGTATCTTCCGGTCATTAGAGGAATTCACCGATTCAGAATGTATACTTGCTTCGAATACCTCTTCTTTATCGATTACTTCAATAGCTTCTGCTATCAGTAATCCAGAGAGAGTTATTGGGCTGCATTTTTTCAATCCAGTTCCCGCTATGAAGCTGGTGGAAGTCGTATGGGGGAAAAAAACATCCCAGAAAACACTGAACGCCGCTACAGAGTTTGTAGCAGCGCTCAATAAAACATCGATAACAGTTAAAGATTCCCCAGGTTTTGCTTCCAGTCGACTGGGTGTAATACTTGGGCTTGAAGCTATGAGAATGCTTGAACAGGGTGTCGCAACAGCGGAAGATATAGATACCGCGATGGAGCTGGGATACAATCATCCGATTGGACCTCTCAAACTTACCGATCTCGTAGGGCTTGATGTTCGCCTGGCTATAGCCGATCATCTTTACGCAACATTCGGTCAGGATACTTATGCAGCTCCACAAATTCTCAGGGATTATGTTAAAACAGGTAAGCTTGGGAAAAAATCAGGCAAAGGGTTTTATAAGTGGGATTAGACATAAGCGAGATTAAGGCTTAAGCTGGATCAAGACTCAAGTGGGATCAATATTTAAGTGGAATTAAAATCAGGACTTAAATAGAGTTGCCTATAGGACGATCCTCAGTTTCCGGCTTTCTCCAACGCCTGCTCTACCACCTGGAACGCCCTATCCCACCACCGGAAGTTTATCTCGATACTGAAGAATTTTCCGTCACTACCTACAACAACACCATCGGTTCCAGATAGCATTAGCCAGGTTCTTCTCCAAGGTACCTCCTCGGCGATTCTCATACCATCGAAACGCTTGGAATAACGCACATCGTCAATAGCAAGAGTGATGGGCAGTTTCAGGTGATCCAGATAGTACTGACGCAGGAGTTCGAGTTCTTCCTCCTTACTTTCGGTAATCGCATATCTGAAATGGCCTTTGAGCCTTGTTACCACGAGTATATCCAATCCCCTTTGATGATACTTCTCGTGAAGTCTTCTCATGAGGTTGAAACGGTAGTAATCATTCCCTCCAAGCTCCGGATCTGAGATGAAAACTATTGTTGTTCTCCCCTGCCTCGGCAATCTTTGCTCAGGTACGCCAGTAGAGTCAAACCAGTACCGCGCAAGTATAGGTGAAGCCGGATCACCAATATACTGATTATTTCTAGCGACCAGGTCAGTAAGTGACTTATCTATCTGCTTTCGTTGGTCCTCACCGCCACCCTGTCTGGCATGCAGCAATGGAACGAAGTTGGTCCGAATAATGTGAAGATTCCCCTCCACACCATTTTTCCACGAATCGAACTCCAGCCAACGGTCAAAAGCGAATCCCGCTCCTCCCCAATCGTTTACTTCTTCATTTGTCCATTTCGACCATGCGTTGACATAACGTTTCGTTCCATCTATTCCCATATCCGGGTCAATGTTTTCCTTGGCAATCTCGAAGATGGAAGAGTATGCCTCGGGAGCATATCGCCACTGCCCCAGTTTTTCGATGAGTTGCCCACGCTCTATCATGTCCTTGATCACATGACGATTGAACCACCTATCTGTTTTTCCAGCCCTTGCGAGTGCTAACGCCTTACGTCGGATTTGCGATGAATCATTCTCAGGATATTCAGCAACAAATCTGTTTACTGCCTGCTTTGCATCATCGTATTGATTTGCATATATATTTGCAGAGTATGCTCCAATCAGAAATCTAGCAGGAACGGTATTCATATCGAACTTGCTCATGCATGCTCTGGCAACCTGCTCAACCTCATCCGGCAACGTATCTCTGCTCCGGACAAGAACCACTGTATCCATCCTCAGGTTACGACGATACCTGGCAAGACCACGAAAAGCAGCATAATAACACTGAGATGGAGTGTTATACCGTTCATAAACATAAGGATTCTTCTGAAGATGTTCTCTCTCCTCTACGGGAAACGACAGAATAGAATCACGAGCACGTGAATCATTCTGCTGTGAACGGGCACTGCGGTTTATCACAAACAGGCACAGTAGAACCAATGCAAATACGATCGTATACTTTCTCTTCATCTTATTTTCGGAATCAAACTGCATCGACAAGTCCTGCAAATGAAAAGTCGTTCACTTTTAAAGCTGGACATATAGCTGGTGCCTCTGGCCTGTAAACTCTCTCCGGAATACCAAGTTGAACAATGTTGTTCAGTACAAACATCGGCGAATCAACTATTCTGAAATTTTTTACTGATTTGGAGATCTTACCATTTTCGATCAACCATAATCCATCTCTGGTAAATGCGCTGAGAAGTAATGAGTTAGGATCAACAATACGTGTATTACTAAACCTTGTCACCAGTATTCCACGTGATGTTGTTTCTATCATTTCTTCGATAGATGTATTTCCACCACTCATTCTAAATGCCAGGGAATTAGGAAGAGATTTGTCATGGCCCAGAAATGTCACCGCATACTTGCTGTCATAGGACAAATTGGTAAGCACTCCGTTCTCAACCCAATTTACATTCTGATAACTGTGGCCGGACCAGTCGAAAGGGGGGAAACCAATACCCGGATCCATAGGATCTGCGGAAATCGTAAGCCTTTCATCCAGGATCTTAAGGCTAAGCTTACTTAAGCCCTTCCGCAGATTCAGAACTGTTCCATCCAACTCTGCCACTCTTCGATCGAACCGCTCCACAAGCGGTGCTGTAAGAGAGCATACCGCCTGAGGTTCCAGGATCGCAGTGTATCTACCTGGTTCTATCGCAACAGGATTGATAGACTTTAAACACTTGTCTGAAGCGATGGCATACAGCTTGTTTACATCTATCTTATCCCAGTCGTCCCAATCCACACCAGCCCATCCGGAACCTCCCCGTTTAGGGTCTCTCACGGTTATGGTAAGCTCTGATGTTGTGTAAGGATAGTATCTTAAAAGATCGGCGGAATTACTGACAGATCTTGCTGTTGCACCAACAGCAACGTAGCCAGCACATGTAAGACCGTCCTTCTGAGCCTTGTTAATTATGTCCGCTACTACTTCGGCTCGGGACTCAGCGTTCAGATTGTATGAACTATCATGCCATATATCAGGTTCAGCATAGGGATAATACCGTTCCGGTCGATCGACATAATTATCTGGATTGGGAGTATAAAATTCGTGTATCCCTTCTGCTCGCCTGATGGCAGCACGAAGGCTATCATCATCCAATCCATTTGTGGAAATAAAAGCAGGTAGAGAGAACGTTATCTTTCTCCCGATCGAGACCCTGGATGATTCTATATCTCCAGTGCTCACAACCCTGTTCCTTCCCCAACGCACATTGCCGGCCCACGAACTGTTTATCAGTATTAACGTGTCCCCGCCGCCTTTTTGCATCGAACGAACCCGGTCCTGAAGTTTGCGAACTTCATCCGGCGACAGGAATCTGTCTCTTGTATTATTATCTTGCTGTTTCATTGATCAAACCGACGTTCTGAAAGATGGCAGGAACAGCCGACACGCTGTATTCCAATGCCTGTTCAGGTTGTCCGCGCTTACAGATAAATCCGTAATCCTTTCTACTTGAAGCTCCTCCAAGTGCCATCATACTTTTCCAGAATTCTGGTGTGCGAATCATAATAGCAGAATCATTTATATATCTTTCCAGCTTTCCTTTTCGGATCTCTCTTGCTGAACCTACAACCGTAGCATTGAGACACTGAAAATCGACTTCTACATATTTGACGTCCATCAATGCTACACCTCTGTCCACCTGACCTACGAGATCATAGAATGAAATATCTTTGTCTCCCTCGGCCATATGCAGATTACATGTATGCTGTGTGGTAAAAAACAATCCGGACTGAGAAGAAGCACAGCCATTTGACGATACTGACTGGCCTCTTTGTTCGTAGTAAGGAGCCAGATGCATAGCGGTTTCTCGCGTAGTCTGGAAATCGGCTAGTACTCCGTTATTTACCAGAGTTGTTTTTTGAGCGGGAACAGCTTCATCGTCCCATTTCACCGTATTCAAACCACCTTGCATGGTTCTGTCAGCGGTAACCGTGAGCTTCGGATTTCCAATCTGATAATTTCCCAGCATTTCTACTGGTCTATCCAGGAAAGATGTTCCAACAGAGTTAGCCTCATATCCCAGGGCTCTACCAAGCTCTGTAGCACCACCTATTGTGGCACCTAAAACGGCTGCAACAGTTCTTGGACCCAGGACAGCATCATATCTGTTGATCTCAACAGGAACTGTAAACCGCATTGCTTTTACTTCCTCTACTTCTGCTTCTACCTCTGTAAAGATCTTAGGATCTATGATATATTCCCAGCCTCTTCCGGCAGGAGGTCTTATGTTGCGGACGCGTCCGAAGACCAGCTCTGCATTCAGACTTTTCTGAGACGGGTAGGACAGCCTCATAGCAAGCTCAGTACTGAAACTCGTTTGTTTCCATTGAGAGTTAGTGCTGGAAGCAAACACTACGACTTTTTTTGTCCCTGCGTAATCAAGCGAACTCCAGGCCGACATGTCATAATTGTTTATCTCATCACGTAATGTATGCAGAAAATCCATCTTCTCAGCTTTCGGGACGTCGAAAGGATCATATTGAACAGGCATGATCCATTCACCACGCGCTACAGAAGCCGGCGGGGTAGCAAGTAAAACTTCACCTTTATTGTACTTGCCGAATGCTTCTGCCTGCTTCACTGCACTGGTTGCAAGCCTTTCCATCTCTGCAAAAGTCCATACGGCGCTACTCATGAACCCCCAATGCCCTCCCTTTACTACTCTCACTCCGACACCTAACCACTCGTTATCTTCCTTGATATCCTCAAAGTTTTCTATCTTCTCATGTCGGCTTCTTGTGATGCGAACATCAACGTATTCTGCGCCCATGGACATTGCAACATCAACTCCTTTTTCTGCCAGAGCAAAAAGGTCCGAATCGTTCAAAACTTCTGCTGATGGCAAGAAGATATGTGCAGGAGCTGCACCTACGGCAAATGCGGCTCCCGTTTGTTGAAGAAATTCTCTGCGACTATAACTCATTTTTGCTGCTCTCCCGGAAACAGCTGAAACAGCTTGTAACTTTTAAGATCTATAAGCTTTCGTGCTACCTGACGAACAGTTTCAGGAGTTATATGTTGTATCCATTCGTAGTTGTTCATTTCCGAAATCGGAATATCATAGTCAAGCATGCTATTGATTCGCATCGCCCACTGATGCTTGTTGGCATCAAGGCTTCCCAGCATCATGGTTCTTACACCTGCGACGTACATCTCCGGTAGCAGACTATCCTGCATTTCCTTAAGAGCGGCTAGTGTTGCATCGACCAGTTCATCTGCACGTTTCGGATCACTACCGAAAGATATCTCCAGCGAAAATCTCGGTGTTGGAACACTTGTGAATGAACTTGCTACACCCGGAGAATAGACGCCGCCAAGATCTTCACGTAGAACCTGTGTCAGACGAGTCCGGATAAGTTCTGTAAGTAACGTGACTTGCCAGGATGCTTCTCTCGTCTTTTCCAGATCACCTGAAAAATTCATTATCGACATCGCACTGGCTGAATTTGCTCCATAGACACGTTTCTTTACGAGCCCTTCAGGCGGGAGTATACGAATATCCGGATATTCCTCTTTCCTTTCGCCACCGGGCAAGGAAGCAATATACCTGCGGACTATAGTGTCTATTATCGGATAATCAAAGCCACCGGTAATAATGAACTGAAAGTCACTCATATCACCGAAACGATCCTTGAATACCTGTAGAGACTTTTCCGGATCGAGTGAATCCGGAGTAATGTTCATACGAGTAACCACATAAGGGTGATGCTGAACCATTGTAAGATTTACAGTGTCCGAAAAATGTGCTTCGGCAGTCATCACCTTTTCAGAGAGACTCTGAAGAATGCGCTCCTTTTCCTTTTCTATGAATGACGTATCGATGCGTGGCTCATTCAGATAGAAATGGAGTAGTTGCAAGGCTGTTTCCAGATCATCATTCGTAGCAACTGCGCGCACCGTCTCAGAGTACGGTTCAATAGACCAGTGCAAAGTCATGATATCACGGCTCTTCAGCATTTTCCCTAATTGTTCGGCCGAGAAGCTGCCGGCACCACTCACACCAATTGTCTGCTCCACAGTCATGGAAGGTATAAGTCCGTACTTGTTTACCCCGCTGTAATATCCACCTTTGGAACGTCCGTATATTTCCGTTACACCAGAGCGATATGGCTGCTGCCTAAGCCAGACTGTAATTCCGTTCGACAGCTTCCACTCCTGAATAGAATCACTATGCACTTTCTTTTCAAGAATGTCCCCCATCTCAGGAATCTTTCCAACAAACTGTTCGACTTCTTCTTCTGGATCTTCCACATACGCAGTGAGCGGGATGTACTCTATCCCATCGAGTACGGACAGCAGCGATTCAGTCTCAGGAATACTCACATCATAGGCAGCGGGCATATTCATTAGAAAGAATCTATTTTCCTTTGTCTTCCATAACCCAGAGAGCTCCTTTATTTCCTCCTGTGTGATCTGAGAAATCAACTCTTTGCGCAATCTGTATGAAGAATCCGGATTCTCCATTTGCTTTCCCTCAATGAAGGAAGCCGCATATGTAGATGCCAATGATGGAGAATTCGGCCTTGGAGGATTTTTGAGCATCTGATCCACAGAGCTGGACATGAAATTTTTTATCTTTTCAAATTCCCCTTCATCAAGACCAAACCTGGCGATTCTATCAACCTCACTGATCAGCGTCTCAAGGCTATTAAGTGGAGACTGCTGTCTGCCAACAACCTCGTATGAAAGGTATGGCGTACCATCCAGAGCCGCTCTCCCTCCTACACTGGCCGATCTGAAAGGAGCATTCAGCGATCTCGAAAGTTTGTCCAATCGCTGATTGATTGCAGTTGTGAATATGGAAAAAGCGAGTCCATCTCTGGTAAGCTTCTCCTTAGTTCCTTCTGCTCTGTCAAAACGTATGAGATAGTTTATGGACGGATAGTTTATGAGTGAATCCCTTATTACGGAGATATTTGTTGTATCGAAAAATGGAATGGCGTATTTCTCTATCTTTCGTGCATTTGGATGATTTTTCAATCCGGAAAACAGTTTCCTGATTTCTGATTCAACCAAATCAGAATCATAGTCCCCTACGAATACAACACCCATAAGTTCCGGACGATACCATTCCTTGTAGTATCTTTTCAAGCGATCGGGATCAGCATTGGCGATACTTTCATAAGTCCCTATCGGCAACCTATCGAGGTACCGGGAATCTGCATTAAGAACTGAATCGTGGCGGGCCATAATATCAGCCTGTTTATTCTGACGTCCGCGCCATTCCTCAACTATAACCCCTCTTTCTGCAATCACATCAGCCGAATCGAAGGAAATATTGCCAGCCCATTCAGAAAGGATGCGAAGGGCCTTCGATACATATTCAGGTTTGTCAGTAGGAACAGTCAGTTCATAAACAGTTCTGTCAAATGCAGTATATGCATTTATGTCCGCACCGAACTTGAGACCAATAGATTGGAGATATTCAACAATTTCGCGTTTGTGAAAACTCGCAGTTCCATTGAAAGCCATATGTTCGACGAAATGAGCATAACCTCTCTGATCATCGTCTTCCTGTAACGATCCTGTCTTAACTATAAGCTTGAGTGTGGCCTCTTTCCTTGGACTCGCATTACTCCTGACAAAATAGACAAGGCCATTTTCCAGCCTTCCTGTTTTCAAGATAGTATCTATGTTCCTGGCCGCACTATCGATCCCGACGGACGTTCCAACGATATCGACAGCACTGCTTACATTTGCATGAACATGCCCTGCACTGGCCAGCATCAGACCGATACCGCAAAAACCAATAAGGTTAAACGGTACAGTTTTCACAAATTTCATTATAATTCAGCTAACTAAAATGTTGGATTTTCTCTAACTATTACGGCGCTACTTCTGTTAGTAGCGGGAACAGTATACCTGTATATACCAGGCGCTGTGAACTTTACAGTGGCAGTTCGATACGATAGAACGTTTACAGTATCTCCAGCCAGTAATAATGGTGCTGGCTTGTTAGAATCAAAAATGACCTGCACATCCCTTTGAGGAAATAAATAGTTGTCAAATGTGACCGATCCATTCACTGCAATTACAGGATCAGCACCCGTATAAGACAGACCTACAGAAGCGGTAACGGGGTACTCTACCCTGACGTCTACCGTATCAACAAATTTTCTACCGAAAGCGTTCACCTCGACTGCGACTCTTGTCTTACCTGCACTCGTACCATACAGATACCACGGAGTAGCGTTTACTACATCTTTATCTAGAGACTTTATAGAATAGACAAGACCATTGATCGTGAAACCGTTGTTATCCTTTATTGTCACACTGAACCATCCATAACCCTTGTAATAAACAACCGGATTAAAGGGTAAACCATAAGTGGTAATCTCTACAGATTCCACACTGACAGGATCCGAAAAAACTGCCACGTTGATTGTATCAGTGAAAGTGACAGATTCCGAGGTAAACGATGAAAAAATCCTTACTCCGTCATATTTCTGAATAGCAGTGACTTTACCTGTGCTATCGACGGTCACCATATTCGGCAATTCAGATCTGTAGGATATCGTGCCTTTCGGATTAATGACATTTCCGTTCATGTCTCTGGCAGTGACACTCAACTGGTAGGTCTCACCCACAAGCATATTCAATGAAAGCGCATTGGATTCCACAGACCACATTCTATCAGGATCCTGCTGACCAGGCACACTAAGAGAATCCTGAGAATTGCAGGCTGAGAGAAGAAGTGCGAGTGCGAGCACACGGCTGGTGGCGCTTGAAACGGCGTATTTACGTATCATTTTAGGTTCACTCCTTTATGCATTTCTGTCAAAACAGCCGGCATACTTCGGATTGGATTCCACTTCTGTAGCAGGAGGTGCAAGATTGGCATTCCTGCTAAATACGCGTTGTACAGAAGTCAGGGTCGGATGAAGTCCGATTGGGAAAACAGTTTCAAAAGGTCTTCTGTACTGCCTCACTTTTCGTCTTAAATCTCCGAAGCGTCGGCCAGTAGTGTAAAGCCAGAAAGCTCTCTCCCTGAACATTACATTGACTCTCAGCGTGTCAGATGCTGAGACCGTAGAATCGGATGTAAGGGTATCGAGCGGGGCACTCCATCCGCTGCGGCGCAGTTGATTCAGGATATTTGCCCAGCCAGAGATGTCATTATTACGCAGGAGAGCTTCAGCTTCAATCAGGCGAGCTTCCAGCCCGTCCGCAAGATTGACTGGATCGCTCGTAGTTGTGTACTTGGCTGGGACATTGCTGAAGGTAGTCATACTATAGATTGACCTAACTCGAGGGTCCGATTCATCTATACCATCATTATTACGATCGAGATAAGAACCGGCGCTTAAGTAGTCAAGTCCGTTGCCACCAAGTCTGTCTGCCAGAGTAAATCCGGGATGGCCGTTCGAGAAATTGTTGAATGTCGAACCATATCTTATCTGGAAACTGAACAATGTAGGAATACTCTGTACCATTGAAGCAGCTGAATCGTAACTATCCAGATTCAATAGACTTCTTGCCTTTCCCATTTTTGCAAGATTGAGAAAACGGAGACTATCAGTACTGATAGCCAGCGCCGAATCAAAATCGGCGATTGCCTTTCTAAAAACCTGCTGAGTTGAAAGCCCTTCGGAAAATTCGATATCCGCTCCAGGAACTGCACGATTGAATGCAACGCCGGAGCAATACAGTTCGCCAATGAAAAGCGAAAGGTATCCTCTCATTGCATACATATGCACCAGATAATAGTCAGGCAATTCGTTGCGGAATCTTATCGCGCCAGCTATTGCCTGATCAAGATGTATACGAACCAGATGGATATTGGACCATGGATTCTCATCAATACTAAATGACGAAGCTTCCCCACCGATTCCCAGCATCCGCAGCGATGTAGCGTAATCTGCATTAGATATCAGCTCATCGCCCGCCAGTGCACTTGCATAGACAAAGCTGTTTGAGAGCCCACCACTTCCACCTGCAAAGCTGGAAGAAAAAAGACTTATTGTAGTTCTGTATATCGCGGATATGCCTGCAGGAGTCTCAACAGATCCAGGATCTACAATATCGTGAGGATTGTCTACCGAATTCACATCCCACGAACAGGCTAGAGAAACAGCTGTGAGAATAAGTGCAACAGTTATTTTCAGGTTTTGCATATAAGTCCTAGAAGCCCATGTTTATGCGTATAGTCCAATCCCTGGTCTGCGGGACTATCCCCATATCCACAGTACCATTCCCATTCGTGGAGGAGTTTACTTCGGGATCAGGACCTCTATAGTTGGACCACACTGCCAGGTTTCTTCCCATAAGAGACAGAGATAAAGAGTTGCTTTTGAGTCGTTTTGCAAATTCCGGAGTGGCAGAGAGAGTCAGCGATACACTTCCCCATCTCAACCAGGACGCTTTTTCATAGGTTGCGAACGCATTCCGTACAGCATCTGTGGTCGTGAGTAGAGATTGGAACACAGCCTGTTGGGCCAGAGAGGTTCCTGGAACAACCGCAATAGCGCATCTGTTGGAAGTACACTGATTACTCATTACGGTATTTGTTTGAGTCATATCGTGTGTATAATTGAATCCGCTGGAAAACAGGATTCTGCCGTTCATGAATCTCATGTTATTGAATAGAGACAGTTCTGCATTAGGAGTCTGTGACCCCAGAAAGACAGCGGAATCTCCCATCAGAATTTCGTCAGCCGAAATGATTCCATCATTATTCTTGTCGCCATAGGAAACGAGCGGACGAGCCCAAAGTCCGGTCAGTGGATACCCTTCGACATACCTTTCACCCAACCTTCCTAAACGTTCTGTGTGCGCACCAAGCTTGATAAGTTTGTCATTACTGCTGGAGTAACCCATAGATATGTTCCAGGATAACATATCCCTGTCGACCGCTCTGACTGCAAGTGATATTTCCCTTCCGGTATTTTTTACGTTACCGAGGTTTTCCTGTCTGGCGCTCAATCCAAACGATGTGGGCAGTGACCTGGATATGAGCGCGTTCTTTACGCGTTTATAGTATCCTGTCACGTCCAGTACTATTCTGTCATTGAGTATTCCAGCTTCAAAACCACCTTCAAATTCCATGGAACGTTCAGGAACAACATTGGTGTTTCCAATGGAGGAGAGGATGTATGTTGGCTGCTGACTGCCATCAACCCAGAGATAATTCGAGGTATATGACCTGAATCTGGCAGCTGGACCTGGCTGGATACCCGCCTGACCGAAGGCAGCTCTGAGACGTAGGCTTGTAATTACTGTATTTGCATTAAAAAAAGATTCATCCGATATTATCCAGGAAGAGTTAAACTTCGGATAAAGCATCGGTTTTGATTCACTTCCAAACGAGCTTCCTACATCACCCCTTAGAGCAGCAGTAACGAAAAGGTTTGGACGTAACATGAAGTTCTGATCAAAAAACCATCCTTGCGTTGCAGATTCATATCTCGTTTCACTAGGGGCTACATCGATTGTGCCTGCATCTATTACGTCTCGTCCTGGAGCCAGATCAATCACGCGTACATAAAGTGACGAGTTTCTTGTTCCAATAAACTGCATTCCGGTGGTTGTCCGACTTGTCATCCCATTGGCAAACGGCATTTCGAAAACACCGGACAGATTTGACGTAACAGTAACAATTTCACCACTATACCTGGCCAGACTACTGTTGTGGTCAGTGCTCTCTAAAAGATCTTCAGTACGTAACAGGTTCTCGTCACGTCTCGTAGAAAAGTCTACTCCTCCGGTTCCGTTAAGAAATATTCGCTCCGAGGCTCTCAATCTGGCATTAGTTCCCCCAGACCCACGCCTTACTGCATCGCTTATTCTTCTGAGAAAACCTAATGCAGGGCCATTCTCGCCCCATCCTTTTCCTATAGAATCACGGTATCCAGGACCAAGCATGGCGTTTCGTATAAAACTGACGGCCCCCTGTTCTGCATCTCTGTGGTATCCGGACATTACCCTGATGTCTACGTCGACATTCAAACGGGATGCTACCTCTGTAGAGATATTTGCAGACACATTGTTTGTTCTGTTTACATTTGGTCGTTCTGCCCATGAAGGAAGTGGAACTCCCTGCCGGATCTCGAGGATTCGTTCTTTTTCAGTATCCGGCATTTTCAATAAACCGACTTCATTCTTGGTCGTAAAGCCAAGAAAGTATTTCATCTGATTCGTTCCACCAGATACCTGGGTATTGAAAGAGGAATTCCTGCCAGTACCAAATGGCGACGACTCCTTTACATTGAGGGGATTATAGCTTGTAATACTGTCCTGATCACATGTCCCGGCGGAAACCATATCGAGTCGGCAGTTCTGACTCGTTGGCCATTCCGGTCCATTTCCCCATGCAAAATATGTTTCAGGGAATTTTGCATGCATTCTTGAGAGACCTCCCTCCAACCCTAAAGACCATCTGGCGGGACCAGCCTTACCTCTTTTCGTTCTGATTACAATTACTCCGTTTGCGGCATCAGATCCAAACAGCGAAGATGCAGAAGGACCCTTTAGAATCTCTATGGATTCTATAGTTTCAGGATCGATATCATTGATTCTTGAAGTTGCGGATGCATTGCCGGAAGCCTGATTGCGGGACATTCCTCCCCCAATCCCCTCTCTTGGTGGAGCACCGGCAACAGCACTGTACGTGGCATCTATACGAACACCATCGACGATCACAATCGGATCTGAATTGGTTAGTAGTCCTGAAACTCCTCTGATTCGTATACGTGATCCTGTGCCCACTGTCCCCCCGCTTATGAGAACCTGAGTCCCCGGGGCACGTGATTTAATAAGATCTTCTACACTGATGATCGGCATCGTCTTCATCAGGGAATCAGCTTCTATACGTGTGACCGACGTTCCAACTTCCACTCGCTTGCGCTCACCTGCTCCCGTAGTAACAACCTCGCGAAGGCGTTCCGGAACATAATTAAGTGCAATTGAAACTTCTTTTGCTTCAGACTCAACAACTTCTACTGTACGACTTACTCCGGCGTAACCCAGAATTTTTACGACGACGGTTCGTGTTCCAACGGGGACATTTCCAAAGATGAACCGACCATCAACATCTGTAACAATCGAGTAACCAAGGCCCATAATAGAAACCATTGCACCAAAAACTGGCTGTTTGTTACTCGCGTCTATAATAACACCAGTAATACGCCCAACCTTTGCTGCGGCACTATCACGTTTTACAGAATCCTTTTCCTGTGGAACAATCCAGATGGTCTTTCCATCTTTAGAGATACGAGTCGTAGCCTGAGTTCCCTTCAACACCTGCTTTACGGCCTCTTCAACAGGCTTATTCTCAAACGTCGCAGAAATATTTCCCGCGTTTACCGGAACACGAGATCTATCCCAGCTAAGCTCCATTTTAGCAGTTTCTGCAATTCGTATCAACGCACTTTCAACAGAAATATCCACCAGCTTTAAAGAGACAAGTCGTGTTTTAGCAGATGTCTGCTGCGTAGCCGGATCAATTACCGGTTTAACATTAGTGGATTGAGCATTAAGCGTATTGTGTTGCAGAAAGAGGCTCGACAAAGCCCATACAACACCAATTGGGATGGAACGGCAACTCATGCGTATCAATGGCATAGGTGGTTTATCAAAGGATTTGCGCTTTAGCTATTGCGCGGAAAAAGAGTGACGGTTCTACCTTTTATTTCTATGCGAACGTTTAACGGGACTTCCAACAACCTGCGTAGATCTTCCAATGAAGTGGATCGTATAGCTACCAGTATTTCGCGCTCACCGAGCTCGCGATCGCTCAACTGTATATCAACGTTAAACCAGCGATTGAGCTCAGGAATTACTTCGGAAAGGCGCTTACCTGCAACGACAAGGCTTCCTGTTGTAAATGCCATAAGAGGATCAATATCATCTTCATGAGTAACTCTGATGAGACTCTCTTCCGATGTAGCATCTATATCAATCCAGGCAACTTCATTTGATTCAAGCACAGTTCTATCAACCGCAACACGTCCCTTTCTCACTGCGATACGTGCATTTTCAGCTTCGTATGCTTTTACCGAAAACTCTGTACCCAGGACTCTGGTAGTTACAGAACCAGCTTCTACTATAAAAGGAATCTTATTCTGATTTGTAACTTCAAAGTAAGCCTCGCCAATCAGTCGTAAACGACGCTCATCGACTCCAAAACCGGGCAGGACCTGAAGACTGCTACCGGCATTGAGGATTACCTTGCTACCATCGTTCAGTGTAAACTCGGATAAATTGCCAGCGTGTGTAATGTATATAGTACCCTCACCCGATGCAGCGGAAGTAAATAGCGCAGCAGGACGATTGAGTAAACCGGAAAGTGATCCGAAGTTCAGCCCTGGAATGGCCAGTACTCCAATAAAGATCGTGGCAAATATCCCAGGGATAAACCACTTTGAAGACCGTATGTTACCAATCCATGAACTATCTGTAGAAAAATCTCTATCAGCTATCTCTGGTGTTTCAGTACGCATCTTGTTGACGAGCTTCCATATTTTCTTCCTGTCAACAGGCGTACCTTCCGATACCGATTCCTTAAAGGTCAAAGCAATATCGTCTAAAGCTTCCATCCCATTAACCGTATCTATCAGGGTATGGAACTCCGAAGACGAAGCCCTGCCGCTGATATATCGGTCTAAAGCTTCTATATCTATAAGACGGTTATTTTCTCCGTCGCTGTTGCCAGTGCTTGTTTCCATATTCATCCTAAAGACACCACTTCGAACTATTATCAAACACATACCACAAAAATTTCTTTTGTGAAGTTACCTTTTTGACATAAGCGGTCCGCTGCATTGAAATCTTATTCCGGCAGAATCTATTTATCGTAGTTAAAATCATACGTCTCATTTCAGATATTCAGGAATGCTCTTTCTTAACAGCTTCAAGGCTCTGTTGCATTGCACTTGAGCAGCTGAAGAAGAGCCCCCCATAATTTTGGCAATTTCAGGGAAACTCATCTGCTCTATCCATCTGAGCATAAATATCGCTCTGGTTCTCGAAGGCAGCGTTTTCATCACATTATTGAGCTGTATACGCAGTTCTTCGAGTTCTATCTTCTGGTCCGGGCGAGGGATTCTCTCCCCAGTTCCAGGCACCTCTCCATGAACATTAAATCTGGCCTTCCACACCTCAGCTCTTTTCAGGCTCCGGACAGTATTCAGCGCCCGGTTTCGAACAGAAGTAAACAGGTAATTACCGACCGAAACGGAGATTTGCCAGGAAGACCGCTGAGTCCAGATCGAAGCAAAAACACCGGCAACCAGCTCTTCAGAGCTGTCCCGGTCCTGGATAAAATGAAAGGCAAAGGCAGTGAGGCGATCTACATATCGCTCAAAAAGAGCCTCGAACGCCTGTTCATCTCCCAGTCTTATGCGATTTACCAACTGCTCGTCGCTTGGGAAATCGTCCGATGGGATGTTTTTATCTTCCGCCAGATCCATATGGGAGAGAGACACCGGATGTAGGGAATATCAAACAGAGTCTGAAAACATGGTTTAAAAAGAGGGCCTGAAAACAGGGTCTAAAAGCAGGTTTTAAAAAGAGGGCCTAAAAAGAGTGTTAAAAACCAAGTTTAAAAAGGTCCTGTTATACAAAATGCCCCCTGTGGTAGCCTATTACCATAGGGGGCGATAAAATCGTATTTATAAAAGGAATGGGGATCAATTTAGGGCTGACTCAGAAAGCCCCGATTAACAAAACCTCACTCCACTTTTTGAGCCAACGCCTCTTCAACTAAGTGAAACGAGCGTCGCCACCAATTGTGATCCAATTCTGTACTGAAGAAGTTACCGTCCCTACCGACGATAAGACCTTTATTAACATAAAGTGTAGGCCATGTTCTCCTCCACGGTATCTCTTCCGGCATACGAGCGCCGTCGAAACGCTTTGAGAAGCGAACATCATCGACTGCGAGGGTTACTGGTAAGTTGAGGTGTTCCAGATAGTATTTTCGTAGAAGCTCCAGCTCCTCCTCCTTGCTATCAATTATCTGCAGCCGGAAATGACCCTTGAGTCGGGTTAGTATAACTATATCCAGTCCTTTATCATGGAACTTCTTGTGCATCTCCCTTAAAAGGTGAATGCGGTAGTAGTCGTTCCCTCCCAATTCAGGTTCTGATGGGAAAACCAGCGTAACACGACCTGGCTTAGGTACTCTATCCGTGATTTTTCCGGTCGAATCAAACCAGTACCTGGCGAGCATAGGAGGTGCTGTACCAATAGGCTCCAACCAGCGCAAAGAAGAAGAAAACATGTCCTCCACGGCCTTCTTCTTTTCTGGTCCACCTCCAGTTCTGGCATGAAGCATTGGCACAAACTCATTATGCACCATTTGTTTACTTGCTTCAAGACCGTTCTTCCAGGCTGAGAACTCGATCATTGCATTGAAACTACGACGCGGATCGCCCCAATCCATTATTTCTTCATTTGTCCACTTTGTCCATGCGCTTACATAGCGACGTGCCCCATCAATACCTACATCAGGCATGAGAAGGTCTTTGGCAATTTCAAGTATATATTCGTAGGGATCTGCATAAAGTGGCATACCCAGATCTTCAGCTATCTTACCCCGTTCCAAAAGTCTTTTTACTGCGTCGGGGTTGACCCACATCTCCGTCTTCCCTGCCTTGCTGACCATCAGCGCCTTACGTCTCTTCTGAGAAGAGTCGTTCTGAGGATAATCCTTTAGAAATTTCTGAAAAGCAAGATTAGCCTTCTCATAATCACCCTGATATACAGATGCTGCATAAGCTCCAATGACATATTGGGGAGGTAGTTTATTCATGTCGAATTTTTCCATACATGATTTCACTACTTCTTTAACATCTGATGGTACTGTATCCTGAGTTCTGCTTACGAGCATGGTATCAGTTCTCAAATTACGACGATACCTGGAGATTCCACGCATGGCAGTAAAGTAGCACTGCACCGGCAGATTATATCTTTCGTACATATAGGGACTTTTCTGAAGATGCTCTCTCTCTCTTATAGGGAGAGATAACACAGAATCCCTGACACGCGAATCTGGTCCCTGGGATAATGATTCACCGTTGAACAATAAAAGACTCAATACGACAAGAGAAAATACACCCATGTTTCCCATTTTTATTTCCCTCATACGATCAAACATGTTAAACAGCATCGACAAGACCAGTAAACGCAAAATCGCTTGATTTTACAGGAGGACATACAGCCGGTGCATTCGGACTGTATACTCTTTGTGGACGACCAAGCTGAATAATGTTATTAAAGACAAACAATGGTGAATCCACAAAGCGGAAATTTTTTACTGCTTTTGAAAGCTTACCTCTTTCGATTAACCATAAGCCATCTCTGGTAAACCCACTCAGAAGCATTGATGCATCATGAACCGTTCTGACACTGGTGAATCGGGTCACGAGTATTCCACGCTCAGTGCTTTCTATCATCTCTTCAATTGATGTTTCTCCTCCACTAATCCTGAAGGCTTCCGATAGCGGGAGAGGTTTATCATGACCGAGAACATTAACTGCGTACTTACGGTTATATGCAAGATTTGTCAGAACCCCATTTTCAATCCAGTTGACATTCTGGTAGCTGTGACCATCCCAATCAAATGGAGGATATCCAATATCGGGATCCATAGGGTCTGCGCTTACAGTTATCTTTTCATCTACTATCTTGAGGCTGAGTTTACTTAATCCCTGCTGAAGATTAAGAACACCACCGATCTCAGATGGTTGACGTCTGAACTTAGCCATCATGGGTAACCACAGATCACATACAGCCTGTGGTTCAAGAATAGCTGTATACCTTCCAGGTTCAACGGCAACAGGATTGATGGACTGTATACACTTGTCCCTCGCTATACTATAAATTTTGTCAACATCAATCCTGTTCCAATCATCCCAGTCTACTCCAGCCCAACCAGACCCACCGCGCTTTGGATCACGTACAGTCAGCGTCAGCTCTGCAGTAGTATACGGATAATATCTGGAGAGATCTACTGAATCACTTACAGCCCTCGCCGTTGCGCCAACCGCAAGATATCCAGCTCCTGTCAAGCCGGCGCTTCTAGTTCTTTCCATCAGATCTGTTACGATTCTAGCTCTCGCTTCGGCGTCCAGATTGTAGGAACTGTCATGCCAGATATCGGGCTTTTCATGCGGATAATATTTTTCAGGGGGATCCTGATAAGTATCAGGGTTAGGAGTATCAAACTCATGAATTGCCTCGGCCCGCAGAACTATTTCGCGAAGATTGTCGTCATCAAGTATGTTGGTTGAGATAGACGCTGGCAGAGAGTGTTGAATAAATCTACCAATTGATACTCTTGATGATTCCAGATCTCCAGTGCTTACAACCTTATTCCTTCCCCATCTCACATTACCAGACCAACTACTGTTTATTTTTACCTGAGTTTCGCCGCCTCCTGTTTTCATGGAGTAGATACGCTGCTGAAGCGCGCGAGCTTCTTCAGGAGAGAGGAATCGATTTCTTTGGGATTTATCTTGCAGTTTCATTAATCAACCCCATGTTCTGAAATATGGCAGGAACAGCCGAGACACTATATCCCATGGCCTGCTCCGGCTGACCTTTTGCGCATTTAAAGCCATAGGCTTTTCGACTTGATGGTCCTCCAATAGCAGCCATACTTTTCCACAACTCAGGTGTCCGTATCATGATGGCAGCATCACTTATATACCTTTCAAGTTTCCCCTTTCGTATTTCTCTTGCGGATCCAGTAACTGTAGCATTCAGGCACTGGAAATCGATATCAACATAACTCACGTCCATAAGAGCAAATCCTCGATCCAGTTTACTTACAAGGTCGTTAAAACTCAGATCTTCTTCGCCGGCTTCCATATAGAGATTGGAAGTATGTTGAGTCGGGAAAAACAATGCAGATTGAGAGGTTGTAGACCCATTGGAAATCACAGGTTTACCATTTTTCTGGAAATGGGTTTCCAGATGGGAAGCTGTTTCACGTGTGGTTTGAAAATTCGAAACAATTCCCTTATCCACGATAACAGTTTTCTGCGCTGGAACTCCTTCGTCATCCCACTTTACAGTATTCAAACCACCTTCCATGGTTCTATCTGCGGAAACGGTAAGTTTCGAATTTCCAATCTGATATGTGCCAAGCATTTCAACAGGATTATCCAGGAATGAAGTCCCGACGGAGTTAGCTTCATATCCAAGGGCTCTGTCGAGTTCAGTAGCACCTCCGATAGTTGCACCCAATACAGCGGCAACTGCTCTTGGCTTGAACACAGCGTCATATCGATCTATTTCTACTGGGGTGGTAAAGCGCATAGCTTTGGCTTCTTCAACTTCTTCGATCATTTCAGTAAAAATCTCGGGATCGATAATATATTCCCATCCTCGCCCAGCAGGAGTTCGTAGCCGCACATTATACCCCCATGTCATACCGGAGTGCAGGCTTGCCTGACGGGGATATGTAATTCTCCATTCCAGTTCATTCCTGAAAGTGGTCTGCTTCCACTGAGAGTTATTACTAGAAGCGAAAAAAGCAATCTTCTTTTCTGCCCTATACAGGCCGTTGTTTAATGCTCTTCTGTCATAGTTCAGTATCTGATCCTGAAGTGTAAAGAGAAAATCCATCTTTTCTCCCTTTGTAACCGTAAACGGATCATATTCAACTGGCATAACCCACTCTCCCCGTTTTACACCAGTTGGAGGCAACGCAAGTGAAAGCTGACCTTTACTAAATTTGGCAAATGCATCTGCCTGTCCTACAGCGCCTTTGGCCAGTCTTTCAATCTCCGCTTTAGACCAGACAGCACTGCTCATAAACCCCCAATGACCGTCCTTGATGACTCTTATACCCACTCCACCCCATTCATCGTCCTCCTGAATGCGATCTATCTCAACGATACGCTCCTGCCTGATGTTGGTAAGACGAACATCGGCGTACTCAGCACCCATCGACATTGCGATATCTACGCCTTTCTCTGCAAGGGCAAATACGTCCGGGTCATTCCATGAACCCGCTGAAGGAACGAGGATATGTCCAGCGGATGCACGAACAGGATATAAACTTGCGGGAAGACTCAAGGCAGCTAACGCCGAGCCAGCTCCCTGTATAAAGCTTCTACGGTTAGATATCATTTGGGCTCCTCGCCTGGGAAAAGCTGGAACAGTTTATAATTTTTCAGATCTATAAACTTCCTGGCTGCAGTTCTGACTGTTTCCGGATTAATCTTCTCAATCCATTCGTAGTTATTGATCTCCGAGGTAGGATATCCCCAGTAAAGTCTGCTACGTAATCTCGTCATCCAATCATGCTTGCCCTGCTCCAGGCTGCTAAGCATAAGAGCTCTTACACCACCAACATACATATCTGACATCAGACTGTCCTGCAGGTTGTGCAAAGCATCCATAGTCGCTTTTACAAGTTCATCCGCACGATCCGGATCGCTGGCAAACGATATTTCAATTGAATACCGCGGCGATGGAACAGTACTGTAAGCGCTTCTTACACCAGGAGAATATACGCCACCCATATCTTCCCGAAGAACCTGAGTCAATCGTGTTCTGATAAGCTCAGCCAGCAGGGTTATTTCCCAGGATGTTTCTCTACTGAATTCAGCATCACCAGAAAAGTTTATTATTGACATAGCGCTGGCGGAATTGGCACCGTACACGCGCTTGCTGATAGTACCAACTGGAGGCAAAATTCTGATGTTGGAATACTCTTCTTTTCTACCTCCTCCAGGTAATGAAGCTATATAATTACGGACTATAGTATCCATTACTGCATAGTTAAAACCGCCAGTAATTATAAAGTCAAAATCACTCATATCGGAGAATCGATCCTTAAACACCTCAAGAGAAGCTTCAGGATTGAGAGAATCCGCTGTAGCACTCATTCTACTAATTGTATACGGATGATAGTTGCTCATACTGAGACTAACCGTATCATGGAAGCGCCCTTCAGCCGTGGATATGCGTTCAGCTGCCGCTTCTATGGCGCGAGCTTTTTCCTTCTCAAGGAACGCCGTATCAATACGTGGCTCCTTCAGATATAAACGCATCAATTGAAGGCCGGTTTCCAGATCACTATTTGTTGCAAGAACATTTACAGTTTCTTCATAGGCATCAATATTCAAACTCAACGAATATATATCCCTGGTACCTATCATTTTCCGTAATTGTTCAGCTGTGAACCTGCCGGCTCCACTCGCTCCTATAGTCTGCCCGACAGTAAGGGACGGTATAAGGCCGACTTTATCAACATTCTTATAATATCCACCCTTGGACTGTCCATATATCTGAACTATCTCCTTGGCAAGAGGTTGCTGTCTTAGCCAAACAGTAATACCGTTGGAAAGCTTCCATTCCTGGATGGAATCAGAATGTTCTATCTTTTCCAGAATATCACCTGGTTCCGGAACTACGCCAACAAACTCCCCTACTTCCTCTTCAGCTTCCTCAACATACGCGGTCAAAGGAATCTGTTCAATACCTTCAATTACAGACAGGAGTGATTCAGTTTCAGGAACAGTTACGCCATGCGCATCCGGGATACTCAGGAGAAAATATCTGTTTTCCTTATGCTTCCACAAAGATGCAACCTGCTTTATTTCTTCCTGTGTAATGGTAGGGATCAGGTCCTTACGTTTGTGAGATAAGGTATCAGAGTTTTGCGTCTTACCCTGGTTAAAAAACATTGAACTATAAAGAGATGCCAGTGAGTTTGAGTTATGCTCAACAGGAGTTTTGGACGACTTCTCAATAGCAGTTAACATGGAAGTTTTAATTCTATTGAACTCCACGGAATCGAGCCCAAACCTGGCAACCTTATCCACCTCACTCATCAATGTTTCCAAACTGTTCAAAGGCGACTGCTGTCTGCCTACCACGCCAAAAGTAAGATATACGGAACCATCGAGTGCTGAACGTCCACCTACGCTAGCCGATCTGAACGGGGCATGGAGAGATCTGGCGAGTTTACCAAGACGCTGATTGATAGCTGCGGAAAATATCGAAAAGACAATCGCCTCCCTAGCAAGCTTATCCTGAGCCCCTTCCATTTTTGGGAATCGGATCATGTAGTTAACCGAGGGGAAATTTACCATTGAATCCCGGATAACAGATACGACGGTGCTATCTACATATGGAATTGAATACTTTTCGATCTTCCTTTCGGAAGCTGGATTTTTAAAACCTGAAAACAGTGTTTTAACTTCTGATTCGACTATTTCAGAACTATAGTCACCAACGAAAACTACAGCCATAAGATTAGGTCTATACCAATCCCGATAGAATCGTTTCAATCCGGCAGACTGAGCATTTGCAATACTTTGTGGGGTACCAATGGGCATCCGTTCTTGGAATCTGGATCCACTGTTAAGCGCGGCATTGTGGTGTTCCATAAGATCACCCTGCTTGCTTTTACGCGCTCTCCATTCTTCTGTTATGACTCCACGCTCATCTACAACATCAAGAGAATCAAAGTCTATGTGACCAGCCCACTCTGAAAGTATCTTTATTGCGGTGGAAACATATTCCGCTTTGTCTGTTGGAACAGTCAGCTCATAAACGGTTCGATCAAATGTGGTATAAGCATTTACATCTGCACCAAACTTTAGTCCAATGGACTCCACATATTCTATAATTTCGCGTTTATGGAAGTTTTTTGTTCCATTAAAAGCCATGTGCTCAACAAAATGAGCATAACCAAGCTGATCATCATCTTCCTGAAGAGAACCAGCCATAACTATCAACTTTAGTTTAGCTTCCTTCTTGGGACTATCATGAGATTTTATATAATAAGTAAGGCCATTTTTTAGAGTTCCGGTCCTTAGAGCTGTATCTTTTTTAGCTGCACTGTCTGTGATCAGGCTATCGACATAACCGCCGATCAGGTTATTAACCAGGCTGTGAGAAAATGCTGGAATCAGTCCTTTTTCGGGAGTTGTACCAGCAACCAGAATACCGGCACTACATGCAATCCCCAAACCGAGGGATAGTTTGTTAATAATCTTCATATTATGCAATTCTAGAATGTTGGATTCTCTCTAACGAATACGGCACCCTTGGCAAGAGAACCTTTACCTATAGCACTCACGATGGAGAATTTATAGACACCAGGCACCACAAAAGTCTTCATTTCCGACATATAAGCCGATAATCCTGTTACGTCAGAGATAGGAGCCGGATTGTCTGGATCGAATATGATATCTATAGCGGCACTGGGATAGAAATAGTTCACAAATGTCAATTTTCCATTTGCAGCTATCACATTATCAATCGCACTGGAGGAGGAGGACAGATACACACTAATTGAACTGGGATATATAACCTTAAGCTCAATTGTATCCGATAAAAACTGCCCAAAAGCATGAACATCCACGACAACCTTCGCCTTCCCGGCGTTTTTTCCAAAAAACGCCCACGGACTTGCGGTAATGATCGTTTCATCAAGCGATCTTGCTGAATAAGCAAGATCATTTACTTTCACACCATTATTATCCTTGACCGTTACATCAAACCACTTGTACGACTTATAGGTTACCATAGGATCGAGCGGGAACCCAAAACTTGTAATCTCTACAGACTCAAGTGTACTGGGGGCTGAGTGTACAACAACATTGATCGTGTCAGTGAAAAAAATACCCCCTGAGCGAATTGACGCGAATATGCGTACACCAGCCGTAATTTCCTCTGCGCTCACCTTACCGACACTGTCGATTCTTACAGCTCGGGCGAACTCAGAGCGATACGTAACTTCATCATCATCCCGCAAAGTGAGAATATTTCCATTAGCATCCTTGGGATTTACAATGATCTGGAATTCGTCGCCCTGTACAAGATTGAGTGAACGAACATTGCTCTGTATTCCCCACACACGATTGGGATTTTCGAGGCTGGGAATACTAACGGTATCACCCGGAGAACAGGCAGAAACCAGAACCAGAACCAGAACAGTAAGTAACTTCAAAGATATGAAAAAAGAATTTGCTGTTGTCATATGATTTCAATCTGGTTAAGCGTTCCTGTCGAAACAGCCTGAGTATTTCGGGTTATTGTCAACTTCTGATTGAGGAGGTGCCAGATTGGGATTCCCGCTAAAAACTTTATCTACGAAATTCAGAGTTGGATGAAGGCCAACTGGAAATACTTCATTAGTAGAGCGACGATACTGTCTAACCTTTCTTCTCATGTCTCCGAATCGGCGTCCGGTGACATAGAGCCAGAATGCTCTCTCTCTAAACATCACATCTTCACGGAGCATAGGTCCAGCAGACAAAGTTGAATCTGGGCTGATCGTATCCATCGGGATGCTGAGACCGGAACGTCGCAAATTATTTAGCTTACCAGCCCATCCCGTGGTATCATTATCCCGCAATAAGGCTTCAGCTTCTATAAGACGAGCTTCCAATCCGTCTGTAAGGTTTATGGGATCGCTGACAGACGAAGATTTAACAGGCAACTGGCCCACTACTGCCGAACTAGTTGTATACTCCATTCGAGGATCCCGCTCAGGGGTTCCATCGCCGTCCCTGTCTTCTAATCTACCAGCACTAAAGTAATCCAGCCCGTTCGTGCCCAACCTATCCGTCATGGTAAGATTGTAAGTCTCTTTTACAAAGTTTGTAAAAGTGGAAGCAAATTGAATTTGAAACCTGAATGATGTCGGTATGTCACCTACGAGAGCCGATGCTTCGTTGTAACGATTAAGGTTCATCAAAGCTCGCGCCTTCCCCATTTTTGCCAGATTGGAAAAGCGAGCGGAATCTGGATTCAAAGACAGAGCTGAATCGAAATCAGCTATAGCTCTTTCAAATACCGCCTGTGTGGGAATTCCACTGTTAAACTCCAGATCACCGCCGTATATAGCACGATTGAATGCAACACCAGAACAGTAAAGTTCTCCTATGAATATGGAGATATATCCTCGCATGGCATACATATGCACCAGATAGTCATCTGGCAATTGATTGGAGAATTTTTTGGCAAGTCCAACGGTTTGATCTATATGAAGACGTGTAGCATGCAGGTTGTACCATGGAGCCTGAACTTCCAGGCTAATGATACCATCACCAATTCCCAAACGTCGCAGCGAAATTAGTGGATTCGCATCTGTTAAAAGCTCATCTCCTGCAAGCGCGGTTGCATATACAAAGCTGCTCCCCGCCCCAGTACCACCGCCTGCAAAAACTGCAGAGAATCTATTGACGATGTTTTTGTACAGGCTTATAACACCTGTCTGTGTCTCTATCGATCGTGGATCAACAATATCGTCTGGATTATTGACAGACTTGATATCCCATGAGCATGCATGAAGAGCTGACAGGAGAATCAGTAATGTTACCTTATTTAGATTTCTCATATATTTCCTAGAAACCGAGGTTTATACGAATGGTCCAGTCGCGCGTCTGAGGAACCATTCCAGTATCACGCGTAAAGTTTCCGTTTCCATTGGCATTAACCTCCGGATCAGCACCCTTGTAGTTTGACCACATTCCCAGATTTCTTCCCATTAGAGAAACCGAGAGAGAGTTACTTTTTAAACGTTTTGCAATCTCGGGGCTTGCCTGGAATGTGAGAGAAGCACTACCCCAACGAATCCAGGATACAGTCTCGTGAGTTGCGAAAAGATTTCTCACCCCACCAGACAGATTGCGCATTGTCTGACTCAAAGCCTGACTGGCAAGCGATGTTCCGGGCAGAAGGGCATCGGGACAACGTTCCACTACGCATTGATTGAGTGTCACAGAGTTTGTCTGAGTCATATTGTGCGAGAAGCTGAACGCTGTTGAGAAAAGGACTCTACCGTTCCAGAATCCAACATTGTTGGACATAAACATCTCATACTTAGGCAGTGAAGTTCCCAGAAACACCGCGCTGTCACCAACCAGAATCTCATCATAAGATATGATTCCATCCTGATTGTCATCGTTATAGGCAAGCAGAGGACGAGCCCATTGTCCGTTCAGAGGATATCCTTCTACATACCTTTCAGTACCACTGGTTTGTTGTGTGTATGTTGACCCTAATCTCAGCAGGATGTTTTTGGTACTGGAATATCCTGAGGTAACAGACCATGTCAACTTATCCATATCTATCGGCCTCAAGGTAACCGAAGCCTCAGTTCCAGTATTTTTGATATCACCAATATTTTCCATTCTCCTGGTCATTCCAAAAGACTCAGGAAGTGGTTTTACTACAAGGGCATTATTTACACGTTTATAGTATGCAGTCAGATCAAGAACGATTCTGTCATCTAATATTCCAGCTTCAAAACCTCCTTCAAACTCCATTGATCGTTCAGGAATAATCTTTGTATTTCCCATCGAACTGATATAGAATGCTGGCTGCTGACTTCCATCAACCCAAAGGTTAGTCGAGTTATATGACCTGAATCTTGCGGAAGATCCTGGCTGGATACCGGCCTGTCCAAACGCCGTTCTTACACGAAGATTGGTAAGAAATCTGTTGGCCGGAAAGAAGCTCTCTTCCGATACCAGCCAGGATGCGTTGAATTTTGGGTAGAGCATCGCTTTGGACTCGCTACCGAATGAACTACCGACATCTCCTCTGAGCGCTGCAGTAACAAATAGATTGGAGCGGAGGCTGAAATGCTGATCTACGAACCAGCCACGTGTAGCAACATCATAACGCCCCTCACTAGGAGTTCCATCAACTGTTCCGGCATCTATTACGTCTCTTCCCGGCGCCAGATTGGATACGCTGACACGCAATGACGAGTGTGAAGTACGGAGGAACTGTAAACCTGTTGTTGTACGACTGCCAATGCCATATCTCAAAGGCATCTCAAACACACCAGACAGGTTAGATGTTATGGTTTGAATGTCACTACGATATTTGGTCAGTCCATTCCGCAGACTATTTGTCGGAAGAACATCCTCAGGGCGTAAAAGTCTCTCGTCGTTTCTATTTGAGAAGTCAGCCCCTCCGGTTCCGTTCAAAACTATCTTGTCGGATAAACGGTATCTCGCATTCAAAGCTCCCGATGCTCGTTTGACAGCATCGCTTGTTCTCTCAAGGAAGTATGCAGCAGGTCCTCTATCTCCCCATCCCAAACCGATCGAATCACGATAACCAAGGCCAGTAATGGCTTCGCTGATAAAACTTCCAGCTGACTGCTGGGCATCCCTGTGATATCCAGACATTACTTTCAGATCTATATCTACATTCAGATCTGAAGAGATATCAGTTGCAAAATTAGCTGAAAGATTGGATGACTTATTTACGTTGGGACGTAATGCCCAGGCAGGTAAAGGAGCTCCCCGTCTTAGAGGAAGGATACGCTGCTTTTCAGAATCCGGCATTTTCAGCAGACCAACTTCGTTGGTGCGCGTAACACCAAGAAAGTATCTTATCTGGCTTGTTCCGCCTGAAACCTGAGCATTCAGACTAGTGTTGCTGCCTGTACCAAATGGTGTTGATACACGATGGTTGAGTGGATTGTAGCTGGTAATACTATCCTGTTCACAGATGCCTTCCGCAACACTATAAAGTGGACAGTTCCGGGAAGTAGACCATTCGGAGCCACTTCCCCAGGCAAAGTATGCATTGGGGAAGGTGGCATTCATCTTTGAAATCCCTTTATTAAGTCCGAGTGACCATCTGGCTGGTCCGGCCTGTCCTCTTTTGGTTTTAATTACGATCACGCCATTTGCGGCATCAGATCCAAAGAGAGATGCGGCAGAAGGTCCTTTAAGAATCTCAATGGATTCGATTGTTTCAATATCTATGTCATTAAGTCTTGAGGTTGCAGACACTCCACCGGAAGCCTGATTTTTCCCCATACCGCTCGTACTGGAACCAGGAGACGCACCTGTCTTTGTGGTATACGTAGCATCCATGCGTATGCCGTCTACAATTAAAATCGGATCAGAATTAGTTAGCAGACCAGAAACCCCTCTGATCCTTATACGTGACCCGGAACCTACAGTACCTCCACTCATCAATACCTGAGTTCCTGGAGATCTGGATTTTATAAGGTCTTCAACACTCAGTATCGGACTTGTCTTGACTATTGAATCTGCACTTATAACTGTGGATGAATTTCCGACTTCAGCCCTTCTTCTTTCGCCGGCACCCGTAGTGACAACTTCGGCTAACCGCTCAGGCATGAAATGAAGAGTAATTACGATATCTTTTACATCTGAATCCTGCGCTCTTACGACATGATTGCTCACAGTGTATCCGAGCATTCGTGTAACTAACGTGTGAGAGCCAGATGAAATATTTCTGAATTGAAAATTGCCGTTGTTATCTGTAACTACCGAAAAATCAGGTATGGATACAACCGCTCCTGCTATTGGTTTTCTACCGGAACCGTCTATAACCTTCCCGGATATTGTACGAACTACTTCTCGTTTTCTTTCGGTAGAATCCTTTTCAGATTTATTACTTCTAAGAAGAACTGTGTTGCCGTCCTTCGCTTCAGTTACAGTAACTCCACTACCCTTTAGAACTGTTTCGATTGCCTTAAGAGCAGGAACAGCCTTTATGTTAACCTCAGGAAGTTTCCTGTTCAGCGCAGCTTCCGAATCAAATATTACCCGCAAACCTGCCTGACGAGCAATTGCATTGACAGCATCTTTGATTGTTATATCGTTTGCACTAAAAGTCACGCCTGCGTGGTATCTTTGCTTCCCAGGAACTGCCTCAGCTTTGGCCTGACGGATTTCTTCAGCAGATAGCTTTCTGCCTTCAATGTAGTCCTGCGTTTGCGCTGATAAACTGGATGCAGTCAGACCAATTAGAGAAACACCAACTGCGACGCGCAACATACTTGCATTATGGAGGTTCATGCGTCTCTGGGAGATAGAGTTAAAATACGACCGTTCCTGCGTACATCTACATCGAGTATCAACTTGAGGAAACTGATAAGATCGCCAATGGATCCTGAGGTGAATTCCCCACCGATAGTTCTTGATTCAAGTGAGGCTGAGGTAAGCCTTATATCGACATCATACCATCTATTCAGCTCAACCAGCGCATCGGATATGCGCATTTCCGGAAGGTTGAGAACGCCGTCTACAAATGCAAATCTTGAGAACTCAGCCGGTTGCATCACAACCATTCCAGGAGCAGCAAATACGGCCTGCTCTCCAGCTGTAAGTGTAGTATTTCCTGCAACTCTAACCTTGCCGTCTTTGACTATTACGGTAGTTACAGAATCAGTCTGGTATCGACGCACCAGAAACTTTGTCCCTAGAACTTCAGTTTTCCCGTTCTCTGAGATTACAGTAAATGTAGCGTCCTGATGATGTCTTACAGTAAAAACTGCTTCGCCTTTCAGATATACTATGCGATTACCATCGGAATAGTCCGAAGAAGTCTCCAATCGACTTGAGGCATTCAGGATCACTTCGCTCTGATCAGGCAATACAACAGTCGCTCTCTGGCCAGCAGCTGTGCTGTAGGTTGACCCAACAACATTTATTGGGATATGAGCTTTCTGGGCAGATTTCAGTTGCCATCCAGCTACAAACGCGAGAGTAAGTGCCAGCCCAGTAGCAAAAACATATCGAAAAGATTTGACGCTCAATCCAAGATGCAATGCCTTAGGTGAATACTGCTGTTTGGATTCACGACCAGGTACATCAATTGAGTGAACTTTTGCTCTGATCCTCCCGAACGCTTCATTGGCGTCAGGCGCATTTAAATTCCTTAATGCAGCACTTTCAACAAAACGATTAACGACATAATGCGAATCAGGATTAGATGAAATCCACCGATCAACCTGTTCAACATCTTCGTCTGACCCCGTTCCTTCCACAAAATGTCGGATAAGATCGTTCATAGTCCAGGGGCCTCCAGGCCCGCATCTATAAGTAACTTTCTCAATGTTCTATATGCCCTGCTGACATGAGCTCGAACAGCTTCAGCCGACATGTCCATTATTTCACCTATATCGTCGTACGAAAGCTGGTTTGCCCATCTCAGGACAAGAACTTGGCGACGAACCGGTGACAGATTATTTAAAGCTTCCTTCAGTAAACGCTTCACTTCCCCAGAATCATTGATACCGGGATGGCTAAGTGATCCCATTGCGGGAACATCATCCAGCGACCAGGTGGATCCAATTCGATCCTCGTTCTTGCCTTTGCGGAGGTTCCGCAAAGAGTGGCGTCGGACAGCTGCCAGGAGATAGGACGCCAGTGAGCCTTGAATCTCGATCTCATTTCGCCTCTCCCAAAGGCTCAACAGGACATCCTGAACTGTATCCTCCGCGAGTTCATTTATTCGCACAAAGCTTAACGCAAATCGCCACAAATCATCGTAAACGTGTAGAAACAACGCCTCAAAAACCTCTGGGTTCCCGGCTTTTAACCCCGTGAGAAAATATTCTTCCTGGGGGGCGGTGATAAGTTGCGGTCTCGCAGTAGACTTCATCATAGTGGCCTTATATACACCAAAAGCCCCCCCTGCCGAAATAGCAAGGGTGGGCCTGGGAAAAACACAAAAAGAAGAAGCCTGATTGGTCACATCTACTAGTTTCCCCATGAGGGCAGCTGTGACAAAAAAGTTTTCAGTTTTTTTCGATACTACATAAAAATTTACCTAATCATGGCCCTTATACTTTGAAAACATCCTCTGTGATCTCATGTCATCAAGAAACATTAAATTAACCGTATAGGCTAATTAGCACGTTTACTCACTGCGGAAAGCCTTTTTTCAAGAAATACTTCAGATTCACGAACTACCGGCCCATAGTAGAAAATCCTTCCAGACCTATCTAAAGCAATCACAGAACCAGGGGCTAGCAAGTTTAAATTGCCGATAACGAATCGATGTGCATTCTCACCATCAAGGTCGACTCTCCTTTTATCGTCGTTATCTAACCTGATAAACTCGGTTTTACTCACGTAGAGAGAGCCGGGAATCCGATAAAATCCTATGAGATAATCAGCCAGGATATTTGCTTCCTCGCTCGGATCTCGGATTAACATGTTTCCAATGTTTCCATACGTGTTCGATACAACAGATATCTCGATTTCAGGGAATTTGCTCTTGAGTCTTCGTAAAGCTGATGAGACCAGCCAGCATTCCCCTCCTGGATCGGGTCTTCCTATAGATGGATGGAATCTTAAGCTTTGCTCGTGACACCCTCCATTAAGAAAGACGATAAGGTTTATTTTATCTTTTACGGGCAGAGAAAAAACACTGTCCTTTGGCATACGCTTTACTGTTCCTGATGTATTACCGGCTGTCACATCTGGCGCCCATGAGAACCAGTAATCTGCAGTTGGTGATGGTACAACTGACCCGGTTATATCACCCCCAATCATGGAGCTATCCGAAAATATACGGTATGCAAGTGACCTCTTATGACTTAAATATGCGTCGTTAGATCGCGATAAACTATCCATGGATTGTTCAAAGGAAAGCTGACTAAGCATATCGTATGCATGCGCACCCAATGAGTTCCGATAAAACAGGTTCAATTTTATGGAATCTGGGAAAGCCTCCACTCTACGAACAACCTTCCACTTTAATTCCGTTGCACCTATTGTGTCACCGAATTCAGCAGTAGCATCAGCCATAAGTACATCCAACCATACATCCGAGAAAATAGGGTGTTTCGGAATTTCATTCATTCCACGCTGATACATTTCCTTCAGGTTTTCAAACCGCATCGGCCTGGCATGTTGATATGTCGAAAATTCAGTTACAAAATTCCTTATAAGAGAATCAATGGCAGTATCACTTTTGACCCTTCGAAACAGACGATCGACATCTAAGTCCCGATCAGCTGTCAAAAATGCATGTGTCCAAATTCTCAAGTGTCGTATTGGCAATGTATCGACATTAACATCTCTTAAACAGGTTTTAGCTGCCTGAACAGAAGCCTCGGCTTGCAGCCCTCTTGACCGCGGCGTAAATCGAATAGTATCACGCCAGATCGTATCGATTTTTCTACTCTCCAGTTCCAGACGTTGAATGGCTGCAAGACATTGATCTATAAAACCATACCGCGAATAATCCGGAACTGAATCGGATATATGAAAGCGCGTTTGTCCAATAATATGGGACAAGGGCACTATCAGCATGACAGCTAGCCCACTGCAAAAGTGACTTAACTTACGAAATGTCATCATATTGCATCAGTCGTTGAAGTAAAGCTAAAGTCATTGATTGTCATCGTTGGCACGGCAACAGTCTGTCTCGAATTCTGAAAACCGTCACTGAATACTTCGCGTAACTTGACTGGACTAAAAACAGGCACTGTAGGCCCTATCATTTCAACATTATTAAATGCAAACAATGGTGATTCAGTCCAACGTAAATTCCGCACTGATTTGGTGATTTTTCCGTTCTCGACCAACCATAAGCCATCACGCGTTAAACCAGTGAGCAGCTGACTAAAGTTATCGATCGTCTGAATATTTGATATTCTGCTTACCAGCAACCCGCTTTTCATATGCTCTATCTGGCTATCTTCGGTGAAATTTGATCCAGTCATGACAAAGGACGTCCGTCCAAGATCAACTTTTTCCTCATGCAACTCATTAACTGCGTGCCGGACCGAATTATACAAAGTCCTTAATACGCCATTCTCAACCAATTGAACGTGTTCCATACCTGGAGTTTTATGAGTTCCAAAATCTGTATCATTTGGATCATGAAATATATTTATCCTTTGATCTACAATTCTAAGACCTAACTTGGTACGGAACCTCCCTATTGAAGCATCACGACCAAGTGTATATCGAGACATTTGAGATTCGTTTTCTATTCGAGACAACGCGCTCACCATTGCAATCGCCAGAGTAGCAACAGCTTGTGGCTCCAGGATTGTTTGATAACGTCCTGGTTCAAGTCGAACCGGATTTAAAGACTTAGTACATTTATCAAGTGCCAGAGCTGACACACTTTTAATGGAGATCCTGTTCCATCCAAAATCAGACTCGCCAGCCCATCCTGAACCGAGCCCGTTGGGATGCCTGACCGTTGACGAACATTGTGCCTGAGTAATTTGTCCGGTTTGAAGAGAATCACGATTCCAACTGTCACGCTGGTACAATCGGACATTTGCGGCGATTGTCTCTATATATCCCGCGGCATAAAGACCTTGCTCTTCAGCATTCTCAATTGCCTGTGCAGAATACTCAAGATTGTCCGTAATATTTCGTTTGTAAGACTCATCATCCCATACGCTTATTCCTGCACTCTCAAACTTAGGAATTACCAGTGGCATGCTATAAGCGCCAGGTTCACCCCATTTACTTAGGTTATACTCCAACAGATCACAAGCTCCCTTTAGCGATACGGAATCGATTTGGTTGGTCGATACTATACTTGTCGCACGGTGATGTTCTCTACGAATAGACACAAAAGTTTCTCTTCGATCGCTATTCATTTTTATACGATTCCGACTCCAACGATGTCCGCCTCCCCACCAACTCGAAACACGAATACTAAGTGATCCAAATTTTTTACAGTTCTCCGAAACTTCATCTATAACTTTTTGAGCGACATCATCGGAAATCAATCGTTCTTCATCTATCAAATCAGTATTCTGTATCATTTATGCCTTCCTGGTGACATCGACAATAGACATTTCATCACAAGCGATGGGGGGCGTTGTCACACTATGATAGGTACCGGATCGCGGCTCACCTTTCGCGCTGTACAGTCCGAACATTCCGGCGCTATTTGGATCTCCGCGCATAATTAAGTTATTCCATAGCTCTGATGTCCTGAACATCATTCCAGCATTGGCGATCCGTGCAGAGCGTTTGCCATTGCGAATCTGATAGACTGCCCCTCTTGTTATACCTGTTGTTTGCTGATAGTCCATCCATACATTACTCGCACTCAGCTCGATACAATTGCTCATAGCTTCTCGCATTTCTGTTAAACCACCTGTGATTTTTTTATCGGGCTCCAATTCCAAATCAGAAGTGAACGGCATCTGATTTTCAATTCCGTCCTGAGCAGTTGAGCACCCCAATGATACAAACGGCTGATTTTTCCGTTGATAATAGTCTTTTAACCAACCGGCTCCCTGCCTATCTGTTTGCATGTTCTGTAAAACCCCGTTACGAATCAGATCAAAGTTGACAGGCTCAACTCCCTCGTCGTCCCAACGAACACGACCGACGGACCCGATCTTTGATCTTCCGCCAGTTACGCTTAAAGATTGTGCCCCCACCTTTAGTTCCCCTAACATTTCTAGCGGGTCAACTATATAACTCGTACCATCGGCGTTTGCTTCGTCACCCATTGCGCGGTCTATTTCCGATGCAATTCCTATAGTCTGACTCACCAGACTGGCAGCTGTACCAGCAGAAATCAGCACTGGGAATCTGCCAACTTCGGGCGGAAGGAGAGGTAACTGTAGATCTTCCAAAGCACTCGCATGCGCCTCCTCTATATATTTATTGAGGGGCTGATCAGTAAAGTATTCGAATCCCCCTCCCCAGGGAGACAGACACTCCACCTCACTCGTGGCGGTATTTCGTTTGCCGTCGCCAACCATTATGGAAATCGATCCTTCGGTACGATATAACCGCTGTGAGGTGATTTGACCGAACGAACTTCCAAATATTCGTTCCTGTTTGTTAAACTGTGCGGTACAGCTGGACATTACAACATTTCGTAACCTTTGTGCAAATCGACCGATGCCATCAATAAAATCCGCGATTTCATCGTACGATATTTCGAATGGATCATATACCACAGGCATGTTCCATTCACCTGATACTGGAGACTCCAAAGGGGCCAGTTCTATTATAGGTGCGCGATTATTGAAGATATTGGCACTTGCCTGTTTGAAAGCACTTCTTCCAAGCCTTTCCGCCTCTACCTCACTCCAAATCGTACTGGATGCAAATCCCCAATAACCATTGACATAAGCTCTCACCCCAAATGCCATTTTCTCACTACGTGCTGGAGATCGAACACCTGGTTTAAGCATATAGTCATGAGTTAGGCGGGCGTCTGCATATGTAGCCCCCATAGACATTGCAGAATCAATGGCACGTTTGATAATTCGTTTGCAATTTTCAGCATCATCAAACGACTTAGGAGAGTTTATCTTATTTGTATAAAACCATGAATTCTGCCCCTTTACTTCAAGTGCAAGAGTAGCTGAAGCGGCAGACTTAATAGCTTCACGTCTAGTTGGAGAAAAAAGATTACGCATCAGTTGGGAATAACAAAGTAGTGGCCATGTACATTTAGACGTTTTTTTGTAACGGCATCTCTTAAATACCAGTCAACTCGACCGGGCTTAGTTGACTTTCGGATCGCCATATCCATCATCTGTAAACCCGAGATATTTCCGTTTGTAGTTTCACCCAAATAGTTAAAACCATAGTTCCCAGCACCTACTTGAGCATCAGTAAATGGAGCACAAGTGCCATCTGATTCCGCTGAATCACTGTATACTATATCAACTTGTTGCTCAGAAAATCCCATAATAGTCATTGCGCCACAGACTTGCACATTATGCCCGGCCCCGGTGTATTGAACCATCCCCCCGGCCTCGTCATCCATAATCCATAAAGCACTGATACCTGCCGGATATATACCAACAAACTCAACACTATCCCGCACTTCCTGGCCGTATAATGTAACTGAAGCCTTTACCCAAAATTTACCCAACAACGATTTTACATTAGCAACTTCGTATACTGGCTCCCCCATATTACCACCTGCCGGTAAATATCCAATTCTAACATTTGCAGGAGCTGTAAACGGGATCTGTGCTCCCCTAATGATTATAGCATCGCCGTTATATAAATCAGCACGGATTCTAGGGTTAGAAATTCCATTTGCACCAACACGATTACTATCAAGCAGTGTAAGCTTTACTGATTTTGCAATAACTGCGGAATTATTCACCTGTACGTACGTTGTGTCGTATCTAGTCATGCCTTCCATACTGTATCTTGCAGTTACCATAACAGGATTTATCGTTAGCGCCTTCGCAAATAACCGCCCGATAGTGTCAACATAGACCTTTAATGTGTCACCAGATTTCCACTGAACTTTTCTAGTGTCCACGTCAAGATGTGAGTTGTCCATTGCAATTCCGTATATTCGCAATTGAAGCGTATCATTCAGCTTCATAACTGCAGCATCAGTACTTATCTCCAGTTCTGCAAACACTTGTGATTCTGGAAGTGCCGCATCGACAGGCCCTTCCAGATCTACGCATGCAGTCGATGTACATATTGCGAAAGCCAACGACAATACAGTACTTATCTTGATTCTCATAGTAATGATTATTATGAATTATGGGTTAGTACTGATGCAACCATCATACTTATGATTATTCTCAACTTCACTTTCAGGAGGGGAAAAAACCCAGTTATCACCGTATATTTCAGCCCTACCTCTATATGTCCCATATGGATATACAGTGTACTGTGAACGATCATACTGATTCACGAGTCTGCGATAATCCCCTAGCCTCCTTCCTTCCAAATAAAACCAAAGCGCTCTCTCGCGAAACAAAAGGTCAACCTTTTGTTGTTTTATCAACGGGCTGGTTAATAATGGTAGTCCAACTTTCTCCCGAGCGACATTTATAGTGTCAATCCAGTCTTCGCGATCGATACTTAAAAGGAACTCTGCCTGTATCATCTTTACGTCTACCCACGATCCCAAGGGTGCAGAAACTGTCCCGGTAAGATATTTCTGCTGAACAACGTTGGCGGGAAATTGTTTGACACCAGCAGTATTGGTAACTGTAGAAACTGGAAGCCTTGGATCTATGTTATTTGGATCACTAAACCACACCAGACCATTTCCACCTTCCTGATTAACCACTTCCATGGCATTCACGGTTGTACTGCTCGCTGTGGTGCTTAACGTAGTCCAAAAGGCATCTTCGACGATGGTTGATCCAGGCTTTAATGCATCTGTGTACCAGAGCTTATATGAAAAAGCTTCATCCACCTGATTAACTGCCTCGGCAGCCTTGGCATAATCTCCAAGTGCAAGATAAGCACGTCCCTTCCCTACTCTTGCCAGATCCAAATATGTTGAACTATCGTGTTGGAATGTCAGTGCCGAATCAAACTTGGCAATGGCAATATTTAAAAGCTCCTTAGTATTAAGAGCAGATCCGTATTTAATCGGCATGTTAAAAGGAAGCTCGGTTAGAGGCACACCAGAGCATGCATTTTCAGCCAACAATAGAATGCTGTATCCTTCTATTGAATACGAATTGGCAATAAACGGAATAAGAGTTGGGTCTTTCAAGTTTACTGCATTTATTTTCGCCTGATTGGCGCGTACCCTGGCGCTGTGGAGATACGCATAGGCACTCAGAGCAATACCGCTATTGGGCCTGTTGATATCAGCAACAGATCGAGCATCGATACTTCTCCCCGCGGATGCTGTAACTTTAACGGATAGCTCATCAGTGAAAAGAGCAACTTCGAAGCTAACTCGACTGAACGCATTTTGTAGCTCTCCTAAAGCACTATAGTACATTCCCATTGCCCCAGCCCGCGAGACTATGGCTTCACGAGTTAACTCCTTCTCCAGGTCCTGATCATCAACATTTACCAGGCCATCAAAGGAACATGCGGATACAATTGGTATTATCAGTGCGTATATAAGTCTTCTATGCAGCTTTAGTATCTGAGGTATCTTAATATTTTTTTTCATATAACTCCTAAAATCCCAGATTAAAATCAAGTACATATTTCCGTGGTGGCGGTGGCAATGCACCGTCGTCAATTGGAACCTCAGAAACCATAATGTAATTGTTTACAGATGGGTCTCGACCGGCATAGTTAGTCCATAGAGCCAGGTTACTTCCCTTCAATGAGATAGTCAATGTTCTGATATGCTTAGATTTCAACAATGATGATGGCACATTATATGATATACTTGCAGTTGTAAAACGAAGATCAGATATCGCTCGCTTATTGTTGAGCCCTGCAATCAGATCCCAAGCTTGCATATTAAGTGGAGCAGTCGCCACCTCATATCCATATGTGCTAGTCTTTGTATATGACTGTACATACTTACTTTTGTATTGGAATCTTGCATCAAAGCTCAATTGATTACTCAGGAAAATAGAAGTGCCGTAACTAGCTTCGTACTTTGGCTGCGTCCATCCTACATATACGTTAGAATCACCAAAGAATACTTCTTTGTTTGACAGCACTCCATTTTCATCCTTGTCTCTGTAGCCCATTACTCGACGAGTCCAGACACCAGCCACTGGATACCCTTCTGCGATTTTTGCCATCGAGAAATTGGAAAATGGAGTAACTCCATCTCCTAACTTTGTTACCACATTCTCCCGCATCGTCATTCCATGGAACAAGGTTACTCTTGCAAACCGATTCTCCAATACTCGAATCTCGGCAGATAGCTCTAAATCCCTGTTCCGTAGCCTGGCAATATTTTCCATGCGAGTATTCCTAAGTCCTCCTGCAGACTGAGGTAATGGTCGACCAATGAGGCCATTTCTATTTTCCGAGTGGGAATATGTAGCAATCAAACTAATTCTGTCATTTATTAAGTCCGCGTCGAATCCGAGTTCCAACTCCATCGCACGCTCCGGAAGCAGGTTTGAATTTCCCGCGGCAATAAGATTCACGGACCTTACATATTTTCCATCAATAAATTCGTACCCGCCATTATACCTGCCATTTATATCGATACTATTTGGCTGTACTGCGGAGTAACCTAAGGCTGACCTTAATCGGAATGTACTAATGAGAGCAGTTTGTGGCCAGAAAGGTTCATCCGACAATAGCCAGGATCCTCCAATTTTCGGATAACGGATATTACCTGCCTGCTTAGACCTAATCGCACTTCCAATATCCTGTCTTATTCCAATATCGAAATACATCCGCTGAAACAAACCGATACTTGAACTTATGTACCATCCGCCAGTTGCATTGGCAACTGGATTTGAAGTTGAATTTACCAGCCTTCCACCAGTCAGTGTTCGTTCGCCAGGAGGAATATCCTCCTTTTCAATTCTCATCTCATCGCTATTGTTCCGCCTGAGATCGCCACCTAAGGTTGGAATAATGTCCAGAAATTTTGATAGCTTACCCAAGTTCAGTCGCGTAGATGCGTTAAGCCTGGCAGTGTAAACCGTACCGCTTCTTACAATATCGGTCTTTGCACCTGTAGAATCTATGCAGCCTGAGTTAATACAGTTTACTCTTCGTGTAAACATTGAACTATTAAGGATATCCCGATCAACACCGAAATTTCCACTAACTGTCCACGCCGCCCATGGTTGCCAACGAACATTTCCGCCAAGTGTTACAGATGAGCTTTGTGACGGTTCTTCAACAGCTGCTACACTACTTGCTGTAGATAAAAATGATAATGTATCTAAACTATATGCCTTATCAGCCAGACCTAAAATATCCTTGGCTGAATTCTGATGCGTCACCCGATTATCAACAATATTAACCTGAGATCCGGCAACTGTAATCCCCACTAATACGTTGCTTCTAGGCGTTAGGTTAATTGCCGTTGTTATGTTACGCCTGGATAGTTTGGATGGTCGAGTAAACTTATCCGAAAGTTCAAATCCCATTAGACGGAATCGAATATTATTTATCGGCGCAACTCGTCTCACACCCACTGTATTTGTAGCAGTTCCGGTAATAGCATAAGTGGCCGAACTTGTTCCCCCGTTTACATTGACCATATAACGATCCGAACTTTCGGTCCCTTCCTTGCCTAATAAATCGTGATTCGGATCGTATTCTGCTACTGAATCCTGAATGCACTCAAACTTTACTATACGGTAGTTAGGACAATAAAACCTGCTGTTAGTTACTGGATCGTATCCAATTCCTGCGTAGGCTTTTGGAATTGTCCCGTATGTTTGCCCCCAGTCCCGCTGATAGGATGTCAACCAACGCGTTGTCCCGGGTTGCCCACGCTTAGTCGTTATAATAATCACTCCGTTGGCGGCGTCCTGACCATACAGCGTCGATGCAGACGGCCCACGCACAATTTCTATTGTTTCGATTGTAGATGGATCAATATCATCGATACGAGATGGCTTCCCCATGGATGCATCTATCCAATTTCCGTCAACAATTACAACGGGATCATTACTCTGAGAAATACTTTTGATTCCGCGTATCCGTATCTTTGTCGGAGATCCTGGATCACCACTTCCACGAGTTACTAGCACTCCCGGGATCTGTGCTGCTTCTAACAGGTCCGAAACACTTTGAACAGGTGCTCTTTGAATGATTTTTTCTGCGTCAATTCTTACAATATCATTTGGTACTTCGACACGTCGTTGCGATCCCGTGGCCGTAGTTACAACCTCATTTAAAGCAGTAACGGACTGAGCTATGTCCAAAGTTACATTTTTGCGACCGTTGCTGGACTCTGAGATATTAAACTGTTTAGAACGATAACCCAGCAGTCGCACTGATAAAAACTTGTCAACATTTTGCACGATGCGCAGGTCGAAGGACCCATCAGCCTGTGTTATTGATCTTGCATTGGTTCCAGTTGCGGTTATCATGGCACCTGCGAGCCCCTTCCTGGATGCAGAATCCACTACGCGACCTGTTATTCTCACTGAGTCTACAGTTACCGGATTCCCTGCTTCAGGTGTGACAGAGCGAATCATCACGGTCTCACGATCTGATGCCATCTTTGCCTCTAGCCCGGTCCCCTGGAGCAGCTTAGCTAGTGCTTCCATTGCAGTTAAGTTTTTTACGTCTATAAAGACACGCTTTGCAAAAACTCCACTATTGTGATGATACACGACTTTAAGCTTATTACGCCTTATAATTTCATCAATTTGATACTTTATCGTGCTATCACGCATCGCCTTCTTTCCCGGCGCTTTTTCCTGATCGCTATCCTGAATATGTCCTGAACTGATTTGGTCAATCTTATTTTCCGGCACTTGAGCACTTAAAATGCCGTTTCCCAGAATCAACAATATGGATGCGATCACCGATTGCCTCAATAGCTCTAGAGTTACTTTTCTTTGCACTCTTCTATTCCTGTGACTCATGATTTGGGGTAAAGTGTGAGGTAACGTCCATTACGTACAACCCGAAGGTTAAAGGTCCATTCCAGATATTCGATTAGATCGCTGATTGATCCAGCGCCGAACTTGCCACCTATAACTATTTTTGAGATTTTGGAATCGCCAATTTGTATTTCTGCATCGTACCATCTTCCTAACGTATTGATTGCATTGTCCAGTGGCATGTTATTGAACGCTAAGATGCCATCCACAAATACGAAGTTATCAGAGTCGGCAAAGCTAACTTGTGACGACTTGGTATCACTTACTTCAATCTTCTGATTAGCTGTCAATATTGATGAACCAACTGAAACCTTCCCTTCCCTGACGCTAATCACTGCCGTTGAATCTGTAGCATATTCCCGCACGGCAAACCGAGTTCCGAGTACACGAGTTTTACTTCGCTCAGAAATGACAGTAAAAACAGCACTGCTATTCTGTACAACGGTGAAGAATGCTTCTCCTTCGATTTTTATTGTTCGATTACCAAACGCATAATCCGCAGGAACTTCTAATCGAGTAGCAACATTCAAATGGACTGAACTACCATCAGGTAGCGTTATTGTTGCCCGTTCGCCCTTATTAGTTGTATAAACTGAATACTGTTCGTGTGCCTTATGATCGATAGGATTTATGCGTGCAAACCAGCTGATCAATAACACTGCCAGCCCTCCTGCTGCGATGCCTCCTATCCAGCGTTCTAGAGATCTGGGCACGAACGACCTGGGCGTTTCACTCTTCCTGCTAACAGAATTGCCGCCTAGCGCCGCCCCAACGATGGATTCTATTCTATCTTCTTTTTCTTCTGAAGAATAACCCGGAATATCGACCCGATTCAGCTCAGCGCCAAGGAGTGCCACTGAAATGCGCCGCTTCTCCGACTTCGAAACCCACTCAACAAATTTCTCCTCTTCATGGGAAGAGAGGGTCCCATGAAAATATGCATCCAATATTTCTGTTGAGGGATTTTCCTGCTCTGGGGTAGGATCGAGTCGTTTCTCGGAGGTCATGCATATAATATCCCTATCCCAGGCAAAACCTTACACTTCTATCAATACTCTCAGATCATCCAAAGCCCGAAGGGTCAACTGCATCGCCGCGGCAGGCGATATCCCCATTATTTCCCCCATTTCCTGATAGCTCATATCCGATTCGTATCGAAGCCTGACTGCGATCATCCGCCTTTCCGAAAGATTTTCGATTGCCTCGGCAATGGCCAATCTTGTCAATGAGTCGTTCTCTGCGCTCCTGAATCCTTTACTCTGTTCATCGAGAGAGGACTCCAGTTGCACGGTTTTGATGTAAGTGCTTCTGACTCTATTTGATCGATATTCCTTAAGCCCTTCATTCTTAACCGCCCGATACAAGTATGCCTTTATCGATCGCTCTGTGTCTAGATTAGCCCTATTCTCCCATAGCCTCACTACTACCCGTTGAACAATCTCCTCGGCCACATCCAAGCTACCTACTACAGAATGTGCAAACCTGGTCAATGGTTCGATATACCGGCTGAGCAGGACTCTAAGTGCATTTTCATCGGACTTTTTCAGTAGATGAATCAATGTTGAGTCGTCGGCGGCGGAGATCATTATTTAAATTATCTCCGGTTTCCGACCTTCGGCAACTATAACTTCTGAAAAGTGCGCATTGAGCGGTCGTTAAAACATTGGCCAACTACTAAATAGCAAAGCTATGAGCCTCACTCAGAAACTGCTATACCGCGAGAGAATACATGATAGAGCCCTCTACAATAATAGGACTGCCATGACGCGTTCTCATGACAGTCCTTAGTTTTCCATGTTCTACTTCTACATAAAAATTTATTTAAGTATTGCTTCTATATCTTCGAAAATATCTTCCCAATCCCGCTTCCAAAGTGAAAGAGCGGCAAACTTTCCTTCGTCGTCAATAAGAACCATTCTACTACTTGACCAGGCCATTTGCCACTGAATGTCCTCAGCGAACCTTCTGCCATCAGCAATTTTATAGAATCTCACTTCACCTTAAATCTCTGTCCTTATCGAGCGTCATGAATCTGTCTATCAGCTTTGTGGGCAGGCGGGAACAATAAAATGCTCGAAATCAGCACCAGCCGTTGGGGGCGCGGTAATAACCAGGGTGCTTCTGCTCTGACTAGCCAATGTAAAAGTGTACGACCCGACAACATTAAGGAGTCCCGTCAGGCTCAATCTTACAAGCGTTGCTCCTGCTGGAAGATCAACTATGGCATGATCAAGAAACCCTAGATCAGCTTCAGTTACAGTCGCTGGCGTCAGTGGCGATCCGACTGTACCGCCTATATGGATATCGAAGCGAAAGCTTGAATGGGTGGCGTTAACTATGCGAAGCTTTGCCCGGCCGGCCGCAACTGCGCCAAACGTGTCGGGTAAAACAAGACCGATTGGTAAGGCAGCAGCTCCCGTTGCAAAAACTGTATAGTTTCTGTTGCTAGCCAACGTGGTTACTGGGAAGGTAATCAAATCTGTGGAACTACCCTCATTACGGAGAGCAAAATCTACACTTCCAGATCTTAATATATGACAGCCTCCGGATTCCTGGTATGCAACTGCTGGCCCCCGTGCTGCGCCATGCGCACGCAATACAAGATTGCTTTCTGGATGGGCATTTGCGAATTGGATGCTCGCTTCTCCGTCTAAGGGAGGACCCGTCCCATTGTCATCGTCGTCACATGAAGTAAGGATAGGAATACTTAAAATCGACACTAATGCAACTGCGGACTTTATAAATGATCCAACTAACATATAAGCTCCTCGTTTATTTATGAATTCCAGCGTATCTCTATACCCGTGGATTCGAAAGCAGGAGTGGGGCCAAATATATATGAAGCCCCTTGTCGAACAGTTTAGCGCTGATCACAGATCTTACGATCACTAATACACTAGCAAACGACGCTTTTAGGATCACATTCCTAGGCAATTTTCGTATATATGTAAAATGGGCCGCTGCGGACTAATAAACTTCTTCCGAGCGGCCCATTTTAAATATTACTTCCCCTCTTTTTTCAGCAAATCGTCCACGTCCTTTTTAAGAACTTCCCAGAACCCTTTGGAGTAGTTCATACCGTAGAACTTGCCCTCGCTATCCAGAAGTACCGTATTGTGATGCGGCCATGTCCTGCGCCAGGGGATATCCTCTGCCATACGTCTGCCGTCCGGCAGCTTGGAAAAACGGGATTCATCTATTACGAGAGTAACAGGTAGCTTAAGGTAATTGAGGTAGTACTCTCGCAGCTTTTCAATCTCATCCTCATTTGACTCCATCACCTCGCTTCTGAAATAACCACTTGTCTTAGTAACAAGAACAATCCGCAGCCCTCTCTCGTGATAGTTTTTGTTAAGATATTTCAATAGCCACAGATCTCCCATGCACAGATGTCTACAATCCGGAGTTAAGAAGATGAAGAAGGTAGGTGTCCCGATATGTGGATATTTTACTTCTTCGAGGCCTTCTGCGTAAAACCACTGCCTCGAAGGGATAGCAGGTGCTTCCTGACCGAAAAACTGATATGGATAGAGCTGATTTTCATAGAACGCCGTTGTCCTTTGCAGAAGACCGGCATCAGCTGGTACAACCTTAGCAACACGCGGAGCGGCATATTTCAGTAAATACGGCTCGATGGTATCACGGCCGTATTTCAGATCAAGGAACTCAATAGCGTGCGAGTAATTGGTACTGTAGTATCCAAGCTCGTCTAACCGGTCGTTTGTTATCATTCGGTCAAATGCTTCTGCAGACTTTTTAGTCAGCGCTAAACCCAAGTCAGCATTCATGGTAGCTCGAGCTATCCCTCTCAATTGATAGAGATGAAATGCTACTCGCGCGGCTACATTTCCGAGCGTATCAACCGCTGCACCCATACGCCACAGAATGGTTGTATCTCGCCATAGCGGCGTAAAACCCACCATAGTGCCAGCCAAATTTGCTATTTTGCTGGCTTTCAGATGTTGCTCAGCGCTGTCTCTTGCCGGCAACTCAGCTGCGAGCCTGTCAAGAATCCGATGAAGCATTGCCTCGTCTCTCAACGCCAGGCTGATATGCCCCATACCAGTCAAATCCTTAGTTGGGGCGTTCTCGAAGCTGAACTTCTGACTGCATACCTCTGCAACTCGCTTGGCAACAGTCAGCACTGTATCCTCTAGAGCCGGTATAAACAGAGTGTCAGGACGCTTGTCACGAAAGTAAAATGCGTTGGCCCTTTTTGAAGCCATGAAACACATTAAAGGATACTTATATCTTTCATACACATACGAATTAGTCTGCATGTGCTCCCTTAGGTGCCTCGGAAGAGCGAGAATAGAATCCCGCTCTTTATTCGATGCAACAGCGGTCTCTGACTGTCCCTGCAAAGATACAGGTGCGACCATTGTCATGCAGATAGTCATGCCGATGGCAGAAGTCACGATCAACCGGCGAATCTGCTTAGTTAGTTTATTCATATTAGACGGCATCGATTAATGCGGTAAAGGAAAAATCGTTGCTTTTAACAGGTGGACACACAGCTGGCGCTTCCGGTCGGAAGATGCGCTGAGGCTTGCCGACCTGAACCAGATTGTTAAGAACAAACAAAGGTGAGTCAACGAATCTGAAGTTCTTAACTGCCTTTGTTATCTTCCCATTCTCTATAAGCCATAACCCGTCTCTGGTAGTTCCCGATACGAGCATGCTCATAGGGTTAAGCCTTTTAACATTGTGGAACCTCGTGACAATAAGGCCACGCTTGGTAGTTTCGATCATCTCCTCAATACTGGTGTCACCTCCGCTCATTGAAAAAGCTTCTGAGTTAGGGAGGGCGATATCATGACCAAGCCGGGTCACTGCATAACGACGGCTGTAAGGAAGCTCCTTCAGAACCCCGTTTTCTATCCAGTTGACCTTTTTAAATGGATCTCCGTTCCAATCAAATGGAGGAAAACTACAATCAGGATCCAACGGATCAGCGCTGACGGAGATTCTTTCATCTATTACGCGAAGACCGATCTTGCTATTCATGCGGCGCAGCTGAAATGGTCCGACATTTTCTTCGTTGTTCCAGCGATCTAAGATCTGGGGATCCATTATAGGCGACCATAACTCACCCATTGCCTGAGGTTCCAGAATTGTAGTATATCTTCCTGGTTCGATGGCAACAGGATCCAGGGAACGTATACACTTATCCAGAGCTATCTGTGAAAGTGCGTCTGTATCTATCCTGCTCCATTCGTTAAAGTCTACACCAGCCCATCCGGATCCTCTGGATTTAGGATCTCGTACAGTAATGCTGAACTGTGCGACAGTATACGGATAGTACCTGGATAAATCATCTGTATTCTGTACGGACCGCGCAATAGCAGAAACTTCGACGTATCCGGCACTGAAAAACCCTGTTCCTTTCATATTGCTAATGATTCGGGCAGCGACCTTACCTCTTTCATCTGCATTCAGATTATAGGAGTCGTCGAACCAGATCTTGGGGTCAGAGTGTGGATATATTCTGGGCTTGGGATCGTTATAATCGTCCGAACTTACAGAAAGGAGTAGTGAATTTGTTTCGGCACGCAAAACAGCATCACTGAGCGCTTCTGTCGTCAGACTATTTGTAGCAGCCCACTCTTCATTAAGTTGGTAACGACGACCAATCTGAATGCGATTACCTTCGGTGTCTCCACCTGAGATAACCCGGTTACGTGCCCATCTGATATTGCCCGTCCAGGCACTGTTAATACGGACTTCAGACTTTCCACCTTTTTCATGCATTGAAACGACGCGAGCCTGCAAATCCCGGCATTCCTCAGGGCTCAGGAAACGCCTTCGTTCTTGATTACTAAGACCTTTCATTATCTTCTCCTCATATCAATAAGGCCTATGTTTTTAAAGGTGGCTGGTACTGCACTCACTGTATGGCTATACGACTGAGCCGGCTGCCCTCTCGTTCTGGTGAAGCCGTATTGCCTGGCTGATGACGGTCCTCCTATTTCGACCAGCGACTTCCAGAACTCGGGAGCACGAATCATTAGCGCAGCCCCACTCATATACGCTCCCATCTTGCCATTTGAGACCTCTCGTACATCAGCACTGATAATGGCGTTTAACTGTTGTTGATCAACCTCAAGCCCCTTGATTCGCACAATTGCGATTCCATTCTCAATGCCTCCCAATAGCTGTTCAAAGGAGCGTTCTTCGCTTGAAGGGACCATGCGAATATTTGAAGTGTGCTGAGTGGTAATAAACATTCCTGATTGAGACGCGGCACAACCATTTGACTTTACCTCTCTGCCAGACTTCGCATAGTAGTTGCCCAGGTAAGAAGCGGTTTCACGATTGGTCTGGAGATCCGTCAACTTCCCCTCGGAAACGAGATTAAAGGGCTGCGGGGTCACACCTTCATCGTCCCATTTAACGGTTGCGAGACCGCCTTCCATTGTTCTATCTGCAACAACATTGAGCTTATTATTTCCCATTTCATACAAACCGAGAGCATCATCCACATCATACAGATAAGATGTACCGGACGCATTTGCTTCATATCCAAGCACACGGTCGGCCTCAGTTGCGGCCCCCATGCTATAATCGAGTATTGAAGAGAGAGCGTTCGCAGTTATAACGGCATCGTATCGATTAATCTTGGTTTCTATCTGAAAACGGGTGGCCTTTGTCTCTTCAACAAGATTGCCAATCTCATTGTACATATCCATATCCAGAATATATTCCCAACCCTTACCTACTGGTGTTGAGAAGACGGCTGTGTGCATTCCATAATCGGCCGCACCAATAGACATCTGCGTCGTATAAGACAGACCCAGATCAAAATCTGAATAGAATGTGGTCTGGCAAAACGACGACCCTTCGCTAGACATGAAATACTGCTTCTTTTTCTTGAAATGTAGTGCAGCACCACCAAAAGAGCGGTTATCAAATTCATAAACCATCCCAGCAAACGCCCGGAGAAAATCGAGTTTTTCTCCTTTGGAAATATCGAATGGATCGTATTTCACAGGCATAGTCCACTCGCCATTTTTTACAGGTTGTGGAGGCATAGAAAGCTTAAGATCGCTTGGAACACCGCCACTATTTGCTTTTGCCTGCAATACAGATTCACGACCGAGACGAATCATCTCGTCAGCTGACAACACAGCACTACCGACAAATCCCCAGTAGCCATTTACGAATGCTCTAACTCCTACTCCAAACCATTCGTCATCGTTAACTGTATAGTACATGTCTTTTACTCGATCATCTCTCTCAATCGAATATCTGACATCAGCGTAGGTTGCACCAGCAGACATCGCTGCATCTATAGCCTTCTGAGCTATAGTGTAGAAATCAGGATCGGCCGCTCTATTAGAAGATGCAACAACAATATGCGAAGGATTGGCTCCTCCGCGATTAAGTGCGTGAACGAGGGACGGTATTCCAGCAGACGCCCCCACCGCTCCGACAGTCTTTAAAAATGCTCGTCTTGAACCTTTCATAGTTATTTATTGCCTCCAGTTGCGACTGGCCCGGAAAGATGAAAATGGCCATAGTTGGACAGATCCATTGTACGAGCAAGAATCTGCATTACGTCTGAAACTTTTGCATTTACGATGACCTGTTCATCCTTCGCGCTATTGTATGGCCATCCAAACCAGTTAAAGAGGCTGAGACGTTGTCCCCACCATACAGTACTTGATGAAGATGAGTCCTTGAACATATGCAGATATTTTTCCTGAGCATCTTTAAAGGGCTGCTCGAAATCAGAAGTAGAGTTCGATGCACTTGCAGATGTAAACTGCTTGATTATGGAAACAACGCTATCATCATTACGTTTTGCGGAAGCATAATCGCGTGATACAAATGAGACTTGCATGACAAATGATGGAACCGGACCAACTCCCCATACTGGCACTACCGAAATACTATCAGCAGCAGAGCCTAATCGATTCTTAATTTGATCTGCCAACAGAGTCGCTCCGATATTCAGGTTTTCATAATCATTGAGAGTTGGAGTCATATCCCCGTGAAAATAAAGAGTGCTGCGAGTACCGCTCTGCCCTTTAATTTTGAAATCCTTTCGAACAACCCCCTTCACTACTCTCAGAGTTGAATCATGAATCAATGGTATTTCAGTAACAGTTCCTGGCAGATTGGCGAGATACATCTCTATGTTCCTGTTTATTGTCTCCGTATCTATATCACCAGCTATCACATAGACAGATCCACCGTATCCCCAATATGCCTTTGAGAATACCTCGATGAAATACTCTGACTCAAGCTCTCCAGTACCAGAGGATAGCTCTTCAACAATCCTCGGACTATTGCCATACATATAGAGGCGCATACTATCCTGAAAAGCCTGGTCAACAGCTTTAGGTCTACCTTTCTCAACCCAATCCAGGTACGTTTTGTACTTGGCTGTATCGACTTCAAAATCAAATAGGCCAGTCCAGTATAATTCCAAAGCATATCTGAAATCTTTAGATCGGGTCTCGAAGGTCACAGATCGCTGATACTGAGAGATCTCTTTTACGATATCTGCGAAACGATCATTTTGTATTCGCGCAATATCTTCTGGACTTCGTCCCTTTAACACTCTACTTCCGCCGATATTAACGAGCGCCATCAAGCTTATTCGGTCCTTGGCGGATGAGTACTCATTTAATCCTCCGAGAAGCGATCCACGAATAGATATACGACTATCCGGACTTTTGAACGGATAAAGAAGAACTATTACTCCGTTTTCAAGCTTCAACTCAGTGACGCCGGACTTATGATTGCGCCTGCTGACGATGTATTTAGGATTCGGCTTAATTTCCATAAGGAGATTATCCTCATCCACCGAATCTCTTGCAGAGCCTGGTATTAAGCTGCATCCCACACCCATGCCTTTCAAACAGATAGAGTTATCAAAACTGTTTGAAGGCACTGAGTGTCCGTAAAGATCTGGTGGGACAACAAGCGGAACTGTCGATGCCAGAGAACCGGCAATAACAAAGCGCTTGATCAATCTGTTGTTTATAAACATGAACACTCCACCCTTAAAATATTATTCATATTCTCATCACTACTTTGCGGATTTATCTGGAATCAGATCAAAGTGTGCGTAGCGCGAAAGATTTATATACTTTTTGGCCGCTTCCCTTATCTCGTCCGCAGAGAGGTTTTTATAAAAAGAGTCGTCGGTAAGTTTTTCAAAAGGAATCCCCATTCTGTCTGAAAAGAGAATCCTACGGGACCATGTCATATCATCTTTCAGAGAGGCTTCAAATCCCTTAATAAATGTCTGCTTAACATCGTTTAACTCGGCTTCAGAGATATTCTCTGTCTGCAGTCTTTTAAGCTCTTCGAAGGTCGCTTTGGTGAGATCATCCACTCTCTCAGGATCGCTTGTAAATCCAATTTCGAGGGTATAGTTGACCGTTGGAAGTTCACTGTAATTGGATGCTACCCTAGGGCTATATATAGCACCCATTTCTTCGCGTAAACGTGAAATGAGTCTGGTGTTAATTATCTCTTGCAGAACACCCAATAAGGTTGTGGAGCTGCGACTGACTTCGAAATCACCGAAAAAAGATATGAGGGTAGATGCTTTATCTACTTTCGCCCCTTTCACGGTCTTTCTGATAATTCCATCGGGCGGACGAATTCCTATATCAAATGGCTTCTCAACCCTTCCACCGCCAGGAAGCGAAGCTAGATAACGCTCCACGAGCGGAGCAATAGAATCCAACTCAAAGTTTCCTACGATGGTGTACCTGAAGTCACTCATATCGGAGAATCTATCTTTGAATACCTGAAGAGATTTTTCCGGATTTATCTGACTGAAGTCTGCAGCCATCTGTTCCCTGACAAATGGATGGTGCTTTGACATCGCCAAAATGATAGTATCACGATATTCATCTTCGATACGCGGCACTCTTTCCTTCAACATCTCTTCGTTCTGCTCCTGATATCTCCGTATTAAAGCGGTATCCAATCTAGGATGAAGCAATTGGAGAGTCAGTACCTGAAGTCCAGTCTCAAAAGCCTCCACTGCGGTGACGACCTGGACGGTTTCGTCATATGGCCCAATAGCTGGACCGCCATTCAGCATACGGACGTCAGAAAGTTTTTTACCTAACTCCTGAGCTGTGAACGGACCAGCACCACTCATTCCAATGAGTGTATTTGTAGTGCTCGCAGGTACATATCCAACGCTGTCAGAATTTCTATAAAAACCGCCAAGGCTTTCACCATAGAGAGCAACCATTTCATTGGCGGTTGTGCTAGGCCGTAAAAACACCCTGCTGCCATTTGAAAGGAGCCATTCATGGATACCGTTCGCATGTTCCTTGCGCGAAACTATCTTTCCAGGTGTAGGAAGATTTGGTAGAATATCAGTGTTACTCAGGTCCTTATCATCATAAACATACTGCTGGAGATCCATATGAAGGACGTCATCAATCACTGAAAGTACGGATGATGGCTCTGGGACCATAACTCCTGGGCGAGATGGAGCCGAAATCGTTATAACACGGTTTTCCTTAAGTCTCCATATTCCGGCCATATAAATAATGTCCGAATTACCCACCTTCTCCAATGCCAGCTTATAATTAGCTGCGTAAGTATCAGGATCCTCAGGTTTGTCATTACTTACAAACTGGTTCATATACGATTGTGCATATGCAGAAGAAGCTGTTTTATTTTTCTGCTCCAGGCTTCTTTCATGGTTACGCATCAATGCAGTCTTGGCTTCCTTAAGTTCAGCCTCTGTAACCCCGTGCTTGGCTATACGCTCGACTTCTGTCAGCGCAACCTCCAAGCTCGCCATAGGCGATGCTGCATGGGCAGCCACAGTTATACTGAATACAGGCTGATCCGGTGTAAGAGTTGATGCTCCTACCGAAGCACCTCTAAATGGAGAGCTGGTTCCACGGCTAAGCCTGGCAAGGCGCTCATTGGCAACCGACGTAAATATTGAAAACGCAACCGCCTCACGAAGGATTGCTTCGCTTCCCTTATTGTCTATCGCTGGAACCTTGTACAGGAGACCAATAGAGGTAGACGGAATAAGTGAATCTACAACCACAGAAAACAGTGGCTTTTTATTTTCCGGAATTGGGAACTTCTCAATAGCGCGTTCTTTAGAGGGATTCTTAAAACCCTTGAACTTGTCGCGGATGACAGATTCTATTTCAGCAGGAGAAATATCACCCACGGCGACAACAGCCATAAGATTCGGACGGTACCAGTCGCGATAGAAGCGCTTGAGAGGTCCTGGATTTGTAGCCCTTATACTTTCAACCGTTCCAATTGGCGAGCGAACCGAGTGCTTTGAACCATTAAAAACTACGCTGTCATGTTTAATCTGAATGTGCGCCCCTTCATTTAAGCGGCCGCGCCACTCTTCAACAATTACACCGCGCTCATCAACAACCTCGGTAGAATCGAATGTTATTCCATATGCCCAACTAGCGAGAATATCAATACCATCTTTGATATTATCGGGCTTATCTGTGGGCATTGCAATCTCATATACAGTACGATCCCAAGATGTGAAAGCGTTCATATCTGAACCGAACTTCACACCAAGAGATGCAAGATAAGGGATTACACTGTTACCGGGAAATCTGGTAGTACCATTAAAGGCCATGTGCTCAACGAAGTGAGCCATGCCAATCTGATCATTGTCTTCCTGAAGAGAGCCAGCCTTTACAACAAGCATTAGCTTAGCTTTTTTCTCTGGAAGTTTATTCGCACGGATAAAGTAGGTTAATCCGTTTGAAAGCTTTCCAGTTCTGAAAGTAGAATCCTTACTGACAGAAACGGCTTTGTTCGCTTTCTGAGCTTCCAGAGGAGTTCCAATAACAGAAGCCAGAGAAAGAGCTCCGAATGTCAATAATGTTCGGCCAATCAGGGAAGCTGGTATTCTATTTTTTTTGGTGCAGCATGAGCTCGAAGCTCTAGAAAAAAGCATCATTCTAAATAATTATGGTTTTATTACTTCTATGTATTATCCGAAAAAATCCGGAATTCCTGTCAAATCAGACCAATCAACATCTACCACTGTACTACCCTAATAACCGTCAATCTTTATATACAGCTTGATCCCTCACGATTACATATCCACGGGTTTTATTAAGTGTGTCTTTATACGCGTATGTTCCAGGAACTGGGAACTGTCGCTCAGCTGATCCGTTAGGAAGAATTGCATCCACATTTCCCCCTACAATATTAGAAGGATCATCAAAGGTTATATTCACCGTCTTTTGAGGAAACATATAATTTTGCCATATCACCCTTCCTCCTGTTGCAAGGGATATGTTATCCGAAGGAGCACTGAATAAAGATAGGTTTACGATTGTAGGGAGTAAAACGGTAACCGTAAGAGTATCAACAAAATCCCGGCCATATGCATTCAGACTTGCGATGATTCTGGTTCTTCCCAGTCTCGAACCATAGGCAAATCCAAACCCTGCCATCACAATACCTGGATCTTCGGCGACAACCGAGGGATTTAACCCATAAACATCATTATTAAATGTGTCCTTTACCGCGACGTTAAAGGAAAGGGTACTCCTAAGATCCATCTCTCCAACAACCGGAGTGCCGAACCACGTAGTAAATCCTATGGATTTGATAGGTGTTTCGGTTGCTGTTACATAGACCGTCATTGTATCTGCCCTTGTAACTCCATCTACCTGTAGAGATGCCACCACCGAGATGCCACTCGTACGAACCTGGTGAGCTGTCATCATCCCATTATCATCGACTGATACTGTGTTAGTATCCAGTGAACGAAATTTGATACCCGTGAGATCTGTCATCTCGTTGCCACGAGAATCCAGCGCTACAACATCTATCATTTGCGTGCCGTTAACAGCCATGACCACACTTGTAAAGCTACTTCTTAAGGCCCAGAAACGCCCTGGTTCATCCGAACCAGGGAGCTGAACAACTTTATCTGATGAGCACGCTACTGTTGTAAGAGACAGGAGTGTCGCTAACGAAAAGATTTTATTCTTCATATTCTAAGCCTCCCTGTGAAAGCAGCCGTCATAATAAGGATTTTGCTTAACCTCATCTACCGGTGGGGCAAAATTGGGGAACAGAGAGAACGTGTTGTCGGAAGTTACGAGGAGGGGATGCATCCCCACTGGAAAGACTGCTTGTACCGGCCTATTATATTGCCTCACAATTCGCCTCATATCTCCCATTCGATGTCCTGTAGCGTAAAGCCAGAATGCCCTTTCTCTAAACATTACATTTTCGCGAAGCTCTTTGCTGGCCTCTGTGGTTGAATCTTTTTTAAGAGCAGTAATAGTATCTGTAGCAAAGCTTCGACGTAATGCATTCAAAGCATCAGCCCACTGATCTAATTTATCCTCACGCAACAACGCTTCAGCTTCAATCAGTCTGGCCTCAATACCGTTTGCAAGAGGTATAGGAGCAGATTGGCTGGGAATCTTGGAAGGTATGGGTAAAGACATCATCCCACCACTGTACGACTTTACTCGCGGATCTCCCGCGTTTCCAGCCGAAATATAGTTTAGACCATTGATGCCGAGCCCATTAGCCATTCTAAAGTCTGAACTGGCTGTCATATTGAGGGTACTTCCGGTACCGAATGTTATATCAAAAACAAAGTTATCAGGAACCGATGACACTGTCTGAGCTGCTGCTGCATGCATGTTAAGATTTAACAGACTTCGTGCTTTACCTATTCTTGCCAGTACATGGAAGCGTGAGCTATCTGTAGTAACTGCAAGAGCGGAATCAAAGTCTGCTATAGCCTGCTCAAATACCTGAACCGTACTGATTGGCCTGCCGTACTCAATATCGCCACCATATATCGCTCTGCTGAAAGGAACACCAGAGCAATAGGCTTCACCTATCATTACTGAGATATAACCACGAAGAGCATACATCTCTGCTAGCCTGTGACTATTGCTTTCACCACCGTACTTTTTCAGACCACCTATTGTCTGATCAACCTGCAACCTTGTACTGTGCAGCATATACCACGGCAGCTCCTGTGTGGCAGCACCAGCAGACTGTGGAATACCATCAATACCAAGCTTTCGGAGAGCAAAGGCGTTAAGTCCTGTTGTAGAAAATTCATCACTCCCAAGACCCACAGCTGCAACGAAGCTCTCTCTATATCCAAAATCGGATCCACCTGCATACACACGTGCGAAGCTTCTTACTCCGTTGTGGTACATGGCGATAGCACCATCCCTGGATTCAATCAAAGCTGGATCCACTATACCTGAAGGATCCGGAACTTCGGTTAGTCCTAAAGAACAGGCGCCCTGAAAGAGAACACCACCGAATAAAGTTACAGAAGCGAGAATTCTTCCAGCCTTACTTTCGAATGCGGCCATATGATTTAACAGCACTCGCAATGATTTGGTTTGAGTATTGAGTAGCATTCAAAATCAGAAGTTGATGTTAAAACGAATCGACCAATCACGGGGCTGCGGTACACCACCTGCATCCATACTGAGGTTCCCAACATCCGATGTATTGATCTCGGGATCAGCGCCGCTGTATTTTGACCAAAGCCCAAGGTTTCTTCCCATCAGAACCACGGATGTACTTGAAGCCTTCAGTAATCTGTTAACAGTTTGAGAACCCGTAAAAGTCAACGACAGGTCATTCCATCTCAACCATGAAATACGCTCATGTGCTGTATTACTTTCCGAATTAATTGCCAATCCTATGATCTGATTTCCAAAAGAGGTGCCAGGAACCAACTTCTGAGGACATTTATTATTCGTGCATTGATCGCGAAGTAACGTATTAAACTGAGTCATCCCATTTTGCAGATTGAAACCAGTGCTAAGCTGAATTCTGCCTGCGAACATGGAAAGTTGAGTGTGAAAGGAAAACTCACCATCTGGTGTTGATTGTCCTAAATAAATTGCACTATCTCCAAACTGAATCTCATTGGGTGTCAGTATTCCGTCGCCATTTATGTCGTTATAAGCAACAATCGGATTTCCCCAATATCCGTTAACAGGATATCCTTCAACATATCGTAAGCTGACTAGCTGCAAGTTCTGCATAGAACTGTTAAGCTTTTGAAGCTTGTTCGAATTTTTTGAGTACCCGACATTTACAGTGGTTGTCAAACGATCAGAAACAATCGGCCTTCCTGTAGCTGATATTTCGAGCCCGGTATTTAGAACCTGTCCGAGATTTTCCTGTCTCGACACAACTCCAAACGACTGCGGTAAAGAGCGGAAGATCAGAGCGTTTTTAGCGACCTTACGATAACCAGTAAGATCAATAGCTGCCCTGTCCTCCCACATGCTCAGATCGAATCCACCCTCGATCTCAACAGATCGTTCAGGTACAAGACCAACGTTACCCAGGGATGTTATGTTGAACGATACAACAGAAGTTCCTGCATTCGTTGTATTTAATGTGGAATACGAACGGAATCTCGCTGTAGTACCAGGTTGTACACCTGCCTGTCCAAATGCACTGCGCAAGCGGAATCCGGTAATAACATTGTTCTTGGGGAAGAAACTTTCTTCGGAGACCAGCCACGAAGCATTAAACTTCGGATATAACATAGGCTTGGCTTCTTTTCCGAAAGAACTTCCGATATCAGCTCTCATGGCGCCAGTTACGAACAGATTACCACGTAAGTTGACAGTCTGATCTAAAATCCAACCCATGGTTGCCGATGAGTTTCTGGTTTCGCGAGGGCTACCTGGCTTTATTATACCACCGTCAAGTGCATCGCGACCGGGGGCAAGATTCTCCACCTCTATTGCAATTCCGTTAGCATCAACTCTCTGATACTGTAAACCAAACGTTGTTCTGCTGCTCATCCCTGAAGGTAAAGGAAGATTGAAAACACCATTTAGTGATACATTGCGATTTGTAGTGTTACCTTCGTACCTGCCCTTTTGACTGACCAACGGGATAACTGCAACAAACCCCACGACATCTTCCTGCCTTAACAGAGATTCATCTGTTCTAATCCCTTGATCCCAGCCAAGTACAGATGAGAAGTTAAATTTCTCATTGGGACGGTAGTTGCTCTGAAATCCACCGGTGTACCGTTTGGTAGCGTCGCTTATTCGTTCGAGGAATGCAAACAGAGGTCCATCCGGCCCCCAACCAGCTCCGATAGAATCTCGATAACCTGGGGAGGAGAGTGCTACATTAACAAACGAAGACCCACCCCTCGCTGCATCCCTGTGATACTGTGTACCCACCATTCCCGTAAGCCTTACATCAGCTTTAGAATTTATCTCTGATGAAAGATTGAATGTGATATTTGTATTGTTTAATACATTGGGACGTTTGGCCCAATCAGATAAAGGGACATCTCCCTTTACATTCTTCCACCTTTTTACCTCGGTTTCAGGCATCTTTAACAGGCCGGTTGCGCGGTTGTGTGTAGCACCCAGATAGTACTGGATACCTGTTGTTCCTCCGGAAACCGACATACTATATGAGCCATTATAACCTGAGCCGAACGGAGTAGACTCCTTATGGTTTAATGGGTTATAGCTCGTAACACTATCAATGGTACAGATCCCCTCGGAAGACTCTACCAGGGTACAGATTCCAGGTTGTGCCCATAGTGGCGAGCTTCCCCATGCCATCCATGAGTCAGGAAATTTTGCCTTCATACTGGAAGTGCCTTGAGATGTGGCGAAGTTCCAGCGTGCGGCCCCTGCACGCCCGCGCTTGGTGCGTATCACTATCACACCATTGGCAGCATCAGAGCCATATAAAGTAGAGGCGGACGGCCCCTTTAATATCTCTATCGATTCGATCATCTCCGGATCGATATCATTAATCCTGGACGTAGCAGGTGCACTTGTACGAAGCTGGTTACTCGACATCGACGTATTACCCTCCTCACGCTGAGTCTCCCCGGGCCGAACGCTATAGGCTGCATCCATTCGTATACCATCGAGAATAACAATTGGATCGGAGTTAGTTATAATCCCACCGATACCGCGTATACGTATGCGAGAGCCTGATCCAACAGTCCCACCACTTGAGATTACCTGAGTGCCAGGCGCTCTTGATTTTATAAGATCGCTGATATCTCTTATGGGAGTTGCCTTAACGATTGAGTCCGCATTTATTAGGGAGCTCGATGTACCAACTTCCAGTCTCTGCCGATCACCAGCTCCTGTTGTCACAACTTCACTAAGACTGCGAGGTAGAAAAGAAAGTTCGACAGTGATTCTTGTTAACTCGTTCGGAGAAACTGTTACCTTTAGAGCCTCCCCTCTATATCCCAGGGCACGTATCGAGAGAATACGTTGACCTACAGGAACTCTGACAAGGAGTGACTCACCATCTAAACCGGTTACTCCTTTGCTGTTATCGGAAACTCTGATCTCTGCGCCAAATACCGCAGATTTTGAAGTTGCATCAATAACAGTCACATTTAACGAACCAAAGCTCTCTTTTGAAGCGGTAGAGTCCTGCCTTCCCTGATTCTGTTCAGAACGAATCACAACTGTCTCTCCATCAGGAGCGAACACAGCTGTCATCCCGGTACCCTTCAGAACTTCTGCAAATGCATCCATTACATCAAAACGTGTAATGTTGGCAACTATACGCTTCTTCAAAGCAGGGTTCGTGTTATTGTATACAACCCTGACCTTTGCCTGCCTAGCAAGTTCATCAAGTACATATGAAATAGAACTGTCTTTAACAACAAGACTTACAACAGATCTTATTGCCGGCTTTTTAGGAGTTGTATTCTGACGAGCAGATGGCGCTCTGTCGATAACTTCCGGCGTATTCTGAGAAAAAGCAGTGTTCGCAGCCCCCGAAATTATAACTCCAACGGACAGCAACAATGATAGAGACATCGACATATTAAGAGATAAACCCTCTGACGAGTGAGATGAAAACCAATTTACAAGCCGCGCTGACTTACCACGTTTCCCGGGGCACGCCTTTGCTGCCCCAAACTTTATATTTCTCATCTTTTATCGGGATAAATGGTTAAGACTCTACCGTTTCTTTCGACACGTACATCGAGTGCCATTTCCAGAATTGCAACAAGATCATAAAGAGATCCATAAGCAAACTTTCCTGTAATCTCCTGCTTCAGTATGTCAGAGTTTCCGGTTCTGATCTCAGCATCATACCATCGTCCAAGATCGACAATAGCCTCGGATACAGGTACAGCTCTGAGATCAAGAACTCCATTTGTAAAGCTTTCAGGAGTGCCCACCACAGGTAAAACGCGGACCATACCTACTCTACTAACCTTGACCTGCTGATCTTTTCCAAGTACAACATTCTGGACTGCGACTTCACCACTCTTTACCGATATAGTTGCAATTGAATCCGATGGATATTCTCTTACCACGAATGAAGTCCCGAGTACCCTTGTTTCACTGTTGTCTGTAACTACAACAAAGGGCATTTCGGCATTGCTAACTACATCGAAGAATGCTTCACCGCGCATCTTTATAGTTCTTGTAGAACTGCCGAATTCAGCAGGTACTTCCAGATAGCTATCTACATTAAGAACAACCTTACTTCCATCAGGTAGCGTTACATTTGAACGCTGCCCTCGCGGTGTAGAATATGTTGTTGCACCACGATTTGGATTAGAATCTATGGCTTCAGTCTGAAAAATCCCTAACGAAAAGAATAAAGCAAAAGAAGCGAATGCAGCTGCGAATCCAATCATCCAACGACGTGGGTTGGAGCCGCGCACAGTGGTCGATACAGACATAGGCTTATCGCCTGCTTCAGCACTCCTGGAATCCATCATCTCAGAATAAGATTCCAAGGCCATACGTTTATTGAGAGCTTCGATCACCCTATCAGCTTTAGGAGGAGCTATATCCATCTCCACCGCACAGTTAAGAAAACCATCTATTGCGGTTTTCCCTATTGGGTTACGGGTAAGCCATTCCTCGACACCATCAGCCTGCGACCTCTCCAGCTTACCTGCCAGATAGGCGCTAAGTAGCGCATCTTCGCTTTCCATTTTGGGAACTGCTGGTGAATTTGGCGTTTTCATATTCGAAGTGATATTACCTAAGATGGAATTCTGTGACAGTTTCAGGAATTTTATTCGATTGGAATAACGCCAAGAGATTGCAGCAGCTCTTTTAAAGTCCTGTAACCTCTGCTGACATGGGCCCTAACAGCTTCCTGAGACATTTCCATAACCTCTGCTATTTCGAGGTATTCCATCTGTTCAATCCAGCGCATAGTTATAATCTGCTGGCGTACCGGAGAGAGCTGCGAAATTGCCTTATCAATTCGCTCTCTCATGTCACCCAGTTCTACAGTCGTCAGAGGAGATCCATGAATCTGGCCGTGGCCAGGAACATCATCCGGATGAAACCCTTTGGTTATGCGATCGGCGACCCTGGTATTACGAAGATACATAAGCGATCTCCTGCGTACCGCACTGAACAGATAAGCAGCAAGAGATGTCGGAATATTTACCGACAACCTACGTTCCCACAGGTCCAGAAATACATCCTGCACCACGTCCTGAGCCAGTTCCGACGATCGGATAATACTATAGGAAAACCGCCAGAGGGGATCGTGATAATCAAGGCAGATACGGTTGAACATCTCTGCGCTCCCTGATCTTATCGCAGGCAATATAGCTGCGTTATCTCCTGCCATGTGATTGTACTGGCTCGCAGCCTTACCATCATCTGGCTCTTCTTCTGCTATCATCTGGCCGAGTAGCGAGTCATGGGGAGAATCAGGACTGGGGATCACGCATGGATATTACCCCAAAGAGCAAGTTGTGACAGCAACTTGTAAAAAAGTTTGACCGAAAATGAGATGAACCCCTCAAACTGATAAAATGGCAACAAGCCTTCATCTCGCAGCCAAGATAAAAGGCTGCTTACAATCTTGGTTTTGCCCAGAAAAAAACGGGACAGAGATTTCTCTCTGCCCCGTTAATTCTTACCAGGATACGTTTACCATCGTACCAGACGTCGTCCGTCATCCTGTGCTCGTCTAGCTTCCCAGACGAGCGGTTAAGATCGGATTATCGACCTAATTTGTTGACATTCTCAGCGGCTGGACCCTTCTGCCCCTGAACAATGTCAAATTCCACCGTCTCGCCTTCGGCTAAAGACTTGAAGCCAGCGCCTTGAATGGCAGAGTGGTGGACGAAGCAATCCTTCTGACCGTTGTCAGGGGTGATGAAACCAAACCCCTTCGCGTCATTAAACCACTTCACTTTTCCTGTGGTACGCATGTAAAAACTCACCTGATTAGTGTTCACGGCGATCGAGAAACGCAAAAATGGCCCTGGGAAACCAGGACCTAAAATGCTAACTCCTCGGTGTACGCCTACTATGCACCTGCATAGATGATTTAAATATATCCGTCCCAAACCCGCGCGCAATGGGCAACTGATATAATTACAGGCTGACACCCACTAAATTGACGATTTTTGACTATCTTTACCCCAATGACAAGGAAATTCGCCCGAAATCTCTATGCGGGGAAGCCGCTACTCGCCTTAGCGGCATTTACCTCTTTAATAACTCTCCAAGCCTGTTCATCGACTCAAAAGTCCGGCGGGCGCCCCGAATCTACCGTTGAGGTTCGTCCCGTAGAGGGGCCGGTTATAATGGCATCCGCCAATGGCGATATAACCCCGCCTTTCAAAACTAATGCACTCATAAGCTTCGGAGCCGCACCAGGTGGGCCGGAACGTTTAGTGGCACCACGAAGCTTTGACATGATACATCAGGTTATACGGATATCATTCGACTGGAATCGCAAAGCGGTTGTAGGGGCGACAACCATCACCTTCTCTGCACTGAACGAACCGATCTCATCTATAGATTTGGATGCGGTCAACATGAATGTTACAGGTGTATCCAGAGGTGAAACGCCCCTACAGTTCACATACGATAAATCGACGCTTAAGATCCAGCTCGGTGGAGTTCTGATGCCGAACGACCCTCAATCGATAACAATCAGATACGAAACAGTAGCTCCGAAACGTGGAATCTACTTTATCGATCGTAAGCAGGTCATCTGGACGCAGGGCGAGATGATAGATACACGTCATTGGGTACCCACTGTAGACAGGCCGGATGACAAGACCACCTGGGAAATGCTGGTCACAGTCCCTAAAGAGCATAAAGTTCTATCAAATGGAAAACTTGCTTCAGTAAAGGATTTAGGTACCAGCCATGAATGGCACTGGAAACAGGAACTCCCGGCATCAACCTACTTATATAGTATAGTTGCGGGTAATTACGAAATAATTAAGGATAAGTCCTGGAATGATGTAACAATCTCACACTGGACATATCCTGATTCTGTCGAAGCAGCCAAAAGAGGGTTTGCAAAAACTCGCGATATGATTGATGTGTTCTCCAGAAAAACTGGAGTACGTTATCCCTGGCCCAAGTATGATCAGGCTGCTGTACCTGATTTTATTTTCGGAGGAATGGAAAATGTATCGGCATCTACACAGAGCGATAAAATCGTTCTCATTCCTGCCAAGGACTCGCTAAAAGACGCACAACCGCTGGTTGCGCACGAGGCTGCGCATCAATGGTTCGGAAATATTGTAACTCTGAAGGACTGGTCACACTCCTGGCTGAATGAAGGGTTTGCAACTTTCCTGGAAACCATATTCTGGGAAGAAGATGGACAGCACGATCGTGCAGCTCTCAACAGAGTCAATGATCAAAAGTCTGCGATTGCAGCTGACGTTAAAGCACGCAGACCACTCGTTTATAACAGGTGGAATAAAGATCCGCTTGAGCTCTTTTTGAGCGGACATATTTATCCAAAGGGTGCTGCTGTTCTTGATATGCTGAGACAGACAGTTGGAGAGGCCAACTTCTGGAAGTCAGTTAACAAATATTTGGTTGATAACGCGTACAAGAGTGTTACAACAGAAGATCTGAAAACGGCCTTTGAAAAAACCACCAAGCAGGATCTTCACTATTTCTTCAAGCAATGGGTTTATGGAGCGGGCATCCCTGCGTTCCAGGTAGCTCACAGGTACGACAGCGCAAGCAGACACCTTATCCTCACTGTTCTACAGGTTCAGCCGCGCGATTCGTCGACCGGAATATTTTCTATGGATGTGGATATTTTAGCTACAAACGATACTGAATCCGTCACACGAACGGCGTATGTTCGCGGCGAAACTACTATTGTAAGCATCCCAATGAATCATCCGCCCAAAGCCATACGTTGGGATCCAGCCGACAGATGGTTGGATGTTATCGATTTCCCTCGCTCCCCAAACATGCTTCTGTATCAGTTGCAGAAAGGCGATGTGCTTGCTAGGAGAGAGGCGCTGGAACTACTCAAAAATTACAGAAGCGACCAGAATGTTCGGGTTGTTATGCAAAGAGTTTCGACGAGCGACCCAGTGCCAGCGCTTCGGGAGATGGCAAAAGCGGCATTGCAAAATTAGTATCGTAGAACGCGTCTATTAAACCAGAGCTAAGCCAGAAGCCGGCGCCATACACTGCCCGCCGGCTCTTATAGCCATCTACTTATCTGGCAACGCTATATAGATTCTGTGCAAGCATACTTAGACCTATCAAAAGGATAAGCAGAGCAAATCCTTTTTTAAGAGTTTGCACAGATACGTGCCTGCTTAATCTGGCACCAATTAATGTCCCGCAGACGGCAACTGCGGTAAAGAATATGAGAAATCTCCATGGAACATCTACAGTTGAAGAAGTTCCTAAATAACCGGCAGTAGTAGTAAATGCGATAATGAGGAGGGATGTCCCCACCGCCTTCCTCATATCTATTTTTGCTAGCAGTACTAGGGAAGGTACGATCATGAAGCCGCCACCAATTCCGATGATTCCAGTGAGCAGCCCAACAAGCAGCCCAACCGCTATCAACTTATAGGTTGGAGCCCTCTCTGAATCTACGGGGGACGACATTTTGCCCGAACGATACATCATAACTGCCGCAGCGACCATAACGCAGCCAAGCATAACAAGCTGTACGGTCCCTGGCACAAAGATCGAAACTTTACCACCAATAAAGGCTCCGACCATGGTCACGGCGCCAAAGTACGCTACCGCCTTCAGGTCTATGTTACCTGCCTTAAGGTGAGCCAACGCCCCAACTAGGCTGGTTATTCCAATTACAGGCAGTGTCATAGCGATAGCTGGCTTGGCAGTGAACCCTATCACATAAACAAACGCGGGGACTGTAAGGATTGCTCCCCCACCCCCCAACATCCCCAAAGTCAGGCCGATTAACGCTGCGCAGGCTGCCGCGACTGCCGTAAACTCCTCGATCATATATATCTAAAAAACCTTTATAAAGTGTGAAATTCTATTCACTATTTCGCAACACTAGTGACCCTGTAGCCGTACTAGAGTTATCCAACTGTTAAATAACGGACATTTATCCCGAAAGTACCTGGGATAATCTGAGTCTGCCAGAGACTCTTCAAGTATAACATGGAGTTTCCCAGCTGGATTTTTACTCGCGATATCAGCGAGGACCATCCGGATTAGTAGCTCAGCTCCTACAATACCCGTTATTTTACCTACTGGCAATATCCTTAGTTGAGGTAAAAACCCAAGAATGAAAAGATCGATAAACGCGATTGCACGCCGCATTTCCTATGTGAGCGCTGCGGTCACATTCGCGGCTTCCGGGCACACATTGGTTGCTCAGGCTGCGAACACACTCACCCCGCTACAGGTCTCCAAGATTCAGACCGTAAGTGGTGCGACGATTTCACCCGACGGTAAGCACATCGCCTATACGGTCGCGGTACCAGCCGACCCATTCACCCAGAATAGGCCAGCCACGAACTACCTCTATATAGTAGATCGTAAATCGGGTTCAACCTCAGTGGTCGAAACAGGAGTTAGCGTTGGTGGAGTAACATTCCGCCCCGGCAAAGCTTCCGTAACATTCCTCGCCACCATAGAAAAAGGCGAGCAGCGTTCGCTGTACGAAGTCGCACTGACCGGTGGTAAACCAACCAAAGTCTGGTCCTTTAGCCGTGGGATCGCTTCCTATGAATGGGCTTCAGACGGAAAGAGAATTGCGTTTACGTCTTTTGACGTTGCAAAAAAACCAGCTACACCGATTGCCTACGCCCCCAAAATTTACGAAGAGAATCAAGTCGATCGGCTGGCCTATGTTGTAGACGTAACAGGATCGGCCGAAGCAACACGCATCGACATCCCTGGCAGCTTCTACAACACTGTATGGAGTCCAGACGGCCTCAAGCTGGCCGTATCTGTAGCTCCAAATTCAAATGTTGATGACATGTACATGTTCCAATCCATCAAGGTTCTGGATGCAGGAACACTGAAGCCAGTCGCAGAAATCAAGAACGAAGGCAAGCTCGGAAAGATCGTCTGGAGCCCGGACAGCAAAAAACTCGCAATCCGCGCAGCACACAACATCAACGACCCAACCGACGGCCAGATCCTGGTTGTGGATGCGGTTACAGGGGGAACCCCAACCGATATCTATAAGGATTTCCTCGGAAAATTTGAAGATATCGCCTGGACCTCAGCCAACGAGATTCATTTTGTAGCTAGCGAAGGCGTTAAGTCTGTATTTGGAAAGATCAAGGCTGACGGCTCTGGATTTGAGCGCATTGTTGCCCCAACAGGGGTAGCTATGACTGGTTTCTCTCCAGCAAACGATGGTAGCGTTGCTATAGTTGCAAACTCCATAACACATCCATCGGAAGTTTTTGTTGTAGAGAAAGGGAAGAAGGAGTTAACACGCGTCACCAATAACAACCCATGGTTGAACGAAGTTAAGTTTGGAGAACAGAGAGTTATCACACACAAAACACGTGATAATGCATTTGAGATCGAAGGGCTCTTGATTCTTCCAGTTGATTACAAAGAAGGAACGCGCATCCCAGTAATCATCAATGTTCATGGTGGCCCTGAAGCACATTATTCAAACGGATGGCTCACCAACTATTCCTCACCTGGCCAGATGGCTGCAGGGATGGGGATGGGCGTCTTCTATCCAAACTATAGAGGAAGCACTGGACGAGGACTAGCCTTCTCAATGAGCAGCCAGTCAGATGCAGGCGGAAAGGAGTTTGATGACATCGTTGACGGTGTGGATCACCTTATCGCGATTGGCATTGCGGATAAAGACAAAATCGGCGTAACCGGTGGTTCATACGGCGGATATGCAACAGCCTGGATGAGCACACGCTACTCCGAGCGCTTCGCAGCTGGCGTTATGTTTGTTGGAATTAGCAATGATATATCCAAATGGGGCACAAGCGATATTCCACATGAGTTAAACCTTGTCCACTCACGCGAAAACATGTGGGAAGGAAAGTGGCAGAAGTACCTTGAGCGCAGCCCTATTTATCATGTAGATAAAGCTCAGACACCATTACTGATCATGCACGGAGAACAGGACACTCGTGTTCACCCAGCTCAGTCACTCGAACTTTTCCGTCACATCAAAGTTCGTAGACCTGATGTTCCACTTCGCTTAGTGCTGTATCCAGGCGAAGGACATGGAAATGGGAATTCCGGTTCGAGACTCGATTACAACATCCGTATGCTTGGCTGGTTCCAGTCCTTCTTGCAGGGCGATAAGAAGATTCCAAGTTTGGATATTGAAAAGCCTGTTAGATAGATAGACTGTTCGAAACAGATATACGAATAGCTATTTCAAAAATCAGCAGCAAGATTTCAACGAAACCACTCGACCGAGCCTATCGGTCGAGTGGTTTTTTCTTAAGGGAGTACGCCTCTTGCGTTATTAGCTCCGAAACACAGTTACTCGTAGAGGATAGCCATGAGCAAGAATGTCTCGGAGATAGTTGTTGAATCGTTAGTACTTGCAGGAGTACGCAGAATATATGGAATAGCGGGAGACTCCTTAAATGGAATTACTGAGTCAATACGGACCAATGAAGATATAGATTGGATCTCCGTTCGTCACGAGGAGGTTGCCGCATTTGCGGCCGGTGCTGAAGCTCACCTCACCCAGCGAATTGCGGTATGCGCTGGGAGCTGCGGGCCAGGAAATCTTCACCTCATAAATGGCCTATACGATGCGCACCGCAGCCGAGTTCCTGTACTGGCGATTGCAGCACATATACCGAGCCGAGAGATTGGGAGTCGCTATTTCCAGGAGACTCATCCAGAGTCAATCTTTCGTGAATGCAGCGACTACTGTGAGCTTATCTCACATGTGGATCAGATGCCCCGCGCACTCACTCTTGCTATAAACTCTGCTATTTCGAACCGCGGAGTATCTGTGTTAATCCTACCTGGCGATATCGCCCTTCAGGTGATAGATGCCGAGCCAATCACACTGCAACTCCCCCACCTTCCACCTGGAATAACCCCCTCAGAAGGCGATATTAACCAGATGGCTGAAGCTATAAACTCAGCCAGGCGAGTAACAATCCTTGCCGGAGCTGGGTGCGCAGCCGCGCGCGCCGAACTTCTGGAGCTAGCCGATCTTGCCGCAGCTCCAATCGTTCACGCAATGCGCGGGAAGGAGTATATAGAATACGACAACCCATTCGATGTGGGAATGACTGGATTACTAGGCTTTTCATCTGGATACAGAGCCATGGAAAGCTGTGACACACTGCTAGTATTGGGAACTGATTTTCCTTATCAGCAGTTCTATCCTAAAAGGGCTAAGGTAATTCAGGTCGATATTCGTGGTGACCAGATCGGACGTCGCACCAAAGTCGATCTTGGCATTGTGGGAGAAGTTGGCCTTACACTTCGCGCCGTAAATCATCAACTGCAGCGTAAATCCAATCGCAAACATCTGGACAACGCACTCAAGAACTATCAGGAAGCCCGGAAAAACCTTGATGATCTCGCGGTTGGAACTCCAGGCAAAACACCAATCCATCCTCAGTTTGTAGCTAAAAAGATTAATGAATTGGCGGCCGACAACGCGATTTTCTGTTGTGACGTTGGCACACCAACGGTTTGGGCCGCGCGATATCTGCGCATGAACGGTGTGCGTCGCCTACTTGGCTCTTTCAATCACGGATCCATGGCCAATGCCCTTCCCCAGGCAATTGGAGCACAACTAACCCACCCTGATCGTCAGGTTATCACACTTTCCGGAGACGGTGGGCTGGCGATGTTGATGGGGGATATGCTTACCTTAAAACAGGTTAAGCTACCGGTTAAGATTGTTGTTTTTAAGAACAATTCCCTTGGCTTCGTGGAACTTGAGATGAAGGCGGCCGGGCTTATAGACTTCGCTACGGACCTTGAGAATCCAAACTTTGGGAGTGTTGCCGAGGCTTGTGGAATGCTGGGTTTAAGCGCAACATTGCCGGAACATGTTGAACCCATGCTTATAGAGCTGTTTGAACACAACGGACCTGGGTTGCTGGAAGTGGAGGTGAATCGACAGGAGTTATCCATGCCTCCGGCCCTAACCGCAGAACAGATTAAGGGATTCACCCTTTATATGTTAAAAGCTGTAATGAGTGGTCGTGGAGATGAAGTAATTGATTTGGCGAAGAATCAGCTGTTTAGATGATCTAATGAACTTTTGCCTGGCTTGACTGGTATATTCGATGCGTATTGAATCAATCAGGTATCCAGTTCCTATCGCCACAGGAAGATTGTCGTGACTATGATAAAAGATGGTAGAGCAGCTTTGTTACTAGCAATATGATTGTTGGAGCCGGTATCGGCACGATTACCGGCGTGTTGGTAGATCGTGCCGTGCATAGTAAGAGGTTCGAGAGGAACAGGTTGATTAACTGGTTTCGATAATTCTATCTAGTAGATGGACCAGGCATCATCATTTTACATTACCTAATGCTCGATCAATAACAGCTGTAACCGCTCGCATATCAAACTCGTTCTGTAAAGCGCCTGCCCACTGAACTCTGCCCATTTTATCAGTAACTATGGCGTTAGCTCCGTTGATGTCCTCTAACATCTGGATTAACGGTGATTTGTCACGCATAATACGACCGTCAGGTATTTTATGGACGGGAGACTCATCGACGATTAGAGTATTTGGCAGATTATGAAATTCTTTAAAGAATTTTCCGACTACCCTTGCTTCTTCTTGAGGTACCAGTGGCCCGGTACCATGTGCATAACCGACAGTATGTGTAATAAGTACCAAGTCTAAACTATCACCAAAAGTTCTTCTTATCCGTTTGATGGCATTCATACGACTATCACAGAAAACAGTAGTGCAGATATGATTTACAGTTACAAATAAAGATGGTTTCCCGGAAAGAGGCCTTGGTACACTATCATAATTTTCCCATATTGCCCCCTCTATAGTCTTCAATTTTTTATTATAGAGAGTTCTTTTAATATCCAGTCCAGAAGTTGCATTGGCAAGCAATCGCTCGCCGATGCCACCGCGCCAATTGGAGATTATCGACCTGGCAACTTCAATGATACTATCTTCACGAACAAGATCGCCCTCAACGCTCGCGACACTAATCTGAAAGGAAAATGGTTCGATGGCTGGAATGCTATCCATATCCTCCAAGGACATTTTCTTCAGAAGAGTGATTGCCGAATTCGTGTACGCCAACACGCTGTCCGGATTATATAGAACATAGTAGTAGTATGCCATGAGATAGTCTATCTTGAACACCGCCAGATCGTTACGCGGCTGTTCGTTTCGTATACTATTGGCAAAGTAATATACTTGCCCCAAATATTCCGCCCCGTGATTTAAATACATCTCAAGAGCTTTTATTTTCAGATCACGCTGTTCATTCGGATTAACCCCCGTAGATATAGCTTTCTCAGCAAATTGTATCGACTTCTGCAGATCACCAATTAGCATATAAATACGAGCTATCGCCCACAACTGTTCTGCGCCTTGTTGATCTAGATTCAAGCGGCCAAGACATTTCTTCGATGTCTCAACTGCTTCGCTAGGAATTTTGGGCATATATTGAGTATTTCCGCGTATCGACTCAAAAGATGTATCCTTAACATAGATGCGAGAATATTGACGTGTCACCTCATCCAGTGTTCGATTACACATTGTAGCACGATCATATCCTCCAAAATCGGAGTGTCCCCAGACCATACGACCAGTATCTGCCTCACTAACTTTTTTCTGAGCAGATAATGGTTGCGCACAGATACAAATGACAGCCAGAACAAATCCAGTCACCTTGTATTTTATATTTCCGATTGTCATTGCACTTCGCAACATGACATAGAATTCACTCAATTTCATTATATAGCCTCGATAGTTGCGGTAAAACTAAAATCACGCGACATAATTGGCGGAACCACGGCAGGCGCATCCGGACTAAATACACGCTGAGGAACACCAATTTCAACTATGTTGTTAAATGTATGAAAAGGGCTATCGGTAAATTTCATATTCTTTACAGCTTTAGATATCTTCCCTTTTTCTATCAACCACAATCCATCGCGAGTATAACCCATCTGTAAAAGCGATATATTGTCGATTAAACCAACATTGCTAAAGCGTGTTACAAATAAACCTCTCTCTGTACGTTCAACCATCTCTTCGATTGACATAGTTCCACCACTCATCGAATAGGCACTACTACTCTTCAAACTACTGTTGATTCCGAGCGACTGTATACCATATGTTCGCGAATACTCAAGATTTTTTAACACACCCTTTTCTACCCATACTGCTCGATTATAAACTTGCCCACCATCAGAAATAGGTGGGAAAGAACAATCTGGATCCATTGGATCGTGGGTAACAGTTAAACGCTCATCAAATAATCGTAATCCAATTTTAGATGTCCTAGGTGTGGAACCTGAGTATGGGCTCGGCTGATTCCTATCTTCCGCCCAAAGTCTTCTCAGTGTCCCCCAATTAAAACAAATTCTCCCAATCTCGTGAACGGCTTGGGGCTCAAGCACAGTATTATACCTGCCAGGCTCTATCCCTACAGGATTGAGAGACCGAAGACATTTATCTATCGCTATTGCCATCAACTTCTTTCCATCTATCTGATTCCAATCGTTTCTATCAACCCCCGCCCATCCGGATCCTTTTCCCTTTGGATCTCGCACTGTTACACTTAGCTGAGCCTGGGTAAATCTTATAAATATTGGCTCTACCCCTGGCTGATTTATGGACCTGCCTCTACCAGAAACTTGTATATAACCAGCCGCCATAAGCCCTTCTTTCTCAGCGGGAGATACAAGAGAATCCACAACCTCAGCTCGATCTTTTGCCAACAGATTGAAAGTTGAATCGAACCATATATTTGGTAATTGAAATGGTTCTGGTTCTAGTTTTGCAAAATCAGTTTCAGGACGCTCCGATGTGAACTGAAGCAATCTATTCGCTTTAGTAATAGCCCAGTCAAGTTCCGAATTCGATAAAGTACTCGTCGAGGCTTCTCCTTTCGCCCCATTTTCATTCCTCTGAATTTTTATCGTATTATTTCTGACATCACCACAACTAATAATTTCATTTCTACCCCACCTAATATTTCCATTCCAAATCCCCTCAATAAAAACCCTGGTGCTTCCAGCAGCTTTAGAAAGTTTCTGCACCCTAGCATACACCTCAGCACATTCTTTGGGAGAGATAAATCTTCCAACCGGCTTATAAGTTTCATCTGTGATTGTCATGCTTTTCTCGTAGGATCTATAAGTACTGCATCTTTTACTGATATTGCCGCAGAGTCTACACTATGCGCATGTCTTTGAGCTGGCTCACCTTTCCTAGTTTGTCCTTGAGAACGCCTTACAGTACTAACATCTCCCAACCGAACTACATTTTTCCATATTTCAGCAGTGTTAAACATTATTTGAAATCCAGGAATGTAGTCTCTTAATTTACCATCTCGAATCTCTCTGCTTAACGACGGAGTACCCAACCCCTCTTGTACACCGAATGTTGTCGAAACAAATCCACCTGTAATGAGATACCCTCGCTTAATTTCAGATATCATATCAGCAAGTGTACATGTTTTGGCCCCCGGTAATAATTTCATGTTTGGCGCACTTTGTATCGGGATATTATAACCCGTACTTGCATAAGAGCATCCTTGCAAGGAATCGTCTACTTTAGATGATTTTTGCCATTCTTTAATTTTAAAAGCGATATCACGCGCGGCTTGATAATTCATGAGCATGCCATCCTTAATAAGATTAAACTCCCTAGTAGGAACACCTTCATCGTCCCATTTAACTGTAGCTAACTTATTCGGCCCACTACGGTCACAGCTTACGGAAACCAGAGAGTTTGCGACTTGGGTTCCAAGGACTTCGCTAATGTTTGGCCCCAGATAACTTGTTCCTTCAGCGTTAGCTTCATAACCGAGAGCTAAGTCAAGCTGTGTAGCCTTACCAAAAGTATTACTCAAAAGGTTACCAGCGAAGTTACCATCAAGAACCAAATCATATCTTCCAACATCAAAAATACCGATACCAATCTTGCTCCTCTCTGCAGCATCAGCTACCAGTGAGGGAATCTGAGAGCTTGGATTCGATTTTTTGATAATTTCCCATCCACCCAACTGAGGCTCAATTCCACCTACAGAACCTACATGGGGGCCTGATAATGGTTTTGTGAAACGGGGCAAGGCAGCAACAGATAAGCTCCCCCCCCCTTCATATATAACCTGCGAAATCTTGGTACCTTCACTTGTAACAAGAAATTTCTCAGTGCGTATAAAATGTACCATAGAATCTGTCAATTTTGTTGCGTTCAAGCCATCCCTATATCCCTTAGCTTCTTCACGCCAGGAATTAACAAACTCCACACGCTCTTCGATTGGAACAAGAAATGGATCCTCACCGATTGATATCCAACGGCCACTTTGAACTGGTGCAGAGGCCCATTCGATGGATCTCGGTCGAATATCGGAATTGACCTTCGCCTGCTCCACAGCGGTTTTAGCAAGGATACCGGCTTCTTCAATATCTAGATATGGACTTGCTGCAAAACCAAAACATCCGTTGATCAAAACTCTTACTCCAATTCCAAGTTCCTGAGAATCGTTTACTTCAGCTTGTCCAATATTTTCATCTCTTACGCGAAAAGATTGAGATACACTACGAATCACTCGAACATCTGCGTAGGCTGCACCAGCGGCAATAGCCGCATCTACAGCCTTAACAGCCGTTGGAAAGACATCTACCTCATTGAGTAAATCTGGTCCACCGATATGCCTGGATTGAATTGCTCGTCTGGGACTCAGCTCCATTGCACCAAGAGCAAGACCGGACATACTGCCAGAATGGAGAAAATTTCTACGTGTTATTTTCATTGTCTTTACGATTATTTGTTTATCTACTCATGTTTAGAAGTGATCTTTACCTTAGTGATGGTATATACAGCTTTCTTTACATCAGGAATATTCTTATACGGCCGAACTTCAGCCACTAACCATACAGCATATTCACCAGATCTAACATTTTCAGGCATATCTACAGATATTGCTATAGACGTTTTCTCCCCAGGAGCAATGGAAATAGATTTGGGTACATCTTTTATCCAGTGACTCATCGGTCGATAGATAGAAGTTATTGAGTCACTTGGATCATCCTTGATCAATCGTTTCTCCTCAGCTTTAGCGGGAGATTTTTTCATCGGAGTGTCAACAGTTACAAATCGGCTCGCATCGACTACGGTATCTGACAAGTAAAAATCGACAACAAGAGTATCTTTAGTCGGATTGCTCAGCTCCACTGTCGCTGCCCTGGCTGCTTTTGTTACTATGACATGCTCAGAAGTTGCTCGAACTCGTCGATTGATTGCATCATCAACCAGTTTGTTCTCAATATCACTTGTAGACACTTCCATATTCCCCATCCGAAACTGAGAAACAGCATCTCTACTGACCGTGATTAGCAATAAGCCAACAATTAAAATCGATATTATATTCATTTCTGTATACATCCTCATTGTTTATTGATTCTGGAAAAAACAGCTTTTAACTTATTTCGAATAATGGATTCTCTCCTATCGCGTATTGAGAACGGAACCGTGTTATGAAATATTTTACCGTATTCATCAACTAGTATTAGAGAAGCGTCTAAGACTATACCGCTATATTCTTCCTGATATTTAGTCTCCATATCTATCCTTCTTCTGTCTAAGCCAGGAATACGTATAAACTCGGTTTCGCTAATTACCTGAACACCAGGGATCTGAAAAAATCCCAAAAAATAGTGAGATATTTCCTTAGCTTCCTCTTCATGTTTCAGTGGAGGCCCGCCTCCGAACAACCCTTGTGTCCGAGATATGACGGTTACTTCTAAATCAGGAAACTCTTGCTTGAGTCGTTTGATCATATTAGCGCTCTGCCAGCAACTTACGCTACGAATCTTTCTACCATACATAGTCGCCTCTGCGGCAAGAGAGTGACAACCTCCACTCAGAAACAACAATGCATTTATCTTTCCCGGCACGGGGACTATATGTGAGGCTACCGGTTTTACATCAGAACTCAGAACAATTTTCCCTTTTTCATCATAGTACCAATCATTTTTATACCAGAATTTACCCTCTACTTTAGGTGCATTGACCCCTATGGCTTCATTAGTTTCATCAAGCTTTTTGTCCGTCAACTTAGTCCAAATATTCTCAAGGAAGTTTCGGTATGCGACCGTAGATATCCTGAGACTATCCATGCCTTCATCCTGCAGCATTTCATACAATAACGCAAAAGCCTGCAAGCTCATCCCCTTAAAATATTCTTTATCCTCCGCCTTGCCCTCTTTAATTTTTCCCAATAATTCTGTGACAATTGGCTTGGGAAATTCAGTATCCCCCAATGAAAGTGCGATTAACGCGACATTAACCTGCATCTGCAGCTTATATAAAGCTGAAGCTTCCGGCGATTGATTGGGAGGTGCTATATCAATTAAACGATTCAGCTCATCAATACGTACAGGGATAGCTTGAGCATAAAGATTGAATGCCACATTCTTAAAACCAGACCATTCAGCTGAAGTTCGACTTGAATCGATTATTCGTTTAAAGAGTCTCCTAAAATCTTCATCTCTATTCACTGCAAGTAATACCTGTCCCCAAGTACGTAGATTAACCGCATCTGCTGAAACAGTATCAATATTAACTTTACTTAGACATTCACGACCATATTTAACGACTTCGTCAGGCATTACCTTCAGTCTAATAGTATCCTTATTAGTCACTTTATTGGTCAACCGAACAACCGCAGTTAGACACTCATCAATGTACTTGTAATCAGAATAATTCGGAACGGTATCCGACTGCTGAAAACGTGTTTGAGACACTGATTCCTCTATAGCAACCATTAAGCTACTCACTCCTAAAACAATCCCTATCAATATTGATTTCATATGTATCTATATAGAATCAATTGTTGAAGAAAAGTTAAAATCTCGTACACGTATAGCTGGAACCATTATATTTTTCATAGAATCATGAAAGTTATGCACCAGTGGTGCCCGTCCTAATGGCTCATTAAACACGGGCTCAGACACTCCTATATCTTCAATATTATTGAAAGCAACCAAAGGAGATTCTGTCCATCTGAAATTTTTAACAGCCTTGGCTATTTTCCCATTTTCTATCAACCAGATCCCGTCTCTCGTAACACCAGTTTGAAGCAAGCTGTGTTCATCTATTGTAACCGGCTGTTCAAGCCTAGCCACGACAAGTCCTCTACGAGTAGAAGTAATCATTTCATCCACTGGAGTATCCCCACCATCAACTTTAAACGAAAGTCGCCGAACAGCTGGCTCTTTACTATTTAGTTCCACGAGCTCATGTACTGGCGTATTATATGGTTCAGTTAATATCCCTTTTCTTATTAGATCAACCCTACGAACTATATCCGATCTGTGAGTACCTACGATTGGATCATTGGGATCGTGATAAATATTTATACGATCATCGACCAATTTTTGGCCTATCTTCGACAAATGCCTATTCATGTCCGAATCAAAACCAGAGTATATAGGGCTATTATATTTTTTTGATTCCGGTGGTGTTCTACTTAATGAAGAAATTAACGACTGCATTAATGTTGCTACTGCCTGTGGTTCTAGAATTGTTATATAACGCCCCGGTTCGATTCGTACTGGATTCAGTGAAGCCCTGCATTTCTCATATGATAATTCCGCAATACTATTTATGTCCCACCTTGTAATATCAAATGAAGAGCTACCAGCCCAGGCTGATCCTAAACCTTTCGGATGTCGTACTGTAACTGAACAGTTAGCGTATGTTAGCGATCCCCAGTCAATATTTTCACGCCCCCAGGAATCTCTATCATATACAAGCGCTGTACTTGCGCATGTCCCAACATATCCTGCTGAAAGCAATGAATCCCGAAGTGATTTACCTATAATCTCATTTACAGACTTTCCATTTTCTGTTACCAGGTGATTATATGTCGCATCACTCCAGACGTTGGCTCCATCATAATTCCACCTGGCAATCTGTGTAGCCATATCCAACGGCTCGAAACGCTCCCCCTCAATCGCATATCTCTCTGCAAGCCCTACCGCCCCTTTAATGGAGATTGAATCTATCTGATTAGTTTCACACTCGCCCGCTCCACCATTTATATTCCGTTTTATCGAAATAGTCATTTCGCGTTGATCTGCCGTCATAGATGGAGTATTTCGCGCCCATCTTTGTCCCCCACCCCACCAGCTCGAAATGACTATTCGAGTCCTGCCTTTTTTACTTGTATGCGAAACGACTTCGTCCAGTATTCCTTCGGCTTTAGACCGAGACAGAACTCTATCATTATTTTCATATAACGCTGAACGTTTGATATCCTGCATAGATATTAATTCTCTCATATAGCTAACCATTACGCATCAGAGAAAGTTCCTTAAAAACAGCTGGTACAGAAAAAACCGAAGAGCTTGAAATCTGTTGAGGCTGTCCCTTTCGATTCTCCAGGCCAAACCTCGCAACACTACCAGGTCCACCCAGTCCTATAAGGTTATTCCATAATTCAGGTGTTCTAAAAATAATATTTCCATTGTTATATCTAGCTACACGTTTCCCATTTCGAATTTCAAACATATTACCGATTATAGCTCCGGTTATACCCTGAAAATCAACAAGCGTTATGGGATCATGCAACTCAATCCCCTTGACCATACCACCCCGCAGATCGTCAAGCGAGCTATCAGATTGATTGGAACGCATACTTAAATCCATGCAGTGAACCATAGGAACATCTAAAGCAGTTGGGGCATGGGAACACCCATGAGACTGAACAACTTGGCCGGTCTTAGTAAAGTGATCACCAATCATCTGCGCTCCTTCTCGATTGCACTGCATATTAGCGACTATTCCGTCTTTGATAATATCTATCTTTACTGGAGCCACGCCTTCATCGTCCCACCTCACTCTCCCAACCGATCCCGCTGCTGATCTATCTCCCGTAATATTTAACAAACTACTTCCTAACCTGTATGTTCCTAACATATCATATGGATCTATAAATCCCACCCCTCCCGCGTTTGCCTCAAATCCAAGAGCTGTGTCTATTTCAGTGGGACGTCCGATAGTTTTATTTATTAGATCTGCTACACCGCTTGCGCTCAACAAGGTATCGTATCTACCAACATCAATATGAGTTACGGGAAGATCAAGACTAGCAACAAGATCATGATGAAAAGCGCGGAGACGTTCCCTTAGGGGTTGATCCCTAAGATGCTCAAACCCAAGTCCAGCCGGAGAGATATCATGGAAGGTACCTCTGGATTTATCATTTGCAGCATTGCTCAAACTAATGAAAATCTTGCCACCAGTCTTATATAGACGTTGGGTTATATACTGTCCAGTAGAACTTCCAAAAACCTTAGATATTCGACAATATTCAACCAGTATTGCAGCAGTTTCAAGCAGGTTGAAACGACCGATATAATCCCTCAATGCGTTATTGTAATCTAGGATTTCGTCAAAGGCCATCTCAAAAGGATCATCTTTCACTGGCATCAACCAATGACCACTTTCGGTATTTACCATATCGGAGAGCCTGACATTACCACTACTACCGAAAACATTCGCTTTGGCTTGAACAACTGCGGCCTTTCCCAAGCGTATCGCCTCCTCCTCACTCCATTCTGGACTGGATGCAAACCCCCAATACCCTTCAGCTAATACTCGCACACCAAATGCCATATTTTCCTTTAGCGCCGGGTGTTGACCGTCAATTTGAAAAGATTCAGAATGACTTAAACGCGCATCTACGTAACTCGCCCCGGCCGCAACAGCAGCATCTATCGAAGATTGAACTATTTTCTTTAATCTAGGATCTTCGATGCCATCCATTTCAATACGATTGCCTGAATTAGCCAACAGTTTTTCGGCTCTGAGATAGCCAGCGGATCCGATCGCTGCACTACACCCAAGTACAAATCTCCTTCTCGATAGAGGCTTTAACATATCTAATCTCTCAACCTATCGTTGCACTGAAATTGATTCATACCTTCCGCTCACAGGAAACCTTTCCTTGGTAACGGCATCACGAGCGTAATAGGAAATTATACCGAGATACTTTGTTCTCCTATTAACCCTTCCGAATTGTGGGATGTTTAACACATTCCCTCCCATCGCATGAACACCTGCGAATGTGAGCGGTAATGGATCACACTCGCCAGCATCTTCGGCTGAATCACTGAATATAATATCAATAGGATGTGCCGTAAAATTGAATATGGAAAAAACACCACATGGCTGCAACTGCGGCTCTAAGGCAAGCGGATCAAGACTATAGGGAATTATCGTTCCGTATTCATCAGTACTTACGAATCTAAAAAGTGGACCGGGGTTAGTCACAGGGTACTGCCCAAAAAACAGTACACTATCTGAGACCAAATTTCCGTAAAGATTCAATGATGATACAATCCAAAATGGCCCCACATATCCATATCCATTTGTAACTATATATACAGCTTCACCATCCGGTCCTCCATTAACACTGTATTCCAATTTTATAGATGGTCTATCAACGGCAGCTGGTATCTGTGCTCCTTTCACAACCATTATATCGTCTTTATAGATATCTATACGCACACGTGGATATTTAAGGCCGACTAACTCGGGAAAAGAACCGACAATATTTGAATCAATTTGAACTATTTTTATTTTAGCATTCTCATACTTTGTATTCGTAACGTATACAGCTATAGTATCTGAAACGGTATTAACGTTGTGTTTATAGAAAAGAATTACACGAATGGGAATATTATTGGCTGCTTTCCCAATAATTTTTCCATCCGAAGTAACCTCAACCTGCAGAGGGTCTTGAGATAGCCATCGCACGCTATCACGCTTTATGACTACGAGAGAATCATTTACCGCAATAGCAGAAAATTGTACCTGAACAGTATCATCTTTTTTAACAATCACAAACTGACTATTTATTGATACTTTAGCAACGACATCTGCTCTACCCACGGATTCCATGGGAGGGCCTTCTAGTGTTGAACAGGCCACATTACCAAATATAGAAAAACAAAGTGCTACTTTTATAGACAGTAGTTTGAAATTTATCATATTACGGATTGTCATTAAAGCACCCGTCATATTTGGGGTTATCAACGAGGTCACTCGGAGCTGGGATATAGACGTAAGCTATACCATACACGTTCTGTAATTGCTGCCTGCCATATGCCCCAGACGGATAGATATTATACGGGTTTCTACCATATTGTCTTACCAACCGGCGAAAATCCGCTAAACGAACTCCTTCGCCATAAAACCAATATGCGCGTTCACGAAAGAGCAGATTAACTTTCTCATTCCATGCAGTAGGTTCAACTGTATCTGCAATTCCCACAGACCGCCGCGCTTCATTAATTATTTCGATCCACCTACTATCATCGGTATTGAGATAACTCTCTGCCTCTATCATTTTTGCTTCCACCCACCTGGCCAATGGAAATGCCAATGTTCCGCCTATGAACTTTCTCTGTCTGACTACCGGCGGGAAAGCGATTGTATCATTAATAATCTGAGTAGTTACAGGTAACCGAGGATCCAGTTGCCGTGGATTGGCGAACCACACTAATCCATTAACACCTTCATTATTTATTATCTCCGTAGATCTTGTAGTGCTTCCGAAGGTTGGTGAAAGAGGGGCCCACGTCCAATAGCGAAATAATTGTGAAGTCGTTCCTCCAGAAGTGGGAATAGCAATCTCGTTGTACTTGAACTCATATTTATCGGATTGAGTAACTGAGGCGACAGCTTCGGCAGCCTTTGAATACTCACCCAAACCCATTAAAGCTCTTCCCTTTCCTATCTTAGCGAGAGTTATATACTTTATGCTATCGTGTTCAATCTGAAGAGACGAATCAAATTTGGCGACAGCCACTTTGAATAACTCATCTGTGCGCAATCCCCTGCCATATATTATCTCGCCTTCTGACGGCACTTCTGAAAGGGGAATACCTGAACACATATCCTCAGCTAACATCAAGATAGTATATCCTTCGACTGCGTACGAGGCGGCTATCTCAGTATTAAATGAAGGATTTTTTAGATTTTTCAAAAATGCGCGAGCCTGCATCGCACTAATTCTTGAGGACTGGAGTCGAAGGTATGCAGGGCTCAAAACACCTTCAATCCTAAAATTTTCACCAATGAGAACTCGTGGATTTCGTGGATCGGAATATAGGCTCAGGGAATTCTCATGGTCTGTTGAACCAAATGGCCTAACAGTAAGCTCATCTGTAAAAAGGCTGATATCCAGGTTTCTATCATTTACGGCTAACTGCAGTAATCCTAGTGAGTTATAGAATAAACCCTTTGCACCTTGTGGACTTCTAACAAAATCACGATCAAGCGTTGATTGAGTTTCAGGATCTTCTACTTTTACAAGGTCAGACAAAGAACAACCGATATTTGCATATATCAACATCAGGGAAGCAGCAACATTCCTGAAAATGTAACTATTAGTAAACATGTTCAAAATCCAATCTTAAAGTCAAGTACATAAAGCCTGGGCGATGGTAAAACGCTACCACTATCACCACGACCCTCCGATTGAAGTATTTCAGAATTCACACCTGGGTCCCTGCCTACATAGTTGCTCCATAGCATAAGATTATTACCTTGCAAAGAAACAGAGACAGAACGAGCCTTCACGAAGTCGAGCCACTTATTAGGTAGGTGATATTGAATACTGGCCGAATTCCATCGCAAATCTGATATTGCTTTAACCGGCTTCCCTGAGCTTATACGAATTTCATTAGCTTGATCTTCCAGAGGAGCAGAAATATCTACTGATCCATATCTATAATTTGTGCTACTTAGCACTTGGACATACTGACTCTGATATGCAAATCGACTATCCAATACTACCTTGCCAAACAGAGTTACACTTCCCCCATAACCAGCGGAATATCTTGGCTGAGATGAACCTATATACACGTTTTGATCACTTAAAACGACTTCATTGACACTAAGCATACCATCACCATTGTCGTCTCTAAATCCCATAACCTTTTTACTCCATATTCCAGTAAGGGGATAACCCTCTACCAGATAGTTATTAGCGGCTATTAGGCTTGTTCCCAACTCTTTTACACGATTTTCTAGTAGAGTCAGCGAATAGTTGAGTACGACAAGAGCATTTCTATTCTCAACAATACGAGAGGTCGCAGAAATCTCCACATTACGATTCGTAACCTTGGCAATATTCTCCTTTATATTCGCAATGCTCCCAAAGGAGGACGGAAGCTGACTACTAATAAGTACGTTTTTATTGGTAGATTTAGCATATGTTGTAACGATATTCAACCTATCATGGAACATATCCATATCGAATCCAACTTCAAATTCAGCGGAACGCTCTGGACGCAAGGTATTGTTTCCAGTTGCATCCAGGCTAACACTACGAACTAATTTACCGTCTACAATGGTCCTTCCAGCTTTATACCTTCCGTATATATCCACTAGATCCGGCTGAACTGCCGAATACCCCACAGCCGATCTAAGTCGTAACAAACTAATCCATGCATTGTCTTTCCAGAACGACTCGTCGGAAACAAGCCATGAACCCCCAATCTTAGGATATCTGGAATTGGACGATGATGTTATAGCGCTACCGATATCCTGACGTATACCCACATCAAAGTATACTCGCTGAAGCAACCCGATCGTAGCGTTTATATACCATCCGGCAGTAGCGTTCTCAAAAAGTATGTGCCTGGTATCACCCAAAGAAAGCTCTCCCGCATCTATAGATCTATCTCCTGGAGGAACTTTTAGTTTACCAACTGATACTGTTCGTCTATTTTTCTTAAGAAGATCCGCACCAATTGATGGGATAATTGCTATGAATCTTGATAAATGTCCCGTATTTAAGTTGGTAGATGCTCTCAAACGCGCTGTAAACATTTCTTCATGAATCGACTCTTCTTTTCGTTGTCCAAGAGTATCAAAACATGCTGCCATCTTACCGCATTGTGTTTCAGCGAGATACTGAGACCTCTCCGTCGATGCAACTTCGGCGCCTAATATTGCTGTTACAACCGTTCCATCTGCCACCGAATAATTAAATGGTCCGTACTTTGTGACTGCTCCCACTGTATATTTCGAAGTTCGAACCGGTCGTTCTGATGCAGAAATATTATGCTGAGCATTAGGGTTAAGCAACGAATCCGGATTATAATAGTCACTCTGCGTAGTTGTAGGTATCCCATTACTGATAACCCCCCAGTTGGCTGAAATTGAGTTATCCGTTAAGCGAGATTGCGATGTCATTCCTGTAAGATCAATTGTCATCTTCTCACTAGTTCGTAAATTCAGATTTGTGGTAAGATTTCTACGAGACAGTTGAGATGGCAATATGAAGTGATCATAAACTGCATACCCAACTCTTCTGAACCTAGCTTTTTCCAGTGGAGAACTTCTCCGAACTCCAATCTCGTTTTCAAGAGAACCAGTAATACTATATGTTACTGAGTTCGATCCACCGTCGAGTTGCAAGGAATACTTGTCATTTGTACCAGAACCCTCAGCACCATACATGGGATCATTGGGATCATAAACAGAGACTGCCTCCTGAATGCATTCATATCTTATTACTGCCTGGACAGTACAGGATATTCGATCACGACTAACGGGGTGATATCCTATACCTGCATAAGACAACGGCTGTTTTCCGTATACCTGCCCCCAATCCCTTTTATATGAGGCATTCCATCTGGTAGGTCCAGGCCGCCCTCGTTTAGTCGTAATAACAATTACGCCATTAGAAGCATCCTGACCATATAAAGTCGCGGCGGAAGGCCCTCTCACAATCTCAATACTTTCAATAGAAGTAGGATCTATATCGTCAAGCTTTGAGGGGCTACCAGTACTACCATCAACCCATATTCCATCTACAATAACAACCGGATCGTTGGATTGAGAAATACTTTTCACGCCACGAATTCGTACTTTTGTAGCGGAACCAGGATCTCCTCCACCTCTTTGCACCTGAACCCCGGGAATCTGTGAAGCCTCTAGAATGTCAGCCACACTCCTTACCGGACTACGTGCAGCAACTTCCTCAACATTAATTTTGACAATATCATTCGGAACTTCCACGCGCCTTCTCTGCCCGGCAGCCGTGGTTACAACTTCCGAGAGACTGGTACTCATTGCAGTTAACACCAGTCTTAGAGAAACCACCTTATCCGGGACAATCTTCACAACTCTCGTTACAGGACTATATCCAAACAGCTTAATAGAAAGTGTGTACTCTCCAGCGGAAAGCCCTCGCAATGTAAATTCTCCTTTGGAATTTGTTACATCTTTAATATTTTTTCCACTAACTGTAACAGCAGCTCCTGCTAACACAGCCCCATTTGCCGAATCTACAATTACACCGCGTAAAGATACTTCCTCATTCGATTTTACAGTATCGCCCTTAATTCGTGGACTCGGAGAGATAACTATAGTTGTTCCATCGCTAGCCAATTTAGCCTGTAATTCTGTCCCTTTAAGAGATTTATTTAAAGCCTCCCAAACATCGGATTCATTAAGACTCATACGCACCTTCTTTCGAAATTCCGGAAGTGCATCGTTGAATACTATCTGCCGTCCACTTTGCTTACCGATGGTCCTCACAACAAACGATAAACTACTATCCTTAATATCAAGCTTAATATTAAGGCCTGGTTTTTTCAGATTATTTTGCTTGTTTACTTGTGATGGGGTCAAACTGCCATCATCAACAGCCAATGCACCCTGAGATATCAGCATCCCCGGGGAGGATATGTATACTACAGAGCAAACGAAAATACCAGCATATCCAACTTTAGTATGAAGCGCCTTCCAAACATTGACCCAATTCATCCTACAGCCTTCCTCGTGAATATAAGGTTAAAACTCTCCCTTCACTAACAATCCGAACGTCATACATAAGCTTTAAAACCGAAATAAGATCTGTTTTTGATCCTACCTTAAATTCACCATTTACTCGCTGTTCTAGCAGAATAGAATCACCCAATCGGATATCCACATCGTACCATCTATTTAGCTCAGGTATTGCCGTAACTAAAAGCTGACTATTTAGCACGAGAATACCGCGCTCAAAGCCAAATTGAGTTTCATCGGAATCACTAACAATGACGTTTTGAGAAGAATAAGCTTTGGCCTTCTGATTAGCTGAAACCACAGCATCACCAACAGAAACCTTTCCAGATCTGACCGTGACTGTAGTAACGCTATCTGTTCTATAATTACGTACAACAAAACTTGTACCTAGTACACGAGTGGTAGTTGTTCCCGAAACCACTGAGAATGGCGTTTTTTTACCTGCTTTTACTTCAAAAAGCGCCTCTCCCTCAAGTATTATTCTGCGATTCCCTGAATCATAGTCTGTAGGCACATATAAATGAGTCCCTACGTTTAGAACAATATTACTTCCATCTGCCAGAGAAACTGTTGATCTCTGTCCATTTCCTGTCGAGTAAATAGAATATTTAACTTCCGACCCGCCAGATATCTTTTTATCAAATACGGTATTATTTAAAGAGAATCCTATAAACGAAACAAGAGCAATGCATAGAACTGCACCAAGAATACCCAGCTGTGAAGGAATCCACCGCTTAACAGACAAAGGAGTTATTCCACTTTTAAGATGTATCCTATTCGCACTAAGTTCAGGCGGATTCTGGAGTATCTTGGATAATTCTGAACTGCCCAACTTTGCAATTACGGCCTCTTCAAATCGCTCACTTTCCCAGTTCACTTTTAAGTCTCGTCGAGCAGTCGCAGCATCCATTTCCATTGATGACAGAGGTAACTTCCATTCCGGATTCTCGCTAATCCACCGATCCATCGCAACCTGCTCCGGTATCGTACTGATGCCGGCAAGGTAACGGTCAATAATCTCCTGGCTTGGAAATCGACCCTTGCTTTCTAAGAATCCGACAACTTGGTCTGTCATAATTATTATACGTCACCGGTCCGTAAAACCCTTCGAAACCTGATAGAATATCCTCTAAATACTCTGCCGTAGGATATTATTTAGTACATTCTGAGTCGCCCGCATCAAGAGACTCTCGGCAGCTTTGACAGATATCCCCAAGACCTCAGCGACCAAAGAAACTTTACAGCCTTGACGGTACCTAAGCTCATACGCAGTTCGTTGCTTCTCGGGAAGCTCCAGTAAGGCAAGAGAGACCAACATCATCCTATACGAAGTCTCTTCGCCTTCGATAAGAGTATCTAAAACATTAGGCTCTTCCAACTCGTCAGATAATGTTGAGCAGTTTGTACCTCCAGTCATAAAATCCGATTTTGCCTCTCGTTTGCTTCTTCGAGTCCTGCTACGGAGTTGATCCAAAGAACGATTACGAACACTTGCGATAAGATATGCAAGAGGATCGCCCTTAGGGCGCCAATCAGGCCCCAGCTCCCATACGCTCACTAATACATCCTGAACTATGTCTTCCGAGTCATCAAGGGAGTGTAGTATCGACTGCGCAAATCGAATAAGAGGCAAAGACACACATCTCACCAACTGGCGAAAGGCCTCTTCATTACGACCCTGGACACCGGCAATAACTGTGGCAGGAAGAAGTGATTCTCCCGACGCATCGACTCCATTAGCTCCCGACATTTCCCTCAATGGCAATTCGCATTTAGAAATGTTTTATACTCCGGAAGAGCTACAGAATAAAGCAAACAGCCTTACAGTGGCCCGCCAGGAATGTTTGAGTTTCCCCACTACAGATATTCGCAAACTTATATTCCATAATAATTATGCGCAAGGATTATGACTTTTTGATTCGAATGGCCTGTTTACTTGAATTATTGCTCCTCACTTGCACTATAAGCAAAAGAACACCTCCTAAAGTTTTCTGGGAGGTGTTCTTATATTATACTTGGTATTATGTTCTATTTGCCTTAATCAATTCTCACTTTTTCATTTTACTCAAAGCTCGATCTATAACCGCAGTAATGGATCGCATATGCCATTCATTCTGTAAATTTCCCGCCCACTGTATGCGACCATCGGCATCGGTAATCAATGCGTTTGCGCTATTTACTTCCTCCAACATCTGTGTAACAGGTGCCCTGTCCCGAATAATTCGTCCATCTGGCATCTTGTGAGTTGGAGATTCATCTACAAGCAACGTGAACGGCAGATCATGTATCTCTTTGAGGAATTTAGCAGCTATCTTTCCCTCTTCTGACGGGGTGAGTGGACCAGTACCAGGGGCATAACCCATTGTTTGGGTTATTAACACTATATCAAGACTATCTCCAAATGTACGTTTAAGACGCTTAATAGCGCTGAACCGACTAGCGCATCCACCACCGCAATTATGACTTATTACTACGAAGAGTGAAGGTTTTCCAATTAAGGGCCGGGGAACACCATCATAGTTCTCCCATATTGCAGATTCAAAACTATTAGTTTTCTTACTGTAAACTGTTTTCTTTCTGTCTATCCCAGACGATGTAGCGGTAATAAACCTTTCACCAAGACCACTTTTCCAATTTGATACAAGCTCTTTAGCCCGGTCAAGAATACGCTCCTGCATCGGAATGTCGCCGTTAATATTTGCAATATTAATTTGGAGTGAAAAAGGATCGAATGCTGGTATACTATCCATCTCTTCAAGATTCATCTTCTCAAGGCTTTCTATAGCAGAATTCGTATAATGTAAAACGCTATCTGGATTATAGAGAATAAAGTAAAAGTTCGACATTAAAAAATCGACTTTGAATCTAGCCACATGACTAACAGGCTCTTCCGAACGTATCAGATTTACAAAATAATAAACATGCGGTAGATAATCTGCACTATAATTTAAATACATTTCTATCGCCTGTAGCTTAAGCTCAATCTTTTCACTCCTATTTATACCTGTCGCTATAACTCTCTCAACAACTTCTTTCGACTTTTGCTTTTCTCCTATTACCATATAAATACGCGCGACAGCCCAGAGTTGATCATTTGTCTGTTCATTTAGCTGTAAATGAGCTATACATCGCTTAACAGTTTCTATGGCTGAATTATGAATCTTTGGAGAATACTCCTTGCTACCCCTTATAGATTCGAGTACCGTATCCTTGATAAAGATGCGAGTATATTGTCTGTCGACCTCATCAATGGTTCTATTGCACATTGAGGCTCTGTCATATCTCATAAACTCTGCATGCCCCCATACGAGCCTGCCTGTATCCGCAGCACTCATATTTCTTTGTGCGAACAGGTGTGAACTACAGACAAAGAACACAATAGTTGTTGCGATTGTCTTTATCATATGGCTATACATACTGCGTGAAAACATTATATCGCCTCTATGGTAGCTGTAAAGCTAAAATCGCGTGACATAATCGCTGGAACAACAGCGGGGGCATCCGGACTAAAAACACGTTGCGGCACCCCCAACTCAACAATGTTATTCAGGGTATGAAGAGGACTTTCCGTAAATCTCATATTCTTTGCAGGTTTTGAAATCTTTCCTCGCTCAATCAACCAAAGACCATCGCGTGTATATCCAGTGTGTAAAAGTGAACGACGATCCACCTCTGTAACACCACTAAACCTAGTAACTATCAGACCTCTTTCTGTTCGTTCTATCATTTCCTCAACCGACATCGTCCCTCCGCTCATTGAATACGCACTACTGCTTGGAAGCCCGCTATTAAGGCCCAGATTTTGAATGCCGTACCAGCGATCGTAAGCAAGGTCTTTAAGGACACCATTTTCTACCCAGACGGCACGATTGTACACTGCCCCAAAGTTGAAAACGGGTGGAAATGAACAGTTTTCATCCATAGGATCATGTGTAATATTTATACGCTCATCGAATATCTTTAGTCCAATCTTAGAAGTTCTATTTACCATACCAGCGTAAGGACTGTTTGACCGATCACTTTCAGCATACAATCTGCTAAGCATCAGCCAGTTAAAACATTTTGAAGAAATATCATGCACAGCCTGAGGTTCCAGAACTACATTATACCTGCCAGGCTCAATTGCTACGGGATTTCTGGATCTTAAGCATTTATCAAGTGCTATTGCCGTTAGCTTGGTACCATCAATTCTCTTCCAATCATTCCAATCGACACCAGCCCATCCAGACCCCCAACCTTTCGGATCTCTAACTGTTACACTTAACTGAGCCTGTGTATATCTAAGAAAAATAGGATCGGATTTTGGAATGGTAATGGACCTTCCATTCCCCGAAACTTCGATGTATCCAGCAGCGACCATTCCCTCACTTTCAGCTGGCGCAATAAGAGAATCAACAATCGCCGCACGCTCCTGTGATAGCAGATTAAAGGTTGTATCATACCACAGTTTAGGTTCTTTATATGGTTCAAGACCTTGACGCGGGAAATTAGAATCGGCACGCTCAGGCGTGAACTGGAGATACCGTTCTGCCTTAGCGATCGTCCATGCCAAAGATCTGTCAGAAGAATCACTGGTTATGGCAGCCGCACCTGCTCCATTAATATTTCTTGATACCGTAATGCTATTGTTTCTAACATCCCCACAGCTAACTATTTCATTCCTTCCCCATCTTATATTTCCAGTCCAACGCCCTTCAACACCGACTGCAGTTATTCCGATCCCATTTGATAGAGTTTGAGCTCTCCTGTAGATTTCGGCACATTCTGCAGGAGATATAAATCTTCCAACTGGTTTATCGACCATTTTTTTGATAATCATGCTTTTCTCGTAGGATCTATAAGAGGCACATCTTTTACTGACAACGCTACAGCATCTACATCATAGTTATACCCTTGTGAAGGTTCTCCTTTATTTGATTTAGTGGTTGCTCTTCGCAAGGTAGTTGCATCTCCAATCATTGTTATATTTTTCCAGATTTCTGGTGTACTGAACATAATCTGAAAAGCAGGAACAAAGTCCAATAGTTTTCCATTACGGATTTCTCTGACCATACCCGGCATAGCCAATCCTTCTCTTATATTGAAACTCGTTGATATCATACCGCTATATACAACATAACCACGCTTTATCTGAGAGATCATATCATTCAGAGATGTGGCAGTTGTATTAGGGACCATCTCCAGATTCGGTGTTACCTGTATCGGAATATTGAGCCCACTTTGTACGCTTGAACATCCCTGCGAGCCTGGCTCAGTTTTTGATTTCTTAAACCACTCACTTAGCTTGGAGGAGTTGTCGCGCGTAGTTTGATAGTTTACCAGATTCCCATTGCGTACAAGATCAAACTCTTTAGGAACAACTCCCTCATCATCCCATTTAGTTGTTGCAAGCCTCCCAGGTGCACTACGATTACACTTAATTGTTACTGATGGATGGGCCACCTGAGTTCCTAAAAATTCTCCAGTATCCGGTCCGAGGTAGCTGGTTCCGCCAGCATTTGCTTCATATCCCAAAGCCAAATCCAGCTGTGTCGATATTCCAAACGTTCCGCCTATCAGGCTGGCAACAAAAGAACCATCTAGTACCAAATCGTATCTTCCTACATCAAAATTACCAATCCCGATTTTGCTGTTCTCTATAGCGTTTGCAACTAACTTGGGAACCTGCCCCGCGGGATTAGACTTTTTGAATACCTCCCAACCGCCCTGCTGATTTTGAATTCCAGTGACACTACCAGCGTGAGGTCCAGACAATGGCTGATTGAAGCGAGGATATGCAGCGAATCCCAGCACTCCTCCAGTATTATAGATAACCTGTGAGACTTCAGTTCCATCACTTGTTACAAGAAATTTCTCCCAACGGCTGAATATTGCTCTGGAATCTGTCAGCTTTGTTCCATTTGCCCCATCTCTATACCCTTTTACGTCCTCGCGCCACGCATTTATAAACTCAACTCTCTCTTCTATAGGTACAATAAATGGATCTTCACCAGGACAGATCCAACGCCCTTTTTGAGCGGGAACATTTGCCCAATTCAATTCCCTAGGTCGAATAGTCGCATTCGCTTTAGCCTGTTCGGTAGCATTCTTTGCAAGGATTGCGGCTTCATCCAGATCAATATATGGGCTAGCGGCAAATCCAAAGCAACCATTTACCAGAGTACGGACACCAAATCCTATCTCTTCATGATCGGATGACTCTGTTTGTCCGATAGTTTCGTCACGAAACAGGAACCCCTGTCTAACTAGTCTTATAATTCGAGCATCGGCATACGCAGCCCCCGCAGCAAGTGCGGCTTCGACTGCTCGCTTGGCAAACGGAAAAATATCTGATTCAGAAAGTAAATCTGGACCTTGTTGGAATGATGGAACAAACTGAATACCTCTGTTACCAGCGCGGACACCGCTGAGTGAAAGAGCAGAAACACTTCCTGTTCCAATCAATTCCCTACGTGATATTTTCATTGTGTACTTTTCGATTCATTGTTATTGTCGTCTGTCTTATATGTAAGCTTTACCTTACTTATGGTATATACAGTATCCGCACTGGAGGTAGCCATATTTTCCTCGGACTTGGCAGACGTCTCCTTCGTTGCGGAAGTTTCCTTACGAGGCTGTACTTCAGCCACTATCCAGGTAGCATATTCTCCCGAGAATCGGGTCTCAGGTACATCAACGGTAAAGGTTATGTTTTTTTTCTCGCCAGGAGCTAACGTAATTGATTTGGGCAGATCCATGACCCAAGATCCCATAGGACGATACACAGATGTAATTGAATCTGTTGTATCATTTTTTACCAATTTACTATTTGAAACAGCTTTCTTTACTGAGTCAGACTTATCCTTACTATTTACAAACCGGTTAACTCCAATAGTTGTATCAGAAACGTATAAATATACAATGAGCGTATCCTGGGTAGGATTATGAAAGTTTACCGTGACTGTATTTGATGTTTTTTTTACTATTGAATGCTCAGGAGACATGATCACGCGCCGATTTGCAGCATCATCGAACAACCTCTTTGTTTTATCGTCAGTACTAACCTCCATAGACATCTTACCCAATCCAATCTGCGCTTGAATATTTTTAGGAATGGTGGCCAAAGCTATACACAACGGTAGCAGTATTGCTACTTTCAAGATCTTATCATTTCTACTATTGATCATATTATTTTCCTCGTTTAATTCTGGGCTAATCGACTGAAAACTGCACTTAGTTTTTTCCTTATCATTAATTCCTCTCGAGATTTCAGTGAATTATGAATAAAGCTATGAAATATCTTACCCTTTTCATCGATCAGGATTATACCTGTACTTGTACGTATATTTTGAAAGTCTTCTTCATACTGTACATCTAAATCCACTCGCCTGCGATCCAACCCTGGCAATCTAAAAAACTCGGTTTCGCTAATTGCCTGTACCGCCGGCATTGAAAAAAAACCTAGAATATAATTCGACAAAAGTACCGCCTCTTCTTCTGGATCGACAGGCTTACCGCCTCCGAAAGTTCCAAATGTTTTTGTCAATACAGTTACTTGAAGATTTGGAAATTCCTTTTTTAAACGTTTTACTATAGCACTGATTCTCCAGCAGCTGGCACTACTAGAATATCTTGCATATTGAGTAGGAAGTCCCTGTCCGTATGGATGACACCCTCCTCCAAGAAATACTAAAACATTAATCTTACCCGGAACTGGACGAACCTCAGGATTGGATTTTGTTACCACACTACCCGGCTGTATTTGTCCATTAGAATCAACGGGCCAATCGTTCTTATACCAGTATTTTCCCACGAGTACAGGGGAGATTAAACCCGTTACTTCCTGCGTTTCTTCAAATGGAGCATCTGAAAATCTATCCCATAAGTTCCTAAGATATTGTTTATATGCTTCGGTAGAAACTTTTAGGCTATCCATCCCTTCATCGAACATAACTTCATATGCAAGAGCATACCCTTCATTAAGATAATATCTATTCTCACTTGATTTAAGATCGACAACATTCCCCTGTATTTCCTTAAAAATATCGCCAACCATTTGTTTAGCTGTTTCGATTTCACCTAAATCGAGTGCAGCCAATCCAATCTGTACTTTCATACCCAGCCTTCTGGCCTGAATGGATGCAGCAGGTTCATTTAAACGAGAGACTTCCATCCATTGTTTTAACCCTGTCAACCGCGTAGGGCGAGCAGAAGATAGAAGCTGTGAGGTAGTATTGTATATATCCGACCACTCTCGCTCATTAGCCGCCAAATCTAGCATTCGTTTACTAAGCTTCAAAAAATCTTCATCTCTATCTACAAGGAGCAGGATTAATCCCAATATTTCCAACTCCCTTTTTGCGGCGCGTACTGTATCCAGATTTAAGCTCTGCAAACAGGTACGACCGTGCTTTATGGCCTCAGGGGAAATAGGCCGTTGGTCGAGTCGATTTTCTGGGGAAGCAGTATCTTTCCAGATAGAGTCTTTAAGATCAGCCTGACTATACAATCTCCTTACAGCAACTAAGCATTCATTTACATACTTATATGATGCATAATTCGGGATAGTATCAGGCGCCTGAAATTTCGTCTGACCCTCACACACTGACGACAGCGCACACGACAAAAAGATCAAAAAGCAAAAAGTAATAATTTTCATTATGGTTATATTGCGTCGATCATGGATGAAAATTGAAAATCTCTTACCTTCATTGTAGGAACAACAACATTTTTTAGTGAATCATGGAAGTTTATAGTTAATGGTCCTCGAAACCACGTCTGATTGAAAACAGGTTCCGTGAATCCTATCTGTTCGATATTGTTAAAAACGAATAGCGGTGACTCGATCCATCTGAAATTCCGTATTGACTTGGTTACAGTTCCATTCTCAATAAGCCATAATCCATCGCGAGTAACTCCTGTCAATAATATGCTGGCATCATCTACCGGCATTGCCTGATCCAGTTTAGCCACTATAAGACCTCTACGAGTTGACTTGATCATTTCGTCTACTGACGTTTCTCCTCCATCAACCCTATATGACCGTCTGACTATTGCAGGATTATTACTATTTAACTCGTTTATTTCATGGGGAATAGAGTTGTATCCTTCGGTGAAGATACCTTGAGTAATCATATTCACCTTGCGTATCAGACTCGACCTATGCGTACCAACTAAAGGATCTTGGGGATCATGGTAAACATTTAGCCTACTATCGACCAATTTCACACCAATTTTTGATATATGACGACGGAGGCCCGAATCAAAAATCTGATATATGGGATTGCTTGCTCTTCCTGATTCTGGAGGAACCCGATTCAAAGCACCAACTAAAAAACTCATCAGAGTAGCTACAGCTTGAGGCTCTAGTATGGTAGTATAACGCCCTGGCTCAAGCCTTACGGGGTTCAATGATAGCTTACACTTTTCATATGCCAAATCCGCAACCTTTTCCACATCCCATCTTGCAATATCATACGAAGATTGACCTGCCCAACCGGAGCCGACACCTTTTGGGTGTCGAACTGTAACAGAGCAACTACCTGAAGTCACACGCCCCCATTTCGTTGTATTCCGTCCCCAGTCATCACAATTATATACAAGCGCCGTACTGGCTGTATTACCTATATATCCAGCTGAAACAAGATTATCCTCAATAGACTTATGTGTTATATCGTTTACAGATTTGGCATTCTCAGTTACTAAACGGTTATAAGTAACATCACTCCACACATTCGATCCTTCAAAATCCCAGTGTGCAATATCTGTCTCTTTATCTAAAGGATTGTTTTCACTCCTACTAAGAGCATATCGCTCGGCTACTTCCATAGCCCCCTTAATGGATACGGAATCTATCTGGTTTGTCTCTGCCTGTCCTCTAGAAGAACCTATACCTCTCTCTACCTTAAAGGTGACTTCGCGCTGATCGGCAGTCATAGTCGGTGCATTTCTCGCCCAACGCTGTCCACCGCCCCACCAACTGGATATAACTATCTTTACAGTTCCTCTCTTTCCAGCATAAGAAAGCGCTTCATCCAACACTTTTTGCGCACTCGACTCGGAAAGAATTCTGTTGTCATTGTCCCACTCAATCATTTTTCAGTTTCCGATGTTATTAAAAATTGATTTACATCTCATTATATCATCTATCTTGTACGCATTACGGTAAGCTCTTTAAAAACCGCTGGCACAGCAAACACACTTGATGTCGAGCTCTGAACTGGTTGCCCCTTACGTGAGTCTATTCCATATCGCATAACACTTTCCTCACCCCCCAACCCAATTAAGTTATTCCAGAGTTCTGGTGTTTTAAATATTACGGATCCATCCAAATATCGTCCTATTCGTTTTCCATTCTTAATCTCAAACATGGTACCCATTGTAAACCCCGTGATACATTGAAAATCAACGTCTATATACGGAGATTGCAACTCAATTCCTTTCGTTATTGAACTTCGCAAGCTATCTAAGGAGTTACCTCCTTTTTCTGGACGCACTGACAGATCCATATTATGAACCATCGGCACATCTGTTGCCGATGGAGTATAAGCACATCCATGCGACTGACATACCTGCCCGGTTGTACTAAAGTGATCTTTTAGCATAGCAGCACCTTCTCGATTACACTGCATGTTAACCACCAAACCATCTCTAATGAGATCTACCTTAACTGGAGCAACACCTTCATCATCCCATCTTACCTTTCCAACTGATCCATTCGCTGATCTATCGCCCGTAACGTTTAACAAGTTGCTACCAAGCTTAAAGCTACCCAACATATCTATTGGATCAATAAATCCAACTCCCCCTGCATTGGCCTCAAATCCAAATGCGGTATCAACTTCTGTAGGTCGTCCAACTGTTTTACTAGTAAGACTTGCAACGACATCTCCAGGACACAGGGTATCATATCGACCTACTTCCAGATGATTTATAGGTAAGCTAAGGCTAGCCAGTAAATCTTCATAGAAAACAGTGAAACGATCCCTTAACGGCTGATCCCTTAAGTGTTCAAATCCTAACCCCGCAGCAGTCGCATAATAGAATCCCCCACCAATTCGAGAGCCCTGGTCGCTAAGCAGGCTCATACCTATCGGACCGCCTGTTTTATATAGTATCTGAGTTGTGTACTGACCTGACGAACTACCAAAAGCTTTTGATGTACGTACGTATTCAATTATAGAATAAGAGCTCTCATGAAACTTTAGGGAACTGACAAAAGCACTGAATGCGGACTGGAAATCCCAGATCTCCTCATAAGCCATCTTAAAAGGATCATCCTTGACTGGCATGGTCCAGTGTCCGCTATCGGAGCTTACCATTGGTGCAATATCCCAGTTTCGAGGCTGCACTATAACATTTGCCTTAGCCTGAGTTACTGCTGCACGACCTAGTCTAACAGCCTCGACTGTACTCCAGGTCGGACTCGAAGCAAAACCCCAATATCCATCAACCAGGACCCTAACCCCAAAAGCCATATGCTCATTTACAGTTGGAAACGATCCAGCAACTTGAAAAGCTTCTCGATGACTCAGCCTTGCATCTGCGTAAGATGCCCCCGCATCGGTAGCTGAATTAAGGGCAGTTTGAATGATCTCCTTCAATAATGGATCTTGAATCCCTTCATAAATGGTGCTTTTCCTTGTCTTTGCATTAGCCACGGCAGTAGATAGTAAACCAGTTGATATCGCAGTAGCGGCGCTTCCTAAGACAAATGACCGACGTGATTTTAACATTGACATACTAGAGTCCCCTCGATGACGTATTTACAGTAATAGACTCATACCTGCCTGAATACGGCAGTGTCTCCTTAGTAACGGCATCGCGAAGATAATAATGAACAAGACCCACCCGATTAACTCTTCTCTTCCCTCCACCGCCGGCAGGCACTCCCAGTATATTGCCATCTAAAACACTGATCCCAGCAAAAGCATTGGGAGGATTTCCACAAACAGTCCCAGACTCTGCTGAATCGCTGAATACCACATCGAATGGCCTGGTAGTATAATTGTATACTATGAAGGCCCCACATGGCTGAAGTTGAGGTGATAGATCCAGCGGATTCAGACTGTAGGGGATAATTATACCATTAACATCCGCAGTGACCCAATGCCAGAGTGCAGCATTACCAGCAGGATATTGCCCAAAAAAAAGCAGACTATCAGAAACATCATTTCCATACAGGTTCCCGTTCGATCTAATCCAAAATTTACCAATATAACCATATTCATTTGCTACAAAGTATACCGGTTCACCATCTGGTCCACCACTATTGTTAAATTGAGCACTTACATGCATCATCCCTATATCTACAGGGATCTGTGTTCCCTTAACGATCGGAACGCCATCTTTATAGATATCAACTCTAATACGAGGATTGTTTACACCTGCAAAAAATGGAAAGGCTCCGACTAAATTCGAATCGATTTGAACCACTTTGATTGAGGCATCTTCATATTTTTCATTGGTTACATAAGTAAAAACCGTATCTATTACAGTATTAAAGTTATGTTTATATGCCACTATAATACGTACAGGAATATTGTTGGCTACCTTGCCAACAATTCTTCCCAACTGATCCACTTCTACCTGTGAGGGATCTTGCGATATCCAGAAAGTACTATCGGGATTTATTTCTATAGAGGAACCATTAGCAGCTATAACAGAGATTTGCAACTGTAAAGTATCGTCTTTACTTATCACTACGAAATCACTGTTAACATTTATCTTTACAGCAACATCAGACTGTTTTAACTCGAAAGTATCTGGTCCTTCAAGCGTAGAACATGCAAGGAGAGAGATAGCAAAAAACAACACGCATAACATATTCAGAAGTTGTCTCATAATAATAGCATGCGAATTTTTATTGTTATGGGTTATCATTCAAGCAACCTTTAAATTTGTTATTATGGACATATTCGTTGATATGCGGAATGTATACAAACGCAGTACCGTAATGTGTACGATTGCTCAGCCGTGCATACCCACCGGTGGGATAAACTGAGAAAGGGCTTCTGTTATACTGCCTCACGAGGCGCCTGTAATCAGCCAGCCTAACACCCTCACCATAAAACCAATACGCCCGCTCACGAAATAGCAGATCTACCTTTTCATCTATAGAAGAAGGAGATGAAGTATCCGGCAGGCCTACCGATCTACGTGCTTCATTAATAACTTCTATCCATCTTGCATCTCCATCACTTAGGTAGCTTTCCGCTTCTATCATCTTTGCTTCTGCCCATTTCGCTATTGGAAATGACAGAGTCGCACCAACATACTTTCTTTGCCGTACTATAGAGGTAAACTTCAGCTCTTCATTCACTAGCTCAGTAGATACTGGAACACGCGGGTCAATATTAAGTGGATCCACATACCAGACCATTCCATTCTGTCCTTCTTTATTTATAATCTCAGTCGATCTGGTCGTACTAGAACCTGTAGGAGAAGCAGGAGTCCACGTCCAATAACGATAGGGCTGAGTAGTTAACCCATTGACTGGGGAGGTAATTACAGTTTCGTTATACTTAAATTCAAACTTTTCTGTCGGCTGAATATCGGCTACTGCTTCTGCTGCTTTCCCGTATTCCCCCATCCCCATCAAAGCTCTTCCTTTACCAATTCTAGCCAACGTTAAGTACTTTGTACTGTCATGATTTATCTGCAATGATGAATCGAATTTTGCAACTGCAGTTCGAAATAAATCCTGTGTCGAAACGGGGCCACTATATATAACTTCACCTTCGGCAGGAACATTAGAGAGAGGGATGCCTGAACATAGATCTTCTGCAATAATCAGAATCGTATATCCTTCAATAGCATATGATCCAGCTATTAAGGCATCATACGATGTATTGTGCATGTTTTTTAGGAAATAGCGTGACTGCATCGCATTGATACGCGCTTTTTGAAGAGATGCGTATGATGGATATTGAATCCCCTCAACTGAGTGCTCACCGCTGGTGTGAGTAGTTGGAAATCGTGGATCTGCGAATGCTCCTACGCTTGTATTATGCTCAGATGTACCATATGGCCTCAACGTTAACTCATCGGTAAAGAGACCAATCTCCAGATTTCTGGAGTTAGTTACAGCTTGTAATAACCCCACAGAAGCGTGAAATAATCCTATTGCACCTTGGGAACTTTTTACAAAATCACGGTCCAGAGCACCGGTTTCCGGATCACCCACCTCGACTATATCAGAGAGGGAGCATGCAAACAAAAAAGCAGGCAATATAGCAGTCTTAATCGCTAGTTTAGCAATTGTTCTAGTATTCATATTCATTACAAGCCTATCTTGAAGTCAAGAACAAATGTCCGCGGAGTGGGAGGAGTAAATCCAGTATCTGCTCTGCCTTCCGACGATAAAATTGCGGAATTAACTGCAGGATCACGTCCGACATAATGTGTCCAAAGCATCAGGTTGGATCCCTGGAGCGAAACGGAAGCTGATCTTCCTCTAATCACACCTAACAATGATTTAGGAATATGATATTGAATGCTGGCTGATCCCCATCGTAGATCAGATACAGGTTTCTGCGGCGTCGTCAAGGAGAGGATTTCAGCGGCCTGAGCATCCAGAGGTGCATTTACATCCTCAGAACCGTATCTGAAGTTATTATTTGAGAGACTTTGTATATACTGACTCTGATATGAAAACCGACTATCAAGTGTAATAGTATTAAATAAGGTGACACTGACTCCATAGGTGGACGAATATCTTGGCTGAGAAGTTCCAATATAAACAGCTTCATCACTTAGAATTACTTCATTCCGATGTAGCAATCCATCCCCGTTATTATCTCGATACCCCAATACCATTTTACTCCATACTGAAGTCAATGGATATCCATCTTTATAGATAACGTCACCGCCTGTAAATCTATCACCAACTGATAGAACTCTATTTTCTGAAAGAGTCAAAGAATAATTTAATACTACAAAAGCATTTGCATTTTCTATAATCCTAGAAGTTGCTGAGACTTCAACGTTTCTGTTTGTGACCTTTGCGATATTTTCCTTTCTTGAGATATTCCCGGACCCGAGCCCTACAGATTGAGGGAGAGTTGTTGATACTAGAGCGTTTTTATTCATCGATTTAGCATATGTAGCAACTAGATTCAACCTATCGTATAGAACATCCGCATCAAATCCAAGCTCCATTTCAACAGCCCGCTCTGATCGTAACATGTTATTCCCAGGGTTCATCATTTCAACTGTACGTACCAAAACTCCATCCACAACAGCCCTACCAATAACATACTTTCCATATATATCTGTCAAATCAGGCTGAACTGCAGAATGTCCAAAAGCTGAGCGAAGCCTAAGAAGGTTGATCAAGTTATTTTCCTTCCAGAATGATTCGTCTGATATTAGCCACGAACCACCTATCTTTGGATATTGAGCATTAGAGGATGATGTTATCGCACTACCTATATCCTGACGAACACCCATATCAAAATAGATTCTATTTAAAATACCAATAGTAGAATTAACATACCAACCAGCCGTAGCATTTTCGAAGTTGGTATAATGAGTTGAACCTAAAATTAATTCTCCATTATTTATTGTTCTGTCTCCAGCAGGTACCTTTGATTTACCGACTGAAACAACTCTGCTATTGGTTTGGCGCAAATCACCACCAATTGCAGGAGATATTGAAAGAAAACGCCCTATTTTACCCAGGTTGAGTGGCGTAGAAATGCTGGTACGTACGGTAAATATTTCTTTTAGATTGTTTTTTTCTGTTCTCCTACCGAAAGTATCAATACATGCCGCTTGTTTTATGCATTTAGTCTCATAATAGTACTCCGAAACTTCATCCGCACTACGTTCAGCTCCAAATGTTGAATTAACAACAACTGATTTATACGGTTCATACTTGATTACAGCACCGATAGTGGAATTTGATGAACGCAAAGGTTTTTCACTTGATTCTATTATGTGCGTTCCATTCGGATCCAAAAGTGTATCAGGATTATATAATTCTACCAATGTCGTGGCAGGAATATTCCCATTCAACATGCCCCAGTCCCTGCGACTATATGAATTATCTCGTATGTTTGTTTGAGTATTGGTACCAGTTATAGCTATGGTCAGGTTCTTTCTAGGCAATAAGTCCAACTTAGATGTGATATTGTCTCTATTCAAATTTGAGGGTCGATCAAAGCCTTCCTTTTGCGCATATCCAACCCTTCTCATACGAGCAAGATCGGCTGGTGATATCCTTCTAACTCCAATAGTATTAGTTCTACTTACAGTTATAGCGTAAGTTATGGCGTTTGACCCTCCATCTAATCCTAAAGTATAGTAATTATTTGTCTGTACCCCTTCATTACCTAATAAAGGATCGTTTGGATCGTACACGGATACTTTTTCCTGTATGCACTCCATCTTTAAAACATTCTCAATCTTACACCGACTTCGCTGCAATGTCGTCGGGTGATATCCAACCCCAATATAACTTAACGGCAATTTGCCATAAGTCTGACCCCAATCCTTTTTATACGAAAGATCCCACCTCGAAACGCCTGGACGTCCTTTTTTTGTGGTAATTACAATGACCCCATTCGAAGCATCCTGCCCATAAAGAGTCGCTGCTGAAGGTCCTCTGATAATTTCTATACTTGCGATTGAAGCAGGATCTATATTGTCCAACTTGGACGGCTTACCAACAGAAGCATCTATCCAGATTCCATCCAGAATAACCACTGGATCATTCGATTGAGAGATGCTGCTAATACCGCGTATTCTTATCTTTGTTGGAGCTCCCGGATCACCACCACCTCGCTGTACCTGAACACCAGGAACTTGTGCGGATTCCAGAATATCTGCAACAGTCCTAACTGGCGATCGCGCTGCGATTTCGTCAGGTATAATCTTTACAATGTCGTTTGCGACTTCAACTCTACGCTGTTGTCCGGAAGCAGTTGTTACAACTTCCCCAAGAGTAGTTGCTGAGGAACTCATAGATATATTTATATCTATCTTACCACCAGGTGGAATAATAATACTCTGTGTCTTCGCCTTATATCCGACGAGGCGTGCCGTAACCTTTGCATTCCCGGATACTCGTGAAGATAGTAAAAATTTCCCAGCTTCATCGGTCAACACCACTCCAGGAATCCCGGATACCTCAATACTCACCCCTTTAAGCCCTTGCTTACTTGCGGAGTCTATAACTCTCCCTGATATGGTAGCCGTTTTGTCATCAGCAGCGCGCTTTAAAGCCGAATCCAGAAGAACAATAACGAGAATATCTTTAGTGAGCCTTTCATAAGAAAGGTTTGTTCCCCTTAATATTCCATCAAGAATTGATGAAATAGTCTGATCTGTAGCCGAGATATTTACCTTAAAGTCGGACGGGATGTGTGAGTTAGAATAACGTATATCAACTTTAAACAGTTGACTTAGCTTACCGATTGCATCAGGGAAACTGGTATCCTGAAACCGAATAGATGCTTTAACTGCTGTTTCTTTTTTTGACTTCTGACCCGATTCATCCCGTTGATGATTTTCCGAAATCAGAACTTCACTAGCCGGACGTTGAGCAGACAGTTCAGCACCATGCCACGCTATCACCGCGATTACTGCCAATACTATCTTCAAATTTCTGATGGTTTTTCGAAACATTTTCGATCTACAGTTTGTATTAATCATCGAATTGATTTGAGGTAATTGTGATTCGATTTCCATTACGAATAACTGAAGCTCCAGTCATCTTCTCGATACTTAGTAAAACTGTCTCCAACGGCTCTTTATCTATGCGTAGTGTCAATCTTGTAGATGATATCCGTTCATTACCAAGTGAAAACTCAAAACCATACCATCTTGCAATCTCTTGCATCACTGACTCCAATGGCACTGCAACAAACTCCATACGCCCGTCCGCCCACGAGATCATGCTCTCAACATCCTGATTGGCTCTACGATCTATTCGTCCATCTACATATAGTGCGCGTACATCTCCCTTTGACAAAATATCATCGTCTATAGCAACTTTTCCATCGAGAACTGATACTATAGTCTGACTATCAGAGGTGAATTTTCGAACATTAAACCTTGTACCCAGGACCTTCACCACTGAATTACCCACATTTACCTGAAATGGTCTATCTGTGTGATGCACAACTTTGAAAAGAGCCTGTCCATAAACAGTTACAATTCTTCCTTCTTTGCGGCTTTCTTCATACTCAACGCTGGTTCCTGGCGATAGAATAACCTGAGACCCATCGGGAAGCTGAAACGATCTCGGTGCGGCAGTACCGACTTCCGAAAAAAGATGTGTTTTACTAGGGTCATCTATGTCATAGCTCGAACGAATACCGACAACAACAGTCAGAACTGAAATCAAAGCAGCTACTGCTGTTGCAGCCAATATTCCTGATCTATTTATATATTTTCTAGAACCAGCAGTACTGCCAGTAATATTAACGCGATCCGTTCCCTCACGAATCCGAATGGATGAAAACACTCGTTCTTCCATATCGGCGGCTTGAACTGCAGGATCTGGCTTGGCTCTTTCTCTCGTTTCAGTCCACACACGTTCCCACACACAAGCATTCTCTCCTTCAGAGTCTCCTGAATCAAATGGAAAATGCGAGTCGTGTTCTATCGTCATACGTATAAGGCGCACCTCAAGCCAAAACGTGATACAACTTTCTAAAAAATATCTAAATTAGAAAATCCTTTAGATCCGCAGCCAGCTTTTTTGTCGCCCTATACATCTGCATTCTTACAGTTTCAACAGTTATTCCAAGAGCTTCCGCTATCTCTGAGTATCGCAATCCATCATCTAAATGAAGAAGAAATATCTCTCTGGTTCTGGGCTGAAGCAGAGAAAGCGACTTCTCAAGAGCCATCTGTAGATCTTCTTTAGAAACTCCATGGTCAGCTTCCTCTGTGGACCGGACTTCTTTAAATCCTCCTACCATACGACTAGCAAAGAAGCTCTTCAGCTTCGACTGCACCTTTTGCTTGCGCAATTCACTAATAGCTCTATTACTGGTTGCACGACCAAGATAGGCTATCAGCGACCCCGGAACAATCAGCCCCTCTCGCCTTTCCCAAATCCAACAGAACACATCCTGCACAATATCTTTAGCAATATCGTCGTCATTGACAATTGTATTTGCTATCCTCAAAAGAGGAGAAGTATATTTCCGAATTAGTTCCCGAAGCGCAGCTTCACTACCGGCCTTAATACCAACTAGTATAGTTGTTTGCTCTGTATACAAAGGCTCTTCAGGGTGCACGGTTTTATCAGACACTCGACGCTCGTTCATTTTATGATAAGATGTGAGTCTGACTGAATATTCGAATCGCATGAAATTGGGGCAATGGGATGCGATTGGCAAGGTCTTATCTTACTAAATGCAGCGTTGGCTGCGGAGGCCCAAATAGAAGCCAAAAGTCGAATAGTACCCCGGAAAGCAGCTTCCCCCCTTCTGTAAGCACATACTATTTGGAGGAATCCGACGTTTAACAGACTTTTAGGTTCGATAAATGCTGTTTACACAGATATATAGTCTCTAAATCGCAACCAAAGTGAATACTATGTCATCGAGCAAACACAACAAAACTGAACCACATGTGAACACGAAAAGGTATGATATAAAAGAACATTTCTTAATGCGGGGAGATAAATTTTCTTTACTTCTTGCAGTCGCACATGATGATGTTGCCGCATCTGCGATCAGAGTCGCACATGCATTAGAATCAGAACGTAATGCAATTGTTACAGCAGTTCAGGTTATTGATCCATCGCCCTATGCAACGCCATTTATGGTTGAGTCTTTGATGCTGGCGGCAGAATCTCTCATAGGACCTGCAGCAACGGAAGAGCGTAAAAAGGACATTGCTGAGCAGATTAAAAATGCTATTGGTAAAAACGTCAACTGGCCAATTTCTTATAGATTAGGAGATCCTACTGGCTGCATAGCAGATGAAGCTCACCGACTTAAAAGCGGATTACTCGTCATCGGCCTTCATCATCATGGCAAGGTTGCCAGGTTATTTGGAGAAGAAACAACAGTTCGTGCCATGTCCAATGCAGGAATACCTGTTCTTGCTGTTACTAAAGGACTGAATGGTTTACCCGACAATGTCCTTGTCGCTATAGATTTTGGGCAAGCTAGTGTCAATGTAGCGAGATTAGCTTCCCGCCTTGTTGCAAAAGATGGACAGATCACACTGGCCTATGTTCAGGCAGATGTGCAACAGATTCTCGAAGAAGACTTTGACGGTGCAGAAGCAATACAAAAAGAGGGGATCAACGCTGCATTTGCCAAGATTGTAAGTGAGATTGAAACAGAAACCGGGCTCAGACCGAGGACAGTTGTACTAAACGGCGATCCTGCAAAAGCACTGTTGGAATACGCTCAGGAAATAGAGACAGATCTGATTGCTGTTGCCAGTCAGAGACATTCATTGACTACAAGGCTATTACTCGGGAGCGTGAGTCGAACTATTCTACGGGACGGGAGATGGTCTGTTTTCGTTACACCACCGTAAGGTGCCCCCTCAAAACCTGGCTGAGATAGTGACCAACATTGATGTTTTTTCCGAGGGTACGATAGTTTGACACATTTCTTGCATCCACGCCCGCGGCAGTCGTTCACAGACAGATCGCCTGCCGCCACCCCTTCCTGGAGCAGTCAATGTCTCTTATATCGTTCTCGAATAAATCCTTATGGGCTGTATTAGCCGCTGGTATTCTCAGCGCATGCGACGGGCCGACAGGTCCCCCCGGATCTGCAAATATCACATCGGAGAGGTTCGTATTCGGATCCTTTTCCTGGACTGATGAAGTACTGATCAACCAAAATACGAAAGTCGCAATACTGGAAGTTCCCGAAATCACCGAAGACGTCATAGATAGTGGCATGGTGACAGTCTATGCTAACCTACCGGGAACGGGTGGAAACACGGGGCTCGCCTGGACTGCTCTACCATATACCTTCCGCACTGGAGCCAGTACTCTTCACGTCTATGGGTATTCTATCGGTGTTGGCCAGGTCAAACTAAGATTCCATCGTACCGATAACGTGGCGCCAGGAATCCCGTCAAGTGATTTTAGGGTGGTTGTTATGCCGCCGGTTGGGGATTGATGTTCCGGTAGGGCTAATAATCACGCCGCTGATAAAGAACATCGATCAGTTCGTTTTTATAGGAAAACAGAAGGGGTGGCGTTTCTGTGAAAACGCCCCCTTCTGTTTTCTATCGAAGCTTAGATACAGTTACAATCACGGCGCAACCTCATGAAAAACTAGATCATTAACATTCTGCAGCGTAGAACGTAACTTCCAACTATCATCGAAAAGATATATAGGAGTTCCCTTAGTATCATACAATAGCATACATCCTCGTTTTGCAGCTTCCTGAATAACGCGAGAACGCGGCCCCAGAACCCATCGTGGATAACGATGTGAGATATAATCGAAACGACACGGGGCCCCGTACTCACGTTCAAGCCTGAACTGTAGTACGTCGAATTGAAGCAGGCCCACAGCTCCGACAATTGGCGCTGGACCTATAGCACTATCTTCATAGAAAACTTGTGCAGCTCCCTCTTCCGTAAGTTCGCGTAACCCGGTATCCAACTGCTTACGTCGCAAAGGATCTTTCGGAACAACACGTGCGAATCGCTCTGGCGGAAAACGAGGAATATCCTGAAACTCCAATGGGCCCGCTGCCGATAATGTATCACCAATCCTTAACGAACCTCTATCCAGCACACCAATTACGTCACCCGGCCACGCTTTCTCAATACCTACACGCTCCTGCGCCATGAACTGCTGTGGCGCCGATAGTTTTATCTGTTTTCCGGTTCGAACGTGTAAGACTGACTCTCCCACCGTAAAAGTGCCAGAGCAGATCCGTAGAAATGCAATGCGATCACGATGTTTGGGATCCATATTAGCCTGAATCTTAAAAACAAAGCCTGTAAATTCAGACGAATCGGGATTAACTGTTCCTTTAGTAGATTGTCGTGAAGTTGGCGGCGGAGCAAGTCTGAGAAAGTCACCCAGGAATGATTCGACCCCAAAATTACTTATAGCACTTCCAAAGTACATTGGAGACATTTCGCCGGCGAGCATTGATTCCTCGGAGAATGGGGGAACTGCGGCATCAAGAAGCTCGATCTCAGCACACAATTTATCATACTCCACAACACCAACAGCGCCACGAACTTCTGAGCTATCCAGAGGAACACTTCGAACAGCTGAGCGGGATGCGCCATGATCGCCCGCGCCGGTAAATAGATTAACCATGCCGTGACGGCGATCGTAAACCCCAACAAATCCAGTCGGGCCAACAATTGGCCAGGTCATAGGAACACAAACAATCCCTAGGTCTGCCTCAATATCATCCAAAAGAGTAAGCGGGTTTGCTCCGATACGATCGCACTTATTTACAAAAGTAAATATTGGGATACGCCTTCTCTTACAAACTGAAAAAAGCTGTCGAGTACGCTCCTCGACTCCCTTACGATTATCAAGCAGCATGACGGCACTGTCGGCCGCAACAAGGGTCCTATAGGTATCTTCAGAGAAGTCCTGGTGGCCCGGAGTGTCAAGCAGATTTATCTGACATCCACCATACGAAAACTGCATTACACTAGAGGTGACGGAAATCCCTCTTTGGCGCTCCATTTCCATCCAGTCCGAAGTAGCCTGTCGTTGATCGCGCTTGGCTTTTACCGACCCAGCCATATGAATGGCGCCGCCGTAAAGAAGAAGCTTTTCGGTAAGGGTGGTTTTACCAGCGTCCGGATGACTGATAATAGCGAAAGTCCTTCTGCAGGCGATTTCTTTTGCTAAAGAAGCAATGCCTTCCTTTATAACGTCTTCGCTCATAGTCATCGGTTCCCCTGAGATGCTATGAGCGACTTCGATTTTTCCTCTATTATCCGTACGGCGAATAGCCCTTTCACTTCAGACTCCAAAAGTATCAATATCCTTAGACAGCAATCAATACCGACATTGAAGTCTGCTTACGGATGTTTTATCAAAGATACTCTCTTTTTACCACCCGAAAAGAACGCTTTTTACTTTCGATAACCACATCCAATTCGTCCCATGCTTCGGGTGACAACAGAAATATCGATTTTCGGATTATGATTACTTGGGGCAGAGCTAGAATGAAACCGACACCGAGGTCCCTCGGACTTTTACCCTTGCCCATTCTTCGCGAGAGATGAGCGATCCGACTCCAGCACCTATCAGCCCCCAGCTAAGCGCCCCACCTGCACCTATGAGGACACCAGTACCAAGAGCCTTAGGGAAACTGCTACGACGCCCGCCAAAAATAGTCGACATATTTGAGGCCAGGATTGTACCGCCAACTAGCCCTACGCTTCCCCCGGCAATTGCTCCAATAACAGCCCCTTTCTTTGTAGACCGGACACGCTTTAGGACCAAAGAAATGCTATCGTTTAAGACTCGTACGGAATCCCCCATCGGTATAATTACTACTGACTTAGTGTTCGGATTCTGAGCTTCTATTACAGTTCCAGTTAAGAATAGGCAGGGTAATGATAATACAAACAATCGTTTTAATCGCATCGTACCTCCAGAAAGACATTTAGTTCATCCAACCATCACCGATTTAACATAAATATACCATTGGGCCCGGCTTCTGCCCCAAAAAGCAAAAACGGAGCCGCCAAGCGACTCCGTATAAACTCTAAGCTATTGCTATTTAACAACTTACCAAACAGATCCGCAGGGAATCATCCCTCCGATGGATGTTGGAGGCCGGTGCTCCACCTGGTCAATGAGAACCTCATTTTCTCGCCCCTCCCCCTCTACTTCCCACTAACCACGCTTACAGCTTTGTTAGCAGCCCGGTTCATCACAGTTCTAAGTTTAACCGTAGCCGCATATTCGGAACTCATTGTATTTCTACCGACGTGGAAGATTTTCCCTTCCTCATCCACCATTATCACGTTGTTATCGCCAACCATAGGACGACCATTATATCGATAGATATCATGATTTTCAGTTTCCGAATCAACCTTACGACCGTCGTATCCAGCCAGACGTATAAATTCAGTCTGATAAATAATATGACTTCCTTTCAAACCATGGAAACCAAGAAAATATTTTGCAATTGTATCAGCTTCCTGTTCTGGTTCCATTGGCGCAGCATCACCGAACGTTCCAAACGTATTGGATACAATAACAAGGTTAATATCCGGATACGCTTTCTGAATTTCCTTGGTCTTATGAATCTCCTGCCAGCACGTTGAAGCACGTCCGTTAAAACGGCCTACAGAAACGGAATAATAACGAGAATGACATCCACTCTGCAGAAAATAGATCATGTTAACCTTACCTTTTTTTAGTAAAGGTCTCTCGGAAATCTTCCGAACTTCTCCATCTATATTTGAATACCAGAAGTGACCTTTAGGCTCGGGAGCCACCAGACCAATCGGATCATTCTCATCGGGAGCATCCTCTCCCATAATGGATTTCCATACTCCATTCAGATAATCCCTGTAAGCATCGGAAGAAACTGCTAGGCTGTCTTCGGCAACTGGAGTCATCAGGCTGGAAACAAAAGGGAATATCAGCGCTTCCGCATACCCATGATACGTTGAATTGTTTTTGTACGCGGGAGATAATGTATCTGTAATACTTATTATCTCCATAGCGATGGAATTAGCCAGCCGGTTGTCCCCTGATCTTGTACTAACAGAAGCAACTACTGTTCTCAGCATCAGATTACTGACTACAGAATCTGGAGACAGGTTAGCCAGACCGATATGATATAAATCAATCACCTTGCTTAAGCGTACGGGAACTGCCTGTATATAAACTTGAAGCATCTTCATAAAGTTTTCCCGCGATGAATCTGCAGCTATGGAATCTGCCAGCCTTCTATACATACGTTCTACATCATCGTCCCTATTGGCAACCAGAAGTGCACTAGCGATTGTATGCACATCTTTAAGTGGAATAGTATCGACATTTACATCTGCCAGACAAACCTTTGCACTTTCCACGACATACGCAGGAAGAGGACGATGAAGCTTCATGGTATCGAGACTGACAGTGTCCTCCCAGACAGGATCCTGTACAATCCCATACTCCTTTAATCTCTCTATGGCCGCTATACATTCATCCACAAACTTATACGTAGAATAGTTAGGAGTTGTATCTGGCCTGGAAAAAGTAGTTTGACCTGAAAGTTGACCAACAGGCAAACAGATCGCAGCAATCAATGAAAGCAGACCGCTGAAAAATCCGGCTTTAACAAGAATCTTTCTATAGTTTTTCATCTAAATCGCGTCAATCGTGCTGGTGAATGAGAAGTCGTTAACCTTTAGAGGAGGGACCACAACATTATTTAGAGATAAAGAATACGAACTATTTCCAAAAGGATTACGAGATAATACAGGATCGAATACCTGTTCTTCAACTCCAATCTGTTCAACATTGTTTAATGCAAAGAGAGGAGACTCAGTCCATCTGAAATTCCTTACGGCTCGTGTTATCTGACCATTTTCAATCAGCCATAATCCATCACGAGTAACGCCCATGTACAACCCACTGTCGTCATCCAGAGATTCTGGCTGAGCCAATCGCGCAACAAGAAGTCCTCGTTTTGTTGAAGAGATCATATCCTCTATAGATGTATCTCCCCCACTTACTCTATACGAAGAAGTTGGAAATACAGGATAGATATCTGAAGTCTCATTCAGATGAGCCAGGTAATGGGTTGTCAGCCCAGCAAGTATACCATTCTTTACAAAGTCTACTTTCTTATGCAAGGGAGCTACATGGGTACCGAAATACTCATGAGCAGGATCGTGGGAAATGCTAAGTCTTTCATCTATTATCCTGAGCCCTAACTTGCTTCTGTATCGATTAATAGAGCTATCTACACCCAGGAACATAGGGCCTTTTGCAAATTCCTCAGGTGATGATCTAATAAACATCCTCATGAATAATCCAACCATTGTAGCAGTCGCTGCCGGCTCAAGAATGGCTTGATACCGCCCCGGCTCGAGTCTTACAGGATTAAGAGCTTGCTTACATTTTTCAAAAGCTCGCAAGGCTATTTCACTCGGACTGACCCGATTGACACTAAAAGAAGTATTTCCAACCCAGGCAGAACCTACGCCTTTAGGGTGCCGAACGGTTGCAGAGCACTGGGCCTGAGTAACCATACCCCATTCATACTCAGCTCTTCCCCATTCATCTCTTGTAAATGTTAATGAACTGGCCCCTGTAGTCTCCATATATCCGGATGAAACAAGATTTTCCCTTTCTGACAGCTGGGTTAATTCCTCAATTGCAGCAGCATTGTCAATCACACTTCTATTATATGTTTCATCAGCCCAGACATCGGCTCCTCTAACATCGGACGCAGCTCTTGTAGTTATCATATCTGGAGGGACTTTATTCGGCCAGCGTGCCGCGTAATAGTCCATATGCTGGACAATACCACGCAACGATTTCGAATCAGTCTGATTTGTTATTGCAGATCCCATTATGTTTCTGAACTGCCGAGAAACTATAACAGTTACTTCCCTCTGATCGGCATTTAATGCGGCCCTGTTTCTGGCCCACTGCTGTCCTGCGCCCCACCAACTGGAAACCTGCACACGTGCGTGCCCGTCTTTATTCATATAGGACAATATTTCATCAACAATCTGCCGCGCTTCCTTCTCGTTAAAGACACGCTCTGGAGATGTATTAACTCTTCTATAGTCAGACATATTCATCCCTTCCTCTTTACATCTACCACTGTCATTTCCTTGAAAGTTGCAGGTGGTGAATACACGGCAGAAGCAACGTTCTGTGGCGGTTGCCCCTTCGTGGAAAAAATGCCATAGTATCTGACACTATCAGAACCGCCAATACTATACATATTATTCCATATCTCAGATGTTCTGAATAGCACACCGGCATCAGCAAAACGAGCCGTGCGTTTACCGTTTTTGATTTCGTAAGCTTTGCCACGAATCACTCCAGTTACCTGCTGGAAATCCATGCTGATGTTAGGAACTCTGAATTCTATACCATCACCCAATGCTTCCCTAAGGCTATCCCTGCTGGTATTATCGGCGGCCGGAACTAGATGAAGATCTGACTTATGAACACGGGGAACATCAAGAGCAGTCGGAGCACTGGTACTTCCAGAAGACTTGAATTCAAGTCCGGAGCTTTTATAATAGTCACGGATCCAGGAAGCTCCCTCTCTATTGGTCTGAAGATCTGTGAGAACTCCGTTAGTTACTATATTCTGCCTCACTGGTTCAACCCCTTCGTCATCCCATCTGACTCGACCTACGGAACCATGATGAGATCTATCAGCAACAACATTCATCAGAGATGAACCAATCTTTAATGTTCCAAGCATCGATTCCGGTTCATTAATATAGCTCGTACCACCACTGTTCGCTTCAAATCCAAACACGCGATCAACTTCAGTAGCACTTCCCACTGATTTTGAAAGAAGATTGGCGACACCACTTTGATCAACAAGGATGTTAAACCTTCCTACATCTACTGGTTTCACAGGCAGCTTAAGGTCCTCCAGAGCTTCTTCATGCACAGACCTGATATAATCTCTTATGGGTCTCTCTCTAACATATTCATAGCCTTCACCAGCATGTGATAACTCTTCGACAACAACTCCTACTGATGACTGGGTGTCCTTATCTCTTACATCAAACTCTACAGCACCAGAAGCGCTATAAAGAGTTTGAGTTACAAATTGATTATTAGAACTTCCGAACGCTTTGTTGTTCCTCTCGAAAAAAAACATAGTCCGTATGTTACCCATGTTTTTTAATGATCGTATAAATGACAGTAGCCCATAGTTAAAATCAAGAATCTCATCCGGATCTAACTTGAAAGGATCCTGTTTTATGGGAGTTTCCCAATGCCCGTTTGTGATATTGCCTAAAGGAGCAAGATCGGTAACTCTGTCTCGTCCAAGAACACTGGCCTTTGCCTGGTCCACAGCTGCAGCTCCGAGACGGGCACCTTCGTCTGTAGACCAGATAGGGCTTGCAGCAAATCCCCAGTATCCTTTGTAAAGCGCCCGGACACCAAATGCCATGTTTTCGGTTCGGCCAGGTGCATATTTGTAGACAGCGAGTGACTCCTTATGACTTAACCTGGCATCGGCATAGCTGGCTCCTGCAGCAAGAGCGGATTGAATGGCTGCGTTAATTATATCGTTTCTATCAGGATAACCATCCGGAAACAAAGGTTGAGGAGCAGCTAGCAGCGTGGCAGGGTGACTTATGGCCACACCTGCAGCAGCCAAACTACTGTTCCTGATAAGAGTTCTTCTTGTTTGCATCATAACCCTGTTAATGACTGAATGACTCAATGACTTTATTAATCCTGTACGTCCCGCTGCTCAATCCTACTTGTAAACCACGGCATTAGCTCCTTATTAGATGATTTTCTGATTGTATAACTAATAACTCCCTCCGTTCTGCTCTTCCTTACAGCTGCGGAGAACGGAGGGATATTCAGAACATTACCGCCAATAAAAATTCCATGAGCTGGGAAGCCAACGTCCAGAACTGAAGAGTCTCCCACATCGCAATCAGTTGAGGAAGCTGTAGAATCAGAAAATACAACGTCTATCATATCCATAGACATATTCAGAATCAACTGAACTGCGCATAACTGAAATGTCTTTAGAGGAATCGTATCGAGTACTGGAATTGCTGGTTCCGAACCAGGAGTAATCGTTGATGCGAAGATAGCCGGTATTACATAATCTCCATAAAGGCCCGTGAAGCTTATACTGTCATTTACCTCATTTCCATAAAGATTTAGAGAAGATCGTATCCAGAACTTGCCAAGCATACTTCTCTGATTTGTTATACGATATACTGGCTCTCCGTCTGGTCCTCCCTGCGCTGATGCAGTAGCAACAGCAGGAGCATCAACTTGTAAAGGTATAAGTGCACCTTTCCGCACGAGGAAACCATCTTTATATAAATCTATTCTGACGCGAGGAACAGAGCCAGAAGCACCCGTCCCACCCATCCTTGTACTATCCACTGCAATCAACTTCAACTCGTTTGCATCAATTCTCCCGTCAGTAACATAGACACTGACGGTATCGTGCCTTGTTACATTATTGAGGGAGTACTGAACCGTAACAAATATTGGACCACTGGAAATGTTCAGCCCTTTGACCACACCTGATGGAGAAACAGATACAACCTGAGCTTCAAGAGATTTCCATCTAATATTCTCTGGATCAACCGTCAGTATATCGTTATTGGTGGCAATAATATCGAAAGGAATCTGCAGAGAATCTCCATTCGCAATCATTATTGCATTTGATCGTACTTTGATCTCCGAAAGAACGTCTCCTGGAGCAAGTGGCTCACGCTCAGGCCCCTGAATATCTACACAAGCTGAAATCAGACCCAAGAGAAATAACAACTTAACGCTTTTATAAATATGCATACTCAGTTCCAGAATCAGGCTATGGGTTCTTATGGATACAACCATCATAGTTGTAATTTTCAACAAACTCTGCTGACGTCGGTATAAAGACTGTTGCATCTCCATAACTGAAAACTTCGCGAGAACGAGTGTAAATACCTATCGGATAAACAGAGCTTACAGCCCGTCCATACTGCCTTACCAGACGTCTCATATCAGACAGTCTGGTACCCTGTCCATAAAACCAGAACGCTCTTTCTCTAAACAACAGATCGATCTTTTGAGACTCTGATGATGGCGCTATTGTATCGTTCAGGCCAATAGAGCGGCGAGCATCATTGATTGGGACAATCCAATTAGGATCCGCCTTGTTCAATAGGTTCTCAGCTTCCACCATCTTGGCATGCGGCCAACCGGCCAGCTTAAAGACAACATTACCGCTATTAAATTTTGTTTGTCTTACAACGGCTGGAAAACTAAAAGAGCCGTTAACTTGATTTACAGTTACTGGAACACGCGGATCAACGCTGGATGCGTTGGAGTACCACATCATACCGTTATTTCCTTCCCTGTTTATTATCTCAGAAAATCTGTAAACCTGAGGCATACTCCAGAAAGCATCCAACGGCTGAGGAGTAGATCCATCTGTAACAGGGGTAACAGCTTCGGTATATGTCAGATTAAACATTTCATTTTCACCGATGTCTGTGACTACATCAGAGGCCTCCTGATAACGCCCCAAAGAACTAAGTGCTCTCGCCTTGCCAATCTTTGCAAGGGTCTTGAAGCGCAAACTATCATGCTCAATAGCAATAGCAGAATCAAACTTTGCCACTGCAATTACAAACAGTGAATCTGTTGGGAGCCCCCTACCATACACAGCTGCCTGACCATATGGCGCCTGGGACAACGGAACGCCGGAGCATACGTTTTCAGCGAGCATCGCAATTGCATAACCTTCTAGAGAGTAAGATGCACTGATTGCGTAATTAAGCGAATTATCCGCCTGTCTCTTCAGGAAATACCTTGCATGAGAAGACTTTATTCTAGTGGTATGAAGTAGAGGATAAGAGCTTAACTGAACTCCACTGAATCCCCGCCAGTCAACAACTTCAAATCTAGAATCAGAGCTATAGTCTCCAAGAGATCCGTCGGAACTGTTAACCGAACGTGATACCAGTTCGTCCGTAAAATATGAAACTTCCCGTGAAGTAGTGCTTACAGCCTCCTGAAACGTTCCCATTACCGAGTATAGAAGAGCGAGAGATCCCTCGCGAGTATCAAAATACTCATGCTCTATATCATTACCGGTTTGAGGCTTATCTACTTTAACGATGTTATCAAGTGAACATCCGGACAACATCAATGTTGCGAGTATAGCCCATGAATACAACCTGGCCTTAGCAATATTATTCATAATTATCCTATACTGTGGTTATGCGGTTCTCTAAAAGCCAAGTTTAAAGTCCAGAACAAACAGACGGGGACGAGGAGGTGTGGCACCATCATCATATAGCTGTTCTTCTATAGCGAGAAGACCGCTGTTTACACCTGGATCCCTTCCGATATAGTTGCTCCACAGATTCAGATTGTTCCCCTGCAGCGAAACAGACATGCTTCTCCCACCAATTCTCGCAAGGACTGATTTGGGTATATGATATGTAATACTTGCCGAGTTCCAACGCAGATCCGATATCGGTCTGTGTGAAAATACATGTGTTAGTGCCTGCTGATCCAATGGTGCATTGATGTCTTCTGATCCAAGAGTAGTATACCTATTGGAACGCTGTACATACCGACTCTGATAAGCAAACCTGCTATCGAATACAAACTGATTATTTAGTGTAAACGAAATTCCATAACTGGCTCTGTAGCGAGGTTGAGTCCACCCTACATACGATGCAGAATCTGAAAGAACGACCTCATCTTGCCCGATCAGTCCATCTCCATTTATATCGCGATATCCTAACAGTGCACGGGTCCATACACCTGCGATCGGATACCCTTCTTCTATTCTTGATGACAGAGTTGCAAAAGGACCAATACCATTTCCAAGCCTGGATACAATATTATCACTCATAGTAAGCGCATAATTCAGAATCAATAGCATATTTTTTCTTTCTATAATTCTTCCGTTAGCACTTAGTTCAAAATTTCTGTTTCTTACTCTCGCAATGTTCTCTTTCCGTCTGAAATAATCAGGACCCAACGACGATGGAATGCTGCGCTCTATAAGTGTATTCTTGTTTAGTTTATGAGCATATGTACCAATAAGATTCAATCTGTTCCCCAATGCGTCCAGATCAAAACCAATCTCCATCTCTACGGCCCGTTCAGGCTGTAAACTCTGATTACCAATGCTTGTAAGATCAGCAGTATTGATAAAATGCCCATCGATAAATTCTACACCATTAACATACTTACCATATATGTCACCCATATCAGGCTGAACAGCAGCATGACCAATGGCAGATCGCAATCTGAAACTATTAACAATCCTGTTCTGTCTCCAGAAAGACTCGTCAGACACCAGCCATGATCCACCAATCTTTGGATAAATCGCATCCTTTGAAGATGCTATTGCGCTACCTACGTCCTGCCGCACTCCAACATCGAAGTATATTCGTTTGAATAGACCGATTGTGGAATTCAGATACCAGCCAGCTGTTGCGTTCTCTATAATCGCACCTAAAGATCTTTCAAGATTTCCGGTGGATATGGTTCTCATTCCAACTGGAATATCTTTCTTATATATCTCTACGTTATGCTGATCTGTCTTTCTGTAATCACCGCCAACTGACGGACGTATATCCAGGAACCTGTTTAAAGCGCCAAGATTCAGGCTTGTAGAAGCATTAAGTCGTAACGTATATACACTTTTATCTTCCGATCTGTCTGAAGCTCTCCCTGTAGTATCAGCACAACCAGCATTCAACGAACAAAATGTTTCCCGCGAAAAGGTGAATTCTTTTCTTGCAGTTTTTTCAACACCAAAATTTCCGTTGATTACAAATATCTCACCAGGACGATACTGGACGGATGAGGAAATTATACCAGAAGTAGTCTTTAATGGCGATTCATCCGCATAAATTGTAGACATTCTGAGAGGGTTATCGTAAAAAGCTGTATCCAGACTCAACCCTCCACTAAATGAAGCGCTAGATAGTCCCCAGGAGTGTCTGAGATTGTTATCTCTAAGTGAGGATTGACTTCCTGTAAGAGTAAGGCCGAGCGTAACGTTAGATGCTGGATTGATTGCCAGGGTTGTAGTAAGGCTGCTTCTCTTTAACTCAGACGGAGAATTAAATTCACTCGAAGGAACGTAACCAAGAATTCCATATCTTATGTTCTCAATACCAGATCTCCTGCGAACCCCAATAGTGTTGCCGGTTGATGCAGTGAGCGAATATGTAACATTTTGTGCACCACCATCTACCTGAACAGTATATCTGTTATTCGTCTCTGTACCCTCACGCGAGAACAGGCGATTGTTTGGATCGATTGATATTACTGAGTCCTGTCTGCATAAAGACGATATAACATTTGGGATGGGACACCACTGTGGCTCCTGAATTCCGGTCTGAGTTCCCAATGCCTTATGCAGTAGAGGAGAACTGCCGTACGTCTGCCCCCAATCTCTATTGTACGAAAGATTCCATCTGGTAGGACCAGCCTGCCCCTTTTTGGATGTGATTACAATGACACCATTTGAAGCATCCTGACCAAATAATGTGGCAGCAGATGGTCCTCTGATAACTTCTATAGTTTCTATGGAAGCAGGATCTATATCATCCAGTTTTGAAGGTCTGGAAGTGGACGCATCGATCCACACGCCATCAAGAATAACAACAGGGTCGTTAGACTGAGAAATACTCCCTATCCCTCTTATACGTATCTTGGTAGGAGAACCAGGATCGCCACTCTGTCGCTGTACCAGAACGCCTGGTATCTGTGCAGCTTCAAGAATATCTGCAACAGTTCGTACCGGCGTTCTTTCCATAATCTTTTCAGGGCTTATCTTTGCAATATCATGAGCAATCTCAACCCTGCGCTGCTGACCCGTCGCAGTTGTTACTACTTCAGAAAGTGAAGTAGCAGACGCCGATAGCCTGATTCTGGGCGTGGCAACTCCAGCATCTTCTACGAGTATATTAATGCTCTGCGACTTAAATCCCAGCATCCTTACCATGATCTGTCGATCCCCGGGAGATACATTATCGAACCGAAATATCCCCTGTTCATTTGTAATCTCAGGATTATTTCTGCCCGTCAAAATAACTGTCACACCCGAAATTGGTTTAGTACCGGAAGAATCAGTAACAACACCAACGATAGAAGAAGACCCAGCTACTGCAGAGCTCTTGCGAGTAGTATCAGAAGCCGAACGGATCATAAGCCCCTGCCCATCTGCTGTCTTACCCACTATGAGCTTTGTGGTACGGAGTACTAAATTGACAGCATCGAGAGGAGTTACGCTGTCGAGCGATATTGTAATTTTCTTCTGTAGCTCCGGGTTCCCCGGACTAAAAAACAGTCGAATATCCGATTTCTGAAGAATTTCTCTAAGAACAGACTCTATCGATCTATCCTTGGCATGAATGCTTATCAGACGATTTTTCTGCTGAATCAAATCACTCAATACTTCCTCAGATGCAATAAATTGCTGTGCAACCTGAGGTATGACGGACTGACTATCCAGATATCCCGGGCTGCTGACAACAACCCCTGCCAGGAATAAAAAACGCGATGAAGTTGGTAATTTCATGTCTGTCTATTTTGAATAAAGTGTGATTTGATCGCCATTCCTTTCAGCTCTCACATCCAGTGTCCACGCCAAAACCTCGACTAATTCAGATACGGCTCCAATACGGAAGCGTCCGGAAATCAACAGATTTCTAACATGCGCATCCCCGAATCTTATATCTACAGCATACCATGCAGCCAGCTCAGGTATAATATCTTCAAGCTTCTTGCTGTTTACAGTAAGGACTCCATTTACAAATGAACTTGAAGTGGTATCAAGAGAAGATTTAACAGAATGTAAACCACTTTCGTTTGATACAACTGTAAGCTGCTCACCAGCGGAAATTATATCAGATCCAAAACCAACCCGACCTTCCCAGACAGATACTGTCTTTACAGAATCCCAGTCGTAATCTCGTACAACAAATTCAGTTCCCAGAACTGTCACTGTACCCGAGGAAGTTTCAACAAGAAACGGTTTACCTGTCCGATGCTTTACGTTGAATTTGGCCTGACCTGTAAGCCTCACGGTTCTGTGAGAAGTTTCGAAATCTCCTCCTACCTCAAGACGGGAACCGACGTTGAGAGTTACGTCGGTCCCGTCAGGTAATGTTACTGCAGCCTGACGTCCTGGTTGAGTAGAATAAACCGAAGCATATGTGGCCAGATCCCTGCGGACCTTACCAGCTCCGGCAAACCAGGCAAACGCCACGAGGGCAGCAACTGCAGCAAAATTGACAGCGAATTTCGTACGGCCACCAACGCCCGCCGTACCAGCTTTAAATGGTCGGCTTATCTGCGCGAGTGGCGGGCTTTTGATTGTTGCGTGGTTATACACGGACGGAGAAGCAACAGGAGAAGCAATTCTGGATTTTAGATCGTCCCACGACGCATGTACACTCTTGTATTCAACTTTCGAAACATGCTCAGATGCGGCTTCTTCAGAATCCAAGTCATCATCGAAAAGCCCCTGATTCTTAAAAAGACGTTCAGAACCAGGAACCTCACTGAGAAGCTTACGTACGCTGTTGCCTTCGGGTGTAGTACCACGAAGTTCGCCTGCGAGATAGCTCTCAAAAGCTTCCCAATCTATAGAAGGTTGTGATTCGTTTTCGTTCCGCATACAACAGGTAGTTCCACCACTTTTACAAACCTGTCAGTTTTTTTGGACCATCTCGTTTTTTTGCGGGGAACCTTGTCAGTTTTTTGGGGAACCCTCTCAGTTTTTTCTCTATAATGCAGAACAATAGCCACGATTTACTTGAGCCCTTTAAAATACCTCTGCAAAATCGGACGAAGTAAAGACTTTATACGACTGGCATGAAGCATAGCTGCATTTTCGGAAATACCCAGAATCTCCGATATCCTGGAAAATGGCATTTCCTCCCCCCATCTTAAGGCAACTATCTGCCTCTGTGTTTCGGAAAGCTCCGACAGCGCTCTAGAAAAAACGGCCTTTAACTCTGCATTTAATAGATACGAATCCGGCCTTGGAGCGGCCGAAGAAAGATCCCTCACATCCTCCGAAAACTTCTCAAATATTTCAGCTCTTAAACCAATATTTCTGTTATGCTGCAGAATTTTTTTATGCAGCGCTCCAATTAGATATGTCCCAAGATTTCCCTTTGAAAGCAGCAACTCAACCCGGCGGTCCCACAAGCTCACAAATATGTCTTGGATAATATCTTCACCAACATCTGCGGGTATGTTACTGGCGACAGCGTACCTTCTTAACCGCACTACATAAAATTCAAAAATCTGCTTGAATGACTCCAAGTCAGAATTTTTTAGTCCTTTCAACCACTCCATCTCTCTTTCGAGATGCCGGTCATCATGCGGCCCCATAGAATCAAGATAGTGACACCCCAAAAATAAGGCCAGATTTTTATTGCCAACTCAAACCGTCCAAACCAGCGTGTCCATTAGTTCTTCCACTATCGAATCCACAAATGCAAAACGAGGCGAAATTCGCCTCGTTAGTTTTATAACTAATTGATTTATAAAGACTTACCAAACAGGCCCGGAGGGACTCGAACCCCCAACCCCCGGTTTTGGAGTTTGTGGAACAGGCGTTCAAAGAAGTGTAATTCTAGGTTATTGTTGCAGTATCCTCCTTCCTCACTGAATATAATCCATGGTAGGGGTACAGATTTATTCCGAACAATCTGAAACTGTCTTGCCCCTAATTTGCCCTGAAAAGCCATCCATTAAGCCCCATAGGGTATTCTACTGGTAAATACGCGAGGAAAAAACATTAAGCTACTGAAGAAACTTGGAAATAAACATTGTTATTACGATGAAATCTGATATCTCTCAACCGATACTTTGACGAAATAACCAAAGCGGTACCGCATCGCTAGATCCAGGCTCAGGAATGAGATCCTGAAGCAATCCTGGTATAGTGTCGACATTGATTCGCATCACCCTTCCATCGTGATCTGAGGTAATACCTCGATAGAAGATAGAATACATACCGCTTAGGGTACCAACCATAGAAAAAGGCTGGTGTTCGCTAATACCTTCTCTATCACCGGGCCACCATGCAAACTCTACACCTTGGAGTACTCCTCCCTCTAGTAACGGACTTGGATCGGTTGCTTCCCAACGACCGTGCAATATAAGATAGGAAACAAGGCGTCTGTCCCTAGCATCAGTCACTACTCTATCACCGCAAAACAAAGCTACTTCACCAATAGTAAAATTAAGCTCATTGCTCTCATTGATTCCGCAATATTTTGTAAGATCAGCTTTAAATCGTAATTTTAGTGGAGGAGTTGTTGCAATAAAAGCGTCTCCCAGTGTCGCCATACGATTGCGTTTCACTGCATCGGTAAAACGAATTCCCCACTTTTTCCCATATCGTTGAAAGTCTTCAAAGGTAACTAGGGTCCACATTCCCCAAACAACCCAATAGATAGCTATCAGAAGTGGAGTGTTATGAATAGTAGAATATTCCTTGATGGAAGCCACTCTATGCTCTTCTATTCTGAATATCCCTTCCTCATGTTCACTTTGAAAGCAATTCTTCACTTCAATAAAAAGACAATCACCATTATGTAGTATCACGCGATAATCGGGAGGCTGTATTCTGTCTCCAGTATTCCAGAATCTGCCACTGTCTTCCTTTTTTATCATGCGTATATGGCCTAGGCTTATTGCCACGGATTCAAACATTGCTTCAGTACGCTGACCATATAAAAAGTTCGGATTTTCAGCAGCTCTACTGATGTGCTCTGCAAGTTTCTGAGTAAATCCAGACAAGGCTTCCACTGAACGAAAGTCCTGATTTACTAAGGATTCTAGATATTCCGAGAATAACTCAAAACCTTCATACCTAGTCGAGTTACGAGAAGATTTACTCATAAATATATTGCCGGGTCTGATGACTAACGAAATGCTCCAAGCTATTAGATTTATCGCACATTACGATACCTGACATTATTACTATATCGTTAGATCCCCTGTCAAATCATCAGGTAATATTCGCCCGCTCTGGAATCTACGCTTTCTTTCATCTGCGGTGTTAACACCATCTTGGAGCACCCTAAGTAAATCAATTGCATCACCTGGCCCACCAATAATGTCAAAGGATAAACTTTGCCCATCGAAGTATTGTCTATCCTCGTGAATCTTATTAAGAACTTGAGCAATCAAGCTCAACGACTCGTTCACTAGGTAGCTATTTGCTGAAGCAAGTGCTCGCGTTTCCTGTTCCAATGCTAGAGCTAAATCTCGATGCGCAATACGACGATGGCGCCAATCTCTTGCAAACTCCACCTTATTTACGGCTTCATCAACTAACAAGGAGACTTCGTGACGCAACACAATATTAGAAATCAAATCCGGAAGTCGACGAATGGTTAAGGAGGGCTTACCTGCGGATTTTGGTGAATCAGTCACCCTCGCCATATGCAAAAGAATGTCCTCCCATAACAACTCCTGAAAGCTACCAAAAAATCTTGAAGCAGCACGGTTCAATAATTCAACTCGTTCCTCAGTTTCAAAAAGCTCGCAATACTCTCGCCATTTATCATGCAACCATACTACTTCGTTATAGAGAGCATGAAATACACCTCCGAGATCACTCCCGAATGTGGCAAGCATTTCGTTATATACTTCGTCTTCAGAAATAAATCGGTTCACAGATTACCTCTAATCTCTACGTGATTTGTTTTGAAAGTTCTTATGTCATGCAATCATGGCACGCAGCTATAATTCTTTTTCTTCAGGTTGATGAAGACAAACAGTCATCACAAACCTGCTTTCTAGACCAATGTATCATTATTTCCCTATGACAAAGACCTGGCACTAGAGAGCCTTCGTAATAACATCGATATCCCTGATTATAATAGGTCGGAGTAGAAGTCAGCAGTAAGTCAGGCATAAGTCAAGTTGTTTTCCCTACTCTTTCAACCCCTGACTCCCCTATATAGAAGTCAGGGGAATCAGGTGAAACCACTATGCCTATTGTGTATTACGAAATTGTCATATGTCCCCTATTGATATACACTTGTCAGTCGGTTAACGTAAAAAAGGAAAAGTTGAAGGTCGAAAATCAAGGCTTGCCATTGTTGTGGAATTTATGGTTTGTCCTTGGGGTCAGCGGTGAACAACCACTCAGATTGACCCATAGGGAACTAGCCGCCGACTCGGGCTGGGACAATGAATTTTTTGTGCAAATATTACGCACGAGATGTTCACGTCCCGGCCCTTTTTCGTTTCATAAAGGGAGAAAAGTGATGCCAAGGATTCAATTTACAGAGACTAAACGCACCGGAATTATTTCTTTACGCTTGCGAGCTGGAGAACTTAAGATAATTCGAGAGGCGGCGAGAGACGCGGGAGAATCAACCAGTGAATTTTTACGTCGCGTCGCCATATGCGCAGCAAAAAACAGGAAGGATAGTGTCTAATGCCCGCGCCTATCGAAGTAATAAAAGCCAAGCTAAAGAAAAAAGGCAAGGGATATATTTGCCCGGCACATTCTGATCATAATCCTTCATTATCTGTTAATGGAGGACGGGATGGTCGAGTACTACTTAAATGTCACAGTGGATGTACTACGGCCTCCATTCTGCAGGCATTGGAACTCAGGTCACAGGATCTTTTTCCTCTATCAAGAGGAAAAAGTCGACGTATAGGAGTTCCTCCTAGCATAAATCGAGGCCTCGAACTATCGGGATCCGATACACTTGGAAGCGAAGTTGCTAAATACGATTACACAAATGAGAATGGAGAAATCCTATACAGCGTTATTCGCTTTAGTCCCAAAACATTTCGGAATCGAGGTGCAGACGGTCGATGGTCAATCCAAAGAGTTAAAAAAGTACTTTACCATCTACCAGAAGTAATAGAGGGTGTAGCATTAGAAAAAACTATTCACCTAACAGAGGGCGAAAAAGACGCTAATGCCCTACGCAGTAGAGGTTTTATTGCAACAACGATAGCGGGAGGTGCAAGCGCTATCCTCACCAGTGAAATGGCTGAGCCACTCTGTGGTGCATCCATAGTTATCCATGTCGATAATGATGACCCTGGCCGCCTCTGCGCTCAAAACAGAGCTGCGGTTCTTAGGAATTCAGGAGCTCTCGTACGGATTGCGGAGTACAATGACCTCCCAAAACATGGAGATGTTTCTGATTTCATAGATAGAATCGATTCAGTAGAAGCATTACAGGACCGTATCGACACGGCAGTAGAATGGGAACCTAGTGATATAGTCCCGAATTTAGCTGTGCGCAAATATTCCCTATCCACTTTGTTTGACAATCCAGAACTACTGTCACTTCCGACTGCCATTATACCACGTTTAGTATTTCAAGGTCGAACAACCTTAATCGCTGCGCGAGAAAAAGCGGGAAAATCCACATTTATATCTAACGCGGCCTCCGCTGTTTCACGAGGAAATCCTTTTCTAGGCGTTCCTGTAACTGTCGGCAATGTATTACATATTGCCCTAGAGGAACACCTAGGCGATTTAGTGCAACGCTATAAAAAAACGGGAGCGGATGGGTCAAAGATAGATATCGTAGATTTTTTGTCTGATGGAATCAATAGCCTACAATATGTCCTAGAAGAAAAGAATTACTCTCTGGTTATTATCGACACCCTCTCAGCACTTCTAACCGCATGTAATGTCGATGATTTTAATAGTGCGGCCAAGATTATTCCCATTATGAGTGAAATTACCGCCTTAGCACGTAAATACGAAGTCGCAACTGCGCTAATTCATCACGCGAGTAAAAGCACTGGTAAATATCGTGACAGCACCGCCATCGGTGGAGCGGTAGATATGATTGCTGAAATGCACGCGCCCGATGACAAGCAAGGGTCGCGTCGTGACTTTGCAATAAAAGGCCGTATTCGATCAGAAGATTTTTCTGTTCAGTATGATGGCACACGTTATTCGATTACTTCTTCAGAAGACTCGATCGAAATGCGCGTGATAGACTTCATACGTTCTTCAATGATTCCACAATCTAAAAGCGCTATTCGTAGGAATGTAACCGGCGGTTCTGGGAAGATAGACAGCGCATTAAGGAGTCTCGAAGAGCGAGGATTAATTAAAAAAGACTCGGATGGATACTCAAGCTCCAGCGTCGGGCTAACCAACCCTCTCGATAACTCTACCGATATAGAAAGTATTTCTGATGATGTAGAGGGTCCACCGTGGTAGCTACAGCTCCCGTCGTTTCAATCAAGGATATCATCGATACACTTGGGCGACTGCCAGCGGGGACGTTAATACCAATAGCAGAATTACGGGCTATGCTTATGCAGATTCCACAAGACACTACGATAACGCAAGAGCAACCAGCTGCCAGCGAGCCACAAACTTGGAAGGAGAAAGTGTGGATAGCAGCCCCAGAGACACGTCTTAATATTCAGGAATTGGGTGAAGCAATAAGCCGCTCACGATCCTGGATAATGACGCGGCTCCATCCACGACTAGGCTCCTCACTCACGCCGATTCCTCATCGGAAGTTAGCTGGTCAAATTCAATTTGTGGTTCAAGAAATAAGGGATTGGATCAGCCAGGAGGAAGTGATACAACATGTAAAAGATCATAGAATACCTCTGCCATCCCGCTCAAGACAATAGCCGATTAAATAATGCCTACCCTCCTCGCAATCTCTCAACTTCAGCGAATAGTACATCCAGCGGTATTCCCAGACCCAAGGCAACTTTTGACAGAGTCTCGATACTGGGATTTGACTCCCCCCGTTCGAGGCGTCCCATGAAAGCACGATCGACACCCGCTAAGACCGCAAGTTTTTCCTGCGGTATTCCCTGCGAAGACCTTATTGCGCGTATCGCGGCTCCAACGGCAGCCTGCAGATCTAATGGGGTCATAAAAAACAATAACATTAGAACGCACAAAAATCCACGGCTTTTGAATCCCCGGACTATATGCTATTTTTATAAAGTATGATTTATAGGTATGACTGATGCCCAATAAGTATCCTGGAAATATTGAGAAACGTGGCAATACGTTTAGAGTAAGATTTATGCATGATGGTCAGATTTTCCGTTTTACAATCCGAACTACAGACCGTCGCGAAGCGCAAAGATTCGCACTAAGGAAGTATCAGGAACTACCAAAGATTATAGCGCAAAAAGCTGCAGGAATTGACGATAAAGTTCGCTTCTCTGTACTTATAAAGCGGTTTGAAACAGAAGTGATGCCTACCCGCACACTAGGGACTCAGAGATCGTATACGGACTCTTTAAAGCCAATTAAGGAGTATTTCCTTGACTGCTCTGGGGACCCAGTAATTTCAACCATTCGAGCCAGCGATATAGCCTCATACTTAACATGGCGTCGAAAGAACCGCTATCAAGGCAATACCGTCCGGAAAGGGGAACAATCAAAGTCCGCGGCAGAACTACCGCCTGTCGGCAATCGAACATTAGCAAAGGATCGAGCGGTTCTTCATGCGCTATTTAGCTTTGCAGAAAGACTGGAACTTAGAGAAGGCAACCCTGTAGCCCTTACAACAGCTCCAAAATATGATCCTCGCGATCCTGTTATTCTTTCCGACGAAAACCTTGAAGATCTACTACGGGAATGCAAACATAATCCGATGTTAACCCTATACGTCCTAACCCTAGCCGAAGCTGGTTTACGCTGCGAGTCTGAGGCTCTTTGGCTTACGTGGGATGATATTCTGGTTGATGAAGGTTATATACGCATCGCTAGCGGCCGTCAAGGACGGAGGACAAAAAGTGGAAGGGGACGCTGGGTACCTATGACAGAACGGCTGGAAAAAGCGTTCCGCGACCATTTTGCAGAGTTCCACACTTCAGATTCTCCGTGGGTATTTCACCATATATCCAGGAGAAGATCGATCAAAGTCGGAGACCGAATCGGATCTTTCCGAAATTCTTTTCGATCGGCTGTCAAACGTGCCAAGCTGCCTTTAGAAATGCATCAACATGACTTACGCCATCGCCGTGTGACTACTTGGCTCGCTCAAGGCGCCAGCGCTGTTCATGTTAAGGAGGCAATGGGCCATTCGGACTTACGTACAACGATGGGATATTCACATCTTTCTAGAGATCATCTAAAACAACTTGTTAGATAAAGCCTAAATTATTCGAATTACCCTCCCCTATATTTAGTACCAACCTGGCTTAAGATGTTCTTCCCCAACCATATTTGCATTACGGTGCTACCCTGCATAGCACGTAAGAATTGAGCCGCTCTTAAAGCTGCAGCTAGCAAAGCCTTTCCCCTTTTTATATGTGCCGCAAAACGCCGGTGTAATGTATCCGGGGAACACTCAAGGACTGTAGCTATTTCTATAACGGTAAAGCCCATTTCACTCATTGTCTCTACAATTTGCCAATCTATGTCCAACGGAGGACGTCCAGTTTTAGCTGACCGCCCTTGCCGAATACGAATTGCCTGGGCTGTTGTTATTCTCATAAATCGCCCCCCTTATTGAGCCTCTTTAAGTAAATCTTCGGCAAAAACTCCGCCATTGCAGTCGTGGTATTTGCTGCCGCATACTATAGCGTTATCAATAGTCATTGTTTGCTTTTTTCCTATCCCTACCAAACTGCCACCCATAATGACCCAGTCGTTTTTGGAAACCTTAGATACCGCGTCAAAAATACGCTCATAAGCGGGAGCATCGGAAGGCCAATCGTGTAAAACAACGCTAGGCTTTCCTCGCACTGACAATACAAAATCTGGCATATAATAGACTAGCTCCAATCTCTCCTGTTTAGTTAGGCTATTCCATGTCTTGAATGGAACAGGAAGCAATATTTGAGGAGAATACATTCCCCAGACAGAAGGCTTTAGATTGGGATGCCTTTTTTTTAAGCGATTGAAGACTCTTTTACCACCTTCCCGCATGTATGCGGAAATACTATCCGCTCGTTTCTGAGCAATGGTATCCACAACTCGCACCGCAACAATAGTTTTTTGTTGATTTGAAGGTTTGGGATCATCTACATCTCCGGCACACTCTTGAACTAATCCTATAACCAAAAAAAGAGAGAAGAAACCAATAATAGTATTTCTGCATCCAGATCTACTCGGCAGAGCCAATCCGGTAGGCTGGCTCGTAGTGATAAACCGAACTGGCCGACCGCATTTGGGACAAGAGCTAGCCATATCAGATACAGGGGATTTACACTCTGGACAAGCGAAAAGGGCCATTTAACAGAGGAGTGAAGGATTTACCTAATAACGGAATGAGGATCAATATACAGATCAGTTCAGAGGCAAAATTATGGAAAGCCCGGTAATACGCTCACTGTGAGTAAGACGGATGTATGAGATCCGCTTGGCAAGCTCCGAAATTTTAGAATTGTATTCTCTTACATCGGCGCCAGCTGTAAACATACTATAGCCCCATAGAACAAGGGCGGCGGCAGCCCCCAGTTGTAGTCCTGTATTGTCTTGAGCGCATGAATAAAGCGTACAAGTCTGGCTAGAAGATGCCGCCCCTAAGGCAAGCGCTCCTACTGAACCAAGTAAAATAAAAGTTCCTTTACCTGGTTTGCCAGCATAAATCTGTCCCCCACCTGGGACCAAAAGGCTGAAGACAATCGCCGTTCCAGGATCCTTTATAATTGCGGGAGCTGTTGCCTGCGTAGGTTTCCCCTCTTGAGCTAAAGAAGGCGCCGTAAAGAGGGAAATTAGAGCGAGGGAAGCGAATATTAAACCAGCAAGGGATTTAAGCATGAGAAAGGAAGGAGAAAGATCGCTTAAAAATATTGTGAATATGAAAAATATCTAATTTTTGCATATCTGGAAACTGCATAGAGAGTTCTGAGATCCTTTCTTGAGGGGTTTCTAGTGCAATCGACAGTATATCATCCCATCCATAAACGAATAATCACTCGCCTTTATGAGGCTAGACTCGAAACGGGCCTTACCCAGATTGACGTAGCAAAAAAACTTCGAAGACCTCAATCCTATGTTTCACGCGTGGAGGCGGGCCAACATAGATTAGATATTGTTGAACTGGTTAAGTTTGCGGAGGTGTATCAAAAACCATTAATGTTTTTCATCGATGAAATAGCTAATCCCGTGCGCCTCAGGCCTAAGTCTAATTAGTATTGGAGGCCTTTATAAAACTGGTATATGTCTATGATGTAGGATTGGATTGGGCTACCACAAAAACAATGGCTTTAAAAAGTATTTAAGACGTTCGTCAGCCTCTTAAGGCGTACCATTGATCTTATAAATCGGCCACACTAAAAGATAAACCAACTATGTCCAGCACCTTCATGACTTTACTGTGGAAGCCTAGAAAGCACATTCCGAAACCGCATACATAGCCCTTTTAAGTAGATGCCAGCGAAACCGCTTATACCTAAAATAGTTGAGATTCCAGAAGGAATAATTCCTCCACCGGGAGCGATTCCCTTTACACAAATATCTTCTGGAATCTGGGTTCCAAAAAATGCTATAGTAAATAGTCAACAAGATGGACTCGAGTTTGATTTTGGAGAACCACCAATCATTATGCGCTATACTCGAGTAACGGCTGGGGCACGCGATGTAGTTGGACGGAAAATGCCTATTGAAGTAGCGATCGAACTGTTAGCTAGATTTTCTATACGTGAGATTGTCCATCTGATTTCAGGCATTACCTGTATTCTGCATTCTACGCCAGATAAACTGGGATCGATTCCGCCAGATCTACCACAAGGAGAAATATTCCGCTCTCAGTTCAGAATCACCGAACGCTTATTGGGAGAAACTCAAGCAAGGGGAATGTTTAATAAAATTAGGGAGACACATGGCAATGAATATGACCCGGAAAGAATTATCATATTTCAGGAACGCTGCCTGTTAAACGCTCTTAAGTTAGCTCTTTTAACTGTGGATCATGATAAAGCTGGACGTAACGAACCGTCTGCCTCATTTGTATCGGCGCTACTTATAATTACAGATCATCTTGATCCGGAACTAGGCGAAATGGATACGACAACGGAGGAAGGGCGCTCCGCTATGGAGCTCTACATTTCGGCAAACGCATTATTCAATGAGTCCGCTCACATGCTACATGATTTTGTGAGGACAAACTACATCTATATTAAATCACATGACTTAAAATTCCCCAACTCGATAGATATACCGGCAATGCTTAGTCGAGCAACAGGACTAGAGCCAGCGGTTTCTTGGCAGGTGTTATTTGTTCTTTATGTATTCTGGGGAACGAAAAACTTAGAAGAAGTAGACGCCGGAAAAATTATTGCACACAAATCTACATACCTGCAATCTGCTCCTGCTCTTTCTCAGGTGGAACGTGAACATTGGTTCAATCTTGCAACTTGGAATATTGAAGAGCTGCAAGAACGAATAAAAAATAGCTATAGCATTTCCCGACCTAATTTTTTTGACATCCTACCGTTTGAAGAGAAACCATTAATTGCGTTCGATGATGATGTTTTTTGTCCGTCTATATCAATGCTTCGGAGAATGCCTGGGAATTCTTTACAGTATAGACTCCTAAATAAAAGTACATTCCCAGATACAAAAGATCGTGAAAATTTTCTTCGTACACGAGGGCACGTAGTTGAAAAATATACCAGCGAACTACTAGAGTACGCATTTGGCGACAGGTTTATTCCGGAAAGTACCTTGCAACAACATGCCGCCAATAAAAGCGTATGTGACGGAATAATTATATATCCGAATGCCATCATTTTAATGGAATGCAAAACCTTTTCGGTGTTATTATCTACTAGACACGCTCAAGGGTATGATGCTTATCGCAAAAAATGGAAAGAGGCCATGCTAAAAGCCTCTAGTCAAATAGAATCTACAATAAAATTAATAAAAGAAGGGTATTTTATAAAAATCGGAATAGATCCAACGCAGATCCATGAATTTTACCCCGTCATATCAGTATTCGATCAGCCTCTACACCCACTGCTGTATCGCGCAATTATGCAAATTGACCTTGCAGATCATCCGTTGATCGAAAGGATAAAAAGAAACGAAGCTGCGCCACTGCAGTTACTGCGCATATTAGAAGTGGAGTTATGGGCAATTGCAGCAGAAAAAGGACGCAGTATACTTGAATTATTACGCAAAAAAGTAGAAAGCCCGGAGTCCATGGAATTGCCCTTTCATCAATTCCTTGATAACAGCGGAGAGGATTTCTATTATAATCACTGTCAATGGCATGTCGAACATTGGAATAAAATTTTACAGGATATAAAAAAGTATTTCCTTTATCTAGGTATGAAAGACTAGAGCCATCTCCGCAAACATGGTTATTATCTCTAATGTCCACTAGTCACTTTAAACTTAAAAGAGCTTTTTACTAGGGACGTTATAACTGGTTCCCTAAAATAATAATCTTTGGTATTTTTGCCCCATTTTCTACCTCAAACGCAAAAGCGACGTGAAAGCTCGCATCGTTAGTAACCCTACTGCTTTATAACCACTTCCAAACCTACCCGGAGGAAATCGGCCCCTCGTTTAAGCCAGTATGACGAGCTTCTCATTATTAGATAGATATCTCTCTAATAATGAATGTTTTGAACTCATCCTATAAAGAATGGTCCCAGAGTAAATATCTGATCTAAAAAGACCCTCCGCACCAAGCGACCCAAGAACTTGAGAACAACCGAGAGACTCCATACGAATTCCTGTTTTGGCTAGCAAGAGCTCTTGATATCATACGTCCAATAAGTGGAGTAACATCTTTACATTTTTTTCTTAAACTTAGAACATCCATATCAAATATCTCTATTGCAATCTCTTTTTCCAGATCTGGATCTTCAAGAAACCTTCTAGGAATTTCATTAATCCATCCCCAATTATATATGCCTGGAAACGCCTCTACAAAAAAATCATCGTTAAACCACGTTAGCCATTGATCCTCATTCATACTTAGCAATACTTTGATTACTATCAGACCAGCGACGGCCTCAACTGATTTCTCGATGAACCCTTTAAATTTCTGATCTGCCGCCGAAATTATCGGGGAAGATTTAAGCACATCAGTGACCCACGGCACTACTGCAGAAGCGACCTCGCCCAAAATATTATGGTGAACCCACATCCTTCGATTAATCATCTGTGCCTCAACAATATAACGAAGAATTTGCAGGCGGCTTCTGTACCATGCGAATCCACCTACTCCGTAGAAAGCTATAGTTATAGCCGGAGGTATGATATAGGCATCGCTTAATGTTGACTCATCGGCCGAGTTTTTAGTAAGAGAATTCAACGAAGCCAACCATTTACGTATAGCCGAAACATCATTGTTCTGTCCAACAGCAATTCCGACAGCGAGTAATTCCTCAGCTGTTTCAGCTGCTATCACCATAGCCTCTGGCCTTTTGCTTAAAGCGCTCCCACTTAATATGGTATTGTCAGAGTTAACTACAGAGGCTCTAATCTGGACAGATTCAACCATATCAGTATTTGCATCTTGTAAGGCATCACTTTTGAGATGTTCAGTGTGGTTTTCTAATTGATTTTTAATCCTTGCATATCTCTCTAATGACGAATATCGTCCACCATACATACCAGGACGATAGACTCTATTTAACCTAACGTTCGCGAGTGCGCGTTCTAGCTGATGATAACAGTCCAGCATAGAAGGGAACCGAGCATTGGGGTCCACCGTTACCATTTGGTCCAGCAACCCATGCAGGTGGGCGAGCCTTTGATCGTTAAATCTTTTAACCAGATCCCATTTTTCAGCTCTATGAAACTCACGTGGAAATATCTCTCCACCTGCTACAACAGCATACAGAGTTTTTCCCAGAGAGTAGATATCAGCTCGAAGATCAATACTGTCAACCGTTCCACCTCCTTGGAGCTCCGGCGCAACAAAATCCTTTGAACCCACGGTATGAGCCTCTAAACCGGTCAAACGATCTTCATTAGTCAGATAGCATATACCAAAATCTGCAAGCACAGGCCTTCTTTCATCTTCAAACAAAAGAATGTTATCAGGTTTTACATCTCGGTGAATTATTCCCTTGTTATGTGCGGCTACGAGGGCATCAGCAATTACAAGACCGATCTCAATAACAGTTTCTAAACGACCTTGTAAATCCTTAGCGCGTGCTAAAGAACTTCCAGCAAGCGGCATAACATAGTATGGCTTACCAGAACTATTAGGGTTAGGAACCGCATAATCAACCACAGAAATTATACTACTTTTTTCTTGTGCCAGTTCTTTTGTCTTCTCGATCTCACGAACAAATCTCTTAAACTTAGATGAATTCACCGATGCATCTTTAAGTTCCTTCAGAGCGTAGCAATTACGTTTCCAGACTGGAGTCTTTTCTTCTCTTATATCCCAGACCTTCCATATTCTGCTTTGCCCACGTTGTGCCAGGTATGATGTTGACAACGCCTTCCAACGCCCACCCCATTCTGGCAAAGACGTACCAGAATTATTATTTTGTTCGGGAATAAAAGGACGTACACCGGTCAAGTGGGATTTACCAGAAATCCAATTCGTCTCTTCCTGACCTGATACTCGGAGACTGATAATCGCTTTAGCGGCTTCAACGCCTTTGTCAGTTACAGTAAATGGAATTTCGTCATTTTTTTCTGCTTCTATATCTATCAATCTCTCTGAAGCAAGAGCACGTAAATCGCCCAAGAATGCTCCTTCATGACTCTCAGACATACCTTGATGAAGTATACGCAGCTTATAGTCAGCCGCATTTTTAATCGCTTTAAATGGCTGAATCTGGTCAGAGTTAGACACCTTAATAGCTTGCACCAGATCTAGAAGGAGATCTTTCTGAATCGCTGTTATGGGAACGGCGGCGAGGCCAGGGGGGATTATCACGATATCTTACACCTCCGATGATTTCGTCAGCTTAACTAATAAACTCTCAACCCTCTTTCTAAAGCGATAAATCCTGATCCTGACAAATTGCGATTTTTGCCCGCAATTTTGCCCCAAACGCACAAAACGAGGCGAATTGCGGCCTCGTTAACTTTCTAACTTATTGCCTTATAAAGACTTACCAAACAGGCCCGGAGGGAATCGAACCCCCAACCCCCGGTTTTGGAGACCGGTGCTCCACCAATTGAGCTACGGACCTAAGCTATCTGTTTCTCACGTTTTCACAGGGGAAGCGGATAGTCTTAGAAGTTAAACTAGAATAGTTAAGGGGTCAATACACGAATCACCGGATACACCGCCCCCATCCGAACCAGGTCCCCAAACACATTCCAATATAAAAAACCATCCTCACTCTCCGGCTCCAGGAGATATGCAGCCATTCGACCTTCTCGCTGATTGGAATGCACAATCCAGGCTCCTGCAACCGCAGTTATCGTATCACGACTCCAACTGCCCTTAACCGATCTGGTACGAGCTCCTTCCACTACCCCAGGTAATGCGCCATATGAGTCTACAGTAAATTTTTCCACTGTAAGAGCTGTATCACGTAAAAGTCTTTTACTTTTTATTCCGTGTAGTTCCAAACTCTTAATGATCAAAGAATCCCCAGGTTGTAACAGATACCCATCTGGTATTGTAATATCTAAACTCGATTCGAATCGATCGTGAACAGGTATCTTAACTGTTCTGAATCGTCCAGTGCGGTACAATCCAGTAGGCACACCCACCTCAGAAATCTTTGTTCGATCTGGAAGTACACCGATATCCTCAGCTATTACCTCACCTAAATATGGACTTCGAGTCAGGCGGCTTTTTAGACTTAACTGTTCCCCGACTTGAGGAGACGAATCATTCTTTGCAGATAACTCTTTGATTGTTTTTGCATTTTCCGCAACATACGAAAGAACCTCTCTCACATAAGCGCGTGTTGACGCAATTCTATCTTCAAATGTATCATGCGAATATGCTTCGGTAAGAATTGCGATTCTACCGCGAAGCCCGACATAATTCGTACCGAATCTTGGCATTGCTGAGAAACTCGACCATGTGGATTTAACAGTGTCTGTCAACTTTACAATGCCTTCGTATTCTCCAAAATTTCCGTAGTCAAATGTTGAGATTCCGTGGCGATCCTTCACCCTCTTTTTCAAATCTGGAAGTATCACATCTCGGGTATAAGGATCAGTATTTGGATGCAGCCCGGTTGCGTATGTAAGTGAATATCCGTGATAACTACCATTGGTCGCATGAAGATCTAGATACACATCAGGGAGCAGCTCGTTGAAAAGCTTTAAAAATCCCCGTGTTTCTGCTTCGGAAGCTTTCGTGTAGTCTCGATTCAGATTTATTCGGCGCCCATTCGATCTGGTCCCGACTAACTCCGGCCCTCTCTGTTCCCCTCGGTTTCTAGCCTGCGGCGCGAGCGAGATATTTCCACTGGCGTTATAATTGGGAACAACAACCAAAACAATCGAGTCCAAAACATTGGGACGGGACTCATCAAGAAGATCTCTGATCAACGCAAGAGATGCTTCCTTTCCCTCAACTTCACCAGCATGAATATTGGCAGTGATATAAACTATGGGACGACCGCTTTTCTTTATCTCTTGTGCGGTTGAAATACCAGGCCGGGAAGCAATTAGATAGACAATCTCATGACCATCATCTGTTTCGGCCAACACTCCCTTAAAGAGATTCTTATGCTTCTGAGTGAGCGATGTTACAAATTTCAGAACATCTTCATTAGTCGAGGTTTCCAAAAACTTTGTGGACTCTGCCTTTGTCTGTGGAGATTTTCCAACATCTTCTGAAGCTGTTGCTTTTTGGGCCCGGATGTTTCCGGTGGGAATTAATATCGATGCGAGACAGCAGATAAATGCGTATTTCACTGTTGATCCTGGTAGACTCCAAAATTCGATCCCTTAGCCTCCTAACATACCTTTTTCTCGGTATCTTTGCCAGAGCCCCACTCTATACCACTGCTCGTCCAGAGCACAGAGCCAGAGCACGGAGGTAGTATGGAATGAGGACAGACATGTCCTATTGCACAAAATGCCTGCTAGTGGACAGACAGCCCAAGTATGGGTTATAAATCCAACGCTCGCAAATCTTCCTCACTTAACTTCAGTTCAGCTGCGGCAATATTTTCCTCCAGATGCGCTACTGAAGATGTCCCAGGAATCGGTAAAATCCAGGGCGACCTGGCAAGCAACCACGCAATCCCTACCTGAACCGGAGAAACATTTTTTCTCGTGGCAACTCGCATAAAAGCGTCTGGCACACCATCAACTCCCCCACCATCAATCGGTCGCCATGGGATAAAAGCGATTTTTTCTTTCTCGCAGTACTTCAGGACATCATCCCATTTAAGGTAGCTGGCACTATACCGATTCTGAACGGAAACAATTGGAATAACTTTCCTCGCGCTTTCTATGTCAGCAACACTGACTTCCGATAGGCCGATATGCCTGATCTTCCCTTCCCGCTGTAAATCGCGCAGGACTTCAAACTGTTCCAAGGCGGGGACTTTAGGATCTATTCGATGTAACTGATAGAGATCAATCCTCTCTATTCCAAGCCGTTTTAAGCTAGCGTCACAGGCAGAGCGGATATAATCAGGGCGACCATTTTCAACCCAGATTCCCGGCCCAGTCCGCTCAAAACCACCTTTTGTTGCTATTACCAGATCAGGCGGATATGGAAACAGCTCCTCTCGAATTAACTCTTCGGAAACATTAGGGCCATACGAATCGGCAGTATCAATAAAGTTTACACCGAGCTCCACCGCGCGGTGCAATACGCGTTTTGCCTCGCGCCTATCCTTTGGTGGCCCCCAGATTCCCGACCCTGTGATTCGCATGGCCCCAAACCCCAGGCGAGTGACGGTCAGATCGCCACCCAAAGTAATGGTTCCAGCGGACGTTGCTAGACTGGACAATGTATCTACTCCTTTTTGGCAATTTGTGATTTAGGTCCTTGTGATTCAGGCCTACAGTTGATGTAAGTTCCCGATGCTAAATCTATTGCAATTATAGGGCGTGCCTTACATCCTCAGACCCAACTATCATACAGATGATAACTTTTCGTCATTTACCATATCAATTCTGCAATAAAAGACGTAATTTTGTCTGTCACGGATTAACCTCCACGAATGTTCGCATTCGTTTGAGTTCCTTAATTTTTGGAGATTTTCTTCAATATGACATCAAAGCTTCGTCGCACCGCGTTGTTTTTTGCACCCTTTGTTTTTGCTACAGTAACAGCTTGCAGCAGCGATAATGTAGTTGCTCCTCCGCCTGGCAGTAACAAGATAACGGACACTGAACAGACTGAGATTGAGGAGTCGCTCAAGGATCCTACCATCCTGGCCGCCTTGTTTGGAAGCGAAGTTGATCCATCCGACGCACTGGTGCTCGAACTTATGTCGACACACATGCAGAATATCGGCACGCTCAACATCAACATTGCTTCACCAGCGCCTGTCGCCACAACAATTCCTGGGATCAGACAAACAGTGCTGCCTCCTCGGCTAGCGAGCGAAGTACCTTCGACCACTTTCAAGGCTTTTGCCGGAAAGATTGTCCTTACCCTTAAAGACGCAGATGGAAGTGGTACTGAGAAAATGATCTGGATGGGAATGGTTGCACTAAACGACCTATCCAACCCCACAAAAATATTGGTCGCCGGAATCTCGCAGGAAAGCGTAGCTTCGGTTCCCAGCTCGATGGCAAGTACACCTTTCGCCGTAGATCGTCCTACAGGCTCTCCAAAAGCGGAAGCTTCCTATGCGGTTAAAGATGGTTCGTCGTTCACCCTCTACGAGGCAGTGAATGGACAGATGGCGATCACTCAAAGCTCGTTTGGGAGTTCAAAGAGTTGCAACTTCAGCGGGTTCGCCGCACTTCAGGACATCCCATCGATTACAGTCACTGGATGTAATGCGTCGCAAGGATCCATGAAAGGAAACTTCAACTTTACCGCAAACCAGTCGGGCGGCGGTTCCGGCACGGTGTCTATTTCGTTAACTACGTTCAGCTTACCGGCATCACTTTCCGCACTCTCAGTGACGGTAGACGAAAGTGGAGACGAATAAGCGCTGAGCGCGAAATAGTCGTTGATTTAACGGGGGCTCAAAAGAGTCCCCGTTTTCTATTCCAGTGTAATCACATCTATAATATAGAGGAATTGTGTCACTACACCCGTTCCATAATTTGCCGGCGAGCGAATTAACACTGATTTAGGCCTTATAGTTGATATACCCCCTGGCCTAGTGGTAAATCTATTGCAATTATAGGGTGTACTCCTCCCCCTCATCCACGACTCTCCAGAATATCCCATTTCATAAAATGTCCAAGCTGTTCTCGCAGTTTTCGATCGGTGAACTTACCCTGGCAAATCGAATAGTTATCGCCCCGATGTGCCAGTACTCGGCCTCTAATGGAAATGCTACTGACTGGCACACAATCCACCTGGGGCATTTGGCACTATCCGGAGCGGGACTACTAATTCTTGAGGCCACAGCGGTAAGTGATGTGGGCCGTATATCGTATGCAGATTTGGGACTATGGTCAGATCAAAACGAAGAGAGCCTGTCAAAAGTTCTGGCAAGTGTCAGAAGGTATTCGAATATGCCCATCGGAATTCAGCTTTCACACGCAGGGAGAAAGGCTTCTACAGAAATTCCATGGAAGGGGAAACATTCCATATCGGTCGAACAAGGTGGCTGGGAGACAGTTGCGCCGTCACCTGTACCATTTTCTCCGTCGGATGCTCCACCTAAGGAGCTCACGCAAAACGATATGGATGCGATCATTGCAGAATTCGCAGAAGCAGCACGTAGAGCCAATAGAGTCGGCATTGATTCGATCGAAGTTCATGCAGCACACGGATATCTTCTCCACCAGTTCCTGTCGCCTCTATCAAACAAAAGGCAGGACATGTATGGCGGATCTCTGGAAAACAGGATGCAATTCCCACTCGAAGTCTTTGCTGCTATTAGAAATACGTTTCCAGCCAACAAACCGGTAGGAGTGCGAATATCTGCGACAGATTGGGTAGATGGGGGCTGGACTCTTGAAGATTCAATCGTATTTTCGTTAGCGCTTCGGGAACTGGGATGTGCATACATACACGTTTCATCTGGAGGGCTGTCTCCGTTGCAGAGTATTGTATCCGGAAGAGGTTACCAGGTTGGATTTGCAGAACAGATCAAACGTGTAATTGAGGGTACAGATTCAAACCAGATGGCAGTAATTGCCGTCGGTCTGATTACTGACGCAGAACAGGCAGAGTCTATTTTAGCAGATGACAAGGCAGATCTTGTAGCAATTGCCCGAGGCATGTTGTATGATCCCCGTTGGCCGTGGCATGCAGCGGCCAAGTTGGGAGCGAGCGTAAATGCTCCTCCTCAGTATTGGCGGTGTCAGCCAGCTGAACTGAAAGAGTTGTTTAAGACTGATGAACCAGGAGTTTAACAATCAGCCATCTTGGCAAAGTTAGGCGAATTGCTTCCAGCCAAGTGTGGCAAAATTGCTTCCAACAAAGTACGGCAAATTGCTTCCAACAAAGGGCAGCTAACTGCTTCAAACAACGTTTAATCAGACGGTATCAACGTGCGAAGCGCTTGCCCTCAATGCGTTCAGTATAACGGCGACATCTATGACTTCCTGCAAAACAGCGCCAGCTACCGGCGTAATGTATCCGGCTGCTGCCACAATCATGGCGATGCTACTTAAAGCGAGTCCAATGCCCATGCTTTGTTTAGCAATTTTCATAGTTCGGCGACTGATTCTAACTGCCTCAGGTACTCTATTTAACTCATCAATCAGAATCACGATATCCGCCGCTTCAGCTGTTACCCCACCACCGTGACCTGCCAATGCTATCCCCACAGCAGCTGCGCTCAGCGCCGGCGCGTCGTTTGTGCCGTCACCTACCATAAGCACTTCGTTATGCCTTGCGGTCAGCTCTTTCACAGCAGTCACCTTATCTGCTGGCGTCAGATCACTTCGAACATCGACTATTCCAACAGCCGCTGCGACTTTATTGGCATTAACCTGATGATCGCCAGTAAGTAGTATCGGCAGACTAAAACCAAGATTCTTCAAGTCATTAATGACCGATTCGACCCCAGCTCTAAGTTCATCTGAATAGGTTATTGTACCCGCAAAAATTCCATTTATTGCGATGTATGCGATCAGACCATCAGCAGAAGTTGCCTCCAAAGCTTCACTACCACGTTCCTTTACTTTACCATACACGAAAGTGCGTGATCCTACGACAACATGATTTTCATCTACCTTTCCACTGATACCCAATCCAGCCGATTCCACAGCATCGGTTGCTGAACCAATAGTAATCCCATCCAGCAAAGCTGCTTCTACCAAAGAACGTGCAAGCAAATGACTCGAACCCTGTTCTACAGACGCGGCATTATAAAGTAAACTTTCCCTCGTAAATGGCGGCTGCGGAAAGACTCCATTTACGACTGGCCTACCAATGGTGAGTGTTCCGGTTTTATCAAAAACGACCACATTTGTGCGGGCCAATCTCTCGATCGAAGCACCGTTGCGCATTATGATCTTGCGCCTCGCTGCGCGGTTAATTCCACCAATAAATGCAATAGGAGGAGCAAGGATAAGCGGACATGGAGTTGCAACAACAAGTACTGCCAGCACGCGCTGCGCATCGCCAGAGACCAGAGCAGCTAAAACTGCTACAACTATGGTCAGCGGAGTAAACCATATCGCGTATTTATCGGCAAGGCGCTGAAATGGAGCTTTTTCCGTTTGAGCGGCACGCACCAGCTCCACGATTCGTGCATATTGGCTTTCCGAGGCTACTGCCGTGGCTTGCATCCTAAACGGCCGGCTACCATTAATGCAGCCACTCAAAATTTTATCTCCAGGCACGACAGAAACCGGAATCATCTCCCCAGTAATGCGGGAGGTATCGATGCTAGCGTCCCCTTCAGTTACAACCCCATCACAGGGAATCAGCTCTCCCGGCCGAACTAACAGAATATCGCCTATTAGGACATCACTGGCACGCACATCTACAATATCATCCCCTCGATAAATGTGAGCATGCTGCGGACTATCCGCCTCCAGCTGTCTGACGGCTAAAGAAGCTCTCCCTGTGGCGAACTTCTCCAGAGATTCCCCTCCGGTCTGCATAAGCACCACTATAAGGCCGGCTAGCGGTTCGTTCATTACAATTGCAGTGATAATCGCAAGAGAAGCAATAATGTCCGCCGCCCACCTTCCTGCGAGCAGACCACGCACTGTCCTTATCACGACAATGCCGCCAAGCGGCAGCAGAAAACTGAACCAGAGCCAGTTAGCCCAGACCGGGTCTACAAACCATAAGATACCACCGGACAATAATCCAATTGCAACAATAAATGGTAAGATCATTTCCGAAACCAGAGGATTCTTCATGCGTTGAATATGCGTCGGGTTCAATATATGCGTAAGGAAGTTTTATAACGATGTTAAGGAGTTATCATGGAGACTAAAGCAACAGGATTTAATACGGTTCAGCCCTTGATCCGACATCTTAATAACGATGAAATAGAGCAGTTTCTGGAGCGTCACAACGTAGGCCGAATTGCATTCTCGTTTCATGATCGAGTGGACATTGAACCTATTAATTATGCGTATAAAAACCGTTGGATCTATGGGCGAACATCCATGGGCACTAAACTTTCGGTCATTTCCCATCATCAGTGGGTAGCGTTTGAAGTCGATGAATCCAAAGGCCTTTTCGACTGGTGTAGTGTAGTAATAAAAGGTTTTTTCGAAATTATTCCAACGGATATGTCTACACAAAGCGTACCAGCCTATAACATAGCAATAAGCGCAATACGCAGATTTGATCCAGATGCATATACTCCCAAGGATAGAGCTCCGTTCAGGAAGGTTCTGTTTCGAATCCACCTGGATGAAACAAATGGCCGTGAGTCCAGATCAGACCGATCATCCTAGGTTAAAGATCAAAGAGCCGTGAACCTGCAATTCCCCTCTGACTCTGTCATGGCTAAATTCTTGCCCGATCATATGACGTGGTCCTCACAAGTTGAGCCACATCAGATCCATAAACCTTAAGCAGAGTCAAGCATGCGTTGGACACCAAAGGGGCGTAGTTCAAATCTGGAAGACCGTCGTGGAATGGGCGGTGTTGGTAAATCCATAGGTGTAGGCGGAACCGTGGTAGTTCTAATCCTGAGCATGGTTATGGGCAGGAACCTGTTCACCGACCTGGGAATCAGCCCGCTGGCCGAAATATCGGGGGGAGGAGCGCCACTCACTGCCGAAGACTCCGCCCGCGAAGAAAAGAGTGTTGAATTTGTATCATTCGTTCTGGATGACGTTCAAAGTGTGTGGATGAATGTGTTTAGCAACTCGAACGGCTCTGCATATCAGGATGCGAAACTGGTCTTATTCAGAAACAGTGTACAATCCGGATGCGGTTCAGCTCAATCGGCTATGGGACCCTTTTACTGCCCCGCGGATCAGCGGGTTTATATAGACCTCGGTTTTTTTGATGAACTCCAGGATCGGTTTGGTGCACCTGGAGACTTTGCGCAGGCGTATGTCCTGGCGCATGAAGTCGGACATCATGTTCAGAACCTCCTGGGGACGGAAGCTTATCTGAGACGTGAGCAGCGAGCAAATCCCAATGAGGCTAACGCACTATCAGTGAAGATGGAGCTACAGGCAGACTGTTACGCCGGAGTCTGGGCGCATTCAACATCAAAAAGAGATCTCCTGGAAAGAGGCGACGTTGAAGAAGCTCTAGGTGCCGCGTCAGCAGTTGGAGATGACAGGTTAGCTCAGGCAGCCAATCAGGAGATACGAACAGAATCATTTACACACGGATCTTCAAAACAGCGAAGCGAGTGGTTTATGAGAGGATATGATAGCGGCGACCCGAAGAGGTGTGATACTTTCTCGGGGACGTGATCTATGAATACAGCACATCTCTAGCGACATTACTCATCTGACATATTATTCAACCATCAATTAATTACACATATTTTCCCAGATGATCTCTATCGAGGCCATTAATGCACGCAGAGCAGTCCTATCACTTCTGAGCAACAGCTCCGGCGAAAGAATACGCTCCACGTGGCTGGAACTGGCACCGAAGGATCCTACGGTATGGGATTTTTTCCTTCGAACAGAGAGATGTGCTATCGCAGTTCGTGCAAAGATAGCTGAGTTTAATCTTGCAGACATCACCCAACCAGAAGTACTCAAAGTAGTTAAAAGTAGAGCCAGACTTGAACTACAAAAAGTTCTCTCTGGAATTGAGCAACTTCAGAGTATTGCAAGTATAGCAAAAAGAGAGAACTGGAAGGTCGTAGTTCTTAAAGGAGGACTGTTACTTGAGTCCGGTGGTCAGATTGATTTACATGACATTGACATATTAATGTCTGAGGAATCGGGAAATAAGCTATCGAAGATGCTTGACGAGAATGGCTATTCTGCCAAAGATGCATCAGATGCTAATCCTTGCCATCATCTGTCGCCACGGTTTAGAGATGATACAGTGTCTATTGAAATCCATAGATCAGTTAAAGGCCTGCAAGATGCGGATAATTTACTTTCAAATGCCATACCAATCCGCAACAACTCAAATCTTTGGAGCCTCTCTCGTGTTGAACACATATTCCATCTTCTAATACATGCTACGATTCAACACCCGGATAGACGGGGTACTATTCGTGACATCTGCCTGATCTCACATGCAACTCAAGCATGCAATCCAGAAGAGTTAGAAATAATCTCGGGGCGGATTCGTGCACATACAAAACGGGATATTCTTGAGTCTAAACTGAATCTCGCCTTATCATTTATAAAGAAAGAACCAATTGAAGACACATTCGAAGGAATGATTCTTAGAAAGTATGTTTTAATTGAACGCTACGCCAGCATCAACAACAATCTAATAAATAGAGCAGTAAGATTTATGTGCGGGGACGAAACACTAAGGACCGCAATAATAACGGACTTAAAAATGCCGACTCATGTCACGTCACGTTTTAGTCCACTTAACACACTCCACAAAAACGCTTCCTGGGCAGCATCTTCGATCAGACAATTATTACGAATTGGTCGCATATCGCTCGCCATGCTGGTATCAGCGCATAACGCCTGGGAAACAAAACGTTTAATTCGAAGATACAGCTAGTTACCGTAACAACGCCATCCGTTCCGCTAACAAACCTGGATTATTAAAAGTATCTAACCCAAGCCTGAGCTGATAAGCAGGCAACTTGCACATCGCAGTAAACAAAGCAAATGTTGATGCAGCGGATTTATGATCTGCCATCAACCAGGGAGATTGCCTAACGATCCCCGCCAACGCCTCTGCTCCAGATATACGAATCAGTTTGGTTGCTTCATTAGCTTCCACCACAGGAAACAACATCCCTCCCAGGTCGCAGGCTTGCGATTTATGCGCAGACAAATACTGTCTTGGATCGACATTACACCTGATATTTTTTGGCGTTTCAGTACCCCATCCAGAGTCGAGATGAAAGACGCGAGGCCACCCTTCTACCGTTGGATATTTTCCTGGCAACTGCGTTTTTTTTGCATTATGAATCCTATTGGATTCTTCAGCTTTTGATTCTTCCACTTCTGATTCTTCAACCCTTGACCCTTTAGTCTTCAAATCTTCACTTCCCCACCCAATCACCACGTGATCATCGGAAAGGTATTGCCATCCCGAAATCATCAGATTCATAGTCGTAGTAGTTTTACCAGAATGTGAATCACCTACAAGAATCCAGGCATCACCATCAGGAGGGACAACAGCTGCCGCGTGCATCAAAGCACGATCTATACGCCCCATCAACAACGCAACGCATAACGTTAACTGCGCAGATACATCGTTGCCTCGACTTGCAGCAACGTTCGGCGTAATACGAATAGTAGCCTGTCTTCTGGTCAGATCTATCGAACCAAATGCAATGCCTGATTTACAGCGTGTAATTGCCGATTCACCGTCCTTACTTAAGTGTACATCTACTCCACCGAGACGTATTATTGGATCGACAGTAAAACGAGCAAGGTAATTTTCAGTCGCTCTATTATTGGCATCACCGCCAATGAGATAGCTGGTTGATGATGGGTTACATATCTCCACATCAATGGTACATTTCAGATCACCATGCACGGCTTGTCCAATAGGAACATCAGCATCAACGAGCGAAGCTGAGAAAGGAAGCCACTGTTGCACATGACAATGCGCTTCCGGTGTAACTCGAATTACAACTGATCCGTCACGTAAAAGTTCAAATGTATCGACTTCATGGGGATCAAACCGATCAATATCAGCCACGGCGATATCCATCAGATAAAACGGGATTTGGCTGATCTTCCTTCAGCAAAACAGTACTATTCTGAAAGTGACTGTTTCTATTCGTATCTTCTAATGAGTTCTTTCGGGAGTTCAACTTCGTTAAAAGGACATACTGAAGGCTGCGTGCTTCATCCCGATCCTTACTGTTCGCGTGACTTATTACGTCATGGCTAGAGGTGTCGCTTTGTAAATCGACATTGCCTTGTCCATCTACTTCAACCCAGGCATGTGCACTCACATCATTACTTAGCTGACTCTTGCGCACACCAAGACATATACGAGCTGGAATATTGAATTTTCTATAAACCAGGCACTGAGCTATGCTTCGGTAAAGACAAGTATTCCGCCATGGTGATTTAGGGACCCTGGAAAGTAGAGACAAGACTTTCAGACTCGTTCTTACAGCCTGCTCTACTTGTAATTCGACCGACATCCGCCCTAAATCATCGTTAAAATGATTCGAAGCGCAAGCACGTCTTTCCTGCCCTCTTAGACCTCCTGATTCTATACTGGCACTCGTTTCTTTTATGCTTCCGCTGCTCGCTTTTACGCTTCCGCTGTTTTCCTCTATGCTCAGGAGTGATTGAAGCTTCTGTTGCTCCATCCAGAATGGAGAGGAAGCAGCAGAAAAAGATCCTATAAACCAAGCCTTAAGCAAATTTGCTAGCCCTTGCTAGTCATGGATGAGTGAATCAGGCACTTCGACAATAAGCGCATATTCCAGGAGAGTCTTGACTGAGCCTTCAACTTCCCCGCTGGCCGTACCTATATCAACATCAAACTCTTCGCATAAGCGTTGAGCAATCGAATGAGTTGAGATCCCAATATCAGCGCCCCCTTCACTATCGACATCCCCATTGTCATCAGATACGCTTTCTTCCAACAGCTTCCAGATTCTCTGCCCGGTAGCGTTTAAGTGGAAGTATTGTTTAGTACCAAGATGTAGAACTATTGTCTCATCATCCAGATGAGCAGCAAGAACATCAGGAGAGGGCTTGAAGGCTACGTTATTGTTGCTTGTCATGGTATATCTATATTGTGGCTGCGCCCGACCATACGCTTTCGGGATAATCTTTTATCCACTCCAGCTTACCGATTGATCTTGCACAACGGATACACGGGAATGCGTCAAACACATTTTTGCTACACGGGGCGGGAGCGCTGAGGGCCTGTTGACGCCGCAACTGATCTACATAAAGAGGCCAGGAATCTATTAGCGAGCATTCGTTAAGGTCTGCGACAACATCAGTTTCTCCGCCGCCATATTCGCTTAACTGGCAACAAGTCGAAAGTCTTCCTCTGGCATCAACATAAACCCGCTTTCCAGTGAATGTATCGCAAGTCTGTTCGGGACCCTCGAAAGGAGCTCCATAATCCAACTTGATATACGATTTTCTAGATTCCGTGGAAAGGGCCTTCACTTCCGCAGCCACAACCCACCAATCCTCAGGCGGGAGATCAGTACCCCGAATCATACTGCCCGGGACGGGCTGAGGAAGTATAAAATGAATGCCCAAACATCCAAGCTCTTCAGCCAGGTCTGCGGCTTGACGTATCTGATGACGAGACCTACGGTCTATTACTATAGACAAAGACGCAGGAATACCCAGGTACGTCAGTATACCCACGCTCAACAGTACCCTGCGATAGCTTCCCCGCCCTCTCTCTTCATCGTGGACCTTCTCATCCGCTCCAGACAATGACAATCGAACCGCAGCTGCAGGGTAACGATTTAGTAGCGGAACAATGCGTTTGATATGCCACCCGTTGCTGACAAAATAGTAAGGTATCTTGCGTTCACCGATACCCGTAATAATGTCCGAAAATTGACGATGGACGAGTGGCTCACCACCGGTAAGACTTACGCGTACATCATCCCAGATTGTCTTGGCATCGTCGACGATGCGAAAGAAAAGCGCAGGGTCGAGCTCTTTGACACTAATTACATCGTCTCTTATGCAATGTGGACAACGAAGATTACAATGACCCGTTAGAGCGAAGCCCACAACCATAGATATAACTATTTAAGTCGAAACTACTAAGGAGAGACTACGGAATTACTGTGCTACCGCCACCACCAATACCGCCCATCCCTGGTATGCCTGCACCGGTATCTAATGTCAGATCGGTAAGGCGAGGGAGCTCCCGGATTTCAGGAGTGACCCAAGGGCGAAGCTCAGAAGTTGGCCCGACTTCGCTATTGTCTAGCGCAGAAAACTCAAACTGGTCCATAGGGGGAAGCTAAAAAGTTATGGCCGCATGGCCAAAGAAGAAATCTAGTCTCAAAAAGAATTCTATTGGATTTTATTTGATTCTATATCTGTCAGATACTATAATAAATCCTATCGAATGAATCGCTAGCTATAGGGATGATTTTTTTTCAGATCGTCGTCGACATCGGGTTATTCGCTCGGAGCACCTCTACCAACCCCCTTCCATTCCCCTTAAAATGAGCCTTCCATTGCGTCTCCTCACTGCGGGACTCGCCGTTGGCCTAGTGAGTTGTTCAGACTCATTCATTTCCTCACCAGCCCCTAGCACAAATCCCGAGTCAACTTCTCTAGTCGTACAAGCCGTTAGCTGCCTGGCGCATGTAAAGACCGGGACAGTACAATGCTCAAATCTCACCGCAGACAGCCCGGGACTCGTCAAGGGAAGTCTGCGTCCTAATATTATTATTGGCGAACAAGGTGTATATGTAAGGCTGACCTCGTCAAATGTCAGCTACAATACATCCAGTCAAGAGTTCTCATTTGACGTAACGGTCCAGAACCTTATAGAGCAGTCGTTTGGAACGCAGGACGGCACTACTCCAGACCCTAACGGTGTACGAGTTTTCTTTTCTCAGACTCCGGTCGCAAATACACTATTGGACAACGATGGTCCTTCTACTATTTCGATAGCCAACGCGGATGGGGTAGATGTATTTACCGCAACAAATCAGCCTTACTTTCAATACACCGGAGGAGCATTAGGAGCTGACGAGATTCTTTCTACGAACGAAGTTTCAACATCTAAGACTTGGATTCTATCAATAAATCCGAATGTCGAAACTTTCTCATTCCTACTGTATGTGTCGACTTCTGTAGCACATGCTAATGGATACGTAGATCTAACAGGCACTGACTATATACTAGCAAACGAAAGCGCTTCTTTTACCGCAACCTCAAGAAGTGCCGCAGGAACCTTGTCAACAACCGATACCGTTAAGTTCTCATCCCTCGACACAACAGTAGCAGTTATCGATTCTCTTACAGGAGAAGTAACTGCAAAGGCGCCTGGGACAACGACCATTTCGGCTTCCGCCAGAAACGGAATTCGTACAGCATCAAAAACATTATCGGTATGTCCGAACCTGGCAGTGGGACAGACTTATGTAACGTCAGGACTGGGGGCAAGCCTGCTCTGTTTAAGTGGTGGCTCTTCTGGCAGCGCGGAATATGTAGCGGTACCAGTAAATCAAAGCCCAACGAGTTCCATTAGCCTATCTTTCACGACAAACGGAAGCGTGGCAGTTACAGGGCCACCATCTCCAAACGTTGTTCTAGGTCGCGGGGAGTTTTCAGCATCGCCTTTAGGACTTATGGCAGGAGCCGAAACAAAAGACATCTTTGCAAATGAATCAAAGATCAACGCCATGGCGAACCGTGGTCTTCCCAGTATAAGTAAAGGCGCGCGAATCAACTCGTCATATCCAACTGCCAGATTCAATGTGGCAGGTAATAAGCAACCGTCTGTTCGTCGCACCATAACCACAGGTGTTCCTACCGTGGGAAGTGATATGAACCTCAACGTAGCTCTTGGATGTAGCGGCACACCTGATATGAGAGTGGGAAGAGTTATAGCAATCAGTGATCGAGCCATAATAGTAGCAGATACGCACAACCCGGTCGGTGGATTTACCACTCAAGAGTACGAATCTATTGCTACAGAGTTCGATACTATTTCATATGCGATTACCAAGTCCAACTTCGGAGAACCGACAGATCTTGATAACAACGGGAGAGTTGTACTTTTCTTCACAAGAGCTTTAAATGAATTATCCCCACCTGCAAGTTCAGCCATAACACACGGCTACTTTGCAAAACGTGATGTTTTCTCATCAGACCCAGTATCCGGATGTTCGCGTAGCAACGAGGGAGAAATAATTTATCTGATGGTACCGGACCCAACCGGGGTCGTGAACTCAAATGTAAGAACGGTTTCATCTGTACTAGGCAATGTACAAAGGGTGCTTCCACACACCCTCCAACATCTTGTTAACGCATTTAGAAGAGTATACATAACGGGCGCTTCAGACTTCGAAGCTGAGTGGCTAGATGAAGGCCTTAGTAGCATAGCGACTGAGCTGGCCTTCTATCACATGTCGCTTGGACTGATTCCCAACTCAAATATAAATCTCAGCAATCTGACCAACGGTCCATTTGCATCAAGGCGTGTTGCCGCATTTAACAGCTATGCAAATATATTATTTGGTCAACTCAGATCCGGACTGCAAAGACCGGACACGACTGGCGCGTTTAGAAGTCCAGGCGATGAGTCATCAATCCGACCTGCAACTCGCGGGTTTACATGGGGATTCCTAAGATACGCTTCTGAACGTGCGAACCTAGGTGACTCAACTTTTTGGTGGTCGTTAGTTAACAGCAGCAATTCTGGTATGACTAACCTGCAAAATGCAATTGGAGGAGATTCAGTTTCTAATTGGTATCGAGACTTCGTGGTATCCTTGTACTCAGATGATGCAGTATCAGGAATTTCATCTGTTTATCAGTATGCAAGCTGGAACTTTCGTTCCGTGTACGATGGGTTAGGGGGATATCCTCTAGGCACAAGACCTCTTATCAATCAAGTTCCGCTCACACTGAGCTTAACAAGCTATGGAAGTATATATGCCAGATTTGGAGTAGCTGCAAACGGATTTGCATCTTTTAGCATCTCAGCGCAGGGAAACCCGGTTCCATCGACTGTAGATTTAACAATCATGCGAACCAAGTAGTAAGATCGATAGAATATATTTAACGCGCCTTAAATAACTACATCCAAAAACGAAGACCAGGTGAGAAAAGTTTTAAAACAAGTACAGATATCTTTACTATTCTTCTCACTGGCCTTCGCTTTTGGATGCAGTGACGACGCCAAAATTCCTACGGAAAATTTAGAAAGACTTTCGTTGGTTGGGCGCCTGGAGCGTGGCTCCACAGTAAGAGTTAGTATATGGAATGGTTCCGACAGCATCCCAATTGATGGGCTTCCTATCAGTATTACCCCACAGGAAGCGGCGCGGAAAGAAAACGATGGTTCCCTAAGCCTCCTGGCAACAGGGCTTATTACGTTGAGAGCTGAGCTTTCAAACGGCCGCTTAATATCGCAAAATTTTCAAGTGGCACGTCCACCCTCTATCGTTTATGACCTGGACGTCGATGGAAAACGAGCAGTATATCATTCGTCGCTGGACGGCGGTGATTTCAGAATAATTTCAAGCACCACCGGCACCAACTTGGATCCAACTGCAGCTGGAGATGTGGTTGTATACACAAGTTTTCGGAGTGGCAAAGCCTACCTGTACGCGACTTCTCTTGCTGAAGTGTTTGCTTCATCTCCGGACGCGGTAATCTCCGAGCGTCGAATAACTACATATACAAGCGCAAATGAAACACAACCTGCAATATCTCCAGATGGACTGTTACTAGCTTTTGTGAGAGATTCAGGTGGCGTAGGCCGTATATGGGTTGTAACAATATACGGCACTCAGCTGACCCGCATAACTAACACAAATACTCCCTCACCAGAAAGCTCTCCAGCCTGGCACAAAAACAAACAAATTCTATTTACTAGTACAGAATCAGGAAATGCAGATTTCAGTGTAGCATCAGCTACCATGCCTCGCTTTATTACACCCTTGACCACAGCCAATACCAAAAATGCGGAAGTTGAAGGATCCTGGAACGCAGAAGGGACAAAAGTTGCGTTCATTTCTACCAGGTCAGGAAAGCCTCAACTGTATGTTCTAAATACAGAAACGGAACAAGTTGCCCTCATAGCTCTGGCTGGCAACAATGTCGCTCAACCAGCCTGGTTACCTGATGGACGTATAGTGTTTGCAACATACGACTCCGGGGAATGGAAGCTTGCATGGATCGATCCGGATACATCCGACGGCCCGAAACAAATACCCATAAAAGGTAAAAATCCTCAGAATCCAGCCGCAGTTCAATAGGAATTTGTTCGTCGAACTGCTGACGAATCGCATCTTTTCTGACAGACATATAATCCGTTGATAAGCCCCCATCTAAACGCAAAACAGACTAAGGCACAGTTACCTTAGTCTGTTTTGCGTTTTAAAGATTCAACAACCTATTGCAAGCTCAAGATACCACGCTGTGCAACTCGTTGAAAATCCGATTTATTTGCTTTGAGAAACTCTATATTTTTGAAGAGAGTTGAGTTCTCTACTATAGGTTTGAATTTGATAGACTTAGCGAGTACAGCAGTGCTATCTACAGCATCACCATCCAGTCCAGCACGCATGGTATAGTGAGCTTCCACTATTGCCTTACGATATGCGTCAGCTTCCTCAGCAGTCAATCCGGCTTTCTCCAGTGATTTCGCCACTTCTGGATATTTATCTGCAATCGCCTTGAGATCCATCATGATTGTTGTAGTCCACTCCGATCCGACACGTATCCAGACCTCACGCTGGTTGTTCATTCTGGCTTTTGTGCGAATAGAATCAGGATACTGAAAGAAATCACTCCAGAAAGTTGTCAGCTTTTCTAACACATCGGTTGTTAACAACAAAGCTGAATCTTTAAGCGGAGGAACAACAGCAGTAATCTTAGGGTCCTTCCAACTATCCAATAACCAGTCCCAAACAAAATCTTCGTCTTCTACATAATCCACATGTCCACGTAGGCCCACCTGAGTCTTGACTAAGTGACCATCAGCTCGAAGTACAGATGCCATACGGATCACCTGGGAGATTATGTTGCCCTCCCCTAACCCACCGGAAATGAAAAACTGAGTTGATGGATTTGCAGGACCTTCTCCATAGAACGGCATCAATCCAGATAACGGAGCAACTCGACTGAATACATCAAGGTTACTACGCCCCAGGAGAAATGAATAACTGCCACCATCAGAAAAACCTAATAGCGCAATTTTACCAGGATCTATCGCCTGGTTTTTCAGAACATACTTGAGAGCAGAGTCCAGCCTTGTAACATCTTTAGGCTTAAAATCGATTGGCTTACCACCCTTTTCTGTGGACTCCCACTTGCTGCGCTGTGAAGCAATGTGACCGATGGCATCCCATCGCCCTGGTGTTAATGAACTTGCTGTTAACATTATAATACCGTACTTATCAGCCAATCCCTTAAACTTGGCCATCTCAACCGAGCCGTTTCTACCGCCACCATGCAGGAGAAGCACCAACGGAACTCTTTTCTTGCCAACTGCCTTTTCAGGAACATGAAGATAGTAGCCCTTAATTCCTTCTAACTCGACTGTACCGGCTATCTTATTTTCTGTTCCAGTAGCATCCTTTTTAGGATTTACAGACAGTCGTGGATATACAGCAGAATCAACGACATAATTCGATACTGAACTCGCTTCATAATCGATCTTTACCCTGCTCTCATTATTCGGTAGCAACAAAAACATACTAGCCAGCGCAACATTTACCATACTATTTACCTTACCAAATTAGGGATATGTGTTCGGACTCTAAAAATACATTCAACCAAAGAATGGCGATCACCCCATAGTGATCGCCATTTATGCTACAAAATGCCTTAATTCTTATCGTATAATTCCACCACGACTATATACCAGATACACTTATTTATCGGTACTTGCGCTATCGGTCATAGCCAATGCTCTATTGATAGCAGCCATCACAAGCTTTCTATCGTTCTCGGATGTCAACCCTCCCATCCATTGGATACGTCCAGAAGCATCAGTCAGTATCGCATTAATACCCTGAAAGTCACCAAACATAGTAGCTATCGGCCCAGACCCCCTCCTTATACGACCATCATCCAACTTATGTGTAGGAGCTTCATCAACCAATACGGGGAAAGGCAGCTTTAAGAAGTCATTAAAATATTTTGCAGCCGCTTTTGCTTCCTCAGCTGGCTCAAGTGGCCCAGAACCAGGAGCGAATCCATTCGTTGTTGTTATAATCGAAATATCAATATCAGAGCCATACGTTCTATGCAGTTTCCGTATTGTAGATATCTGACCATAACATCTCATTCCGCAGTTATGGCTGGTCTGAACCAGCAATGACACCTTACCTGCCTGTGGTCGCGGGATCCCATTGTGATTCTGCCACATCCCTTCTTCCAGAGGCTTTGTCTTTTTGTTATAAAACGTCTTGCGAAGATCTACTGCATTGGAAGCAAATCGTACGAATTGAGAACCCTGCCCACTTCTCCATCCGGACATTACCATCGCAGCCGTATCTACAATACTGCTCTGGAGTGGCAGATCACCAGTTTCGTTGGCAAGTTCAATACGAAGATTAAAGGGGTTAGGGATAGCACTCTTATCCTGATCCTCGATCGTCATATTCTTATACAAATCAATTGCTTCTCTTGCATACTTTTTTGTACTATCAACAATATACCGATTGTGATAAAAACTCATATAAGCTGTTTTTACCCAGAATTTAGCTGGCATATCGTTAATACCGCCGTTTTCGATAATGTCCGCATACTTCTTTGCAACATCCAATCTTACAGGAATTGCATTCATGTACATCAGCACTGCTTCGGATAAATATGCAATTGTATCTGCTTTATCCTTAGCCAGAGAAACAGCCTTATCCATGGCGACCTGCGAATTGGCGATATCCCCCAACGCAACGTAGATACGAGCCATCGATGGAAGCTGGCTAGGTTCGATATTGCTAATATTAAATGAAGGAGCGCACTTTTTTGCAGTTTCTATAACTTCCTGCGGAATCTCTCTAATTACGCTATCTGTCTGCGCCAATCTAGAAGTAGACGTGTCTGGCTTAAAGACACGCTGATACTGCCGCATAACATCTGCCATGGCACGGTCGCACATTCCTGGGTTGAAGTAGTCCTTAAAATCTTCATGCCCCCACTTCATTCTGCCAGTATCAGCAGGTGTAACGTGCCGTTGAGCAAATGCATCACCGAGCGGTACGAGTAGCGCAGCGGCAAACGCACCTAATAATATTTTCGAAGCTGAGTATTTCATTAGATTGCGTCAACGGTTGAGGTGAAGCTGAAGTCTACCGCACGAATCGCTGGAACAACCACCGGTGCAGATGGACTAAACACACGCTGTGGAACTCCCAGCTCAGCGATATTATTCAGTGTATGGAATGGCGTTTCGGTAAAACGAAGATTTCGTACAGCCTTTGAGATTTTCCCGCGCTCTATGAGCCAGAGACCATCGCGAGTCAGTCCTGTGCTCAACATAGACCTCGGATCAATAACATTTACACCAGAAAATCTTGTTACAAGCAATCCACGATCTGTATTACTGATCATCTGCTCAATAGTACTCGTTCCACCTGACATCATATACGAGCTATTACTCGGAAGGCCGCTATTCAGACCAAGTTGCTGGATTGCGTATCCACGAGAGTGAGCCAGGTTCTTCAATACACCATCCTTTACCCATTCAGCTCGATTGTAAACTGAACCACCAAAGCTGATCGGTAAAAAACTGCAGTCAGGATGCATCGGATCCATTGTGATATTTATACGCTCGTCGAAAAGCCTGAGACCAATCTTTGATGTCTTTGGCTCAACGCCAGAGTATGGGCTCGGCTGTCTTTCGTCTTCTGCATACATCCTATCAAGAAATCTTTGCGAAAACAGACTACCGGTAAAATCATGTACTGCCTGTGGTTCAAGAATAACCGTATATCTACCAGGCTCTATGGAAACAGGATTGCGTGAGTTAAGACACTTCTGTAATGCGGTTTCCATAATCTTTTTCTGATCGACTCTATTCCAGTCATTCCAATCAATGCCGGCCCAACCAGATCCTAAACCCTTGGGATCACGCACAGTCATGCTTAGTTGTGCCATCGAAAAACGATGGTAGATAGGGTTAACACCTTCAAGGTTTATAGCCCTGCCATTTCCGGAGGTCTGAACATAGCCAGCGGAGACCATACCCGCAGCACTGGCATCTTCAATCATTTTAGTAGCGATTGTAGAACGTTGCTCTGGAGTAACCGTTGCACTGGAATCGAACCATATTTCAGGAACTTTGTACGGCTCGATATACGCAGGATATAACTCAACTTCCGGATTTTCCCAATCATTCTGCAACAGACGATCTGCTCTGGTAATAGCCCACTTTAACGCAGTGTCCGACATGTTGGTTGTCATCACCCCTGCACTTGCTCCATTTACAGTGCGAGTGATACTTATTGTATTGTCCCGAACATCACCACAGGAGATAATTTCATTTTTACCCCAGCGAATATTTCCTGTCCAGCTGGGCCCAACAGATACAGTAGCCTTCCCATCAGAAGTGAGTTTACGGATGCGTCCAACTAATGTTTCGCATTCTTTGGCATCGAGAAACCTCGACTCGGATTTATTGGATTGATCGATACTCATTTATGCCTTCCTCGTTGGATCTATAACTGCAACATTCTTGACAAGCATTGGCACAGCATCGATAGAATAAGACCCACTTTGTCCAGGCTGACCTTTAAACGACATGCCACCGCCTCTCTCTACGCTCGCCTTACCACCAATCTTGGAAATATTTTCCCAGATTTCTTTGGAGTTAAAGAGGAAACCAAAGTTCTGTGTGTAGTCACCCAGCTTTCCATTACGAATTTCATGGACAATGCCTCCATTCCCTATACCATCTTTTCCATTGAAAGATGTCGATACACCAGCCGATACTACAGCATAACCACGCTCAATCTGAGAAACCATGGATTCAAATGATTCGTCTGAACTACCTGGGTGTAATGTAAGATTAGGTGGCATCTGAATCGGAGCAACTTTAGGACCAGTTATTGCCGCACATCCCTTTGAGCCCTTTTTACCTCCAGTTTTGTCATACCATGCATTCATGATGTGAGCCGTATCACGTCCAGATTGATAATCAACCAGAATACCATCCTTAACAAGATCGAATTCATATGTCTCGATCCCTTCATCATCCCACTTGGCTGTCGCAATAGCGCCAGGCGCAGATCTGTTACACGATATATTAACTAGCGGATTAGCAACCTTTGTTCCTAAATGCTCCATTGGATCCGGCCCAAGATAACTGGTTCCGGTTGAATTCGCTTCATATCCTATAACACGATCAAGCTGTGTAGTTTTTCCAAATGTATCAGATACCAATCCGGCAACAGTCGAGGCTGACATCACCAAGTCATATCTTCCAATATCAACAACGGCAACGCCTATGTTTATATAGCTGGCCGATTCTTCAACCATCTTTTCGATCTGACTGTGTGGTTTAGCCTTAGTAAGCACTTCCCAACCACCTTGCTGCAAGCCAATTCCCTTGACTGCAACAGGGCGCAGTGATCCTGACAATGGTGTTACTCCACGCAGAGTAGCGCCTAAAGAAAGACCGCCGCCAGAAATATAGGTAACTTTTGATACGTTAGTGCCTTCACTCGTTGCTATAAATACTTCGTTTCTTGTAAACTGAAGAGCGCCAGTAGTCAGCTGAACTGCGTGACGTCCATCCTTGTAATTTTTTACATCATTACGCCATGAATGTACAAAATCTACACGCTCTTCCAATGGCACAGAAAAAGGATCTATCCCGGGAGTAATGTCCCGTCCTGTATATGCCGGAGCTTTCAGCCAATCCAGGCTTCTTGGTCTTGCAGCTCCATTTGTTTTGGCCTGCTCTACCGCACTCTTTGCAAGCACTATGGATTCGTCAGCATCGCAGAATGGGCTTGCTGAAAATCCCCAGCATCCGTTTACAAGCGCCCGCACACCAAAACCAATATCTTCAATATCCCTTATCTGTGCACCGACAACAGAATCATCCCTAAATGTAAAGTCCTGACGCACAACTCTAAAAATTCTGACATCTGCATAATCGGCCCCTGCTGCTGTTGCTGCCTCAACAGCCCTATTGGCGAGCTTGAAATAATCAGCTTCAACAAGCAGGTCTGGCGAAAACGATGGCTGATACTTTTTTGAGCTCATCGCACTCAGACGCGGTGCGGCAATTGTTGCAAGGGCCGCAGTACCGGTAGCAACAAATCCCCTTCTAGAAATATTCATTTTCCTATAGCCTGGTTTGAAAGGATAGAATTACTTCTTGTAAACCAACTTCGCTACTGCAAAAACTGGAATCTTCATAGTCGCCTTTTCTGAAGGGGCAACGTCAGTAGCTATCCATGCCGCATATTCCCCTGGAGCAGCATTGGCTGGAATCTTCACGGTTAGCTTTATTTTCTTCTTTTCACCTGGAGCAACGGTGATTGTTTCTGGTAATCCAACGATCCAATCAGCCATTGGCTTATAGCTTATTGAAGATGTGTCTTTTTGATTTTCTTCTTCATCCAGAAGTGACGGCTTCTTCTTTGCGGGTTCAGCACCGCTGGAGTCGGCTGCCTTTTCAACAACTCGGCCACCGTTGGGATTATTACCAATTGTGAGTTTAGCAGTTATGGTTTCATCACTCTGATGGTGGAGCTCAAGTACAATCTCTTTCGTTGAATCGTTGAGTGTATTGGAAATGGGAGTGATATCAACCTTTCGCTTCGCGGCGGCCTCAAATCCCTTTGAGAACTGTTCCGCGATCATTTTCCCTAGAGCGTCCCCCAGATTGATCTGGGCTGCCACTTGGCGGGGAGACATAAAAAGAAGGGCTGCGGCAGTAAGCATAAAACCCAACGAAGATAAACCCTTCATATCTTTCTTCAAAAAACCGGTCATTCTGTATCCCAAGTTGTGAGGTTAGTGAATTAGACATCATGAGATACTTGATGGTTTACTCCCCATCTCCGGCCCTAGACACAGAAAGGGAGAGGCCTTTTCGTAAAAAAGCCCCTCCCTGATCTGTAAGTTGTTGGAGGGCATGTAGTTAGCGCATAGCCATCCTCGATCCAGCCTATTCAGCTGGGATTAAGATTGCTATTCCTCAGCCTGGGCTAAAGCCCTGTTAATTGCAGCAATTACGATTCTTCGATCCTGATCCGAAAGGATAGTTCCTACCCATCGAATCCTTCCTGATGCATCCGTAAGCAATGCATTGACACCCACGAAATCTGCAAAGATAGAAGCTATAGGAGCTTTGTCGCGAATTATCCTTCCGTCATCCAGCTTATGAGTCGGCGATTCATCTACCAGAACTGGGAATGGCAGGCCACGATATTCATTAAAATATTTTGCGGCCGCCTTGGCTTCTTCTGCAGGCGTTAACGGACCCGAGCCTGGAGCAAAACCATTAGTCATGGTTATTAATGAGATGTCCAACTTGTCACCAAATGTTCTGGCCAGACGTTTTAAAGCCATAACCTGACTATTACAGTCGTGAGCGCAGTTGTGATTTGTCTGAACTACCAGACTAACCTTGCCTAACGCCGGACGGGGAACACCACCGTGATTTTCCCAGAACGATCCTTCTAAAGGCTTTGTTTTCTTATTGTACAACGACTTTCTTGTGTCCAGAATATTAGAAAATGCCCTCAGATACTCGCCACCTGAACCCCTTCTACCTGCACGCCAACCTGCAAGAAATCCTCTGGCGGAATCGATCATACGCTCCTGCTCCTTCAGATCCCCTCTTTCGTTCGCGATGTTGATAAGATGTGTGATCGGACCAAATGCTTCAACCTTATCCAGATCTTCAATCGACATCTTATGTAGTTCTGCAACAGCCAGATCTGCATACTTGACTACGCTATCAGGCTGGTATCGACGATAGTAGAAATCAGCCAACATGCTATTAACAGCAAATACAGTTCTGACATGAGCAGGTGAAGCAGACTTTACCATATCAGCAAACTGATGAGCTAGAGCAAGCCTCGGTTCTCTGTTATTAAGATACTGATCAACAGATATTGCCAAGGCTTCAAACTTGTCATCTTTATTTGTGTAAGCATCAGATGCACGCTTTGCCATCGCAACAGACTGCTGCTCATCGCCCATTTCCAGATACATACGCGACAGGCTGTGAAACTGCACTGGCCCCTGTTTTGTAAGATCCAGATTTTTAACGCACTCAAGCGCCTTTTCGCCAACTTCTGCTGGCATCTTTACGATGGTTGTATCTGCCTGATCTATTGGAGCTGTAGCAGTATCCGGCTTATACACACGCGCATACATTCTGTATACTTCGGTCATGGCACGGTCACACATAGATGCCCGTTCGTATGATCCAAAGTCACTGTGCCCCCACTTGATACGTCCAGTATCAGCAGGTGTTACCCGGCGCTGAGCTTCAGCTGAATTGGCATACATTCCAACTGCGATCAGTCCAGCGGCTACTATTGCATACTTTCGCATTAGATAGCCTCCACAGTTGCGGTAAAGCTGAAATCCTGGGCCTTAATAGCAGGAACAACTGCAGGATAGGCTGGACTATACACGCGTGTAGGTGGACCAAGCGCAACGATATTATTTAACGTATGGAATGGAGTTTCTGTGAATTTCATATTCTTAATTGCTTTGGACACTTTGCCCTTTTCAATTAGCCAGAGCCCATCCCGAGTATATCCGGTCTGAAGCATAGATGGGCGGTCAATCAGATCTATGTTGCTGAATCTGGTAACCAGAACCCCACGCTCTGTACTGGCAATCATCTCTTCAACACTAGTCGTACCACCAGACATTGAGTATGCACTGCTGCTGGGCAAACCATTATTGATACCCAAGGACTGTATACCATACCCTCTGCCATGGGCCAGCTGCTTGAGCACCCCGTTCTCTACCCAGTTAACCTTGTGATACACCTCTCCATGATACCCTATTGGGAGGAATGCACAGTTTGGATCAGCCGGATTATGGGATACCGTTATGCGTTCATCAAACAAGCGTAACCCAATCTTGCTGGTTTCAGGCGTAAAACCGGAGTATGGACTTGGCTGATCACGATGCTCAGCAAAGCGCCTATCCAGTATATTCGCGGAAAACATACTTCTGACAAAATCGTGAGTTGCCTGTGGTTCCAATACAACTGTATAACGCCCGGGCTCAATCCTGACTGGGTTTCTTGAACGCAAGCATTTATCCAGAGCGATCTCGGTAATACCTTTTGCATCTATACGATTCCAATCGTTCCAATCAACACCAGCCCATCCTGATCCGGTGCCTTTAGGATCACGAACTGTTATGCTTAACTCGGCATCTGTATATCTGACATACTTTGGATCTAAACCAGGTATGTTAAGGGATAGACCACTTCCGCCAACCGAAACAAATCCGGATGCATACATCCCTTCCGATTCAGCTGGTTTGATTAATTCCGCAGCAATTTCTGCTCTTTCCTTTGCCAGAAGATTAAAGGAAGAGTCGAACCAAAGCTTGGGCTCTTCGTAAGATTCCATATATGGAGGATAGAGGGCATCTTCACCATTTTCTCCCCGGAACTGACTCAGCCTTTCAGCACGGCTTACAGCCCACTTTATTGCTTTGTCCGAGATACGATCGGTACTGGAACCACCACGAGCGCCAACGATATTTCTAGTTACGTTCAGCCTGTTGGAACGGACATCTCCGCAACTTGTAATACGATTACGAGCCCAACGAATGTTCCCATTCCATTTTGTATTTATAGAAACAATGGTACTACCACCTCCAGTCGCGAAGGCACGGGTTTTAGACGTTAGCTCATCGCATTCTGCCGGACTGAGGAATCTACCAGCTGGCTTATCTGAATCTTTATTCTGCATTATGCCTTCCTCGTTGCATCGATCACCGGAATTTCCTTTACTAATAAAGCTGGAGCATCAACGCTCATAATAGATTCCTGATATGGCTGTCCCTTATACATGCCATAACCACCGGTAACTTTGGTGGAGGCATCACCGATTTTTTCGATCTGCGACCAGATATCTGGAGTGCTAAACATTATAGCAGCAGACCGCACGAAGTTACCTAGCTTTCCATTGCGAATTTCACGAATTTCCCGTGAGGAGCCAGTGCCCTCACGCATGTTGAATGAGGTCTGTGCACCACCACCAATTATTGCATAACCTTTTTCCACTTCAGACACCATAGCTTCGAAGCTGTTTGACTGTGAGTTAGCTACCAACTCAAGATTTGGCGAAGTCTGTTGCTGAATGTTTAACGCACTTGCAGCAGTGGAAAGACCTTGTGGCTTTAACTCCTTTCCGGTTTTTGAGTACCAATCCTTAAGATATGATACATTTTCGCGGGACGTCTGATAGTCGACCAGTATGCCATCCTTAACCAGATCGAAAGTCTGAGGTTTTATACCCTCTTCATCCCACTCAACTGTCCCCAACTTCTTTTCACCACTTCTATCTGCTTTGATATTTATTGAGGGATGCGCAACCTTGGTTCCGAGAAAATCCAAAGGATTCGGTCCTAAATAGCTGGTACCGATTGAATTGGCTTCGAACCCTAAAGCAATATCGAGATGAGTTGCTCTTCCAAATGTGGCCCCGAGCAGGTTACCGGCAAAGGCACCATCCATTACAATACTGTAACGGCCGATATCTACCGGCATTACTCCGATCTGGCCCTTGAGTGCTGACTCCTCTACCAAACGAGGAATCTGCTCGGCCATCTTCGCATTTGTAAATATCTCCCAGCCGCCGAGCTGCGTATTAATTCCACGAGGTGCAACTCCGTGTGGTCCTGTCAACGGATGAATCTCTCTATCTTTTGCTCCAAGCACGAGGCCGGCACCACAGATATAGCGCACCTGAGACACACGAGTTCCTTCGCTGGTGACCAGGAAACTCTCCTGTCTTTGGAAGTTTATCTCAGCGTCGCCATTTCCAGCATAATTTTTTCCATCGCGATATTCTTTAACTTCATTACGCCATGAGTTAAAGAAGTCGACCCGCTCTTCGAGAGGAACCACAAAAGGATCGATTCCCGGAGAAATCCAGCGACCTTTATAAGCAGGTGCAGCTGACCATTCTATTTCCATCGGTTTCGCCGCCGAATTTGCCTGAGCCTGCTCTATTGCACTCTTGGACAGTAGCACGGCCTCTTCCATATCAGGGAACGGACTCGCAGCGAACCCCCACGCCCCTCGATATAGAACACGTACGCCCATGCTAATAACTTCCCCATCTGCGATTTTGCCGCTTACAACGTCATTGTCTTCAAATTCGAACTTCTGTTTTACATTCCTGTACAGTCTCGCATCTGCGTATGATGCACCGGCAGCGACAGCAGATTCTACAGCTTTCGCTGCATAATCGAGCATTTCTCCCTCTGGAAGTAAATCTGGTGCCTGATCATTTCTGATGGTTGCAGCAGATAAAACCTGTGATCGCAAGGGAGAGATACCAATTCCAACAGCTGCGATACCTCCGGAAACAACAAAATTACGCCTCGATATAGCCATTTGTTTTTACCTGTATTATTTAGCCGAAGCGTGCTTATAGAGGATCTTTGCAGAGCTAATAATGGTTGGACCACCGACTCCATTACCAAAAGAACCTGCCTTAAACTTGATCTGCATTCCACCACCATTAAGACCACCGGTTTCTATCGTTTTGTCTTCCTTTGGTTTTTCAGGGGTTGTTCGTGGCTCAACTTCAGCTGCTATCCATGTAGCGTACTCACCGGCAGAAACATCTGCAGGGATTTCAACATCTACTACAACTTTTGCCTTAGCCTTTGGAAGAATTACCAACTTCTTTGGCAGTCCCTTGATCCACGCACCCATTGGCATGTATGTGCCATCGTCTTCTTTCTTCTCGTCGTCGTCTTCATCAGATAAGATAGAAGTCTTTTTTGCTGGAGCCTTTGCCTTTGCTGAGTCAGCAGCTGAGGCTGGAGCACCAGGTGGGTTGCGCATCATTGGAGGAACCGTGGGCGACATCACGACATTTACAGTCAGTGTATCATCTGTTGGATTTTCCAACTCTAAAGTGAATGTCTTCGAACCAGCTGGGATCTCAGCAACAGCGGGGGTAACGTTCACCTTCCGGGCGAGCATCGCTTCCATTTGTTCCGAAAAGGCCTTGGATAGCGCTTCACTTAGCTGTTTACCAAAAGCACCACCTAAATCGATCTGGGCAGAAGCCCTGGTTGGCGAGACCACAGTAAACAGAATAGCCGATAATAATGACAAACGCATGGCGCGCGTGTCATAAAGCTTTGACAAGCTTTTCATGAGGACTCCAGTAGTAGTAGAGAGTGAGAGGTACAGTTGATTAGTCAACAATGAGTCCGAAATGGTTTCCATAATGACTTCATTAAAGGTGTATACAGTCGAGAGGAGCCCGATCTTACGAAAAAGAGCCCGGCCGAAACCGAGCTCTTCGAACTTTCCCATTTATTTATGGTACTCCGGACTGTAGAGCGCCTTTACTCAGGGCGCGTCTGGGAAATCGCCCTGTTGATAGCCGCTACGACAATACGCCTATCTGTATCTGAATAAAGACTCCCAACCCACTGAATCTTTCCCGATGCATCAGTAAGAAGTGCATTCACACCTTGAAAATTCGCAAAAATTGAGGCTACAGGCGCCTTATCACGAATAATTCTGCCGTCCGGCAACTTATGTGTTGGAGATTCATCAATCAGAATAGGAAACGGCAAACCATGATATTCGGTAAAATATTTTGTTGCTGCCTTCGCCTCCTCTTCAGGGGTAAGAGGACCAGAACCAGGAGCAAAACCATTAGTCATAGTTATCAATGAGATATCCAGCTGATCGCCAAATGTTCTTGCTAAACGCTTAAGAGCCAGGATCTGACTGGTGCACCGAAATGCGCAGTTGTGACTTGTCTGAACTAACAGGTTGACCTTTCCTACAACTGGTCGAGGCACACCGTCGTTATTAGCCCAGAACGAGCCTTCCAGAGGCTTGGTCTTTTTGTTGTATAATGTTTTCCTGGTATCTAGGATATTCGAAAGAAGTACCAACACCTCAGAACCGGATCCTCGTCTACCATACCTCCATCCAGCTAACAAGCTTCTGGCTGAGTCAAGAAGTCTGTCCTGTTCTTTCAGATCTCCTTTCTCATTCGCAATGTTAAGAGAATGAATAAAGGGCCCAAATGCCTCAACTTTATCTTTGTCTTCTATGGACATACTGTGCAGTTCAGCAATTGCCAGATCAGAGTATTTCTGAACGCTATCGGGTAGATATCTTCGATAATAGAAATCGGCGAATAAAACGTTCACATCAAACCTTGTTCTAACATGTGCTGGACTTGCAGTCATTACCATATCGTAGAACTGATGAGCAACAGACAGTCTGGGACGTGGGTTATCAAGATATTGCTCAACAGCGATCGATAAAGCTTCGAACTTGTCGTCTGTATCTGCATACAGCTCGGAAGAACGTTTAGCCATATCAATTGATTGTTGAGTATCACCCATCTCAAGATACAGACGGGATAGACTGCGGAGCTGTCGGGGCCCCTGCTTTGACATGTCGAGCTTCTGCACGCATTCACGAGCTTTCTGCCCAACTTCCGCCGGAATTACTACTGTAGTAGTATCCGACTGATTAATAGGTGCAGTTGCAGTATCCGGTTTATAGATCCGAGTGTATAATCTGAAAACTTCCGCCATGGCCCGATCACACATTGAAGCCCGATCGTAAGAGTCAAACTCTGTGTGTCCCCATTTAAGCCGCCCTGTATCAGCAGGCGATGGACGATGCTGCGCCCCTAACAAACCTGCAGACAAAATAAAACCTGTTGCAGCGACTATCGTTATAACTGTTTTGTGCATTTAGATCGCCTCAACCGTTGCCGTAAAGCTGAAATCCAAAGACTTAATAGCAGGAACAACAGCCGGAGCTACTGGACTGAAGACACGGGTAGATGGTCCCAAGGCCGCAATATTATTGAATGTATGAAACGGTGTTTCGGTAAATTTCATATTTTTTACGGCCTTGGATATTTTACCTTTTTCAATCAACCACAATCCGTCTCTTGTAAACCCGCTCTGCAACATCGACCGTTCATCAATAATAGAGATATTGCTGAATCGAGTTACAAGAAGCCCACGTTCTGTCGATTCAATCATCTCATTGATGCTGGTTGTACCGCCAGTCATTGAATACGCTGAACTACTTGGCAGGCCGTTGTTAATTCCTAACATCTTGATACCATATTCCCGAGTGTGAGACAGATTCTTTAACACGCCGTTTTCAATCCAGTTAACCGCATTGAATACTGAAGCGTTGTAGGACAATGGAACGAAGGAGCAGTCCGGATCCATAGGATCATGAGATACCGTAATTCTCTGATCGAATATGCGTAAACCAATTTTTGTAGTTTCCGGTTCAAACCCGGAGTATGGGCTAGGCATTCTCTTATCCTCCGCGAATTGACGGGACAGATACATTCCTGAGAACAACATTCTAACGTAGTCGTGAGTAGCCTGTGGCTCTAAAATAACCGTATAACGCCCTGGCTCTATCCTCACAGGATTTCGGGAACGTATGCACTTATCCAATGCCACTGCCGTGATTGCATCCGCATCTATTCGACTCCAGTCGTTCCAGTCAATTCCCGCCCAGCCAGATCCACTTCCCTGCGGATCTCTGACAGTGACACTTAGCTGCGCTTTAGAATATCGAATATATTTTGCGTCAACACCTGGGAGATTTATCGACCGTCCATTTCCGCTTACCTCAACATATCCGGATGCATACAGCCCTTGCGATTCAGCAGGTTTTATAAGCCTGGCAGCAACATCTGCCCGATCCTCCGCCGAAAGAGCAAAAGTCGAATCAAACCATATCTTTGGGTCCGAAACAGGCTCCAAATACGGAGGATATAGAGAGTCTTCGCCATTCTCCGACTGAAGATGGGTAAATCGCTCAGCCCGGCTAACCGCCCATTTCAAAGCCTTGTCAGATACATCCTCTGTTTGAGCTGCCCCCCATGCACCGACAATATTTCTGGAAACAGACAGCAGGTTAGAACGCACATCTCCGCAACTCATAATCCTGTTGCGGCCCCATCTGATATTTCCAGTCCAATTGCTTTCAATAGCAACGGCTGTTTTTCCCAAATCATTGGAAAATTTGCGTGCCTTGGATACAATCTCTTCACACTCAGCAACACTAAGAAATCTTCCGGACGGCTTTTCTGATTTATTTCTAAACATTACGCTTTCCTCATAACATCAATTACCGAAAGCTCCTTAACAGTTAATGCCGGCGCTGTAACGCTAAATAAGAATTTCTGACCAGGCTGTCCCTTGTACTCTTCTATAGCACCGGATTCGTAAGTTGTTGCATCTCCAATCCCCTCAACCTGTGCCCACAGCTCATGGGTGCTAAACATAACACCTGCGAATCGCACGAAATTGCCGAGTTTCCCATCCCGAATTTCCCGAACCTCATCCGATGTACAAGTCCCTTCTCTCATATTGAATGATGTGGAAAATCCACCGCCAATAAACGCATAACCTCTTTTTATTTCAGAAACCATCTCGTCAAAGCTGCTGGATTTAGAATTAGCCAACAGCTCCAAATTAGGAGTTGCCTGCTGCTGGATACGTAATGCAGACTCTGCTGCTGCAAGCCCTTGAGCCTTCACAGCTCTTCGGGTCTTGGCATACCATTCTTTTAGATGAGAAACATTTTCACGCGAAGTCTGATAATCAACAAGCAAACCATCTTTGACCAGATCAAAAGATTCCGGCTTGATCCCTTCATCGTCCCAGGCAACTGTAGCCAACCCGTTTTCGCGACTTCGATCAGCTCTAATATTTATTGAAGGATGCGCTACTTTAGTACCTAGAAATTCAGTTACATTGGGCCCTAAATAGCTGGTTCCTAAAAAGTTCGCTTCATATCCTAGCGCAATATCCAGATGCGTGGATCTAGCAAAGGTATTACCGATCATATTACCCACCGAGCTTCCATCAAATACTATCGTATATCTACCGATATCTACGGGACTTACTGCAATTTGCGAACGGGATGATGCAAGTTCCACCAACTCCGGTATCTGATCAGACAACTTTGCTTTAGTGAAAACTTCCCAACCACCAAGACAGGTGGAAATCCCTTTAGCACGTACTGTATGCGGCCCGGTAACAGGCTCAATTTCTCTGTATTTTGCTCCTAATGGTAAAGTACCACCAGACTTATAGCGAACCTGAGAAACTCTGGTTCCTTCACTGGTCACCAGAAAGGTCTCCGTTCTCCCAAATCCTATCTTGGCATCCGCGAGACCTGCGAGGTTTCTTCCATCGCGATATTCGACAACCTCGTTCCGCCAGGAATTGAAAAACTCGATGCGTTCTTCCAAAGGAATAGAGAACGGATCGACACCAGGCGAAGTCCAACTCCCTTTAAAGGCTGAAGCTTTTGTCCATTCAATAGCCTCTGGCTTGGCAATAGAGTTTGCCTTTGCCTGTTCAACTGCACCAGTTGCAAGGATTATAGCCTCTTCCATGTCAGGAAATGAACTGGCTGCAAACCCCCAGGCGCCATTAAACAAAACACGAACGCCAAAGCTGATATCTTCCCGATCGCCGATAAGACTACTGAGGACTTTATCGTCTTTGAACTCGAGGGCCTGACTGGTCTGCCTGAACAATCTTGCATCAGCATAGGTAGCGCCAGCAGAGATACATGCTTCAACAGCCTTGGCGGCAATCTCAAAGATCTCCGCTTCAGGAAGTAATGCAGGCGCACGGCCTTCCTTCAATGTTCTTGCAGATAGAGCGTCGATCCGTAATGGAGACGCTAAAATACCCGCAGCGGCAATACTGCCAGCTGCGACAAAACTACGTCTTGAAATAGGCATCTATTAGGTCACACCTATTTCGAAGAACTATGCTTATATACGATTTTAGCTGAACTGATGACGATTAGGCCTCCCGAAGGACTACCGCCAACAACATTTAACTTTAGAGGTGTACCGCCCGGTAAAACAGCTTCAAGTGGTTTTTGTTCGTCTTTCGGTTGTGCCGACGCCTTCTTTGGTTCGATTTCGGCTGCAATCCAAGTGGCATATTCTCCGGCTGCAACATCGGCCGGAATGTTGACATCTAAAATTACTTTTACCTTGGCCTTGGGAAGAATCACATACTGCTTCGGTAAGCCTTTTAACCAAGAACCCATAGGCGAATAAGTTCCGTCGTCTTTACTCTCCGGTTCGCTTTCCTGCTCGTCTGACAGAATAGAAGTAGTCTTGGAAGATGTCCGGGATTTTGTCGAATCTGCTGCAGTCTTGGAAGCTACAGATGCCACACGAAATGGTTGTGGAACCGCGCTGGAAATCAACAGATTTACTGTTAGAGTATCATCTGTCGGGTTTTCAAGCTCGATTGTAACTGACTTAGCTCCAACTGCTAATTCGGCAACTTGCGGCGTGATCTTAACTGTTCTGGCCAGCGCAGCATCCATCTGCTTCTGAAAGGCCTTTCCAATTGCATCCATAATCCCTTTCTGAACTCCGCTGCTGTTCATGTCTATGACCTGAGCAGCAGAAACAGAGGGAGAAACTGATAAAGCACCTACGAGCACCGCAAATGCGGATAAACGCCATGGGTGGGTCAAATACAGCTTCGAAAAGCTTTGCATTGATACTCCAATGTTTTTGAGTGTATTTGAGAGGTGCTACAGACTTAGTAACTGTACAGAACAGAAAGGTTTACTCAATTCTTATCTATTTTACCGACGATAAAAGCGATGCCTTATCAATCCACTTTCAGGGAACGAAAACCGACCCCTTATTTCAAAATTATTTGAGAGCAGCCTGGATCGCCAATCAGGGCTTCCCCCCCCCCCCGATTATCTATGGGTGAAAATTGTATTCCCGAATGACCAGCGCTTGCTCTGCGCGCCCATCGATCTGGGATGGCTGGTAACGTGATTCCTTGATGGCGTTGCACACCGGCTTGATAAAAACGGGATCTGACGAGTCGATAATGATAATGGAGCGTGGGTAAACCCGTCCATTGGGATCGATCACAAATCGAGCTTTGACCTTCCCAGCCAAATTTCTGACCTTCGCGTCTGTCGGATATTCCGGGGCAACATCGTAAACGGCCTTTGGAGGGGCGTAACCGCTCTGTCGGGACGCCACATGACCAGCTGCATGAGCATTGGACACAGTATCAGTTATCTGACGCAAACTATCAAGGCGTGCCGTTCGATGCGCGACATACCTGGCGTAATTGGCAGTGAAAATCTGCTGCTGCTCCGGGTCCAACAGACTTTTCCATCGCATCCAGATCGAATCCTGCTCCACATTCAACGCGTCGATAAACTTTTTTGACGATTCGTATACATTCTCGTCCGATGTCGCCGCCGCGCGCTGCTCAGCCCGTATTTCTTTTCCTATCTTATCGATTGCGATATATACACTATCCACCCACCCTTTCTGAAGCGGGGTGAGTGTGAGCCCGGAAAAAACCATGTCCTGATAAATCGGTCCCAGTCGCATAGGCCCACTCGCCTTCGCAGGCTCGGGAGATAGTACGACACTGCCATCGCATCGATACCCTTCTACTCTGGACGATTGCGATGGTAGTGCCCCCTGTGTCGCGCAACCGGCGCCCCCCAACACCAAGAGTCCAACCAGTCCTACGTGATTATAGCGATGGAAAAATGCGATTCTTTTAGATTGGCTAGATTGGCCCATATGATAAAATATACATTCTGCTATCGCCAAACCATAAACCATCAACACACCCAAAAATAAAAAGGGAGCGACCTTAGTCGCCCCCTATAACTCGAATAAATTCAATACCTTACTTTTTTACTTCAAGGGTGGCTGACGGGAATTGAACCCGCAACCCCCGGAACCACAATCCGGTGCTCTGACCAATTGAGCTACAGCCACCATAGCATATAATCATAAACCAGGTGGCTGATTTTTTCCAGAGGGCTCCGAACTTATCTCTTCGAAAACTTCATGCGCATTCCGTACTTTGGACGGAGCGTCACTAGAGGATCCATAGCAACCTGATGAGTAGGATCATGTTCAAACTTCCACTTTCTGGAGATCGCAGCTATAAGCAGAATCCCTTCCATCCAGGCAAACTGTTCTCCTATACAGATTCTGGTACCGGCACCAAACGGGAAGTACGCGAACTTCGGACGCTCGGCAACCTTATCCGGGTTCCAACGCTCCGGGTCAAAGGTCTCAGGATTTTCCCACCACCGTGGATCACGATGCATCAGGAATTGGCTCATCATTACCATTGTTCCTTTTTTAACCTTATAACCACCAATTTCACAATCGTTTAAGGCTCTACGCTCCAGCATCCAGGCTGGCGGATACAGGCGCATCGATTCGGAAAATACCTTGCGTGTGTATGTAAGCTTGGAATAATCTTCTAGAGTCGGCGCATGGCCATCCGCAAGAACGGAATCGACCTCTGCATGCAGCCTGGCTTCGACTTCCGGATTCTGGGAGAGCAAGTACCAGGTCCAGCTCAATGCGATAGCTGTTGTCTCATGTGCAGCCATCATGATAGTCACTATCTCATCTCTGAGCTGTTTGTCCGACATCCCTGTTCCGTCCTCTGAATCCTGCGAGGCGATTAACATGGATAAAAGATCACCACGATCTGTCATATCCTGACGTCGCTCGCGAATCATACGGAAGATAAGGTCATCCATCTTCTGTCTTGCAGCGTGAACTTTCTTAACCCACGGAATCGGGATGTATTCGAGCAATGTTCCACCAGGCAACAACGCAAGGTCAAACATCCTTAATGAGAGATCGAGTGCCTGAGCAACATCGGAAGCATCACCATCAACATCTTCATCGAACAATGTCTGCCCGGCGACACCTAACGTAAGGCGCATCATGTCTTCGTGAATATCACGCATACCGCCATCTGTCCACTCGGCTGCTATCCTGTCGGCATAAGCACCCATAACACCTGCATAAGCTTCAATGCGCTGCTTATGGAACGCAGGCTGCGCCAATCTGCGCTGACGGAGATGAGACTCGCCTTCATTTGTCAACAATCCTTCGCCGAGCAAAACTTTAACACGCTCCAGCGCATATCCTTTAACAAAGTTCTTCTGATTGGTAACAAGAACCTGCTTAATAAGATCTGGATCCTGAACGAGAGTTAACTCTTCCTTCCACACATCAAGATGCGTGACGTCACCCATTTCAGACATCTTTTTGAAGAGGCCAATTCTATCTTTTGCGAGTTCGACAACAAACTGCATTGGGTAGCGCGCCTTGGGCCCGGGAGGAAGCTTTAGCGATCCCAGATCTACCGGGGCAGGCTTTGTTGCTTTAGGCTCGATGGTAGTTGTCATATTTAGATGTGGTGTGATGGGCTAAAAAGGAAACAGGCGCCCTAGGAGCGAACTCTCTAAGGCGCCTAGTCTCAGGTTTTTGAGATTGTTACTAAACTCAAGTCAACGACCTGATTAGTCTTTGGCACGGTCAATGTATTCCCCAGTAGATGGGTTTACTCTGACTCTCTCGCCAATAGAAACAAACTCCGGGACGTTTACTGTGACACCGTTATCCAGCTTTGCAGGCTTGGATGATGCTGTTTTGGTTGCGGTCTTCATTACTGGAGACGTTTCAACCACTTCAAATGTCAACGAATTAGGAAGATCGATTCCGACAGGCTTGCCGTTGTAAAACTCGGCTCGAATCTTCATCCCGGACTGCATCCACTGTGCAGAATCTCCGAGGGTCTCGCCATCCATCTCGAGCTGATCGTAGTTATCTACGTTCATGAAGTGGTATGAATCTCCACCCTGGTACATAAACTCCAGCTCGTGTGTTTCCATGTCGGCCTTTTCGATAGCATCGGCCGCTCTGAAACGATGATCAAAGTTGCTGCCAGTACGCAGGTTCTTCAGCTTTGCCTGAACCATTGCACGAAGGTTTCCTGGGGTATGATGACGGAAGTCAACCACTCTGCACGGATCGCCTTCAAAAACCAACACCATTCCGCGGCGTATTTGTGTCGCCGGAATTGCCATGTATCAACTTCCTCGCTTGTATCTGATATTAATAGTCAACATTTAATTTTAGCGATTCGAGGCCTTTAACACCACCGGATGTAAGGCTTTCCAAACATTTTGGGCCACGATAAGAGCCCCGGCGCCATTAGGATGGATGCCATCTCCCTGATTCAGGGAGGCAACACCCGCCACCCCGTCCAAAAGAAAACCTCCTAAATCTGCCCCAGACCGCTTCGCTACGTTAGAATAAGCACTTCTAAATTCGCCGACATAGCGGGATCCGAGGTTCGGAGGCGCCTCCATCGGCATTATAAGAACCTGAGCGTTTGGAGCGATCGTTCTAATGGAATCCAGAATGTCTGAAAGGTTCGTTTCGAGTTCTGAGACCGGGAGCCCGCGGAGCCCGTCATTGGCGCCGGTTTCCACTACAACAACGTCTGGCTTCGAGTTTAATGCCCAACCCACCCTTCGCACCGCACCGGCTGAGGTCTCGCCACTGACGCCGGCATTGATCACCTCAATATCAACTCCATCGGCCATAGCCAGCTCTTTAACCTTGGCCGGATATGCATCCAGGGGATCCAACCCATATCCGGCGGTCAGACTTGTCCCTATAAACAGAACCTTTTGTGAGCTCTCTTTACTATCTTCCAATTGGCTAACCGATTCGGGTTGTTTCAGGTCGTTTTGCTCCGCACTGCTCCCACGACTACATCCGGAGATGCCGAAAATCGCACAGATAGTGAATATTCCGGCAATAGCAGATCTCAATCTGGATCGCTGTTTTGGTTTGTGAACTTTCAACTTTTTAGAATTCTCTCCCATAGTATATGATAGCAGCCAAAGACGTAAGCAAGGAATACCGAACCGGCGAATCACCGCTTACAGTGTTGAGTAATGTCACATTGAGCGTAGGCAGGGGAGAATTTGTAGCTATAGTAGGACCATCCGGAAGCGGCAAAACAACCCTCCTTAGCCTTCTCGCGGGGCTCGATACTCCAAATCGGGGAGAGATTGTTTTAGACGGAACTGTCATCTCGACCATGTCCGAAGATGAACGCTCGAGAGTTCGAGGATCAAAAGTTGGATTCATCTTCCAGAACTTTCAATTAATTCCAACGTTAACCGCCAGAGAAAACGTTCGGGTCCCGCTTGATCTTCAGGAATCGCACAGGCGTAGCTCATCAGACCTGGATGAAATCGCGGAAAATTTGCTTGCTAGGGTTGGCCTAAGCCACAGGATGGATCACTATCCACTTCAGCTATCAGGTGGTGAACAACAGAGAGTCGCGGTAGCACGTGCGTTCTCTAATAATCCCGCAATCGTATTTGCGGACGAGCCAACCGGCAATCTGGATTCTGCAAACGGCGAAGGAGTCATAGAATTGATCCGCGAGCATAATAAAACATCTGATACAACGGTTGTTCTAGTAACTCATGACCTAAAGTTGGCCGAATTGGCTGACAGGATTATCAAGATCGCGGATGGGAAGATTGGTGGCGAGATAGTAAATCGAGTTCCCAACGACAGTGGTTCAAGCGGGACCATGACTGGCCGACCGCTTATTGACTCTACAGAATGAACAGATTCTTCAAGCTATTCTCGCTTGCGCTGAGAGAGGGGCGCGGCTCTAAAAGACGCCTTCTCCTGTACATGTCATCAATTGTATTTGGCGTAGCCGCTCTGGTTTCAATCGATTCATTTGCAAGCAATGTTACACGTTCTGTAGAAGATCAGTCTAAAGAGCTGCTGGGCGGAGATTTACAGATAAGGGCACGACAACCTTTTACTGATGCTGTTAACAAAACTATAGATTCGCTAGCAACACTTGGAGTTGAGATTGCACATTCTACAACGATGGCGTCTATGGTCAGCAACATCGATCATAGCAAAACGAAGCTTGTAAATCTGGTTGCAGTCGATAAGAGATTTCCATTTTATGGGAGTATTGAGACAGAGCCAGGTTCAACGTTTAAACTGCTTCAGTCTGAAAGTTCTGTTGCCGTTGATTCCACACTGCTGCGCAATCTCGGATTAAACATTGGAGATTCGCTTAGAGTAGGTAACACTGTTGCAGTGATCAGTGGAATCTTAAAGCCAAAAAATGCCCTGACAGGATTTGCAAACGCACTTGGCCCCAGAGTCTATCTATCTATAGCAACGCTTAACGCCGCTGGGCTACTGCAGTTTGGAACAACCGCAGAGCATTCCATTCTGCTGAAAGTTCCGGCGAATATAAGTGCGGGAAGCCTGGCGGACGCAATTAAGCCGCAGATAGAAAAAGAAAACGCGAGAGTCCAGACAGTCAGTCAGAGTCAAAGGGCAACAGAGAGATCGCTGGGAACACTGACTCAGTTTATTGGTGTTATTGGCCTGCTGGCACTACTCCTGGGAGGAGTAGGTGTAGCCAGCGGTACCACAGCATATATCAGCGAAAAGAGAAATACAATTTCTGTACTCAGGTGTCTCGGCGCAACGTATTTGCAGATACTGATTATCTATATCACGCAAACCGTAGGGATAGCATTAGTTGCTGCGCTACTTGGTGCTGCAGTTGGTATAGCTATTCAGTTAGCTCTCCCACAACTGGCAGCCAACATAGTACCGGTCAATATCAGTTTTGAATTAAGCTGGATGGCACTGCTTCAAGGTATAGTTCTAGGCGCCTGGACAGCATTGATCTTTGCGTTGCGGCCAATACTTGAGATAAAAAACATATCTCCATTAGCTGCCATAAGAGCAGATTATGAAATATCAAAAAGGTATAGCTTAAGCATCTCTGCTGCGATTCTATTTCTTTTGATTAGCGGCACAGTCGTTGGTGTATCAATATATAGAGCGGGGTCCATAAAACGCGGACTTATCTTCGCAGCGGGAATCGGAGTTGCCGCTTTAGCTCTGTATCTCACCAGCCTCCTATTAATACGCACCACGAAGTTATTCAGAAGCGTAGACTTCCGATATACAGTTAAACAGGGACTGGCCAATCTCTATCGACCGAACAATCATACACGCTCTATAATTCTCTCACTCGGCTTCGGTGCATTTTTACTTAGCACTTTATACCTGACACAGCACAATATTTTAAAGTCTATTTCTGTTGTAGATCAGGAAGCTGCGGGAAATTTAATCTTCTTTGATATTCAACCGGATCAGCTGGATGGGTTCAAATCGATTGTGAATATAGAACTTATTCAGACAACACCTGTTGTTTCAATGAGAATCAGCTCAATCAATTCAAAGCCGATCTCTTCGTATATCCAGGATACCACCGCGGCCAATAGATGGGCTTTCAGGAGAGAATATCGCTCTACCTATCGTGATTCACTCCAGGGCGGAGAAACTATTACAAGCGGTAGATGGTTTAGTTCGGTCAGAAATAATACGAGCACACAGACCTCTTCCCAGCTTACAAGACAGGAGATACCCCCCGGAGAAGTTTCACTTGAGTCTGGCATCGCAAAAGATCTTGGCGTCAAGCTGGGTGACACAATAGTATGGGATGTTCAGGGTATACCAGTTACAACGTCAGTAACGAGCCTGAGGGAAGTTGTATGGAACAGGTTTGAGCCTAACTTCTTCGCTGTATTTACACCGCATAGTCTGGAGAATGCGCCACAACAGTATGTTGCCGTAGCCAGAACATCCAGCAGCGAAGCAACTGCAAGCCTTCAGGCGACAGTCGCGGAAAGACTACCGAATATTTCGAGCGTGGATATATCTTCAATCAGATCAGCAATTGAAGACATGATGAACAAAGTTTCGTCCGCGATCCTAGGCCTGGCGATGTTTGCATTTGTGACTGGGATCCCAGTGATAGTTACAGCAATATCATCTACAAGACGCGAGCGCGTCAGAGAAGCTATACTCCTGAAAACACTGGGAGCATCACGCAGACAAGTCCGTTCTATATTAACTACGGAGTATACAATACTCGGAATAATTGGTGGCACCGCTGGAGTTCTACTATCTACTGTAGCAGCCTGGGGATTGTTGACTTATGTATTTAATATGCAGTTCGAAATACCGGCCGTTCACCTATTATTTGTAGTAATTATTGCAATAGGCATATCCCTAACGACAGGGCTCCTTGCAACACGCAGTGTATACCGTGCCAACAAGGAGCCCTGAGATTTTTAACTGGGATGGATATTAAGCTACTATTTCGGATTAAATATCTGATTAAATAACGGTTGGTTATTAGCTACCGAACTCTCATGATATACACCCGACCATTTGGGTTAGTGGAAACCGCTCCACCGCCGTCGTACACTTTGATGTTGCGGGCAGTGCCAGAAGTAGGTGCGGAGCGATAGTACTTGGCAGCCCCTGCATAGGTTGTTATACCAGGCGTTATTGTCTGGTTTATTGTAGTTATCGGAAGTGGATATGCAGGGTTCGACCACAAGGATCCTGCAGAAAGGATGTTTCTGAGATCATAGCTACCATAGCTATAATGAGTTCCTACATTTTCGATAGGCATGCCATCAGCATATACAGTTAGCAGCCATTGACCAAAGAGCGTTTCAAAAGATTTGCCAGTACTGGCAACAAGGTTATCTACTCCGCTCAGAGGATTAGCAACCAATGCCCGCGTTAACGTCCGCGGGCTTCCAGATGAGTGCCAATCTAAAATGTACCTCAGAAATGCCCATGAAGCACCACGTGATTCGATTGTGGGGTCATCGTCAAACATGGAGACATCGGTAGGATCTTTCAGATACTCTCTAAAGCGTGCAAAGTTCTGGTAAAAAAATCCATCATATACACTTGTCGAGATAGTCCGATTTGCAATATGTGCCTGAGTAATTTTGGTTAGGTCAGATAGATTGGAAATGGCTCGACCGGCCGCATCCTCGCCGATATGGGCTAATCCTTCATCCAGCCACGGTTCTTCCCACATAGCGTTTATGTTGTACAAACGTGTCCCGAAGTTGATCATGTGTTGAAATTCGTGTGCAATAGTTCCACGAATACTCTGACGCACCGTAGCAGTTGGAAAAACATTTCCAAATACACCAGTCGAATCGGGTGTTATTACATAGAAAATCTCTGCCTCGTTGCTTTTAGGGCAGTATGCTGCCGTCGGATTACTTGGCGGTGGGTTACGTGGTGCATAGTCGACACCGTAAAAATACCCTCCAATATATCCCTGACTCGCAGTGCCAGGATCAGTCATTCTGTTAACCTGTGGCGTGAAGTAGATAATAATGCGGCCATTATCATCTATATCTGTGGGCACACCAAAGTAGCTAACAATCAAAGGATAGATAACTGCATCAAACTCAGATGCGATTTCACTGTACTCCGAGGGAGAAAAACCTCCTTGTGACGCATCGTCAACAACTATTACTGCCTTGGTTCCGACCGCCTTTACGGTCCCCACCGTAGACGTGAAACTATTGCACTCCAGACCAACACGAATATCCAGCTTCTCATTTACAACCGGAACATCCACGCGGCGTACACCACCGGATTTTGCTAGCAGATTTGCGCGAATTCGTGAACGACTTGCCGAACCTGGTACACCGACGACACGCTTCTCAGACTCCCTCAACTTTGCTTCAAACGCAAACTTATCTACCTGAGCACTTTGGGCGCCGCCTTCAAGAATCCCCTGCCCACGCACTCCAAAGACCGCCGATCCATCTACTGCTGTATCCACATTCGCCACGGCGAATATATATTCGGCCACACTAAGCCCCTCTGGAACCACTATTCCACTCTGAATATCAGCGAATTTGAGTGTCCGCGTCGCACCTACCTCTAACTGACTGAGGTCTGGCGAGTTAGGTTCCGGATCAGTCGGGCCCAGAGGAGGAGGGCTCGTACTGTCACCACAACCATACACAGCCCCGGCGATGGCAATCGCAAGGAACGTGTTTCGGCCAAAGAGAGGATTCGATCGAACGTTCATGAGTTTAGATTAGAGTTAGCTTCAAAGTTAGTTATAGTTCATACCTAGTGCCATAAGCCTTATCTCTGGTAGTAGCAGAACCGGGGCAATCGAGGTATGATTCTATAGAAATTGTGACGATTAGAAGTCTTAGAGGAAACCCATTATGGCCAGCGTATTACATATAAATTCAGCCGCAGGAACTCCGCCTGGGCTTACCACTACCAAAGCCCCGTTTATAGAAGAGGCCCAAAGCAGGGGTGAACTGTATATAGAACAACCATACGAGCTCTACAACGAAGAAAACCATGAAGCATGGCGTAAACTCTTCGCTAGAATGACAGGCCGTTGGGAAAAGTACGCAAATTCACGTTTCCTACAGGGCCTGGATACTCTCTGCCTCGATCCTAATGCGGTACCTAAGCTTGAAGATGTCAACAAGTTTATGGCTCCCAGAACGGGATTTCAGGCTAAAGCGGTCAGTGGATACGTTCCGGCCTTCCTCTTCTTTAATTCACTTAGAAACAGAGAATTCCCTACTACCATCACAATTAGGGATTCCAGCAAACTGGACTATCTTCCAGAGCCGGACATCTTCCACGATATAGCCGGGCATGTGCCAATGCACACAGATCCGGCCTTTGCAGATGCTTTAGTTCGTTTTGGAGACTGTGCACACACCGCTGTCTCGATGTTAAAAGATGTAAAAAACAATGAGGAAAAGGTTCGCCGCGCTACAGGGATTATTAAAGCGATGGCAAGATTCTTCTGGTTCACAGTCGAATTTGGTCTGATGCGCGGCGAAAATGGAAAAGGGATAAAAGCCTATGGGAGCGGTCTCCTATCATCATATGGTGAATTGGAGTACTGCATCGAATCTCCAGAAGTTCAACGATTCCCGATTCAGCTGGAGTGGGTGATTAACCAGTATTTTGAAATCGATCACTATCAGCCGTTGCTATTTATCGTTGATTCATTCGAACATCTCTTCCAGCTTGTTGGAGAGTTAGAAGATTGGATGAAAGCCGGAAAGCTGGACAATGTTTCACCTGGCGAACCGTTATTGTCTGAGACCGATCTGTTGAGCTTTATTAACGCAAACACATAAGATCGATTTAAGCTCGTTCTCAGTGGCCTTATGCTATTGGATTGCAGGAATAAAAGCAGGTAAAACTACTAAGTGCCCAGCTGATTTATACAGCTGCGAGGGGAAAGGTTACCGTAAAGGTTGCACCTTTCCCTTCTTCGCTTTGCACCATTATATCTCCACCCATGGCGCGAGCAAGATCACGACTGATGGAAAGGCCAAGTCCAACGCCTTCATGCACCGTATTTAATGATCTATCGATCTGTACAAATGGCTCAAAGATATTTTTGATCTTATCGACTGAAATACCAGGCCCGTTATCTCTTACATAGAGATGAACGTGTTTAGCACGCACTTTATATCCGGCAGCTATTACACCACCTTCAGGCGAAAACTTAACTGCGTTTGTCAGAAGATTCATGAGAATCTGTTTTACCTTTTCCTTATCGGCAACGACAGACACATCACCACCATGTCTGATCTCGGGAGATTCACAGACTATAGACAGGTTCCCGTCTGACAACCTTTTCCGAATAGTATCTGACATTTCATCTAGAATCTCTACTATTGAGATCTTAGACATCTCATAATTAATTTCACCGCCTTCGATCTTGCTATAATTCAGAATAGAATTAATCAAAACGAGAAGGTGATTCTGATTCTGAATTATTTTGGCCAGATCTTCCTTCTGCTCATCGGTTACAGTGCCACGCAATCCCAACATCATAAGCTGACAATAACCGGCTATTGCATTCAAAGGCGTTCTTAACTCATGAGACATCGCGGCAAGAAAGTCCCCTTTAACTTTATTCGCTATCCGAAACTCTTCGCGTGCCTGTTGAGCATCTCTTAAGAGTCTCGCGTTCTCCAATGCCGAAGCGATACGACGAGCAAGTTCATTTAACATTGCAACGTCGCGATGATCGAATCCTCTTCTTCCTACATTTGTCTCAAGCAGCATGATACCAATTGGCGTCCCGCGAGATACAATTGGGATTATGGCTACAGCTTGTAAATTCGACCTGCTAAAAAAATCGATGACGCTATGAGACTGAGATGCTACTCCATCAAACAGGACAGTATTATTCCGATTAGCAGCAATTACTCCATTTCGGCTAAATACAATCGGCTGAGCGGTTACACCTACTTCCTGGATTAATCTCTGACCAATTCCGGAGCTGGAAAACTCTGATTGACCTTGCCCGATAGCAGGATCACTGGGCAATAGATGGACTGTAAAGTTGTCAGCTATAGACGGCACAATCAGCCGCTTGAGATCTTTCAAATTCGTTCCCACATCGAGAGAACGAGAGAGAATGTTACTAGCCCTGAGCAAAAAAGCGATCGCTCTATTAACGCGAATTCTATTCGCCTCTACATTATCACCAAGAAGGACGTCTACGCTTCCGACACCTGTTTCGGATGCGTGGACGCCCAATTCGGAGCTATTATTCGGGGCTCTTCTGTATGGGGCCAAAGCGCCGTCGCTACTCACCTGAGAGCCACTATCGGGTCGTTCTAACGATCCCTCAATATTCAGACGCATTGACAACTTATCATCTTTTGTCCCACTTAAAGAGCGCTCTAAAGAGGCTTCTAACACGGCAATACCGTTTTGCAAAAATAGAGCCCATATAGGCTACACTTGCAATAATTGTATTTTACAATGCTGATTTCTTGCCAACCTGCATTGCCTAGTTGTGAACAACTCTTTGGAAAAAGATATTTTGCCTATCTTTTACCGCTCACCATTTTTACTTTGGCTTTCATTGAAGCGGATCCGCGATGTGCCTCGGAGGATTGCTGATGGGCTTCAACCATCCAGACCCAGGAATCTGTACCCTTGGCGATATTTGTAAACATATCTGAGGTAACGTCATCTCCCAGATCATCACACTTCTTGATCGCCTTTCTGGCATAACCCGCAAACGCCGCCAAAGCAGATGACAGTGCTTGAACATGGTCCATTCCATCCACAATATCTGCAGGATATGGATCCAACTGCGAATCGGAGCTCGCATCCTGCACCCGTCCGTGAGCATAACCGCCCAACTGGCCAATACGTTCAGCAATAAGATCTACATATGTGCCGACATCCTGATGCACTTTATCAAATAGCAGATGTAAGCTATAGAAACTAGTACCACGAACGTTCCAGTGTGCCTGTTTGGTCTGTGCGTGGAGATCTATCGCATTGGCCAGATGTTGATTTAGAAGATCGCAAACAGTACTGCGGGTTTTCGCAGCGATGTCATTCTTGGTATCAAACATTTCTAAAACCTCATCATTCAAAAATGAAAAAAGATATGCGCCTTCAACCATTCGGTTGACTGCGCATATCTATTGTCGAGCAATATCCAGGCCGGTCATGTCTGACTAGAGAAATGCCTCTCCCTGCTCAGACAAACCGGCATGAATCAACTGATTACGGACGCCCTCTTAGTCTTCTGGATGCCCATTCTAGTAAGAATGCTGCCATAACCAGCCCGAAGAGGAATGGTAAGAGGCGTGGGTCATTCAGAATTCCTGCAGCCTTTGCTTCCTTTGTTTCTGGCTTACCAAGAATCCCAACCAGAGAAGCCATTGGAGTTGGCTCAACTTCATTTACGACCTGAACATCGTAGCGTGGGGCGTATGTTACACCGCTCACCATGCGGGACCACCAGAGTGTATACTCTGCATTAGGATCCTGTTCGATACCTCCTAAACGCCACTTCCATGTGTCGAGGTATCCAACCTGCATGACTTTACCCTTACCAAGAACCCAGGCTGCCACTGTGACATCATCCTTTCTCTTTTCGATCGGGATGGCGCTTGAGTGCAGGCCGGTAATCTTGGCGATCTTCAGAACGCTGCGTGCAAAGCTACTGTCTCTTGCTGCAATTTCTTCAGACAGAATGCTAGGCATAGTCGCGTTTCCTGGCATAATCCCTTGGAATGCGTTCAATGGTGCAGCATACCCAGTAACAATCACACCACCACCCTGGTTACGAGCGAAGTTGGCAAGCGCACCAGCGTACTTGGCAGCGGAAGAATCAAGAACGATAACTGTACCATAGTTGGCTGTATCAATCCTTGGCTCTGCTGGCCCCTGAACAACAACACCCTTACCCTTTGGGCTAACCTGGAATCGGGCATCGACTTTCCAGCCATGCTCTTCGAGCGAAGCCATGATGAACTTCCCTTCCCAGCTCGCGATACCAAGGATCAATACTGGCTTAACCTTTAAGGAATCACGAAGTGCTGCGGTTGCTGCTGTACCATCTATAGTGGCTGTAACAGGTCCATCCAGATGGTGAAGATTCAGAACCGCTCCGCCTGAGGTAATCGCTACGCTATCGATCAGTCCCATAGAGTCGCTGACCGCGACCTGCCCTTCGTTAGGTGCCGCAACCCAGACACGCACAGCTTTACGAGGATCGGCAATTGGTTCAACCGATACTGCGCTTGGCTTTAACGATACCCCTTCCCATGACATAGCTGTCTGGGTAGCAGGAAATGATGCCAGCCAGTCGCGAAGCTCCGGAGATGGAATAGAATCGAGAACAGCATGAATATCATGCGGTGTTTCCTGAGTACTCCATCTAACAAGGCTCTCACGAACCGTTTCACCTTCTGCACGACCAGAAATCTTCTCATTCAGAAGGTGAATAGCCTGCCAGATAAGAAAGACAAGTGCAACCAGTCCAATGACCCGCAGTACCCACTCAATTGCGGTGCGAACAGGAAACTGGCGTTCCTCTTCGCTATCGAAGTCGACGTGTAGATTAGCGGGTGAGCGCATATACAATCATGTTAATGCCAAACTTAGTTGGATCGACCTGCATAAACTCCTTGGTCTTTGGTCCGAAGTTCCACTCCGAACTGTAGTCCTTGTTGCTATACAGGATTCCGATACGGCCATTGATGGTTACTGCAAACAATTCCTTGTGGATCAACTGATCTCCCCAACCGTTCAGCTCGTGCTGAGTTGCTGGTGGACCATCCTTGAACTTAAAGAAGCAGTGGTAAATCTCGTGATCTTTTGGAATTGGCTGAAGCGCATCGGCACCAAAAGTTCTTGAAATTTCCTCAAGTACGGTTTTATGGAAGTGGCCATCGATGTCGTGGTTGTGATCATCGATAACCATAAACCCACCACGCTCAACAAACTTCTTAAGGTTCGTACGCTCCTGATCTGTAAAACGAACAGGAAGGTGACCAGTAAACCAGACAAATGGGTAGTTAAATATTTCTTCAGTTCCAAGTGCGACATAAATGCCGCTTGGAGCTACTGGCAACGCTGTGTACTGAGCGATGGAGTCGATCAGGTTTTGGGGCAGGAGAGGTGCACTCTCCCAATCCCCAGAATCGTATATAGCTGTTGCGAATACAAAATCATCTACCATGACCCACTCCATGACGGCAATGTTGTTAAGACTCCAGCATTACCCTCTAAGAATTGACGCGCTCTTAAGAGATGTTGCGAAGGATCTTTCTTGTCGTTCACTGCTCCGATAGCATCACCAAGTGATCTGGCGAGATCGTTGTAGCGTTTACCCATAGATTCAACCTGCAGCATTGTCAGACGCTCAACAGCACCTGCTGTATCAGTCTTTAACATACGCACGGCCTCACCGTATCTGCGCTGCATCTGGACCCGGTCGACACCTGTCATTGCTCGCGCTGTTCTATCAGTCACGTTAGCACTGTCCTTACCGGTCAAACGTACACGATCGATGTTAACTGGCTCAACTCTGAGGATACCACGGATGTAGTAACGAGCAGTGTTTGAGTAATCCTGAATTGCTTTATACGCAGCATACAGTGCTGGCAGTGCAACCCAGGTTTCTGCAATGAACAAAGATCTTGAAGCGGACCACATGGAGTCTCTTGCGAGTACCAAGCGTGGATCTGCGTCGATTTCACCACCACCGGTCTGTTCATCGATGATGCGGTTGATCGTAGCGCGGACCTTTTCACTGACGCCACCAAGTTTCTGTGATGAATCCTGGAATGGCTTTTTCTCGATCTGCTTCTTCTGCCAAAGTGTATCCAGCTTTTCTGTCGCAATGATCAACATACGCAGTGTAACCAACGCAGTGTCAGCGGATGGTGGAGCCGGATTTACGTTCAGCGTGTCGTACTCAGCAGATGTTGCAACACGGATGGTTCTTGTTTCGGAATAGCCCTTACCAACTACACGAGCATATCCGTTGTTATCGTAAACAACTGCACGAACGAAGACCTGGTGCCCTTCATCAAGCTTGAGTGAAGCCCATGTTAAGCTGTGCTCCAAGCGCCCCGTTTTTTCACCATTAAACACACGGCTTCCAACAACGGTATCGCGTATTTCATAGTTTGCGTCAACACCACCACCGCCGCCACCTGAAGCAATCGACATTTCGAAGACAGCGCGGGAGATACCAATATCATCGCGGAGATCGGCACTCAACTCAAGACGACCTGGGAGCTTACCGTCCTTCATACGAAGTGTTGTATCTCTCATTGGTAGCAAGAGCTTAACTACAGGTGGTTGATCCAGGACAGGATCGATAATAACGAGTGGTCTTGTATACTGACGATCTCTAAACCTTAAATAGGAAGGAATAGAATCTGTCATGGCAAGGCTAACCATCCAGCCCTGCCCGCCGGCTACAACTTCCAGGTTCTTTGGTTCAACAGACAATCCAGGATATTCCTGAGTTACTGTGATACCATCAGGGTTGCCTTTACCTGTAAGGACCAAATTAGAACCCTGTAAACTGGAAACTGTTGTTGGCTCTTCTAACTGCTGCACTGGAAGCTTCGAATATGCAGGTGGGGTCAGTGTTCCATAAAGAGGAACTAATCTGTTTCCCATTACAGCTGCAGTTTCTTCTCCCGGCTTGAACAAATCGCCAATACCGATTGCCTGACGCAGATCCTTTGGAATGAAGAAGAAGATTGCGGCTGCTGCAATCAAAGCGCCAAGAGCTGGTAGCGTTGATTTTTTAGCGGCTTCTTTTACAAACGGAGCCGTATCAACCTTTGCAACAATTGGATCGAAGATGGAAGAAGATTCTTTGAATCTCGGATCGATAGCTGTTACAAGTGCATAACGAAGCTGCGGAGCTTTCTCTTCAATCCATAATGCAACACTGTCAAACTTCCAGGCAAATCTGTACTTCCATAGCAGATAAGCTATTGTGCCGACACCGGATAAAATTGCAATAACCGGAAGTGCAGCTCCAACCATTGCTGGAAGCGGAATATACGCCCTGATAAGAACAGCAAGTGCAAGTGCACCGAAGAGAATCGCTCCACCCCAGAACACCGCAGCGCTTCCCATAACCATGCTGAGGGAGCGCTTAGTCTGACTTACTCTTTCTACTGCCTTCATGCGGCCTTCTCCTTGGCGTTATCCTGAATTGCCAGCGCCTCTTCCTTCTGCTGTGCTCCCTGCTCAATGCGGCGGCGAACAAACAGCTCGAACAAGACCAACAATAATGCTGCTGCCAATAACCATGGAACAAGCGGTGTCATCTTGCTTGCCTTTGGCTGAATATCATCGATGCTTGCAAGTCCACCAGACCCTGCGATTTCACTCATAGTTTCATCGCTGATCGAAGTAAAGTCCTTGAAGACACCGCATGGCTCGTTGATCTTAGCCTGCAAGCGGATGAAATCAGGGCGCAATGCAACGTCACCACCAGATGGCATTGTTAAGCCAAGAGTCCTGATGCAACCAGAGGCAGTTACAGTTTCCAGTCCAGCTGGCTCACCATCGGGCCAACGGGCAAATACACGCGTTGTACTATCAAGAGTTTCAGTCGGCTTGAAGTTACGTACAAAAGGTGCAACCAGAACAACATCGTCGGCTCTGACAGCGCCCACTGTATCTGGAGTTTCTCTCGCAGACCATAGTGGTGAATTATCGGAGCTGACCCATACAACTTCAGCTGGAACAGCTGAAGCATCTGCTGAAGATGCAGCAGCTACCTTAACATTGCTGATAGTACCAGGCCATAGTGCTCTTACAGGGCTCAGCGCAGCATCTCTTGATTCATTTACGAATGGAGAGATAACAACCAGTTCGATTGAATCCGCCTGTTCACGAACACGAGCACCAGCACGCATTGCAGTGATAAGCGCTGGCGATAGCGATCCCTTACGAATCGAAGCCGGCTTGGTAGAAAGCGCCGAAATAGAATCATTAAAAGACGCGGATGGCACTTCGTATGCAAGTGAATCTGCAATGATCAAAGCAGCTGCACCATTTGCATATTTCGCTGCACTGTCAGCCAATTCAGCCATGCTGCCAACACCACGTGAAGCATCAACAACTACGATGCGTGCAACAGTCTGGTGCTGAGGTGTTAAAATCGGCTGAGCAAATGCAGCACCGATCAGCATTATTGCGATGACACGAAGTAATAACAACCATAAATCGGAAGGCTTAATCGCAAGCGATGTTGAACGTGCAGGAACGTCCGGAACAAACCTTACCGTTGGTAAATCTTCGCTCTTTGGTTGCTGAGTAATGAGGAAGTGAAGGACGACTACGCCCATAGACACTGCCCCTGCAGCTATCAAAAAGCCAGGGAATAAGAAGGTCACCCTCCGGTACCTCCAGAAGTTGTTTGAGGAATAGCGACTCTGCGAAGTGCATGTGGCAGAGGTTCGCTTGTCACAACAGTGTTATAGTAAGAACCCGTCATGATCCAATCACGAGCTAACTGTTCGCGCCACTCCTGGAAGTTGCTCATGTAGCGGCGACGTGTGTTTTCCGTCATTGGGCGCTTCATTTCAGCGTCTTCAGGATCGGTTAACAGCGTTGTCTTCTTAGGAGGATTCAGTTCGTTTGCGTGTATAACATGAATCGCGTGAACTTCCTTCCCCGATGCACTCAGCTGACCGGCAACTTTAAGTAACGCATCAGCATCACCAAGGAAGTCGCTGATGATCGCTATGCGACCTGCGCTTCGTAACATTGGTAATAGCGGAGCTAAATCCGGGCTGCCTTCAGGCTTGATTTCGCCTAACACACTGGCGATTTCGTGCACAACACCTCTACGTGTACGTGGAGGAAGTCTGCGTGGGCCCTGAGCCGTGGCCGCAAGTAATCCGACTGGATCACTACCACGGTGAGCAGCAGAAGCTAAGCCGATTGCGATAGCGCGTGCAAACTGCCACTTCTCGTTGGTATCGGACGGATACGCCAAAGACGCGGATGCATCAACTAATAACATAGTTGATAAAACAGTCCGGTCATTGGATAAGCGGATATAAGCGCGATTGCTTCGCGCAAGTAATTTCCAGTCGATTCGGTTTACGTCATCACCCTGTCGATAGCCACGGTACTGGGTGAACTCAGCAGAGACACCAAGCACCTTTGAAAGGTGACCACCGGCCAAACCTGCAGGCGATTTCCGTCGCGCAGGCCACTTTATGGACCTGACGGAATCGAGAAGAGCACTATCGGAGGCTAGCAGAGGCATAGATAAGTTAATGGGCACGGCCACCGTACAGACACACCGGTCGGATGCGCCTGTACGGAACCATAGTACAGCAAGATATCTTTAAGTAACTTACGCGCGGATGTTGCTCTTAGGAGCAGGAACCGTAGCGATAAGCTCGTCGATGATCTTTTCGACGCTAACTCCTTCTGCTTCAGCGGCGAAGTTAGGAAGAACACGGTGACGCAACACTGGGTGCGCAACGCGCTGAATATCTTCTGGCGACACTGTTAAGCGGCCTTTTAATAATGCATATGCCTTTGCACCGAGGATGAGCGCCTGGCCGGCACGTGGACCTGCACCCCAACGTACATACTGCTTAACGAGTGGTGGAAGGTTCTTTTCATCTGGACGGGTGCTGCGGACGATACGAGCTGCATAATCGAGTGCTGGCTCAGATGCTGGGATTTCACGAACAAGCTTTTGCAGAGCAATAACCTGTGATCCATCCATAACTGGCTTCAGCTGTGTTTTATCGACTGCAGTAGTCGCACGGAGAATTCCGATTTCTTCTTCCATGGAAGGGTAGCCGACGCGAATATCGAATAAGAAACGGTCGAGCTGAGCTTCTGGAAGTGGATATGTACCTTCCTGCTCAATTGGGTTCTGCGTTGCAAGCACGAAGAACGGAGCTGGGAGGGCCATTGTTGTACCACCGGCGGTAACGTGCTTTTCCTGCATGGCCTCAAGCAAAGCTGCCTGAGTACGCGGTGGGGCACGGTTGATTTCGTCGGCGAGAACGATGCTTGAGAAGATTGGTCCTTTCACGAAGCGGAAAGTACGTTGACCAGTTGCCTGGTCTTCTTCCATGATTTCTGTACCAGTGATGTCCGAAGGGACAAGGTCAGGCGTAAACTGCACACGACGGAAGTCGAGACGCATTGCCTCACTGATGGATTTAATAAGAAGAGTCTTTGCCAAACCGGGAACACCCACTAGGAGGGCGTGACCGCCGCCGATAATAGCAAGTAGCACCTCTTCCATGACCTGCTCTTGACCAACGATTCGCTTGGCTACCTCATCACGTAGACTCGCGGCTGCTGAAAGCAGCTGATCACGATCGACAGGTTTGGCCGGTGTGGCTTCTGGTGACAGCGTTGCACTCACTCTTGAATGTTCCTCGTTCAAATGGTGACTAAAAGTTCACAGTAAAAGATGAGGGTTGACCCTCGTACTTCATGACAGGCGCCTTTACAAGAAAGGTTACATCCTGCATAAAATATTTTTCGCGAAAAGAAATCAAATCAATATCCGCAAAAAACACTACGGTTTCTTTGCACTATCTGCAATTTTGATCTTGCTTGCAGTATTGGTGCGGTCGGGAGCCTTGGTACGGAAAGGCTCACCAAAGGTGGTAACAAGTAACTTGGCCATAGGTGGCTCCCATTCCTGGGCCCTAAGCCAGATTAGTGATAGTCGTTTGATATTTGGCTCGGGATCTTCCTTTGCGACTCGAAACATGATGCCAGTCATAGAAAGAACCGGAGTGGGACGCTGCAAAACAGTGAGCAAAGTCTGCTCACGAATCTTGCTTAGACACGCGTCATTGTATTGCAATAACACATTTGTGGCTACAGCAATTGCCTGAGTTGTATCCACCTTCCATAGTCCGTTTAAGGCTGCTATAAAAGCTTCCCCACCCTTATCCACCTGAGAACAGGCTGTAGAATCCGGTCGGAGCGTAATTATAAGACTATCAGAAGACGTATCTGCTTTTAGCTGAATTCTATGACCGTGGCCATTTGCTACACGAGGCGCAGAGTCAGTATGTACAGGCTTTTTTCCAGAATCCGGACGACTGACAGAAATAGTAATGGAAGAGTTGCGAAGCTGTTTTTCAATCCTCTCAACACATACACTATCCCCAAGCTGACCCAGCTCACCGCATATACGTAGCTGGAGCGACTGCCCTAAAGATGCCTGTGGGGCATTAGGATAGTTTTTCTCCAACAGCTGAAGTGTGTTTAATGCGAGCCGCAAAGGTACTGTTGGCTGCCCCTGCTTATACTGACTATACAGCAGAAAAGCTTTATAATAAAGCGCAGCCGTTGCATGCTGAGACCTGGGATAACGTCTGACTATTAGATCGAAAAGACGTATTGCATTGGGGTAATCCTTGGCAACCTGCGCCTGACGAGCTGCTATATACAAAGAATCTGCTCGGGCTGCTGCCAGATCGGTTGCGCGAATGGCGGGAGTGTCTGCTGCCTGAGCCTGTTGTGCATCAACAGGAACAGCGATCACCGCATTTGCGACGATCGCTGCAAGAAACAAACACAAAGTTAGACTTAAAGCTCTAACCGATCCCACAAAGGTCATAAACCGCGTTGACCGTCGTAGCTCTTTTTTCTAGGAGTAGGAGATGGAGAAGCGTCCTGCAATCTTTCTCTAACCTGCGATTCCTCAATGGATCGCTCAGTGATTTCGCGATCATCAGGATCCTGATTTGGGGCTAGCTGAGCAATTTGTACCAACACCATTTCAACATCAGACAGAAGCTTACGTCTCTGTGGATCCAATCCTAAAGGAGAATCCATCAGCAGCTGTGTAGTACTTAATAAGCTCCTGGCCCACATTCCTATCTCTGCTTCCAACTGCGCATTATTCGCTTCGCTTGCCTCAGAACCCTGAATCGATGCGAATGTAGCTATTAACTGATCAACTTCTGCAAAGTGTTCTTCTGCTGCTACCTGTGTTGGCAGGTTAGATGGTTGACCTGCATCTGCTCCTGCCACCTGGGTATGCGAATCGAAACGCTCGTGTTCGATTAGCAGCCCAACTCCAACACCAACAATTAGAAAAGCTGCGGCTATTGGAGCAGCCCAGCGCATCGATATTACCCATCGTTTCACAGGAAGTGCTGAAGACTTTGAGGTAATACCTGCATTTAAATCAACGCCTGAACTTACCAGTTCAGTAGCATCGTGCGAAGCTGTCGCCTCGCCCAGAACAATCCCTTCAGCATCGGCAAATAACCGCTTCCGCTGAATACCTTCCCAGATTTCATCTCTGGGTGTCTGAGGAACAGACTTCACAACCTCCGGCAGGTTAGCCTGCAGAAAATTTGCGAAACGCTGTTCGTCATCAGATCGTAAATAATTCATCTATATCCACTCCTCAGCCAAATCGGCAAGGGCAATGCGTAACCGCGCTCTGGCTCTAAACAGCCGCACCTTGGAGGAGCTAACTGTAATGCCAAGTGCATCAGCGATTTCCTGATGGGTAAAACCCTCCACATCATGCATCATTATGACACCTCGCTGGGCAGACGGCAGTTCGCCGATTGCCGCGGTTAAGCGATCTTTCAAGTCAATATTATCTGTCGCAGCTGGAGGGGATTCGATCTCGGTGTCTTCAAGAGGAGTCTCTCGGGTCTTTCGAGTGTTTACCCTTTCCAAGCCATTTAAAACAACAGACATGGCGACACGCCGCATCCAGGTTGAAACAGAAGCCTCACCCCTAAACTGAGACAGTCGATCGAATGCTCGAACGAACGCCTCCTGGGTAAAATCTTTTGCCAACTCAGGATCGCCAGCAACTCTATATGCAAGTCTATAGACCGCATCCACATGAGCATTGTAAAACTCACGCTCGGCCATGGGGTCGCCAGAGATAACCCGACGAACAAGTTGTTGTTCGTGAGAGCGGTCTGGAGTTGGCGAACTTAGGCTTGAGTTAATGTGTTGCAGCGTGCTACCGACCATTTAGACAGGTGACTATTCGGGACAGTTACAAGACAATTTAGCGACGTTACGGTTAGTCGCCACTTTTTTATTACAAATCGACAGTTTTAAGCAACACTGGCGGTTTGTCATTAGTATATAAGGTATGTCTCTACGCCGCATTTCGAAACTGGCGGTCCTAGCCGCCATCGCCGCACTCCTCTCCTTCCCGAGCTCAAATCTCGCTGCACAGGGCTCAAAAGATGAGAAGAAGAAAGAGGAAAAGTCGGACAATTCAAGCAAAAAGTGGTCTACCCTGACTGGGGTTGTCATCGATAGTATCAACTATTTGCCCCTCGAAGGAGCGACAATCCTTCTGGATGGTACCACGATTACGGCCATAACGGATAAGAAAGGCAAGTTTCGGATAGACAGCATACCTGTCGGAGACTATAGAATTGCGGTTTTTCATCCACTTTTAGATACCCTTGGCCTATCGATTGGAACCGATCCGCTCCGAATGGGAGCAGATTCTGTAAGAGAGGTGATCTTTGGTACACCGTCAGCCCAATCAATGGTCCTTAGAGCCTGCCCAGCATCCAAGCGCAAGTTCGGCCCAGTTGCAGTCATGGGGCGGGTAGTCGATCCCGATACAGAAATTCCACTCCAAGGGGTGCGCGTTTCTATTCTATGGACCAAAATGGACATAGGCAAAGATGTAGGCGTTAAGAGAATACCTCAGGTCCGGGAAGGTGTTACCGACGAAGGTGGCAACTATGTGATATGTGGCATTCAGTCTGAAGTGGCAGCCACCATTCAGGCGGAACGCGGCACTTCGAAGACGGCTGAAGTTCCCGTTCAATTTGCAGAGCAGCAGGTTTTAGGGTTCGCCACACTGCACCTTATCGATGTCCCACTGGAAGATTCAGCGCCTACCGTTGGAGATGCGGTTTTATCTGGACGAGTTTTAAACAAAGAAGGGGCTCCTATCGAGGGAGCTACCGTTTCGGTTCAGGGAGCTCCAAAATCCCAGGTTAAAACCAGCGGCGACGGATCGTTTAAAATTTCGGATTTACCATCGGGTACGAGAGCGATCTATGTTCGAGCCATTGGGTTCAGCCCGCGGCAGCGAGCCATCAATCTTAGTGCAGCCACTCCTGTAAGTGTTGAAATTACCCTGGAAGATCAGCCACCATCACTTGCAGCGGTTGAAGTCGAGGGTGTTTATGATGAAGCTCTTAAAAAGAATGGGTTTACCGATCGTAAACGGATGGGGATGGGTCGTTTCCTTGGGCCTAAGGACCTGGAACGCCGCAATGTTCAGAGCCTCTCAGGGTTGTTCCAGACGCTTCCTGGCTTCAGGGTTGAGCAGTCATTTGGCGGGAACTCGATTAAGTCCACTCGAGGCAGTGGCGGCTGCGTCACCTACTGGATAGATGGTATTCAGTTCAGAGAGAATTCCCCAGGAGAGCTGGACAATCAGATTATGCCGGAGCAGTTGATGGCCATAGAAACCTACAGCCCAGTCTCTGCACCATCCGAGTATAAATCAGCTGGTCAGACTGATTGCTCGGTAATTATCATCTGGACAAACAGGACTATCAGAACGAAAAAGTAGAATTACGGTTTGGCCGTACTACGCATCGGCAGTAGTACGGCCTGACTGAGCAGTGCCACGCATGGCTGTGCTATATCGTCTTGGCTGTATACGACATGGCTGAAAAAGAAAGAGAGCGATACTGAACTAAATCAGTATCGCTCTCTTTTTTTCTTCTAAATTTGCCCTGTGGACCGCCCTGTCAGGCAGCTGTTTCACTACCAGTTGGCGGCCACAAGAAGCATTTCAGACAGGTGAGGCTTCACCGACGAATCGGCCCGTCCTCATAAAGCTATTTGAAAATAGCTTACTTACGGGTGATGATGATTGCACCGCCACGAGCTTCCTGACCAAAGCGCATCACTGCATCGGTACCCTTGAGGTACTCGAGGAATGCGATGTCCTGAGCTGGGATCTCGCGGAGATATTCCTTGCCACCCTGTCTCTGGTTGTTCATATACACGCTGACTTCGCCTTCACCGGTCAGATCGCGGAACCATCTACGACGGCGACGATCAACAGCTTCGTAGGCGGTTGGAACGTTTGCTTGTGCAATTTCAACTGCGGAGAGGACATTATCGTCGCTCTTTGCAGCAGTTCCACCTTCTTTAGGTGTTGAAGCGCAAGCAGCAATCGCCATAATGGCGAACAGCGAAAAAGCTGTTAAGAGGAATTTTGGTAAACGCATTGTAATCTCGCCAGTCTAGGGAGTAAACGATTGAGCCGCCCGAGCTTGCCGTGCAGGCTCGCCAGACGTAACAGCTGGGTAAGTTAGCAAGAATCGGATCATTACACTAGACGATAACGAATACTGCTCGTGTAGTTTTGTGAACATCGACCAGGACGTGGCGATACATCTATAAATGGTGGGGAAATAGCATTGCGAGGTGAAAACCTGTTAATTTCCGTCTCGACATGGTTGATTTAGCACTTAAGAGTCTAGTTCACGATAAGCTCCGATTCCTCATTACCGTTGCCGGCGTTGCGTTTGCCGTAACGTTGATATTCGTTCAATTCGGGCTTTTTTTTGGCATTCTGGACAATGCCTCACTCATCATAGATAGAACTGACGCCGACGTATGGGTGACGTCCCGCAACACCCCCAATATCGACTTCGCGCAGCAGTTTCCTGAAACTCATGTGAACCGAGTTCGGGCCGTCCCCGGCGTAGCAAGAGCCGACAATCTCATTGTTACCTTCATGAACGTTTCACTCCCCACAGGCGCGCAGGAGTCTACTCAGATATATGCGTTTGCGGACTATGAAAAGTGGGGAGTTCCCTGGAACATTGTCCAGGGTGATTTGCGTGACCTGAAGAGAGGGCCGTATGTCTTTATCGATCAGAGTGCAGTAAGACGGTTTGGTGAGTTTAAGGTAGGTGAATACAGGGAATATCTCGATAGCCGTCTTCGCATTGCAGGGCGAACAAAGGATGCCATATCGTTCACCACTACTCCAATGACGTTTATGGACTTCAGACTCGCCCAGAGCATGCAGCCCAGCGTTCTTGGTGGAAAGACTTCATATGTAATCGTGAAGCTTAAGCCCGGTGCAGATAAAACCGCCGTTATGAATGAGATTCGCCACAGGCTTCCTTTCAACGATGTTCATACAAGCGAAGCATGGGCCAAGAAGTCAAAAGACTACTGGGTTAAAAGCACCGGGCTTGGACTCAACATGTTCGTTACAATTTTTCTGGGCGGATTAGTTGGGCTGGTGATTGTAGCACAGACTCTTTACACATCTACAATGGAGCACATTAAAGAGTTTGGAACTGTAAAAGCAATCGGTGGTAGCAACTTCGACATATACAAGATTCTGGGAAAACAGGCTGTCATAGCTGCACTCGTTGGATATGTCATCGGACTGTGTATGTCCTGGTCCGTTTCGCCATTGATGGTTGGCCTTGGACTGAAGCTGATAATGCCGATGTCCCTCCATATTTATATGTTCATTGGGACCATTTTCTTATGCCTTGCTGCAGCAGTGATCAGCTTCCATAAAGTTGCATCGATCGATCCAGCTCTCGTGTTCAGGACTTAATCCATGTCAATCCATACACTCAGAGCAGTTGATGTAAAGAAGACCTTTCAGGAAGGACGTGAATCTGTAGAAGTTCTGAAGGGAGTTTCCCTCGAGCTTTCGCGAGGCGAGATAGTTTCGCTTGAAGGACCATCTGGTTCAGGCAAAACAACCTTCCTCTCAATTCTTGGCTGCATCCTTTCTCCATCATCCGGTCTTGTTGAGGTCAATGGAATTCGCGTTGACAATGCATCAGCGCGTGAACAGGCAGCAGTACGCAGGCAACACATTGGATTTGTATTTCAGCAGTTCAATCTCTTTCCATCCCTTACTGTTCACGAGAACATTGAGTACGCGTTGAATATCAAGGGAATTACAAAAGATGCTAAGAAGCTGGCTGATTCTGCAATCGACGCTGTAGGTCTTTCGAACCGTTCAAAGTTTCTTCCACGCGATCTTTCCGGTGGACAGAAACAACGCGTTGCAATTGCGAGGGCGCTGGCAAGTACGCCACCGGTTCTACTTGCAGACGAACCGACCGCGAATCTTGATTCACAGATCGGGATGCAGATTCTTGAGCTATTCAGAGATCTCGCAAAAAAGAAGAATCAGTCTCTGCTAATTGTGACACACGACCCGGAAGTCAGAACTATTGTAGATAGAGTTATTTCTATCCGCGATGGCTTGATAAACCCGAACAAGTAGTCAATTAACGACCTTCCAGATAGATATTTATGAGCAACTCCGAAAACAAAAACAAGAAATACATAATATTGGGGGTGATCGCATTAATTGCGATCTTCGTAGGCTGGAGAGTTATCAGCAAAGAAGAAAAGATCAACGCTGAAGCAGCCTCTGCAGCAGCGGCTGAGAAATATGCGAACTCTGACAACGTGCGTGGCGAAGGACGAGTTGCGGCATATCCAGGTGGAGTTGTAGATGTCGGAACTGAAGTCGGAGGCAGACTTGTCAGGCTTTTGGTTTCTGAACAGCAGCAAGTTAAAAAAGGCGATCTGATTGCTGAATTTGCATCTGAAGAACTACAGGCTGCACTTCTGGAAGCAAATGCAAAGGTTGCCGAAGTTGATGCCAACATCACGTTACTGGAGCTGGAAGAAAAGCGTGCAACGGCACTCAAGGCCGACAAAAGCATATCCCAACAGGCTTATGACAAGACAGTCAACACTCTTGCCAGCGCTCGCGCACAGAAGCAGGTAGCCATCGCTGCAGTAAAACGCATCCAGGCTTCACTAGCCAAGTCCAGGATCTATGCGCCAATATCCGGATCTATAACTGCACGAAATGTTGAAGAAGGTGAGATAGTTCCTGCTGGAACTCCTCTGGTCACAATCTCTGACCTCACAAAGCGCCGAATCGAAGCTGAAATTGATGAATACGATATTGGAAAGCTCAGTGTAGGCGATTCGGTTACGATAACGGCCGAAGGCTACGAGGGAGAGACATGGACTGGAGTGCTGGAGATTGTACCGGATGCTGTTAACCCGCGGAAGCTCACACCATTCGATCCAGGCCGCCCAAAAGATACGAGAGTTCTTCTGATAAAAGTTACATTGCCACAAGAAGCGCCCATAAAGCTGGGGCAAAGAGTAGAAGTCTCAATTAAAGCGGTTCAGTAGTAAAACCTTCAAATGTCACGGCAGAATAAGCCTTAAGGCCGCCTCTGCCGTGACATTTCTGTTACAAAGTCCGTGACAATCCGTGACGATAGTACCGCACATTCCAAGTACCACCATTATTTGGAGCAATGTGTGAACACAAAAGTATTGTTTTCTACTCTCGCAATCACGGGCCTGGCCCTTTCAGCTGCAGCCTGCAGCGCTAATAAATCCGCCGACAACGGCGCGACTGTCGACACCCTTACAACCTCTGGGGTCGCGCTAAACGGTGCCGGGGCAACATTCCCCTACCCTATATACTCCAAGTGGTTCTCGGACTACGCCGCGGCTACTGGAACAAAGATCAACTATCAATCCATCGGTTCGGGCGGTGGGATACGTCAACTCTCAGCTCAAACGGTAGATTTTGGGGCATCTGACAGCCCAATGTCTGATGAAGAAATGGCCAAAGCCACCGGTGGTGAGATTATCCACATCCCAACAGTAATGGGAGCGGTGGTTGTTACATACAACCTTCCGTCGATATCGACTCCTCTCAACCTGACCTCCGATCTGGTTGCAGATATCTTCCTGGGCAAGATCACAAAGTGGAATGACCCAAAGATTTCAGCAGTAAACTCTGGAGTTACACTTCCATCTGAAAACATCCTGGTTGCCCACAGGAGTGACGGTAGCGGCACAACTTTTATCTTCACCGATTATCTCGCCACAGTCAGTGACGCCTGGAATAAAGGCCCCGGCCGCGGCAAAGAAGTAAAGTGGCCAGCCGGCTTAGGAGCCAAAGGAAACGAAGGTGTGGCAGGTCAGGTCAAGCAGATTCCAGGCTCCATAGGATATGTGGAATTAGCATATGCCAAACAAAACAGCCTGCAGTACGCAAACATCAGGAATAAGGCTGGAAAGTTTGTTACCCCATCCATCGCCTCGGTTACTGCAGCGGCGGCTGGAACAGCTTCAGAGTTACCGGCTGACACGGACTACAGAGTATCGATTGTTAACGCACCAGGTGATGAATCGTATCCAATATCATCTTTCACATGGATACTGGTCTATGAGAATCAGCTCAAAACAGAAAAAGGAAAGAAGTTAGCCGATTTCTTGAACTGGATGTTAGCAAACGGCGCGTCTTCTGCGGAAGCTCTGGACTACGCTCCTCTCCCGAAGAACATTGTTGACGATCTAACAAAGCGGTTATCGGCCGCATCCAATTAACCACCGTTGGGCGACGTTATGAGTAGAGTTGGAGTGGCATCATCAACAACAAAAGGCCACCATAGCCATGTTGATAGCTCGATAGGCGACTCAATTTATAGAGGCGTTACAAAAGCCTTTGCAGTTGCCATTCCACTACTGCTGCTTCTCATCGCAGTGAAGATTATGGAAGGAGCCTGGCCTGCGTTTAAAAGCGCAGGTTTCGGCTTCTTCACTTCCAGCGAATGGGACGTAGCTAATGGCAAATTTGGAGCTGCAGCAGCAATCTTCGGCACCATAGTTTCTTCAATTATTGCATTACTAATCGCAACACCTCTCGCAATAGGTGCTGCGGTATTTATATCTGAGTTTGCGCCCAGATGGGTTCAGCAGCCACTGGCTTTCCTAGTCGATCTTTTAGCTGCAATCCCTAGTGTTGTATACGGACTTTGGGGGATTTTCATCCTGTTGCCACTGCTAAGAACGGACATAATGCCGTTCATACAGAACACACTGGGATTAGGCAATTTCCCCCTGTTTAGCGGACCAACCTACGGACCCAGTATGATAGCAGCAGGGTTAATACTTGCTATCATGGTTCTGCCATACATATCTGCAGTATCCCGCGAAGTATTAAAGGCCGTTCCGCGCTCGCAGCGTGAAGCTGCATTAGCATTGGGCTGCACCAGATGGGAAGTGATATGGAGTGTTGTTCTGCCATATGCCAAATCAGGAATAATTGGCGGCGTCATGCTCGGATTAGGTAGAGCAATTGGCGAGACTATGGCAGTCACTATGCTGATCGGCAACAGCCCTAAAATATCCGCATCGCTGTTTGCACCGGGTTATACACTTGCCTCCAGAATTGCAAACGAATTTAACGAAGCATCCAATGACATGCACGTTGCAGCTCTTATGGCTACAGGTGCGACATTGTTTGCTATAGCAATTCTGGTCAATGCAGGCGCACGACTACTTGTCGGCCGCGTCAAGAGGATGAGCTAATGTTACGGTCCACTCGCAGAAGAATCTGGAGCGTAACGATGATAAGCATAGCCTGCATTGCAGCGTTCCTCGCAACACTACCGTTAATTTTTATCCTGGCGCATCTGGTAAAAGCGGGAGCATCTTCGCTTAATTGGGCATTCTTTACAAGCACACCGGCTCCAGTTGGAGAAGCTGGCGGCGGAATGGCAAACGCGATGTCAGGCACTATGATTCTGTTAGGAATTGCTGCACTTATCGGCCTACCAATCGGAATCGGTGCGGGAATGTATTTAGCAGAGAACCAGGCTGGTAAACTATCCAGCACTGTAAGGTTTCTTTCGGACGTTCTCAACGGCCTCCCATCTATAGTTATGGGAATCTTCGCATGGGAGTTATTGGTACGACCAATGGGCGGATTCTCTGCTGTTGCAGGTGGAATTGCACTGGGAACAATGATGATACCACTCGTTACACGCACGACCGAAGAGATGATCAAGTTAGTCCCCAATGCCCTCAGCGAAGCAGCTTTGGCACTGGGATATACCAGATGGAGAACGTCACTAACAATCATACTTCGCACAGCTTTGCCTGGGATCGTCACAGGAGCACTAGTTGCTATTGCCAGAATCTCTGGAGAAACAGCACCGTTGTTATTTACAGCTTTCGGAAACCAGTTCTGGTCTACCGATGTTCTAAAGCCTATAGCAGCCTTGCCACTTCAGATTTATACATATGCCATCAGCCCTTATGAAGAATGGCATAGGCAGGCATGGGCAGGATCACTGATGTTAATAGCAATTGTCTTAGTGATCAGCATACTGGCAAGAATGGCAACCAGAAACAGATTCTCAGCATCCTCCGAATAACAGAGATACCAAATGGAAAACTTTAACCAACAGATTCAGGTTAGAAAGAGCGGAGCAAACATATTGCGCAAGCCATCTATTAAAGAAGTTGAACCTGCTATTGTAGTAAATAATCTCACGGCTTCCTATGGCGATCATCATGTAATTCGCGAGGTCAGTGTGGAGATTATGCGTAATCATGTAACAGCTATTATCGGCCCGTCAGGCTGCGGCAAGTCCACACTGCTACGCTGTCTCAATAGATTGCATGAGACTGTCCCAACAGCAAAGGTAAAAGGTGTTGTTGCTTTTAATGGTTCATCCATCTACGATCAGCACACGAATGCCATAGAAGTGCGCCGTCAGATTGGAATGGTGTTCCAGCGACCAACTCCTTTCCCAACAATGTCTATCAGGGACAATGTTGCAGCTGGCCTGCGAGTTCTCGACGATCCTCCAAAAGGAAAGGAAATAGATGAAATTGTCGAGATGGCGCTTAAAAGGTCTGGGCTCTGGACAGAAGTTCGCGACAGACTCAAGGAAAGCGCAATTGGGTTGTCAGGCGGACAACAGCAGAGACTTTGCATTGCGAGAGCGATAGCAACTCGGCCTTCCGTCCTCCTTATGGATGAACCTACAGCTTCGTTAGACCCTATCAGCACGCAGAAGATTGAGACCCTTATTGATGAACTGCGTGAAGATATGACAATCGTTATCGTAACTCACAATATGCAACAGGCAGCTCGAGTTTCTGATCATACGATTTTCATGTTAAATGGAGAGTTGGTAGAGAGTTCTGCAACACCGATTATCTTCGCATCTCCAAAAGATCCACGCACGGAAGCTTACGTAACAGGAAGATTCGGTTGATCTCCGTGTAAAGTGGCACGTATCCTGTTGTTAGTGTAAGACCAGAATGGGGTGGCCTCGGTGGCCACAGACTTACACTAGACGACCGGATATGAACATGTTCTATACCCGCAGGCACGTAATCCCCTCAATAGCGAGTTTGTTGGCTTTATCAGGCGGATTGACTCATATTGAGGCTCAGGGATTCGGGCTAAGCGAGATCGGTACTTGTGCGGTGGCCCGCAACTTTGCTGTTACTGGAGCTCCATGTAAGGACGGCTCCGTGATTTTCTGGAACCCTGCCGCCGCCATCAGGCTCGATAAAGGCAATACGCTGACAATTGGTGCTGCGATGATCAAGGTGAATGGCAGCTTTCGCCAGGACACCACCAATGTAAAATACAAGGGAGCAGCTCCGTACGAATTCCCACCCCATCTCTTCTATTCTCGCAGATTAGAGAATAATATGGCGCTGGGAATAGGCCTCTATGTTCCGTACGGCCTGACATCGCAGTGGAATGAGGACTTTCCTGGCAGATTCCTGGCTCAGAAGGCATCGCTTCAATCCATCTACCTGCAACCAAATATCGCTTACCAGATAAACCCGCAGTGGTCTATTGGGGGTGGCCCCGTATTCGGATATTCTAAAGTCGAACTGCTTCAGGGGCTGGACCTATCCACCCAGAGCGCCCTTGGCCTTGGCACCTTCAGCCAGTTTGGGATAGCACCATACACAGAGTTTGGACGCGCTCAACTTAAAGGAAGCGGTACTGCGTTAGGATTCAATGTAGGTGTGCATGGTCAGGTGAGCCCAAACTTTACGGTCGGCGTCAGATACCTGTCCGAGATGAAGTTCAAATACAAAGATGCAGATGCGAGATTTACACAGACTCCAACCGGATTGGTTCTTCCGGCTCCTATTGGCCCAATTCCAGCTGGCCCTGTTGACAACATTGTTGCCGGATTATTCAATACCACACTAGTGGATCAGAAAGGGAGTGCAAAGATCTCGCATCCATGGCAGGCACAGCTTGGTATTGGATATACTGGTTTTACAGGTACTGTTCTTTCAGCAGATATTGCTCGTGTAGGATGGTCGTCATTTGACAGGCTTCCTATTGAGTTTGAAATAGCACCTCCGCGTGAACTGATTGAAGAATACAAGGATGTCTGGGCAGTCCGACTTGGTGCAGAGAAATTAATTCAATCTGCAAATGCTATTAATGGCTGGACAGTAAGAGGTGGACTCAGCTTTGCTCAATCGCCTGCTCCGGATCAGACTGTAACGCCATTATTACCGGACATGAACAGGACCAATGCTTCTATCGGTTTAGGCATCCCTTTAAAGTTCAGACCGGGGATGTCTTTAGATGCTTCATATCTTTACGTTGGAACAGGCGGAAGACGTGGTCGTATAGACGAAAGAGATTCTCCTTCACAAACCGCCGCAGAGCTTAACTCCGGCGTATATAAATTGGGCGCACATGTTCTGTCGCTAAGTCTAACAGCAAAATTCTAAGGCTATATATCCTATGACTACAAATTCAAAGTTGTTACGCGGCTTTAGCGCTTTAACTGTGGCCACTGCATCGTTCGCGTTATCCGGATGTTCGGATAGCGCAGAGATCTTGAGAGGCCCTACCCCAGTTCACGAGTATTTCCAGAGCTATGTCGCCCTCGGCAACAGTATTACTGCAGGGTTTCAATCAAGCGGTATAAATGACGCTACTCAACGCGAAAGTTATGTAAGACTCCTCGCAATACAGATGAATACGCGTTATGCATATCCATCTCTTGCTGGTACAGGTTGTCCAGCACCAATTACGACCTTAGGCGCTCCGCCGAACACAGGGTGCGAATATCGAGCTCCATCATCTGTATCTCCGAGCTTAAATAACCTGGGTGTACCTGGTGCAAAGCTGATGGATCTTCTGTATGCATCCACCCCTCAATCAAATCCGCTGTCTCTATTCATATTGGGTGGTAAATCGCCGCTAGATAAAGCGCGTGACGCAAATCCCACCTTCATGAGCATCTGGATTGGGAACAACGATATACTCGAAGCTGCAGTATCTGGACAACCAGCTGGGGCCACCCCAGTCGCTACATTTGAACGACAGTTTGATTCTGTTGCAACAGTGCTCAACGGAATGACGTCGTTAAAAGGCGGAGTATTAATAGGTGTTGTTAATGTATTGAACGTACCTGTTCTATTTAATGCTTCGCAGCTGTTTGTGGCGGGGTTCAGGGCTCAGTTCGAGGAGGCGGTCGGTAGATCTGTAACAGTGGATCCGATGTGTTTGACTAACGGCGCCCTACTCTCGTTTGCAATTATTCCGAGGATACGTTCTGGAGAACACCCAGCCATTATCAGCTGCACGAAAAATCCAGCAACACCAGTCGGAGACCTGTTCATTTTAGATACAATGGAACAGAGAGAAGTGAACGAGATAATAACCGCATACAACTCGAAGATACAAAGTATCGCATCAGCCAGGAATTGGGCGTATTGGGATCCTAATCCTGCGTTGATCGAGCTTAGAAACAGCGGGTGTATTAACGTAGTTCCCAATATGACGTCGCCAAATCCGTTTGGAGAATGCATATCACTGGACGGCATTCATCCATCTGGCCGTGCACATATCGAGATTGCCAACGGTGTTATCCGAGCAATAAACGCTCATTATGAACTGCCACCATCGTCGGTGTTGACAACAACAAGCCGGAACCGCTAGAAATCGAAACCGTTAGGGCATGATCGATCACTATGAAGTCCGCTAAAACATATGCCCGCGTCAGGTCCTGTGATTTACCTGATAGAGCCACAAAAACCAGGTCGTGAGATCTCAGATTAAAACAGAAAGGGGGAGAGCAATATATGCTCTCCCCCTTTCTGTTCACTTAAACGAATCTGGACTGCGACTAAAAGCTACTTCGCTTTTGCCTTCCCTTCGAGTTCGTCTACAATATGATTGCCATTGTAGATCTTACGCAGCGCCTCGGTGATGATACTTGAGTGAACGCTGACAGATCTGGCGGCTTCATCAGTAAAGACAAAGCGGTTTGGCAGGCTTTCGATGTTACCATCGAAGATTAAACCAACTACTTCACCGTTCTGATTGATAACCGGACTACCAGAGTTTCCACCGATAATGTCGTTTGTGCTGACAAAGTTGAACGGGGTACTCATATCCATCTTGCTCTTACCATTCTGGAATGGCAGCGAAAGTCTCCATGGATATACGTTATTGAAATCATCGGCACGGGAATACAAACCAGCTGTTGTGGTCTTGTATGGCGCCATGGTTCCATTCATTGGATACCCTTTCACCAAACCATCGCTAATACGAAGTGTGAATGTGGCATCTGGTGGCAACATGGTTCCGTATACTGCGAACAGTGCACGACCAACAGCTGCGGTATTTGCGCTGATCGTTGCAGAAGCCTTCTGAGCGCGCTCACGGAGCGGCTTTTCAAACGAATCTGCGTTACGCATTAAAACGATCAGTGGATCTGTCGATGAAGCAACTGCAGCGGCTCCGCCTTCAATAATCGTTCTTCTAAATGCTGGATCCTGAATCTGAGAACCACCAATAATGTACTCAGCTGCCTGTTCAGGGGTCTTGTTGCCAAGAGCCATTACGAGGTAAGGATCTGTAGCAGGCAAGGTCGCAATCGCATCACGCAGCTGCAAGGCATATCCCTTAGCCAGGAATGCTTTGTCAGACTTATCTATCTGCTGAGGAGCAACTAAAGCTACCCTGTACTTCTGCGCCATAGTATCGGACGCAGGAGCGGTTGCAGCAAGTATAAGTGCGCGGGCAATACCGAACACAGAAGAATTGCCACCAAAGTAATACGTCAGTCTAGGCATAACATCAGCCTGTTCCTTGACTGCATTTTCGATGTTGATCCAGGTTTTGCCGTATTCGCTGCGGAGTGCAGGATTTGCAGCAACACGTGCACGAACTTCTGCTTCAAATGCACGCTTTTTACCCATCAACACAGGATCCTTTAAACCACCCCAGAATCCGGAAACAGCCTTAAATGAATTTTCGTATCCAAAGATGCTGTTCTGAAGATTTCTTGCAGCCTCAGGGCTCTTGGCGGCTTCCTCGCGCAAAATTGCGAGGTTGCGAACGTAGCTGGCCAACTGCATTGGGTAACCAATGTCACGGCTGTACTCAAGCTGTGCAACAGTTGCTAAACGCTCGGTTGAACCTGGATTACCAACTACGAAAACGAGTTCATTTTCGCGTGGGCCTGAATGGCTCCACTTTAAGTAATTTGGCGATTTAGCTGGCTGATCGTTCTCGTATGCACGTAAGAAGATTACGTCGAGAGCGTAGCGCGGGAATGTGAAGTTATCTGGATCTCCACCGAAGAAACCAGCCTGCTCGTCCGGCGCCATAACGAGGCGGACGTCTGAGAATCTCTTATAACGATAGAGAGAATAGCGCCCTCCATGATACAGGCTCACAACCTGACAACGCAGCCCGGACTGTGTGGAGCATTCATTCTGAATGTTCTGAATAGCGACTGAACGCTGCTGATTGCGCTCAGCATCTGAAGAACCGGTCATAGCAACCTGAACTCTCGAAGTAATGTCTTCGATTGACTGGAGCTGATCCATAGTCACGCCAGGGCACTTCTTTTCTTCTGCCTTGCTTCCGGCGGTAAATCCGGTCTCCATATAGTTGGTATCTTTTGGAGAAACGTCGGCGACACAGCCACGTGCACAGTGGTGATTTGTCATCACCAACCCTTCTTCAGATACAAATGAGGAGGAGCACCCCGGTAGTCTTACTGAAGAGAGACGGATATGGTCCAACCACCCTGCGGGAGGTGTAAATCCGTATGTGTTCTTCCAGTACTCCAAAGGCGGAGAATCGAAGGTCCACATGGTGCCAAACTCTTTCTTGTATGTAGGGGCCTGGCTAATATCAACCGCCGATTGGGCGGCGCTTGTTTTTGACGACTGGCTGTTCGTGCTGCTAACGTTGCTTGACGAGGCGCATGCGGCCGCGAGAGAAACGAGAGCAACTGCCACAATGCCATTTTTAAAAGCTGTTGGTAATTGCATGTCCTGAATGTAATAGCTCAAAGTCGGAAGATGGGATGGTCACCCACCGACAAGCAGAAGGCGCCCTGCTGAGTAAAAACCCGGGAGGCCGCCCCTCTAACTACGTACTACGAATTCAGGTTAAAAACCGTTGAGACGGGCATCATCATAAATTGCCCTTCCCCTTAGGCAGGAAGTCGTTATTAGAGCTTACTGCCTGAGGCTGCCGGTGCAGACGTCACCGGCAGGTGCCGCCGGTCCAGATGTCAGCGTTCCAAGCTGGAACGCTTCCAGACCTCACGTTACAGACGTCAACATCCCAAACTGACGCCGTTCCAGACCTCACCACTACAGACCTCGACGGTCGGCTGGGACGATCCTCAGATCTCCCAGGTCCGATCTATCGGATTGTAGGGAAACCGTCCTTCTCGTTCCAGGCCAGGGAGGTCATCTCCTCGTTGTTTGAATACGCATTCCAGGCCACAGCTATTAAACCAGCTGCTTCAACCGGCCGCAGCGGGTTAATGACCGCCTTTCTACTAAGAAGGCGGCGGCGAAGATGCAATATCGGGTCTGACCTGCGTAGATCGGCTCCATCATGAAGCTTCTCCAGCCATGTCGCGGCTTTCTTAGGCTTCTTGAGTTTGGCGATTGTGAGCACGAAGGCTATTGCGCTATGTGGCTGAATCTCCTTAGAGCGCTGGACTTCACGAACCGAATCGTGAATACCGGGATAATCGTTTAAAGTTGCCCGAAGCTCTGAGTTAGATGGTTGACGGTACTTTCCAATCATCTGATCAGTATCGTATCTCCAAATCCACTTTGCAGTAGCTGCAACGGCGCGGACATTGACTCCACCTTCAATAAACAATACGTCGGAAAAGGATCTTGCTCTCCCGGTATCGATTGTCTGTACGGCGGTTTCGGTAATTCCGCGAACCACTTCCATTGGGACTGCTTTCCTGCTTGCTATAACCGCAGCTAGACGGTGCTGACCGTCTACTAACGTACCGTTCTTCAAGAACTTAATTGTTTCACCATTAAGTTCCCATGCGCCCTTATCTATATCAGCAGCCAGACGATCAACATCCAACCTGCGGAGAGGACGATTAGGACCCATCTTGGCAAGCCAGCTTTCCGCCATTGCCGGGGTAACCATCAGTATCTCAGTTTCTACGCCAAACTTAGAAGATGCCATGCAATCCTCATTTCAATCGATTGGATCGATTTATCGAACAAACAATCGGATAAAGTGAATTTACTGTATTAAGAGAATCTTACGTTGAAAAATATCACAACATTTACTACACAAAGTAAGGGTGTGACACTGACTTTTTCAGACATTTTTCTCAAAAGGTACAAACAAAAAGGGATTCCGGTATATGAGCATTCGCTCGCGGAATCCCTATTGTGATTGAATTACAGCCTTTTTCAGGTGTTTAAGGCGTCAGAAAGTTTTTGCCACAACTCCAGGGCTTCATCCATCTCTACTTTTACTAAATCTATCTGTTTCGCATATTCTGCGGCCTTTTCCAAACCGTCCGGGGAATCATAAAGCGACGAATCGCCTAATAATTCAGTCAGACGTGCGACCTCAGCTTCAGCAGCAACCGCCTTCTTTTCAGCGGCTTCCAGCTCCCACTTTGAGACCTTTATGCCGGGCTTGGCTTTAGATGCATCAGCATTTTCCTTCTGCGCCTGACGACGGTCTTTTTCTCTTTTTTGATTATTTGCAGTTACAGCATCCAGACGATCCTGCTCTCTGCGTTCTTCGCTGACTACTTCCCATTCAGCAAAGGACCCATCAAAATCAAAAACAGAAGTGCCCTGCAACTCCCATACTCTAGTACATAGAGCCCTCAGCAATGCACGATCATGGCTTACTAACAGTACAGTGCCTTCATAAGCTTCAATGGCATCTTCCAACGCTTCAATGGATTCGACATCAAGATGGTTTGTCGGCTCATCGAATACAAGAAGATTAGCACGAGACAACATCATGATAGCTAATGCGATTCGTGCTCTCTCCCCACCGGACAGCGTTCCGGCGATCCGGGAAGTTTCTTCACCGGAAAAGCCAAACCTGCCGAGATGTCCATAAACCAATCCCCTTTCCCAACTCGGACGCAAATCGCTGATAATATCATACAGACTCTTGTCCTTGGGCACCTGAGCCAAGTCCTGGCGATAATACTCCACCGAAATAGAGTTGCCTAACCTCAGCTTACCCGAAGATGGCTGACGTTCCCCCATTAATGTCTTGAGAAAGGTAGACTTGCCTGCTCCATTGGGCCCGACAATTCCCAACCTGTCCCCACGCTTAACAAAGCCGGACAGCTCTTTTATCAGCACTCGGTCTTCAATAGAAATTGTAGCTTTTTCGGCAACAACTACCTGATCACCCCCACGTTCCTGTACGTCGAGCTTGAGTGACATAGAGCCTGCTTCACCCAAGGGAGGGCTTAACCTCGAAACGCGCTCAAGGCGTTTACGCCGCCCTTTCGCCTGCTTTGAGTTTTGCCCGGCAATGTTGCGACGAATATAATCTTCCTCATTAGCTACAACTTTTGCCTGTTTCTCAAATGCACGCATCTGGGATAAACGCCGCTCTGTACGCTGCACGATAAACTGCTCGTAGCCGCCAATATACGACTGGCCGGTATTACCTTCGAGGTGCAGAACATGATCGACAACCGAAGCCATAAACGCACGATCGTGGCTTATGAGAATGATTGTTTTTTCAGTTGTACTGAGATACTCCTCGAGCCAACGAGTCGTCTCAAGATCGAGATGGTTTGTTGGTTCGTCCAACAACAGAATTTCTGCCGGACTGATAAGCTGTTGTGCCAATCCAACTCGGCCACGTTCGCCACCACTCAAAAATTCAAGAGATTGCGATTTTGCAGCTTCCGGGTCAAAACCAAGTCCATGCAATACGGAGTCAATCTTGGAAGCAAACACATATCCACCCTCTCTATCAAACCGCTCAAGATCAGCTGAATATTTATTAAGGATTGCATCGGTAACTTTCTCGCCGAGCTCTCCAATATGATTTGCCTGTGCAGCAAGTGATTTTTCGAGTTGAATAAGATCTGCGAACGGTGCAGCTGCAGCTTCCCAGATATTACTGGCGCCATCAAATACCCGATGCTGATCCAGCATCGAGATATTTGAATTGGGGCTCTTGGCGATCGTTCCAGAAGTAGGTTTCTGCAGTCCCGCAATCAACTTAAAGATTGTGGTCTTGCCTGTACCGTTTCTTCCTACAATCCCCCATCTGTCACCTTCACCAACCGTGAAGGTGACATCTTTGAATAACGTTGTTGCACCAAACTCGACTGCAACGTTTGAAAGAGAAATTAAAGTCACAGATCAACACCTAACTACTAATAACGCGACCGCTTGCTGCTCTTAGCGCCGCTCTTTTTAGGTGAACTCTTTCCACCACTGCTCTTTCCAAACTTGGCTCCTGACTTACTCGTTCCTGGCCTTCCGCCAGAACGTCCTTCACTCTTGCCAGCAAATGTGCCGCGTCCAATGGATCCTTTGAATTTGAAACCACCACTGGATCGTTCTTCGCGTCCACTGCCTTCCGAATCACGCGCTGAACGTTCTCTGGCTGGGCGCTCCTTAAAGGAACGCTCTTTGGAACCGTAACGGTCGCCAGCCTCGCTTCCTCTTTCCTTGGAACTAAACCGGTCGCTGCCGCCAGAGCGTTCTTTGAATTCGGACTTGCTCTTATACTCGGACTTACCTTTGTAATCCGACTTACCCTTGAATTCAGATTTGCCCTTATATTCGGACTTATCGCGAAATTCAGACTTGTCACGGAATTCCGATTTGCCTTTGTATCCACCACGATCTTTGAAACCAGCTCCGGAATCTGAACGATCTTTATAGCGGCCCGACTTTTCGCCTGACCCATAACCTGAGCGCTCACCGCGATCTCCACGATCACCTCTATCGCGAGGCTTTCCGGATCTGCTCTTGCTACTCTTGCCTGGTTCGTAAACAGGGATATTGACTTCATTTTCGGCGTCATTTCCGAGTGCTTTGTGCGCAACCTTCAATGCCGCAGAAGCAACATCCATGATATCGTATCCATCATTGGCCAGACTCGATATGATCGAACGCAGAGATTCACCGCCACCCTGTTTTAGCGCAGCTTCGATCTCTGTTTTGGTAATTTCCAGTCGTCTTGTATTTAAATCTTCTACTGTAGGCACAGTTAAAATCTCGATCTTTTGTTTTGTTACGCGCTCAACATTACGGATGTAACCGTGCTCTTTTGGTTCTACTAAAGTTATGCCGACGCCTTCACGTCCGGCACGACCTGTACGTCCAATACGGTGAACATAAATATCCGGAGATGTTGGAACGCTATAGTTCACAACGTGTGACAGGTGATCAACATCCAACCCGCGTGCTGCAACGTCAGTTGCAATCAACAGATCCATGCCACCCGTTCTAAACTTCTTCATGATTCTATCGCGCTGAGCCTGAGACAGACCACCGTGTAACGCACCGGCTGTATAGCCGCGAACCGTTAGTGATTCAGTGAGTTCATCAACCTCTGTACGTGTGCGGCAGAATACTATAGTAGAACCAGGATTCTCCATATCCAGCACGCGTCCAAGAGTTGCGGTCTTGTGGGCACGAGGAACGATGTACGCAATCTGCTTAACCTTAGGGGTGGTTCCGACCTTTAAGGTGTCACGGGCAATGTTAATCCTTGCCGGATCCTTGAGGTGTTTGTTAGCAATAGCCGCGACCTTGGGGGCCATAGTGGCGGAAAACAAAGCCGTCTGGCGATCTTCAGGAGCCTTCTCTAAAATAGCCTCGAGATCCTCAGCGAAACCCATATCCAGCATTTCATCTGCTTCATCAAGCACTACGGTATCAATCTTATCGAGCAGAAGAGAGCCACGTCGGATATGATCCAAAGCTCTTCCCGGTGTTGCAACTACAACATCGACGCCTCTCGAGAGCGCCTTTAGCTGGGTGCGCATGTCGGCACCGCCATAAATCGGCAGTACTGTAACACCCATGGTTCTTCCATACTTGTGCATCGCCTCAGCAACCTGAATGGCGAGTTCGCGAGTTGGGGTAAGGACGATAGCTATTGGCTGTCCACCCTTAGACTTCTTTCCAGCTGCGAATATATTTTGAATGACCGGCAGCGCAAATGCTGCTGTCTTACCTGTACCTGTGGCTGCCTGGCCAAGGATATCTTTTCCGGATAAAAGGTGCGGAATCGCTTCGCTTTGAATCGGAGTTGGCTCTTCATAACCTAAAATGGAGAGCTCTTTTACTATTTTATCATCAAGCCCTAAGGCGGAAAACCCACCCTGAGCAACTTCTTGCAGATTGAACATTCAGGAATCTAACGCCCCGAAGGTCAAATCTGCGTAAAGCGCAAGCTATTCCCAAAAGTTTTTTATTCGCCAAATTCCTTCTGGGGAAAACCCTATCCATAGGAAAACCGTACTAATTTATAGTATTCAGTCAGACAAGCATCACAAATAATACAATCTACCTTGGAGCAGAATTGATGAAACGACAGCTAGCTGCTGCCGTCGCCGCCCTAAGCCTTACAGTTGCAATGGTCGGCACAGCCCAGACACCCGAACAGAGTGCGCCAACCAGCAACCCGATGATCGACAAGATATACGAAGCGGGTAAAGCAAGCGATAACGTTGCCAAGCTGGCTCAGGCTCTCATGGACTCTATCGGTCCACGTCTGGCTGGTACCCCACGCTACAACGCAGCTGTAGACTGGGCAGTCGCCAAGTTAACTGAGTGGGGCATCCCTGCCAAAAAGGTGGCTTATAGCAAATGGACAGCGTGGGACCGTGGCCACACACACATGGACATGACCTCTCCACGTCTTAGAACCTTAGAAGCCACCCTGCTGGCCTGGAGCCCAGGAACCAATGGCCAGTGGATTCAAGGCCAGGTTATCAGAATTCCCGAGGGTATAACGGCCCCTGATTTCGACAAATGGCTCACTGAAGGTGGAGTGAAAGGTAAGTTCGTCCTGACGAGCTTTGCCCAGCCAACCTGTCGCCCTGACTCTGACTGGAAACAATGGGCTGCAGTAGGTGACTTCGAGCAGGTCAGTTCAGAACGGACAGCGGCAGAACGCAAGTTTGCTGCACAGCTTCAGGCACTCGGCAAAAACCCAAAGCAGCTGGCTAAGGCTTTGGAAGACGCTGGTGCGGCAGCTATACTGACAAACAACTGGTCCAAAGGTTGGGGCGTAGAAAAGATTTTCGGGACACGCACACACAAGATCCCTTCTCTCCACATATCCTGCGAAGACTATGGATTACTGGATCGTTTGGCTGCAAACAATCAGGGCCCAATGGTCAGGTTAAATGCGGACTCTAAAGATCTGGGTGAAATCGATGCATATAATGTGGTTGCCGAGATCAAAGGCTCCGAGAAGCCAGACGAATACGTTCTTCTCTCAGCACACTTCGATTCATGGGACGGATCCTCAGGCGCGACAGACAATGGCACTGGTTCAGTAACGATGCTGGAAGCTATTCGATTGCTTAAGGAGTTATACCCAAACCCGAAGCGCACCATAATTATTGGTTTGTGGGGCGGCGAAGAACAGGGCCTTAATGGCTCACGTGGATTTGTTCGCGACAGACCAGAAGTCGTTAAGGGGCTCCAGGCACTATTCAATCAGGACAATGGAACAGGCCAGGTTGGCACTATTTCGATGGAAGGACTCACCCAGGCAGACAGCTATTTTACCAGATGGCTCGGTATGGTACCTACAAAAATTGCAGGTGATATAAAGCTCGTATCACCAGGCCAGGCAAGCGGTGGCGGCACTGATCACGCGTCATTTATTTGCGCAGGAGCACCAGCATTCAATCTGACATCTACCAGTTGGAATTACGGAACATACACCTGGCATACCAATAGAGACACCTATGACAAGATCAGCATCAACAATGTTAAATCGAATGCAACCTTAACTGCGATGCTCGCATATTTGGCAAGTGAAGAGTCAACTATGATTCCGCGAACAAGAACGGGTGGTGGAGCGAGATGTGCCGCACCAGCTCCTGATGCCACAGGGTTTGCAAAGTAGTTGTATTAGCTGTAGTTGTTGTTGCTGTTGCTGTTGTTTTGGCTTTAACTTTTATCATTAGTGTTAGCGAGGCTAGAGCTAAAAGCAGACATCTGTAGGTATAAAAAGATATAGTAGAACTAAATCAAGAACCCCCGCATATCCTGGATGAAACACAAGGACATGCGGGGGTTTCTGCTTCTATCAACTTTTGGTCCAACTTTTGGGTCCAACTTTTGGGTCATATCATCTTCCACAACTTCACAGCTACGGTTATGGGTTGTAGGTTGTGACTTGTGAACTGTGAACTGTTAGTTGTTAGTTGTTAGTTGTTAGCTACAAGTTCCAACATAGGAATTTTTAGTCAACACCTTCAAGCCTTAACAAGCTTCTCTTCATATCCAAACCACCAAGGTAACCACCTAATGTACCGTCCGACCTGAGCACCCTATGGCAAGGGATAATGATAGGTATTGGATTTGTCGCACAGGCTGTCCCCACGGCTCGTACAGCTTTTGGATTCCCTACAACTTCAGCAACCTGAGAATAGCTTTTCGTCTGGCCATATTCAATTGTGGACAGCGTATGCAGAACACTTAGACGAAACCCCTTTGACAATCTCATATCCAACGGGAGATCAAAGACAGTTCTGGAACCACTGAAATATTCATCCAGCTGCCGTCTTGCGAAATCAAGTCGTTGAGGCACGCGCAAGATCCTCGTGCTTACATTCGCAGCTATCTCCTGCAATACTGAATCGAATCTTTCTGCCAAGAACGCAACCCGTAAAACACCTTCATCACTCGCAGCAATCAACAGCTCCCCGATTGGCGAATCTATTGTACAATAGGCAATATCTATAAGATTATCATTAATAGCAGAGTTAATCATCTTTGTACGAAGAGTTGCCATGTGTTCATCATCAATGTCTTTCAACGGCGATAACATAGATCTATCAGACATAGAAGCATATGAAAGATCATCCTTGTTGTTCGTGTTCATATTTACAGCCGACGACGACGTATTTTTACGCTTTACCATCATTTCTCCTTCCTTGCAGTTTTATTACCAGACCTGCCAATGGCTTTATTCTTTATTGGGCTACCAGATGATTTTCCACGACTCTTTAAACTTGCGTTCTCATCTTTGTCCAGGCCATTTAAAATACTTCTTAGATTCCTGATACCATCAGCAACTGCACGCCGTACAGCGGCTTCATTGCCTCCAACAATTCCAGCTATCTCACGATATGAAAGGCCGGCGAGATGACGATATGCAACTGACTGCCTCTGCTTAAGAGGAAGTTGCAAAACGGCTTTTTGAACCATGCTATCCAATCCAGCAGCATCCTCAACTTCATAGCCGTAACTGTGATCAAACGCTTCATCATGGTTTTCTAATCCACGTGAATCGAACAATCGACCTTTACGTTCGCCTGCCCTCAGAATATCAATCGCTTTTCGGTGAGCTATAGTAACGAGCCAGCCTTCAAGCTTGGCATCAACCGGAAGCTGTTCATAAGCACGCAATGCCGAAAGAAATGTTTCGGACCACGCATCGTCTGCATCATCTGGTTCGAGAACTGCACGACACACACGAAAAACCGTGGCGCCGTACAGTTTAACCACCAGCTCAAATGGAATCTTTTCTGGCATCTTCATAGAATCTACTATGTAGACGTACGAGGAGTGATGTTTGTGAGGTCGTTAGAAATTTATTTTCGAACTAACCTGTCAATCTATCGCCACCTGAATATACGCAACGCCACTACAAACGATATGCTCAACCATGCGAAGAGTATACCTATCTCGGGAAGAACCGCAGAGAGAGATACTCCATGCAACATTATTTCCCGTAGCGCATCTACCGTTGCAGTAAGCGGCAAAGCCTTAATAAATGGCTGAACAGCATCTGGGAAATTAGTTGATGCGAAAAACACTCCAGAGCATATCCACATCGGGAACATGACAAAGTTTGTTAACCCTGAGACGCCTTCTATAGTTTTTGCTCTTGAAGCAAGCAGCAATCCAAGTGCATTAAACGAGAAAGCTGCAAGTAAAGCGACAGCAAACACCGAGAGCAGACTCCCTCTGAGTGGAACACCAAAAACCCATCGTCCAAATGCGAGGAGGAAGGTAACTTCACCGAGCAGAAACACAAATCGCGCTACTACAAACGATGCCAGATATTGCATACGAGACATCGGAGTTGCAACAAGACGCTTTAGCAGTTTTTTGGTGCGCGCTGTAACAATAGAGAATACTACAGACCATATCCCGGTACCCATAATACTCATTGCCAGCAAGCCTGGAATAAGGAAGTCTATATAACGCGAACCTTTTTCATCGATCCTGACTTCGCTGACGGACAGTGGATCTGTTCGCCCAGCTGAACGCTGCAAAGTCTCGTCAACTATAGACCGCGCTGAGCGCGATTCCGGGCGTGACGGATCAAAGGTGTACTTAAGACTACCATTACTATCGACACTTACAACTAACGCGACGGAACCGATTCTAAGAGCATGAGCAGCAGCACTATCATCATCGAAGGTAGAAACAGCAACCAGCTTATTGCTGTCTAGTGCCTGCACATTGATTGGATGAACAGAATTAGAATCAACGTTCTGCAACACCTGTGCGGATTGGAGCACACCCACATGTACGGTTTCAGGTGGTCGATCACGGAATGCCAGACCTAAACCGGCAGCCAGCAATATCGGGAATAAGAAAGTCCAGAATATTGCCTCTGGTTCACGTATAAACTCACGCCATCTTACAAGGGTAAGTTGCCAAAGAGCTGAGAATCGTTTACCAACATACTTATCGGAATCACGCATCTCTCAGCGCCCTCCCTGTGAGCAGAACAAAAACATCTTCTAGAGTTGGAGAGTGTGTTCGTAATTCAGTAAGTACTGCACCCTGACTGGCTATTTCTGCCAGCAATGATGGGATGGCATGATGTGGCGCTTCGACTAATAGCTCCCAGCCGCCATTTACCTGTCTTGGTGCGTTAGTAGCACTTACCTTCAACTGAATAGCATTCAAGGCATCTTGAGACAGTGGCATCTCTTCGCTCACACTGAAAAACACAATCTGTTCAGCGTGTAACCGATTAATCAGCTCCCGCGGAGTACCCAGGGCTATGATCTTTCCCTTGTCAACAATCGCGATTTTATCGCAAAGGCGCTCCGCCTCATCCATATAATGAGTCGTTAACAGAATGGTTCTACCATCTGCCTTAAGTGCTTCGACAAGCTCCCAAAGCTGCCTTCTTGACTGGGGATCCAAACCAGTTGTAGGCTCATCAAGAAATATCAGATCAGGATCACCTACAAGGGAACACGCCAATGCCAGCCTCTGCTTCTGCCCGCCAGACAATTCATTTACACGGGCTTTTGCCTTCTCCTGAAGTTGAACCAGTTCGATTACACTATCGACGGTTCGCCCATGCTTATAGAAGCTCTGGAAAAGCTCCACAGTTTCCCTGACTGTAAGCTTGTCACTCAACTGAGTTTCCTGCAGCTGAATACCTAGGCGCTCCCTGAGAGCCCGATGACCATCCTGCCACCGTTGCCCCAGGACTATAACATCACCCGAGTCCGACTCTGTCAGCCCTTCGCAGATCTCAATTGTTGTTGTCTTCCCTGCTCCGTTAGGCCCCAAGAGTCCAAAACACTCACCTGTTTTGACCTCCAGATCGAGACCATTAACCGCAACCACATCACCAAAGCGCTTATGTAACCCGCGGACGACGAGGGCAAACACCTCCCCATCGATTCCGTCCTCCATTTTCTTTCCAGCTTTATTCATAACGTGAAATGTAAACAGCGGATCAGGGAGACATTAGACTCGAACCAATCCATCCTGTGGTATGGATAATTTTCCCGCGACCTGTACTTTATTGCGTGAGAATTTTTAACGGATTTTGGCGTCTTCTTATCCAGGGATATGCGTATAACCACTATGAACTCTACCGCAGGCGACAGACTTCAGTGCACATTGTGCATGAAAGAAGATCGCATACGGCCACCTGGACACCCTCATGGGACAACCTGCGACCCTGGGTGTCTTTCAAAAATGATCAGCGAGCTGGATTGATATGTTCCTGAGACCGAAAAGACTGAGTCGCCAGAAAGGCAGACACGCCCTTGTTGATGGGATTTCATTTGCCCTCCCTGTCAACTCTGAAGAAACGCCCGCCCTCATGGCAGGGTTCAAGATAGATCTGGAGCGCGCGCGGGCGATAATGCCGGGGAATGAGCTACATCCATTCCGTTTTGGCAACAAAGGGCTATTGCTTGTTACAGTAGTGGACTATCGGGTGACTGATATTGGCAAATACATTGAATACAGCATCGCGATTGCGTGTACACAGGGCCACAAAGAAGCGCCGCCATTCCTCCCTATGATGTTTCAGAAAAGCTTCGGGCTTGGACAGTATGTCCTGGATCTTCCGGTCAGTACAGAAATATCGGTCAAGGGTGGCAAAGGGATCTGGGGGATGCCAAAACACAGGGCCAGTCTCGATTTTCTAATCGGTGATTCCGAAGTGAGCAGCCAATACAACCTCGACGATCAGATGGTTACCCGAATCGACCTCAAGCGCCCAACCGGCACGCCACTCCCCCTCAATATCGGCGCAGCCAACTATTGCGCATTTCGCGGGATGCTGATGAAGTCATATATCTACTTCAAGGGGAAGATGTACTTCGATATTGGCCAAAAGGCAAAAGCCACCTTTACCCTCGGCAATCATCCGCGCGCCGATATCCTCCGTACTCTCAACATCGAACCTGACGCAGTCTTTACCGCGTTCTTCCCCGAAACTCAAGGCGTTCTCGATGATCATTTTGAGTCATGGTTCCTGAGCTACGATACCCCTCCAGCGAATACACCAGAAGGACTGGAAAGTGTGATTGACCTTGGGCACAGCGAAGAGTGGCTACCACCTCCCAGATCATCGCCTTCACATTCTTCACCTACAATCCACTCATCCCAACTCCACTCATCCCCTCGTTCGGAGACTACCATACCATGAAAGCCAGACTCCTCGCCGTCAACCACATCTACATCTTTCTGATCGCCTCTATCTATGTAGGGCTCTTCACATCGCTGCACTTCTTCTGGTTCCCATCGTTCGAGACACTTACGGTGAGCAACTACTATGAGCAGATGATACCGCAAACTACAGCAGCCACACGATTCTTTGTGTTTACCATCCCTGTTATGTATCTGGCGATATTCATCATGATGTGGAGCGAATGGCGCACAAAGTTCCGCTGGGTTCCTATTGCATGCTTAATTGGAATCTCGATTCCTGTATATATCCAGCAAGGGATGATAGAACGTGTCAATGACGCTCTCAAAGCAGGTGTAACCGAAGCTGCAGAACTTGCTCCTTTGCTTCAACGATGGATGATGCTGAATGATTTACGTTGGGTGATTTTATCCGCGGTGTGGTTCATCATGATGTATTACTTCATTGCAAAGGGAAACCTCCTAAGCAACATCCTGCCTCCACCCAAAGGCACCAAGAGATAATCAGATGCAAATCGACCGCTGGCTCTCCAGACTCTTATTGCTTATTGGAATCATCACCGTTATTAGTGGCGCAGTACAGATGTTTCTCCCGGCTACGATTCTGGAAATAATCGGTGCAGATACCGGTTCCGGACTGGGCAGACATACTTTCGCCATCGTAGGAATGTTCATGGTGCTGTTTGGCGGCCTGCTGGTTCAGGGTGTCAAAACTGCTCCCCGTCATACCCCACTGATTCTCTGGGCTTCTCTGCAAAAGCTTGGAGCTGCCATTGCGGTCGGCCTGGGCGTATCTGGACATCTATTCTCAGCAATTGCGTTGACCGTAGCAGCATTTGACCTCTTCTCTGGCATTCTGGGACTCTGGTATTGGAAACGCCTCACAGATCGCTGATTCTTGCTGGTGGTGGAATGCGCGTCGCCTATCAGGCAGGCGCCCTTCGTGCCCTGGAAGAACACGGTATTGCATTCGCCCATGCCGACGGCACATCAGGCGGGACCATAAATCTCGCCATGCGTATGTCCGGCCTGTCTCCTACTGAGATGTGCGACCGATGGCGGTCACTCAATGTCAAGCGATTCGTCTCACTCCCGCCTCTAAAAGATATAATTCGATTCCTCAAAGCTCCTGGCTGGGGTGATGCGGACGGCATACGCGATCACGTATTCCCGCATCTGGGTATCGACATTGCAAAAATTAATGCTTCAGAGGAGATGATTGGAACATTCAACGTATGCAACTTCTCCAGGAAAACGATTGAGACTATCCCCCATCATACAGTCGATCAGGATCTTCTGATTGCAGGGATATCTCTTCCGTTATTGATGCCTGCAGTTCAGCACGGGACAGACTGGTATACAGATGCTGTCTGGATTAAAGACGCGAATCTCACAGAAGCAGTACGACAGGGAGCTGAAGAAATCTGGCTGATATGGTGCATTGGGAACACTCCGGAGTATCATCGCGGAGCATTTCGGCAATATGTGCATATGATTGAAATGAGTGCAAACGGAGCACTCTTCGCAGAGTTCGATTACATCAATGATATTAATGCACGAATTCGTGATGGAGAAAACGTCGATGGCCGGACTAAGCCGATTCGACTGCATGTCATCAAACCTGAGCATGCACTCCCACTTGACCCCGATTTATATTTTGGTCGCATAACCACTGGGGAGTTGATTGAGATGGGCTATCGTGACGCGAAGAAGTATTTCAATACCATGCAACCGGATGGTGTGCCGCTTACTCCTGAAGCAACACAGATGCTGCCGGTCAACAAGACTTAAGCCTGCGTCAACGGTCAATAATATTCATTGATACAACCTGCGAACCTCTTCCGATTTCTTCTTAAACTTACCTGGAACTTCTTAATTTTTGCCAACAAGTCTAAACCAAACTTGCCTACAGATTCTTAAGCTTACTTATAACTTTTAAAATTCCACTCCGATTCTTGGCTTCATGATAGAATTTAG
>JBEBRK010000008.1:0-214992 GCA_040394885.1 Gemmatimonas phototrophica
GTTCCAATCAAAAGAGTCCCGCTCCTCGGCAACCCATCCGGCTGGCTCTTCAGCAAGGCTAGCGCTCGACAATCCGCCTAGCTGAACCAGTTCGGTACCATCACGAAGAACAATCGACTCGGGAATATGTGTCGTTGGTGTTGTTGACACAAACACAGGCTCTTCTGCGGTACCTTCGTACGGAGCCCTTAAAACAAACTCTTCAATAGATGGCAATGAAGCAGAATACTCGACTACCGTCTCAACTGTTTCTAGTTGAGGCACTGTATTCTGGCTCGCCTGAAGTGTCTCAATATCCTGAGATATTTGTGACGATGATAACGTAGCCGCAGGTAGCTCAGACGGGCTAGACACTGATGTGGCTAGTGGGTTCGGAGCTACCGGAATACGAGCAGAAGGTGGAACAAAGGGTGGTAACAACATCACTTTGAAGTTAATACTCCCAGCCATCTTTTCCCAACAACGGGACGAAACGAACTGGTAAAATATCGCGCCTTTCCAAAGTATCGCCACGCTTGGTGAAGAGCGCCAGAGTCTGCTCCCCTTTATCCCCGAGAGGTATGAGTAACTTCCCACCCTCAACCAGCTGATCCTTATAAGCTGGTGGGACGCTGGGAGCCGCAGCGCCCACTAATATGGCGTCATACGGCCCGTACTGCCTCCATCCCAGGGTACCATCACCAAGCAGGTATGAGATGTTTTTTAGACCGAGTTGGCCAAGTGTCTCCCTTGCCTTATCTAAAAGCGGGGCTACACGCTCTACTGAAAAGACCTGAGACGCAAGCTTCGATAAAAGAGCTGTCTGATAACCGGAGCCGGTACCAATTTCCAGCACCTTCTCCCTGCCCGTAAGCTGGAGCAGTTCCAGGTACCTGGCGTGGATGGAAGGCTGGGATATTGTCTGTCCATTTCCAATCGGAAGAGCTGAATCTTCGTATGCCCTATGCCTTACACCAGTAGGGACAAAAACATGCCTTGGCACTTCATTCATAGCATGAAGCACCGTAAGGTCACGAATACCCTGGTCTTGCAATATTTCGACGAGACGTCGTCTCGCTCCACCAAATTCTTTTGTTATGGCGCTCGCCACCAGTCAGACGCTGAGTTTAAAATATCCTGATTTGTTAAATCGAGATGCAACGGGGTAACTGAAATATATCCATCGGCAACGGCTCTGTAATCCGAATCTTCGCCTCCGGTCCACGTCATTGAACCGGCCCCTATCCAATATATCGGACGCCCCCATGGATCTGTCATGGGTTTTATGGAATTTTCAAACACGCGGCGACCGAGACGGGTTAGACGAACCCCCTTTAAATCTGCTCCGAAGCACGGCGGTATATTCACATTAAACAGCGTATTCGCTGGGAATTTATCAAGCTTGATTATATGCTGTAGAAGCCTCTTAACAGGGTCTACCAGTCTACTTATAAGCTCTGGATCCGAACGCATATCGCCGCCAGCAAAAGAAAAGGCAATAGACGGAATTCCAAGCATCAACCCTTCCATAGCAGCCGCTACGGTACCCGAATATAGAACGTCCTCACCCATATTCTGGCCGTGATTGATCCCGCTCAGCACAAAATCCGGACGTTCATCCATTATGGATTCAACACCCAGCAATACGCAGTCAGTTGGTGTGCCATCAACCTGATATCGGTTTGGTGCAAGCCTGACGGGCCTCACTGGGTGATGCAATGTCAGTGAATGACTTGTTGCACTCTGTTCACGATCCGGCGCAACAATAGTAACATCACCAAACTCTTCCGCTGCCTTCACAAGGCAGTCAAGACCATGAGCAAAGATGCCATCGTCATTACTGCATAAAAATTTCATTGCACACTCATTATCTAAACAATGCCCCTCTATGACTCCAAAGAACTCGTGTCACTAACCATGCGTCGCGAAAAGCTCTGAAGTGGCTTGGAGGCCCATATATAGTGGGGATAGTAACTCCAGTTATTTTATAACCAGCCAGAGAAGCACGAACTAAGAAATCTGTCTCGTATTCATAACGATCTCCAACAGCATTAACATTACGAATCACTTCAGCTTTAATAGCTCTGTATCCTGATTGACTGTCTGGTATCTGCTGCCTTGCAACGAGACGTGTTGCGGCGCTAGAAACGAGATTGGCAGCACGTCTTACTGCCGGAACTGCCTGCGTATTAATAGCACGGGTTCCAATCACAATGTCAGATTCGGAAAGCCCTGCAATTAACTGCGGTGCGAATGCTGTATCGTGTTGGCCGTCTGCATCGATTGTAAGAACTATAGATGCAGAGTTGCGTATGGTATCGGAAGCAAAGGCGGCGCGCAACGCTGCTCCTTTCCCTTTATTTGCAGCAAAGTGTATGGTTTCATCGCAAGATCTGCGGAGAACTTCACCAGTATCATCGGTAGAACCGTCGTTTACTCCGATAACGTAGAGTTCAGGGACCTGCTTCTTCACTGAAACAACTACCTTTTCTACGGATTTCTCAGCGTTGTAAGCTGGAATTACGCATACAACCGGGTGGAATGTCATTCAGCCGAATCTTCTACTGGCCGGCCCTCGAGCACAGCCAGAATATTTAAGACATCACGCTCCATTGCAGCGACAGTCTGTCCCTCTAGCCCCATACGTGCCATCGATTTCAGTTCGCCAGTTTTCCGATATTCATCTATCCGCTGGCGTGCTCCATCTATAGTGTATTTATCCTCGTAAAGCAGATGCTTAACAAGCATTATAAGTTCTACTTCACGGCGTTGATATACTCTGTTTCCGGAACGGTTTTTGGCAGGATGCAAGAACTTGAACTGACTTTCCCAATACCTGAGAACGTGCGGCTTCAGGTCTGTAATTTCACAGACATCTCCGATGGAGAAAAACTCACGAACCGGGAGTTGAGAGGCGAACTTAGTCATCTATCTCACTACGCAGGTCGCGGTCAAGCAACGCCCCCATCGCAACCTTCGGAGTAACTCCATCAAACAAAACCGAGTATGTTGCTGCAACAATAGGCATATCAACGCCTTGCCTGGCAGCCAATGCATATGCAGATCTGGTCGTTATAACACCTTCGGCAACAGTATCTCTTGATGCCAGAATTTCGTCCAGAGATTTTCCTTTCCCTATCTCATTACCAACCGATCTGTTACGACTGAGTGATCCTGTACATGTAAGAACAAGATCTCCAATACCTGCAAGTCCGGCAAAAGTACTCTGATCTGCTCCCATCGAAACACCAAGACGGGTTATTTCTGCAAGCCCCCGAGTGATAAGCGCAGCCTGAGCATTTAAGCCTAAACCAAGACCTTCTGCAATACCTGTAGCAACAGCCATTACATTCTTAAGAGAACCACCCAGTTCAACTCCGACAACATCTGTAAGTGTATATGCTCTAAACGTTGGAGAAGATATTGCATGTTGAACCAGTTTAGCCCGCTCTAAATCTTCTGAGGCTACAACAACTGCGGTTGGCTGGCTTCTGGCTACTTCGACCGCGAAGCTAGGACCTGAAAGTGCGACGGATGGACCACACTTTAATGTGTGCTCCACAACTTCTGTCATCAGAGAGAGCGAGTGCTGCTCTATCCCTTTACTGGCAACAACGACAGTTGCAGCCTTGGGCACATATGGCTCTAACTGTGCAGCAACAGCCCGACAGACATGCGACGGAGTTACCATAACAACTAAATCTGCATCAGCAGCCGCATCTTCAATTTTTGAAGTTGCTGTCAACGCAGTATTTAATTGTACTCCTGCAAGAAACTTTTCGTTTATATGAGTCGTATTAATGCTTAATGCGACTTCTTCCTCATATGCCCAAAGAACAACACGATGGCCATTGTTAGCGAGTTGATTGGCAAGGGCAGTTCCCCACGCACCTCCACCGATCACAGCACAACGCATGGTTTTAGTCGTCATTCTAGCGCGATACTCCTTTCTTAAACCTGTGCTCAGAGCCGTTGATCAACCTCTGAATATTTGCTCTGTGTGTATAAAACACAAATATGCCTATAGCCAAAGCAAGAAGCAAAAGTGGATCGTGGATAGACGATCCCTTCAATACCAGCGCTATAGGCAGTGCCACAGCAGCAACTAAAGATGCAAGACTAACATACCTGGAAATCAAAAAGACCAGGAGCCACACTGAAAAGGCAATCAGCATCGGTATAGGTGCCAAACCTAGAAATACACCTGCTGCTGTCGCTACCCCTTTTCCGCCACCACCACCTTTTGTTATCAGAAAGATTGGCTTTATGTGACCCAGTATGGCAAAAACCCCAAGCGCCATTGCAAATAACTCGGGCCTTGAAACATCCACATATTTTGAAAGCAGATATACGGGGAAAAATCCCTTTGCTATATCAACCGCAAAAACTGCAGCTCCAATCTTTGCACCGAGCACTCTAACCACATTGGTAGCTCCTAAATTTCCAGAGCCATGTTTGCGAAGATCTACCCCCTTCCACTTACCTGCCAGATATGCGGAAGGGACAGAGCCTGAAACATACGCTGCAGCAAGAGCTACGAATGGATTCAGCACACCTCCGCTCGGTGTCATCTCGACGATTTACGGCGCATGAGAATCTCCAGAGGATTACCTGTAAAACCATACGCCTCACGGAATCCATTGTGCAGATAACGAATATAGTGCTCCTGTACCATATTCGGATTGTTTCCAAACACAGCTATAACAGGAGGTGCTACTTCAACCTGAGTTGCGTAGTTTAACTTGATTTCGTGTCCAGCTGCCTGAGGCGGCTGACGTCTGGCAATAAGAGCCTGCAAAGTCTCATTGATGTTTGAGGTAGTGATACGCTTGTGACGCTCTTCCTCAACCTGCATAATGATTTCCATGATCTTATTTACGCGCATACCGGTTTCGGCAGATGTAAATAAGAATGGAACGAACTTGAAGTAAGGAACCTTCTCGATTGCTTCCTTCTGTATCTTTGCAGATGTCTTTTCAGTTTTGTCTTTCAGGTCCCACTTATTGACAACTAAGATCAGCCCACGTCCGGCCTCCCATGCCATCGTGGCTATCTTGAGATCCTGATTGTGTATGCCTTCCGTTGCATCAATTACCAATACACAGATATCAGCGCGTTCTATCGCACGGCGTGTACGCAGTGATGAATAGAACTCAACACCATCATCAATACGTGCCTGGCGTCTGAGCCCAGCTGTATCGACGAAGATCATATCTTTGCCATGATAACGGAATGGCGTATCGATAGCATCTCGCGTTGTTCCAGCAATTTCGGAGACAACCAGACGATCTTCTCCAAGAATGCGATTTACAATCGAAGATTTACCGACATTTGGGCGGCCAATGATAGCTATGCGAAGCGAATCCGGCTGCTCCTCTTCGATATCCGGGATGTTCTCAACCACAAGGTCAAGGAGATCCCCGGAACTCTTTCCATTTGAGGCAGAGACAGGGATCGGATCACCGGCACCAAGGTTGAAAAACTCGAAGTGATCCATTGAACGAGGATCATCTACCTTATTGGCAACCAGAAGGAATGGTTTGTTGGAAGTGCGTAAAAGATCCACCACCTTCATATCGCTTGGATGCAGACCGTTCTTGGCATCGACAACCATAAGCATTAGATCAGCTTCATCTATTGCTTCACCAACCTGCTTACGGATCTCGGTGTCCATCGGATGATTGGGATCGTCCGAAATTCCGCCTGTATCAACAAGCCAGAACTGTCTGCCACTCCACTCAGCCAATCCGAAGTTTCTATCTCGAGTGGTTCCCGCCTCGTCGCTGACGATAGCGTTCTGTCCACCGACTATTCTATTAAATAAGGCCGACTTACCAACGTTCGGCCTTCCTACTAATGCAACAACTGGCGTACTACTCATATTTTTTTTCTCTCTGCCTGATATCTAGAAAACATATCAGATTAGCGCCGGAAATTGAAGTGTAGCAACGAGTTACGGAGTTAGAAACTCCGTTTTAGCCCCGTTTATTCACTACTGTACGACCGTTCAGAACGTATTATGAAAACAACCGTTCTACCGAACGTATTATGAAAACAACCATTCTACCGAACGTATTATGAAAACAACCCTTCTACCGACAGATACCTTTCACCACTGTCGTAATCGAAGGTTATAATGCGGCTGCCATCCCGCAGATCAGGGATTTTCTTTGCGACAGCCGCCAATGAAGCACCGGACGATATCCCGATAAATATCCCTTCTTCCTTGGCCGCTAGCTGGGCGTAAAGGAATGCCTCTTTTTCACTCACTGGTATCGTACCATCCAGAGTCTTTGTATTCAAAATCTCTGGTATCATCCCCGTTCCAATCCCCTGAAGTTTGTGCGGGCTGTGCTCTCCGCCATTTATAACCTGGGACTGCTCTGGCTCGACTGCGAATGTCTTTAGTTTTGGCCATTTAGCCTTCAGGACTTCGCTCACCCCCGTGATATGTCCGCCAGTACCGACCCCTGAAATCAGATAATCGAATCCCTCTGGAAAGTCAGCAATAATTTCCTGAGCTGTTGTACGGCGGTGTATCTCAACGTTAGCTGGATTCTCAAACTGCTGCGGGATAAATGACTTATTTGTTTGTGAGGCTATCTCCTTGGCCTTGGCAATGGATCCTTTAATTCCCTGTTCTTTTGGGGTCAGCACAAATTCTGCTCCATATGCTGTCATCAGACGACGGCGTTCTATGGACATTGATTCCGGCATCACAAGAATAAGCTTATATCCCTTTACTGCAGCCACTAAAGCCAATCCAATTCCTGTATTCCCTGATGTAGGCTCAATTATTACACTCCCCGGCTCCAGCAGCCCTCTACGCTCTGCATCCTCCACCATCGCCAGAGCAATACGATCTTTAATGCTGCCACCCGGGTTTGCCCTCTCAAGCTTAACCCAAACCTCGACCCTTGGATCAAAAAGTCGATTTAATCTGACATGGGGTGTACGGCCGATAGTATCAAGAATTGAATTTGCTTTCATAGGGTCAATTTACCTCAATTTCTATACCCGACCAGATGATCACAAACTGCCATACAATTCCTCCAGCAGCTAGATATTCCTACCGCGACCCTCTCCCGATATACGCAATAAAATACCGATGGAAATCCAGCTGGCTAACATAAATGAGCCGCCATAGCTAAAAAATGGTAACGGAATACCGGTGATGGGCATGAGGTTTAGCGTCATGCCAACGTTTACAATTACGTGAACCAACCAGCATGTCATTAGCCCAAACGAGACTAATCCACCAAACGAATCGTTTGCTCGAGACGCAATCCCGGTAACACGGACAAGAAGAGCAAAAAACAGAGATAGTGCAACAACTACCCCGATGAAGCCCAGCTCTTCACCAACGACAGCAAAGATAAAATCCGTATGCTGTTCAGGGAGGAAACCGCTTCGTTTTTGTGTTCCCAGGGTGAATCCTTTTCCAATCGGACCACCAGATCCGATGGCTATCTTCGACTGAATAACGTGATATCCAGAGGCTCTGGGATCGATGGAAGGATCAAGAAAAACCAGAAGCCTGTTCTGTTGATACGGCGCCAGACGGTCCCAAAGAATAGGAGCGATAACTCCGGTAGCAACGTTTGCCACCATCAAAAATATGCCTTCGAGAAGGTATGGCTTGTACCACAACACCAGGGCCAACAGCACCAGGAACCAGGCTCCCCACAGCCCCGTACTAAATGAAAGTATAAGGCTGATAACGGGACTTCCCAAAAGAACCAGTAGTGTCCATGGCACCCCCGACCAGTACAACATTCCAAAGAAAATACCTATAAATACTATTCCAGATCCTAAGTCTGGCTGTAGCATAATAAGAACCCACGGAACAAAGACGATCAGTGCGGGCTTCCAGAGTTCCAGAAGTGAAGTTGGCGCCTCTTTGCGACCTGACAAAACTTTAGCGAGCATCAAGACAACGGAGATCTTTGCCAATTCAGCTGGCTGGCCTAGACGGATACCTCCGACTGTTAACCAACTCTTTGTCCCTGCTGCAGTTCCGGCACCTGATCCTAAAACCAGTGTTACAGCTAGCAACACTAGAACGAAGATATAAACCGGCGTTGTGAACCACTCGATCAACCTGACTGATGACTTACCAATAGCGTAAGCACACAATAATCCAATAAAAAGCCAGGTAAGCTGAGACTTCCAAAGAGGTGTGACAAAGGTGGATATATCTGTCTGCCCTGCGGAATAGACCATCCCGATTCCAAATAGCGACAGCAACAATCCAACAGCTATTAGCGGGTAGTCGAGAATAATCTTTTTCATTCGCTATCCACGCGTCTGAATCGCAGAGGTTGGAGTAACCTTGAGATAGTGGCCAATAATAGCAGACGCAATCCTGGCTGCGCGGGAGCCGGATAGTCCAAATTCCAACATCACCGCAACAACGATCGTGGGCCTCTCAGCTGGAGCATATCCAACAAACCATGCATGGTCGCCTTCTGGCCCACTCTGTTGTGCAGTTCCGGTTTTACCGGCCAAAACAACACCAGTCAGTCTAGAACGTGCTGCAGTACCGGCAGAAACTACACCTGTTAACGATCTCTTTAGCCCTTCCATCTGCTCAGGAGAAACTTTAAATAGTCTTTCCTTAACCGGTGTACTACGGCTGACTAATGTCGGCCTCGCAGCCTGGCCGTCAGTAGCAAGAGCCGCATACATATGAGCCATGTTCAATACAGTCTGTGAGTTTTCACCCTGACCGATTGAAAGGTTAAGAATGACTGCGTTTGACCAGTTACGTGCTCCATAAACTTCATTATAGTACTCAACACCATATGGGTACTTGGAGGTACGTTCTTCTGGTAGATCTATTCCTGTCTTCTTTCGCGATCCAACCGAGACACCGCCGGCAAGTAAACGTGATAATCCAATTCGAAGTCCAAGCTGATAAAAGTAGGTATCGCAGGAGACTTCGATAGCACGAGTAAGATCTACATTGCCATGTCCTTTACGGTCCCAGCATCGGAAATATCTGTTTCCAAACTGATATCCCCCATGACAAGGAACAGTCATCTTTTCATCAAAGGTGACAAGATTATGCTGAAGTGCTGTTACGGCTGTAAAAAGCTTGTATGTGGATGCGGGTGGATACAACCCTTGTATAGCTTTATTAAATAACGGCCTGCGTTTATCGCTCATGAGTGAATCCCAGTAATTAGCTGGAATACCACCAGTGAACCTGTTTGGATCATACGCGGGAGCGCTATACAGTGCTAAAACAGCACCATCATTAGGATCCAACGCAACGACTCCGCCCTGTAACGAATCGCCGAACAGGTTGGCAATAAAGCGCTGAAGATCCAGATCAATATTTGTCTTGATACTCGGGGCAGCCAGCGGATCAACGGCCATCTCCGGGCTTGCACGCCTCACAACACGGCCGCGTGCATCTACCTCGTCGTAACGTACACCTTCACGTCCACGCAACTCTCTCTCGTACTGCTTTTCAAGTCCACCCTTACCGATTGAGTGGCCTGGTTTGTACCCTTCATACTGCGGAAGATTCAATTCGTCTTCGTTTATTTCGCCGGTATAACCGACAAAAGCAGAGACTGCCGGACCGTCCGGGTAAAACCTTTTGGGAACAGACTGAATAATCAGCTGCGGAAAGTTTATTCTTTGCTCTTCGAGAATAGATATGATATCAAAAGATGCATCTGATATCACAACTGTCGGACGATGAGGTTCACGCCTGTAGCGTCTTAAAACCGCCTCTATCTGCCGCTCTGTTAAAGGAATTACCTCACCTAATCTTTTCAGCTCTGACCTGAGTGAATCAGAATTTTTAGCGGATGCAATTGAAACGGAATAACCAGGCAAGTTCTCAGCGATAACTTCCCCATTGCGATCGTATATAATGCCACGAGGGGCTGGCAATGGAATAGCACGAAGCCTGTTCTCTTCGGATTGCAGCTTATATCGATCGTGGTCTAAGACCTGAGCACGGAAAAAAGCTATTGCAAGCGAACCGAAAATCAGCCCTAAACCAATAATCCCTAAGCGAGTACGCCGTGCAATATCGTTAGGGTGATTACTCACGATGCTGTAGGCTCAAGGAATGGGCGTAGTATCAACAACACTAGTACACCAGATATCGCTGTGGCGGCGGCAGACAGCGGCGACCACAAGGCAATCTGATACACGAGTTCAATGCTACTAAGCCGCTGTTCGGCGACAAAGTAGATAATGTCGAATATCCACTTACCAAGAAAGAAGAACAACGCATTCAGTGGTAAGCTGTCAGCAAAAAACACCGCTTTAAGCCACGACGCCATGTAACCAACAACCGACATCCCCAATGCGCCAGCACCAAATGCTTCAGGGTTCAAAGAATCAGCAATTATCCCAACTACAAATCCTAACAATGCCCCACCTGCCGGGCGCGTACGCACGGCAGTTGCTAAAACCGAAAGTAGAAGAAAGTCGATTGGAGCACGCCATCCAAGCAAAGGTCGCAGCGTATAATGCAACAGAACCAGTATGGCGAACGTGACTACAGTTTTGACTATGGTTGATACCGGCATCAATTTCTCACTGCAGGTGTGTCGCTCTGTGGTTGCGTTGTGCGAGGTTGACGAGGAGTTTGCGGAGTTGTTGCGGGTACTCTAGCTGGTGCCGGTGTTGACGTCGGAGTTGAGCCTGGTACCTGGTTTGGTGTCTGAGTAGATCCTGGTGCCGAGTTTGGTGCTTGTTGTGTCGGTCGGGGTACAGCAGGAGCCGGACGCGGCACAGAAGGAACAGGTTGGGTTACAGTCGCACTGTCAAATGGGGCGGCTTTAAGTATCGAGTCTCTAATAACAGAATCTCGAACAGCCTGTCTCGCACGAGCCTCAGCCAATGCCGCCTCGCGCGCCAGCGAATCCCCAGCTGTAACAATATTTTTTATAGTAGTATCAGCACCACTTCCGACTGCCCAGACCGCCCCAACACCTTCGGAAGCTCTGTCTGGCTTTAAGATCATGACCGAATAAACATCAGCCGGAAAGACTTCAGGACGAATCAGATACGTACGCGCCCACGATTCCGAGGTCTTTGTCTCACTAATTATTCGGCCCAAAGGAATTCCGCGTGGGAACACGCCACCAAGCCCGGAAGTGATAATCAGCGTCCCGTTTTCAACAGAAGTCCTGAATGGAACTCCGCGCATCTCCATCAGAAACCTGCCCCCTTCATTGGATGCGCTCGCCTGAACAATTCCATAAGCTGTTCCGTCCTCGGACATGGCACTGACACGAAACTCCTGGTGAGTCCATAACATTGCATGACTCATGGTAGGATCAACATCATCCACTACACCAACAAGCCCTTCGGGTGCTATAACGGGGCTAAGCCTTTCAACTCCGGAATTGGAACCGGCGCTTAGTATTATCGCGGATTCATCTCTAACACCACGACCGTGAAGAGCCTCTGCAGGTATGAATCCCCATTTGAGCTTGCTGCCAAGTCCCAGGATTTCGCGCAGACGTGCGTTCTCATCACGTAATGTTCCGGTGTTGATAACTTCGAGAGCGACAGAATCACGAATACGCATCATGCCGTCGTGATCCAAGAAAGCGCGCCGACTTAATTCAGCTTTTTCCTGAAGTTTAACCATCGGCGCCAGGATGGTACGTCTCAAAGCTGCCGCTATAGGTTCCCGCACCGGTAGCGGGAGCACCAATGCGATGAGTGACAGAAATGCACACACAGCAAGGGTGATCCGATCGATACGAATGTTTGCGGGACCTATTCGTGCCACGGAATTCCTCGAAAACTGAGAGGGGGAGTTTTAAAGAATTATAAAGCTTAGGGAGTTAAAACTGCCCCGAACTTTTGTTCATCGTCAAGAATACGGCCTGTACCGCGAACAACGCAAGTAAGTGGGTCTTCATCAACGTGAATTGGCAATCCAGTTTCTTGCGAAAGCAGAACATCAAGACCACGAATCAGAGCACCACCACCAGTCATAACGATACCACGATCGACGATATCAGCTGCAAGTTCAGGAGGTGTAATTTCGAGTGCACGACGAACCGCATCAACAATCTGTTGAATAGGTTCCTGCACAGCATCTCTAATTTCTGCCGAGTGTACCTGAACTGTTTTTGGAATACCAGAGACAAGATCACGTCCTTTAACGTCCATGACACGCTCTTCACCAACAGGAGCTGCTGATCCAACCTGAATCTTCACCTGTTCAGCGGTCGACTCACCTATAAGAAGGTTATGAGCCTTACGCATAAACTGAACGATTGCCTGATCGAGCTCATCGCCGCCGGTTCTGATCGATGTGTCGCTGACGATACCAGAAAGTGCTATAACAGCAATTTCTGTCGTACCACCACCGATATCAATGACCATATTGCCGGTCGGTGTCTCAACAGGGAGACCCACACCAATAGCAGCTGCCATCGGTTCGGCAACCATCATTACTTCGCGAGCGCCAGCGCCGAGTGCTGAATCTCTTACAGCACGCTTTTCTACTTCGGTTATTCCAGACGGAACGCAGACAATAACACGAGGTTTAACTCTAAAGATATGGTTTTCGATGATCATAGAGAGAAATTTGCGAAGCATCTTCTCTGTCACATCGAAATCTGCGATAACGCCATCTTTCATCGGACGTACAGCGATGATCCCCTCAGGGGTTCTACCAAGCATACGCTTGGCCTCTAGTCCGACGCCCTTAATTGCCTTTGTCTCACGGTCGAGCGCCACGACCGATGGCTCGTTCAAAACGATCCCCTCTCCCTTTACATATACCAGCGTATTCGCGGTTCCTAAATCAACCGCGATACCTGCTGCAGGAAAGAATGATCCGCCCTTAAAGAACGGGAAGCGCATTTATAAAACCCCTGTTATACCTAAACATGACAGATGGACGACAAGTGTACAGTGTGTACGCTTACCGTCCACCCCTTAAAACAAATTGGTTAGTTCAAAAACTTATCGGCGTCCACTAATGGCAAGCCGAATGCCTCTGCTACTCCAGGGTATGTAACCTCACCCTGAGCAACGTTCAATCCCTTCTTGAGGGCTGCGTTTTCACGTAACGCTGTCTTCCAACCCTTGTTCGCCAACTGAAGAACATATGGAAGTGTAGCGTTGGTTAGTGCCAAGGTTGATGTTCTCGGAACGCCGCCAGGCATGTTAGCAACTGCGTAGTGAATGATTCCATCCACTTCGTAAGTTGGATTTTCGTGAGTTGTTGCCTTTGTGGTTTCAACACAACCGCCCTGGTCGACAGCAACGTCAACGATAACTGCGCCAGGCTGCATCAACTTGAGATCTTCCTTACGAACTAACTTTGGTGCCTTTGCTCCAGGGATCAGAACGCCACCGATCACGAGATCGGCTGTCTTGAGTAGATCAAGGATGTTCTGACGATTAGAGTACGTCAAGAATACGTTAGCAGGCATAACATCGGCAAGGTACCGGAGACGATCAAGCGAGAGATCGACGATAGTAACATTTGCGCCCATGCCTGCTGCCATCTTGGCGGAGTTAATACCGACTATTCCACCACCAAGAACTACAACCTTGGCTGGTGCAACGCCTGGTACGCCACCGAGCAACATTCCACGTCCACCAAACAACTTCTCGAGGTACTTGGCGCCTTCCTGTGTGGCCATACGTCCTGCTACTTCAGACATTGGCGTTAGGAGAGGAAGCTCTCTGGTTGGAAGCTCAACTGTCTCATATGCAATACAAACTGCACCGCTGTCGATGTGTGCTTTAGTAAGCTTCTCATCGGCGGCAAAGTGGAAGTATGTAAATACGATCTGATCTTTGCGGAGTCTGCCCCATTCAGCTGCGATTGGCTCCTTCACCTTCACAATCATATCTGCTTCACGCCAGACAGTGTCTGCGTCAGCTCCAATTGTGGCACCTACTGCGGTATATGCCTCATCAGGAAATCCACTCCCTTCACCTGCACCGCGCTCGATCATCACTGAGTGTCCTGCAGAGATCAGAGCTTCTGCTCCAGCAGGTACGAGTGCGATACGGTTCTCGTTGGTTTTAATTTCCTTAGGAACGCCGATTTTCATAGCGGTAACTATTTGATTGAAAATGTTAGTAACAAGCCTATCAAACTTTTGATAGACAATCCACCGGAGCGGGTCCTAAGCTCACCACAGTATGGAGATGTGGCGCAAAATAGTCCTTACACACAGCGGAAACGGTATCCCCATCGATTGCGTCGATGAGTGCGAGCGTCTCGTCCAGCGGACGGTACGGCTCACGGTAAAGCTCCAGCCCAGCCGCACGATACATACGCGCAGACGGACTTTCGAGCGAAAGCGTTATCTGACCTTTTAACTGCCTTTTACCAGCCTGGAGTTCGTCCTCTGGGATACCAGATTCGGCTATCAGATTAAGCTCTTCCAATATAGCCTCTACAGCGTCGTTGGCGGTATCAGGACCGGTACCTACATAAATCCCGTGCATTCCATCCCGACCGTATAGCGTCGAGAAGCTATATACCGAATATGCTAAACCCAACTCTTCGCGTACTCTCTGGAACAGGCGCGAACTCATCCCACCACCAAGCAGCATACTGACGAGGCTATGCGCATGGCGTCTGGGATCTAAACAGGAGAAAAGTCTGCTTCCCAGAACAATGTGCGTCTGGGCGCCTTCCCTGTTTACATGCTTGTACGCTGGCGGTAAAACATCCACAACAGGGATCTCGAACTCTCTTTTTCCCTTTCGAGTGACATCCCCCCATCCGTGAGCGACCAGGCTTTCCAGCAGGTCGTCATGGTGTATGGCACCAGCTGCTGCGACAACTACGTTTTCGGCGTGATATGCATCTGCATGAAGCTTGACCAGGTCTTTTAAAGTCAGAGCATCGACCGTTTCCCGAGTTCCGAGAATTTCAAAACCGTAGCCGTTGTTACCCCAGAGCAGCTCGTTGTGTATGTCGAAGACTATGTCATCAGGCGTATCTTCCACCATCGCAATCTCTTCAACTATTACTTTCTTTTCGAGCTGTAAGTCGTTGTCCCGCAACGCTGGAGCGAACATCACATCATGTAATACATCAGTTGCTGTATCAAGATGTTCGTTTAAAAAAAGAGCCTGATACGAGGTGTGTTCACGTGCCGTATATGCATCCAGGGATCCACCAAGCGTCTCAAGTGCAAAGCTGATTTCCTTGGAGGTGCGACGCTCGGTTCCCTTAAAAACAAGATGTTCAAGCATATGGGAAATACCCATCTCAGACTCCTTTTCATGAAGAGTCGCAGCCTGAACCCAAGCCCCTAAAGAAACAGACCTGATTCCTGGAATAAATTCGGAGAGGACAGTAAGCCCATTGGGCAGAACTGTCCTCTCAACCTTCTCAACGTCAGCGGCGTCCGCGGATGCAAATCCACGAACGCCTTCAACTGCTGCTGACGGTAACTTAACTACGTCTGCCACGGCCGGTACGCGACCGTTTTGGACGTGAATCTTCACCGTCCTCACCTTCATCCCCTTCTGACGAGCCAGCGTCACTGCCATTGGAAGCTTCGGTAGAAGCCTCAGCTCCTTCTGGGAGCGGCAACAGTGCCTTACGGGAGAGTCTAAGACGCCCACGCTCATCACGCTCTAAAAGTTTCACACGAATCACATCGCCTTTCTTGACGACATCTTCGGTCTTTTCAGTACGACCATGCTGGAGTTCGGAGATGTGAACCAACCCTTCCGTGCCTGGCATAATCTCGACAAATGCACCAAACGCTGTTGTGCTCTTTACAGCACCTTCGTAAATAGCGCCAACCTCTGGCTCCGCCGTCAGCGACTTGATCATCTGACGTGCACGTTCCATGGAATCACCGCCAACAGCAGCGATCGTAACCAGTCCGCTATCATCGACACTGATCTCAGCGCCTGTTTCGTCCTGAATACCACGGATAGTCTTACCCTTTGGACCGATAAGCTCACCGATCTTTTCAGGGCTGATATTGAGTGTGACGATTCTCGGAGCAAACTGCGACAGATCAGCACGTGGGGCGCTTAGAACCTTGCTCATTTCACCCAGGATGTGCTTTCTGCCTTCCAGAGCCTGCGCAAGTGCTTCCTTCATGATCTTTAGATCGAGCCCCTGAATCTTCATATCCATCTGGATTGATGTGATTCCGTGCTCTGTACCTGCGACCTTAAAGTCCATATCGCCAAGGTGATCTTCTGTTCCAAGGATATCTGTAAGAATTGCATACTTCTTACCTTCCTTGATAAGACCCATTGCAACACCGGCTACTGCAGATCGGATCGGAACACCAGCATCATAAAGAGCCAATGAACCACCGCAAACTGAAGCCATCGAAGAAGAACCATTCGATTCTAAAATGTCAGAGACAATTCGAATTGTGTATGGGAACTCTTCAAATGGTGGCAGCACACCTTGGAGTGCACGCTCGGCCAAGTTTCCGTGACCAATCTCACGACGGCTCGTTCCACGAACCGGCTTGACTTCACCTGTTGAAAAAGGCGGGAAGTTATAGTGCAGCATGAACGACTTGGTTGTTTCACCAGCGTCGTTGATGCTATCCAGGCGCTGAACATCGTTTGCAGTTCCAAGTGTAGCAGCTACTAAAGCCTGTGTCTGTCCACGAGTAAAGAGTGCTGATCCGTGGGCACGTGGCAATACTGTTGTATCAATGGAAATTGGACGAACAGTTTTTGTATCTCTGCCATCAACACGGAAACCTGATGAGAGCACCTGACCACGAAGACTGTGATACTCGATATCATCAAGGATACCACCAATATCACGACCGTTATCTGGATATTGCTCAACCAATCCTTCCGCAACTTCCTTCTTAATTGCAGCAATTGCCTGAACTCTTGTAGCCTTGTCAGCCTGATTTAAAGCCTTACCAATACGGGCTTCGGCAAGCTTCTTAACTACTGCATCGAGTCCCTCAGGAGCTGGAGTTACACTCCATTCCATCTTTGGCTGCTGGACCTTAGGAAGCAGTTCCTTCTGGATGTTGATGAGTTCGTTGATTCCCTGATGACCAACTGTAAGTGCATCCAACATCTCTTCTTCACTGAGTTCCAATGCTCCACCTTCAACCATGACGATTGAATCCGACGAGCCTGCAACAACGAGATCCAGATCGCTGTGCTGAAGCTGTAGGAAGGTAGGGTTAAGTACCCAGTTGCCCTGAATACGCCCAACTCTAACGCCAGAAATTGGCCCGGAGAATGGGATTTTAGAGGCGTTTAATGCGAAAGATGTTGCAAGTAACCCAAGCACATCTGCGTCATTTTCCTGATCAGCAGAGATAACATAGACAAAGACCTGGACTTCGTTCTTGAACCCTTCTGGGAACATGGGACGAATTGATCTATCGATGATTCTTGCTTTAAGAATTTCAGAGTCCTGCGGGCGACCTTCGCGCTTTAAAAATCCACCTGGGATCTTGCCGGCAGCGTAGGACTTATCTCTGTACTCTACGGTCAGTGGAAAGAATGGGAGCGAACTTTCATTTTCGCTAACGGTAACCGCTGCCAAGACCATAGTCTCGCCAAATTGAACTACGGCGGATCCAGCGGCCTGTCTGGCCATCTTTCCCGTTTCGATGGAGATTGTTCTACCAGCGAACTGTTTTTCGATGCGTTGCGTCATAGGTATCGTATATGTATTCGAACACAAAACGCGCGCATGGTGGGTGACACCCTAGTCACCCGCATGGCGCGCGTCTTTGGCTTCAAGCTCTCCGAACTAGTAGCGGAGGCCGAGGTCAGCGATGAGCTTTCTATACCCTTCAATATCGGTACGCTTCATGTAGTCGAGCAAACGACGACGGCGACCGACCATCTTCAAGAGGCCACGACGGCTGTGGTGATCCTTCTTGTGAGCCTTGAAGTGTGAATTGAGGTAGTTGATTCTCTGGGTCAGTACAGCAACCTGCACTGTGGTTGAACCAGTGTCAGCAGCAGATACTTTGTACTGCTCAATTGTTGGGGTTTTATCGAAAGCCATGAAATGGAGTGTTCGTTACTGCGCGCGAGGTGCGCGCTCAAATTGTTCTTGTTCAGTTAAACACTGAAAGATACATTCTTCCAGCATTCTTTGGTAGGGGGGACCTAGAATCCGATCAGACGCTTGATGTCGTTGAACGTCACCGTCACAAATAATAACAGGATGAACAACAACCCTACCTTTGCTACAGCCTCTCGTGCTTTTTCGCTCAAAGGCTTTCCCCGAATGGTCTCGATCGTCTGAACAACGATCTGACCACCATCCAAAATTGGAATCGGAAGGAGATTAAATACTGCCAGGTTAACGCTTATGAGGGCCAAAAGGTAAAATAGTACTTCTCCGCCCTGATCCGCAGCTTGTACAGAGGCCTGAGCGATGGCAATTGGCCCACCAAGCTCATCAACCCCTATCTGCCTCGTCGCTAATCCCTTCAGCGCCGAGAAAACCATCGTAGCCATATCTATCGTGCGCTGCGTTCCCAGGCCAATAGCCGCTCCAAATCCAACCGGTTCAGTCGAATATGTACCCGGTGCAAGACCAATACGCCCTGCCAGTATTGTGTCCTTTGTAACAGGGTCGATAACCGTATCATTACTTGGTGTCACCAGCAGATTCACAGTCTCAGTGCCACGAAGCACATCCACAGATATCTCTCGCCCTGCGGCGCGGCTCACCACAGCAACCATGGAATCCCATTGAGTTATGGGTACACCATCAATTGCCAGCACGGAGTCATTGGCTAAAAATCCAGCGGCAGCCCCTGGCTTACCTGCTATCACATCCGAGACGCGTGTAGAAGGAAATGGCTGACCATAAGTGGTGGCCAAACCAACGTTCACTACCCAGCCGAGGATGATATTCATCGTCACGCCGGCAAGCAGGATGATCATGCGGGCGTAATACGGCTTGGACTCAAACCAACGGGACTCCGGAATTGGCTTTGGGCCATGCGGAATCATAGCGTTAGGATCATAGTCCTTAGGCAGCTTTGCGCCCTCTTCTGACCCGCCCTCCAGGAAGGCACTCTCTTCATCCAGCTTGGAAGCCATTCTTACATAGCCTCCGAGCGGAAGTATTCCTACCTTGTATTCTGTCTCGCCTCTACGAATACGAAAGATGGACGGACCAAATCCGATCGAGAATCTTGGAGCGTAAACACCGAAAATCTTAGCAGCCCAGAAATGGCCAAGCTCATGGACTAGAACAACTAGACCAAATACAAAGACCGGCGCTAAAAAAGATAGGAAGGAATCAAACATCTTATAAATATACGTCGTTTTGAGGGTGTATTCTGCTGGAACTTAATGAGCGCGCACGTAGTCACGAGCTGCCTGATCTGCTTCGAACCTCTGCTCAATACTATCGGCCGGGAGTTGCGAATATTTTGAAAGCGCTCCCTCAATCACCAGTGGAATTTCCGTAAACTTAAGCGAACCGTCAAGGAATCTTGCAACAGCGGCTTCATTCGCAGCATTGTAGACCGCAGGAGCAACCCCACCTGTCATCCCCGCTTTTATACCAAGCGCCAATGCTGGAAAGTTCTCCGAATCTACCGGCTCAAATGAAATACCGGAGTGTCTGAACGGGTCGAATTTACAACCACCATTGTCTACAATCCGTTCAGGATGAGAGAGAGAATATAGAATGGGCAGTTCCATGCTCGGGACACCAATCTGTGCTACCACACTGCAATCCACAAATTCGACCATCGAATGAATCAGACTTTGTGGATGCACAACGACACTAATTCTGTCGTATGGAAACCCAAATAAATAGTGTGCTTCAATAACCTCTAAGGCTTTGTTTGCCAGAGTAGCACTGTCCACAGTAATCTTCCGACCCATGCTCCAGGTTGGATGCTTGAGGGCATCGGCAACTGTAACATTCTCCAACTGTTCTTTCGAGAATCCTCTGAATGGACCACCAGAAGCTGTTATATAAATCCGTTCAACCTCTGTTGATGACGATCCAGTAAGGCACTGAAGTATGGCGCTGTGCTCACTATCGACCGGAACAATTTCTCCACCACCACGCTTCGCCGCCTGCAACACTAACTCTCCACCCATTACAAGCGATTCCTTGTTTGCAAGTGCAACCCGTTTACCTGCTTCGAGAGCGGCAATGGTTGCGCGCACTCCGGCCGCACCGACAACTGCATTGATTACAATGTCTGCATCCGAAAGAGTGGCTGCTTCAACCAGGCAGGACTCCCCTATAACCCAGTTGTTTTTTTCACTCAACCTCAGGCCAGGAGTCGCGTCAGACGCATCCAGTCTCAAACCGCTATCACCCGACTTCAGATCAGCTACGCCGTTAACCTGTGTATTATCAGGAGCTACGATTCCGACATACTGTGGAGAGAACTTTAGCTGTTGCTCTCTTAACAGGGCAGCATTCTGGTAAGCTGTAATTCCAACGACTTTAAACTTGTCGGGGTGCCTGGCGATAACTTTTAGTGCTGATACACCTATTGATCCGGTCGACCCAAGTACAACGATATTTCGCACAAAGACTAATGGAAAGCCGGAACTAGCAACTGCTGCAACATCACCATAGCCACAGGCATAACAAACAGAAGGCTGTCAAACCTGTCCAGCACGCCGCCATGACCTGGGATAATCGTAGAGCTATCCTTAAACCCAGCTTCTCGCTTTATCACAGATTCAGCCAGATCACCGATCTGTGCGATAACACTAATTCCTACACCGAAGATAATGATTCCGGTCGTAGTAAATCCTAAGCGTGCATACGGTGTAACTGCATAGGTGACATAAAGCCAGCACACAACAACTGACAAGAGAATTCCGCCTAACGATCCCGATATTGTCTTGCCGGGACTTATGTGTGGAATGAGCTTCCTTCCACCTATAGTGCGGCCAAAGGCGTACCCGCCAATATCACTTGCCCAGGTAACAAAGATCGGCAACAATACCAGCACAGTACCGCTCAATGCACTTATGATGTAATCGTGGTATCTGATTGGATACACGTATGCGATCATCGAGACGTATACAATTCCAAACACAGTCGTTGCTGTTGTCAGCAGCGGCTTACCATTTGGTCCACGTACAAACATTGCCACTGCAAATATTGCAAGAATGGCAAGTATTATATATGTAAATGGAATGGATAGCTTATGGGTGTGAATCCCTAGCACCAGCAACGGAACCAAAGCTGCACCTGGGATTGCAATAGATTCCAGCGGGTTTCCACCAGCTGCACGCGCCATGCGACAAAACTCCCACGCTGCAATAGCAGCTATGAGAGACAAAACGGTGGCGAGTACGGCGTCGCCTAAATAGATGGCAATTATAGCGATCGGCGCCGCGATAACCGCGAACGCCGTTCTTTTAGCTAGCTCAGACATTATTGAGGAGGGTTATCAAACCTCCATTATCTCCGCTTCCTTCGACTTCACGAGAGCATCTACCTTACTGATATGATCATCATGAATCTTCTGAAGGTCTTTTTCTGCTGACTTCACTTCATCTTCAGAAATTTTATCGAGCTTCTTAAGCTTGTCTCTTCCATCTGTGCGAGCATGGCGGATAGCAATTTTTCCATCTTCGGCCATCTTATGAACGATCTTAACCAGCTCCTTACGACGCTGTTCATTCATTGATGGAAGTGGAACTCGAATAACGCCACCCTGCGATGCTGGATCTAACCCGAGATCGGAATCACGGATAGCCTTTTCAATCGCCTTGGCTTGTCCCTTATCAAAAGGGGTAACAAGAATAGTACGTGGCTCAGGGACTGCAACCGCAGCTACCTGATTTAACTGCATCATCTGACCGTACATCTCGACTCGTACTGAATCGAGCATGTTGGAAGATGCCTTGCCGGAACGAACAGTAGCAAATTCGCGCTTTGCGCTTTCTACTGCTTTCTCCATTCCAGCTTTTGCGTCACTTGTGATCTGCTGAATGCTCATGATACGAGAGTCCCCACACGTTCGCCTCTGACGGCCGCTGCGACCGCACCAGGCTTATTGATGTTTAGAACGATAACCGGTAGTCGGTTTTCTTTACACAAAGTTATAGCAGTTTGATCCATTACGCCCAACTCCTTCTGCATAACTTCGGAGAAGCCGATGGTATCAAACATAGTCGCGGCTGGATCCTTCTTAGGGTCGGCGGAATATACGCCATCAACACTTGTTGCCTTGATGATAACATCCGCACGCATCTGAATCGCCCTTAATGCAGCAGCTGTATCGGTAGAGAAGTATGGATTACCTGTACCCGCTGCAAAGATAACAACACGCCCTTTTTCAAAGTGGCGAATCGCCTTACGACGGATATAAGGTTCAGCTATTTCTTCCATACGGATAGCTGTCATAACGCGGGTATTGATACCCTCACGCTCAAGCACGTCCTGCATTGCCATAGCATTTATGACAGTGCCCAGCATCCCCATATAATCCGCGGCGACTCTGTCCATCCCCATACGGGATATCTGAGCGCCGCGAACAATATTTCCACCACCGATGACAAGCCCTACTCCAACCCCCATCGATATTACCGATTTGATTTCGTTCGCGAACTTGGTAATCACGTCAAAATCGAATCCAAAGCCTTTATCTCCAGCTAATGCTTCACCAGAAAGTTTAAGGAGGATTCTAGAATACTTCGATGAAGATTGCTCACTCATCTGAGTTTACTCTTCACCCAGCTGATAGCGTACGAATCTACGGACTTGAATGTTTTCACCAACCTTGGAAGAAGCTTCCTTGATCAGGTCGCTGATTGTCTTCTTTGGTTCGCGTACATATGGCTGGTGTAAAAGAGCTGCTTCCTTGTAGTAGGACTCGATCTTTCCTTCAACCATCTTGGCAATAACTGCCTCTGGCTTACCGCTTTCACGAGCCTGCTCTTCAAAGATACGGCGTTCACGGTCAACCATCTCCTGAGAGACCCCATCCTTATCAACTGCAACTGGAGCTGCACTGGCGATGTGTAAGGCGATTTCGCGGCCAAGCTCCTTGAAGTCGTCTGTGCGAGCAACGAAGTCTGTTTCGCAGTTAACTTCGACCAAAACACCGACCTTACCGTTGTGGTGAACGTAGTGAGTGATCAATCCTTCGCTGGTCTGTTTGCCAACACGCTTCTCAGCCTTTGCGATACCCTTTGTGCGAAGATATTCGACTGCCTTTTCAATATCTCCACCATTTTCTTCGAGTGCCTTTTTGCACTCCATCATACCTGCGCCTGTGCGCTGGCGAAGGGTCTGTACGTCTTTTGCTGTGAACATAAAATTAAAATTTGTAGCTTTTCTATGTTAGTTATAAGAACGCCGCCGATTGTTTACGTCGGCGGCGTTGGCGAAAAAAAACTTATCTATCGAGCAACCGTATTATTGTTGCCTATACCGACAGAGTTTTATTCAATTACTCAGATGCGCCGTCGGTGGACTCTGTTGCTTCGGATGAAGCATCAGCAGCACCTTCGCTGCCTTCTTCTGCTCCACCTTCAGTTCCCTTTAAGCGGGCTGCAATTGCCTGCTGATTCGCTCTGCGGCGACGTGGGCGTCTCTTGCGACGTGCATCACCATCTCCAGCTGGTTCCGCACCGCGGTCTGAGCTGTATGTGTAGGATTCGGTCTCTTCGACTTCATTGCGAACTGGAGCTTCTTTACGAGCTTCAGCAATTGCCGTGGAGATAGAACCTGTTAGGAGCTCAACTGCACGAATTGCGTCGTCATTGCTGGCGATCGGTACAGTGATGAGATCTGGATCTGCGTTTGTATCAACAAGGGCGATGATCGGAATACCAAGCTTGTTTGCTTCGGCAACTGCGATACGCTCCTTCTTGGAATCGATTACAAACATCAACCCAGGAATACGGTTGAGGTTCTTGATACCGGAAAGGTTCTTTAACAGCTTGTCGCGCTGACGTGTCATCAAGAGCTGTTCTTTCTTGGTGTAGTTCGAAACGCTTCCACCTTCGATTCCAGCATCAAGATCCTTGAGCTTACGAAGCTGCTTCTTGACTGTCTGGAAGTTTGTGAGCAAACCACCGAGCCAGCGCTCAGTGATGTACATGGCGCCACACTTCTCGGCCTCTTCGCGGACGATTGAAGCTAACTGGCGCTTGGTGCAAACGAACAGAACGCTTTCGCCTCTCATGACTACTTCGCGAACTAAATTCTGCGCTAATTCCAGCTGACGGAGAGTCTTCTGGAGATCAATAATATGAATGCCGTTACGTTCGGCAAAGATGAAGCGGCGCATCTTTGGATTCCAACGACGGGTCTGATGCCCGAAGTGAACGCCTGCTTCTAAAAGCTGTTCAATACTTGGCTGTGACATTTTTGCAACAAAAGGGTTTAAAAATCTTCCACTCCCTTCTTAGCCCGCAACGACCACTCTAAAAACAGAGTGGCACCAGTTGCGAGCTCAAGGAGTGTGCTTGATACCAAACGCGGACTAGCGCTTGGAGAACTGGAACTTCTTACGGGCCTTTGGACGACCTGGCTTCTTACGCTCGACAACGCGGGCGTCACGGGTCAGGAGACCAAGGGAACGTAGCTTTGGCTTGTGACCTTCGTCCATCTTCACAAGTGCTCTTGCAACTGCAAGACGAAGTGCACCGGCCTGGCCAGAAAGTCCGCCGCCGCCAATGTTGGCAACAACGTCAAACTGTCCGAGCGTGTCAGTAACCGATAAAGGCTGCTGAATTGAAGAAACGTGGGAAGGACGTTGGAAGTAATCGCCGATGGTCCTGCCATTGACGGTCCACTTGCCAGATCCTGGCCTTACATAAACGCGGCAGACGGCCTCTTTACGGCGTCCAATCGTGTGGGTTTGTGCGTCAGCCATACTTTAGGATGCTTTTGCTTTAGAGGTTTCGAATGTCAGCGACTTAGGCTGCTGAGCTTTGTGCGGATGTTCTGCACCGGCATATACACGGAGCTTGGTACGTAAGTGCGTACGGGCTAAAGCTGTCTTTGGCAACATGCCGTGAACAGCCTTTTCAATGATACGCTCTGGGTGCTTTTCAAGAACTGTGGCAAATGGGGTGTGTCTATCATGACCCATATAACCGGTGTGCTTGAAGTATGTCTTCTGTTCTGCCTTCCGCCCAGTGACCTTGATCTTGGAAGCGTTAATGACAATAACATGATCCCCCGTATCCATATGCGGGGTAAAGATAGGCTTGTGCTTGCCTCGGATGACGCGTGCCACCTCTGTGGCTAGGCGGCCGAGCACCATACCTTCGGCATCCACGATATACCAATCGTGCTTAATGTCGGACGGGGTGGCGGAAAAGGTTTTCATAAAGGTGGTGAACGTAACAAACTAAGGGCAGAAATTGCCCAATTAACGCAAAATTTAGTAACCCTTGAAATTAGGCAACTTTGGCCCGAAGGTCAACCGGTAGCCCCTCAATACATTAACAATTCTGCAAATAATTTAGAGCTATCGGGGCTCAAGGAATGTCTAGGCACGCATTGAGCACGGGGGTAATGGCTGCGCGTTACAACCACTACTGATCCAAAGTAATCAGTCGCTGCCTTCGCGTCGTGCCCTTTTCAATAATTTAGCTGGAAGGCCCAATGACACCAATAGGACCACAAGTAAGTAACGCGCCACCAGCGCCAACTACCGGCCCCCCAATGTTCGCAGCTCCCCGCCGCGTCCTATCGACAAGGGACGGGCTTGTCATGGTAGTTGGACTTGTAGTAGGTGCGGGAATCTTTCGCGCCCCTCCCCTTGTAGCTGCCAATGTTTCCAACGAATGGATATTTCTCGCTGTCTGGGTCCTTGGCGGGCTGATCGCGATGCTGGGAGCCCTTTGTTACGGAGAACTGGCGAGTACCTACCCAAGCGCGGGAGGAGAATATCATGTCCTTAACCGCGCCTTCGGCTCAAAAGTTTCCTTTATGCTTGGCTGGTCTCGACTCGCAGTTATTCAGACTGGCTCTATTGCCATCCTTGGCTATCTGTTTGCGGACTATGCCGTAAGGTTGCTCCCCATCAATCAATCCGGAGTGGCTATACCGGGGCTCGCTTCTATAATGATTATTGCCCTTACCCTTTTGAATGCTTCAGGTCTTCACCCCGGCAAACGAGCGCAATACTGGCTTACTGGAGGAGAGTTTTTTGGTCTGGCAGCAATCGTAATCGTAGGAGTAGTGATAGCGATCACATCATCAGGAGCCGTTTCGACAGTAGCTACCGAAACGTCCGCACCCGCCTCCACGAACCTAGGACTTGCTATGGTTTTTGTCCTTCTCACCTACGGAGGTTGGAGCGAAGCGGCCTATCTGTCAGCGGAACTGAAGGATAAACAGAAAGGCGTATCCCAGATGCTTATTGGTGGAGTAATGCTTGTCACACTCATTTATCTACTTACAAATGGTTCCTATCTGATCGCGCTTGGCTTGGCCGGAGTTGCCGGTTCAGATGCAGTAGCCGTAGATATAATGAATACTGCCACTGGTAAGTGGGGTGCTATCGTGGTTGGCGGCATTGTGATAATGGCAGCCCTGTCATCTATGAACGCAACTATTATCACGGGAGCTCGCGGCAGCTTTGCGGTGGGCAGAGATATATCGTCGTTAAATGCATTAGGGGTCTGGAAACCAGCAAGAGACGAAGATAGTGGCGCGCCTCGTCGAGCTCTTTTTGTCCAGGCTGCAGTTTCTCTTGCACTAGTTGCTTTTGGAGCTGCTACCCGATCGGGCTTTGAGACAATGGTGGCGTATACAGCTCCTGTGTTCTGGCTTACCCTTTTCCTCATGGGCGTGGCTCTCTTTGTACTACGAAACAAAGAACCAAACCGGTCAAGACCTTTCAGGGTTCCACTTTATCCGATTGTTCCACTGCTCTTTTGTGTGACATCAGCAGCAATGTTTTACTCCAGCGTTATGTACGCTGGTCTGGGAGCGCTCGTCGGAGTAGCTGTTATGCTAGCCGGCATCCCAATATTTATGCTGGGACGTTCAAGAACGGGGAATTTAGACCCGTCATCTGATGCTTCTGCCAGCTCATTGAATACCACCGTTTAACAGGAATAAGAGATTACTATGAATTCCCACATATCAAATTTCCGCTCTCAGTCATTCGTAAATAAAGACTATTTCAGTCCGGTGCTCAGGAGCCTTATATCCTCGGTTGCTCTAACAGCGTCGAGCATTGGTGTCTTTTTACCACAATACTTGAATGCACAGGATACTACACCTGCAGCACGCAGCCCGGATGTTATCTTCGTTCCGACTCCAATGGATGTTGTAAATGAGATGCTATCAGTAACAAAAGTGAGCAAGGCGGATACACTTTTCGACCTTGGATCTGGTGATGGTCGCATAGTCATTGCCGCTGTAAAACGTTTTGGAACAACGGGGATAGGTATTGATATAGATCCTAAACGAGTCCAGGAAAGTAGGAGCAATGCGGATACAGCCGGAGTTAAGGTTGATTTTCGTCAGGCAGATCTGTTCGAGACCGATCTACGAAGCGCAACTGTTGTAACACTCTACCTGCTCCCCGCCCTCAACGTTAAGCTGCGCCCTAAACTTTTTAAGGAGTTGCGCCCTGGCACCCGGATTGTTTCGCATGCGTTCGATATGGGCGACTGGCAAGCTGATAGTACCATCGATTTAAATGGTCGGAAGGTTCACTACTGGCTTCTGCCGGCAAATGTTGCAGGGACGTGGACAGTCAAATCGTCTCCTGATGAATATGAGTTAAAACTTACTCAGCGTTTTCAGAAGCTATCCGGAACGGCAACCCTTAAAGGAAAGGAAGTATCTCTAAGGGATTTGAAAATTAAAGGAGAAACAATATTCTTTGCGATTGATGGCAAAAAGTTTGAGGGGACCGTAAGAGATGGTAAAATTACGGGCAATCAATGGACTGCATCGAGATCAGAAAAAACGGCTCCTGTGATTGCAGAATAAATGATTTGGTTAAAACCCTGCTAGTACTATCTTTCCACGTGACTTACCTGATTCGATAAGTGTGTGTGCTTTTTTTAAGTTTGTCGCACAGATTTTTCCGAAACTGGTAGTCAGCGTGGATTTGATTTGCCCTTCATCCACAAGCTCCGATACTCGTTTTAAAATCTTGTGTTGAGCTCCTACATCCGGGGTATCAAACAACGACCTTGTAAACATCGATTCCCAATGGATCGAAACACTCTTGCGTTTAAGCGGCATTATATCAAGATTTTCCGGGTCGTCAATTAGTGCAACTCGTCCCTGTGGCGCTATAAAATCAGCTATATCCGAAATATACTGATGTGTATGTGTTGTAGAAAAAACAAAGGCTGGATTATCAACACCTATCTGTATCAGCTGTTCACCGAGGGGCTTTGTATGATCTATGACGTGATGTGCACCCATTTCCATGCACCAGGAGCGCGTTTCAGCCCTGGATGCACTGGCAACAATTGTAAGATCAGTAAGACGTCGGATCAGCTGAATAGCAATAGATCCTACTCCGCCAGCTCCACCTAAAATCACAATCGCATTATTCGATCCTGGAACTGGAGTTTCAACACCGATCCTGTCGAACATTGATTCCCACGCAGTTACAGATGTCAGAGGAAGGGCTGCAGCCTCTTCGAAACTTATGGAGCGAGGTTTAGGTCCCACCAGGCGTTCGTCTACCAGATGAAATTCAGCGTTTGAGCCTTGCCTGTGAATTGCACCTGCGTAAAAAACTTCATCGCCTAACCGAAAGGTCTGAGTGTTGGATCCCACTCCGACTACTACTCCCGCTGCATCCCATCCGGATATCTGATATTGACCCGGTGCAGGTTTAGTCCGCTTTCGCATCTTAACGTCGACAGGATTAACAGAAATAGCTCTGATCTCAACCAGAAGATCCCTCCCTGTTGGCTCAGGTTTAGGAATTTCGATATCCAGAAGGGAGTTTTCCGCCTCTATAGGAAGCGACTCGCTGAATCCAACTGCTCTCATTGTATCTCTACCTGTCGCTGGTTTAGTTGTGCCTATCATCAACTGAAATTCTATTGAGAGTCATCCCGATAATCTAGCTCTCTGCCAGACGGACGCTGATATATTCGTAGTCCAAAGTTCGGAGCAATCGCTAGAATATGATCAAAAATATCACCTTGTACACCTTCATAGACCGCCCATCTGGTATCGTTGGTGAAAGCATATATCTCTAATGGAATACCCTCTGGAGTGGGATGCATCTGACGCACTAACTGTGTCATCCCCTGATTAACCATAGGATGCGTTTTGAGATAGTTGATTATGTATGCTCTAAACGTACCAATGTTTGTTAATCGACGCGCATTTATTATAAGATCAGGATCTGAGTCGTACTGTGCATTGTAGGATCTCAATTCATCAACTTTACTTTCCATGTATGATCTAAGAAGCAAAAATCTGGAAAAATGCTTTATTTCTGCTTCGGAAAGAAACCGCACGCTTGTTGTATCTATATAAACCGCTCGCTTAATTCTTCTTCCACCACTTTCATGCATTCCTCTCCAGTTCTTGAAGCTGTGCTCTAGAAACTTGTGGGCTGGGATTACGGTTACGGTTTTGTCCCAGTTTTGAACCTTTACCGTGTTTAATGCTATATCTATGACATCGCCATCTGCGTTGAACTGAGTCATTTCAATCCAATCACCTAATTGCAGCAGATTATTATTAGTGAGCTGCACACTAGCGACTAAAGACAGGAGAGTATCTTTAAATACCAGCATCAGTACAGCAGTCATTGCGCCTATTCCGCCAATGAAGAACCACGGAGACTGGTTTGACAATCGTGCAACTATAAGTATTCCTGCAACTACATACATCAACAGCTTAATCAACTGTATATAGCTCTTTATGGGGCGTCTATCTGCGAGAGGGGCCCTTCTATATATCTCATTTATTGAACTAAGTACTGCATCTATGGTTCTCGCGGCCACCAATACCAGGCAGGCTTCAATAAATCGTGCAAAAAACGAATGTAGAGCTGGATTGTATACCGGAACCCATTGCAGACCGACACGTGCCACAAGTAGCGGCAATACAATCAGTAAACGCTGCCATACACGTTGTTCAATGAGAATATCATCCCATTGAATCGGACTTTTCTCAGTCAAGTAACGAAGAATATGCAATAAGACTGGACGAAAAAACAAATGGGCCAACAAAGCTAACGACGCTACGGTTATCAATCCGAAACCGCTTTGCATCGCAGGTGTGTTGGCCCACTCTGGCATCCACTGAAAAACTACTGTATCTGACATACTCCTATTCTAGCAAATTACTTTGCTCAACAGGAGAGTTTCCGGAAATTCTATTTCCCGAATAATCCTTTGATAGCTTTTTTTGCCTTTTCTTTTGATTCCTTCTTCACGGCTTCTTTAGCTTCGTTCTTGGTCTCGTCAACACCTTCCTTGGCTCCATCTTTAGCTGCGTCTTTTACTGACTTGGCCTCAGATCCTGCACTGCCTTTAAGTCCCGAAAGAGCCTTATTTATCTCGCTATTCACGTTATCTAAATTTGGCATTTCCAATTTTGTGTAACCTGCTGGAACTGTAAATTCAGAAGCTGGGATGTCGACTGACTCAATCTTAGTGACTTCAAAGTTGCTGGTAGTATTTGTAACTTCGCCATCTGAATCGGTCGATTTTGACTTGGACAATGCGCGCAAAACGACTCCGTCCTCTCCCATTACTGCTTCTGCCTTCTTGATTTCCGCTGCGTATTCATCACCTAAGATGGCTTTCTGAGCGCCCAACATATTAAGCCCTGCCCAAGGATTTTTGGGGATTTTAACGTCGTTGGTCACATAAAGATCGACTTCACTCTCTTCTTTGTTCTCAGATGCTCCAAGAGGAGAGTTAACAACCATTGTCATACTCTGCTTCAATTTATAATGGACGGTGTTATGGCCAAGAATCTTTGGGCCAGCACCTATTTTCTTTACGTCATACTTCACATTTTTGGCTTCGATCATTTTTCCAAGTCCACCCAGCACATTTTGTGTCTTGGATTCAATGTATTTCTTTTTACTCGGCATAAGCATAAGGAAACGTGTTCCCCCATCCAGAGAAATAATCTCCATCTTTGCCTCGTTGTCATCATCCTCCTGGCTCATGGAAAAACGCGCTTTATCGCCTTGTACGGCGATCTTCCCTGATCCATCTGTAACGTCCGATGAATCGGAAGAGGTCGTTTTAACTGAAAACTCGTATCTTAACCCGCTCTGGGCATGCGTTTGCGTCGCTGCCCCTACGGAAATACACAGGGCCAGGATCGCTAAAAAATGCTTCTTCATTACTGATACCTCGTTCTTTTTGATGGGTAAAAATCTTTTTGGGGGCGTTTTTTTTACAACTATAAGGTCATTATTGCTACGCAAAAAATATACGAGCTGTTATTCATAGACCACTTAGTTAACTCAATATTCTCACAATAGTCATTAGTTTTTTACACTAAACAGTAATATCTCTAAACTGCGACCTCACAAAGCTAATCCACTCGTTATTTAAGTGAACCTCACTTGCGAGTTCCTCCCACATTTTAAGCGCGTCTGTTACCCGTTCGATAGCTTCTGCTCCGGACTGAGGTACATCAAAATCATTAGCTAATTTTTCTAAATCTTTTCGCCTGAAGTTGTCATCTTTACCGCCTAGTGTCATCTGATGGGTTTTAGTCCAGGAATTTCCTTTGGCATACGTTACGTCATAAGCAGGGGCTAAAGACCACTCTCCACTTTTGTTCATTATGAAAGAGATGTTCTTAACATGATCATCCTGATTGACCGCAGCAATATTGAATACTGTACGAAGAAACGCCTCATTAATTACCGGCTGCCCAAGTTTGAGATAACGTAGCAATCTAAAGAACGATTCATATGAATAGATTCCACGCTCATTGTAATCGACATGCTCCATTCCACCTAAACTGTGTAAATGGATTCTTTCGTTCCCGTCGCGGTCAAATCTCTTGGTCATAAAGTGAGCAAACTCACGTTCAATCAAAAGATGCGTGTCCGTCATTTCGATTCCTGCAGCTCTAGCCATTATAGAATACACATATTCAATGCGACCATAAGGACCTGGTCTTGTATCTTCTCTAATATTGGGACCACCAGTGCCCTCAGTCACTCCATCAAATTTTATCATCCAGGATTCGTCGCCTGACATTTGATTTGCGAATGCGGACTTAACCAGATTCTTCTTTCTATTCCAAAGGATTAGCGCTTTAGCTCGGGCACCTCCAGCCGAAGCCCCAACTTGCATCATCTCGGGGACAGCAACACTTGTATCACCTTCTATCACCATTCTGGCTTCTTCAACAAGTTTGGATACCTCTAACGCTTCGTGCTGTTGTTTAGAGAAACGACCATCTAATGCAGGCATAAACTGTAGCGCGCCCATTGCACGATCTCCAACATAAAGAAGTTTTTGAACCGGACTCATCGCATACTGCGGTTGTCCTCTTTGCTCAAAATAGCGTTTTATAACTGCGTTACCGAAGGCATCAGGTAATGAATCTGCTAATACCCCGGGCAAACCAGCAAAGGATCTACTACGACGCAACTCCGGAAACTCAACTGGTCCCCGTAACGAAAGAGGCAAATTTAAGGGAGAAATTTCTAACCCCGAGTTACGAAAATCTTCATCGTATTCAAAGTAGACTCTTCCTGAATCGTCTTCGGCTACGGCACCGACCGTTCTTCCCCATAGCGATACTTTTGCGACCGTAGGCATCTTTACTCCTTGTTGTCTATAGGCGGCCTTGGTGAACTAGCCCGCTTTCTGTATTTCCCTTCTCTTTCAGCTAAAACCATGGGGGAGATTAGAGGTGCTGGCAAAAAAGACTCTAAAGCATCGATTCGATCCAAAGCTCGCAGTAACTTCACAATGTTTTCCATACTAGCTCCCTCTCCTCCTTCTATACGTCGTATCGTTCGTTCTCCCAAACCAGCTTTTATCGCCAGTTCATCGACAGACAGGTTTTGCTGCAAGCGGTATCCACGTAACCGAGAGCCGAGTTCAGCCAGTATCTCAGCTGTGGTAAGCATTCGATCGATCTTCATATTACCTCTCTGGTAAACAGAACAAGGGCGAAGCTGTCAGCTTCACCCTTGTAAAATATAATAGGTCACTTATGACCTGTAAAAGGCAAAAACGCCAATAATCGGCAATATTTGACCTATTACTCCAACTCCACCAGTATGGTTCCTTTATCTACAGCCTTACCGGTCTCCACTAGAATAGCCTTCACTGTACCGGCAGAAGCTGTTCGAAGCTCATTTTCCATCTTCATGGCTTCCATTACCACAAGCCCTTGCCCGGCTACTACGACATCTCCCACTGCAACATTAACACGCACAATGAGACCTGGCATTGGAGCTTTCAGAGGGGCTGGCCCACTGGCTGCTGCGGATTTGGCTGTCAGATCACGAATAGCCCTGGTTCTTTCATCCATCGCATCAACAGAATATGTGTATCCATCGATTTCGAGTGTGAACTGACCTCTCCGTTCACCAGGCTTGGTCACGATACGAACTACTTTCTCTCCAATCTTCATAACTCTAACAGGAGTTCCATTGGATGGAAAAAGGCTGGCTTCCGCATCAGTACCGGCTAACTTTGCTGTTTGTCCTTCAACATGAACCGTCTGACGATCGGGATAGTTTGCTACATCTATAACATATTTCATACTAATTCCTCTGTTATGAAACTTTCCTTGGACGGAGGCTTTAAACGTAATTCGCAGACAGTTTCCACATGTGATGTTTGAGGAAACATATCAAATGATTTTAATGACTGAATTTCATAGTTTGTGAAACGATAGATATCTCGCGCCAATGTAGCCGGATCACAACTAACATAAATGATGGATTTCGGTGGTCTACCAGTCGCACCTATGATCTCGGGTATCTCCTCGTGCAACCCAGAGCGCGGAGGATTTACAATCAACAGATCACACGGTAAAGAATCGGACAACAGTCTTTCAACCTTACCATTTACTGCAATCGATCGACTGCCGTCAGGCTGCACATTTTCCGGAATTGCAACGAGTTGTTTTTGAGCCCAGTTGGAGGCGTCCTCGTCCAATTCAATGGCAGTAACACGTATCCCCGCTCTAGTCATATGTACAGCGAGATCTCCATTGCCAGAATACCCTTCAATAACCTTAGATGGTTTGATCTCTGATACAATCTGCTTCACATATTCAATAAGCTCGGATGCCACTGTGGGATTAACCTGGGCAAACGACGCTGCTGGAACTGCCGCAGTTCGCCTGTCAGCCATAAGGCGTCGTGACTCACCAACTGGCTCCCAATACAGCGCCGCAAGCTTAGGTACAGCTTTAAAGAGAGCATTAGCAGCATGATCCGACCATTCCTCTGCACCGATCAAGACAAAGATCGGCCCATCTTCAGTCCAACGCACACTTCCACGGAGCTTACGAACATCGGGAAGACAGTCTCCAGCATCCAGGATTTCGCCCCAGACAGCTACAACGCGCTCATCTGTAATGGGACAATCTTCCAAATTAAATATTTCAGCAGGAGCATCGTACGGATGCAAACCCGCTATCCATGAACGACCCATGCGCTCCATCGCCAGTGTAAGCTTAGTGCGATATCTCCACGGTTTTGGGCTTGGCTGAACTTCAGTCAGAAGAGAATCAACTTCACGCTTGCCGATTCTTCGCATAGCATCCACAACCATATTGCGCTTGGATAACAACTGCGCTGGATAACGAATGTGCTGCAGCTGACATCCACCACAATGATCTTCAGTGTAATGCTTACAGACTGGATCTATTCTGTCGGAAGATGGTTCTACGATACTCTGTAGCCTGGCGCGCGCAAAACGCTTTTGCTTGTGAACAACCTTTACCTTTACCGAATCACCTGGAGCGGTACGTGGGACGAAAACTGCCATACCTTCGCTACGACCAACTCCATCACCGCCACCAGACGCCAACGAGTCTATCTTGATCAGAAGGGTGTTGTGATCGTTCACCCTACCTCAGCCCTTCAATACGAGCAACCTGCTTCCATACGCTGGTTTGTGCTGCTGGTGCCTGCGACACAGCCTGTTGTGAAACAGGAGTTGACAGGCGTTTCTCTTCAGCAGCGATTAATGCGGCTGCCAGAGCTGCAATCTTTACACCTTCTTCCGGTGCGCGAACATCAGTCGTAAGAGAAGGAAGACGGCGTTCCAGCCACTGAATCTCTATGTTGCCATTTCTGAAGTCATCATCTTCCATAACACGAAGATGGAAGTCCTTGGAGATATCAACACCAACAACTGTTAACTCAAGTAATGCGCGGTGCATTCGCTCGATTGCATCCAGGCGCGTTGGTGCATGAACGATCAACTTGGCGAGCATAGGATCATAATGAAGCCCAACTTCACTACCTACTTCAATACCACCATCCCAGCGAATGCCTGCACCTGACGGAAGCTGCATGTAGCTGACCTTACCCGTCGAGGGCAAGAATCCGTTGTTTGGATCTTCGCTCGTAATGCGACACTCGATAGCCCAGCCAGTCTGGGAGATATCATCCTGAGTGAATCCAAGCTTCTCGCCAAATGCAACACGAAGCTGCCATTGAACGAGATCTATACCGGTTACCAACTCAGTTACTGGATGCTCGACCTGGAGACGGGTGTTCATTTCGAGAAAATAAAACTCACCGTTCTGAGCTAACAGAAACTCACAGGTTCCAGCATTTACATAACCAGCTGCACGAGCTGCACGTACAGCAGTTTCACCCATCTTCGCGCGCAGTTCGGGAGAAACTGCAATACTCGGAGCCTCTTCAATCATCTTCTGGTGTCGACGCTGCACTGAACATTCACGTTCACCAAGATGTACAACGTTTCCGTGAGAGTCAGCTAAAACCTGAATCTCAACGTGCCGTGGGCCTTCAATGTATTTTTCCAGATAAACCGCATCGTCACCAAAAGAATTGAGAGCTTCGCGGCGAGCAGCATCAAAAGACGACGCCAGCTCAGAAGCTTCGCGCACGACGCGCATACCTTTCCCACCGCCGCCAGCTGCAGCTTTCAATAAAACCGGATAACCGTACTGTTCAGCAATTTCAGCGGCTTTCTCAGAAGTTTCAATGGAATCGGTAGTTCCAGGAACTACCGGTACATCGTGTGCGACTGCGAGTGTACGTGCAGCTGTTTTACTTCCAAGAGCTGCAATAGCTTCGGCAGGAGGTCCAATAAAAACCAGTCCAGCATCTCTGACCGCGCGTGCAAACCACTCCCGCTCGGATAAAAAACCATAACCAGGGTGAATTGCTTCAGCACCAACTTGCTTTGCGACTTCAATAATTTTGTCACCAAGCAAATAGCTCTGTGCAGATGGTGCAGGCCCTATGTTTACAGCTTCATCAGCATACTTGACATGAGGAGCTCCAGCATCTGCATCGCTATAAACAGCGACCGTCTTTATTCCAAGTTCGCGACAGGCTCTAATAACTCTGAGAGCAATCTCACCACGATTGGCAATTAAAACTTTCTTAAACATTATTAATGAATGTTATAGAGGGATGTTGCCATGCTTCTTCGGTGGATTCTTATCACGTTTACCCTGCAGGCTCTCAAGCGCATCAATGAGTCGTGGACGTGTCTCGCGTGGATCAATAATATCATCGAGATAACCACGTGATGCAGCTACATAAGGGTGCGCAAACTTATCTACATATTCAGTGATCTTTGCGTCAGTAGCTTTTACAGAATCATCAGATTCAGCTATCTCCTTTCGGAACAGAATCTCTACTGCGCCTTTGGGACCCATAACCGCAATCTCGGCGGTGGGCCATGCAACGTTATAGTCACCACGAATGTGCTTGCTGCTCATAACGTCGTAAGCGCCACCATATGCCTTACGAGTAATGACTGTAAGCTTTGGAACGGTTGCTTCGCAATAGGCAAACAGGAGCTTTGCACCGTGCTTGATAATTCCACCGTGCTCCTGCGCGACACCCGGCAAGAACCCTGGAACATCTTCGAATGTAATGATAGGGATGTTAAATGCGTCGCAGAAACGAATAAATCTGGCAGCCTTAACTGATGCATTTATATCGAGCACACCAGCAAGAACTGCTGGCTGATTTGCAACGATACCAACGCTAAATCCACCTAAGTGAGCATAACCGCAGATAATATTTTCAGCGTAATCTTTCTGGACTTCGTAGAAGTAGCCATCATCAACAATACGCTTGATAACATCATGCATGTCATAAGGCTTTGCTGCTGCATCTGGAACAATATCAAGCAGCTCTTCATCTCTGCGATCTCGCGGATCTGTACCAGCTCCACGTGGAGGATCGTCAGTATTGTTGGATGGTATAAACTTCATAAGATCGCGAATAGCCTGAATACACTCAGGCTCGGAATCATATGTGAAGTGCGAGACGCCCGACTTCTGAGCGTGTGTATCAGCACCACCAAGTTCGTCCATCGTCACATCTTCATGAGTAACTGTTTTAACAACGTTAGGACCAGTTACAAACATGTACGAAGAATTACGAACCATGTAGGTAAAATCCGTAATTGCAGGAGAGTACACTGCACCACCAGCACACGGTCCTAAAATGGCAGAGATCTGCGGAACCACGCCAGATGCCAAAGTATTTCGCAAGAAGATCTCTGCGTAGCCACCGAGAGAGACCACACCTTCCTGAATTCGAGCTCCACCGGAATCATTCAGACCTATAACCGGCGCGCCATTACGCATCGCAAGATCCATAATCTTACAGATTTTTTCTGCAAACGATTCAGATAGTGAACCACCAAAAACGGTGAAATCCTGCGAGAAGACATAAACCAGTCTGCCATCGATCTTTCCCCAGCCGGTAACTACACCGTCGCCATAAACTTTCTGTTTATCCAGGCCGAAATCATTCGACCGATGAGTAACAAATCGATCAACCTCAGTAAACGATCCTTCGTCCAGCAAAAGATCAATTCGTTCACGAGCTGAGAGCTTTCCCTTCTTATGTTGCGCCTCTATACGAGCAGCGCCGCCACCGAGTTCAGACTCGGTGCGGCGCTGTTCTAGAAGCGCGAGTTTATCGCGCATCGTCATTATTGTTCCTTATTACTCTTCGTCGTAAGTCAGAGGAATGTTGGATAGATCAGTGCCGTAATCGGAGAGATTATAGTCATCTGTTTCCATTGGAATAACCTTGGAAGGTTCAGCCGGCTTAGGTGGCTGCTCTTCTGGAATTGCGGTGACTGCTAATACAATACGACGCTGAATTGGATCGACTTCGAGTACGCGGAGATCAAGGTTCATCTCTTCGTAAACGTGGTCAGCTGGGCTCTCAACTGGGTTACCGAAGTTGAGCTGGCTATTTGGAACAAAGCCTTCGATGCTTTCGCCGATATCGACGACAACGCCCTTATCCATCAAACGAACAACTTTACCACGGAGTTCGGTGCCAACTGGATAGTTTTCACCAATCTTGAGCCATGGATCTTCAGTTGCCTGCTTCAGACCAAGCGAAATGCGCTTGTTATCTGGATCGATGTTGAGAACCACTACATCGACTGTATCGCCCTTCTTGACGACTTCATTCGGATGTTGAACTCTACGTGTCCAGCTCATATCGGAGATATGAATGAGACCATCGATACCTGTTTCGATTTCAACGAAGGCACCAAAGCTGGTGAGGTTACGAACCTTACCGGTGAGACGCATTCCAACTGGGTACTTGGTTGGAAGTGTCATCCATGGATCTTCTTCAGTCTGCTTCATACCGAGAGAAATCTTCTCTTCGTCTGAATCAACCTTGAGGACCACTGCTTCGATTGTTTCGCCGATTGAAACGATTTTGCTTGGGTGGCGAACATTGCGTGTCCAGCTCATTTCGCTGACGTGAACGAGGCCTTCAATGCCTGGCTCTAATTCAACAAATGCACCGTAGTTGGTGATCGAAACGACCTTACCGGAAACACGTGTACCGACTGGATACTTGTCGGCAACATCCTGCCATGGGTAGCTCTGTAACTGCTTGACGCCGAGGGAGATGCGCTCGCGATCCCAATCGATGTCGAGAACCTTAACTTCGATTTCCAGGCCAATCTGAACCATCTCTGATGGATGGGTGATACGGCCGTAAGACATGTCTGTAATGTGGAGGAGACCGTCAACGCCACCAAGATCGATGAATGCACCGAAGTCTGTGATGTTCTTGACGATACCCTTACGGACCTGATCCTTCTGGAGATCCTTCATTAAGCGCTCACGCTTACCAGCACGCTCCTGTTCGAGGATCACACGACGTGATACAACGATGTTGCGGCGGCGCTTGTTGAGCTTGATAATCTTGAATTCGAAGTTCTGGCCAAGGAGTTCGTCTACGTTTGGAACGCGACGGAGGGCAATCTGCGACCCTGGGAGGAATGCATCAACACCCATGAGGTCAACAACAACGCCACCCTTGATCTTCTTGGTGAGCGTGCCGAACACCGGTTCATCATTTTCGTACGCCACACGGATGCGCTCCCAAACACGCATAAAGTCGGCTTTCTTCTTGGAAAGAACAACGGATCCTTCCTGATCTTCGAGGTGCTCGAGGAGCACTTCGATTTCATCGCCTGGCTTTAAGTTTGGTAGATCCTTGAACTCTTCGAGCGGGATTGTGCCTTCGGATTTGAAACCGATATCGAGAACGACCATGTTGTCGCGGATCTCGAGCACTTTGGACTTTACAATTTCACCTTCTTCGATCGAAGCCATGGTGCCATTGTACATCTCCATCATCGCTTCTAGTTCGTCGGCCGAATAATCGTCTTCGTCGTAGAGTTCTGGGCGGAGGTTGGCAAGCGGCCGCAGCTGCGCTCTCTGCATATCGCGCTTTTCGCGAGCAGTTAGCTGATTAGCCTGAGCAGAATCGGTCGTGCCGGTTAGGGGTTGTTCGGTGATAAGTTCGGACATGCTACAAGGTTAAGGGTTATTTCCGGGTATTTTACCGGAACCCTTAAATTTATCAGCCTTCAACCCGTATGTGTAGTGGGATCCCACCCCAGCTTTTGGGCAATTTCGCTGGCCACAGAACTCTATACCATGGCCAGCTGGATTTTTATTTTACAACTCTCTGAATATTAGCCCCGAGCACATTCAATCTTTCATCGATTCTTTCGTATCCGCGCTCAATCTGTCCCACATTATGGATTACGCTCTTACCCTTGGCACATAATGCAGCTATCAGCATAGCCATCCCTGCCCTGATATCGGGAGAATCCACGCTGGCCCCACGAAGATTCGCTGGCCCACTGACGATACATCTGTGAGGATCGCACAGCACGATATTGGCTCCCATGCTTATAAGACGGTCCACGAAAAAAAGCCGGGATTCGAACATTTTTTCGTGAATCAGGATAACACCTTCGCACTGAGTGGCTGCAACAATGGCAATAGACATTGTATCCGCCGGGAAAGCCGGCCACGGCTGATCTTCCAGCTTTGGAATGTGGCCACCCAGATCTTTTACGATTCGCATCTCCTGATCGGCTGGCACAATAAGATCAGCTCCATCCACCCTGCACTCGATACCGAGCTTCTGAAAACCCAGCAAAGTAGATCGGAGGTGCTCTACACCGGCATCGACAATTCTAAGTTCGGACTTTGTTACCGCCGCCAGCCCAATAAATGATCCTACTTCGATGTGATCTGGCCCAATCGCATAGGTAACCGGCCCGCTACCTAGAGCACGACCGCCGTAAACCGTCATCGTATTGGTGCCGATTCCATCGATCTTTGCTCCGAGAGCAACCAGAAAGTTGGCCAGATCCTGAACATGAGGCTCGCTTGCAGCATTTCTCAGCAAGGTTACCCCGTCAGCGGCTGCAGCTGCAACCAGGGCATTCTCAGTGGCAGTAACGCTTGGTTCGTCCAGAAAGACATCGGAGGCTTTAAAGCCGTTTGTTGTCATTCTGTAACCAGCTCCCTCTTCGACAACCGCACCGAGCTGCCGTAGTGCCAGGAAATGAGTATCCAAGCGGCGGCGACCGATTACGTCCCCACCAGGAGGTGGCAACGTCACCTCTCCACATCTGGCAAGCAATGGGGAGGCAAGAAGTATAGACGCGCGAATCTTCGCACACAGCGCTGGATCGAGATTCGAAGCCTCTAATTTTTTCGCTTCAATTTCCAGAGAATTTTGTCCCGTCCATCGTGCTATCGCACCAACTGAGGAGATTAGCTCCACCAGGGTTTCGATATCTCTGATACGCGGAACATTTTCCAATCGAACGAGTTGCGATGATAGCAGTGAAGCTGCTACGATTGGGAGTGCGGCATTCTTGTTTCCTGCTGGCCTGATGGCCCCGGTGAGGCGATTCTGCCCCTCGACGATATATTGGACGGCTGACATAGCTGTCACCAATATATCGAATGGCCCCTCCTTTGCACCAATCCCAGCCATGTTCATTTCGAATTTTGTCACATCATTTCTAATTCAAGCCGCAGCTGCGCCTCAGGATACCGTCTTAGCACGGATAGTCGGTGGCGATATGAATATCTTTCAAAAGATTTCAGCTGTTGGGGGAGCCATCCTGGCAGTCGCCATCCTCATAATGGCCATAGCTGTAGCTCTCGCCGCATGGAACTTTGGCAAGGCTGTTACAAAAGCGATTGAATTTCTACATTCGGCGCAGGTCGATCTTGCTCCCGTAATTAGAAATGTCACCGTCATATCTGAAGATGTACGGGATATTTCCAATCGTGCAAAAGACAAAGCCCGCAAGGTAGAAGAGACTGTCGACAACGCGAATGCTCTTGTAAACAAAGCAATCCGAAAGACCGACAATCAGGTTCAGAAAATTCAATCCTTCGTAGGGTTCGTGCAGGACAAGATCGAATCAACCTTTGTGTCAGCCGCCTCAACGGTACGAGGTGTGCAAACAGGATTGGAGACGATGGTTGACTCTTTAGATGAGGAGCTTGAACAGTCGGACTCGGATTCGAACTTTAAAAATAAGTCAGAACCACGTGTCCGGACGCGCCAAGAGAAAAAATATGAATAAAAAAGATTTAAGAGATCACGAAACAGAAATAGCAATTGCAGCCGCTATAGCCATAACCGCCGGAATTGCAATTGCGCTGATGATGCGCCCCAAAAGGCATCCGCTGCAGACCAGAGCGCTAAAGGCACGTAAAAGGGTGATGAGAGCCGGCGAACATGGCATGGATAGAGCACGAGATCTGCAAAAAATGGCCATGAAAAGGGCCAGAAAAGGAATTAATCGGGGAATGCACTTCCTTGAAGACCTACCTATTGACGATATTGGAGATCAGCTTCAAGACTACCTCGATTCGGCTAAAGAGGCGATTGAAGATACAATTACCGGGGAGCTTCACGATCTTCAAAAAACAATCAGACGCCGCCGCAAACGGATGGGTTTCTAAATGCGTGATCGCAATAGTCACGGTTATTATTGCGATCATAGTAACCCCCCAGGAAGCACATGCGTGGACGCCTGGCACCCATATATTCCTAGGTGATGCAATACTTCGGTCACTGGCTCTTTTATCGAAGCCAGTGGCTGAACTCCTGATGGCCTTTCCGTACGATTTTCTTTATGGAAGTATTGCGGCCGATACCAGCATAGCAAAAAAATACGCCGCAACCGGACGCCATTGCCATTCATGGAACGTTGGGTTCGAGATCTACGATAAAGCTCCTGATGAACGGCTGAAGTCGTTTGGCCTGGGGTATCTCGCCCACTTGGCAGCCGACTCAGTAGCTCACAACTACTACGTCCCCAAACAATTAGCGGTTACAAGTACAACAGCTGCAATTGGACATAGCTACTGGGAAAGCAGAATCGACAACCATATTCGCGGTGACTTTACAAGGCGTGCCCGCGAAATAATCATGCTGGATCATGTCCGCGAAGATGATCACCTGGATCGGATATTAAGCCCCACTATTTTTACGACTCCGACCAACAGAAGGATCTTCCGAGGGATGGTTTACGTTGCTGACACAGATTCCTGGCAGCGTGTATTCCAGATGGTTGCCGACAGAAGCAGATGGGATCTCCCACAACCCGAAGTTACATCTTATCTGGCGCGTTCTTACAGCTTTATTATGGATCTGCTTAATAACATGGATAGTTCGGATCCATTTAAGCTTGATCCATCGGGAGATGAAGCCCTCAGAATTGCCAAACAGCTTAGGCGTACTGCATTAAGAAAAGGTGGATCGGATCAGGTATTTTCCGATGCAGACCAGATGTTTGGGATGCCAAGCAGCGAACCTAAATACGCATTGCCACAGGCATCACAGGATTCCTTACAGGTTCCTGAAGTTCTATCGGTTGATCTGCCAGATCCGCTCATACGTGAGCCAGTTGAATAAAATCGATCTGCATTTATAAGCAGTTCCTTTCTTGAGTAACGCCATCTGCATACAATCTGTATTCGATGCATTAGAACCCAAAATTCGATGCATCGAACCCGAAACAAACTAAAACAGGTGGCCCGAAATGAACTGCCCCTCAAAGTGTAGACGTCGTGTCCAACTTTTGTGGGGCAGTTCAGAAGACTTTATAGTTCAAAAGACTTTATTCGGATCACCTGTTCATGTTAAGCAGTAACTTTTTGGGCTAGCAGCTGATTCAGCTTCTTGGGATCTGCCCTACCCTGCGATTTTCGCATTACAGCTCCCACTATAACACCAGTGAGCTTCTTTTCACCAGCTAAAAAGCGCTCTGCTTCTGCCGGCATCTCAGCTAATACTTCGTCGATCCACTTAACCAGAGCCGAATCATCACCAACCTGAATGAGCCCCTTTTCATCTGCAACTGCAGCGGCAGACTTACCAGTATGAACCATTGTAGCAAAGATCTGCTTCCCGGCGGTATGACTGACTTTGTTATCACGTATCATATCTAACAGCTCTGCCAGAGACTTCGGTGAAATCGGGAATCTATCGATCGTGCGATTCATGGTATTTAGTGCAGCCATGACTTCACCCATTACCCAGTTTGCTGATGCCTTAGCATCCTGTGTCTCTTTAACCAACTGCTCAAACCACTCAGCTACAGCCGGCGAAGCCACTAGCGTTTCTATTTCTTTTGCCGACAATGAGTAATCTTTTGCAAATCGTTCTTTTTTTGCAGCTGGCAGTTCTGGAAGGCCGTTCTTAATATCTGCTATGTACGATTCAGTTAAAACAAGCGGCGGAAGATCAGGCTCAGGAAAGTAACGATAATCATGGCTCTGCTCTTTGGAACGTGCTGGACGAACCTCACCCTTTGCACCATCCCACAGCATAGTCTGCTGTAATATCTTCTCGCCGTTTTCAAGAGCGATGCATTGACGCTCAAACTCGGACTCCAACGCCTTCTCAACACCTGAGAAAGAGTTCATGTTCTTAACTTCTGTCTTGGTACCGAGCTTTGTCTCACCTTTCAGGCGTGCACTCACGTTCGCATCAACACGCAAACTCCCCTCTTCCATACTGACATCACTAACGTCAACATATTCGAGGATCTGTTTTATTGTACGCAGATACGCCCCAGCTTCCGCTGACGAACGCATATCCGGCTCGCTCACAATTTCAATAAGTGGCACGCCGGCGCGATTCAAATCAATTGCAGAAAATCCGTTGAACCGGTCATGGATGGACTTACCCGCATCCTCCTCCATGTGTAATCGTGTCACTCCAATGGTGCGAATTTCAGCATTATCTCCTACCTTGATATCAATCCTTCCATGTTCAGCTATCGGCTTATCTGCCTGTGAAATCTGATAACCTTTTGGAAGATCGGGATAGAAATAATTTTTACGTGCAAAAACAGACGTACTGTTGATCCTGCATCCAATTGCCAAAGCAGCTTTTGTTGCAAGTTCAACGGCCTTTTCATTTAATACTGGAAGCGCACCAGGGAGCGCGAGACACACTGGACAGGTGTTAGAGTTTGGTTCGGCCCCAAAGTTTGTGGAACAGGTACAAAAGGCCTTCGAGTTAGTCTTCAGCTGGACGTGGACTTCCAGACCAACTACCATCTCATATTTATCTAGTATAGCTGCGCTCATCGGTGTGCGTCCTGCCCTAAAGTTGTTTCTAGTACCGTTGCCACCTTAAACATTGTTGGCTCATCAAAGTGATTCGCGATAATCTGACCACCAACAGGCATCCCATCTACACGGCCGATAGGTTGAGACATTGCGGGAACTCCTGCAATGTTGGCTGTAGCAGTGAAGACATCGCTTAGATACATCTCGTATGGATCGGTCACAGCTCCCAACTTGAAGGCAGTTGTTGGAGTTGTAGGAGTAAAGATAGCATCAACTCCATCACGAAATGCGTTTGAGAAATCCTGACGAATTAAAGACTGAACAGAAAGCGCCTTCTTATAGTATGCATCGTAATAACCATGGGATAGTACGTATGTACCCAACATGATTCTACGCAACACCTCGTCACCAAACCCTTCCGTTCTGGTTGTTTCGTACATTGAAGTCAGATCACCGTTGCCAGACTTTCTAACGCCATAACGCACACCATCAAAGCGAGCCAGATTTGACGATGCTTCGGCTGGTGCAATTATGTAATAGGTCTGAATTGCAAGACTAGAGTGTGGAAGAGAGATTTCTTTAATAGAGGCTCCCGCTGATTTAAGAGCTTCTATTGCAGCATTACACCTGGCCCTGACACCACTGTCCAATGACTCTGGAAAGTATTCTTTGGGTATTCCAATGGTCATTCCGTTCAGGTCGTTGGCTTCGGAATAACCTGGTACCGCAACATCTGCAGATGTTGCATCACGTGGATCTTTACCTGCTGTAATATACGTTGCAACAGCAGCATCTTTTACATTGTTGGCAAAGACGCCGATCTGATCCAACGAAGAAGCGAAAGCAACCAACCCATATCTACTCACACGGCCATATGTAGGTTTAACACCTACGATTCCGCAGAACGCTGCCGGCTGACGAATAGATCCACCAGTTTCAGAGCCTAAGGCAATTGGTGCAATTCCAGCCGCCACAGCAGCAGCAGATCCACCCGACGAACCACCTGGAACACGGGTTGGATCCAACGGATTTTTTGTGGGTCCGTAAGAACTGTTCTCTGTAGATGAACCCATCGCGAACTCATCCATATTCGCCTTTGCCACCGGAATCGCTCCAGCAGCACGCAGCTTCGATATTACAGTAGCTTCGTATGGGCTCTGATATCCACGGAGAATTTTTGATCCGCAAGTTGTTGGAGTGTCCAGAGTTGCAATGTTGTCCTTAACAATCAAAGGAACCCCTGCAAGCGGGCCAGAATCAGTCTGATCCAAAAGCGCCTGTACTTTTTTGGCATCAGCCAGCGACGCCTCTTTATTGTATGATATGACGATGTTTAAACCATCACTTCCATACTTTGGATCTGCAACCTTATCCAGTGCAGACTCGATAGTCTTTATGATGTCACTCATTGCAATTATGAAGCTTCGTGTGTTGAAAGTCTTGGAACAAGAATGAAACCTTCGCGCGTGGTAACTGCTGGATCTGCGGCAACAGTCTGGGCCATCTTCCCTTCACCACTTACAAATGAAACATCTTCGCGCAGTGGCATCCTTTCCAGGCTGACAGCGGTTGTTGCATCCACGCCAGAAGTGTCTACCTGTTGAAGCACTTCCATATGACCAAGTATGGAGCTGAGCTGATTAGCGATCTCAGGGATATTATTCTCTGGAAGATTAAGGCGAGCTAAGGTTGCAATCTTAACTACATCTTCTGTCGATATCGCCATCAGTCAATACTCCGCTCTAAGGTTGTGTATGCTAACTTGATTGTCTTTTTTCCAACTTCAGAATCATCAAAGTTGATTACAGCTTTGATGTCCTTGCCATTGCCACTTAATTCTGCAATGACCCCGCTACCAAATGTCTTGTGCGAAACACGCTCGCCAATACGATACTCCGGCTGATCCTGGGACACCTGATCGTAATCGATCTTTTCCCGTTTCCATTCCGGAACTGCGTAAGTTGTGCGCTTTGTGGACTCAGCCCATGAAGAACGTCCCATGGACTTGGTCTTCAATGTCTTTTTCATATCAAAAAGCTCACTTGGCAGATCTTTCAGGAATCTGGACTTCATGCACTGAACGATCTCACCGTGCTTGCGACGACTTTCGGCATGAAGCATGTATAATTTTTCTTCAGCCCTTGTAATTCCAACATAGAATAACCGACGCTCTTCTTCCATCTTGGAAGGATCATCGAACGCCATGGCAGTTGGAAACAACCCTTCTTCCAGACCAGCGATAAAGACGATTGGAAACTCAAGCCCCTTCGCATTATGCATTGTCATGAGTGTTACTGCTTCTGCATTAGGATCTAATGCATCGGTTCCAGCTACCAGCATGGCTCGCTGCAAGAAGTGATCGAGCGGTGTAAGGCCAACCTCACCACCGTCATCTATCACAGTTTCAGCTGCGCCATCAATAAGAGCAGCAACGTTTTCGATTCTATCACGTGCCTGTTCCGGCCCTTCTGCCTTCAGATAATCGCCGTACTTGATGGATTCAACGATGTCACGCAGCAGTTCATCGACACTGCTGGTCTGAGCGGCGTCTCTGAATCTGTAAATCATATCTGCAAATTCGACCAGTGCCTTACGAGCTGCGGGGCGTAAGGCCCCCAACAATTCAGGATCGCGAGCTGCTTCGAGCATTGAAATACCGTGCTGACCTGCAATCTCCGCGACTGTATCGACTGTTGTATCGCCAATACCACGTTTAGGAACGGCAACTGCACGATAAAACGCTTCGTTGTCCTTTGGATTAGCTATCAACTTGAGATAGGCCATCAGATCTCGAATTTCGCGGCGGTCATAGAACCTTACAGCTCCAACAAGCCTGTATGGCATCGAGCGCTTGCGAAGCGCATCTTCTAATGACCGGCTCTGCGCATTTGTACGATACAATATGACAAACTCACGCAACGAACGGGAATCTTTACCTGCGCGTGTTGTGATCTCATCTGTAATCCACTCTGCTTCATCACGATCATCCAGAGCAGCAACTATACTGACCTTTTCACCGGATGGACGGGTTGGTCTAAGAGTCTTATCCTGGCGCTCAGTGTTTGAACTGATTGCGATATTAGCTATTTCAAGAATTTCAGGGGTAGAGCGATAGTTCTCCTCCAACCTTACAATTCTCACGCTATCAAACTCTTTCTCAAAGTCCAGAATATTGCGAATATCTGCACCACGCCAACCGTAAATAGACTGGTCAGCATCACCAACTACAGCAACGTTGCCGTGCTCTTCACCTATCAACTTGATCAGACGATATTGAGCCCGGTTCGTATCCTGATACTCATCCACAAGAACGAACTGGAACTTGTTTGCAAAATAGCTCCGCAGTTCAGGATTCATTGAAAGCAGCTGAACTGGTAGTGTAAGTAGGTCATCGAAAGTTACAGCATTTGCAGCACGTAACGCATTTTCATGCTGCCTGTATATTGCAGCGGCAGTCTTTCTAATTGGATCCATTGCCAGATTCGCATATTCTTCTGGACCAACCAGTGAGTTCTTGGCATCGGAGATCTGGGACGAAATAACTTTTGGAGAGAAATCCTTTGCAGATATTCCCTGAGCTTCCAGAAGTCTTTTGATCAGAGCTAAGTTGTCGTCTTCATCATATATGGTGAAGCTTTGAGTCCTACCCACTCTGTCTGCGTACATACGCAACATGCGCGCACCAATGGCGTGGAAAGTACCACTCCACATCCCCTTTGGCTCATGTCCAAGCAACCTGCCGATACGATCCCGCATCTCGCCAGCTGCTTTATTGGTGAAAGTAACAGAAAGGATACGCGACGGATCCACTCCGTGAGTCTGTATCAGCCGCGCAATTCTCGTAGTAAGAACCTTGGTCTTTCCGGATCCCGCTCCAGCCAGAACAAGCATTGGTCCTTCAAAGTGAAGGACTGCTTCTTTCTGCCCTGGATTGAGTGTAGCTAACTGTTGCTCCGGTGTTTCCGGAGCTCTTTCAGCAGCTGAGATGAATTCAAATTCACCATCCTTCGTAAAGCGAAACAACTTACTCATGAACCTAAAATGATATCAAATGTGGCACCACGGCTGGTTGGCTGTAGTACCAGCGTTCCACCGTGGCCTTCTGTTACGATCCTGCTGGCCAGGGATAATCCAATACCCCAGCCCTTTTCTTTGGTAGAAAACCCAGGTTCAAAGATCTGCTTCTTAAGCTCTCTCGGAACACCAGGCCCATTATCTTTTACGCGAATACGAACACCACCTTCCGGAAGTGCGACCGCTGCAATTGTTACACGCCCGCCCCTACCAGCCAACGCATCAATTGCATTTTTAACAAGAGATTCCAATGCCCACTCCAACAGAACAGTATCTCCATCGATAATCGCAGGACCGTTCTTTGTTATGAGGCGTATTGTTACGGTCTTTGCAAGAGTAGGAACACGGGCACGAAAGTAATTTGCAACGTTCTCTACAACTTCAAAGACATCCACTTTTTCCTTTTTCGGTGGTCTACCGATTCGTTCGAACCTGAATGCCACTCTCTTCAAGCGTTCCAAATCACCGTCCATATGGCGGAGGGCATGCGCTAGAAGAGGATCGTTCTCCTGATGCTCACGTAGCAGCTCGAGCCACCCACTAAGACTGGAAAGCGGAGTACCAAGCTGATGAGCAGATTCACGCGCCATACCGGCCCATATCTGCTCCTTATCTGCCCGGCTACGGGTTCTAAATGCATATAAGCCTGCAGCCAGCAGCATTATTATCAGCGAAGCCTGAATTGCAGGGATAATCTTTAGACCGGCAACAAGCGATGTGTTCCCGAAATAAACAGTACCAATCCCCGGTTCAACAACAGGCGCATTCTGCTGGCGCAATTCATCCATGTATGCAACCATAGCAGTGCTGTCGCCACTGATTTTAGCAGGCAGATTAGCCGTAATAGTGATCTTACCACTATTATCTGTAACGATGATGGGGACACCCGACTCACGGATAATGCTCGAGAGTTCGAGCAACACAGCCAAAGCATCCTGATCAGGGTTGGCTAACGCATCATAAACTTTGGCGTACATCTTACCCACGCGTGATGCCTCAGCTCTAAGCTCAGACACCACACCGTGCATATAGATAACATACCAAGTTAAAAGCGCCCCAACGCCCAATGCTACCACCCATAATGGGGTGCGGCGCATTCTAAGCTATCCTCTACTCTTTTGACGCCAGATCGGCCGAGCTACGACCCAATACGGCGGCACCAAAATATGGCTGCAATGCTGCAGGGATGGAGACAGATCCATCAGCATTCTGATGGTGTTCCAGAATAGACGCAATTATACGAGGGAACGCCAAACCAGACGCATTTAGAGTATGAATAAACTTTGGCTTGCCGCCCCCTTCTGGACGATAGCGAATATTTGCACGACGTGCCTGGAAATCGCTGAAAGTACTCGCCGAAGAGACCTCCAACCATCTTCCAACACCTGGCGCAAAAACTTCTAGATCATAGGTACGCGAACTCGCAAAGCCTGTATCACCAGCTGCCAGCACTATTACGCGATATGGCAGCTCCAATAGCTGTAACACCTTTTCAGCATGTGATGTAATAATCTCATGCTCATCCAAGGAAGATTCAGGCGTGCAGTAACGGACCAACTCTACTTTATCAAACTCGTGCACACGGAGAAGACCACGCGTGTCTTTACCATGCGCACCAGCTTCACGACGGAAACATGGTGAATAAGCTACAAACTGCATCGGAAGTTCTGACTCTGCCAGAATTTCATCCCGATAAAGATTGGTAACAGGAACCTCTGCAGTTGGAATCAGATAGAGTCCGTCATCTGTAAGCGAATACTGATCTTCTTCGAACTTTGGCAGCTGTGCTGTACCAATCAAAGACGCACGATTGACCACAACCGGAACCCAGGTCTCTTCATATCCATGGCTTCTGGTATGCAAGTCAAGCATAAGATTCATAAGCGCACGAACCAGGCGTGCTCCGTCACGTCTGTATACGACGAATCCGGATCCGCTAATTTTTGCACCTCGCTCAAGATCGAGGATTCCAAGCTCGGAGCCTACATCCCAGTGCGGTTTAACGCTTTCGGCTTCCCTCGGCGATCCCCAGTTGCGAAGAACCTTGTTATTTTCTTCGCCGCCCTCCGGAACGTCTTCGAGTGTGACGTTCGGAATCTGCAGCATAATTTCATCCAACGCGTTCTGCGACTCGGCAAGACGACCTTCTATGGAAGAGATCTCGTCTCCAATATCTCGTGCGCGCGCCATAAGCGATTCGACTTCGGATGAGTCTCCGCCATTCCTTTTTAGTTTCCCGACTTCGGCACTAAGCTTATTTCTTTCAGCCTTCTTCTCCTCTACGGAAAAGATCATCGCACGGCGATCTGTATCAAGGCGTTCGGCTTCTGTAATCAACGGCCACATAGTCTCCGAAGCATTCCGGCGACGCATACCTTCACGCAGTGCGTCCTGGTGCTCACGCACCATGCGCATTTCATGCATATATTTTTTTGTTAATCTCTTGGTAAACCAACTACTAACGAACGATATCCACAGTTTGGATTTGCAATCTGACGAAGGTAAACTGCACCGAGGGTTGGATTGACGCTATCGATTACAACCTTGGAATACACTCTGGGAAGAGCCATGTAATAGCAGATGAGCAGCCCTGTGCTGCGATACACCTGAAGCAGGAATGTCTCGCCAACCTGAACGTTTGTAGTCGTATCCGGACGGAATTCATCCTCAGGAACACGATCCAGATCGTCGTAAGTAACTGGAGACTTTAAAATCCCCACCATTGGAGCTGAAGCTATCGCACTGACCACTTCACGAGCTGGAATAACATCGACAGAAAGGTCTGGTTTTATCCTGAAAGCAACGTCGAAGCTGGCAGCTCCCCCGGCGATAGGAACCGCTGTGGCGGAATAAGCATCTCTGCTCAGGCCGGTTGGGTATGACAGATCGGAGATATCAACGTCATACACCGTCAGCGTGTCACTAAAGACAAAGTTTGATGCACGGAGCGATTGATCATCACCACAGGCGGTGAGAACAACGGCTACGATCGCGAGGGCCGCAAGTCGGCGGAGCATTAGTAGTTGCATATCAACTAAAAATAATCAAAACAGGGGGCTTAGCCTCGTACAATATCGTTAATTTTGGTACTTTTCAACGTATTTTCCTGTCCGGCTAAGCATCTTCTCCCGCAAAACAGCGCGGTGGCTCAATTTACGCATATTCTATCCAGCATGACCGACACAAACAGACGCCAGATTCTCGTTGCAGACGACGAACCACATATTGGTAGAATAATCAAACTCAAGCTGGAACAGGGGCCTTTTGACGTCACAGCTGTCTACGACGGTCTGGGTGCAGTCGAAGCAATGAGGGAGAACAGCGGTTTTAGCCTTGTCCTCCTGGATCTGATGATGCCGCACATGAGCGGCCTCGACGTGCTGGAGCATATGCGAGACACCACAAAGAACCCGCCTCCAATGGTCATATTGACCGCAGCAGGCCAGAACGAACAGCGTCAGCGGGCTATGGATCTTGGAGCAACAGCATTCCTCACAAAGCCGTTTAGCCCCCGGAAACTCTATGCTCTCGTCTGTGAACTCACTGGCTTGGGCGGTGATGACGACTATCTGCCAGTTAGCGAGAGTGATGCTAGCATCGAACGTTCCGAATAGTTAACCTCCTGCATGACCCAAAAGTACTGGGGAGTTGTACTTGCTGGCGGGATCGGATCCAGATTCTGGCCGCTAAGCACCCCAACACAGCCAAAACAGCTACTTCCGCTGGTTAACGAGGACTCCATGCTCGTTAACACTATAGACAGGCTGCTTCCGATCATTCCAGTGGAACGGATGCTTGTCTCTACTAACGATTCTCTGGTAGAACCGATCAGCAGGCTCGCCCCTCTGATACCTGCGGGAAATCTGATTCCAGAGCCAAAACCGGCTGGAACTGCTGCCGCATTGGCATGGACGGCAACGGAGATATCGCGCCGCGGCGGCGAAGATGCAATCATGATCTGCGTTCATGCGGATTGGGCAATTGGCGATCCGGAAGAATTTCGGGCGACTCTGCTTAGAGCTGCACAGGTTGCAGATGAAACTAATGGTCTGGTCACCGTGGGAATCGTCCCCTCACGCCCTGACCCTGGTTTTGGCTATATCGAACCCGAGACCGGTAGCGGCCATCCCTTGGCAAAACGTGTGAAACGGTTTGTAGAAAAACCGAGTCGTGAACGTGCGGCGGAGATGGTCGAACAAGGCTACCTGTGGAATTCCGGCATCTTCGTATGGCGGGTCAAAGACTTTCTTCGGCAGTTAAAAACTCATACCCATGAAGTAGCTACTGCTATAGACACCATTGCATTTAGAGATACACACAAGGCAGTAGGAAGTGAGATGGACAGCCCGCAGAGTCACAATCATCTGGTGGAATTTTTTGCTGCGGTCACCCCTGTTTCCATCGACGTTGGGTTATTGGAAAGAAGTGAAGATGTACATGTAGTACCAGGCGATTTCGGCTGGGATGATGTGGGAACCTGGGCTTCTTTAAAGCGCGTCCGTGAATTAGACAATAACATGAATGCTGTTACCAATGGCGGGTTTGCAGTCGACTCAAGCAACAACGTTATTTATGCAGGTGGAGACAACAAAGTCATACTTTATGGAGTTGAGGATCTTGTTGTTGTTTCACATAACGGACTGACAGTTGTTACTACCTTGGACAAGTCTGCAGATCTTAAGAATTTGTTAGAGAAGTTACCAAAGGATATACACGCATAACCAATTTGCAGAAATGGCAAGATCTACAGATTTAGCAACACCTGATACCGCAAAGATAGTATTCTTTGACGACAGCAAAGCAAGACAGTTCGAACCATTTGCACTCACACGCCCTGCTTCGGAATTAATCTGTGGAGCGCTGGTTACCCGTGAACGATGGGAACGCTTTTTAGGCGCAACTACAGTCGGATTTATCGGGGCTCAACATCTACGTAACTTTGATGAAACCGGATCTGCAAAAGAGTTGCGTGTCGGCCCAAATATTCAGTTGCCAGCTGGAACCGTCGTAGTTAACTCCCGGTGTATTGTATCGCTGGATTCAAACTCTTCTCTCTCTGCATTCTCGAACTCTCCTCTTTCAGATTTTCCGGCAACAACAAACTCTGCGAACAAGACATTTTCCTATCTGACATGCGAAGGGAAAGTGTGTGCTATCCGGTTAAACAACGCGATACCTGCACACGAACTAGCTGCGATAATTGAGAAAGACCTGGACTGTTCATTAGAAGCTATATCTCAGTTTACAGAAGCCAATGCTGATGAAAGAAACTCATCAAAACTGGTTATGGAAGCCGATACTGATGGGCGGCAATCATCAAGCTTTGAGGTTGCAAAAATCAATGCCGTTAAATCACACTCATCAAACTTCGAGATCGCCGGTCGCTGGATAAACGAGGTTTGGGATTACGTGGGAACTCTATCGCCACAGCTGATTGATGATATTATGTCGATTGGTGAGACGATATCACAGGCCTCGCAGTCGCCCGATTCACAAATAGGGAATCATCCAGTGTTTATTGAAGAAGGTGCGGTAATAGAACCCTTTGTATTCTTCGATACAACAAGTGGACCTATCCTTGTTCGTGCCGAAGCCCGCATCTGTGCATTTACACGTCTGACCGGCCCTTGTTACATAGGGAACAGCGCAACTATCCTGGGTGAATCAGTTGCCAACTGCTCTATTGGTCACCTCAGCAAGATACGTGGAGAGATTCATTCAACGATAGTACTTGGATATTCCAACAAGGGCCACTCAGGATTTGTTGGCCATTCGTATCTGGGGCGCTGGGTGAACCTTGGAGCCGGCACAACTACGAGCAATCTGAAAAACACATATGGAAACGTTCAACTGTGGACACCAAATGGATTAAAAAACACAGGAGAACAGTTTCTCGGAACCCTTTTTGGTGATCATGCAAAAACGGGAATTGGTACTATGTTGAACACCGGAACCGTGCTTAGTATTGGAGCCAATGTTTATGGAGGACAGATGCCTCCCAAGTATGTGCCTCCATTCGCATGGGGAGAGGGTGAGCCATATGGTAAATTTGAGATTACCAAGTTTATAGAAGTTGCTAGAAAGGTTATGAAACGGCGTGGAGTTGAGATGACTGACGGAGAAGCGACTGTTTATAGAGCGTCATCACACTAGACACAAAGTTAAGCTACAAATATGGAACCTCTTAAAAATCTCCTGTCTCCAGCTGTAAGTCGTGAGATAGCCACAGCGATATCACGCTCATATCCATCGTTCAACAAACGCGCGTTTCTTAAAAACATAGATGATGAACTTGATAAACTGGAGCTGAAACAGAGGGTAGTTTTTATAATGCAACGTTTGCATGAAACCCTACCCTCTGAGGTTCCGGCTGCGTTAGAAATTCTGCGGAATGCTATTCAACAGGACGAAACAGATAAAGTTGGCCTGAAAGGATTTAAAGTCTGGCCGCTGACCACGTACGTATCTGTATATGGGCTTGATCATTGGGAAGATTCTATGGAAGCCCTCTATTCAATGACACAGGTATTCACCGCGGAATGGGATATTCGTCCATTTTTAATTCATCACGAATCCAGAACACTCAAGCAGCTTAAGCGCTGGACCGAAGATCCAAGCGAACACGTGCGACGCCTGGTATCCGAAGGGAGTCGTCCGCTGCTGCCCTGGGGGACGAGGTTATCGAAGTTTGCCAGTGATCCCAAAATCACGTGGGAACTTCTCGAAGCACTCAAGCACGATCCCGCACTATACGTGCGTAAGTCGGTCGCAAATCATATCAATGATCATACAAAACTTCACGGAAGTTGGGTCGTAGAAAGACTGACGGACTGGCAAAGTTCCGAGTATAAATCGCTCCCGGCAAAAACAGTATCTAGTAAGTCCGTAAGATCAGAGGACACAGCCGCTAATCTCAACTGGATAATCCGACACGCTACGAGGACACTTGTAAAAAAGGGCGACCAGGGGGCTCTTAAGCTTCATGGAATAGGATCCACAAAGCTGGAAGTTTTATCGGCAAAGGTGTTAACTCCAAAAGTAAAACTGGGTAACACCCTTGAAGTATCAGTAAAGATTAAAAACCCAACCAACAAAGATGTAGCTGTAATTATCGACAACGAAATTCTATTTCTTAAATCAAATGATGGGCATGCTCCCAAAATATTCAAAGGGAAAAAGGTCACTATTACAGCTCAAGCCTCAACAACTATAGAAATGCGTATCCCTATACGACCAGTTTCCGTAAGAAAATATTATGTTGGTTTACAGTACTGGGCCGCTGTTATAAATGGGAAGAAAACCGATTCTTATAAATTTTTACTCGAGAAATAACACTATCGGATCATGGCGTCGATCAGGCGCTCAAAATCCCGTTCGGACGAACGTGTAAGGATAGCTGAGTGTACTATAATACCTTCCGGGGATACGAGGAATGAAACTTTTGGCTGGATATTGACACCTGGGAAAGTATAATTCTTAACATTCTCAATGGACATATCAATACGTCTTCTATCCGGATCGGAAAGCTTGAAGAATTCAGTACTGCTAACGGAAAGGGTTGCTTTAAGGTCATGATGTTTCAACCACAGATCACTCAACAAACTGGCTTCTGCCTCGGGAGGTATTGGATCTGTAGTTGCCAGTGAACCGAAAGTACTGGCAACTATTGTAATATCTATTTCCGGGTACTTTTCTTTCAATCTTTTAATACTTGAGTATATATCCCAACAAGTAGATTTATTTGTTTCACGCATGGCTATACCGGATGGCAAAACATTAACATGACAACCACCAGTGAGAAATACAATCAGATTTACCCGTCCGCTGGACGGTTTTGATAAATCGTAGTTTGCAATCGAAGATTGTGAATTATGAATGGACTTGTGGGTAAACCAAAAGTCACCCTGTATAGGTGCAGCTTTCTCACCTACAGCATAAGGAAGTTTATCATCAATACGAGCTCCAGCTTTAGTAAAAAGCAAGCGTTTAAGTGATAAAAAAGCCTGGGTTCCCTTTTTTAAACTATCAAGTATCTCAGCTTCAGCCAAAAACTGCATCGCTGAATTAGCTAGTGATGTTTTAAGACCATGATACTGCTCTTTCGATCTCTGCTCAGGTGTCAGAGAGTTCAAAAAAGAGAGCGAACGGTTAGCCTCCTTATGCAGATATGAAGAATCTCTAGCGTTAATAGCCAGATGCATCTGTGACATGTGAATCTTTATTAACTGCTCGAGTGCTGTGTCAGGAAGATTTTTTATTACGGAGTCGGCTAGATCACTCAAAACACTCAGGCTAACGGGACGAACGCTCTCGAACGCTCCTCTTACATTTATAAAAACACGAATCTTATCTTCGAGTGGTTTAGAGGATACAATCTCTAACTGCCGACGTAATACTTCTTGCGCATCCTGCTCTCGATCCGCCTCAAGATAAGCTCTAATCCAATTTACATATTCAAGCTCTCTCAGCGTGTTCAACTTTAATGTGGTAACACATCTATTTGCTTCCGCAACCACCGACGCTGGCAAGGAATCTAGCAATTCACTATGAAGCAGTTTAGCCGTATCCGACCAGACTTTCAAATTATTTTTATGAGTCTTTGCGGAACGCTCTACTGCAGCAATGCATTCTTCCGGATGCCTGTATGTAGAAACATCTGTCTTTTTCTGGGAGACATTAAACCTGGTCTGCGCCATCACACTATTGGACAGAAATACGGATATGGTTACAATCAGATAGCAGCAAATTTTAGTGCTATTAGACTTAACTTTTGCACTTGATATCATATCGCATCCACAGCTGATGTAAAACTGAAATCGTCGACTTTCATTGGAGGAACTATTGCCGTTTGTAATCCATAATGGGGAACCGTACTTATAACACCAGGATCTCCTACCGGACTAAATACAGGCATTGGAACTCCAAGTTGTCGAACATTATTAAATACGAAGATTGGAGACTCTGTAAAACGAAAATTCCTGATCGACTTGGATATTTTTCCATTTTCAATGAGCCACAGTCCATCTCGCGTTAAACCAGTAGATAACATACTTCCTTCGTCGATAATATTGAGACCAAATAATCGTGTAACAAGGAGACTTCGTTGAGATGTCTCAATCATCTCTTCAATGGTTGTATTACCACCAGACATCCGGAATGACCTGCGATGAATATCCGTATTCCGTTCATTCAACTCATTGACTGCATACTCTCTTTCAAACGCAAGCGAATTTAGCACTCCATTTTTCACCCATGTTACCGGTTTTAACCCAGGAATTGGAATTACACCCAATTCGGGATCAGAAGGATCATGGCTTATCGTAATACGTTCATCCATGATCTTTAGCCCCATCTTGGAGCGTATCCTCTGGACACCATGATCTATTCCTGCAACAAACGGCCCCATCCCTCTTTCTGCATATGAGCGACTCATTAGTAGACCATCATGCAATAGAAGACTTGTCAGATCCGCAACCGCTTGGGGCTCTAGAATAGCAGTATAACGGCCAGGTTCAATGCGTACAGGATTGAATGATTTGAGACATTTTTCGAAAGCTGTATCTGCAATATCTCTTTCGCTAATCTTTCCGATGTCAAATCCGGACTGACCCGCCCATCCTGAAGCCGTACCATCGGTAGCACGAACGGTAATTGAACATTCAGCTTGTGTCATCTTCCCAGATGAAGTTAATATTTTTGAAAATAGATCTCTGCTAAAATGTGCAGATACTGCACCTCTAGTTTCAATGTAACCAGCGGACGTGAGTGACCTATCTTCTACTTTATCAAGGAGATCTTTAACTATTTCTGCTTTTTGATTTGCAGTTCTATCAAACGTTTCGTCGCTCCAAGTAAGCGCACTAATTGTATCTGTTACCCCAGACTCCAATTCTATATCATTGCCTCTATGGCTTGCCTGTCTAAGAGCGCGTCGCTCAGCGCAGTTATAAACACCTTCAAGCGATTCATCATCGAATTGATTCGTTGATGCAAAACCTACTCCGTTATTTCTTACTACCGTTAAACGGATGATGAATCCTCGTCTATCACTAGAAAGTGCAACGCGATTTCTGGCCCAATTAAGTTCACCGGTCCAAAAGCTGGCAGCTCCCATTATAAGTCTCTCAGCTTTAGAACCTATATCACCGATCTTATGACAGACAGCGAGAAGATCTTTTTCGCTGACTACTCTTTCATCAGAGTTCTGTATTATATCTGATTTCATTACGCCTTTCTCGAAATATCAATTACCGTAATATCTTTCAAAAGAGCAGGTGGTGCCGTCACACTAAAGTAGGAATCTCTTGCAGGCTGCCCCTTGGTTGTCTTTAGGCCTTTAGTTTTTACACTTTCTGCCCCACCAAGTGCAATAATAGATTTCCATAATTCAGGTGTTCTAAATAGAATGCCTGCATGCGCTACAAGAGCCACCCTTTCTCCATTTTTTATTTCGAATACTCTTCCCATACCGAAACCACTGGTCTTCTGAAAATCAGTATCTACTAATGGACGTGTAAAGACTAGCCCCTTTTCTACATCTTTAACTAGAGAATTAAAATTTGAACTGTTGTCAGAATGCTGCAGCGTAAGGTTTGCCGTATGCGTCAAGGGCGAGTACGAAGCAGTAGGACAATAAGCAGAACCATTAGATTTCGGCGTCTTATGCTGTGTAGTGTAATATTTTTTCAGCCAACCTGCTCCTTCACGATTTGTCTGGAGATCTGTAAGCAAGCCATTTTTTATTAGAGCAGTATCGACTGGTGTAGCTCCTTCGTCATCCCATCTGACTGTTGCGACAGATCCATGTTTAGTTCTATCAGCTAAAACAGTGAAGTTATCTCCACCTACTTTAAAGTTACCAAGCATTTGATCCGGTTGAGTAATATAACTCGTTCCACCTGCATTAGCTTCAAAACCCATAACCCGATCTACTTCAGTTGCACCGCCTATTGTCTGTCCAATTAAGTCTGCCATATAATCAGCTGTAAATACAACATTATATCTACCTACATCAACAGGTTTAACAGGTAATGCAGATGCCAATAACTCCTCTTCATATGCCTCATAAAGTTTCTGCTTAAGATCCTGTTCACGGAAAAGTTCGAATCCAACACCAGAAGGACTTAAACAATCCAAAGTTATACCTCCCTGACCATTTTTCACCCCAAAGGAAACCTTACCAGAAGATCGATAAGTACGTTGAGTGAAATAACCTCCTTCAGTCGAACCAAAGGCTTTTTCAGAACGATAGAAGCTGCCTTTAAGCGGACCAATATTTGCACGAGACAGAACTGTAGTATGATACATCATACTCCAAATCAGATCTTCAATCTCGTCTACATTAATTTCGAACGGATCTATCTTGACAGGCATTGTCCAGTGTCCATTGGGTTGGTCACTCAGCGGCGTAAAATCTATATCGCGTTTTCTACCAATTGTATTCACCTTTGCTTGCAGAACCGAAGCTTTACCGAGTCTTACGGATTCCAAGACACTCCAGACAGGACTTGATGCAAATCCCCAATATCCATCAACCAATGCTCTAACTCCGATTGTTATAGATTCCCCTTCACTTGCACCGGAGATGTAATGTCTAGTGAAATCATGACACAAACGCACATCGGCATAGTCGGCACCAGCATCTCTGGCTGAGTTAAGGCACTGATCTATAAGTTGCTTCAGACGTGGATCTTCTATTGGAGGCACCTGTTCGGGGCGAGCTCCAATTAGAGCATAAAGAGGCTTTGAGGATAACGTCTGTGCTGTAACAGCTATTGAGGCAGCCCCTAGGAGCTTTCGTCGTTTGGTAGAAATCATTGAACGGTTCGCATTGAAAATTTACCTGAAACTGAAGGCGTAACCGCTGGCCCTCCGGACTGATGAACCACCCACGTTATGGTTCCCGTATTCTTGAATTTTCGTATAGTCATACCGCCCTGAGCCAGACTGATAATGTTACCAGTTTCATCACCCGTCACACATCCATTGGCATCAGAAGGATTATCGAATATCACATCCAAAGTCTGCTGAGATGAGTTAGTGAAGGAAATCAGAGCACAGGGCTGCACCAGAAACTCCTGCCCCGATTGCGTCGACGTCAAAAATCCCAACTCCGGGTCCTGATCAATTGTGACCTGAGAAGCAGAGGGATACAGACCTTTGAACTTTATACTATCCTTTAGAATCTTTCCAAATGCGTTCACAGTTGAATACAGCCAGACCTCATCAAGTACTCCTGTGGAATTAATAATATCATATCTGTAGGAAGTATCAGCCGGAACATACGCAGAGTTTAAAAGCACAAAGAATCCTGTATTGGGCGGCAACCCATGATCAAAATAAACAGGAGCACGTACGTTAAGGATCTTCTGTCCAGTTGCATCGTGGGCACTTACAAATACTCTAGCCCGCGCAAACCCACCAGAACCAAGCTGTGTACTGTCATTGGCCCTTATACTGATAGATTCAACGTCAACTCTTGCCGGCACAACTACAACCAGAACCTCTTCAGTTTTAGTCACTGATCTCGTACTAAAAGATATCTTAACAGAAATAGTCTGCCCATTGGTCCCCTCAACAGCTGTCAGAAGCCCACTGTTATCAACGGTAACCTTGGACGCATTACTGGAAACGAATATAAGACTATCTCTCTTAGCCATATCCATCACTTCATTTTTTGCATTGTATGCATTTAACGACACACGAAATGTGTCACCAACCGCAACAAGGAACGCTTTGTTATCAGCTTTCAACCGTACCAGCAGTTCATCCTGTGTCGGAGCAATGACATCAGGAATTGACGAGTCTACACAAGCGCCTGACAATAGCGAAACTGCAGCCATAAAAAACAAGGCTCCTGATTTACTTAAAACAGTATTAAGCATTTCTATCTATGCACCCCGAATAAAGATTGTTCTGCTCTTTCTCTTCTATTGGAACTGCAAATAGAACTTCATTTCCGTAGAATAGAATATTCCCAGTACCTGAATAATTTCCGCTTGGAAACACAGAGGTAGTTGCGCGATCGTAATTCCTGACCAGGCGACGCATCTCTCCCAACCTCGTTGCTGTCAGGTATGTCCACATCGCTTTCTCTCTAAAGACCATATCTATTCGCTCATCCGCGGTTACTGGTGCCACAAGATCTGGGAGATCGTTTCGTGTTCTTCTTGCCTGATTCACCTTTGCAATCCAATCACCTTGTGGTTGACTGGCTGGCTGAAGAAGGGCCTCTGCCTCAATAAGTCTCGCCTCAACACCACTTGCAATTACAATTGCAGAAGTACCAGTCGACGCATATTTGGCCTGCCTTGTAGGGATGGCGTAGTCTGCTGAATTAGCTGGATTTCGGGCTATTTTTACACGCGGATCTTCATTGACAGGCCCTGCTCCAGCCCAGGTTATTCCGTTTCCACCCTCATTATCAAGAATGCGATAAGCGTTTTGAGTTTGGACATTAGTATACCACGGACTATGCACAACAGGAGTATAAGCTACATCATATTTTGATTGGTCAGGTACGTCCTTGACAGCATCAGCTGCTTCGTCATAACGACCCGTTGCAAGCAATGCTCTTCCCTTTCCAACGCTTGCAAAGGTGAGAACCTCAACACTGTCGCCAGCATACATTAATGCACTATCAAACTTAGCCACAGCGTGTTCAAACAGCTCCGTTGTTGTATAGCCTCTTGTATACTTAACAGCACCACTTACAGCTACTTCGGTAAGTGGTACGCCAGAACAATGAAACTCGGCAAGCAAAACTATTGCAAATCCTTCGATAGCATAAGTATTGGCTATATAGGCGCTATCTTTTTCGCTACCATAAATCATTAACATCTCACGCGCCTGAGATGCCTTTACCCTTACTGGATGGAATTTGGAATGGAAGCTAGTATTAATAAGACCATTCTCGGCATTTCTAGCTAATCTTAAATCAGTATCCTGGGTCAGACCGCTGCCAGTTGTAAAGTACATTAGCTCATCGGTCATCAGCCCTCCTAACTCAGACGCCTGATCCAGCAAGACGCTGAGAGACTTTATAGACGCAAAATACATCCCTACAGAACCCTGGTATGTTTTTATTTTGGATCTATCTATCACCCCTAACTGATCAGTATCATCGACTCGTACCAACTTATCGAGAGAGCATCCCATTCCAAGCGATAGAACGAGTACCAACGAGATCATCTTAGGCCCAGCTCTGAAAGAAAATCTGTTATTAGTCATTTGCTAGAATCCAAAGTTGAACGAGAGATTAAACATGCGCGGTTGAGGTATGGTACCCTGATCAGTTAGTAAATCCCCACTAGCAGGAGAAGAGTTAACCCCTGGATCACGTCCCCTATAATTCGTCCAAAGCGCCAGATTTCTTCCTTGTAACGAAATACTGGCAGTACGTGAACGTATTCTGCTTACTACATTCTGAGGTAGATGATATGTCACCGAAGCACTTTGAAAACGCACTTCTGAAACGGTGAGTGGAACTCCAGAACCAGCATCGCTTTCCTGAATTATTCCATATGCCTGTTCGGAAAACGGCGCTTTTACTGACTGCAATCCATATGCATCACGAAATGAAAGCAACTGTGTGTATGATCCTTTCTGAGATACACTGGCGTTTAATACTACGGTTCTGTTTAGAAGAGAAAGAGATGCATTGTATCCTCCTACATACTTAGGCTGAACCCATCCATGATAAACGGCTGTGTCTCCTCTGATTATCTCGTCCCTACCCAGAACTCCATCACCATTAATATCTGAGAAGCCAAGTGCGGGAAGGCGCCACAACCCCGAAACAGGATATCCTTCAGCTATCCTTGCCTCTTTTGGTCCAAAGGGAGAAACGCCATTTCCTAGTTTCTGCACCTGATTGTCAATCATACTCATCGTTGTAGTAATGGAAAGCAGTGCATTATCGTTATCAATTAACCTACCAGTAAACGACATCTCCAGCCCACGATTTACCACACGTGCTACATTTTCTTTTCGGCTTCCTTCGCTTCCGGTAGATGGAGGTGTTAAGCGATTGATAAGATTATTTGTATTTTGCTTTCTTACTGTAGTTACAGCCAGAGTAAATCTATCATTAAATAAATCCGCATCTACGCCCGCTTCTAACTCAGTACTTCGTTCAGGTAATAGATCTGGATTCCCAAGTCCTCTGAAATCAATAATTGGTACAATCTTACCATTAACAAAGGCCTGCCCTCCGTTATATCTACCGTAAATATCTGTAACATTTGGTTGAACTGCAGCGTGGCCAAACGCAGTTCTCAGCCTCAAAGTTGATAACCAACTGAACTTTGGAAAAAAGCCTTCGTCAGAAATAAGCCACGACGTACCAAACTTCGGATAAGCAGATGCCTGTGTGATAGCGCTACCTATATCACGACGCACCCCTACATCGAAGTATAATCTTTCCCAGATACCGATAGCGGCATTCAGATACCACCCAGCGGTAGCAGTCTGAGTACCATTACTAATGCCACTTGTGCTTACTCCTGAACCAATATTGTTCATATTGGGTGGGATTTGATTTCCTTGGATACTATTTGTTGCAGATTGATCTTTTCTGAAATCACCACCAATTGAGGGACGTACAGTCAGATAGCGACTGAAACTCCCCAATGGTGCAACACCGGACATCTGTAACCGAACAGTATAGACAGACTGATCTATAAATGATGTTCCCATGGTTCCATTTACCGGATTGCATACTCCGGAAAAACACTGAAAAGGTCTCTCATCGCTGTAGTCTTTTCGCGCCGTGCGTTCTGCCCCGACATTTGCTGACCCGTTAAGCATATCCATTGGCGTCCATGAAACCCGCATGGATATGTCCCCAGTTGTTGTTTTATGTTTCCCTTCACTCTGATCAACTGAGCCCGAAACAGCATCCATAATTGTATCTCTCGGATCAGCTATATAAAGCCCACCTAAAGTTACGAGCCTATTACTCTTATCATTCTGATTGACTCTCATGCTCATATCCATAGCCATACTTTTATTTGGCTGCATGGAGAGTCTTGTACTTAGAGTTGTACGTTTGAATACAACAGGATGATTGTATCGAGAATTTATATCTATTGCTGCTTTGCGAAGTCTCACACGATCGACTGGTGCGATTCGCTCAACTCCTAATTCATCCTGAAGATTAAAATTCGCTGAGTATTGAACCTGTTGTGAACCTCCACTTAGTCCCAGCCTGTATTCACTTCTAACTCCCTTTCCTTCGTCCATAACAAATGGACTATTTCTGTCGATGACCGCGACACTATCCTGTGTACACAGCCCAAACGCCACATCAGATACTCTGCATTCGATAGGTTCTGTAGAGAATTTACCCGTCCCAAAACCTAAGTATTGCACTGGTTTGTTACGTGCTATTTCGTTCCAGTCTCTGTTATATGTAAAATCCCATCTGGTCGGCCCACTCTTTCCACGCTTAGTTGTTATAACAATTACGCCATTGGCGGCATCCTGTCCGTATAAAGTAGCCGCAGATGGTCCTCGAACAATCTCAATCGTTTCAATTGTAGATGGATCAATATCATCCAGCCTTGAAGGTACAGGATTTCTCCTGTTCAGGCTAACAACATCCTCAGTAGATGCAGCTGCATTAATCCATACTCCATCAACGATTACAACAGGATCATTGTTCTGAGATATGCTTCCTATACCTCGCATACGTATTCTGGTTGGAGAACCAGGCGAACCGGTAGATCTTGTTACAACAATACCAGGTACCTGAGCGGCCTCAATGAGATCTGTCAGGTTCCTTACAGGAGCTCTTTCCATAATTTGAGAAGCATCAATTCTGGCAATATCATTGGCTACTTCAATTTTACGCTGCGTACCCACTGCGGTTGTTATGACTCCAGACAAAACGCTGGCGGTCTGAATTAACCTTACTGTGAGGGATGCATTAGTTCCTTCTGCGATCGACACATTTCGTGTGGAGGAGAGATAACCCAACAGACGAAAGGAAATCACCTCTTCCCCAACTGCGACTCCATCAAGTACAAAGCTGCCATTTGAAGAAGTAACCGTACGCAAGGACGTTCCATTCACAGAGACTGCAACACCCGCAATGCCATTGCCCGAGGCAGAATCAATGACCCTACCAGCTATTCTGCCTTTCCTGGTCGCAGGCTGAGATGGTTTATCTGCATTTCTCTGAACTATTAACGATTTTCCATCAGGAGAAAAAACAACCATAACTCCTGAACCATCTGTCGCAACAGATAATGCTTCTCTTATGGGTAAGGATTTAATTGAGACGCTCGCCTTCCGGGACAAAAGCTCTTCAGCTCTACCATACGAAAGATCCATCTTGGCCTGTCTCGCTATTTCTACAAGTATCTCTCTTAATGTTGCATCTTTTTTTTCAAGCGTAATCAACACATCAGATTTTATCCGGGCAGGCGTAACACTTGTATCGTTGCTAATTTTATTGTCCTGAATTGCGTTAACACCTTGTGCTATTAAACACCTAACACCACCACTAGCTAGCATCCCGGGAATTACTAAAGCTACGAGAGCCCTGTACATATTCTTTTGGAAAGGTACCACTGTGTGATTATATGGATTGGATATTATCATTTTACCATGACGACAAGGTGAGAACACTCCCTTCTTCCTGCACTCTTGCCTCAAGCGCACCGGCAAGAACAGCTACAAGATTAGACATTGATTTTCCGCGAAATACGGCAGTCAGATGAATATTGTTTATGTTCGGATCAGCAACGTTTATAGAAATTCCATACCATCGTTCGAGTCGTGAAATAACATCTCCAAAACGCTCGGTTTGTATTATCAGCACCCCATCTGTCCATGATCTGAACAAGGCTATTTCACGTGAGTTCAGGAGCGTGCTTTTGCCTGATTCCGTCAGGGAAGCAACATCCCCTGCATTCAAAATCCCTACTCCACTAAATGCAACTCTTCCAGATTCAACATATACATGAGTTACAGAATCACCCTGATAGTTGCGAACACCAAACGATGTGCCCAGAACCTGAGTGCTGGTGTTTCCTGCAAAGACTGTGAATGGTGATTTATTATCTGTCACTACATCGAAGTATGCTTCGCCATTGAGATAAACATCCCGGCGAGATCTAATATTGTCATATGTATATCTTAGGCGCGTATCTGGCGCGAGCTTTACGACTGTCCCGTCGTCAAGTGTGACAGTAACCTGCTGGCCAACCGCTGTTACATACTCCATCTTCCCGGAATCGGCCTCTCTACTGTTCCAAAACGCACCTTTAAAGAAAGCTCCGGCAGCTAGAAATACGACCAGTGTAAATGCAAAAAAGTATGATCTGGACCGCGTATTCGAAGGTGCGTTGGCATTCCTGATAACCTTAGAATCAGCCCCTACCCCTGAAGTAAAGTGAGCCCATGCGTCATCCACGGAAGGCGCTTGCAGGTTGCGGCCACTTTGGAATTCGACTCGAAGCGATTCCAGGATAGGATCGTCATTATTAATAGCAAGATTCCCCGAAAGAAACCGATCTACCTCCGGAAATTCACTCGAAAGCTCGCTGGCAAAAGAACTTTCCAATTCATTCGCATTTTGCGACCCTTGCCCGCCATTCCTGCCGGGCATATCCGATCCTTTTTTTGAGTCTGGTGGTAGTACCATGCATTATTACACAACCGAACCTCAAAAACCCCACACTTTATTTTTAGATTTTATTACGCAGGGATCTGATAGCCCTTGCGACAAGCATTTCCGCCGACTTGGTTGAAGTCCCCAGAACCGATGCTATCTCACTAAATTTGAGCCCCTCATAGTACCTGAGGATAACCGCCGTACGTCGAGGTTCGGAAAGAGAGTAGACAAGCTCTTTCGCACTACCTGCTTCAAGCTTCTCCTGTGCATCTGACTCACCAGACGGCACATCCCCGTGCAACGTAGCGGAGAAATCAAAGACACGACTCTCCAGTTTCATTCTCTTGTGATGATTTATTGTGCGATTTCGCACAGCGCGGTAAAGGTATGATTTAATATCATCCGCAACATCCCATGTCTCCCGATTAGCCCAGATGGAGCTGAATACGTCCTGAACTATGTCCTCTGCTGTCTCCATAGAGAGAACATACCTGTTGGCAAATCGCCATAAAGGCTGGTAATACTTTCGAAATAGGCGTTCGAAAACAACAAGATCTCCCGAGCGAACTGCTAAAATAAGCGAACGCTCGGAGAATTTGTCGATGTCGTATTCTTCTGGGATCAACGTCAGTTATTTCCAGCGTTATTCGCAATGTGATAACTATTATAACAATTAGAACATTGTCTCGGTTCCTTTAATTATAGTGCTTTTTTAAAAAGACGGCTTTTTTCGTTACCTGATGGCTGTCTTTACAACTCTAGTAAATAACTCTAACGACAATGAAATCCAATAAAAAAAGGCCCGGTGCCATAAGCACCGAGCCTTTCTTCGGTAAAGAAACCGAAGGATAATACTAGTAGCGAGCTACTAGTACATACCTCCACCCATACCGCCCATGCCGCCAGGTCCACCAGCTGGAGCTGATGCCTTATCGTCCTTTGATTCAACGATAAGAGCTTCCGTGGTGAGGAGGAGGCCTGAGATGCTTGCAGCGTGCTGCAATGCGGTACGTGTAACCTTGGTTGGATCGATGACGCCAGCCTGCACGAGGTCTTCGTAGACATCGGTGAGGGCGTTGTAACCGAACTTGTTATCATCGGCAGAGCGAACTCTTTCGACAACGATTGAAGGCTCACCGCCAGCATTCTGAACGATCATGCGGAGAGGCTCTTCGATTGCGCGCTTGATCAACTCAACGCCAACCTGTTCATCTGCATCGTCAAGCTTGAAGCCGACAAGTGCCTTCTGTGCGCGGACGAGGGCGACACCACCACCAGGGACGATGCCTTCTTCGACTGCTGCGCGTGTTGCATGCAATGCATCTTCAACACGGGCTTTCTTTTCGCGCATTTCAGCTTCTGTAGCTGCACCAACGTTGATGACGGCGACGCCACCGACGATCTTGGCGAGACGCTCCTGGAGCTTTTCGCGATCGTAATCGGATGTTGTCTTTTCGATACCGGCGCGGATCTCGCGAACACGTGCCTGGATCTCTTCGTCAGAACCGCCACCATCGATCATGATGGTGTTGTCCTTATCAACTACGATACGCTTTGCGGTACCGAGGTCAGCAATAACTGCGTTCTCAAGCTTGAAGCCGACTTCTTCAGAGATAACCTTACCACCGGAGAGGATGGCGAGATCCTGTAAGATTGCCTTGCGGCGATCGCCGAAGCCAGGAGCCTTGACAGCACAGATCTTGAGTGTGCCGCGGAGCTTGTTAACTACTAGTGTTGCAAGGGCTTCGCCGTCAACATCTTCAGAGATGATGAGTAATGGCTTGCCGAGCTGAGCAACCTTTTCGAGGATTGGGAGAAGATCTTTCATTGCGGAGATCTTCTTGTCGTGGATGAGGATCATTGGATCATCCATGATCGCTTCCATCTTCTCTGGATCTGTTACGAAGTATGGGGAGAGGTATCCACGATCGAACTGCATACCTTCAACGGTCTCAAGTGTGGTTTCGAGGCCTTTGGCTTCTTCAACGGTGATAACGCCGTCCTTACCAACCTTTTCCATTGCTTCGGCGATCAAATCACCGATTTCGCGATCGTTGTTAGCAGAGATTGCACCAACCTGGGAGATTTCAGTCTTACCAGTTGTTGGGACCGAGATCTTCTTGAGTTCTTCGGTTACAACTCCAACTGCCTTATCGATACCGCGCTTTAAAGCCATTGGGTTAATACCAGCTGTTACGTTCTTGAGGCCTTCACGATAGATAGCCTGAGCAAGAACTGTAGCTGTTGTTGTACCGTCTCCAGCGATATCAGAAGTCTTTGTTGCGACTTCCTTAACCATCTGGGCGCCCATGTTTTCGATTGGATCGGAGAGTTCGATCTCCTTAGCAACGGTTACACCGTCCTTGGTGACGTTTGGTGCACCGAAGGAACGGGCGATAACAACGTTACGACCCTTTGGTCCGAGGGTGACTTTCACCGCATCGGCGAGCTTGTCAACACCGCGCTTTAATGCGCTGCGTGCTTCAAGATCAAAATGTAGTTCTTTAGCTGCCATTTTCTAATTACCTCGGATTAACCGACGATGGCGAGAACATCGCTCTCGCGTAGGATGAGGAAAGATTCACCTTCGTGGGTGATTTCAGTACCAGCGTACTTGCCGTAGAGAACCTTGTCTCCAACTTTTACGCCCATTGGAATAAGCTTCCCGTCTTCATAACGACCTGGTCCGACTGCGATAATTTCGCCATGCTGTGGCTTTTCCTTCGCAGTGTCAGGAATGAAGATGCCGCCCTTCGTCTGCTCTGTCTCTTCGAGCGCCTTTAAGACGACACGGTCGGCGAGTGGTGAAACCTTTGTGGCTGCCTTTGTGGCCATTTTGCCTCTCGCGGTTGTGTTAAGTTAATACAAAATTTCCGTCTAGCACTCACCCTGTGCGAGTGCTAATAAAGTAAAGATAATGGGAGCCAACTGACGGTCAAGGCTTATCTGGCCTTAATTCTGGACAGTTCTAGCCCAGTAATTTCTGAGCAATTTGCAGCCCTTTCAAAGTGAGAACCGAATCCACATGATCGATCTCTGAGCACAGAGGGCCAAAGGTGGCAGCAAGCCCGCCGGTTGCTATAACGTAGGGGATTGTGTCCGTGGGCCATTCTTCCTTGAGCCGTCTGATCAGCCCATTTATGGAATCAGCTGTCCCAAAAACGACCCCTGCCCGGATACAGTCTACAGTATTTTTTCCGAGCGCTCTCTCAGGAACTACGAGCCCTGCGCTTGGCAGCATAGATGTTTTGCGAACGAGCGTTTCACTGGAGGTCATTACCCCGGGCTGGATAATTCCACCCAGAAAAGCTCCATCTTTGGTTATACAGTCGTATGTAGTGGCGGTACCCAGATCCACAACGATTGCATCGCGGTTATAAATGACACTTGCAGCCAGAGTATTGATGATTCTATCGGCACCAACACTCATGGGAACGTCAACCTCAAGAGTTATGGGAAGTGGAGACATTGGAGTCACCACCAAAGGCTCCTGAGTAAGCGGGAAAGCGGCACGGCAGGCCGCCACAACCTGAGGAGTTGCCAACGGTACTACAGAAGCAATCACGACCGACGTAACATCTGACAGCTTCACATCTGCCGAACCCACAAGCTGATTGAGCGTAAACCGCAACTCATCGGGGGTATGAGGTGCACTTGTTGTTAACCGCCATTGAGAGCGAAGGTTTTCGCCTTCAAACAAACCGACCGTGGTTTCTGTGTTACCTATATCAAATGCCAGCAACATATCTACAGCTCCAGTACAAGAGTACAAAGACCTAATCAAGCAGGAGTGAACCGCTGCGAACAGCTACGGTTTCGGAACCTGAACGAACCAACAATTCACCATCCTGATTTATACCTTCAACTACCCCACGCATCGGCGAGGAACAACTCCTACCTACAGCAAAATCCCTACTAGAAAACTCCATAAGCTCCTCGTCCGAAAATGGCCCAGCTATTTGAGCAGCCAGTCTGAGTTGAGGGATTATATCTACCAACAGCTGCGATGCTCGTACCCCGCGTTTAAGACCAACCGACAATGGTTGATCCTCACTTGGGACCAGATTGATCCCAACACCGATTAGCACATAATCAATCCTGTCCTCACGCCACCTTGTCTCGATCAGTATACCACCAAGCTTACGACCACCTATATAAAGGTCATTGGGCCATTTGAGCTGGACAGATCTCTCCGCATAACCATCGAGAACGCGAGCGAGATAAAGTCCAACACGTAGCGACAATACATCTAACACCTGCGCGTTCGCAGGACGTTCAAGAAGCGTTAACCATACTCCAGTACCCATCGAAGACGTCCAGCTCTTTCCACTTCGTCCGCGTCCTGAAGACTGTGACTCAGCAACTATAACTGTGCCTGCCGGCTCATCCTGCGCCGCCAACTCGTGTCCGATATCCATGGTCGAACTAACTGAATCGAAAGCACGAATAGAAATGTTTGAGAGAGTCTGAGCGACCAACCTATAAACATCAACTCCGTCGTACTGCGATACTTCAGGCACGGTAGTAATACATGATCAGCATGAGGATTCCAAGCGCAACTCTATACAAGGCAAATATCCCGTACGATCTTTTGGACACATAACGTAACAACACTGTTATTGCCAATACGCCACTCAAAGCAGAGGCGAGGATCCCCGCAACAAGCCCCAATGTAATTCCGCCGTCAGCTACAAGGTCGGGCGTTTTGAGAAATGCAGCTGCGCCAATAATAGGAACACTCATCAAGAAGCTGAATGCGGCTGCGCTATTCCTGTCAAAACCAAGCAGACGACCAGCCGTAATAGTTGATCCGGATCTCGAAACACCTGGGATGAGCGCCAGACATTGAGCAAAACCAATAGCCACTGCGCTTACAGCAGACATCTGATTGATGTTTTTTAACATGCTTGCCTTCTTGTCGACAAGCCAGAGTATAACTCCAAGTATGATCAGCGCCCATGCAATTACCAGCGGACTTCTAAAAACAGATTCAGCAAGATCGTTCAACAGAATTCCAGCTAGACCTGCTGGTATTGTAGCTATAATAAGAAAGACCGCCCTTCTCTGCTCAACAGTCTTAACACTTCGGGTCTTTAAGATCTGAACAAACGCAATAAGCAGCTGAAACAATTCAGCCCTGAAATACCAGAACACTGCTGCCAAGGTACCAATGTGCAGAGCAACATCGAACGCAAGGCCTGGCGGCTCCCATCCGAAAATCCAAGGTGTAAGCGCCAGGTGCGCGGAACTGCTAACAGGAAGAAACTCTGCTAACCCTTGAAGTACTCCTAAAACTATTGCTTGAAATACTGATATCATTGAGCCGATGTGTATCTGAGTGTCTGCGGTCTTCCATTTACCTGATCAATCGCAGTTGCATATAACTCTTCATATTGCGATACGATAGTATCTAGAGAGAAGCGCGAATGTGCATCGTTACGTGCAGTTATTCGCATCTCCTCCAAACGCTTACGATTCTGGAGCAGTTCAACTGCACCTGCTGCCATAGCATCCGTATCGCCGACGGGATATAACAATCCAGTCTCACCATGTTTAACAACTTCTGGAATACCACCTGCATCACTTGCGATTACAGGAACACCAGATGCAAGCGCTTCCAATGCACTTAACCCAAACGATTCAGTTTCACTGGGTAACAGAAACAGATCCGCATCTGCCAGAAGAGGGGCAACCGCATCGATCTTTCCCAAAAAGAATACGTCGTCATGAACATTTAGTTTACGGGCCGTATCTTCGGCTAGAGATCTATCCGGTCCATCACCGATCATCACCAGTTTGCAATCCAAGACAGCGCGCACCTTAGCAAACACCCTGATGACATCTGCTATACGCTTTACTGGTCTAAAGTTAGATATATGCATAAGCACAGGACGATCCTTGCACAGGTGCCGCTTTAGATCACCAGCATTACAAGCGCCAATACTTTTGCCGTCTGCGTAAAGTGCACGGTCATACACAAGCGGATCCACAAAGTTATGTATTACACTCAGGCTGCAAGACGTGCATTGAAAAGCTTTCTGAGTTTCTGCCATCAAGTAATCAGATACAGCTGTAATCTGATCGGAGCGTTCGATAGAGAATTTAGTGATCTGATAGAACGAAGGATCCTGTCCGACAATTGTAATATCAGTTCCGTGTAGCGTTGTCACTACAGCAACATCCCGTCCGCTCTCCCTCAACATCTCCCTAGCTATCCATGCGCTTGTAGCATGCGGAATAGCGTAATGGCAATGTAGTAAATCCAGCTTATGATCACGGACAACTTCGTGCATACGAACCGCGAGTGCAAGATCGTATGGAGGATACTCAAACAATGGATAGTTGCCTACATCTACTTCATGAAAATAAACATTGGGCAGATAAGATGGCAGACGAAACGGTTGTCTATAGGTGATGAAGTGAACTTCATGGCCACGACTTGCCAGCGCAATACCCAATTCTGTTGCTACCGCACCGGATCCACCATAGGTCGGGTAACAGGTAATTCCTATCTTCATATTTTTATCTGGTGCCTAAACCAAGTTCTCTGTCGTTTGGCATACTGCCTTGTGTCTATTATTGTGCGCTCACGCATATATTCGAAGCTTATTTCTCCTTCGAGAAATGCACGAACATTTCTATATCCAGATGCCTTCCATGATATTGCATCATGAGGTACAACTTTCATAAGGTTTTTTACTTCATCGAGCCATCCCATAGAAAGCATCTCATCGACACGCATTTCTATTCGATCGCGAAGTACCGGCCCTGGGTCGACTATGTGATACTTAGGAACAAAGTTAAATCCTGGAACAGGAGGTTCATCGTAGGGAGGGTCAAACAGAGATTTAATATAGAAACCCGTTCCCCCAACAATGACCGGACGAAGTCCGGATTTAACAGACTCGTTTATCCATCCAACCGCATCCTTAGCCCACTGGTATGCACTGTAATGCTCTGTCGCGTCGACGATATCAACACCAAAGTGACGTACCTCGACCAGATCTTCCTTAGATGGCTTGGCTGTTCCTATATCGAATCCACGATATATCTGACGACTATCAGCAGATATAATTGCGATAGGCTCCGATCTGGCCAACTCCATTGCATAACCAGACTTGCCTGCGGCTGTCGGGCCAACGACAACTAATATCTCAAGAGGAGATGAGTCTATCACTTCCAAAGATGAGTTAAGCAAACGGTTATCTGATGATGGGCTACGATCTGCCGAATCGTCTATCAATTTCGTCCCAGCTTATCTGTACAACTGTAGATCTGCCATGCACGTCGTGAGCTGGAAGATCGGTGTCCCTAAGAGCAACATATAGAGCTTTCATCTCATCGACACTTAGATGATCACCACCTTTAATCGCAGCTTTACATGCAACTGTTGCAGCGAGCTTTTCATGCCTGGAAGCAGTACCGGAGTGCCTGTTGCCACTAAGACTTTCGAGAGTATCTCTGAGACACTGTTCAGCATCAAAGCGCTTATGTGGCATTGGAACAGTAGATACCATCAATGTGTTACCACCAAACTCAGATATCTCAAATCCCAATTTTTCAAATATTTCGCGATTACTCTCGAATGCCTCAGCTTCGGCGGGACCTAAATGCAATGTTATTGGAATCAGCAGACGTTGAGTTGGAACATTCCCACTCTCCAGCTCGCGCATGAACTTCTCATATAATATTCTCTCGTGCGCAGAGTGCTGATCGATTAACACGAGCCCTTCCGGTTGCTGTACAGCGATATATGTACGGTTTAACTGTCGTAGCTCTGGAACCACCAGATCGCTGTAGCTATAGGCCTCCGATACACTAGACGATCCACTGAATGATGATCCATTAAATTCAGAAGTTGAGTAAGTATGTTGCTCACCTGAACCAGAAGACAAAATATCAGCAGAATCCACTGCACGAGCCGCGCCAGATCTAAACGAATCTGTATTCGCAAACAGTGGTGTATTTCCTGCGACCTGACTCTTTAGATAGTCAAACTCATTGGGGCCTCCAAGCTGATTATCAACCGGCCGCTGGAAAAAGTTTGTGGAGAATCTCGCTCCCATACTCGCACTACTATCCAGATTACCCAGTGATGATCGTATTATGCTCTCTACAGCACGCTCCGTTCTCCATCTGTCCGTGAATCTCACTTCAGCTTTAGCAGGGTGTACATTCACGTCGAGTTCATCGCTCGGCACGATGATGTTCAGGAACATGGATGGGCGGACACCAGCAGGAATCGTAGAACGATATGCGCTCTCCACTGCCCGAACTAATCCAAAATCCCTGATCGGCCGTGAATTAACAGAGAGAAAAACACGACGGGTAGTGGTTCCTGCATCGGATGGTCTCTCAATTAACCCTACGACACCAATAGAACCTAAACCATCATTAACTTCGAGAAGCTTTTCCGCATATTTGCCTCCCCATATTGCTGCAAGACGAGAGCGAAAGTCAGTGGCTGTAGGCAAAGACAACACCGACTTGCCATCATTACTAACACTTATGCGAACATCACACCTTGTCAGTGCTACACCTGTAAGGGACTCCATAATAGCACGCCATTCGGATTTTGCGCCCTTAAGGAACTTCTGTCGAGCTGGAACATTGTAGAACAGATTCGAAACCGTAATCGTTGTCCCCTTTCGCCTTGGCAACTCGGATGCATCCTGCGACCGTCCACCTTCAACGCGAAGGATCGAACCACTTCCATCTTCTGTAGATGTGTGCAGCTCCAACCGCGAGACAGAGGCGATAGCCGGAAGAGCCTCACCTCTAAACCCGAATGTAGACACATGAGTAAGGTCACTCGCAGTTCGTATCTTGGATGTACCGTGACGCTGTAAGGCAATAACCGCATCGTCAGAAGCCATACCAGATCCATCGTCGCTGATCCGAATAAGCGCCTTTCCACCATCTTCTATGGAAATATCTATGCTTTGTGCGCCGGCATCCAACGCATTTTCCAGAAGTTCCTTAACTACAGAAAAAGGTCGTTCGACGACCTCACCAGCAGCTATCTGGTCGGCAACTTCGCTCGGGAGGACTGAGATCTTAGACACAGATGCAATTTAGCGTTTATAAACAGGTCCGCATAGTGAAAAAAGAAATCACCCGACCACAGACATGATCGGGTGATTTCTTGAAGTATCAACTGGCTCGAATGCGCTCAGTAGCTGGAACCAGGATCAGCCGCACTCAGAAAAGCCGCAGACGTGGCACTTTGCACATCCTTCAGCCAACTCGAGCTGGGAGCTGCAATCCGGGCAGGTCTGAATGAACTGATCGGACCCTGTATAGACTTCAAATGGCATATGCTGAACCTGTGGCTTAGCTGCCTGAGCCGATACATTCGCCGCTCCGCCTACAACACTCACAGGAGAAGAGGCTGGCTTCTGCAACAGATCCTGTTGAACCCCCTGCTTCTCTCTCAGCCATTCTTCCAATGCGATACCAATAGCATCCGGTACAGAGAGAACCTTGTTAGGACCTAGTCCGATCGCCCTATCGGAAGCGATACCGCGGAGCTGTTTGTGAATCTCACGCATCGGAATTCCAGATCGCAGAGACAGCGAGATCAGACGACCCACGGCCTCGGCATCGGCCATTGCAGCACCACCGGCCTTCCCGAGATTAATGAAAACTTCAAACGGTTGTCCACGATCGTCTTCAGTGATGTTGACAAACATGGTTCCCAGAGGAGTTTCCTTACGAATTGTAGTACCGCGGAGAACATCCGGGCGTGAGCGCTTAGCTCTGCGCTGCAGATTTTCTGCTTCAGATTCGTACAGAGCAACCTTCAGGCGCTCCATCTCGGCATTAAGCTCGGAGATGGTTCCCTGCAACTCACCGATCTCCCTGCGATCTTCCTTCCCTTCGCGGGCACTTTTTGCCTGCTCAGTGGCACCGGTCGATAGAACCTGATTATCTCTCGAGCCGTCTCTGTAAACCGTTACTCCCTTGCACTTGAGCTGATAGGCGAGTTCGTAGATCGCTCTAACGTCTTCGCGAGTAGCTGCGTGTGGGAAGTTTGTGGTTTTAGAGATGGCAGAGTCACAGTTCTCCTGGAAGGCAGCCTGCATGCGAACATGCCATTCAGGGGTAATATCGTGAGCTGTAACAAAGACCTGCTGCCACTTCTCTGGAACCTCTGGGAAATGAATGTGACCCTGACGGGCGATTCTTTCAATAAGGTCTTCGCTATACCAACCTTCTTTCTTGGCTACTGCAACGAAGTCTTCGTTTACGTCAGGCATCATAACGCCGGCCTGATTTCTCATAAACGCGACTGCGAACAGCGGCTCAATTCCCGAAGAACATCCAGCGATAATGGAGATGGTACCAGTAGGAGCTACTGTAGTAACGTTGCAGTTGCGAAGCATCTGCATGGGGCGAATACGCTCACCATTTTCGTCTCTGGCGCAGGTTTCGTCCGGTCCCCAGATAGAACGTGCCCACTCAGGGAATGGACCACGCTCATTTGCCAGGCGCTCGCTTTCTCTCTTGCACTCAACGTCGACAAACTCCTGCAGTTTGCGTCCAAACTCAACACCTTCTGCGGAGCTGTATGGGATCCCCAGACGAACAAGGGCGTCTGCAAAACCCATAACCCCGAAACCAATTCGACGGATTCTCTTGGAAAGAGCATCGATCTCAGGTAGAGGATACTTGTTGACATCGATAATATTGTCAAGAAACTTCGTAGAAAGATGGATATCCGCCTTCATGGCGTCCCAATCCATCACGCCGTCCTTTACGTAGTAACCAACGTTTATAGACCCGAGGTTGCAAACATCGTAAGCAAGAAGTGGCTGCTCCCCGCAAGGGTTTGTAGCTTCGTATTCTCCGATGTGTGGAACCGGGTTGTAGCGATTGGCTTCATCAATGAAGAAGCAGCCAGGCTCGCCGGTGCGCCATGCACCGTCAATCATCTTATCCCAGACTTCTCTCGCATCCAGCTGACCGCGAACTTCACCGCTCGAAGGCTCGATCAGGTCGTAGCTGGAGCCAGCATGGACTGCATCCATGAACTTACGGGTAACGCCAACCGAAATATTGAAGTTGGTAACTTTTGTGAGGTCTTCTTTACAGTTGATGAACTCCATAATATCTGGATGATCAACTCGAAGAATCCCCATATTTGCACCACGACGCGTTCCACCCTGCTTAACCGCATTTGTTGACGCATCGTACAGCTCCATGAAGGAGACAGGCCCAGAAGCCACACCGGTAGTGGAACGGACCATGGATCCCTTCGAACGGAGCTGCGAAAACGAGAACCCGGTCCCGCCGCCACTCTGATGAATGAGAGCCATGGACTTCAAGGTATCATAGATACCGTCTTTGCCGTTTGCCAGGGAATCTCTGACAGGGAGCACAAAACAGGCTGATAGCTGACCCAGCGGGCGCCCGGCATTCATTAAAGTTGGAGAGTTTGGCTCGAATCTACGCTGAGTCATCAGATCGTAGAACTTCGAGGCTGTCTCATTTACAGCAGAATCCGATGCCCCGTGCCGTCTGTCTGCCTCTGCTACGGTTGTAGCAACTCTCCAGAACATATCTTCAGGAGTTTCCACCGGCTGGCCCTTAACATCTTTTTTAAGGTATCGCTTCTCCAGAACTGTGCGCGCATTTGAAGTTAGTTGTGCGTCTGGAAGCGAGTGCAGGCGGGGGGAGTTAGGCATCAGTAATCACTCGGTGGGTTTAAAATGGGAGCTTAATAAAAACAATTGGAACAAACGAAGCAAGGTCTATCTTAAGTTGTTGAACAGTAACGCGTTAGTTATTCAGAATCACTTAAATGTGTGATGTGGATTTTTCCACGAGCGAATAACAAACGCGTTATGAACACCAACTATTCAGGATCTGACAGCTAGAAGTTTGTTCCAAACGAAAGATAAAAAGAAACAGGAAGATTGGCAGTACTCGAACGTAGTAATTTCGCGAATCCCAGTCTAACCCTGTACTCAGTATCATACTGCAACGCTATATCAGAGATCAATTCAGCACCGGCAGATGCCAGTACTGGATTATTAAATGATGCAGCGGTACAAACCGGAGCCCCAGATCCAGAACAGAAGGCTTTACCAGCATCTGCAAAAACCGTGACAGAACTGCGATCAAAAAACAATGGAAGTAATCCGGCACCAACACTTGACCTGAACAGCGGTGCCCTGTACTCAAAGCTGCCGGAGTAAGCACGTGTACCCCTTTGTATACCTGGAGCGAAGCCGCGCAACGGAAACGTTCTATTATTATCGCCGATAGTTAAGCCTGGAAGTATTTCCAACGACGATCCACTAATTCCGCCAAGTGCAAAGTCAGATGGTGAATTGGCATCAGCAATACCACCGGATAAACGAAATGCAAATACATGTCTTGCATATCCAAACAATCCGATTGATTTGTAGGCCGATCCAATTGCAACTGCACTTTGTGAACCCTGCCCACTTGTACCATACTTCCAACGCTGTCTAATACTACTTGAGAACGTTATACCATCCTGAGGGGAAGGAGAAAGCGGAGGTTTTAATGCATTATTAAACTGAAAAGCTGCAAGCAATGTCGGATATGCATGACGATTGTGAAAGTGCGACGGTACATTACCCGTAAGTGAGTCTGGTGTAATTTCGAAATGATTAAGTTCCATTTCAGCTCCAAACGTCACGGCTGTATTTGAAAAGCGCTTCGGCCTGACAAACCTCACATGCATTGCCAATGTATTAGAGCGCTTAGCAACTTCTCCTACAGCTACTCCACTTGCGATAATAGGAGAGTATGACCACACCTGATCTGCACTAAAACGAAAGATAGGATTTGCAAAGCGTTCATATCCATAAGAAACAGCTGCATCCAACTTGTTATTTTCAGTGTTTATATATGCCTGAGCATAATAAGTATGTCGGTTTACTGGATCGTATGAACTTGTAGATGCTCCTAACCGTAAAGGCGAACCACTACCACTTTCGATTAACGGATTCCAATATGCCGGTATCAGATTTGACCACGATCGATATTTACGAACGGGTGCATTTGAATAATCTGCAACAGCTTCTATTTTCGAATCGAACTGTGGTTTTTTAAACTCTGCATCGCTAAATGCTATGTCTTTCTGACTATCCAGATCAACAGTTGTAGTTGCCAATCTAAATCCTTTTTCATCCTGAAACGTTGCCGCAATCTTAAGGATATCAGGTTCAGCTACAGATGAAATAACATCGATATCAAAAAAACCAAACGTTGCGCTATCGCCAATAATTTTTGGTTTAAGACCCGTTCCAACTACATAATGATAGATCCTGTACGAACCGGAACGATCAGATATAAATACAATAGCCGAACCATCTGATGTCCAAGCTGGTGATCGCACCGTTCCATATGTTTCACCTATGACTTCACGAATATTTCCAGTGCTGTCAACTAATACTATGGCAGACTTATCACCTTGGAATCGAACCGAAGCAACAGCACTTCCATCAGGCGACCAGCGTGGATAAGCCCAATTAGTAGAATCATTTCCAGCGGCGACGGTGCGAATGGATTTGGCATTGTATGGCAGGTAAACCAGATTAGTGTTTCCGTCTACAGTCTGAACAGCTGCTATATGACCATCAAAACGTACATCAGGTGATGACAGACGTTCACCTTTTGTAAGCTGTTTTGTATGCCCATTCGCATATCGATACAAATCACTTTTTATATTAAAACGATCCACATAGTCTGACTGTGCGAAAATAACGGCTCCGTCGGAACGAAGAACATTTACGTCGCTCGAGGTGCGCCTTCCAAGAGCCCTGGGCCTGCCATTCTTTATGGACTCATACAGCTGAATAGGCTGCACCCCATCATCTCCAACATAAACAACGGTGCTGTCGTTCCACCAACGTGGATAATAGGTGTAACGTTGAGTCTGCTTTACAATCTTCCAACGCAATGCTGTTTTTGAACTCTCTGGATCGCGATTATCATAGACAGAATCCTTCCACTCTTCCCATGATCTTGAGAAGCTGGTACCAAATGCTCTTTCAGACTGGTGGTCTAAAATGTAGGGTATGAGAGTAGAGCTAGTGCGTTCTATATACGAACGCAAACCACCATCTTTACCGATCTTTACAAGCCTATCTATCGCAACTGCGCCATAAGTATATGCAACCTGTCCCATCGGATATTTAGACCTTACAAGCGACAGATCGCCTAATCTTGGGATGCTGGAATCTCTCGCCGCACTATTCACCAAATCGTGAATATATGTCCCATCAAGCCTGCCACCACTTACAAATTTAGATTCGTAATAGACAGCAATCCCTTCCTTAATCCAGGAAGGGACATATGCGTTAGGAAAGGTTATCGTGTTTCTTCCTACTATATATTGAGCAGCACGCCAGAGTCCCCTCGTGCGATCGATGTGAAAGATATGCGCGACTTCGTGCTGAACTACCAACTCCAGCCAATTATCAAATGACTGCAGCGTTGTCTGATCAACAGGGGGACGTAGCTGTATTACAATTCTGCTTCTAGGGAATATACCAGCGGAACCGTTTGATCCATCAACAGCATCCGTTAATACAAGATCGATGGTTCCGCGTGGCCTCACCAACTCCTTCGCAAGATTTTCATATGAAATCTCTGCGATTGAAGCAACCTTCCTGCCGGTAGCTTCGTGCGCTTCTGGAAAGTGGATTCTAAAGTGCTTGGTGCGTATAGTCTTCCAGCTTTCATTAGACGCAATTTGTGCATTCAGAGTCGACGAGATAAACAGGAGCGATAGAACTATCTTGAACAACCCGTTAAAAGCAGATTGCAAATTCAGACTCATCTAGCGAGCGAAAGATTGGAAGAATGATATCAGACCATCGACAATTCCAGTCGCATACGCATCCTGATACTGCGGAGTTCGCATAGCATACTCCTGATCAGGCATAATCAGAAACGCACCCTCTGTAAGCACAGACGGCATCCAGGTTGGACGTACGAGAGCAAGGTTGGCATTGAATGCACCAAGGTCTTTTAAGCCCATTTGCGGTACTAATGCTCTCTGCATCAACATTGCGAAGCGTTTGGAATGAGGTTGGAAATAATACGTTGAAGTACCATTTGCCCTCATAGGATTGGTTCCATCAGGGACAGCGTTCAGATGAACTGACACCAAAGCATGAGCATCTTCTCTGCGAGCCTTCACAGTTCGCTCATTCAATCCCATGGGTTTGTCGTCTTTACGTGTCATTACGACAATCGCACCAGCCGCTTCCAGCTTTTTTCTAACCATATCGGCAACCGCCAGATTAGGGACGGCCTCATACAAACCTGTAGGCCCTGTCGATCCGGAAGGTGGATGCCCTGCGTCAACAGCTATGATAAGATCTTTAAGAGGTTGACTTCTGGACACAAACGGCGGCCGTCTCATACGGAAATTCATCACGCCATCCTGATAGAACGCCAGATAACCGTATACAGGACGGGAAAATTCGAATTTGTATACCACTCTATTAGCTGATTTGGATACGCTGGTACGAATTAGATATGGATCCGCACGCGTAGCCAGCCAGATAGGATCATCAGGATCAGTTGTGGCATTATAAAAGACAAGCGTCAACGTATTCTCGTCTGGCTGCTCAACTGCATATGCTGGTGGCTGATTTATGTTAAAGGTGAAATCAAGCCAGTCATCTTTGGGAACTATAGAGGCGCCAGTAATATCTATCTTCTCTCTAACAACTTTGGCATCTCTGGCAACGGCACCAACGTCCTTGGCATTCACCCACACTTCCCTTCCGGCATCCAGCATAATCTTAACCATGTCGCCACGCTGTGCGGTCATCCTGGCGATTGTGCCAGGAAACAGGAACCACTTATACGTGCCCGTAGGAGTTGGTCGCCCAATTACGACTTTATCTGTATCCGAAAGAACCTTGTCCAGATTAGCACCTGTAAGCTGCACCAGCCTGGCTGGCGATACTTCCTTTATTACAACCGGCGGAGTTGGAGGCCTCACGACATCAGAGCTATAACGCACAGTGTGTACATATTCCACAGTATCTCTGGTGGTATATGCTACAATATTATAGGCAGCAGGCTTCCCTTTAGGATTGGGTACAAAACCCAGAAAAGCTCCGTTGGGCCAGACCGGAACCAGTTGACCATTAATACGGACCGCAGAATATCCGTTTCCTATAGATCCAATAATAAAGCTGGAGTCTTTGTTTGCGATAATCGCGTCTTTAGGTGGATATACAACTTTAATGTTGAGCTTCCCATCAGCATACTCCATCTGTGGGAGGCGTGGGTTCGCCAGCGGAACCTCAGCTCGTTCTCTAGGGAACGGTATATTCTTTGGAAGAATTGGAGGCGGATTTGGCCTTGGGGCATCAACTGCAGACTTCTCCCCCGGATCCTTTCGATCAGGTAGAGCCTCTACATCTGTATTTTGAACTGCCCTGGAGCAGGAAGTACCGAGCAGAATAACTGCCGCTGAAATCAGAAATTTGTTTGTCCAACTCATGATGTATTATAAGCCGTTTATCACGAACCCATTACCCTTGGACACCATCAACGGCTCTACGAATTGAACCGTTATTCCTCGCCAAGGCTAATTTTGCGCTATTAAGATCCAGATTTTGCAATGCCATCAGTATCGCCACCTTCACCTCACCACCAGATTGAGCTAACACTTCAGCCGCCTCTTCTCTTTCCAAGCCACAAATCTCCATAACAATTCTTACTGATCGGTCTTTAAGCTTTGCATTTGTAGCTCTAAGATCCACCATAATATTCCCGTAGGTCTTCCCGATTCGGATCATTGCCCCAGTGGAAATCATATTCAGAACCATCTTGGTCGCAGTACCTGATTTAAGCCTGGTCGAACCGGTCACTACTTCCGGCCCAACGATAGGAACTATCAAAATATCTGCAAACTTCTTTAGAGAGTCAGGGATCGGGGTGCATGCAACCATACAGGTTGAAGCCCCTTTGTTTTGGGCAGCTTCAAGTGCAGCCCAGACGTATGGCGTAGTTCCCGAGGAAGCGATACCAACAACAAAATCATTCTCTGAAACTGCGATCTCGAGTATATCCCGTGTGCCAGCCTCGATACTGTCTTCTGCCCCTTCCTGAGCGCGTATAAGCGCATCCCGCCCTCCGGCAATAATCCCCACAACCATCTCGGGCGGAGTACCAAAGGTTGGAGGACACTCACTGGCATCAAGCACCCCCAAACGCCCGGACGTACCTGCTCCCACATAAATAAGACGACCACCACTTCTAAAGGAGTGCTCACAGGCAGATATTGCCAAAGCTATATGATCAGAGACGAGTCCCACTGCCTCAGCAACAAGCCGGTCTTCTGAATTCATTATACGCACGATCTCGGCAGAAGTTGCCAGATCTATGTTAGAGGAAGTCGGATTTCGCTGCTCAGTTATGCGCGGGTCTTTCAATACAGATTAGGGCAAAATGAAGATGGGCGACCTTAGCAGAGGTAAAAATCTGCAGACCGCCCATCAATTGGTGAATTCTCACCCACCTTATAGGCAGGTGGAATCAGAGCTTACTAGCGATGTATCTGAACTGCGTCGGAAAGCGAAACTGTGAAGCTTCCGCCCTGAGGTACACAACCTTCTGTGTTTGCTGTAGCTGCTGCTCCAGCGGCACCAGCGGCTGCACCAGCAGCTGCGCCGATGATCGTACCCTTAGCGTCTTTACCGAGCACCTGCCCTAAGATTGCGCCAGCGGCTGCGCCAGTTACGACCTTCTTGGCATTCTTGCCCTTGGCCTCTTCCTTGACATTCTCAACCTGAGCATATGTCACAGTAGCAGGCATGTTATAGCTACGGCCATTGACCGAAACTGAACGAACTACAAAACCCATTACGATCTTGTCGTTGACGTTCTCGCTACGCTTTAACTGTGTGATTTCAAGTGTAACAGGGGAACCAGCTGGTATTACAACACCATTGCTTCCACTGACTGTCTGAGCAACAGATGCAGTGACTTTATCGCCAACCTTATTAGTGTTGGTGCAGACACGAGCATTTGAAGTGAGGCTTAACGATGTACCTGCTGAAATTGTACCCATTGCAGACTCGCCAGAAGAAGATGTTGCTTTGTTACCAGCGGTTGTAGTTGGCTTCGGAGCAGGCTTAGGAGCTGCTGGCCTTGGAGCCGGTTTCGCAGCTGGTGCTGGTGCTGGCTCTGGAGTTGGCGCCACGTCCTGAAGACTTGGCTGAGCAGCGCTATCCGCAGCCGCCATCTCCAGGTCACGATTAAGGGCATCCTCAGCGGTTTCCTTCTTGTCGCCGCAGGCGGCTAAAGAAATCGCGAGTGCGATAGCAGGTAAGTATGCAGATCTCATATATTTGAACATAATGTTTTTCCCAGCAATGTGTGAAGGGCCACTAAAGCGTTGTAGAAATGTAGCGCGCTTAAGATTTGCGGCAATCGCTATGCCAAATTGACTTATGAAACATATAAAACGACTGATTCCCTACTATAGACCATATAAACTCCAGTTATTTGGGGGACTAGTCCTGGTGACGGTCGGATCTGCCATAGCATCTGTGATCCCCTGGTTCCTTCGAACAGGAATTGATGGTATTCGATCAGGTGTTCCTCTTTCAGTCACATTCAGGCTTGGCATAAGCATTGTCGGGGTCGCAATAATCGCAGGAATTTGCCGATTTGGGATGCGATACCTTCTCAATGGCCTTAGCAGATGGATTGAGTTTGACCTTCGTAATGATTTGTTCGTCCATTTAATGAAGCTGGATGCGTCCTACTATACCAAGATGCGGACAGGCGACGTTATGGCACGTCTTACAAACGATCTTTCCGCAGTACGTATGGCAGCCGGTCCTGCAATAATGTATCTGACCAATACAGTATTCGGTGGAATGTTTGCATTGGTGTTCATGACAAGGATTAGCGTAAGTCTGACACTTTTAGCATTGTTGCCGATGATTGGCATACCTGCTATTGCACTCAAACTCGGCAAGTTAATTCACAAAAGATTCGAAGCTGTTCAGGAACACTTCTCTACTATTACAACACACGCGCAAGAAAACCTTAGCGGTGTTCGTATTGTAAGAGCATATCAACAGGAGGAATCAGAGATTAAACATTTCTCTGAACTGAACAATGAATACATTACCCGCAATCTCAAGCTTGTACGACTGTGGGGGATGATGCATCCTGCTTTTTCGTTTCTGGTCGGCATAGCATCAGTAGTTGTACTGGGTGTAGGCGGTGCTTACACACTAAATGGATCTATGAGTATCGGTGATCTTGTTGCATTTGGAATGTATCTTGGAATGCTGACATGGCCGCTGATAGCGCTTGGATGGGTCATTAATCTGTTTCAACGCGGCGATGCATCAATGGGACGTCTGGTTCAGATACTAGATGCAAAGCCTTTAATTACTGACGATAAATCACCAATAGATCTGCCTAAGTCAGCCGGTGGCAGAAGTATCGAATTTCGCAGCGTTGGATTTCACTATCCAGTTGCTGCAGGAGAGCCACCAAGATGGATACTACGCGATATTTCATTTGTAGTTAAAGCAGGCTCGACACTTGGTGTATCTGGCTCTACCGGTAGCGGCAAGACAGCTCTTATAGATCTTATTGCGCGCACATATGACGCCATAGAAGGCGAGATCTTAATTGATGGAATCCCTATTCAAAAGATACCTGTCAACGACCTGAGAAAAGAAATTGGTTATGTGACACAGGAAACCGTTCTGTTTAGTGAGACTTTAAAGGCAAACCTACAGTACGGCGTACTTTCCGACGAAACCGAGCACCAGATCAGTTGGAAGGATGCAGCTCATATCGCTCAGTTGGACTCTGCAGTTATCGATTTCCCAAAGGGATACGATACTATGCTTGGAGAGCGAGGCATAAATCTGTCTGGCGGACAGAAGCAACGCGCTTCCATGGCCAGGGCACTGGCTAGAAATCCATCTATACTTTTGCTGGACGATGCGTTATCTGCAGTTGACACTCACACTGAAGCGGCAATTCTTGCCGGGCTGAAAACTGCATTATCCGGCCGAACCTCTGTTATTGCGTCACACAGGTCTAGCGCCCTTAGGGCTGCAGAAACTATTATTGTTCTGGAGGATGGAGGGATTGTAGAATCTGGCACACATACAGAGCTTATTCAAAAAGAAGGGCGTTACTGGAATCTTGTTAGGAAGCAAAGTATAAAGGATGAGTTAGACGAAAAACCTCAAGGAGTTAACGTCGATCACTCGACATAACAGTGGAACATTTTGGAACAAAACATAAATAGATGGTTTTAGGTGTTAACTGAGAACTAAATTGTGACCGCCGCTAAACATGTATGTTGTATGCCTAGCGCTATCTTTTAAACATCTGTACTTTTCTGTATATGCAAGCGTTTGAAGCAGTATCTGCCCAGCACCGCGAATTAGAAACTCTAAATGCTGAGATATCTGAGCTGAAGGGTGAGCTTGCCGAGTTGCGCTCACGCGACGCACTAAAGACGCAGTTTCTTTCCAATATCTCGCACGACCTTCGCACCCCCCTTACTGCAATTATAACCCATGCGGAAATATTGCAGGATGGAATGTTAGGCCCGTTAAATCAGAAGCAGGACGAAAGTGTCTCGGGTATTATCAGTGGCGGAAGACAGCTTCTCGATATGGTGTCTGAGATCCTTACTTACGCTCGCGGTGCAGCCAACAAGCTCACTCTCGACGCGGCCGAGTTCGATATCAAAGCGCTGCTAATTGAGTTGTCTGCTGTGCACGAAGGGTTGCTTCGAAAACGCTCCCTTACCCTGGATATCCGGATTCCGAATGGGTTGCAGTACATGTATGGAGATAGAGAAAAGGTACGGCACATTATAAATAATCTCCTGGGAAATGCTATCGAGTTCACACCGCCTGGCGGTAATGTGTGGATTGATGTTCAGCTTGACACAGCGCAAAACGAATATGTCATTGAGGTCGGCGATACTGGGATTGGGATAGAAAAAGAAAACTTTACTTTAATATTCGAAGAATTCTCACAGGTGGATTCCTCTGCGTCGAGGCAACACCACGGTACGGGGTTGGGGCTGACAATAGCTCGCAGGCTAGTTGAATTACATGGCGGAAGAATCTGGCTTTCAAGTGTTGTAGGAGCTGGCACCAGACTCTTCTTCTCTATACCCTGCCGCTAACTGTTATTCTCTCGCAAAGAATCATGAAACACCTTCTGATAGTTGAAGACAATGTACACATCTTATCGGCACTTCAAACGTTGTTTGAACGCGCCGGTTATAGGGTGTCTACAGCTGAAGGTGTCGAGTCTGGTATATGCCTCGCTTCGAAAGACAGACCCGAATTAATGCTGCTGGATTTAGGGCTTCCAGATGGTGACGGCCTTAGCCTCCTGATGCGAATGAAAGCCCTGAACTGCGACCCGAGAGCAACAATTGCACTCTCGGGTGATGAAAGCGAAGCTACTCTGAATCGCTGTCTTGAGGCTGGTTGTCGGAATCTTCTTGTAAAACCGGTGCCAATTCAGGAACTGGTGGCCGCGGTACAAGAGCTCTAAACTCATCACCAGAAAGGCGCTCGATATTTGAAGCGTCCCCAGATCGCATACCAACACCACGCACAACCTCATCTACAGTGATGAGTGTAGCGTCAGCTTCAGCTTTCAGATCAAAATCCCACTTACCGCGATCCGGCCCCTTTACAGTCACCCTGTAACGGGCGGTAAAGATAACGTGACGCTCCTGACCATTTGGAGTAGTTGATTCAGGGGTTGTAGCAACTACAGCAACCGCTGACTCCTGGACGCCTTGCTTTATCGCCGCAAACAGATGGAGTTCGGCAACATTGAAATGACCAACCCGATCCGATATTTCCTGAAAAAATCTAAGCGTAGTTTCTGTCATGATAGTAATTATAAAAGTGTGACCGGATCACGGTCTAAAGTAATTCTCAACTGGTGCCCGTTTTTTGGAACCTGGTACCGTTCCATAAAATAGTGCGCTACTAAATTTAACTCTTGTGCGTTGGTCGCCTTAATAAGAGTGTGCCAACGCCATCTGGTTTTAATACGTTCTATAGGCCGTTTTGCCGGCCCTATCACGGTTAACCCCTTGGCCTTGGATTTGGCCACCAACCGTCTTAGCCAGTCGGTAGCATCCGCTGCAAGGGCGGCTGCGCCTTCGTCAGACAGCCCGGAGAAGACTATAGACGCCAGGCGATTTTCGGGAGGATATTCAGGGGATTTGCGAGTATTAAGCTCGGTTTCCACAAACGACAGGTAGTCGTGGGTAATAGCGAACTTGACCGCATGATTATCCGGATTTCTGGTCTGAATAATTACACGCCCACCCAACGGACCGCGCCCTGCCCTCCCCGATACCTGACTAAGCAGCTGAAAGCACCGCTCGTTGGCCCGAAAGTCGGGGAGATTAATTCCAATATCAGCATCGACTACACCAACCAGAGTTACGTTCGGGAAGTCGAGCCCCTTGGCGATCATCTGGGTTCCAAGCAAGATATCAACCTCTTTGCTTGCTACCCTGTCGAGAATATCTGCGTGCGCCCATTTTCCGGTGGTTGTATCGACATCCATACGGGCGATACGAGCGCCTGGAAAACGCTCTCCCAAAAGTCGCTCCACTTGTTGAGTTCCAAGCCCCCTCTGCTGAACTATAGGTCCATCACATTGCCGGCAACTGGTATGATATTGCTCAGTGTACATGCAATAGTGGCAAACGAGCCGCTCTGGAGAACGATGGTATGTAAGGGATATGCTACAGTTTGGACACACTTCAACATTTCCGCAACTATCACATTGTATGAATGCTGAATATCCGCGACGATTCAATAAAAGTATTGCCTGTTGTTTTTTAGACAAGCACTCTTCGATGGCATCAGTCAATGAATCAGTAATTGTACGTCTGTAAACATCAAAGGCGATCTTACTGTCCAATAGTATCTTACGAAGATCTACAACTTCTACAGTTGGGAGATTTCCACCACCGACACGTGCTGGCAGCGTAAGCAATGTGTACTTACCAGATTGCGCATTTACCCATGATTCAACTGAAGGGGTTGCACTACCTAAAACCACTACACCACCTTCTAACTTAGCTCTAAGGATAGCAGTCTCACGTGCGTGATAACGTGGAGATTCTCCCTGCTTGTAACTTGTTTCGTGCTCTTCATCAATAATGATAGCACCGAGATTACGTACAGGTGCAAATAGTGCTGACCTCGCACCAACAGCTATCTTTTTTTCGCCACGCTTAAGTGCAAGCCAGGCATCATAACGCTCGCCATCACTGAGGGCACTATGCAGTACTGCAACACTGTCACCGAACACAGAACGGAAACGATCGACAGTCTGTGGCGTAAGAGCAATTTCCGGAACCAGCACAATAGCCGACTGATTGCGTTCGAATACAATAGTGCGCAACAGCTCTATGTATACTAAAGTCTTGCCACTGCCTGTAATTCCGTGCAGGAGGAACACGTCCCCCTCTTTACCGGATTTTAGCTGGTTGATGGCACTGAGTTGTGCATCTGTCGGGTTATGCCGGTGCTCTACCTGCTTGGCTCTGGCTTTGAATGGATCACGATGAACCTCCTCTGATTCCATAGTAATAAAACCACGATCCAGGAGCGCCTTAAGTATTGCAGATGAAACTCCCAACTGCTCCTTTAAGTGCTCAACCGAACTGGTTCCGCCTAACGATTCCAGCAGCTCAAATACAACCCGTTGTTTTGGAGCTCTGGTAAACACCTTCTCCCGTTGCAACAGCGATGGCAAGTCGTCTGCTATAGTAACCAGTTTACGAGTCTTCCTATGCGGTGTTGGTTTGGATGCACCAGTTAATACAGCAGGAAGAGCCGTTTTGATAGCAATCCCAAGAGGCACAACATAATAGTCTCCAATCCATTTACATAGTTGCAGCATCTCTGCACTCATGCATGGATCGGCATCCGGAACTTCTATAACGTTTTTTAGCTGGCCCTTCTCAGGCTTTTCTACATTCAGACGTAATACAATACCGATCATCTTCTTTTGACGAAACGGCACTACAACCCGGCTTCCTACGCCCACAGCGTTCGGGAACCTGTCTCGTGGAAGCTTATAAGTAAATGTCTGAAAAAGAGGAACTGGAAGCGCTACGTCAACAAGTAGGAAATCTTCACTTATACCACCTTTAACAGACTCATCATCGGGAAACAGGCTCACGAGCTTCCGAGGATTGACGGAAATGTTCTGGAGAGCCAGCTTGTGCGCTTTGCTTCCTTACCTGTAGATATAGAAGATCCAAGAAACTGTATCAGCTCATCTGCGAGATCGTTACCTCGTGCGAACCTGTCGTTTGGATTTTTCTCCAGGCACTGCATTATGATGGCAGCTAATTTAGGAGAAATCGTCGAGTCTATAAGTTCGGGTGAAACTGGCGGCTCTTCGATATGCTTGGAACTGATTGAGAAAACATCTGCGCCATCGAACGGAACAAAACCAACCAGCATCTCGTACAACATCACGCCCAGCGTATATATATCACTTCTTCCGTCCAGCAGCATTCCGCGAGCCTGCTCTGGCGACATATAATGCGGCGTCCCCATAACGTGCCCGCTCCCAGTCATCTTGCTTCTGAAATAAGCGGCAGCAATACCAAAGTCCGTCAGGGCTGCATTACCATCTTCATCGAAGAGTATGTTGTCCGGTTTAATATCTCGATGTACCAGCCCATGCCTGTGAGCAAAGTCTAGCGCAACAGCAACCTGAACGCCAATTGAAGCGGCCAGCTCCGGTTGCAATGTTCGTTTGCCAGCGATACGAGTAGCCAGTGTACCACCAGACATAAATGGCATAACGATATAAACCTGATTATCAGTCATGCCAAAGTCTATGATATTGCAGATGTTCGGGTGCACCAGTTGAGCGGCGGTTTCAGCCTCTCTACGAAAGCGTTCACGCATGCTGCTGTCACGCGCAAGATGCTGATGCAACACCTTAAGCACTACAGGACGGTCCAATGCAGTATGAATTGCATAGTAAACCGTTGCCATACCACCATCTCCCAACCTGTGTGATACGCTGTACCTACCGCCAATTACGTGACGAAGTGCAACAATATCAAGGTCGGGCTGTTTTGTAGAAGTGATAATATCGGGAAGAGTGTCTTCACATCCGATGCATTGCGAGGCAGCACTTCTATTCCAGACCCCGCAATCAGGGCAGAACATCAGCAGCCCCTCGCGCATTCCACTTGGTTCCTTTAATAATGGAAAAACATAGCGCCCTCTCCCTTAACAACTCTCTCCAGAAATCTGTCTCCTGAGCTATTAAGGACTTGGCTTCTTTCCAGCCGGAACGCTTTAGTGGATGGGTAAACTCGCGAAGCAGATCCTGCCAGTTAGCAGGCATATGCCCCTCAATATCTTTGTATTCAATGCTGCAATCACACTCACTAGTCCAGTCATCGACGTGTATATCGACAACTCCGGCGTCGCGCAGACACTGCTTCCACTCCACAACCAATTTTGGCTGAATTCCGAATCGTTCAGCAAGTTTGTCGCGGTTGGCCTGTGTTATGTCCGAACTCCACGTAACCTGAAGTAGAATAACAGGCGCCATTGGTCTGGCGACCCTCACCAGTTCCCGAACCGAGGCTAGAGGCTTTCTGGCGGCTGTAACTTCAGGCTCGCCGATAACAGCATCAAATACGTTAGAATCGTACGGGAGGTCGTCGAAATGAGAGAGAAGATAGCTTAAGTGTAGCGGACGACCGGAGCTGTTTTCGCTCTTCTGAGCATGCTCTTCGGCATACTCGATATCAGATACATCTGTATCAACACCAGTCAGCGAAGCACCCGTTTTAGTGGCCAGCCATTCTGTTGTTACACCGCGGCCGCAGCCCACTACAAGAGCGTCGTTCCCTTCTCCAAGATTTGCGAGCCTGGCCACCTCACGATACAGGTCTTCACCAGTAGCTCGCCAGCAGCTCAGCACCGATGCCTGGACTAGACGTAGTATTGCTGATACTGGCCTGTTTTCTAAAGCTGCATCGGCTATGACTGGAACTTCACCCATTTACCAAAATTACCTGATTCTAGTACTACTAAAGTGCGAGAGCTCGAAGGTGCGCAACAGAAGCCGCACCAAGTACATCTGTATTATACCCACCTTCTAAAACGCTGATCAGTCGACCCCCACATAAGCTGTCAGCCAACGCACGAAAACCAGCTGTAAGCTGCGTTATATGGTCGTTCTGCAAAGTAAAGCCACCAAGTGGATCGTTGGCCATAGAGTCGAAACCAGCAGAGATAAATATAAGGTCGGGCCTCCACCCGTATGTAGCCTCGGCAACAGCATCATTTAACTCGCTGACATATCTCTCAGGTGATAGCCCTTCTGAGAGTGCAATGTTCCATACATTCTGATGGGGGCCTCGGTCGGATCTGGCTCCGGTTCCTGGATACCATGGCCACTGATGCATAGATACGAAACGAATATCAGGATCGGCCTCAACCAGGGCCTGCGTTCCATTGCCATGGTGAACGTCCCAGTCGATAATCAAAATACGCTCAAAATTATGCCGGGTTTTAGCGTAGTGCGCACCAATTGCCACATTTCCGAAAATGCAGAATCCCATCGAACGATCGGCCAGGGCATGGTGTCCTGGAGGACGGACCGCACAAAAGCTTCGCAAGTGGCTACCGCCTACAGAGAGGTCCACTGCATCAAGTACACTGCCGACAGAGCTTATAGCCGCCTCCCAGCTGCCTTCCCCAACCACAGTATCGGCATCCAGCTTACCACCACCACCTGCGATAAAGTTTTTTACATGCTCTATATACTCGCGGGTGTGGCAAAGCTCTAACTCATCTTCTGTGGCATGCCTGCCCTCGAGATGAGTTAACGCCTGAAACAGGTCAAAATCGTACTTAAGACCTCGTGTGACAGCCCTTAGCCTGCCTACGTGTTCCGGATGCCCCCAGCCAGTATCGTGTCTGCCACAATCCGAGTGAGAGATAAAGGCGGTTTTTGTGTCTATCTTACTGCGCGCCGACGGCGGAGATGAATAAAGAAGATGGAACCGTCAGTTGCGCCAACCTGTCTGAGCGATTTGGCTTCATCAAAGATCAGGTTTCCATTCAACTTAATGAAATAATCTTCGTGCGAAGTTGCAGTAACGTCCAGAGCCTGCAGTGCATTGACCTTAATTGCACGAACGGGTTCGTCGAGGTTGGTTACTACAGCAATAGCATCCCATGCATCATGAAGCTGAACACGGATGGTAACCTGTTCACCGTTGGTTGCCCCCACATCTATGGTTCTGCCACCGGTGCGAAGAGTCGTTACGAATGGTGCACTCATACAATTACACTCGAATCTTGAATTGGGGCTTCAGCCGCATCAGGCGCTGGGAGTGTAGCAGGGGCTGCCTTCACCTTTGGCAACCCTGATAAAAACTGCGCAACCTGCTGATCGAAAAGGTATGTAGAAGCAGTGACACGGGTACCCTGTGCAGATTCCGATACACCGACCGCAATCTCTTCGCCACCCTGCCCTCTTAACGTGACAAAGTTTGGCCCCTCCATATCTAAAAAGGCCGTGTAAATCCCGTTCTGCAGAAGAAAAAACTTCTTTGCTTCTTTCAAAGCCTCAGATGGGGTTAGGGACGTGTATGCGTCTTGTAAGGTACGTTGTGTTTGAGACATAACCTGAATTTAATGTTCTTTGTGCGGATTGGGAGCCGAAGTCACAGACAGAACTTTTGTGATCAGCCTTACTCCGAATTCCAGCCCCGCCACTGGCACTCTTTCGTCCTTTCCATGCATCCGTGACTCTTCGTCCAGGGTCAGTGGAAATGGAAGAATCCCATATGATTTTATACCGATGTTTCTGAGCCGTGCGCTATCAGTGATGCCATTGCTGAGATATGGCTCGACAGTTATGTCGGGTTTGGGATTTGCGGCGACCAGCTCGTTCCAGCCAGCCCATCCGCCTTTGACCATATCAATAGTGGCATCACGAATTGCTTCAAACATCTCTGAATCAACTGGAGAAGCGGGTGCATCAGCACCACGCTCCACAATATCCACTTTTATAGCAGAATCGGAGATTAGCTCTGTTAGTGTTGCTACAATGTTATCGATATCCTGATCAGGGCGAGTTCTGATATTAATAAGAACCGAAGCCTCGCTGGGTATAACATTGTACTTGGACCCACCGTTTAGAATCGTGGGAGAAACACCATTAACTGGATCGGAAGCATAATCTGAGATGCTTGCAAGCGCGCGCCCCAATGCCAGAATGCTGTTGTCTTTGCGCGGAACTCCGGCATGCCCTGCCACCCCTACAGCAGTCAGTGTAACCTTATGCGAGATCTTCTCGGCGTGCTGTAACAACAGCTTTATGTTGCCATTATCAAGAATTCTTACACGACCGCCTTCATTGATTGCGAATTCAGCATCGATCAATAACTCACGGTGGTTTTCCACCAGCCAGCCAACTCCCAGCTCACCACCCATCTCTTCATCAGCGGCAGCCAGAAAGATTATGTCACGATCAAGAACAAGCCCAGCACTACGCTTTAAACGTGCAAATATGATGATAGACATCATATTAACGGCCAGCATCCCTTTGTCGTCTATTGCGCCACGACCGTAGATATAACCATTCCGTTCTTCCGCACTAAATGGATCCATCGACCATTGATCGGCTTCTACGCTTACAACATCTGTGTGCGCAGCAAGCATAACCGGGCGCTTGGAACCATTTCCTCGCAGTCTTGCGACTATCTGGGCACGCGAAGGTGTTGGGTGCAGTAACGTAACTTCAACTCCTTCGCGTTCCAGGCTTTCCTTAATAAATGTGGCAATTTCGAGCTCATCACCTGGTGGATTCACAGTCTTATACCGAATAAGAGCCTGCAACATCTCAACAGTCTCTTTGCGAATCTCAGCCCAGTTCAAATCATTCAAATTCGAAGTCACCGACATTTCACCTGATACAAAAAGCTATGAATACAACTTCTTATGGAAGTATTCCACAAGATTGCCCGTAGAAACTCTATCCTGCAGCAGAGTATCTCTATCGCGAACTGTAACCGTATCGTCACCTGTAGACTGCGAGTCTACTGTAATACAGAACGGCGTACCAACTTCGTCCTGGCGACGATAACGTTTCCCTATGCTTCCGGATTCGTCGTAATCAACCGTGAAGAATTTGCTTAAATCTTTCCTGATCCTTTGAGCCATCTCCGGTTGCCCATCTTTCTTGGTCAACGGGAAGATACCGGCCTTAATTGGAGCCAGCAACTTGTGCATCTTAAGAACAACGCGGCTTTCACTTTCGCCCTCTACAGCCTCTTCAGAGTATGCATCGACTAACACAGCAAGTGTCGCCCTATCAGCTCCTACAGAAGTTTCAACGACGTAAGGCACATAACGCTGGTTTGTAGATGGATCAAAATATTCCAGCTTCTTGCCCGAGAATTCCATATGCTGACGGAGATCGAAATCTCCGCGACTATGAACTCCTTCGATCTCCTGGAAACCTAAAGTTCCACCGAAGTCGAACTGGATATCGAAAGCGGCATTTGCATAGTGCGCGAGTTCGTCCTTCGTATGCTGATGGAATTCAAGTCTGTCCGGAGACAGCCCCAACTCAAGATGCCAATCCATACGCTGCTTCTTCCAGTACTCGAACCACTCCATTGAGGTTGATGGTTCTACAAAGTACTGCATCTCCATCTGCTCGAACTCACGAGTTCTGAAGATGAAATTGCCAGGGGTAATCTCATTACGGAACGCCTTACCTATCTGTGCAATTCCAAACGGGACTTTTTGGCGTGAGGACTGCTGTACGTTCAGGAAGTTTACAAATATCCCCTGCGCCGTTTCAGGACGTAAGTATACAGTCGCAGCACTCTCTTCAACGGGCCCCATGAACGTTTTGAACATGAGGTTAAAGTGACGTGCTTCACTCAAACTGCCTTTGGCTCCGCAAACCGGACACTGTGCATCTGGGGTTCCGGGTGTGCCTTTTATTGAACCATCGTCAGCGCGAAAACGTCTTTTACAGTTGCGACAGTCAACCAGTGGATCTGTAAAGCCGGAAACGTGTCCGCTAGCCTCCCATACCCTCGGGTTCATTAAAATTGCCGCATCTAATCCAACGACATTTTCATGCGCACGAACCATCGTTGACCACCACCTGTCCTTGATGTTCTTTTTTAATTCAACACCAAGTGGGCCGTAGTCCCAAACGGAACCAGTACCGCCATATATTTCGGAAGACTGAAAGATGAAGCCTCTCCGTTTGCACAGAGAGACCAGTTTGTCCATCACATCTGCGTGCGCCATTTGTTTTACAGTCCTATAATCTGATCGCGTCGTGTACCCACACTAACGTAGGTAACCTTTGCTTCTATTAACTCTTCCAAACGATCCAGATAAGCACGTGCCTGCTTTGGAAGATCTGTTAATGAACGTGCATCTGCTGTCGATGTCTGCCACCCTTCAAATGTTTCGTACACTGGCGTTGCCTCTTCCAGAATAGAAAGATCGCCAGGAAATTCGGTGTAGACTTCGTCACCCACGCGGTATCCGGTGCATAGCTTGACCTCCTCAAGTGTGTCCAGGACGTCCAGCTTTGTAATTGCAATATCGGTGAGGCCGTTGATACGAACAGCATATCGTACAACGACACCGTCGAACCAGCCGCACCTGCGTGCACGACCGGTGGTAGCACCAAATTCATTACCTAATTTACGAACACGCGACTGCAACGGCTCATCAAACTCGGTAGGGAGCGGCCCATGTCCAACTCTTGTTGTATATGCTTTGACAACACCGAGACACTTGTCGATTGCACATGGAGAAATCCCTGTGCCCACCGAAGCTCCGCCACTTGTAGTATTGCTGGATGTTACAAATGGATACGTTCCATGATCAACGTCCAGCATAGAACCCTGAGCACCTTCCAGAAGTACCGAAGCACCTGCCTTATGGGCCCTGCTGATTTCGAGGCTGATGTCAGTAGCTAACGGTAAGATACGTGGCGCCAGACGCTCCAACAGCTCGAGTGTTTCCATAACACTCGCCTGTGCCTTGTGACCACCAGCAATCAGCTGTGCATTAGCGTGGTTGACCGCAGCCTCAACTATGGGGACCAGACGTTCAGGATGGCGCATATCAAGCACACGAACGCCACGGCGAGCCACCTTGTCTTCATATGCTGGACCAATACCACGACCCGTTGTGCCTATTGCCTTGCTTGAAAGGCTCAAAGAATCAACAAGTTTGTGATATGGCAGTACAAGGTGCGCGCGATCGCTTATAAAAAGACGGCCTTCGATATCAATGCCATCCTCAATTAATTCGTCTATTTCAGTAAATAGAGTCTCTGGATCTAGAACTACACCATTGCCAATTCCACACTTGGTGTTTGGATGGAGAATTCCGCTGGGGATCTGGTGCAGCACAAAAGACTTGTCACCAATATGTACGGTATGGCCGGCGTTAGCTCCGCCCTGGTATCTGACTACCCAATCGGCTCGTTCCGCCAAAACGTCTACGAGCTTTCCCTTACCTTCATCACCCCACTGGGCGCCTACTACAACAAGCGTCCGAGCCTTAGAATCAAACATTACAAACCCTGGAATGGTCTTCTTTTAATGCAGTTTTAGAGCAGAAAGGCACTAAAACAAAAAAACGCCCCAATATTCCTTGGGGCGTTGTGTTAATCTACTCTCTTAACCAAAAGTGTCAATGACTGGAGGCTGCTCAGGGGTAGAAGATGTGATTATTGGTAAATTTACGATAAATGTCGACCCTCTCCCATATTGACTTTTCAGATAAACAGATCCACCCAACGACTGAGTCAATCTTTTGATAATACTGAGTCCAAGTCCCGTTCCGCCGAATTCACGGGTCATGGACTGATCTACCTGCCTAAAGTTATCCCAGACCTTCCCAATATCTTTTTCTCTTATTCCAATTCCCGTATCAATTACTTCGATCGAAATCGTATCAGCTCCCACAGATGCCTTCAATGCAACTGATCCGGAAGGAGTAAACTTTATCGCATTAGAGACAAGATTCAAAATTATCTGCTTTACCTTTGTTTTATCTGTGTACAGCTCAACTGCTCTGTCCGGAATTGCACTTGAGTATCGCAACCCTTTTGCGCTGGACATGGGCTCCACCTGCGAGTTTATTTCACTGATAATTGTAGACAGCATCACTTTGGACAGATTTAACGGCATACGTCCAGCCTCAATTCTAGCCAGATCGAGAATATCATTGATCAGAGCCAACAGGTGCTGTGCTGCCGCCTGCATCCTTTCAAGCCCTTCAGCCTGTTTATCTGTAAGGTCTCCATAAATACGATCGAGCATTATGGATGTATATCCTATCAGTGCATTTATCGGGGTTCTTAGCTCATGCGACATGCTGGCTAAAAACTCAGACTTCAATCTGTTAGCCCGCTCCAGCTCATTGGATTGCCACTGAAGTCTTTCATTGCGCTCAGCCAGGTGAGCAGTCGCTTCCACAACCCGCTCCTCCAGTTCAGAGCTGAACTTTTTCAACTGATGATATAGCCGTTCGTTTTCAGCCTGATTTGTAAGGTCATGCAAAACGGAAACAACAGCTATCGCTTCACCACCGGCATCTAATATCTTCCCAGAAACTATCTCGACAGGCAGGTCTTTGAATTCGTTGTCAGATAATAAGCTCAAAACCATCTGCCTTCTGCGCGAAACGTCTGAACTCATTACGAATTCTGCGATAAACTCCCTGAACTTTTCTTTGTTACGATCTACAGTTTCCTTGTGTTTATTCAATGAGTTATCAGCATTTCCGGATCCCATCAACACACCGGAATCTATATTTTCTTTATACTGAAATATCGAGTCCGCCTGCCGATTCATAAGAATCACATTTGAAAAGTCATCTGTTACAACTATTGGGTCGGCAACATTTTCAAGTATTAAAGTCAACCTATCGCGCTCTCTCTTTGCATCGAATTCAGCGAGCTTAACCTTATGTACCTGACGCTCCAACTCATTGGAAGCACGTTTAAGATCTGTAACATCCCTTAGTATGTTAACCGTGTTATTCCCCTCATCATTCATTAATGGCTGTTGCCATAGTTTAAAGAGAAGCTCGGCCCCTGTATCAGGATCTCTAAGGTTCAGTTCGGAACTTTGGGAGCTATGTCCGGAGTTTCCAGCTCTAAGCTTTTCGAGAAGAGAGTACAACAGTACGTTGTTAACCTCTATTGCACGCGAGACACTGGGATCAACATTTTCGCGCATACCAAGCAGCTCTTTAGCTCTACGATTCTGCAATACCAAGTCGTAGTCATCTGTTGCCAGAACCATTGGGTCAGGAAGCGAATTTATAAGAGAGCGCAACAAGCCTGTCTGTTTCGCTTTTATCCTTAGATTAATTGAATCCGCAGATGTCGTTTCTGAATCACAATGCCTCCAAAGGATCGGGCCCACAAAGCGCATAAACCAGGTGATCGACAATATCTGATTGTCTGATATGGTATAGTTGCCATACCCGTCCAGATCACTCTCAATAACGATTACACCAAACGGAGAAAAGGCTTCCTTTAGATAGTTTCTTCCGCCCAGACTGACAGTTTCATATGTAGCCTGTAGTTCTTCCCACTCTCTCCATGCTTCCGTTCCCAGGGATAACGAGTTTATCTTCGAGCTTCGTGGTTGCGGTATTGGGATTGCAATGAGGTTGGCAAAATTTAGCCGCCTTTCCACATTAGACGCCGACGCAGTAGATGGAACCCGACCGGGTGGAAGGCTGTCTGGCGTCAACGAAGTACGTAGCGGGGTTAAGGTGAGTGTAGATAGTATGACGGGATCGCTAAGTGTATTTAGCGAGTAGCTGGAAGCCACGTCCTTCAAGTGAAAACCACGTGAAGTTAAACCGTTCAACTCTCCTTTAACCGAATCAGCATAGAATATCCCGAGTTTCCTAGCATCCACCATTGTCGCCAACCTGGCAGCCAGAGCTTTAGCTGCGGACATAAAGTCCGAGGCATTCGCAACCTCGGATGCTATAGATTCAAATTCCTTCTCAACAGCCTCGTCAAATACGCTTGGCATAGGTGATTGCCACTAATGCACAATTGATACCTTTCCACTCAGGATTGTGGCTAACTCAACGAGCACATCAGCAGCGTCATTTATAGACGTGCCGTTGATATGTTCCAGCGTGTCCAGTCGTGTGTGTATACGCCTGAGTGTACTCCAACTTCCACCACTCAATGTTACAGCGTTAATTCCAGCGTTACTTAAGACAACCGAATCTGTCAAAACACCCGGAATCATTCGACGGGTGGTAATTGTTAACCCAAGATTCCGGGCAACGTCATTAGCTACACCGCTAATGGGACAAACGGATGGATCTTTACTGAATAAAACAAACTTGCCAGACGGTCCTTTTGACTCGTCACGTTGCCTAGCGCGGCCAGAAATCCTCTTTCGAGAATTATTACTTACATCATCGATTGTATCGCAATTCAAGACGTACAACTTTGTTCCATATGTTGCACTTTGAACCCAGCCTTTCATAACCGGTAAAAGGGCCTTAGCACCGGCTAACCCCAACTCTTCAGCCGATGTAATAACAACCTTTACATTAGCCCCAGTCAATTTTTTTGCAGCTTCAATTACGGCGGCTACCCCGCTGGCATTATCCAATGCACCGGTACCTTTCTGTCCTACAGTACAGAACATTATTACAGTTCCGGCAAACAACCCTAACAGTCCGAGTACATATAGCGCAATGATCCATCCGGCACTATACATTCCAATGGCGGGATTCATAAAAAACAAAGCAAGCAGCGCAACCCACACTACCGAAGAAGCACAGATAGCCAGGACCCGTGTAATCATCGCAACAGGCTGCGACTTGCTATCGATATGAGCCATTAAAACAATCTGATTACCTGCTGGCTCGTTAACATCTTCACCTGATCCTTTCTCTACCCCGACTTTGGACTCGGCTATCAGATTGATTGCCTTTCTACGAAAGAAAGGGTTTTTATCAGTACCCCACCATATTGCTGACGAGGCAGCCAGCAATGCTAGAGCAAGGGAGATAACTGCCGGAAATAATATCTGACGTGTCGATACATTTAGTTCAGCGCAATAAAGTATCGATGCGGATCCTACGCACAACAAAAAACCAACAAAGCTGGTTAGATACCTGGCCGGAAACTGTGAATATTCAAACTCATGTTCACGACATTGGAACCCGGCCGATTCAAGTTCCTTTCGGCACAGGGTTCGCGCACTTGCTTCCGCCACCGAGCCGGCTGGCCGCGCAAATGCTGCAATATCGCGAAAAAAACTCAGGTCAGCCCCATTATATCTTTGGTCTTTGCCATCGTCTCTGCAGCGATACTGCGCGCTTTTTCAGCTCCTAATGCCAAAGCATTACTCACTTTCTCAGGAGCCGCCTTTAACTCTTCAGCGCGCTCTCTGATCGGCGCAAGCTCAGCATCCATTGATGTATGAAGGACCTTCTTGCAATCAATACATCCCCATGCAGCCGTGCGGCAGTTAACGGCAACCGTTTCAACTGTTTCAGAGGACGAAAACGCTTTGTGAAGCTGATAGATGTTGCAGACATCCGGATTCCCAGGATCTGTCTTTTTGACGCGTGCGGGATCGGTCATCGCCGGGCGCAGCTTCTGCCAGATCTCTTCAGAAGATTCAAGAATACCTATTGTATTCCCCAGCGACTTGGACATCTTGGCCTGCCCATCCAACCCCATAATCCTACGGGTCGGAGTTAGCAGCGGCTGTGCTTCAATAAAGAAGTCAACACCAAACTTTGAATTCCACCTTCGGACAATCTCACGCGCCAACTCCAGATGCTGAACCTGATCTTCACCGACAGGGATAAGATCAGCGTGATACAGAGCAACGTCAGCTGCCTGAAGAACAGGATAGTTCAAAAGGCCAGCTAAAATACTCTCCTGACGACTGGACTTATCTTTAAACTGAGTCTGCCTTTCCAACTCACCAAGCGGTGTTACCGTATTGAATATCCAGGCCAATTCGGTGTGTTCTGGAACCTTCGACTGCACAAACAAGGTACATTGGTCCGGATTGATTCCCGCTGCCAAAAGACAAATCGCCATCTCTTTTGTCCTGCGACGCAGATCTTCCGCTTCGTAGTTCCCTGTGATTGCATGGTAGTCGACAACGCAGTAGATGGACTCATACTTGTACTGAAGCTCAACCCAATTTTTTACGGCACCTAAATAATTGCCGATATGAAGTTCGCCAGATGGCTGTATTCCGCTGAAAATCCGAGACATGAGAATAATATACAGGGATATAATATATTATTGTATCAGCCCTACAAAACGCCTCATTTTGCTCTACTGCCGTGTCCATTAAGCTCATAGAATGTATTCCAAACTTTTCGGAAGGGAGATCTCCGAAAATCATTACTTCCATCTGCGAAGCAATTGAGAGTGAACCAGATGCCAGAGTCCTGCATACAACATCTGATGAATGGCACAACCGATCCGTCATTACATTCGTAGCACCACCAGCCAGAATGGCAAACGCAGCATTTAATGCAATTAAACGTGCAAGCGAGTTAATAGATCTCTCGGAGCACCGAGGCGTTCATCCACGTATGGGAGCCTCTGACGTAGTCCCTTTCGTGCCACTCGGCGATGCCTCAATGGATGAGTGCATTCTGATCTCCAGGGCTGTAGGGGCTCGTGTAGGAGCCGAACTAGCCATACCGGTCTATCTCTACGAGTACTCAGCAACCAAGCCACAAAATAGAAATCTTGCGACAGTACGAAAAGGGGGATATGAGGCGATTCGAGGTGATATTGAGCAGCCAGGATTACGGGACCCGGATTTTGGCCCCTCAAAGATAAACCTGACAGCAGGAGCCTCTGCCATTGGAGCCAGACAACTGCTAATAGCCTTTAACGTATATATTGGGAGCGCCTCCTCTGAATCATTGGCGACAGCTAAAGCTGTGGCCAAAGCCATTCGTGAATCTAATGGCGGGCTGAAAGGGCTTAAGGCGCTGGGACTTGAAGTAGATGGTCAGGCACAGGTATCCATGAACATCGTTGATATCGAGTCGGTCACCCTTAAACAGGCGTTTGACGCTGTGATGGCTGAACTAAAAACGCGCGATCAGTCTGTAGAGTGGAGTGAAATAATCGGGTTGGTCCCTGACAGGATTAACTTTCCTGGAGCAACCCGATATTTACAGCTTAAAGACAGCATCGAAGATCATATTCTCGATGCAAAGCTAAGAGGTGCTGGCTACGATATCGAAGTTTAAGCTATCTGGTGACTGCCTAGCAGTCCTGCCATTTCGCCTACACAAACTTCTGCTAGCGTACTCGAGCTAATTGCTGAGTCGAGGTGAGCGCCTTCCCACAACCATTTATCCCCTTCACTGGAGCTAATCTGAAAAGTTCTGTCGCCGACCTGCTGCGCGCGTTGCCCTTCAACTGGCTCAGTTCCTGGGAAAACTACCGAACCTTTCCAGACTCCCACAACAACTTCTGCACTTGCCTGTTCGCCGGCTCTTGATCTAAAAAGTGAGACCGTAACTCCAATATCTCCTGCCTGGAGTAGGATCCTGTCTGGAGTCTGATAAAACTTTACCCCCGCATCTGATCTTTCGGCTACCAATTTGCTCGCCTGATCGCGGAGATCGGCCGAAAAAGCCTTTACTTCCCTATCGATGCTACCAACTAGTTTGGACGTTGCAATCATATTCACCCTTTACGAAAAGGACCCCTACGCTTCTAACGTAGACACCATCGTGAGTAAGGAATAAGAATCTGCAATGCGGCATTATAAACCGCAGATTCTACAGCAAGACCATACGGATTTACGTATAATCCTGAAATATCCGCTAATTACGGACATCTATAGTAATCTAAGGCCTTTACTGAAGACCGTCAAATAATTATAGGACTTAGCCGTTGCCCAGGGAAGAAATAGGCATTCTTAACGCATTTCTTGCTGCTATCTCGTCTTCCCGGATCTGATCGACCAGTTCTGAAGGTGAGTTGAATTTCTTAACATCGCGCAATCTCTTTAGGAGATCGATCCTGACTAGCGCACCATAAAGATCCAGATCCAGTGGGGCATCCATTAGATACGCTTCAATAGTCCTTGTCAGGTCCCCAAATGTTGGCTTTCCGCCAATATTAACCATAGCTCCGAACGATCCTGAAGGAGTTTGAACCCTCGCCACATAAACGCCGTCTGGAGGCAAAAGCTTTTCATGGACAGGGTCGGATAGGTTTAATGTAGGAAAACCCAGCTGACGACCACGCTGAGCCCCAGGAACCACCGTTCCGCCAAGTGAATATGGTCGTCCTAGCATCCCTATAACGGATTCCAGGTCACCTCCTGCAACCGCACGACGAATCACGGTAGACGACACCGACCGGCCATCTTTGGTGGATACTTCGTCTACAACCTCGACCTCGAAACCACGGGTAAGTCCAAGCTCACGTAACACCGTTGGGTTTCCCGCCCGTTGACGGCCAAAACCGTGATCATGTCCCACCAGCAGATGCTTCATCTTGAACTTGTTGATAAGAACCTTGTCAACAAAATCTTCTGCAGGCATCGAAGCCAGCTCTGCGTCAAACTTAAGCACAGCCAGATAATCCAGCTCAGACTCAGCCAGCACTTCAATCTTTTCACCCGCAACTGTTAATAGCTGCGGTGCAGCAGCAGGATTAACTATCTGTAGTGGGTGAGGATCAAAGGTGATAGCCAAACTAGCCAGCCCCAGGGTACGCGCCCTTGAAACCAGATGTGCAATTACATCCTGATGTCCAAGATGAACACCGTCGAAGGTCCCAACAGTAACTGCTGTCCCCGTAACATTTACTGGAAGCCCGGAGTCACCGTCAAACGAAAGCGCAACCATTATCCTACTACTACTTTTAGAGGTTTAACTGGAGGAAGCGACGCTGCTTCTTTCAACTGTTGTATTGTCACAGCATCAGTCACATGGAAGTCGCCGCTCTGAATGCGACGCAAGGCAGTTAGATGTGCAGCGCTGCCTGTGGCCTCACCCAAGTCACGAGCCAAAGCTCGGATATAGGTACCACCGCCACAGGTTATCCTAACAGTCATTTCAGCGTAAGAAGAGCTGTCGCGCGTTTCTTTTGAAGCGGAGATATGGTTTGGATCAGCGCTATCTCTTGAACCCGAGATATTGTTTGGATCAGTGCTATCTCTTGAACCCGAGATATTGTTTGGATCAGTGCTATCTTTTGAACCAGAGATATCTTTCGGATCAGAGTCAACATTGCGAAGAGTCTGTCCGTAGTTAAGGATCTCCCAATTGTGCACATGTATCTGCGAGGGCTTTAACTCTACCTCTTCACCGCTACGTGCAATATCGTACGCGCGTTTACCATCCACTTTCTTAGCTGAATAGATCGGCGGTATCTGCAAGATGTCTCCAGTAAGACCTTTAATAGCAGTCTTGATCGATTCCAGATCCGGGATAACATCAGTGGTTCGAATAATCTCACCAGTACAATCATCTGTGTCTGTAGCTGCACCAAAGCGTATAGTAGCCTCATATACCTTTGGTTCATTATCGATGAATGTAGCGAGACGGGTACAACGCCCTAGCAGTAGAACTAAAAGGCCTGTTGCAAATGGATCGAGAGTTCCAAGGTGGCCTATGCTCCTTTCCCCATAGGCCCTGCGAACCATAAGGACTACGTCGTGAGACGTTAGTCCTTCGGCTTTATCGACGAGCAGCAACCCGTCAACAGAAGCTTGATTATTGTTCACTACCGGGGACCTGATCTTTATCTAACGATCCGTCCGTTTCACTTGCCTGTTCATCTTTAATCTGCTTCAGAAGCATCTCAATACGGGACGCCCGAGCAGACGATGTATCTATCTTGAAGTCTAATTCCGGAGCAAGGCGCAGCTTAAGGTTTCTTCCAACCTGACCTTTAATCTTGTATCCAACATCGTTTAGGGCATCCACGGTTGCATTCACATCCACGTCACCCATAATGCTGACGAACACCTGTGCCCTACGGAGATCCGGGGTGATATCCACCCCGGTCACCGTTACGAAACCCTGAATTCTAGGATCCTTCACACCTGTAGTCAGGTATGAAGCAATCTCCTCACGAATGGCCTCAGCCACTCTATCGGACCTACGTGAATCTTTGGCCATCTAAACTACGAACCTGTTGGTAGAGTCCGTGCGATCTGTTCTTTACTGTAGCATTCGATGATATCTCCAACCTTAATATCGTTGAAGTTATCTACACCAATACCACACTCAAATCCTTCACGTACTTCCTTAGCGTCATCCTTGAATCGCTTGAGCGACCCGATCGTGCCGTCGTAAATCTCGACACCATCCCGAATGACACGTACTCTACCCTGTCTGTTGATGACACCGTTACGTACCCAGCATCCAGCAATAACACCAATCCTTGAGACCTTAAAGGTTTCACGAACTTCTGCCTCACCGAGAACGACTTCACGCTCTTCCGGACGTAACAACCCTTCGAGTGCGCGCTTAACATCTTCCACAGCTTCGTAGATGATTCTGTAGAGACGGATATCGACGCCTTCACGTTCGGCCGCATTTCTTGCGTTGTTATCAGGGCGTACGTGGAAGCCGATGATAATAGCTCCAGAAGCACGCGCCAGCAGAATATCGCTTTCAGAGATTGCTCCGACGCCACGGTGAATGACTTCGACCGCAACTTCTTCAGTTGAAAGCTGCCCGAGTGCGTCAGCCAGTGCTTCGGCCGGTCCACCCTGATCTGCCTTGATAACAATCCTTAACGAGCGCTGTTCACCAGCGGCTGCCTGTGACATAAAGTCTTCAAGCGAAACCGAACCCTTGGATGTACGACGGCTCTTGGCTTCACGATCGAGACGCTGCCTGCGCTGTGCGATATCTCTGGATGCCGAAGCATCTTCCACCGCAAAGAGCTGATCACCAGCCATCGGCACACCGCTGATACCAAGTATCTGAACTGGTATTGCCGGGCCCGCTTCCTTCTGCTGCTTACCACGCTCATCAAGAAGCGCACGTACACGACCAGAATAGAGTCCGCAGATAAAGTCGTTACCAACTTTAAGCGTACCATTCTGAATGAGTACGGTTGCAACAGGACCCTTACCTGGATCCAGCTGCGCTTCGATCACTGTACCAACAGCCATTCTGTTAGGATTGGCCTTAAGATCAAGAATTTCAGACTGCAGGACGATCTGCTCCAGCAACGACTGAACATTCTGTCCGGTCTTGGCAGAAATCTCGGTTGAAAGTGTAGTTCCACCGAACTCTTCCAACACAACTTCATGCTGCAAGAGATCCTGCTTAACCTTTAATGCATTGGCCGCTGGCAGATCGATCTTATTAATAGCAACGATGATAGGTACACCAGCGTTCTTTGCGTGCGAGATCGCCTCGATTGTCTGAGGCATGACCTGATCGTCGGCAGCAACAACTAGAACAACTATATCGGTAACCTGGGCGCCACGTGCACGCATAGCAGTAAATGCTTCGTGACCAGGAGTATCCAGGAACGTAATCTTGCTTCCGCTAGGCAGCGTTACGTGATAAGCACCGATATGCTGCGTAATACCACCAGCCTCTCCAGCAACCACTGTCGCTTTACGGATGTAATCGAGCAACGAAGTCTTACCATGGTCAACGTGACCCATGATAGTTACAACAGGAGGCCTTGATTCAAGACTTTCTGGTGCGTCTACTTCTGTAAGTGATTCTGTATCTGCGAGATATTCATCTTCACGAACTGCCTGGAAACCAAACTCTCCGGCAATGAGTTCGATCTGGTCGAAATCAAGGCGCTGGTTGATTGTTACCATGAGTCCGAGGTTCTTGAATGCAAATCCAACGATCTGCGTTGCAGGAACCTTAAGCTGCTGAGCCAACTCACTAACCGTTACGAACTCGTTGACACGAACCGTCTTACGTTCGCGCTCAACGGCTGCCTTGCGCTGTACCTCGATCTCCTCACGCGATACCGTATCATCGCGGCGGGACCCACCCTTTCTGGATGATCCACCACGCATAGACGACATCGTCTTGAAGATATTTGCTGATACCGCTTCCTGATCGACTCTACGCCCACTGCCTCTACGACCACCACGATCCCTGTCACGACCTCCCGATCCACGCGAAGGTGCCCCTCCGCCAGCACCTGCCGGAGGCTGATGATGTCCCTGGTTACGATTCTGATCGCGGCCTGGTCCGGCTCCCTGCCCACCAGGAGCAGCAGACGCTATCGGACGTGGTCCACGATGCTGACCGCCACCACCCTGTCCACCAGTCGGTCTTGCCCTTGGCGGACCGGAACGAACTGGAGTTGGTGGAGATGCACTGGCACGCGGCTGAGCATGCTGGATAGGAGTCGGACGGCCACCCTGCTGCTGTGGACGATTTCCCTGGTGCGGACGATTCTGATTATTGCCACCATCTCTAGGATGCGAGCTAGCCGCAGGCTTGATTGACGGAGGCACGCCCTGTCTTGGGGGAAGTGGCTTAAAGTCAGGCTTCGGAGGAACAACACCTGGTGTCCCCGAACTAGCAACCGGCTTTGGCGCAGCTGGAGTTGGTGGTGCAACAGGTGAAGGTTTTGCTGCAGCCGGAGATGCAGGAGCCGAAGGTGTAGCAGCCGCTTCTTGAGGCGGAGCCTTTGCAGGCGTCTCAGGAGCAGGCTTGGCTTTGGTCTCACCTTTAGCAGCCTCGGCGACCGGCGGCTTAACAGGAGCCGGTGGAGCTGCTACAGGAGCTGGTTTAACCGGGGTAGGCCGAACCGGAGCCGGACGAGCCGCATCAACCTTTGATGGCTTGGCCGCTACTGTTTCGGTAGACCCCTTGGATGGTGCGCTGTCAGCGGCAGCCGAAGTAGGCTGCGACTCTTTGGACGACTGGGGGGATGGTACTGTCTCTGAAGCAACCGGAATGTCTTTTACGGATTGCACACCGTCTTCCATTGCGGCCACCGACTGCACAGCTGGCGCAGATTCAGTTTTTTCAGATGATTCCTTTGATAAAGGAGTTGGTTTCTTTGGAGATTCAGCCTTAGCATCGTTCTTACTCGCCTGAGCGGAAGCTTCAACAGGAGCAGATTCAACCGGCGCAACCTTAGTAGGAGTTGTATCGGATTCATCAGATCCATGAACAGCGTCGTCGGAGCCATCCTCGACAGATGCCGCACGCCTTCTGCGAACAACTGGCTCAGCTGCTTTTTCTGGCTCAACCGCAGCTTTACGGCGCCTGGATGCTCCAGTTGGCGGTGGCGGTGGTGGCGCAGACTTCGCGCGTTTTTCACGCTCCCATCTCGCGCGAACCCGAGCCACTTGATCGTCGGTCAGGGTACTTATATGACTACGAAAAGGGATATCCAGTGCCCGAAGTAGATGGACTACTTCGTCACCAGCTATCCCGAATTCTGCGGCCAAATCATTTACACGCAGCTTACTCAACCCTACCTCCAATTTACCTGCACGCAGCAGAAATACCACGCGCCAACTTAATATCGAGCACCCCTACAACTGTAGTAGCGGCCCGACCAACGGAATCGCCCAAATGCTCAGGTGATTCTATTGAGATTATTTCCACGCCCCGCGCCATCAGGAGCGGGACTATTTTGTCTATACTGTTTTTCGACGCGTTAACGGCAACTATAGCAAGACTTAACTTGTCAGACAGTGCTGCTTTACGTGTCGTTTCAACTCCAACGGTAATTAATCTGGCTTTTAGCCCTAAGCCAAGAAGCCGTAACACCTTACCGCTTTGTAACTCACCTATTGGCGGTGCCAATCTCTCGACCGGCAAACGCCTGGTGAAGTTACCATCTGATGATGAATCCATACTAACAGAAGCAGAAGAACGAGAACTACTCGGCTCTCGACTGCTCCTCACCAGTTACCTCATCGCCAGACTCGCCGTCAGAAGAATCATCTCTAGATTCGCCATCAAGCGAATCATCCATAGACTCGCCGTCCGATGAGTCATCTGTAGTTAACTCATTGATGAAAGCAACTAACCTATCAGCTTCTTCGGGGCCGATACCAACAAGCTTGAGAAAATCCTCCCTCTCAAGATCGATAATATCGTCAAGGCGGTTGTATCCACCCTCTTCAAGAACCGCGACAGTTGCCGTTGGCAATCCATCGATGTCAGATAGAAGCGGGTTGGTACTGTCTTCTTCACCAGGCAGCGGAGCAAATGGAGTTCCTTCACCAGGACGATCCATCCACTCTCTACTTGAATAGAGATCGATTTTCCAGCCAGTAAGTTCAGATGCAAGTCTTACGTTCTGACCGTTCTTACCAATCGCCAGCGACAGTTGATCTTCGTCAACAACGGCCTGAATAGTTTCGCTTGGTATATCGCTCAGAACACGGGCAACCTTTGCAGGTGCAAGTGCGAGTCTGGCAAAACGTTCCGGATCTGATGACCAGGGAACGATATCGATACGCTCGCCACCTAATTCATTCACAACTGCCTGCACGCGCGCGCCCTTAAGGCCAACGCATGCTCCTACTGCGTCAACGGAATCATCCTTTGACAAAACTGCAATCTTTGTACGACTGCCAACCTCACGTGAGACTGCACGGATTTCGACAGTGCCGCTCTGGATTTCAGGAACTTCCAGCTTGAAAAGAGCCTTTACAAACAAACCATCGGCACGACTTAAGATAAGGCGAGGACCCTTAGGGGTCTCCTCAACCTTCTTGAGAACTGCACGGATTGGCTCACCCTGATGAAAGTGCTCACGGTGGTTCTGCTCGCGGTAAGGCATTACTGCCTCAGCTTCACGATACTTATTGAGCATGATAACCAGCTTACCACGTTCAATCTGTTGAACTTCACCACTTAAAAGTTCGCCAATACGGCTAGTGAATTCGTCGCGAATTTTTGAGCGTTCGCCTTCTCTGACACGTTGCAGAACACGCTGCTTTGCAGCCTGAACAGCTGCACGCCCCAACTCAGCAATGTCTGTTGGAATTTCCATGACATCACCAACCTGGAACTCAGGATCCAAGAATCGGGCCTCATCAAGGGATGCCTCGCGAGCCGGATCTTCAACTTCGTCTACAACAGTCTTAAGGATAACAATTCGGATTTCTCCGCGGTCATCATCAATCTCCACCTCTGCCTGCACCGTAGGACCATGTTTCTTAACAAGAGCGGCATAAATACCGTCCTTAAGAAGCTCATGGAGCTCCGATGGATTCATTGATTTGGAGTTGGCGAGATCGCGAAAGGCTGCCAGAATTTCTGCTGAACCAATTGCCATTGTATGCCCCTTACCTTTTCCAGTTGATTTCGACGTCGTCGCGAATCCCAGGAGATGACACCTCTAAGGTGTAAAACTCCCCAAAAGACTTATCAGAATCGAGTCGAGCTTCAATGGCACGGGAAACACTAGCACAATCATCGATAGTGATCCCCTGACCATCTTGACGGGTTATCCGGACTTCGAGTATCGGGCGACTACGAGTCCCCCGCTGCTTCACCTCAAAAACATCGAACCCTAGCGGTGCAATTTCTTGAGCTACAATATCTTGCAGAGCTGAGTTCATGTGATTTCTGAGTCCGGTTATAAGAATAAAAAAATGCGGGGTACTACCCCACATTGATTCCGCGCCCCTATTAAGGGCGACTCATCAATTTACGCGATTTTGGGGTAAATAGCAAGCTGAACTATGGTACAACAAATGGCTGTTTAATCTCTAATGTCGAGCGTGGGATATGCCGATGGCGAATGAGGATATGACTCCTCATGGTCGGAGAAATACAGTCCTCCGGGATGCTATTGGCGAACGGGAATATGCCTGGCAATCGTCACAATACGGTGCACCTGTTCGTCCTGCGTAATGTGTGTGGTGTCAATCAAAACCGCGTCCTTTGCCTGAACAGTTTGCGTGGCATCCATAGAGTCTCTATGAACGATCAGCTGGGTCTCATCTGCTATTTCATCGTCGGTTGGCATTCGCCCTAACGACTGCAGGAGGCGACGCCTGGCCCGCTCCCATGGATCCGCAATCAGGAAGATCTTCAACTGCGCGTCCGGAAATACGACGCTCCCCATATCCCTGCCGTCTACCACGATATCCCGCTCGCCTGCGATCCGGCGGCATTCGGCATTTATCAGCTTTCTTACTTCAGGATCCTGAGCCACAGCTGAAACCGCTGCGGTAACTTCTGGCGATCTAAGATTTGTAACTCCAAGGCGTCTTGCAGTCTCTGCCCTATATAACGAACCGGAGTCCACATGGTAAAAACCCAACTCCTCTGCTACGCGAGCTGATGTCGAAGACTTTCCGGAGGCGGCCGGTCCGTCAATTGTTATTACTGTTTTGATATTCAACTTTTTACAACCGTTTTTAGGTGCTCCCAGAAGCTGGGATACGACACTGCTACACAGCCTGGATCATCAACAACAATACTTCCCCTTGATGCCACTCCCAGCACAGCAAACGCCATTGCAATCCTGTGGTCACCGAAGGTTTTCACAGATCCACTTAACGGCTTTCTGTTACCAATCACCCGCATACCGTCTGGAAGTTCAGTCGCATCGACACCAAGACTTCTAAGATTGCCAACTACAGCAGCAATACGATCTGTCTCTTTCACTCTAAGCTCTGAAGCACCGGTAATTACGGTCTCGCCCTCCGCAAGCGCGGCCATACAGGCGAGCATCGGAATTTCGTCCACCATACTTGGGACCTGAGATTCAGTAATGACTACCGACTTAAGCTTATTGGCACGAACAGTAATGCATCCGACCTGTTCCCCTGCGACTTCCTTATGATCGCTGTATTCCACCACAGCTCCCATTTCTTCAAGCACTGCAAAGAATCCAGTACGCGTAGGATTCAGGCAAACATTGGGAAGGTGTAACTCGCTGGCAGGCAACATAGCCGCCAGAGCAGCAAAAAAAGCTGCAGATGATGGATCGGCCGGTACAGAAACATCCTGCGACTGGAGGCGTTCAACCGGAGTGAGAGACACGGTGGTCCCATCCACCTCAATTGGAACTCCCAGCGCACGAAGGTATCGTTCCGTATGATCACGTGACTTCGTTGGTTCGGTAACGGTTACAGGAACACCACCAACCAGTCCGGCAAGTAAAATCGCGCTCTTAACCTGAGCACTCGCAGTTTTGGAATCCCACTTTATCGATCTGAGTGAATTTCCACCACTTAAGGCCCCGGAGATTTTCATAGGGAGATAACCTTCGCGGCCGCTATATGAAAAACGGGCTCCCATCTGAGAAAGAGGCTGCGCAACTCTCAGCATTGGACGCGCTATCAAACTCTCGTCCCCTGTCAAAACGGATTCAAACGAGGTAGCGGCCAAAATTCCAGCCATTAACCTGCACGTGGTACCGCTATTATCGCAGTTGAGTATGTCAGTCGCTGGCTTCAGCCCACGCAAACCGACACCATCAACTACCACGTCTTTAACGCCAGAGGAAGAAGTTGTTCCCAACCCTTCCCCGATTTCAGAAATGCTGACACCAAGGCTTCGCAAAACTGAGGCGGTAGCCTTTACATCAGCAGACTGCAGGATATTACTAACTTTAGCGCGCCCTTCACTGAGCGCGCTAAACATTAGAGATCTATGAGAAATGGACTTGTCACCGGGGACCTGCAAGGTCCCCAAAATCTTTATCTCAGCCACTCTTCAAGAGCGGTAGAAGAATCTGTTTTGTCATCACGATACTTAACTATAATAGGTGTTTGAAGAGCAAGTTGCTGCTCTTTCCCCCATTCGCTGCTAACAGCACGTGAGCCAGGAACAACTACAGCACCGCTTGGAATTTCCAGCGGCTTTTCGGCAGTTGCACGATAAACTGTCTGCTTAACCAGGTCAAAGACTGGAGTTCCACGCGTCAGCACAACGCCTGCTCCAATTACGGCTTTCTCTCTGACAACCGTGCCTTCGTAAATACCGCAATTACCGCCAACAATAACGTCGTTTTCAATCACAACTGGAGACGCGTTTACCGGCTCCAAAACCCCACCAACCTGAGCAGCAGCGCTTAGGTGAACCCTTTCACCGATCTGCGCACAAGAGCCAACCAGCGCGTGAGAGTCGACCATCGTTCCGGTTCCAATGTACGCACCTACGTTTATGTACATAGGCGGCATGCAGACAACTCCACTTGCTACATAGGCGCCACGCCGAATTGATGAACCGCCAGGTACAACCCGAACTCCATCTTCCAGCTTAAAATCACGAAGAGGATATGTATCCTTATCAAAGAAACCGAAACGTACAGGACCACTGGAAAGCGACATATCGATCATCCCCCCGGTTCTGAACCCAAGCAAAATCCCGCGCTTTACCCAGGGCACAGCATACCAGTTACCATCTTCACGCCTTTCCGCTGATCTCAGCTCACCCTTTTCCAAAGCAGTAAGAAGCTGATCTACAATGTCGCGGGCATCGCTATCCAACGGTTGTCCAGATGGAGTAGAAACCAGCTCTTCGATTCTTTTATGTAGTGACGCGTATTTATCGGTCATTATAATTTATGTTGTTGATGCTTTTTGTTAATGCTTTTTGTTAATGCTATTATTGATGCTTTTGATTATTGATACTGTGCACTCCTGATTCAATACTCGGCTACCATTCTCGCTGATGTTCAAATGAGCACAGTAGTGACAGCGTGTAATAACTACAGCGCACCAACTGCGGTCAAAGAATCACGAACAGCTTTGTTATACTTCTCGAGCAATGGCACCAGTGGCAACCTGAGATTGTTCTGCATTTTCCCCATCATCTCAAGAGCTGCCTTTGCCGGAACTGGATTAGACTCACAGAATGCCGCAGCATTCCAGTCAGACAACTTATGATGGATCTCGCGTGCAAGCTCGTAGTTCCCTGAAGCTGCTGCTTCGCACAGCTGTGCGACTAATTTGGGTGTTGCATTCGAAGTTACAGAGATAACACCATCGCCACCTAAAGACATGATAGGAAGAATTAAAGGATCGTCTCCCGACAGCACTGTGAAATCGGATGGCTTGTTTTTTATTATCTCAGAAATCTGAATCAGATTCGAAGATGCTTCCTTCATGGCAATAATGTTTGGATGCTCTGCCAACTTTAAAGTTGTCTCAGCTTCCATATTACTCCCTGTACGCCCAGGTACGTTATACAATATTATAGGAAGAGAAGATGCATCAGCAATTGCCGTAAAATGTGCTACAATACCGCGCTGTGGCGGCTTGTTATACATAGGGGAGGAGTGAAGCAAATGAGTCGCCCCTGCTTCAGCCATCATACGTGAGGTTGCAATCGCTCTGGCGGTATCGTTTGAACCGGCACCTGCTACCACCGGAACTCGACCATTAACAACCTCTACTGTTATCTCTACAACGCGGCGTTGTTCTTCCGAAGTTAATGTAGCAGCCTCACCAGTTGATCCCATAGGGACAACAAAGTGTATCCCCTCCGAAACCTGCCACTCTACAAAACTTCTTAATGAAGCTTCATCAATAGCACCGTCGGCTAAAAAAGGTGTACAGAGAGCGGTTCCTGCACCGCGTAAAAGTGTATGTGACATTTATTAGTCCGCTTTTGAAGTTGAATTTATACCAAGCATATCCGAAATACTCAAAACGCCTTTCTTTCCAACGAGCCACTGAGATGCTTCCAAAGCACCTTGAGCAAAGACCTTTCTGTCTCTTGCAACGTGCGAGAGTGTTATCTGCTCATATTGAGCATCAAAAACAAGTTCATGCGTACCTGGAACCGATCCAACACGATAGCTCGTGATGGGAAGATCATTCTTTAATCCGGTCATAGCTGCAGCCTTAAGCATAAGTCCAGTCCCCGACGGCGAATCCTTCTTGGCTGTATGATGACTTTCGATCAGATGCGCATCGAAAGTAGACAGATGACCAAATCTTTCAGCAGCAAACTTTACAATCTCGGCAAATATGTTGACGCCAATAGAAAAGTTGGCAGCGGAAAGCATAGTACCATTATTAGCATTTACGTACTGACGAACTTCTTCTATTGAATCGTTCCAACCGGTAGTACCAACAACTACCGGAATACCAAGATCCACGCATTTCTTAATGTTTGCCACGGCAGAATCAGGCTGAGTAAACTCAATTGCAACCTCTGCCCCGTTAAGAGACTCGGTAGTGATTGAGTGCCCATGATCAAATACCGCTGCGACAGCGATACCTGCATCTTTAGCAAGCTGTTCGATAGCTCGTCCCATCTTTCCGTAACCAATTAACGCTATTGAATGTTTAGCAACGGGATTTTTAACCGGCATATCAGATGTTTCCAAACCTGGCTTTGCAGATAATGACATTAAGATACCACCTCAAGAACAGGAGGATTGCTGGCATTTACAGTTACATCAGAAAAGAATTCTGCGTGCAACAATTTCATCGCCTCTTTTACCTTAACGCTGTCAACGATTACTGTGAGGTTGATTCCAGTGGCACTTAAAGACATCATGTGAACTTTAAGACTTCCCAACGCAGCCAGAGCACGTCCCATCTCGTCGCATCTGTCACCAATTCCAGAACCAACGATCGCCACGACACCTTTATTCCGCTCGACTGAAACATCTCCAAGCTTTCTAAGATCTATAACCAGATCATCGAGATTTTCCGTATCGTCTATTGTTACTGAAACAGAGACCTCTGATGTAGATACAACATCGACGGAGGTTTCGTGTTTGTCGAATATCTCAAACACCGTTCTGAGAAAACCATGTGCGAACAACATACGAGGCGCACGGACCTTTACAACAGTAATATCTCCTCTGCCAGCGATAGCGCTTACAGGGCGTCGTGGCGCATCGAAAGTAATACGCGTCCCCGTTCCTTGTGGCTTCCGAGAATTAAAGATATATACTGGAATTCCAAGCTTAACGGCAGGAGTGATAGTACTTGGATGTAATACTTTTGCTCCAAACGAAGCCAGTTCAGAAGCCTCATCAAATCGAATCTCTTCAATTAACTGTGCTCCCTGAACCACTCGCGGATCTGCAGTCAGCATCCCATCGACATCTGTCCATATCTCAATCGCTTCAGCTCCCAACGCCGCCCCAACCAACGATGCACTGTAGTCCGAACCACCTCTTCCGAGAGTTGTTGTTATGCCGTTAAGGTTTGACCCTATGAAACCACCCATAACAGGCACCTTGCCATCTTTAATCAGAGGCGTCAGTATAGTCCGCGCCCTATCTGCAATCAGATCCTGCCTTGGCTCGGCCTCCATAAAGTCGTCATTTGTGATAATAACTTTGCGACCATCTACATGAGATGTGTTAACACCTCTCTGTCTAAAAGCTTCAGTAACTATCATGGATGACATCATCTCACCAAGCGATGCAACAGCATCCATACCGCGTGGCGTTGCATGACCAAGTGTGCAGAAAGCTTCTGCAAGACTCGCCAGCTCATCAAACATTACACTGATATCGCTGGCCACCTCCGAACCTTCAGGTGTTGTTCCCAACAAGGATTCACATTCCTGCAAATGCCGCGTACGCAGCTCTTGTATACCAGATAGCGCACCAATAAGCTGACCGCTTGAAGCCTGTTCGGCGATAGCCAGCAATGAGTTAGTAGCACCACCCAACGCAGATACTACAACGACTGGCTTTCTATCTATGCGCCCCTTTACAATATTTGCTGCACGATCGATAGCATCGCAGTTAGCTACAGATGTTCCACCAAACTTTATTACAATCATACTGTAGGCACCCCAGATTCCGATTGCGACGCTGACTTGATCTTAGAAGCACCAGATGTTGCATGACCCACAAACTCGTCGATATTAGTTAACATCCCGCCAGCAACCATCAACTCTGCATTGAGGATAGAACCACCTGCAGCGCCGCGTATAGTGTTACTCCCCATCGCAACCAGCCTAATATCGAATATGTTATCTGAACGAACTCTTCCAACGGTCACGGTCATTCCATTGCCAAGTTCAACATCACGCTTTGGTTGAGGTCTATCGACCGCATCTGTCAGTGCAATTGGAAACTCCGGCCGTGTCGGAAGATTCAAAGCGGCGTTAGCTCCCTTCCAACTCTTGATAGTCTGATATGCTTCGTCTGCAGTGACCCTAGATTCAAACTGAACCGACATACAGACAGTATGACCGTTTTCAACTGGCACCCTATTGGTATGGGATGTTACAGTAATATCCGCATCTACAATCTTGTTCCCCTGAACCGACCCAAGAAGCTTGGCCATTTCGGCTTCAACCTTTGGTTCTTCATCATTGATATAAGGGATTACATTTGCCAGAATATCCAAAGATGCAACACCAGGGTAACCAGCACCCGAGATGGCCTGCATCGTCGACAAGAACAGGTTCTTTACTTTGTACTTTTCATGCAAGGGAGCCAGTGCAACAGCAGCAACCGCAGCAGCACAATTTGAATTGGTGACAATTGAGCCAGTCCAACCCCGGTTCTTACGCTGAGCCTCGACAACAGAAATATGGTCCGCATTCACTTCTGGAATAAGAAGTGGAACATCGCTAGCCATTCTATGATTTTTTGCATTACTGAAAACTGCCCTGCCTGCCTGTGCAAACTGAATTTCAACTTCACCAGCAACAGAAGAATCCAACGCAGAAAAAACAATTGGAGAGGAGATCGCATCCAGTGTACATGACACAACAGTCAGGTTAGCAACGGTTGCTGGCATCTCACCAATTAACCAGCGTGTCGCTTCTGCATATGTTTTCCCTTCAGACCTCTGCGATGCAGCCACTTCTTTTACTTCAAACCATGGATGGTTTTCCAATAGCCTGATAAATGTCTGACCAACCGCGCCGGTTGCACCAAGGACTGCGACTGGAATCTTGTTAATTAGGGGAGACTGGGTTGCTTCTTGTGCGTTCACGACAGTAAAAAGTAAGAGTTAATAAATCTGGTTAATTCTGCAGCAGTGTAGTTTTAAGCGAGCAACTGTTTAGCGAGAAACACGTATGAATCGACACTATCTCGCAGCTCCTTGACGTTCACGTATTCCTCAGTTGTGTGAGCCACGTGAATTGAACCCGGCCCAAACAAAAGTGGTTTTCCCCAGCGGGAAAGTAGAGGAATGTCGGAAGTGTAAGCCACAGGTACAGCCTCGAAACCATCCACTGTATGGAAGTGTTGCGCTGGGATTACAGATCCAAACTCTACCTCTGCACCACTCCGTTCTGCCCATTCAATTATCATAGCTTTAATTGGCGCCGGGTCGCTCACCAGCCGCAGCATAAGCTCGGACTCTGCCTGGCCAGGAACAATATTGGCCTCCGTACCGCCTCGAATAGTACCGATATTTACCGTCGTCTCTCCTAGGATATCGTCGACCGGGAACTTTAGGTCGTGAATGGTAGGTAACAGCTTTAAGAGAGGTTCGATCGCTGACTTCCCAAGATAGGAATACGCGGAGTGTGCTTCTTTTCCTCGTGTCCGCACCATAAATCTCAACGCCCCTTTGCAACCACTCGCCAGCTTACTCTCCGTCGGCTCCCCATTAATCAGATATCTACTGGTAGGATTAAGGTTATTTGCCGCTCTGGCCCCGTCTGAGCCCTTTTCTTCACCTACGACAAACAGAAGGTCTACCCTGTCTTCTCCTCCAGCCACAAGCGTCTCGGCGGCCACCATCATAGCTGCAGCAATCCCTTTCGCATCACAAGCGCCCCTACCATACAGTCTATCTCCATCCAGCTTAGGTGGGATGTAAGGGGGAACCGTATCCAGATGAGTAGAAAATGTCACTCCTCCCCCAGCCCTCGATGCCCAGACATTGCCTCTGCCGGCTGATACTTCCTGAACTGTGACGTTCCACCCCTGAGAGACCAGGCGCCGAGCCACAAAGTCAATCGCGGCCCCCTCCTCGCTAGTGGATGACTGGATAGCCAACAGCTCGGCTGCGAGTGCTACGACATCCGTCATGATAAAACCACCGTAATATTGAATGAGTACGTCACTGTTGAATTCTATGATAAAAAGGTTGTTTATAGCCTGTAAAAACAGAAAAGCCCCCCGTTATTTGCGGGAGGCATTTTTCAGATACATTGCACCGTTCTGACACAAACTACTCTGCCAACTACCTCACCGCACAGCAAAAAACACGATCGGTCTGTTTCTTCTGATCGTGGCTTTTTTTGCCGGATTTGAGGTTTTTTGTGCAGGTCAACATTCCGTTACGATACGAACAAAATGTTGAGTTGTCAAGGCTACCGACAAAGCCGGGTCAAAATCACGTGCGATCAGATTGAGAACCGTCTAAGTCGGTAGCCAAGACAAGGAACTACTACATTCGAGACTCTCTGGAAATTGGCTTTGTACGACCCACGTTCGTATCGATCGCATCGTCTCCAGCTCGAACATTTTCAACGAAGAGCTGGGCGACCAGACGGTTTGCCTCGTTACAGTAGGCATCGTGGTCAGCCGCACATTGCTCACCAATACGGGACAGCTCAGAATCGCCAATCTGTTTACCGGCTTCACGGAAGCAGGCGAAGGTGTCATGCGCCTGCCGAGACATAACAATATCGTTTACGAGTCTCAGAAAGTCGTCCTCACGCGTCATATCCGCGAGATTACGAGCCGCTCCAAGAGTAGCGCCCAGCGCTTTTTTCATCATGCCCTCCCCTGCGCCAATCGACTCCTGATAACGCTCCAACATTTCCTGATGTCCTTTCATCTTAGGGTAATATTTATTGCATAAGGAAACGTAGCGAGTGTCATCCGACTGACTCTGGTGTGCATCTAAAGCCTTACAAAATTCATTATGTTGGGCAACGGCGTTATTTACCTGTGCCTTTAGGAAATCCATACCTTCGTGCATCCTTCCTCCAATCATTATAGATAGTAGTTTGACGGCAGCTGTATACGCATGGCGTGGGCCATTGTAGTAATTGTTTTATGTGCATTCGATAGTGGTATGAATGTGATGCTATAATTAAAGAGCGGAATGTTGTGGAAGATGTAACTATCAGAACGTCCGTTGTAAAACTCCCTGAGTGCGCTTTTATAGGATTCTTTTATGAAACAGAAATTATTTAAGCCAGTCGCTGCGTTCCTATCCTTAGGCGCAATAATCGGCATAGCTGCAGCATGTGAATCGGCGGGAGTAGTGTGCCCCTCAGAGATAGTTAATAGGGAACCAATACTGTCTGTTTCAATCTCAGACTCAGCCGATCCTGGCAAACCGGTGAGTGAATTTGTAATAAAGGACGTCCTGATCGACGGTCATACCACATCGTTCGACTATTTATTTCAAGTCGATGGATCCAGGGGGCGTATGAGCGGTGACTCAATTATTTGTACTAATAATTGTGCGTTTGGGAATATAGATGGAGTCTTTGCTCCTGCTGTTGCAAATATCTCTCACCTGATCTAAAGATTTTGGTGCCTGATCCCACCATACTGCAGATCCTTGACCTCTAACAATCGTATCTCCCTTAAGCCTGATCGGAGAAATCCTAAGCATGTATATCTCGCCCTGGCCGGTCACAGGAGATTTTCCATTGCGTGTGATTGCCAGTGGGTAAAGCTTACTGCTTGCATAGATCAGATAGCGTCTGTCAGCAGAGGACAGTAAAAACTTACCGTCAGAATAACTCACTAACTCATTCTCGTGAAGCGCAACTCTGATTCGTCTCATTGAAACCTGGCCAGTTTTTTGACGCACGAGTATTGAGTCACTCACGTTCTCACCCTTCAACACCTCCACGACTTTCAGCTTAACAGTGGATGCGTAACCGTCATCAGTTCCGGTCCAAGTATTAGCCCCCATCACTTCTACTACGAGAACCACTTCGGAGAAATCATATAGAGCAGCATTCAAATCATTCTTTTGCGGAAAGAAGAATGATTGTACAACGTCAACTCCACGAGTTCGTAATTCTAAAATCTCACTGTAATCGTAGAGAACGGATATGTCCTGCGTGATATCGTCGACAGCACTGTAAAGGTGGGTTGGATTTGGAGGCTTTCTTCTAAACTGGTCATAGATATTCTCCTTAGCAAGCAAGTCTCGAATTTTTGTGTAGTCTTGCCAGCGCCCCGCTTCTTTAAGCCAGGACTCTCCACGTTGTTTTTTTATCGCGACAGAATCTGCGTAGACAGAATCGCGATGCTTCTCCGGCACACTGCCCGATTGCTGTGCGTAGAGGTTCGCAGATGTTAACGCCAGCGTTAAAAAAGCCAGAATCAGTGGATGCTTCATGAGGCTACTTCTCCCTTGGGAAGTGACTAAAAACCGTGCCCAAACATTACATTTTCCATGCATTTCCGTCTCCTGCAATAGGATCAACCGAAAATGTTGGATATCGGCCCAGCGTGTTAAGATCCAATTCCTTAGCGTACTTATTGAAAATCTAACTCGAGCAAGGGTAAAATCAACGAGAGCGGTAAGACTGGATGTCGCAGTAGGTAACTGATTATCGTAAGGCTGCTCATCATCCAGCTGAGAAGAATGTTGCGAATCTGATTATTTATTTAGCCGACCAGCTATCAGCAAGGGATTTTGTTAATTGTTCTGGGGCTTGCCAAACGATTTATAGAAGGGACATTGCCTCCTCATCCCTTAGGATACTATCGCCCAATATTGAAGAATGTTTACCAAAAGGTGTATGATGCCGGAATTCTGCCCCCTGAAGGAGACAAGAGTAATGGTGGATATTCAACTCTATCCGTCAGAACCCTGTCTCTTTAAGTTATTCGGGTTCACCTTAGCATGCCTATGTACGTTAGCCTCAGAGGAAAAACCGTGTCGCTGGAAATACCCGCTAAAACTAATCCGATTAAACAAATATTCTCGGCAATGGATGAAAACGATCCTGGACTGATTGATAGAGTGGCGACTGATGTTTCGAGAAGGTGGAACCTACCAGATTCGACGCTAATCGACCTGAGGGATGAAGCTGGAGATTGGCAATTCGTGATTCAAGTTTATGTATTACTTGAGGCGGCGTTAAGCCGTTGCATCATCGCTGAGCTTAGTGACGTCCGATTGGTACCATGGGTAGAAAAAATGAATATGGGTGGGAAGGCTGGGAAGCTGGATCTAGCGAAATCGATTGGAGTAATTACCAGTAAACATCAGGGATTGATCGAGTGGATGTCGGCTCTGCGAAATGGAGTGGCGCACAAACTCGCGTTTTTGAACTTCTCATTTGATCAATTTGTAACAGAGACTTCCACAGACGAGCGCAATACACTAAAGAATAAGCTCCAATTTGATATAGAAGGTTGGATGAATAGCGGCCTGAAAGAATTGACGGGCGCGACACTTCGATCCTATATCTGGCTTGAAATGCTTAAACTTCTTCAGCATAGCAAGGTAAAAGAGCTTAATGCTAAACTTGAAGAACAGATGAGGGTAGAAGCTGACAATATATACTCGTATATGATGGAGAGCCGCGCCCCGTAGTTAAACACTCTCATAAACTCGCGACTTCACCTCACCCTATACCCAAATGGAGTATAGGGTCTAATTTTGTATACCTATGTAAATCTTTTGTAAATCTTTGACCAAAGATATTCCAACACTTTGAGATGATTTCATTTGACGACGCTGATTTAGAAGCGGAAGAAAAAAAGCTGGAGAAGAAGGAGAATTATAAGTAGCGTCAATAGGGCAGCGCCGCTGCTGCTCAAGGGCAACAGAGCGCAAGAAAAAATCAGTATTTCGATTTCTTAAACGAGGCCCCACTTCTGAACATCATATCCAATATGATCTCCGGGGTAACACAAGTCAAAGCCGCCGAATGAGTATCCTCCGTATGCAATGCCTCCTACTATAGGAGTTAAAGAGAGTAGTAAGTCTCCAGTGGAATAGCCAGAGGGGTCACCAATGCAGTATGTATTCCCGGAATTGCTCCAAGCCCCGGCGCGTTGAAAAGCTGTATTACAGCCAGAGGTGGCTCCGCCAATCAGTAATTCCCAAGCGTCCCATACAAACGGAGGGGATCCATAAGTTGAAGGAGCAAAATCCACGTAAGCTGATGATGTTACATACCCGTAGGCATCATAATAGATCTGAAAAAAAAAGGACGCTCCATTTAGAGGCATCGAATATGTGTCAATAAAGTCGACTTGAATTCCCGCCTCGAGCCATGCAAGTCTTTTGCTAGGCTCGGACTTCTGCGTTGTGCTATCTGTATCATACATACTATTAATACTTTGATATTCGCAGTTCGCAGCGTTAATAACTCTAATACTTTGCCTGACTAGGCGACCTTGAGCATTAGGTCCCGGATTGTCAGAAGAAGAAAATGAACACCGCCCTAGAGAGTCTTTCGTCCCGAAAAAGTTAACAGTATCTACGCTTACTAAACGATTGAAACGCTCCTCAAGCTGCCGCTTCTTTTCCTGCGGATTTACTGGTTTTCGCTTCGTAGTCGAATCTTGCGATAACACATTGGAATAACCCTTGAGTGGCGAGCCAGAGTAAGCGTGCGATTCACTCATAACAAAGCCGCTTGTTGCGACTGTTATTGCGCCCACCATCAAAAGAAAATGCTTTGTCATACAAAGCTGGAGTTAGAGAGTAAAACGAGGATCCTCAGAATAAGACACGCAAAGCTCAAGCCTTACTACATCAGCTGGAAATATTTTTACATTTTATAATTTTTTAATACGAGCAAAAGCTCATTTTTCTAGAATTCTATAAGCTAAAAACACCCCTACTCTACTTAAAGAATAGGGGTGTTATCACATACAAATGAGCCACTTAGCGCGGAGGCCCTTCGCCGAGCAGTGTGACCAAGACGCGGCAGACTCGGAGAACCGAGGTCTATCTCCACATGCGTGGAGTAACCCACTTGCGCCACAAGGTGGGCGCTAATGGTACATTGTTGTCCTCAAGGATCAGCATATCCGTATACAGAAACCTTATCCTGGCACACTCCCTCCAAGGCCGCCGTACCCCCAAGTCGATTTGCCGTTCCATCTGCATATACTTGGACGACGTTGCCAGAGACCTGCATTGAAAGGGTACCATGCGTAGAACAAAAATCATCGCCAGCGGAGATGGTTCTAGTCCCGTATCCCCTTAAGATATGAGAATACTGCGATGAATCAGGGCTAATTCCTCCCAGTCGCGCAACCGCCCCTGTGGTATTGAGTCCGAGGCCCATTCCATCCGTGATAGTCAAGTTGAAGACTTTCGTCCCGTCATAATCCCACTCTACATGCGGACGGACATAGAAGACCCATTCCAACCACGAATAGGCAGCGACACGTAGTCCAACTCGATAACCCGCTTGAACTGCGCCCAGCATCGACCTCGTGCCTTTCGTATTCTGTTGCTCGGGAACCAGGAAGCCGGAATTTACTGTAGCGATGTCATCGCCTGGTCGTTCCGGAGCAACCGCAGGTATCGCATCCCCTTCTGAACGTAGGTATCCAGTAGTCCTTTTTGTTTCAGTGAAGCGGGCTTCCGGAAATGCTAGGGATCCTCTACTACGATACCAAACATACAGGGATTCACAGGTGGTCGTATCCCTGGCTATTTCCGTAAATACGTTGGGATCTTCTGAGGATTGAGGATTGAGGTCAGGAATCGGGATGACACACCTACCGTCCGCGTTCCGCTCCCCTACCAGGATAGCCCTTTGCTTTTCGATATAATCTGATTCCGGCAGGGGCGAAAAAGTGAAGACATGATCCCCTTGCAATACAGGGCTTTCAGCCTTTGGCTTTTCGGCCCGGTCGATCTTGTCATACACTGCCGCCGTCAAAACCGTTGCAGGAATGGCGAGTCCGAGCAAAAATAAACGCATGTTGTGCCCCGGTGAAGAAATGGTGATTGAGGATCGGGAAATAATATACTCAAAGTCTCCTGATAATAAAGACACATAGCCCGCGCCGAACCCTACATCATTCTTCAAATAATTACCGAACAGTTGCTCTCCCCTGTACCCTAGAGAAGACACACCACCAAGCATCGCTTTCTTCACTATGCCCCCCACGGGAACCCGGAGCCTTTTTGGGCTTGTGCCCGTTCCAAAATTTCACCTGAGCAAAATGATTGAGCACAGCAGTGTCAAGCAACACTTCACAAACAAAAAAAGGCCGCCCGAAGGCGACCTTAATTTGAGGTAAACTACTATGAATGAACAACTTAAACCAACGGGGCCTAGGGTCATAGCCCCTAAGATAGATTCTACTTTCGTTACAATTATATCGGGATTTATTCGGTATATTAATAGCATGCGGTACAAGACCACAGTAGACGAGCAGATCCCAAGATCCGACTTTAGCCCAATATCCACCCTCGTAAACAGCCCTAAAAACAAGACGGCGGAAGTCTCCGAACCTGCCTAATTTGATTCGATGAGAAGAGAGACATAAATCGACATATATTCCTGAATGGAAAAGACTCTAACGTCCCTCATCTTGGGGCTTTTTGGCGGAATTGGAGCAACAATAGCATGGGAGGGGATAATTAAACCGCGCAGAGACAAACGTATTCTCGCATATTCCCTTTCAGAAGAAATTCGCTATAACCGCGATGCATCAGCCGAAGATATTGATGGCATGGGTGAAAATTATCATATCCCGAGTGAAACAGGTCATTCAACTGTATTTTTTAAGAGCGTTGCAATGCAAATAGGAGCGCTGCCTGAGGTGACACTCCTTCTAATTAAATTTTATCGTACAGTTGAAGCTCTGAGCACACTCCCTGCAGATTGGGAAGCTATCGTTGTTGAGGGGAGAGCACGTGGCGATCTAGCAGACGCGTCAGGCAGTAGCCTCCGTTATGAAAATGCGCAGAGACACATGCACAAGAACCTTCAAACAATTGAAGCTACCTACGTACGCCTTTCAAAGGAAATAGTCACCCAAGCGAATACTATCTTACCACTCATAGAGCTAGAGACCGCTCCATGGTACAGGAAAATACGTGTCAAGAAGTAGCACAACTTTCTTGATCAGCCTCATTCACTCCAAAATTGCCATTGAACATCATCTGTTCCCCGGTCACTGATCTTCCTCTTCAGAGGTTGCCGGTGAGCAGATCCGACTAAGAATGCTCCAATTGAGAAATGATTCTGTTCGCAATAAGTATAGATATTCTTTAGCATCTCCTCGTCCCTAGCCTTATTCGTACTAAGCCATAGATCATTAATAGCGGTAAGTGTGTTGTCGCCTAATGACCTAATGACAGCTTTTACCTCTCTCTCAAGAGCAACAAATACCTCCTCATGATCTATACTGTTTAGGTAAGTGAAACCTTCCAGTTGCCGACGCTTTTTTTGATGATTCAGAAGCCCGCAATACTGTGAGCTCGCTACTTCTATCTGCCCACACATAGCTGCGTAGTCACTAAAGAATGCACGTGCAGGGGTAGGCAAATCCACTGGAACCAATTGAACTGGGTAGCTCCTACAGTATTCAATTACCGCTAACGTCTCAAGAGTATTGCGGGGTGCAGTACCAAAGAAGCTTCCAAAACCAAAATGGTCGTGGTAATCGTCTTTGTGCATCTCCAGAAAGATTACCTCTGGTTGAATGCGCTTTATAATCTCAGCTAAAGCCTGGACAGTAACGAGCGAACGTGCCTCCTCTTCATGATATGTACCGATTACCGTTATGTCAGTCATATTTATGTCAGTAGATTATCGCCAAGGCGAACGAAGACGCGAGATTAGCGAGCTTGGGATTTCCCTGGCAAGATATGAGATCCCCGCTGTCACTGTATTCTTTGCCCACTCTAAAACTGGAGGGAATTCCACGATTTCGGACAAGCTTATACTTCCATACGCACTCGATAGAACTCTCATTTCCACCAGCTTTTGCACTAATTCATGGTTACTCACCTGAACGGCCCTCCCATCCCCAAATACTTTCAAGATGTAGGGTTCAGGATTCGCATGCACTATGCAATTCCTAATATCGAACAGCAAGCTCACCTCCTTCAAAGGCGATTTATCCCAATCCATACTTCCTTCACCAAGAGATACAAGCCAACGAGTTTTTTTATAAATGCTAGCCTTGAAGATGTCCTTACCTTCGGCGACAGGCATCTCCGAGGCGTGTAGGCAATCGTTAAGAAACGCCTCGAATGCACAGCATGCGAAGATCATCCCCACCATGGTAACATCATTCTTTCCCAATTCGCCGCGCTCCGCATCCAATACGATTCTCCATGTTGTAAAAGCTGGAATTATGTGACCCGACAGCTCCTCAGCGCTTTCTTCTTTCATGGATTCAAAGTTACTTCTGTCTGATTATCTAAGCGAGAGATGGCCCACTTGACAGCCATATTAAATTTTACGTTTAAACGATCTAAAACGTAAAATGGTGATGACATGAGCTCTCCCTTCCCTGCTTGGTTTGACCTACATAAAGACAGAGTGATCCGTCGATCACCTACTGCGTCGATTGTTTACGCTGATCTAATCGCCGAGAATCCCACTATCCTGTTTGAGCCCTGCGAAATCAAGGCTTGGACGATGGCAGAGCGAATTGGTACTCATAGAGACCGTGTTAAAAAGGCATTAGATCTTCTTATCCAGCGGGGATATATAAGAGAGCATGGACGAGGCTTACACAACGTCAGAATCATTACTTTATGCATTGTACGCAGTTGCCCTATAGATGAGGCAGCTAAAGCGGCCTGAAGCAGGAAAAACAGGCTAATTTATACAGAAGACTTACCGGACATTCCATCTAAGAGGATATACCTTGTTGTCATCAATCAACCCAGCACTGCCTACCGAGGAATGGGAAAACTTCCAAACAGGTGCATCGGCCAAATGTTATGCAGAGATAGACGCCAGGAAGCTAAATAATGGAGCCGTGGCTCTAATCCACAGAGACTACCGTATTAATGTTCCTGCAAATGAGCTGCATGAAGTCATCGCTTTGTTAAACGAGGCACTGCCTCACAACAGCGTCTACAAGATTACCAGTGCGCGCATCGACAACATGAAGTCGAGCGCCCGCTTGCTGCATCTAGCAGGCGAATCCGAAGCTGCGTATCAACTGGAAGAATTTGCCTCAGCTCTCACCTCCCTGCTTCCTCACGTTAACAACATTGAAGATGAGATCCTGCCGGACCCATTGACCAATTTATCGATTCGAACTCGTAATTCGTTAAGCAACGGCGGGATCTTAACATTCAAGGAGTTGGCAAGGCAGTTCAATAAAAAGGGATGGAGTCCATTGCTTAGCTTGAAAAACTTCGGGAGAAAATCAATGCACGAGGTTGAGAGTCTCCTAATTCAGCAAGGCGTAACCACCTTCGAAGAATCGCGGACTCGATGAAATGAGCTTCCCAGCATTTGAGACTTTCGCGGCTGACCCCTCGGTAAGACAGTCAACCTTCCGGGTCTATATGCTTTTACAGTGAGAATGGTTGGACCATCAGGCAGTGGCTGAAAAACCAGCTAGGGCATGCCCCTCAGTCTACCTTAGTCGACACAACGTATGGAGTCTATATCAATGTAGCAAAGCTTACTGAAGCGCAGCTTGCAAGACAATCCGGGGGTAGTCATCCCCATTAACAAGAAACGGAGGGCTTAAAAAGTTGTCTACCAAATCGTCTACCACGACCACTTTTGTGGGTGGTGAAAACTACAATGCTCGAAGCGAGACTCGAACTCGCACTGCCTTGCGGCAAAGGGATTTTAAGTCCCTCGTGTCTACCGGTTCCACCATTCGAGCAGACTGTAATAATAGTCTAGACAACTCAAAAACACCACCCAGCAGCTCAGGTTGATGCAACAAAATCTGCAACTTTTTTTGAAGTGTATAGCTGAACCCTAAAATCTTAAAATCAGCTTAAGACCTACGGGACCAACCCACCAAGAACACTAATCAAAAAAGTACCACCTCATCCCATACACATTAGCACGCCTCGGCATAAGATACCCAGGCACCTGCTCATATAAAGCCAACGTCATATTGCGGTACTGATACGAAACAATCCCCCGCAGAATACGTAGTTCCAACCGAATAGAATAAATCCGACTCGCCCCTGCGGTAACATCCCCAGCAGATGTCGGGAATATCACCCGTCCACGCTGCTCCACTGAAGGTGAGATCAGGAAGCCAAAGTTACCCTTGGGGAATTTTGATAACCAGGCAGTCTCAAACGTTATGTCGCCACGAAACTGATAGTCTGGATTATAACCATTTGGATTGTTCCAGATTGTCGACCCGGCATTAACAGAAAACCCGTGGCTCAATGGTCCTCTAAGCGAATACATCATCCCTGTACTACGCCCTACAGCCTTCGCGGAAAAAGCGGTGTCATAGACGGATGGAGGCAGCAGTATAGCGGTGTCTCGCGTTACAACACCAACTGAAAACCACGCATCTCCATAGACTCGAACACCAGCTTCAACTCGTGCCGACTTTGAACCGAGCAAAGGGGTTCTATCCGAGTCGGCACTTCTCTGCCCGATGTAACCCGATACAGCCACACGATTGAATGGCTCCAACCTTCCACCTATCTCGACCTGTGAAAGTCCAGACCAACCATCTCGCTCTGCTAAAAAAGATGCTCCGCCCCACTTATGATTGTATTCAATAGTAGCGCTTGTCGAGTTATATCCTTTACCCAAAAAGCGGCGATATCTGTTGTTGATACGTATCCTGCTTCCCCATCTATCAAAGCCAACTGTGGCAATGTATTGTGCAGCAGATGTTGCCGAATCGAGGGAATCAGGTGGATATCCAAATTGAGCAGCAGATGAAACAGTGGAGTGTAAGCTGTTTTCGCGCAACGATGTGCTTGCAGCAATAAACTGCGCGAAAGGGCCATCACCCTGCTTTCCTATAGCAGCACGAATGTATGCTATTGTATTCGAAGCTTTATAATTAGGAAGTTCCGCTCCGCCGGACAGACGCTGGGTGCTCACTCTCGTACTACGTGTTCGCAATACTGTACCGTCTACGCTCCATCTCTCTTTACCAACTCCATAGCGGGCAAATAGCGATAACTGATCACCACCTCCACCGTTACGGGGATCGGTCACACCATACTGTTCACCAGCTAGCTGAAGTGCGGTACCGTTTGTGAATCGTTTCGCGAAAAAGCCGTGGTATAAATTTGTGTTGAGATCGCCGGTCAGAACATCTACGCGAGTATATGGAGTTTTCTTGTCGTATTCCCAACTACGAATATCAACGCGCAGTTCGTTAGCACCGCGTGTAATAGACATCTCCTGTAATGACCACAGCTGAATATTACGGAGATCCATGGAACCACCATTTCTTGGCTCCAGGTTATCGACTTCAACACCATCGTAAAACACACGTACGCGAGTTACATCGCCGTTATACGACGCGACCTGTGGAGATGTGATCCAACCGGTCTGAAATGTTGTTACTCCCTGAAGTTTAGCCAGAACATCGGTAAGTGTAAGCGCACCGGTTGCATACAACTCATCGCGTGAATAGCTGTACGTCTTTCCAATTTCAAACGAGCGTGCTGTTCTGTCGCGACCGATGCGTGGTTTAACAAGTTCCGACGAATCAGTTGACACTTGTGCGCTATCTTTCGCAACAACTTTAACTGTGTCGCGAACAGTATCGAGGACCTCAGGAGGGACGCGGACTACTGTGTCCGAGGGAACACCCACCTGCGCAAAAGTTGGATGTGCAGCCAAAGCCACACATCCAACTCCAATAAGCAACCGAATCGGCAACTTCAGAATCACTGATCCCTTTATCTGATCAAGGAATTATTACTGCGCCGCACGCGCACGCAGAAGCTCTATCATTGTACCGACAGGGCGTCCTGTTGGCCCCTTAGGTAACCACACCAGGTCCGTTTCTGAATATGCAGATCCTGCCACATCCAGATGAGCCCATGGATAACCTTCAGCAAATTCCTTTAAGAATAGCGCGGCAGTAATTGAACCAGCGGTACGACCACCAGTATTCTTTACATCAGCAACATCGGATGCAATAAGCTCGTTGTACTCTTCGTACATTGGCATCTGCCACGCAACTTCACCGACCTTCTCACCAGCAGAAACAACGTCATCGATAAGCTGCTGATCTGTACCAAAAACTCCGGTCAGCTTTGTACCAAGCCCAATAACCATTGCGCCGGTAAGAGTTGCTGCATCGATTACAGCGGCTGGATTGTAACGCTTGACATAAGAAAGCAGATCAGCCAGCACTAAACGCCCTTCGGCGTCTGTGTTGATAATTTCGATATACTTTCCGTTGGACGCCTGAACAACATCTCCTGGCTTTAACGCTGTGCCGGAAGGCATGTTTGTTGTAGCACCGAAGACACCAACTACGTTGATTGGAAGCTTAAGACGACCAACTGTTTCCATAGCGCCAAGAACAGCAGCAGCACCGCACATATCAAACTTCATCCACTCCATATTGAGTGCCGGCTTGATGGAGATACCGCCTGTATCGAAGCAAAGGCCCTTACCAACTAACACATATGGTGCATCACCTGGTTTTCCGCCGTTGTATTCAACTGCAACAAAGCGTGGCTCCTGCGGAGTACCTTGAGCAACTCCTAAAAACGACCCCATCTTTTCCTTGGTCATCCCTGCACGATCCAGAGATGTGAACTTCATCCCGTAACGACCAGCAATACCTTCAGCTGTATCGGCAAGGAAATCCGGCGTGCAGATGTTACCTGGCAGCATCGCAACGGAGCGGGAAAGCCCGTATCCAGCCGCGACAGCCAATCCATCGGACAATGCAGCTGCATTAGAATCATTCTTGGCAACTGCAACTGAAGCAGACGTCAATGGTGCGCGACGATCAGCTTCGGGCGGAAGTGTTTTTGTCTCCCAGTATTTCCAGGCACCCATATTGAGTCCGACAACTGCGGACTCGAGTGTGTCCTTGTTTACACCATCAAAGTAGAATGAAACATCTCCTGTCCCAAGCTTGACGGCGTGGCGCGCGGCAATTGCTGCCGCACGCTTCAACTTTGCACCAGTAAGGCTGCCTTTACCAGTTCCTATAAGAGCAACTCTCTTTGGACCGTTTGCGGAACCAGTAACATAAAAAACTTCGTCCCTGGCACCACGGAAATCACGGCCATCAATAGCTGTCTTGATGGAACCACCGAGCACCGCATCTAATGCGAGAACAGCTCCAGACAAAGACTGGCTTAATTCACCATTACCTAATGCTACGAATAACAGTGGAGTCTTGATAGCTGCCAGATCTTCTCCGGCAAGCTCAACAGAAATGGTATAGTCAGCCATACTGATTACGCGCCCATCCCTGTGATGATCTGATCAGCGAATCCAGATGTGGAGACTTCGGTAGATCCAGGCATCTGACGAGCAAGATCGTAAGTGACCTTCTTGCTTGCGATTGCATTCTCAAGACCCTTGACGATTAGATCAGCAGCTTCGTTCCAGCCCATATATTCAAACATCATCACACCTGAAAGGATGACGCTGCCTGGGTTGATCTTATCAAGACCAGCATACTTTGGAGCTGTACCATGAGTAGCTTCGAACACTGCAACACCATCACCGATGTTACCGCCAGGTGCAATTCCGAGTCCGCCAACCTGTGCAGCTGCGGCGTCGGAGATATAGTCACCGTTGAGGTTTGGGGTGGCAATAACCGAGTATTCAGATGGACGTAACAGCATCTGCTGGAACATGGCGTCAGCGATACGATCCTTGACGACAACCTTATCAGTTGTCTGACCGGCGGCGAGATCGTTCTCTAAAACGGTCTGGTCGGCGTAGCTGGTCTTGGCCAGGTCATAGCCCCAGTCGCGGAACGCGCCTTCGGTGAACTTCATGATGTTGCCCTTATGAACGAGCGTCACGGAGGAGCGATTCTTCTGGATGGCATACTTGATGGCCATGTCGATCAGACGCTTGGAGCCGAATTCGCTCATTGGCTTGATGCCAAGGGCGGAATTTTCGCGGATGTTAGCCTTGAACTCCTTGGTCAGATACTCGCGGAGCTGCGTAGCTTCCGGCGAACCTGCCTTGTACTCGATACCGGCATAAACGTCTTCGGTGTTTTCACGGAAGATTACAACGTCGACCTTCTCTGGCTCCTTAACAGGTGCGCCAACGCCCTGGAAATAACGGACTGGGCGGACGCAGGCATAGAGATCGAGGATCTGACGGAGTGCAACGTTGAGGGAACGGATACCACCGCCAACTGGAGTGGTTAGAGGTCCCTTGATAGAAACACGGAACTCCTTAAAAGCTTCGATTGTGTCCTGAGGAAGCCAGTCGTTGAACTGCTTGAAGGACTTCTCACCGGCAAAAACCTCCATCCAGGCGACCTTACGCTCACCTTTATAGGCTTTTTTTACGGCTTCGTCAAAGACTCGTACAGAGGCACGCCAGATGTCCGGCCCCGTACCATCGCCTTCGATAAATGGAATAATTGGATTTGCGGGAACCTTGAGTTCGCCATTTACATATTCGATAGGTGCTCCCTCGGCGGGGACCTTAGCGTGCGTGTATTTAGACATGTCAACAATTTATCCCTATAGGGCATAGGGCGCTATGCTAACAGGTGATTATACGGGGGTGGCCATGCATATTTAGATATGTCAGAAATTACGCTGGACCTCCGCCATCTTCCCAGGCAACAAGCCTATTCCGAGCTAAAGACACACATCGATAACGTTCTAACGGATGTAACCGATGAAATAGCTGCGATGGCGACGATAAGTTCGTTAGTGCATCACGCCTTTGGTTTTTTGTGGACTGGTTTTTACAGAGTGGAGCAAGATTCACCACTGGGAGCTGCAGGAGATGATGCCCCGGTCGTTGGCAAGAGCCATGTTGCCAGCAACAACGCCCCTGCCCTTTACAAAAACCTTATTATTGGCCCATACCAGGGGACCCTTGGCTGCCTGAGCATTGCTTTCGGTAAAGGCGTTTGTGGAACCACAGCCGCAGAACAAAGAGTGTTGATAGTCGATGATGTTGAAAAATTCCCAGGGCATATCTCGTGCGATGGGCGCTCGCGATCTGAGATTGTATTGCCAGTCTGGAATTCGAACGGTGAACTAATCGCGGTGTTCGATGTTGATTCTGACGAGCTGGCGACCTTTGGTCAGGAAGATGCTGATGGTTTAAGCAACATCCTTGATTGGTTTCGAAAGTAAACAGTAATAAGGACAAAAGAACGTCAATGGAAAACGCGCTTGAAATAGATATCGTTGTAATCGGCGGAGGTCAGGGTGGATTGTCAGCCGCCTATCATCTGCGTAGGCATGGATTAGTGCCTAATGTTGGATATACGATACTCGATCAAACGCCAAGGCCGGGGGGAGCATGGCAGTTTCGCTGGCCATCATTAACACTGAGTACAGTAAATCGCGTACACGATCTTCCGGGAATGAAGTTTTCTGATGTACTTGCCGAGACAGGAAGTGGAGAGATTCAGATTCAGAACGCGCTTAATGAAGTTCGCGCCTCTGAAGCCGTGCCCAAATATTTCGCCGAATACGAAAAGAAGTTTGAGCTTCCAGTTCATCGACCTTACAAAGTGAATGTTGTCTGCCCGAGAGGAGACAGGTTTATTGTTGAATCCGACTTAACCCCTCTAACAGACAACATCTTCACCACTGGAAACCCATTTTCCCATGACAACCCGTTTTCCAGCAACAATGGCAATACTCGAGGAGTAAACTTTCAACGTATTTCCACACGCGCGATCATAAATGCAACAGGAACCTGGGAGTCCCCATACATTCCCAAATATCCAGGAGCAGATCGCTTTAAAGGACAGCAACTCCATACAAAGGATTATAAATCCGCAGATGAGTTTATTGGCAAGCATGTAATTATTGTGGGCGCAGGGATCTCCGCAATTCAGCTGCTTGACGAAATATCAAAAGTGACAAAGACAACCTGGGTTACTCGAAGAAAACCGGAGTTTCGCGAAGGCCCATTTAATGAAGAAGCGGGCCGCGCAGCAGTTGCGATTGTAGAAGATAGAGTTCGGCGCGGCCTCCCGCCAAACTCAGTTGTTTCAGTTACCGGCATCCCTGTAACTCCTGCGATTCTTGCTGCACGCAAACGAGGAGCATTAACCCGTCATCCCATGTTTTCAGAGATTACTGAAGATGGAGTTAGCTGGCCCGATGGTACCTCAACAACCGCAGATGTAATTCTCTGGTGTACAGGTTTCCGCAGCTCATTGGATCACCTTGCACCACTCCAGATTCGCGAACCAAATGGCGGAATCATAATGACTGGCAGACTGGCTACTCAGGTTGCTAAAGAGCCCAGGCTTCATCTCATTGGTTATGGTCCATCTGCCAGTACTATCGGGGCTAATCGCGCCGGCAGGGCTGCGGTCGACGAATTAATAGCCTATATGTGAGATAACATAAACCGTGGTTACGTCTAGTTATAAAACCAAGAAACTAGTCAACCAAAGGGATTTATGTTCGACCACGCATTTACATTCGTATTAGACCGCGAAGGCGGCTTTGTAGATCATCCATTGGATAAAGGTGGAGCAACCAACATGGGGATCACACAGCGTTCATACAATGCGTGGAGATCATCTCAGACATTGCCGATTAAGGCGGTAAAAGAGATAACAGTAGATGAAGTTGAACAGATATACAGACAGTCTTATTGGATAAATGGCAGGTGTGACGATATTGCATGGACACATCCCGATACTGCAACTGTGCACTTTGATGCGTGTGTTAACCACGGACTGAGCCGGGCCGCACGCATGCTGCAGGAAGCTATAGGGAGCGTCAAAGTAGACGGTATTATTGGACCGAAGACTATGGCAGCGTTGTTAGATATGAGTGACGCTAATATTGCTCAAAATTATATAGGTCATCGTTATCACTTCTATCATAGAATAGTGCGATCCAATCCTTCGCAACTCGTGTTTCTTAGAGGTTGGATCGCACGGATCCGCCATTTAGCTGCGAGTGTAAACGTTCCCTGGCAGTGGTAATTACTGGAATCGAATCGTAGCTATAAAGTGGCGCGTGCGGAGTTTCTCAATGTATCTTTCAGTAACTCCAATTCGAGATAATACGGATGCGCCTTCTTAGGATTCTAGCATTTATATGCGCTACTGCGGTGTCTTTCTATGTTTTTACCAGACACCAAGCGGTGTGGACGCTGATTATTCCAGTGGTGCTTACGGGGATACCGCTGATATTCTCGAGAAGCATTGGATATCAGATATTGGCAGTGATTGGGTTGGGTATTTTTGTTATTCTAGGGGTTCTAAGTGTAGGAACGTTTTATGTGCCTAGTTTGTTGTTGTTATTGGTCTCGGTGATATTACAGGGAAGAGCGCCTAAATCAGGTCGTGGATAGCCGAAGAAACACCAGTAGCAATCGGGGAACTCCGTAGTAACCCTTCCTATAGTATTCCACTATAGGAATCTCGCAGTAGATTAAAAAATCCCCTACAGAAGAGCGTAAGACATGTCAGAGTTGATTTCGCCTTTCCTAAGAAGATTCCGGACCGCAATCGTAGCCATTGCGATTTCCATGATTGCCGTACCGTCCGTAGCAATTGCCCATGTGAAGTGGTTCTCAAAGTTCAGCCTTTCGGACAAGCCAGCGACAATCACTGAGGTAATTACCCCTCTATTCCTGATACTGGCAATACTAACTGCGATAGTACTTGCAATAGTAGTATTTGTTGAGAAGCGTGTGGCCGCTATGAACTGGTTTAGAAGCATAAATAACTGGTTAAGTTCCCGTTCTGAAAGCGCCTTGTTGGTACTTCGCGTTACTATAGGTGCTACCCTGCTCCTCTCATGGCAACAGGATTCTGCTTTTGCACCTGAGCTATTAGTGGCACCGTGGGTGGGGTGGGTTCAATTCGCAATTGCTCTTTTACTGTTATTCTCCCGCACCGTACCAGTTGCCGGAGTAAGTATACTTGCGTTGTTTGCGTATTGTATAGTTAAGTTTGGCGCATTTCATATGGTGGACTACCTGCACTATATCGGTATCGGGTGGTATCTATCAGTTGCATCATCAAGCAATACTGCACTTAGAGAGAGTCGAATTCCCGCACTTTATATTACGGTTGGATTTTCTTTAGCGTGGCTTGGACTCGAAAAGTTATTTTATCCGCAGTGGTCTTTATACATACTTCAGCAGCATCCTCAGTTAACACTGGGGTTCGAAGCAGATTTTTTCAGAATTGGTGCAGCATTTGTTGAGCTTGGTCTTGCCTATCTGTTTCTGATATGTCTATTCGAAAGGCCGATTGCTGCATTAGTTACTCTGGTTTTTATGACAACAACGACAGTGTTTGGGAAGGTGGAAGTTATAGGACATACAGCGATTCATGGGGCATTGATTGTCTTTCTTCTTGAAGGTCCTGGGAAGTTTTATAGGCCGCCAATTGCGTGGCATAGGAGTACGGGGTGGAGAGCGGCGTTTGCTTCGGTTAATTATGTAGTGCTGTTGGTTGCGGGGTTATTGCTTTATTCGGTTACGTCTCGGCATGTTTATGAAAGTAACAGAGATAGCCGCACTAGTACCTCAGCGGATCCGCATAGTAATTCCGATACAAATCTCCATACTCACCCTCATATGGACTCAGCTGTAAACGCGGCGGATCGAACTGCTCATCAGCACTAAATTGTTTTGAAATTTTAGTATTGACTGAAATTTCAAAACCAATTAAAATATCATCATGCCCCTTTCCACTGCGGTCCAGGAATTTCTCGATCAGTTCAGCCAGATGCTGGAGACCGAAGGCTTACCACGCGCTTCCGGGCGGATACTTGGACTTCTTTTTGTGGAAGGTGGCGAACTGACCGCTGAGGATTTCGTCACAAAGTTGACTTTGAGTCGGGGAAGCGTAAGCACGGCAATGAAAACGTTGGAAATGATGGGTATGGTGCAGCGAACAAAAAAACCTGGAGACCGCTCAGAGCGCTTTCGTCTTCATAGCGAGCCATTCATCCCAATGTTGCAGGCTGGAGTAATTCGGGCCAGACGAATGCGGAATATGGCGAATGAATGCAGGACTAAACTACCCAAAGAAACCCAAAATGCTCGTAGTCGTCTGAAGGAACTGGAAACTTTTTTTGAATTTGCTGCAGACTCACTGGAAAAGACACAGGAAAACTATGTTAAAAAGATATCATCTCGTAGAAATCGCTGACCAACCATGGTGTCCAAACTCGGTACGTGATGGATTAACAGATTATCTGCAGTTCGTTATTACAGTTGGAAAAGCTTATGCCCCCGCAGAAGCGCCATTAATCAAAGCATTAAAGGACACAAACAGTAGCCAGATTGTTGATCTGTGTTCGGGCGGTGGTGGCCCCTGGCTTACATTGCCTGAAGCATTAAGAAAGGAAGGTATTGATGTGTCTGTTCTGCTGACAGACATTCATCCCAACGTGGAGGCGTTTCAAAGTATTGAAACCGAATCTTCAGGAAAAGTAAAAGGATATAAAGAATCAGTTAATGCAGAGTCGACCCCGGGAGGGCTGAAAGGTTTTCGGACTATTTTTTCAGCATTCCATCACTTCAAGCCTAATGACGCTCGATTAGTACTTCAGGACGCTGTCTCTCGTGGAGAAGGAATTGCTGTTTTTGAAGCGACACATAGGAGTACTGGAGCAATTGTGGCAACCATACTCGCTCCAGTTTTATCCTTGTTTTTTACACCGTTTGTTCGGCCGTTTCGACTTTCTCGACTGTTCTGGACTTACATTATTCCGGCTATTCCGTTGTTGATTCTTTTTGATGGAGTTGTGTCCTGCTTGAGAACGTATACGCCGGATGAATTACTTGAGTTGGCTAGTAGTGTTAAAGGAGATAGAGAGTATTCATGGAGTGCCGGAGAAGTGCGAGCGAAACCACAGGGATTGCCTGTAACTTATTTGATTGGGGTTCCTAAGTAGAATTGGGATAAGATATATAAATATGCTTTTACGCCTTACGAGAATCGATCAACGCAGATATGAAACGGTAATAACCCGCGCCGACGGTGTCACTTACCATGTCAAAGGAATTGGCCACATGTCTGCCATTCCTCACGATCTGGCACATTTTGCAGTTGAACAAGGATTAGGGATTCGTCAAGGATTCTGGGGAAGTGTTGCAGATGGGGCAGTTTTTGGAAGTCTTACTCATGTTAGTGGACGTCATAAGCCCAGATCAGCAGAACGCTCAAAACAGGTGTTGAAGACCAATAAGGATCAACTCACTGCAACAGAAATTCTTGTAGGCCTTTTTAATCAGGCTTTGGAGGAAGGGTTGGGTCCCGACTCTCGGGAACTACATGATCGACTTAGACGTTATACGTGGACTCCTGCAGGAGAACAGCCTCGGAAGTTCACGGCGGCAGAAATTGAAGCTACGTGTAATGGATGGATGAAAATGCTGAAGTTATGGCAGCAGTTACCGATTGGTGGGACTATGGAGCTTGAGTGGAAGGAGAAGATCTCTACTAAGAAATAAGATGTTTTTTTTCAGAATCGTGAAATAGTAAGAAATGAATCGTCAAATATATAGGCCTAAAATTCACTGACGCAATGAAATATCCGGATGCCGCGATCAAAGTGTATCGGGAAGGAAAGCAATAACGGAATGCACGCCTGAAATTGCATAAGAAGGCAGGACAACGCCGGAGGGACGCTTCAGACGGGGATGAAGAAGGAGACGTAGGCGGCTGAGGTCTACGGGGCGGCAATCTTTATGTAACGAGCATAAGAGTAATAGCGAAATCAATTTTCGCCTTTTCTAGAATTGACTTCTTCTATCTTATCTGTATCTGTACAGCAGATATTACGCATTCTTCCGAGAAGTTTTCTTTGCCGGAGTTTTCCGAAGGGCCTTCTTTGTTGGAAACTTCTTACCCTCCTGTGATGTAAGGTCTGATTTGGTCAAGACTACTTGCCACTCGTTAATTCTCTCTCGCCTGATATCAACGACCCACTGTGGCGGGGGAGACGGATAAGGGCTTAGCTCTCGCTCCCCAAATGCGAACCATACTACTGTACGATCGCCGATATATTGATAAAATAGATCTTCCCTAATGTACAAAATATCTCCCTCCAGCCCATCAATACCACGAAGCGCAATAGTGGCTCTGGTTCCATCAGGCAGACACTGGTCAAATCCCTGAGGTGTACTTCTCAAGTCAAAATGCTCAGAAAAACGACGTGAAGGAACACGCACGTCCCCTGAACGATTCATCTCACTGTGATAGCTCTCCCAAGTGTAGTGGTGAGCAAGTACCTCAATTGCTATATGATCACCTTGAACCTGTACGCTTTCCCGATAAATATTTTCGATGCCGGAATCAGATCGCGCATTAGCGGCAAAGTTAGGATGCCAAGGAATCTCGCCAGAAAACGTGTAGAAGTCACTAGGGATCCAACGTGCTATCCATGGACGAATTCCTGTCTCCAATGCCTTCATAAGGCTGGCCAAACTTTCCTTAGGAGTGACGAACGCGGAAAGAAACGCCCATACCTCACGACCAATAACCTTATCCACTACCCTCACGTAACCGTTTGCAGCAATCCAGGGACCGGCATGCTCCCCGATCTGGTCTCGAACCAAGAAATGGCGAGGCACTTCTGTTATACTTTCACGAAGCCAACTTTCATGACTATTAACACTAGTATTAAGCCAGGCATGCGGTGTAACCGGATCACCATCAATTGGTGGCTGTTGGGGAAATGCTGGATCAATATCTACACTGGAAATACGCCTACCATCCTCAGGTAGGAGATCCTGCGTTTCAAGCATTCCTGCGTAGTTAAAGAAGCCTATCCAGCCATACTTCTTGCCATACCGCTCAGTACGCCCGCCCTCTCTTCCCTCGACTCGAAAGGATCCACTGCCAATTTCGCCATCCAGTGTTTCGAATTTTACAGCCCTCCACCCGAGAGACCATACTACACCACGAACATAGGATACTGCAGCTTGGTGACCAGGATGTTCCATATCATAATTAGAACGATCTTCAAAAAGGAGGCCCAATGTGTAATTCTCAAAATCCATATGAAGTGTGTCTCCAACTTCGTTGGCATGCTCAGCATCATTGGGAATTGGCATAACAGGAGGCGGATCAGCAAAAGACCAATCTCCACACAGCATATCAGGCACTTCGCTATTGTAGAATTTCTTTGCGAAAGTGACAATACCACTTGTATACAAACGCGTGAGATAATGTAAAGTGGGAGCCGTAGCAGTAGAACCCACAAGCGCACTCGCGAGCTGTTGAAGAAACGGGTTCAGATGCCGAACAAAGTCAGCTTCTACTCGCTGGTGTCTCATCACCACGCCGTATGAGGCAGCGATCATTCGCTCTCCAACATAAGCGTCGTTCACCGTAAGAGAATTAATCGTCAGATCAAATAGCCCTGCCACATCGTTGCAACCAAACCAGTAAAGAGCGCGCGTAGCTTGGTCCCGAAGACGCCTGACTGTACTTGTTAGCGTCCACATAACCCAACAAGCACGAAGACGGTCGCCTGAACGAATTTCTCCTAGTTGCCAACGTTTCTCCAAGTCTTCAATGTCGCGAATTAAGAATTTCTGGTTGTTTCTAATCCACTCCGTCCAGTACAAATCCCGGTCTGCGACCTCCATTGATCGTAACACTTGGTCAAGCGCATCAGCATTTAGCGGATGTTTCTCTGTTCCTCGAGTTTCCCATATTTTATGAAGAATGTCGGCGTCCCCTTGTCGTACGAGATCGAGCAGAGCTTCAACCGTTGCGGCGTCGAGGTAAGCGGCTTCAAGCCTCGCAGTGGATCGCAATGCATGAGTACGTAGCGGCTCTTCTACTAACTGCCAAAGCTGCTTAGAATGGAATCGTCGAGGGATCTGTCCAACCAGGGAGTATACAACATCTCCGGCAAGCGGGTGACGCTCGTTATAGTCTCCAATCAGTAATGGAATTGTAGACGCCTCTTTGATCCATAACTCAAAACCAACTTGCCCGTACTTCACAAGCAACTCATTAGCAATAATGTGCCCACCCAGTAGATCATATAACAGTGCATACGCGCCACTTCCTTGGGATACAGATGGGATGCGAAAGAGGACGCCCTCAAGTTCGAGAGCACGTACCAGGCTCTGATCCCATGGACGGTGTTCATCACCAAGCGCTTGCCGTAATTCATCAAAGTCAACGGAACGTGCCTTATTGTTCCAAAGCGTCTTAGCAAAAACACCTAATGCCTTACGAACATCATGTGTATAGTAACGTTGCGTTCGAGGAGACAGATCTGCAACTCGTTCACTCACTTGATCTAAATATCGATCGAAAAGAGCTGTCAGTGATCGAGGCATTGAGCCTGCATCAACTACGTTCTCTCGTGTCGGGTTGGCCACCTCGCAGAAAAGGCGTAAGGTTAACGGATGTCGAAGAAGTTTACTTGGAAGCTGTGTATCTGTGCCGTCTATCTTGTAATAATAAAAGAAACTACGGATTACCTTAACAATGTCACCATCGAACCCAGCGATCTCCAGGCGTTCAATATCGTGGGGCAACACTTCCGATTCAAACTCTGGTCGCAGCGTACATACTACAAGTACGTATGGATAATTCACCAACATACGTTCCAGTTCAGCGATCAACGACTTCCACTTTCTTGGGTCTTCCGACTCATTGAGCCCGTCGAAAACTACTGGCAATCGGCATCTTGCTCGTTGTCCAGCCGCATTAACAGCTGCGAGTAAAGCCTGAATACTAGGGATGGGATTTCCCGCTATCGGAATTCTTTTAGCCAAATCATCAAGGGTATGATTCGCATGAAGATCGCGCCCATGGAACAAGACACCGTGAGGTCGCATCTCTGTACCCACAGTTAGCTGCGCCGCAAGTTGAGTCTTGCCGCAACCGGCTGGTGCGAGGACTGCAACGAGTCGGACTGCAAACGCAGCTTCTACATCATTAAGCAATCGTGCCGCCTCATGACATGCTGCGACTGCATTTGTCACATGTAGGCTGGCCAAATGATTACCTGAACGCAGGCGTCGAGGAGCAGTAATAACTTCAGACACGATCGATGATCTTGTTAAAACCTCGTCACGAAGTGCATCCAAATCACCACCACTAATGCCGTCCGCAACGCGCTGAAGTGTTTGGGCAGTCTGTTCTACCTCCTCCACAACTCTCGCCACCATGGTTGAAAAACAATTAGGAACCGCTGGGGCTTCTAGGACGGATTGCCCCTGCGAACGCAAGTCTACGGAAAGCGTGTGAAGATCATTCCACGAAGCAGACTCTCCGAGCATGCGACGCACCCTATGTTCTGCTTCAACGACGTGATGCACCTCCGGCTGCCACCTCAGCCGAACCGGTGCTACGGACCGCTCATGCAGGCTAGCCAAGATCTCTGGCGTCAACACAAGCTCTCCAAAGTAGGTGCTGCGCAAAATTGCGGCCTGACCCACAAGCAGATTTTCGATATCTTCTCCCGTCCACAAATGTAACGTCAATCCAGAAGAAAGGTCATTGAACCATTTCTGATCGGATTTAGTAAGTGGGTGACGTGTCCATAAAACCCAGTCTGTAACTTCGGGAACATGAACCTCAGTCTTGCGAATACCGTCCTCAATTTTTTTTCTTCTAGTCACACCTAGCGTCCCGCTAGCTGGGAGATCGTACCATTTACACTGCCATCCCCACCAACGTCCGGGATCTCCAAGAAGATTACAACGTCGCTCAATCTTCAGATGAAATTCAACACCTGGCTGGTTCGCCAGGGCGTGAAACACTCCATAACTCCCAAAGTTCTGCCGAATAGAGCCCCTACAGAGTGATTCAAAGTTCTTGTCTACGCTTCCTGGTAGCGTGGCAAATGCATCCCAATTTAATGTTGGCATTGTGACTCCAATACGCTCACCGCCCTCGACCATGACTGGAGGCTGGGTGGTCATGCGCGGAGTAAACTTCAATACGTGCGTTCTCGTGAAACATGATTTTTAGAAAGGCCGATATGTCGAGTTCCTCGGTTGTCAGAATGAGGTTATCCTTTTCGATTTTCACATTGAATTCGTAAGCAAACTGCTCAAGTTCATGAGGTCCAACTGAAGGAACATTCAAACGCATCAAAAGATTGCGCATCTCATCACTATAGCGATTGGACGGACTCCCAACGATTAAGGTTTCATTATCTCGCTCCTCCAAAACCTGCTTGGTGATCTCGTCTATGATATCCTTTGTTTTAGTCGCCTTTGTTACGTCCTCGAAATGGCCAATCATTACCAAGTTCGCAGAATGCTCAGAGCCATGCTGGTTCCATATCTTCATGTATTATTCTCCGACAGTTGATTAGTAAGGACGTCTAGTGCGTGAAGGATTCTTCCATTCCCGATTGATACTCCCGTAGCATGATATGAATTGGGCTTCAGCACACCTGTAGCATCTACATGCATATAGGAGCATAGCTGAGACTCTTTTGCCAACGGATCACAAACAGGAAAACCCTCTGCACTTTCTTCGTTGATGCACAGCTTCAAAGGCCCAGCATATGTCGCAACCCACTGCCGTAACCTTTGCAACGTGTCATCGTTAACTCGTGAACATCTGTGAGTTGGCATCTGCGGAAGCAGTAGCAGCTCACAAGCCCCTAAATCAGCAGCTATTACAGACACATCATCTAGGTCTGGCAGTGTACGATCATTTACAACGACATTTACACCAAAACGCGATATAGTTCGTATGATCTTTATACGTGCTAGTAAGTTGCCGAAGGGGCGTCTCCGAATAGATTCATATGTGTCGCCAACTCCGTCCATACTTACTCGGATGAAATGTACGCTTCCACTTAGCCCATCGGCCATGGCCTCATCTAAGTGGTGCCCATGCGTTGTGAATGTTACCGAGAGCTGTGTCTCGCGCTCTGCGTATTGGCAAAGATTGACGAATCCAGGATAAAGAGTCGGTTCACCTCCGCCGAATCCCACTCCAAGTGTGCCATTGACATCAAGCTCAATAAGCCACCGGGTTAGAACGTTGTAAGGAAGCAAATCACGGGATTTTGGTGCGTAGCAGTGATAACAAGCTAGATCACATCGATTGGTCAATGCAATTGATACTTGACGGGGAGCGCGCGACCACAAAGACTCTGGGATCGAAATTTCGTCGAGAAGAAGATTCAAACCTGTTGTACGGTCGAAGATGTGTAAACCCGCGGCTGACCGTCGCTGCTTCCAAGCATGGTGAGCACCTTTTGAAGATTTCTCTATGGATTCAACCTCAACAATAGGAGTTCATCACCAATCTCTACTCTACTTCAAATCCTTGGCTGGTGAATTTTAGAGTACGACTATTCTCTGTCACAGTACGGACCAACTGATCAGAGGCACCGCCAGGAAGTGACGCCTCAATTTCCAGTGTAACTGTGACATCTGCTCCCACTTGACCTACTAAATGAGCTATTACCTCGTCAGCGATACGACTTGCATCACGCCCAACTCTCGCTGCGTCCAACTTAACTGAACCATGGAATCTATGTGGACAAATCGACGACTCTTTGGAGTCTCCATTCGGACTTATAGCACCCTGATTAGCTCCAGAAATAGCATCATCTCCCTCAGCAACCTTACTCTTTAAGGAATCAGGAATTTCAGCATTCATCTGCTGCCGTATTACTTCCGCCTTAACAAGCAACCCTGCATTATCAGTAGATAAAGTAATTAACTCCTCGACTCGAATTCCCCTGTAACGTTTAGCATCTTCATCATAGCTTTCCGCATATCCAAACGCATCTGTCTGCCATGTTAACAGCTTTAATCCGTCGCGAATAGATTGAAGTAGAACCTCAGGTCCGGTAATCCTCGGGAGATATACGTAACGCGCAAAATCCTCTATGAGCTGCTTCACTGAAACATGATTCCCACGCCAGAGAGGAATATCGTCAAGGTGCTTCCTCAAAATGGTAGCGCCTAAGGATACCACAAGTAGTTCATCGTTTCGTAATTTCTTACTTACTCGAACTGCAAGCGGATCATTACCCAATAAACGAACGGCTTTCCATGTGATAGCGTCCAGCGGTTTGATTTGCCCTGGGACTAACAACCATTGGAATGTCTCAGGAATCCGAGCAGCAACGGTGCTATGCGCTGTCTGTTTCTGAATTTCAGCCTGACGTACCTGATGCGGATCAAGATTAAGGAGCACTTTCTCTTCCAAAACAGACTTCCACGCGAGGAGTCTACGCACAGCCTCATCAAGATCTTGCATTCGCGCTTTATCCGCTGCCAGAAATACAAGGGTGTTCTTATATACTCGAGGAGAGTTACTCCTCAGATCCAAAATCGCCTTTGCCGCTGCCTCTGCTGCGTTACCATCTTCCTTGGTGTACACACATTCTGGTGGTAATACAACCAACCGAGCGTCGAGATCGTCAGGTACATCGGCACCAGATCGTGGCAAAGGATGAATACGAGAAAAGTCACCTCTGTTACCTAGATCCGAACGCAACCACTCTTCCAGCTCGTGCGTAACTTTATCGGGATCACGTTTGAACTGCTCTGCCCGATCTTCGGCAAGTTTTGTTACAGTCGGTTGCGTAGCATACCAAAATCTCGGCCCGTCCTGATAAAGATATGTAGCCTCTGCAGCTAACCGTCTGAGAGCATCCCCGAACACTGCTGGCGCTTCACCAGGCATAACACAACCAAGCTTTATACGCCTGTCTTCGATTCCACGATGGGCTGCGTCGGAGGTAGGAGCTGAACCCAGATAGATTGTGCGAGCCACTCGACGCGTAGCATGTAACTTGCCAAGATTAGTCTGAGCTGAATCAATCTTAAGGGGCAACGAATTTGAGCCGTCCACATCCTTCTCGATAATTGGAGCCCAGTTGTCGGAAAGATAGCGTGTAAGCTCCGACTGTACGCGTATATCATCAATCGGGAGGGTGGATGGAAGGATCAGCGGATTGCGATCTCCTTTCTCCCACAAGCTGTGGATAACAGCAGCCATCAAGCGGAGCACACCACGCGTTCGCTGAAATTTTACTAAGGTAGACCAGTCATTATAAAGACGGTCAAATATCTCCGGGTGAATTGGATAGGCAGCCTGAATACGTTTTTCATAATCCGCAGATCTACATTCAGAAGGAAACTCTGTGCTCTGAGCATGATAAAGATCGGAAAATGCTCGTGCAGTAACGTCGCGTTGCTTAAAGGAGTCTTGCCCAGACAATGGTTCAAAAAGACGCCGACGTACAATTTCGAAACCTTCCTCAGCAGTGGCAGGACGCCACGAAGATTCTATGCGGCCAACAACATTCCGCAACCTATCAAGTGCTTCCCTACCACGTATACCACCAACTTCGACATCGTCTGCATTAGTATAACGAGATCCGTCGGTGTCCGAGGCAGGAAGTGATATGATAAGCAGACAATTACCAGCAAGCTTAGCTGATTCAGTGAGCGTTTGAGCGAATGTGAACTGTGTTTCAAAGCTGCCAGCAGGCAGATCGCTGTCATCGTGAAGTTGTCTGGCATAGGCGACCCACTCGTCAATAAGTATTAAGCATGGCCCATACGTATTAAACAGTTCACGTAAGACGTCGCCTGGGTTGGTAGCCTTTTCATCATCTGCTTGGACGAGCGCATAAGCATCTTTGCCGCCCAATTGCCAGGCCAATTCACCCCACAATGTCCGTACCACCGTACCGTCTGACTTGATAGATGGATTGCCAGGTGAAATCTTGTTGCCTACGAGCACCACTCGTTTAGCTACTGGAATAGTACTAACACCAGCCGAAGAAAGAACATCTTCAACTCCAACTAATTCGTTGGCACTGACACCCGAAAACAGATGATATAGAGCTAACATCGAGTGCGTTTTACCGCCACCAAAGTTTGTTTGAAGCTGTACTACAGGATCGCCTCCTTTTCCTGAAAGACGCTGTGCGCCTCCTACGAGGAGATTCTTCAGACTTTCTGTGAGATAGGTACGACGAAAGAATTCTTGAGGTTTACTGTATTCGTCAGAACCTTCTCCCAGATGCACTTGCCAGAGATCTGCTGCAAATTCAGCCTGCTGATATTTACCACTTGCAACATCGGCATGCGGGGTTACTACCTCTCGCCATGGTTTTAGAGCACTTGTAACTCCAGCTTCAATAAGGGAACCACCCGCTTTTCTCTTTTCATTACGTACCTGCTGATCATACGTAAGACGGCGCAATTCCATTTTCATTTTTTGAATTGCATCAGCTTCTTGAGCAGATACAGCGGTTAGGAGCCGAGCCATAGAATCTAACGCACGATCAGTATCATCGCTTGAGAATGACTCCTGGTGGGCCCACTTATTTCGGTATTCGCGTAGCTCCTGTACAAGGGAACGTTCAGCGCGCCCAAGCGTACGACCGAACACTGTATTCCAAGACTCCCACATTAATTTAAGTAAAGCTGCGACATCCCACTCACCAATTGTCTTTTCGCCGACAGCGCGGACATCGGGAAAGTAGCTGCGCGCAGTTGCTAAAGATTGTGTGGAATAATGGCTTGAGAATTCCCGCTCGACGTAAGGGGCAAGTCCCATGCGTAAGAGCTCCATTGCCTTACCTATACGGTCCTGGTTTGTGAGTGCCATATCTATTTGTTTTCTGTAGTCAGTATCAGTATCAGTTTAATTCGGTTAAGCAAAGGCATCTGTTTGTTCGGTTTGCTGTTTACGAGGCTCTTGTGCCAAACGTACAATCTCTGGGAAACTTTGTACCAGAGCATTGTAGCTTAGCGCTTCTGTTGCCCACTTCTTTCGTTCGCACAGAGTATAGAGGCGATATGCCAACTCCCGCGCGATCTCGGCTGTACTACCAATATTGACAACCAATTTTGCAGCAGAACCCTCCCCCTCTGTTTCTAGAACACGAATAAGATGATGAACTACTTCCCATACAGTCAGACGCGTATCATTAGTTGGATCCCAGCCTGGGCTGAGCTCTTTCGGTGATAGCAATCTGACTTTACCTCGATTGGAAACAAGAATGCCTGCTGTGGAAAGGCCTTGAACACTGGTATTCTTTGCCTTCGAAAGTGTTTCAGCTACGCCGTACTCCCCTTCAGCAAATCCATATTGGTCAAACCAGGCTAGTGCCCAGCGTGTATCAGCATCAAAATCACCTTCCTGATTCGCGAGAGCTTCGTCGAGGATCTGGTTTATAAGCGTCAGGGCTTCCCGAACAGTTAGCTGTTTTCCCTCCGCGTCCAACACTTTAGAGTATCGGGTGTAAACCGCCATACCAGGACCGATCGCTGCCTGCGCCAGGTCGACTGGTGCGATATTGCCACGTTGGAGGTATGTAAGAGCTTGAGGCAGCTCTTCTTTTAGCGCGGTTACAAAGTCCCGGCGAGTGACAACAGAAGCTGAAGCATGAAGCTTGCGGCAAACTAGTACAATACTAGATGCGAGTGCATTGGCCCCAGAACCGATCATGCGATTGCTCAGTTCAGTACGAACTGGCCAAGTTCCAGTTATCGCTAAGCCCGCCAATATCACAGCATCGAGGAAAGTCTCCCATCCGGTGCTTGAAGTACCTTCAGCACCCTCAGTCTCCGATTGTTTGAATGCATAGTATATTGTGACTGGGAAAGAGGGATGCACTTGCTCAGAAAGACGGCTCATCGCTCGTGTCATTCCATCGAGGAAAAAAAGCTCAGCCTTCTCTTTGCTCCCGTGGCGATAAGGTGTAGCTACGAGTTCTTCACTCTTGGGGACTGCCAAAGTAAGAAAAAGATCTGGGAAAACGGAACGTAAAGATCTTCGTAGCCAAACATAGAAAAAGTCCGATAAATCGGCATATCCTATGTTATCATAATAAGGAGGATCAGTAGAAACAACTCGATCTAAGCTCAGTATTTGTGTCTGACAATCCTGCTGTAAAGCTCGCGAAGATAACCCGTTAAAAGATTTAAAGGGAAAGGCAATCTCCTGTGGCTTTATGATCTTCTCAAGCGCAGCGTTATAGTTTGCCAACCAATCGCCAAAGAAGTTAACCTCCGCATAATCCCAAGTCATTGGAATAGCCTGTCTCGCAAAAGTGTTACGAGTAGCCTGAACAATCGGTATCCACCCACAAACAGTCGAATTAAAATCTGCTAAACGATTAACTACAAAAGCCAAGTAGACAGTTACGGCCTCTGCATAACTTGTTGCACCAACACCACCATCGCGCAATGGTTTACCATCATCCACTAAACCAGCATCAAGTGCATCGAGCCGGATGCGCTCGCGAGCTTCTGAGACAAGGTCAGAGAATGTTGTTAAAGCAATCAGTTGGCGAGAGGTAAAGAGATCGCCGTACGTATCCATACCGTAATTAGAGACGTTTACACGGCACTTCCCGTGCAAGGGAGTTTCCGGTTTCCAATTCGGTTTTGCATTTTTAGCTATTTCGCTCTGTTCTAGTGTAGGTGCGAGGTAGACGCGACCACGATCACCCTCTGCAACAATCGCCATAAGTTTCGCATTCATTCGCCCCGCTGAACCTTCATCCCGAATATAACTATATGGTAAGGGCGTACCCGACATTAAGCAAATAAAGCCACTTCGCTTACCCGCTGATGTACCAGCCTTAGACCTGTCTCCATTCTTGGGCTTTCCTACCTTCACAGTGAATCTATATCCACCATTCTCAATCACTGGTTCCACATAAGCTTCCTTGCCAGCCTTAGTCGAAAGCATAAAAGTAGAAGTCAGTGGCACATCTACATTAGCAAAGGCAGGGTTCGGACTCTTTACTGTTCGAGCCCATAACCATGCAATCACCGTTAGCTTACGCCCAACATACTGCTTGAGATCCGGTCGGTCAAGCAACATATCTTCAGTAATTTCAACCTGGGGATATAGATGACCTATGCGTTTCTCTGCCTCATCGCGCATCCATTTTCCGTAGTAGCGCACATCCTCAGCCAACCCTTGAGCACCCTTCCAATGCCGTGCAAACATGTTAGTGTCTGCACGGGACTCTGGATTCACCGGATGCTGTCCCGCAAACTTAGGCGGAATTTCGATCATCGCTTTGTTAATCAACACCGCTACGGGATTCAGATCGCTAGCATAGCTTTCCAATCCAAGGCGCTGCGCTTCCAACGGCAACGCACCCCCACCAGCAAAGGGATCATGAAATGCCGGGAGTTTGTAACGATCAAACAATTCGTTTGCACGAGGATGATCTACATTTTCTGCACAAGTGCGGCGCCAGCTCTGCCAGATTTCGTCACGTGCAGCCTGGAGGACATCCTCATTAGTGGTATTTTCCCACTTTACCAACTCTTCAATAATACGAAACAGGCGTTGCCGCTCTTTCTCCTGAGCCTTTTCTGTAGGAAACAGATCAGGATGCGCGGAGGGATCGTCCACCATTTGGGCGAATATTACCGCTCGTGCTGCAGCGAGCGGTCTTCGTGCCCACCACAAGTGTAAGGTACTCGGATGTCCATATCGGATTGACTTCTCTCGCGCCGCAGCCTTGTTGATAGCCTCAAGAGGTAACGCTACCTCAATGAGCTTTTTACGGAGAGTCGTCATACCCTTCCCCCGAGTACAAACCCCTCGCGTTCAGTTCTCAACATCTGAAATGCTGTTATACACTTTACTCCCATACCTATGCAAACATCCGGAATTTTAAGTTTGTTAATGACGTACTTAACCCTTGAGGACCAACATTTAGGCAGATCATGCCTTAAATATACTTCAGGAGGGTGACATTGCCCGGGCCAGGAGCTCACTAAAATTATAGTTAACACTGGTCACCCCAAAATCCGGCTCTCTTTGAAAAGGTCGCCGGACATAATGAACTCTGTGCTGGTCGGCATCTATAAATTCAACGATCGCGAGGATAAAGTCTTCTGGCTTGTTGAGGCTGTACAGTATCTCGTTTTTGGTCACCGTAATGGTCTCAGCCCCACTTATTCGCCCTTTCACCTCAATAAATCGTAATTTACCGGTCCCTGGTATGCTACTTTCAATATCATAGCCGAGCTTTTCTAGCTCTCGATCGACAGGTGCAAACCCCAACGACCGTTCAATATCCATAACTATTTTCCTTGCCCGAGCCGCAGCCATCTGGGTATCGCCCGCTCCGTAGCTGACCGCAGACGTGGGGGTTCCACTTATAGTGTTCAAAAGACCCCTGGGAATCACAACGAGCGCCCCCAGTACTACCGGCGGTAGCGCTGATATCTGCGACTCGCGGTCAAGTTCCGCCAATCGCTTCTGAAGCCTCCCCTGCAAGTCATCAGCTCGTCGCCGTGCTTCATGGGAGTTCAGCCGCGCACCTGGCTTGCCGGCTTGCTCCTGCATCTTAAGTTGTTCAGCTCGGTGGTCCCACCAGCTTATTTCCTTACTGAGACGATCCTTAACTGCAGCCCGAGTCTTTTCGATCCTGTCAGTTCGACGATCTCTAACTTCTGTGACATGCTCGGGTACCACACTGGCAATAGCGTACCTCTGAGCTTGCTGCTCAAGGTCACGGGTAATCCATGAGCATTCAGGACGTACAAGGAGATGGCTTGCGCATGGCTCATTTTCAGCTAACGGGCGATAATCAAGATAAGGGGCATAATGCATGTGCCGAGCTGTCCCGGTTTCGTCTATTTCTACATACAACATTCTCCGCGAAATGATTCGGCGTTCGCCCGAAGGGAGAATACTGGCATCCCGAATAGCATGTTCGAGGTACAACAGGACACGCGGCTTAGTTCCCATATCACGATCATCGACTAATACGGCCCCCTGCTGTAAAACATTACCGTTACGCTCGAGTGTCAAATCAAGGACTGCATCTAGCAACGGATGGCCGGGACAAACAAAAGCGGCTAATGGCTGCCCAGGAGAAGATAATAGATCCTTTTCGAATGCTACCCGTTCATAACGTCTGAGAACAGGGTCAGCCGTTCCAATCTGCCGATCTCTATTCCTTATGATTGCCGGTACGTTTGTGACCTCATATCTACGAGATTCTCGCTGACGCATTGCACCGCCGAGGCGATGGAAACTTTCCACGAAAAACGATTCTATGTAATGTGGTTGCAGTCTCCGCGCTTCTGCTCGCTCCATCTCTTCTCTAACTCGTGCCACTCGACTGGAGTCCATAGCATCGTGCGCAAGCGCTCCAACCTCAATTAACGCCTGCAGGTGGGGGCGATCTACACCATGTTCTATTTCTTCATTCAACCGAGCCCTGACCTCCGGAAGATCTCCATATCTGACGGCTTCGATCAACAAATCACGCAGTGGTTTACCGTTGAATTGCAACTTACCTAGTACATCAAATACCTGCCCCCCCAGGGCCTTGCGCGCCTCCTCCAGCTTTTCTAGAAGTCGTCGATACACGTCTCCTTCACGAGTCTCCTGAGCAACCAGATTCCACAGATGACAAACTTCGGTCTGTCCAATACGATGAATTCGTCCGAAGCGCTGTTCAAGTCGGTTAGGATTCCACGGTAGATCGTAGTTCACCATTAGGTGGGCGCGCTGAAGGTTAATTCCTTCGCCCGCAGCATCTGTAGCAAGCAGAACTTGAACTGTTGGATCGTGCAGGAATGTCTCCTGCGTTTTACGCCGTTCTTCTCGCCCAAGACCACCGTGGATTACAACCACTGCTTCGGCACGCCCTAATAACCCACTGATTTTTCGCTGTAGATAGATCAGTGTATCTTTGTGTTCTGTAAATATCACAACTTTCTGCTGCGCTCCCGCTGCTGGACGCGGGATGGGTGCAACGTTAGACTCGATTGCGTTGCCCTTGACAGATCTGTCTGGATCTATAGTTCCATTGTGAAAAAGTAGACTAATTAAATCTGCTAATTCTCTCCATTTGGTATCCTGGCCCGTTCTACGAACTTCGGCCGCGAGAGATTCGAGACTCTTAAGTGTAGCGATCTCGATCTGCAATTCTGCAAGCGTCGCTGAGGCAGTGGCCTGATCCAGAATTTCATGCTCCGCACTCTCGACTTCGCTTGCCGGTGCATCTTCAAGATCATCAACATCGTCTGCATCGAGCAGTTGACCAGAGGGAATTACGAGGGTAGCTGCCCCTCCTCCCCGATGCATCAATTCGAGTTCCCTAAAGCGCTGCTCTAATCGCTCTCTACGCCTGCGTAACGACTGATAAATAGCTTCTGGAGATGACGCGAGTCGTCGTTGAAGAATAGTAAGAGCGAACCCAACTGTTCCAGATCTTTTATCATTCTGCAGAGCTTCTGCGCGGTTAAATTCATCTCGTACATATTTTGTAACTTCTTTGTACAATCGCGCTTCCGTATCCGATAAGGGATACGGAACTGTATGAGCAACCCGCTCAGGGAAAAGCGGACGCCCGTCGAATTTAAGAAGATTCTCCTTGACCATCCTGCGCATCAGATCCGACACCTCTACCTGATGCACCCCCTCACGGAACTTTCCTTCGAAGCGATCTCCATCCAACAGCGCTAGGAACAACTGAAAATCTTCCTCCTTTCCATTATGTGGTGTAGCAGTCATAAGAAGGAAATGTCGTGTCAACCCAGAAAGAAGCTGACCCAATCGGTATCGTTTTGTATATTTTATTTCACCACCAAAGAAAGTAGCAGAAAGCTTGTGAGCCTCGTCGCAAACGATTAGATCGTAACCACAGTCTGGCGCTTTGAGTTTTTCCTGCAAATCTTCATCTCTCGATAGCTTATCCAATCGTGCGATAGCGAGATCGTTCTCCAGGAACCAGTTTCCAGTACGAGAGGCTTCCAGCTTATCGTTTGTCAGAATTTCAAACGGGAGGTGAAAGCGACGGTTCAGTTCATCTTGCCACTGTTCCGCAAGGCTTCCTGGACACACAATCAGACATCTTCGAAGATCGCCCCGTGCTATTAATTCCTTTATGAGCAGGCCAGCCATGATGGTTTTCCCAGCGCCCGGATCGTCAGCAAGGAGAAATCGCAAGGGCTGGCGAGGTAGCATAGCTTCGTAGACAGCTGTGATCTGATGTGGCAGCGGATCGACTAACGATGTATGAACAGCCAAGACTGGATCAAAAAGGTGTGCTAATCGGATTCGGTGTGCTTCCGAGACTAATCGAAATACTTCGCCATCACCTTCGAAATTCCATGGACGCCCAGTTTCAGCTATTTGAATACGTGCTTCGTCGCTCCGATAGATTATCTCATCAGCAACGCGACCGTCAGGACCTCTATATATAAGAGTGAGAGCATCCGAACCGTGCCATTCGACATTAACAACAGTGGCAATTGAATCCGGAAGGATGCCACGAATAACTGTTTCTGGTTTTAATTCCTCAAGCTTCACTGGGCCTCTAAACTAATAAAGTGTGAAAAACAGAACTTCTATTTAGGTTTTCTTTGTTGATGCAGAGTTCGTAAAAGAAAGACGGATATATAGGGAGGTATTTACCTCATCCAAAAAAGAAAACTTCTTTTAATTTATATTTTTGCGAAAATCCTACTATAAACCACATGAACATCGTGCGACCTGGTGATGGGATTCTGTTAGAGATAGGCAGCTCAGCTTTCATTAATCATTTAATTAGGACCTGGAGACACAGCAACAGACCTAAAGAATGAGTATATCTGGTCGGATAATTCATTCAGACTTGACTGGATGAATTATCAAAAAAACAGAAGGGTACTCCGGATCCACGCTCCAGCGAGCATTCTGATCAATATAAGGTCCTACAATACAACCATTCTTCAGAAGGATCCCACCTATGTACCGATTCAGCTTCTTAGTACCACCGAGGCAGCTGAGAAGAGGACGATTACCGTTCATTGCGGTCAGTTAAGGGTATAATAGGCTATTATTGTACCGGCCTAAATGATATATGCATAAATATAATTGCTAGTTAGAAGCTTACTGAAGGAGTAGAATTGCTTTCCTCTAAACGTATAATTCACTATTCTTCACACTCATTCCAAACATATTCAGATTATATAGAAATGGATCTCTGTCCAATTCAGTCCAGTATCCAATCTCGCAGCGTTTTCTTCGTATGTCATTAAAGCAATATCTCTTGAACATGAATTCCAAGGTATTCTTTAAGTAAATTTCGCAACTATCGCAAAGATCTTCAGGTCGACATCCAATAATCCCAAAGCGATTTTGGCAAGCATACCCAGTCGATTACTACTATAACGTTTTTTTCCACAGCAAAAGACCTGAAATAGTGTACTAACACCCATTTTATAGTATTAGTTCAAAGATCAGATCCGCTCTAAACGCGATTAAGAAGCTCTCCCCATACTCACCAGCCAACAAACAATACGATCTAGTTACTCACTACAACGACATACCCATACCCCTCCCGTATCACAATTTATTCGTAGAACTTATCTTTGTTGCAGTCAGCCATACTACGAATCGATATCCTCTTACTTTATTCCCCTGTACAACTGCAAACTCCACAGTAAACACGAGTGCTACTCCCTCCGTTGCTTCAACACATATCCAACTTCATCCCGCAAAGATATCTCTGGCAATTTAACCTTATACTTACCAGCAGGTTTTCTCAAAATCCGAAGCGCATACACCTGCATGGAATCCTCTGGACTTGCGGAATATTCGGGATTATCGACATCGCTTCAGACGGCCCCCAATCCCTACCGTCTGCAGCGCGCCTATGAATTTCGATGGTGCCGAACAAGCTTCTCATTGTGGTTGTGCACAGTGATCAAGTATAGGTAGTCTTGTTAATACTGACTTCAATACGACTATCTTCCCCAGCCAACCTATGTGTTTTAGCCCTCACCTCAGTGAGAGATTCGTGACATCCAATCACAGAGAATCTACAACAAAGAAACTTGATGTTAAACGAGAGTACACGATTGCCTGAATTCCTCAGATATTAGGAGTTCCTTAAGTCAAAGATCTTACTCCTATAAAAAATAAAATCTAATGATTTTTAACCTGCGTGACCAGAATCAATTTTCCCATACCGCACCCCCAACCAAACCGCCAACCCTCCCCAAACCACCGCAATCGGCAACATCACCACCGCCAGCCCCGTCAACCCCAACCCAAACCACCCCAACGCCGTATACGACCAGGCCCCAACCTGATCCCCCACCCTATACACAAACGTATCATTAAAATTCTTCGCCTTATACTTATCCGTCCGATCCATCACCGTATACAAAACCTCTCTCGCCGGCCGCTGTACAGCAAAGTTCCCTGCCCGCCTCACGACCTGAAACACCACAACCACCACTAACACAGGCGCTACCGCCAAAATACCAAACCCAACCAACGTTACCACAGGCAAAAACGCCAACGCCGCCCCAACTCCAAACCACTTAAGAATACGCCCCGTTAAAAAGATCTGAACCAGGAAGGTAAGCACATTCACTACCAGATCGATATTCGCAAAAAGCCGTGTCCGCCCCGCCGAATCATTAGCAAACGCTTCGGCAATGATCTCAGCCTGCTGAAAATACAAGAACGTGGACGATATCGTAAAGAACAGCATCAGCCCTGCAATTCCTAGCAGATATGGGGATCGTAATACATGCTTTATACCATCAAACACTCCACCACCGATTACTTCAGATCTATTGAGTTCGATATCAGCTTCAGCGTAATCCTCCTTTGCTGCTAGAACAAGAGATTCCTCTCTATGATCCAACGCCCTCGAAGCCCTAGCGGCCACCTCAAGAAACAGCGCAGACACAAGCAACAGATTAATCTGCCCAACTGATTCAACAAGTACCGAAGTTATAGAAGATCCCAGCGTCGCTCCCAATGTCCCACCCACAGCTATCATCCCAAACAACCTCTTACTCTGCTGCGGATGATACAAATCAGTCATGAACGACCAGAACACCGAAACCACAAACAGATTAAAAACACTCGCCCATATAAAAAACACTCTTCCAACCCAAACACTCTGCGATGCATCAGCCCATCTTAATATGAAGAAAAACGCAACGAGGTTAAGAATGAAAAAGCGATATGTATACGGTACAAACTTTCGCCGTTGAAGCTTACCAACCATGCTCGTGTAAGCAGGATGCAGTATCAGCATCCCTAACAATGTTCCGGTGAACAACCAGGCGAGATTTTCAACACCACCCGCTACACCCATCTCATCTCTAATGGGCCGTAGTATATAGTACGCGCACAAAACGAAAAATAGATACGCCGACGACCAAAGGAGAGCAGCCAGCTCTCCTTCTCGTATGTCTATAACCTTTTTTAATAACCGCGTAAGAGTGCCGTTCACAAGGATATCCCTGTCGCGATAGCGATATAGCTACACCGTCTATGCAGCATCAACCAGGGCGGCCATCTTACGACGAGTTGCTTCATCCGGAAGTTTGCCGTGTGCAGCGCCGAGATTATCCTTGAGATAATCCAACTTCGCTGTTCCGGGTATTGCACAAACAACTGCAGGATGTGAAATGATATACTTGAGCGCAAACTGCGGCCAGCTTTTAATCTCCAGTTCCGCGGCCCATTCCGGAATCGGCTTGTCTTTAAATGCTTCAAACACTCGCCCTCTTCCGAATGGCAGCGCAGTCAATACCGCAATCCCCTTATCCTGTGCTAATGGGAGAATAGACTTCTCAACACCACGATTATCGATTGCATAATCAATCTGAAGAAAGTCCATCGGTTCCTTCTTCAGCAACTCCTCAAGTTCGGGATACTGTCTTTCAAATGTGGTCGTAACACCATAATACCGAATTTCTCCTGCTTTCTTCATATCACGTAGTAACGGCAACATCTCCTTGACGCCTCCAAGATTATGAACCTGGAGAAGATCGAACTTATCTGTCTTCAATCGCTTTTTGGAGGCTTCTATTTCCTTAAGCGCCGCATCTCGTCCTTTGCCGCCAGCGCCCACCTTCGTAGCAAGGAAGATCTTGTCTCTTATTTTGAGCTCAGAAATGAGATCACCCAAAACGTCTTCAGCTTTGCCATACGAAGGAGCAGTATCCACCAGCTTCCCACCCAACTTGGGAAGATTACTCAAAACTTCTCGTAGGGGCGCAAGTTCTTCCTTTGACGACGCCACATCGTACCGGCGGGCAGTTCCTATCCCGACCAGTGGAATACGTTCCCCAGACGATGGTATTGGCTTTGAGAGGAGTTCTCCGTCCGCTGTCCAGGCGAAACCATTCTCACTCGCGAAAAGAAGTTTCGAGCCCATTGTAAGGGATAATCCGCCGCCGAGTGCATTTAAAAGGGCTTGGCGACGCGACATTGATAACTTGTGAGCTGTCATTCTTCCTCCGATTGCAATGCCGACTTCTGACTGCTTCTGAGAAGCCGGTCTGGGAACAGATCAAAAAGTGAGCGGTGATTAGATTGTAGATCTATACGCAGGAATACGGCAGGATGCTGTGAACTGGACTGAATAATCGAGCACTAGAGTAAGAAAACGGGACAGGTAGTTGAGGATAGCTTTAAGATCCTCTCAGACACTCGTCCAATTGGAACAGGGATTGCTGGAGCAATTAACGTCATTTAATTAACGAGAAATATTCGATTATGAGGGCGGCGTCCCTCCCGTTCAGAAGGTGTTTTCCCCCCGCCTTGTACCTGCCCCTTATGAGCAATAATTCTGAGAAGAAACAGTTTTATATCACAGAGGGAACTGAGCCAGAATCTACAGAATTAAAACCGCTTGGGGACGCTCCAGTCTTAAATCCTTCACTTACTCCAGAACAAGAAGACGATCTAAAGGAAATGAAGAAGAAACTTATGGAGGCGTCGTCCATCGATGTTCGCGTGGCCGTCGCGGAAGAGTCTCTTCCCGATGAAGTAATTGCGATTATGTATCCCACATCTGTGCCAACAATAGTGGTTGACAGACGTTCAATAGATGACCGATTTCTACTTCTTATGGCTCGCTCTGCATTAGCCAGCAATATGGCTAGTTATCCCGCACCTGTTCCAGTACTTACACTTACAGATAAATTTGAGATCCACAGAGCCGATGGGACAGTTCAAAAGCCGCAAGTTATGAGAAATATACAGAACCTGCCGGAGAGAGTCGTTGAACTAAATGTCGCATTTGTCAGAGCGATGACTGAACGGGTAGCAAAAACTCCCGTTTCTGATTTCGAAGGGAGAAAAGTGCGAACTATGATGTACTCTGAATTACTGGCCGATCCGGACAGATAATATAACACCCCTACTCTACTTAAATCTTTTTTAAGGTTTAATCGGTTTCGTTAAAATGCCGTTTACTATCTGCAACTGTTATTCAATTTATCCCCTTCTCCGGGAGTCTTAGAGCTAGATAACATCTCTTGACCTATGAACTTCACTAAAAAACTAGCCCCTAGGGTACCAATACTCCCCAAACTCCGTACCTTAGCCCAATATAGTCGTCGACGGGCGGAGTGAGCGGTTGATCACAGAGGATCTTTCCATAAAGGTAGGCGTCCCAATCGGCCACCCCTCCAACGTTTGGAGTTATTTCTAATAAAATGTCTCCATAGCTACTGCTTATCGGCATGCACGTCGGGTGCCCAAAGTTAAACCATGCCCCGGCCCTCTGAAAATCCATGAGACAGCCAGAACTTGCGCCTCCGATAAACAACTCATAAGCATCCCATGTGGAAAAAATGTTAGATCCGAAAAAGCCTTGGGCATATTGAATACCCGAACCGCCCACGCATCCCAGGTCATCAAAAGTCACTTCATAGTCGAAGCGAGAGCCCTCCGATGTACTGTACTTATCATAGAATTCATATCTCAGCCCAGCGACTGATGTACTTAATAATCCTTTTTCTTCTTTACTAGCTTTGGCGGTGTCAGTTTGATAGACACGCCGTATACGCCTATACTCACAGGTCTTTTCATTCAATAGGGTTATCTCTCCATCGATGATCCTCCCCTTACCTTCCAGATCACGGGCTCTGAGGCTCACCTTACACCTACCTAACGAGTCCTTGGCTCCAAAAATGGATATAGTATCGGTGTATATTAGTCGCCCTCCATCTAACTTTCGCCTGGTCTCCACCGAGTCGGTATTCGGCGCACCTAAGCCCCTGTGAGTAGATGTAGGCTCAGCGGCCTGAGATTGAGTGCCTAAAACGGCGGCAACCACTCCTGCAATCATAATCAATTTCATTCCGTTACCTGTTTTGGGATAGGAGGAGCGAAGACGGTTCTTACGCTCGATTTACGATAAGATATACAAACTTTCCGCAGCCTATCGTATATCTATAAAGGACACTTGAGTTGTGACAAACACTACACCTTACGAATAAAACCTTCATAAATCGCAATCATATATATATCTGATCAAAGGATCATATTACCAACTATCCCCCTCTACTCTGCTTAAAGAATAGGGGATTTTGCTTATCCAATCTCAAAAAGAACACCCCTAGGCCTTTGTCAGACTTAGGGGTGTTACGGTTTTTACAGCCCGTATTGTAGAGAGATTACCGTGGTGTAAAGACGATGGACCTCTAAAACGTCAAATATCCTTTGTGGATAAAATACTCGTTACAAACGAAAAGTGCTTCGTAGCCCCCTCCTGGTGTGGTCCTCCGTTTTCGGGCGACATACGTATCTGTGCCAATCTTGACGACCGCTATCTTCACACTGTCGTAGGCAACACTGTCTTCAACAGCCCACGCCTTGGCGACTGCGATGCAAATGCTATCGTTCGTAACCATTGACACGGATGATGCGAGCGAATCGGTAATATTCATGTCGACGAGGATGCTCCGCATTGTACTATTTTGAGTCGTCACGACTTTTGTGATGTGTGTCTTAAATGCTTCCGCGACTTTCCCAGACCCAACGCATCCGCCGCCACCTTGCGCAGCGACAGAAGTACTCATCATAATGGCACTCCCGATAAACATCATAAGCAACATCGGCATCTTGTGTCCTCTCGAATAACATGGCATACGAATCTCCCAATTAAATATTGAGTTCTTGGCGAACCGGAATAAATGGGCTAAGCCCTCAGAAGAATAAGCTTCTATATTCTTCAGCAGACTTATCCTAAACTTTTAGCAGAAGGCGTAAAGCCATGAAGAGACAACCTACTTACCTATAGACTCAACAATCTTCTTAGCCTCCTTCTTCCAAGCTTCCTTCTCACCTTCCGGACAGTTCACAGTCCCCACCAAAACTTTCCCATTCAATGCAGTAGCATACATAAAGTTATAAACCCTACCTTTAGCGATAGGTGTTAGCGCCTCCAGTATTCCAAATTCGCGACTATTAACATTTTCTATCGAAGCTCGATAGAACCTAACACTGACAGGCACAATACTCCGCAAAAGAACCGGCATCAATTCCGGCACACCATCAGGTGGCATTCTGTTTGAGGTGTATTTAAAAGTAATATTTACAGAACCATTTTGGTTTGTATAAATGATGTTTGGCCTGGTTGGATCAGGATATTTTGCGACCATAGCAGCGCTATCCATCAAAGTAAATCCAGCGGGTATAGCAACGCTGAACTGATCATTAAATAGCTTAATAGTATTATAGGTGCTATCCGATGTTTCCACTGAAGAAATAGATGATTCCTCCACAACCGCAGACTGATCTTGCAATCCATTATCACCAAGCAATTCTCCTCGACCAATCACCGCTGCGGATCCGGCAAAAACCATACATAGAGAAGCAAAACTTATCATACGCCAACCTCAATAGAATTGTAGTCCCCTAAAACTCTCGATCCTATTACAATATGCATACTCTTCATCTGTCGCACCAGACTATACCGAACGACACATCCGTGTCTGCTACAGAATAAAAAGATGTCTCTAGCCGATCATTTCAATCATGGAACGCAAAAATGAAATGAGAGGTAAAATTTCATACGTTAGCTTTCTCTCATGTACAGGTGCATTATTTACAATAAAAAAAGCGGAGGTCATAAAGACCACCGCCAATAATATTTTCCATCTCTCTATACACCACACTAGAAACCATTATGATGTCTAAAATATACATGCCCGGAGCGAGACTCGAACTCGCAAGGTGCCAAACACCGGGGGATTTTGAGTCCCCTGCGTCTACCGATTCCGCCATCCGGGCAGACCATAATAATAGTTCACAAATGTCTATTACGCCAGCCTAACCGCAAACAGCGTTACTTCTTCTCTCGCCCCTTCCCGCCCTTACCTCTCTCACCACCCTCATGCCTTCCTTCCCCAGCCCTCTGATGCACCTGCTGCATCAACTGCTGCTGAATCTGCTGATACTTGGCAACCTGCACAGGGGTCAGAAACTCGGCCAGCTCCTTCCTCTCATCCTCAAGAAGCTCAAAGAAACGCTTACGCCCAGCCATCTCCTCGTCCATAAGCTTCTTCACCTTCTTCTGATCAGCTCCAGCGTCCTTGGCAACTTCAGCGCGCAAAGACCGCTGTGTCTCGCCAGCCCGCTTCATTAAATCAGCTCTGCGATTCTTGGCTTTACTACTAACCGCACGCACCTGTTTAATCTGGTCTTCGGACAGCTTCAACTGATCACGCACCAGCCTCTCAATTCTCTGCTCAAACTCAGCCTCTATCGCAGCTCGATCAGGACCCTGTCCCTGACCACGCCCACGCGATCCAGGAGGACCACCCTGCGCATCCAAAGCGGGGGCCATGGCAAAAAACACTGTCATTGCAACCGCGGCTACAACCACAGCAACCGATCTTAAAGACATATTAACTCTATCGACTATCGAGCAAATACCTAGGGTCTTTTTCATATTAAAACTCCTCCGCAATCCCAATGTCATCGCCGGTTCCAATCATCTCCAAGTATTCAGCCGCCATAGGATCAAACGAATATGAAGATGCTAAATCACCCTCTGGCAACAATTCAAAATCCTGCAAATCATTCATCATATCTTCAATTTGCGCTGACGACAAAGAAGTAACATTCACGAGAGCTACCCCAGCAGCATCACCACGCGACAAGGCAGACTCAGCTCTCCCTCGAGCAAAGCTATCACCATTAGAATCCAACTGACTCCCTGCAACAACAGTTGTCTTCGACGAACCTCTCCAGATATCAACATCTTTCGAGAGCGCGAATGTTGTAATGCCAATGCCGGCAATTAATATCGCAGCGGCATTTCTAAAGCGTGCCCAGTTGTTACGGGAAACTGCCTTGTAAGTAGGAATTGCAGCAACAACGCTTCTTATATCTTCAGGAGATACATAAGAGTGTATGGGTCGGCTATTTACAACAGAGCGCAACAGCTCCAGCTCTGCTGTACAGTCGGCACAGTCTGCGATGTGCGTGGCGACCATCTCTTCCTGCTCATCGTCGCATTTTCCATGCAGATAAGTAGGAAGCAGGTCGCGAATCTTTACGTTAATACAATCATTCATTTAAGTAATCCTTTACGGATCGGAGGGCATTGTGGTAATGCACTCTGGTGGCGCCTTCTGTACTATCAACTACGGCAGCAATTTCCTTGAAAGACAATCCCTGCTCTACTCTGAGCAGAAACACCTCGCGTTGCTTGGCCGACAGCGAATCTACAGCCGCTCGTACACGCATCATGGCCTCATCGGCCAACAGCGTATCCAGAGCATCAAACTGTGTCACAACATCTCCTTCTTCCAAGGCCTCAGTAGCTGGCCTTCTTTTCTCCGCCCTTCGCCGATCCAGAATCAATCTACGAGCTATTGTAAACAGCCAGGTTCTGAAACTGCTCTCTCCCCGAAAGCCGTCTATCGCACCAAAAGCTCTTACAAACGTATCCTGCATCAGCTCAAAAGCGCCTTCTCTTTCTCCCAAACTGCTGACAAACCGCACCAATGGATCGGCGTGACGCTCCACAAGCCGGCTAGCCGCAGCGTTGTCGCCGGACTGCCACTTGCGAATCAGCTCGAGATCCGAGAAATCTATTTGAGGCGGTGATATCACTCCCACACATTATATAGACGCTGGGTTTTGCGCTATGTTAACGACGGAATTCGTGGACTTTAGGGGAATCCAGCTCTAACTGTATCCCGAGGTATGCTTCGTGCGACTGTTCAGGGAATCTAAACCGGACGTCCTGTAAGTTGACCCCAAACGCAAAAACGAGTTAACTTACACTGAACGACCGTTCGTGCATATCGAGCTTTAACCTTTACCACAGAAGACAATGGCCGACGATAACCGCCTTCCTAAGTTAGAGACCCTTTTGACAGCAGCGGCTAAGACGTTCGCTGAGCGCGGATACGGCGGCACCAGCATGCGCGATATCGCCCAGGACTCCGGCATTTCCCTGTCAGGTATCTACTACTACACCAAGGGTAAAGCCGCTCTGTTATACGACATCCAGGCTCGCGCCATAGATGCACTTATAACATCGGCTAAAGCAGCAACTGCTGGTGGAAGTTCTGCGGACGATCAATTACTTCGCTTCATTGAAAGCCATATGGCCTATATGCGCGAGAATGCATCGTTTGTACGCGTCTTATCGCATGAATCTGCGGATGGTGAGATGGACAAAAGGGCATTAGTAGAGACAAAACGTAAAGAATATGTTCAGATGCTGCGTGATATTCTGTCGAAGGTAATGGGTAGCAGTTCACACTCGCAGATACCGCTGGAGTTTGCGGCAGATATGGCATTTGCGATGATGAGTGGCCCTAATCAGTGGGGATTGTCTCAACATGCAACAGAACAGAAGGCTTTACATGGTTCTACCGGACAGTCAGATGTTGCAATGTCCGGAGGCATTGGATCAGGCACGAGTGGTGGATCAACTACGCATGACACATCAGGATCGGCGGGAAGCACTGGCTCCGGATCGGCCTCGATGAACGCATCATCCTCACATAGTGGCTCGACTCAACACCTCACATCTTCACAAGCTGGATCGAACCAGAATACTGCATCCTTAACCGAACAAAGCAGATTAATATACGCACTACTTATCGGTGGCCTCAAAGGACGCGCTAACTAAAGAATAAGAGATTACTATCCTTGGCTATGAGATTTATCGCTCACCGTGGTGCTAGGGACATCTATCCCGAGAACACCCTCGCAGCATTTCAGCGAGCCGTAGATTTAGGTTTTGATGCGGTAGAATTAGATGTTCACACAACCGCCGATAAGGTCTGTGTAGTTCATCACGACTTCCAGTTGCTCACCGGCAATGCAGTGGCGTCAGTAAATCAGGACAATGCCAACACACGGCATGTTGCAATTGATTCTATTGATCTGCCGACACTGAAAGAGTTACGGCCGGATATCCCTACATTGCGCGAAGTGTTTGATCTTCTTACGGGAAAGCTGCACATATATGTGGAGATAAAAGGTATTGGTATTGAAGATGTGGTAGCAGACGAGGTGAACAACACCAGTGCAAGCTGTTCTGTTCACTCCTTCGATCATAGAGCCATTCGAAAGATTGCTCCGATGATTCCAAATATCGATACGGGGATACTGGAATCAGGCAGGCTTATAGATAGTGTACAGGCGATGCGGAATGCGCGCGCTAAGGACCTCTGGCAGTGGTATGAGTACGTTGATCGGGATCTGGTAGAAGAAGTTGCTGCAACATCGGGGGGGCAGGTTATCTGCTGGACCTGCAATGACCGCAATGTATGGAGCCACCTGTTTGATATTGGAGTGGCAGCGATCTGCACCGATCTAAATCCGGACGCGAAGTAACTATTGAAGAAGCACAAAAAAGGCTGCCTTTTGAGGCAGCCTTCTCTTTAAACACCAAAACGTTCGCTAACTAACTATGCGACTGCTTCGACTGGTTGAGCAGGATATACGCTAATCTTGTAGCGTGTCTTGCTCTTATGCTCAAACTTCACAACGCCATCGATTAACGAATAGATTGTGAAATCATTGCCTAAACCAACGTTACGTCCTGCGTGGAACTTGGTGCCACACTGACGAACGATGATGTTGCCAGCGACGACCTTTTCGCCACCGAACTTTTTAACACCACGATACTGTGGGTTGCTGTTGCGGCCGTTCTTAGTTGAGCCACCGCCTTTCTTATGTGCCATTGAGCTCTATCCTCTAATTATGCGAAGCTGATATCGCCGATACGAACTTCGGTGAAGCCCTGGCGATGCCCCTGCTTCTTGCGATAGTTCTTACGACGCTTCTGCTTGAAAATGACGATCTTTTCGCCGCGACCGTGTTTAACGATTTCAGCCGATACGGAGGCGCCTTGCAGCGATGGAACTCCGACGTGCGTCTTGTTGTTGTCGCTCCCGAGGAGGACTTCATTAAACGTCACCTTCGCGCCGGCATCACCGACGAGGGACGGAATTCTATACGTTTTGCCTGGCTCAACACGATATTGCTTGCCGCCAGTACGGATGATAGCGTATGACATTTATTTACGAGTTTTAGTGCAGCCTTCTAGTTTAAGCACAATTACCCTTAAAGTCAAACCCTAGATTCACTAGAGTTTAACCGCCGATTGGTAATAGCTTAGCGAGTATTTTATCCCCTTCCATAAGAAGGAGAGTGTCACCAGCGAAACCATAGGATTTCGCCTTATTAACAACATCTGAAACCTTGGATTCCAGGTCCATGAATCCATCGCAAAACATGCGAGTCATGGCGAGAGGACCCATCTCCAGCTTTGAGCCCACGAAGGTGTATGAACCGCTCATATTATTGCACCCCGAGTTACCATGAACGCTGCCGTCCAGACCGAAGTGAAGAAATGCGCGAGAACCGGCCATCCCGGTTGTCTTAGTCATACCGTCAATCTCCACAAATCCCCAGTCAATCCCCTGGATTGGCTTTGTGGGTTCTGTAGATACAGACACACTTTCAGGCACTACAGCAGCACTGTCATTGTTTGGATTAACATCTTCAGTCTGCTTCGTCTTACAGGCGCTGACTAAAAATAGAAGAGCAAGCGCACTGCCGACTGAATACCTTGAGAATTTGTAACCTGAAATAAGATTCTGCTTCATACAACCCTCGTGCGTTAACCGTTAAACGACGGCGTACTGACTTGTAACATCCCTTCCCTGAGCCTTAACAACAAGTTTGAATTCGTCAGGCTTCAGGAGTGGATCGTCACGCAGTTCCAAGTTGAACGGGGCAACCTTCTGCAGCTTCTGCACAAGGTCACGCTCCTGCTCCAGTACGTAGATTGCTACCTCTGGATGCAATTTAACTACCAGATTTTCCTTGCGACCCTCTAAAACCATACGTCTGACAGAACGTTCAACACGACGGACAATGGTTTCGGGAGTAAAGACTCGGCCAGTACCATTACATACGGGGCATGCCTCAGTCATACTCTGGTAATGGCTCTGTCTGACCCGTTGACGGGTCATTTCAACCAGGCCTAGATCACTTACTGCAAGAGCTTTTGTGCGTGCACGATCGCGGGAAAGCCTGTTCCTGAGCTCCTGTAAGACCTTCTCCCTGTTAGCCTTGACTTCCATATCGATGAAGTCGGCCACGATAATACCACCCACATCACGCAACCGAAGCTGGCGGGCAATTTCAGCCGCAGCTTCCATGTTCGTTCTTAATACGGTCTGCTCAGGGTCCTTCTTACCAGTGTAACGACCTGAGTTAACGTCGATTGAGACCAGTGCTTCGGTTGGCTCAACTATCAGATATCCGCCCGATGGAAGATCGCAACGACGTTTGAACGTGTCACGTATCTCTTCTTCAAGTTCAAACTTATCGAACAGCGGAATACGATCTTCGTACAGACGAACACGAGGGATGAGATCTGGAGCGATGTCGCTCAGATACTCGGTAATCTCGTTAAATGTCTGCTTGGAATCGACGGTTAAGCTATCGACCTTAGTACTGAAGAGATCGCGAACCAAACCACGTGTAAGCCCTGTCTCACGATGGAGCTGGCTTGGAGCGCGAACAAAACGTGTCTTCTTTTTGATGCGCTTCCACTGACTCATCAAAGAGGTGAGCTCTCGCTCCAACATCTCCGGAGTCACGTCCTCGCTGACAGTTCTGACAATTACACCACCAGACTTCTCAGGCAAAACCGAGCTGACCAACTCCTTAAGACGCTGTCTCTCAGCAGCGGAACCAATCTTACGGCTGACCCCAACTCTTGAGCTGTCAGGCAGGTAAACCAGGAAACGCCCCGCAAGAGAAATCTGCGCAGTGACGCGCGGCCCTTTTGTGGATATTGGCTCTTTTGTGATTTGGACTATAAGATCCTGACCACGTTTTAATATGTCTTGAATTGGGGGGACTTTACGACGACTGCGACCATTGTCTCCGTTTCCATTTTCATGGTCGTCGTCGATATCAGACTTATCGTCGTCATCATCGTCATCGTTGTCATCTTCGATGACATCGGATGCATGCAAAAAGGCACTCTTTTCAGTGCCGATATTAACGAATGCCGCCTGTATACCAGGAAGAACCGCCTCAACCTTGCCTAAATAAATATCGCCAACACTACGACGATGGTCCGGGCGGTCGACCAGCAGCTCTACGAGACGGTCGTCCTCCAAAATAGCGATCCGCGTTTCGCGCGGGGACGCGTTAATCAAAATTTCTCTTTTCATTGTAGCCCACTTCAGCGACGAGAACGTACTACAGGATCTCTACTGAAGCAGTCCAAAAAATGTATAAACTGGGGGGCACCAGGCAAATTTTTGTGACATTCTATGTCACATAAAAAATAAGCCTAGTGCGGACACCCTAAATCTATCCGGCAACTGATCTAAACGCTAGCCAAACCATTGCTAATACATAGGTTAGAGCAGCTTTCCACTCTCCGTGGCGCATATAAAGCTTGGGATCAAACTTCTTGGATGAGTTGGAATCACCTCTCCAGGGCGTCAAACGTGGTAAAAACAGCGGTACGTTTTCAGCATACTTTGGATAGCTGTCGGGAAAGAAACCGCTAATAGCTGTGATTTCCTTCTTCATGGTTGGATAATAGATCAACAGGAAGAAGACACCAACAAAGACCAGAACCAGCCAATGAGCAGCGATCGCAAAGCCGGCCGAGATCAAAAAGCTCCCGAAGTACAGGGGGTTTCTTGTATGTGCGTACGGACCGCTGGTGGCTAAAACTTTGTTCTTACTAATGTGGCCAGCTGCCCAGGCTCTCACCAGAACACCAAGAAGAGCCACTATACCACCGATTAATAAAGATTGTTGGGTGGGACGGGCAAAGACAACATAAGCGATGCCCAGAACAAAACCCAAAGGCAGGCGCAAGCGCCTAGCAATATTTTGATAACTCACGCAGCAAATTCTTTCAGTATATGACGCGCGATGACAAGTCTCTGAATCTCAGATGTACCCTCGCCGATCTCGCAAATTTTAGCGTCACGCATCATACGCTCAACTGGATACTCCTTCGTGTATCCGTAGCCACCGTGGATCTGGATGGCTTTGATGGTCGCACGCATCGCTAATTCAGAACAGAATAGTTTAGCTATTGCAGCCTCTTTTGCATATGGCTTACCGTTTTGAGCCAGCCATGCAGCATGATAGACCAGATGCTTCCCTGCTTCGATTTCTGTTGCCATGTCGGCGAGTGGGAACTGAACGCCCTGGAAGCTTGAGATAGTCTTGCCAAACTGTTTACGTAACAATGAATACTTTGCAGCCTCTTCGTAGGCGCCCTCAGCAATTCCAAGAGAAAGTGCAGCCACACCTATACGACCGGAATCCAAAGTCTGCATAAAGTTTATGAACCCCATCCCTTCCTGGCCAAGAAGATTTTCGGCCGGAACTTCAGCATCCTGGAAAACCAGCTCGCGGGTGTCAGAAGCTCTCCAACCGAGCTTGTCTTCTTTTTTACCAGATGTAAAACCTGGTGTCTTCTCAAGAGAAGCATCGTGTCCAATACCAATCTCCGCAGTCTTCTCGAGATCGATAGTGTCTTTGGTCATAATGAAGGAGCTGATCCCCTTATTACCTGCAGCAGGATCGGTTACCGCAGTAATAACGAAAATTTCTCCAACACCACCATGGGTGATGAATATCTTGGAACCGTTAATGATATACTTGTCGCCTTTTTTTACCGCTACAGTCTTGGTACCGCCGGCATCGCTACCAGCGCTTGGTTCTGTCAGACCGAATCCACCGAGAACCTTACCAGATGCCAAAACAGGGACATACTTCTGCTTCTGAGCTTCTGTACCGAAGTTAACTATCGGTGATGTTCCTAGCGTTGTATGAGCAGAGATAGTGATCGAGTGCGAAGCATCGACTTTAGCGAGTTCATGGATAACTGTGATGTAGCTGATTATATCAAGACCAGTTCCACCCAACTCCTCGGACCAGGGCACACCAAACAGACCCAGCTCACCCATTTTCTTGACATTTTCCCAGGGAAAAGTTGCGGAAGCATCGAATTGGGCTGCTACCGGTGCAATCTCTTCGCGCGCGAAACCGCGCACCATGTCCCTGACTGCCAGGTGTTGTTCAGAAAAATAAAGTGAGTCGTCCATATCTGAGTACCGTGTAAAATCTTAAGTAGTTAGTTCTAAGCTCTTGAGCCTATTTCTTTTTTAAAGTGTTTTTTAGAGTCAACTGTGTTTGGCAATCGCCTCTAAAAACGCCTGACCGTACTTCTCCACCTTCGTCGGGCCAACTCCTCGCAAGGCGAGGAGAGAGCTTTCAGTGCGTGGCCTCAGTACAGCCATCTGATGTAAAGTCTTGTTGTCGAAGACAATATATGCAGGAACTTTCTGTTCACGCGCTATTTCGGACCTTAAAATTTTTAAGGACTCCAATAGTGCCTGGTCAGCCGGGTTCTCCAGAACAGCATTAGAGTCCGGTTTTTTCCTGGATGCCGTCCCTGAACTCATTTCTGACGATCCGGAAAAGGCGCCCTTCGAACTCCTGTTAAAGGCCCCCGATTCACCAGATAATTTAACTGCCCTATCGTCAGCAATTGAAGAGCTTGAAACTCCTCTCTTCTTGCCAGCACCCCCTCTTCCAGCAGACGCCCCTTCTACAACAACTGGAGCATGCACAATACCTCGACAGTTATCACATGCTCCGCAGTTACCGGAACGTGCGGTTCGGTCCCCAAAGTACCGGAGCACAAATGTACGTCGGCACTCTTTTGTGTAAGCGTAACCCTGAATTGCTTCAAGCTTGCTCAACTCATTTCGGCGACGACGACTAAGTGTTCGCCAATCAACAGGGATATTAATGACCTGCATTGTGCGATCACTAAGAAGAAACCCACCTCCAAGCCTTTCGACAACAACTATTTGCCTCGACTGCAAAGCTTCTAATATTTCCATAAGATCTCTCGGAGTTCCAAGAGAAGATGGCAATGTAGAGAGATCTAACTGCGCGCCATTATACAGTCGCTGCCCATGAGATCGCCAAAGCTGCCTTAACACTGCCAGCTCAGGGTTGTTTGTGGAACCAACTTCAGAGGTAATTCTCTGTGGCGTAGCCAAAAGACGAACATGAACTTTTGTATACGAGTCGAGTTCTTTCTTTACAACTCCACCCTGTTCAAGCACACGAATCGCACTTTCAACATCTCTAGGCGTAACTTTACTACTCTTTATCCCGAGTGCAATCTGATCTAAACTCTGTGCAACAAACCCGCTAGGTGAACAGGCTCTCTGAAGATAGGTATAGACACTTTCAACCAGTTCCTGCTCGGGATACGAACCTTTAATAAAAAATTCGTGTGTGAACCTATCGGGAAATGCATGTAGTAAAAATACGTCTGAGTGCAATCCATCTCTACCTGCACGCCCAGCTTCCTGATAATAAGCTTCGAGGGTGCCCGGCATTGAATGATGCAGCACGAGACGTACATTTGGTTTGTCGATCCCCATCCCGAATGCATTGGTCGCAACAATCGCGCGTACTTTTTCTGTCATAAACGCTTCCTGCACTTCCTGTCTATGATCGTCATCAAGGCCAGCGTGATACGCTGCTGAAGAAATACGATTTCTTTTTAAAACAGATGCAATTCGTTCTACCGACTTTCTGGTAGATGCGTATACAACAGCAAGACCATCATACTCTTTTAACAGATTGACTAAACGCGCATCTTTCTCATTGTCGTTCTTTGCTGGAAGGACAGAATAGGAAAGATTAGTGCGATCAAAGCCAGTGATTATGACTTTGGGATCACGTAGCCCTAACTGCTCCGAAATATCCTGTCGGACACTGGGAGTAGCGGTTGCTGTTAATGCTATCGTAGGCGGGTCGCCCAGTTCGGCCCTGACATCACGCACACGAAGGTATGAGGGTCTAAAATCATGTCCCCATTGACTGATACAATGCGCTTCATCGATTGCGAGTAGTGAAACGCCGATATCTCGAAGATGCCGTGCTGTATTACCAGCATCAAAGCGCTCTGGAGCGACATATAAAAGTTTTATCTCTCCCTTTGCAGCGCGGGACATTCTTTCGCTCACCTGAGCCTGGCTAAGCGTACTATTTATGAACGCTGCGGGCACTCCCTTTCGATTTAGTGTATCGACCTGATCTTTCATTAAAGAGATCAGTGGCGATATGACCACCGTCAGCTTCGGAAGAATTATGGCCGGGACCTGAAAACAAAGCGACTTTCCTCCCCCGGTGGGAAGGATAACCAGAGTGTCCCGCCCAGCTAAGACAGATTCGACCGCGACGGTCTGACCGGCGCGGAAATCACTATATCCAAAGGACGCAGCGAGAACTTCCCGCGCCCTTTCAATTGTAGGTTGAGACAGTAGAGTTTGAGACACGAATACAATTTATATCTGAAACTCAAATACAGATAAGAAATTGTGCTCCGAACCAAGCGTTTTGTGGTTATTTACGATTAAGCCTCGGCCCAATAAATCGCAACAAGACAGCGATCCCTAAACAGGCAACAGCGGCCCAACGCATCCCTTCCTGTTCGGTTTGAATGCCCCAAAAGAAAAGCCCAAGGGCAATAACAGACAAGCAGAGTCTTATAACACTCAGGTTATTCATCTTGCGCTCCGTCTAGCAAAAGAGTTGACACTGTGCTTAAAATCGTCGGTTCCGCGCGCTTCTACATTGGTTTTGATACCGGCACGAATACCAGATGCAAAGTCTAAGGTATCTAATTGATAAAACAGTCTCTTGGTAAGGCTTATTGCAGATGGTGATGTAGATGCCATCTCTCCGACAATATCATTTACTGTTGTAATAAATTGATCCTTCGGAATAACGCGACTTACCAGACCGAACTGTTCTGCTTCAACTGCGCTTAAGAGCCGCCCTGTTGAAACCAGATCAAATGCCCGCTTCTCTCCAACACATCTGCGAAGAATGGTCATGACCATTGCCGGTACGAAGCCAACACGAACCTCTGGATAACCAAACTTAGCATCGTCGGAAGCAAGTACCAGATCGCACGCGGTTGCCAAACCGGCACCGCCTGCAAGGGCACGCCCCTGAACAGCAGCGATAACAGGCTTCGGCATTTCGCGTATTGTAGTAAATACACGACCAAGGATCTCTGCATCGTGATAATGGACTTCAGCAGGAGCAGCTACAATTGCGGCAAGCGCCTTAAGATCAGCGCCTGCACAGAAGTCGGGTCCCTCTGCATTGATAAGTACTACAGTTGTATCCGGGTGTTGTGAGCATGATGTAAGAGCCTGTAACAACTCCTGAGCCGTCTGCTGATCGAGCGCATTTTTTTGCTCTGGACGAGCAAGTGTAATACGCGCGATTGGACCATCAGATACAACCTTGATTCTGCTAAGTTCGGTCGCCATCAGAGAACTACTTTACCTTTGCGGACTCAACGTAAACCGGGAGACCTAACTCTTTTACCTCTGATTCCGGAATATCCAGAACCATGCGTAAAATTGCGGTACTGAAAACTTTACCCTGCGCGTCAGTCTTCAATGACAGTGTTCCGCCGCCATCCAGTGCACCATGTAGCAGGAAGTTTACTGCCTTTAAGTTCGGGAGTTCAAACCTGTCTACGCCACCATTAATGGCGTTAGCAAAGTGTGCGGCTACACGCTCCGTAGAAAGTTCGCGAGCAATAAGTGGGTACCACTCAGGTTTGATAGCTATTACACCAACATTGGCTGTATCACCTTTGTCGCCTGAGCGAGCGTGTGCAATATCAACTAGACGGACCTTCATGACATCACCTCAACCTTTGTTTCGACGACTGTCTTATCGACCAGCGCTGGCCAATATGCAACCAGCTCTTCCACCTTTGGGCGGCCACCGGCAAATCCAGTAACGCTTGGTGGACCATTAAGCACCAACGGTGCTATTTCACGGGTAAATCTTTCAACAGAAGCTTTATCCGGACCGCGGACTCCAATACGAAGCTGAACTTCTGGGATGTCTTTATTCACCTCTCCAGACAGTGAACCATGAGTTGCAGTAGCACCAACGAACTCTGTCAGTATGTGATCAAACTTGAGTCCGAGATTTTCCATGCGCTCGCGCAGGATTTTATCTGCTGCCTGTGCCTTTTCATACGCATCAGGCCAGGAATAGACCAGGGTACCTACAGCTTTGTATCCCGCACGGTATGCTATGGAAACTTTTAGCTTGTCAGTTGCGTGCTTGCCCTTGATTCCAAAGACCTTAACGCGATCCTCACCATCCTGTTCCAACTGAATAGTAGTAAAATCGGCGACAACATCTGGTGTGATATAATCCACCGGATCACCCATCTCATAAACCAGCTGCTCTGTTACACTTGGAACGGAAACTCTGCCACCAGTATTCGGATGTTTGGTGATAACAAAGGTACCATCGGCCTTTGCTTCAGCAATCGGATACCCAACGTTGGCGAGATCAGGGATGTTACGCCAGTCATACATACAGTTACCGCCAGATGACTGTGCCCCACATTCGAGGATGTGCCCAGCGACAATTCCGGCCGCCAGCATATCCCAGTCTTCAGACCCCCAGCCAAATTCATGACGGAGAGGAGCCATTGTTAAAGCCGTGTCGGTTGAACGGCCAGTCACTACAATCTGAGCTCCCTTCTCTAACGCCTCTACAATTGGGCCGGATCCAATATATGCATTTGCGGATAAAACTCTGTCGCGGACCTTTGATAGAGGTTCGCCTGTATCCATATTGGTCAGCGGATGACCAGCAGCAAGCAGCTCGTCCAACCGATCCAATAGATCGTCGCCTGTTACGACGCCAATTTTTACAGATTTACCGTTCTTTTCAGCGACAGCCTTAATAGCTAAGGCACAGGCAACCGGATTCACACCACCGGCATTGGCAATAACCTTGACGCCTCGTTCGGTGATGCCGTCTAATATCGATTCGATAGCACCAACAAAATCACGTGCATATCCCATATTGGGATCGCGTTCCTTTTGCTTCTGAAGGATAGACATTGTAACCTCAGCCAGATAATCCAGCATGAGATAATCGATCTGTCCGCCTTCAACCTGGCGCTTTGGAGCATCCAATGCATCACCCCAGAACCCTTGGCCGCTAGCGACTCTAACTATTTTTTCACTCATTATTCCGTAGCACTTACAAAAGGTGGAAGTACAAACTGTCCTAAGTGTGGTCCTTTATTATTCAACGATGCTCGCAGAGCCATCGACAATACCTGACGTGTATCTTCTGGATACACTATAGCGTCAACAAACCCACGAGCTGCAGCATATTTTGCATCCAGCTGTTGTTCATAATCAGCGCGCATCTCATCCATTGATGCTTCGACTTCTGAGCTTACAGAAGAGCCGGACTTACGAGCGGCTTCTATAGCAGGCCCATGAACGGCTTGAACAGCAGCTTCTCCTTCCATCACCGCCATACGCCCGGTGGGCCATGAGAAGATAAAGTCAGGATCAAAGCCCTGTGCGGCCATAGCGTAATAGCCAGCGCCCGAGGCGTGATTAATTGTAAGAACTATTTTAGGAACTCGAGTTGTTGCCATCGCTTCAACCAGGCGAGCACCTGCGCGAATAATGCCTTCGTGCTCCGCCTCTGGCCCAACCATAAATCCTGAAACATCCTGAATGAACAGGATCGGAATTCCCTGTCTGTCACAACGATCTATAAAGTACGCCATCTTTTCAGCGCTTTCGGCGTATACAATACCGCCAAAGCGCGGCTTCTCGCCTGGACGCCCCTTAATCAACCCGCGCTGGTTTGCGATAATAGCGACTGGCTGTCCGTCGATTCTGGCATCGCCGCAGATTATCTCTTTGGCCAGATTTTCCTGAAATTCATCGATCTTGCCATCGTCTACAATCAGCTTCAAGACCGTGTGCATATCGTAAGACATGCGGTGATCTGCAGGCAGTAGACTGTACAGCTCATCTGAAACAGAGATCGGTCCGGCTTCGCCCACCGTTGCTGTTTTTGGAAGTCTGTCTATCAGATCGCGAAGGTGCTGCAGACACTCTTCATCATTTTCTGCAGTATAGTGAGCTACACCGCTAATGCGCGTATGTGTATCAGCTCCGCCTAAGGTCTCACCATCGATAGTCTGACCAGTGGCACCTTTAACCAGGTTCGGTCCGCCGAGCCCCATAAAGGAACTCCCCTTCACCATCAGAATAACATCTGACAAGGCGGGTAGATATGCACCACCTGCAATGCACTGTCCCATAACGGCAGCCAACTGTGGAACATGCAGATATCGTCGCATTACCGAGTTGTAATAGAAAATTCTGCTTGCGCCATACTGGCCAGGAAACACACCGCCCTGATATGGGAGATTTACACCGGCTGAGTCTACAAGATACACTATGGGAATTTTGCAGCGCATTGCCAACTCCTGCGCACGCAGGATCTTGCCGATTGTCTCAGGCCACCACGAACCAGCTTTAACCGTTGCATCGTTAGCAACGATTATCACAAGCCGTTTATTTACAACGCCAATTCCTGTAACAACACCGGCAGCTGGCGCTTGACCATCATACATGTCATAAGCGATCAACTTACCAATTTCTACAAACCTGCTTCCTGGATCACAGAGCTTCGCAATTCTCTCTCTTGCCGAGAGCTTGCCCTGCTCACGCAACTTGGCTAACCGTTTTTCCCCACCACCTGATTCTATCCTTGTCTCAAGCTCCCGAACTTTTTCACTTAACGCGCGAAGCCGAGTAGTCGAAGTAGCAGCCGTCACTTACAGTACAGCTTCTTTGGTTGAGAACCAGTCTTTGATATAATCAACCAAATCACTTGTAGCTGTACCAGGACCAAATAGCTTGCCTGTTCCCTTCGCCTCCAACTCTTCCATATCTTCTTTTGGGATAATTCCACCACCCGTAACCAGGATATCTTCACGACCCTGATCAGCAAGAAGCTCCATAACTCGAGGGATCAGCGTCATATGCGCGCCACTCAAAATTGAGAGACCAACGACGTCGACGTCTTCCTGAACTGCTGCAGTTGCTATCATTTCAGGGGTCTGGTGAAGGCCGGTATAAATAACTTCCATACCTGAATCACGAAGCGCAGCGGCTACAACCTTCGCACCTCGATCATGCCCATCTAAACCAGGTTTTGCTACCAACACACGGATAGGACGCATATAAATTCGAAATTAGTTGAGTCTTGGTTTTAAAAGAATACAGGTTCTCTGTAGGCTCCGAACACGTCTTCCATAGCCGCACGAATTTCGTACAGCGTACAGTAAGCGCGCGCGCAATCAACGATGAACGGCATGAGATTGGTATCTGTCTTTGCAGCCTCTCTCAGTGCAGCGAGACGACTTTCTACAAGTGCGTTATCGCGCGTTCTCCGCATTTCGGCCATACGAGCTTTCTGCTCCTGTTCAGCTTCAGCTCCAACCTTTAACAGCGGGATAGTAAGTTCGCTTTCTTCGGTTACAAACTCGTTAACACCAACTATGATGCGACGGTTCTGTTCTATCTCCCACTGCTGTCTTGCTGCGGCCTCAGCAATCTTACGCTGGAACCAGCCATTTTCGAGCCCTTGTACAACGCCACCAACTTCTGAAATCTGTTCAAACAAGGCTTCTGCTTCTGCTTCCAACTTGTCTGTCAGTGATTCGACATAGTAAGAGCCACCAAGAGGATCGGCGACGTTTGGAACACCGGTTTCATATGCAAGTATCTGCTGACTACGGAGTGCGACCTCTACGGCTTCTTCACTTGGAAGAGCAAGAGTTTCGTCCATCGAGTTTGTATGCAATGACTGAGTTCCGCCTAATGCAGCCGCCATTGCCTGATACGCAACACGAACTACGTTGTTCATCGGCTGCTGTGCGGTCAGAGTCACCCCTGCGGTCTGGGAGTGGAAGCGAAGCATCCAGGAACGTGGATCCTTTGCACCATAACGCTCCTTCATATGTCTCGCCCAGATTCTACGGGCAGCCCTTAACTTTGCAATCTCTTCAAAGAAATCGTTGTGGATGTCCCAGAAGAATGAAAGGCGGGGCGCAAAGTCGTCGATGTCGAGACCACGAGCCAGACCGCGCTCTACGTATGTAAAACCATCGGCCAGTGTAAATGCCAATTCCTGAGCTGCTGTAGAACCGGCCTCTCTGATATGATATCCAGATATCGAAATAGTATTCCAGGATGGTGCATGTTTAGCGGACCATTCAAAGTTGTCCACTATAAGTCTTAACGCAGGCTCAATCGGGTAAACCCATGCATGCTGAGCCATATATTCTTTCAGAATGTCATTCTGAATAGTTCCACGCAGCTTTGTGGAATCAACTCCCTGCTTCTCTGCTGCTGCGACATAGAACGCAAACAGGATAACGGCAGGACCGTTGATAGTCATCGAAGTCGAGACTTTATCGAGCGGTATGCCTTCAAAAAGCATCTCCATATCTGCCAGGCTGGAGATAGCTACACCGCACTTTCCCACTTCACCCTCTGAACGAGGATGGTCTGAATCGTATCCCATCAGAGTTGGGAAATCGAAAGCAACAGAAAGACCGGTCTGGCCGTTGGCTAACAGGAACTTGTAACGCTCGTTTGTTTCGCGCGCGGTGCTGAATCCCGCAAACTGACGCATTGTCCACAGCTTGCCACGATAGCCTGTGGGGTGAATTCCACGTGTAAATGGAAAGACACCCGGTACCTCTGGATCTGCGCCCGTTCCGCCCTGAACATCTAAAGCGGTATAGAGAGGTTCAACTTCATCCGCCGAATTCATAAAAGCGATATCACGCTTTGACGAAGCATCATATCTTCGTCTCCAATCGGCGACTTCATTACGCAACTGATCAAGCTCCGCCTGAACTTCAGCAGGAACCTGATAGTCTCCTTTATTTTTGATTTCAGCTGTGGTCATCAATTTGTACCTGTTATCAACGGGCCGCTTTGCTTTAAAAGAGTGTCTGCAACGTCGAACGGAGTAAGAGTTCCCTCTTCCAAACGCTCTAAACGTTCGTCCAACCAAGCATTCGTGGCTTCGTCCCGCCAGAGTCTAGCCTTAACCCGCCTCTCGACTACATCGACCACACGGTCTCGCAGACGTCCGCGACGACGCTCACTAAGCTGCCCAGTACTCTCAAGATAACCGAAATGGCGCTCTAAGGCCTCTAGCAAAGTTGAAATTCCTTCCTCTTTTGCTGCCACAGTCTGAAGAACGGGGGGAACCCAGGCTTCCTGATCCTGATTTTTTGCAGCCTCTCTGGCGGCTCTCAATGGGTTCAGGTTCTTGAGATCGACACCATGGTGAGCCGGAGCCTGCATCCCGCTCCCAGAAGTAACTCTCAATCCAAGCATAAGCTGGATGTCATTACGTAGACGGTCGGCGCCGGGCCTGTCTGATTTATTTACGACATAGATATCGGCAATTTCCATCACGCCTGCTTTTAGCGTCTGTATTGAATCGCCGGCTTCGGGGACCAGAACAACCACTGTAGAATCTGCGTTTCGAGCTATATCCAGCTCACTCTGGCCTACGCCTACAGTTTCTATGAGTACGATATCATAACCAAAAGCGTCCAGGACATCGGCCACTTCACCAGTGACGGCAGAAAGTCCGCCTAATGATCCACGAGTCGCCATCGACCGGATAAATACGCCAGGATCAAGGCTAACAGATTCCATTCTTACGCGGTCGCCTAGCAAGGCACCGCCGGTAAATGGAGATGTTGGATCAATCGCGACAACACCTACAGTCTTGCCGGACTCGCGTAGCAGTTTAACTAACGCCGACGTCATGGTGCTCTTACCCGCCCCTGGCGGACCAGTTATCCCGAGCCTCTTCGCTCGCCCAATCTTTGGATGGAGCGAAGACATCAATTTGTCGTATCCTGGGCGGTGGTTCTCTACAATACTCACCGCACGCGCCAACGCAGCAGGCTTCCCCGCCTCAAAGTCTGCGAGAAGTTTATCTAGAGCCTGAGAGGGCTGGGATAAGGGTGGCAACTAATTTCTCCTGGTTAACCCACATAGGGCTGTTCAATCTCTTTTCACTCTCCGGGTGTACATACCCTAAAACATGAAGGGTGCCGTGTACAACCAGGCGAACGATCTCATCGCGAAAGCGCACTCCAAGCTCGGCTGCGTTGTCCTGCGCTACGTTCGGTGCAATATAGATATCTCCAACGATAATGCCATCTATAGGCTTTAACTCGAAGGTGATGACGTCGGTAGGTCCACTGTGGTTCAGGAACTTCTTGTTCAACTTGGCCATCGCCTTGTCGTCCAGGAAAGTCACGGAAATAGCGCCACGTGTTACGCCGTGCTGACGGCAGACCCAATCCACTATATACCTCACGGTCTGGAGCGATATGGGGAGCCTGACTCCTTCGAGCGATGCCTCAACTTCGATCTCGCTGTTCCGTGGAATCGGAGTCAGCTTCAGCTTTCCGGTAGTTATTAGGGAAAGAGACTTCGACCTCTTTTTGACTGGGGCATTTTTAGCATTTTTGACCAGAGCGTCTTTACCGGCAGTCCTCTTCACTACGACTTTTTTGCCCCTATTTGTTGCCGACACCGCCTTATTTCTTGAAGACGCAACCTTACTTCCAGTTGTTTTCTTGGAAGCAGCCACCTTCAAACCGACCTTCTTTTTAACAACCTTTTTAGAAGCGACTTTTTTTCTTACAGCCTTCTTCGCAGTTTTTTTTCTGGCAGGACTCAAGCTAACGCTCTGTTTATAGGGGTTGGCATAGACAGGGTTTTTCCTGTGGCCACAGTCGGATATTCTATACGATCGTGGTACATCCCTTTTAAAGTACGGATAAACTGATCCCGCACAACCGTTAACTGCGCAAGTGTGATTGGCGCCTCAGAAAGCTGACCAGCATCCAAACGCGCTTTAAATATCGAATCTACTGCCTCAGATATAGTTACAGCTGTAGGCTCCGATAAAGATCGTACTTTAGCTTCAACACCATCTGCCAACATACAAACTGCTGTCTCAATACTACGAGGCTTCGGTCCAGGGTATGTGTATTCAAAGTCGTTTGCAGAAACATCACGCTCTTTGGCTTTGGCTAAAAAGTAGGCAATCGGATTAGTACCGTGATGTTCAGTAATAAATGCTTTCAACTCTTTTGGAACGCCGTATTCGTCGGCCAATTCTATTCCATCGCGCACATGGGATTTAATAATGTTGGCGCTTGTTGATGGCTTCAGCTTATCGTGAGGATTCTTCTGTCCCCGCTGATTTTCAATGAAGTGCTGCGGTTTACGCAGCTTACCAATATCATGGTAGTAAGTACCGACTCGCGCTAAAAGTCCATCAGCGCCGATAGCATTGCAGCCTGCTTCAGACAGATTGGCAATTGCCATGGAATGTGCATAGGTACCTGGGGCCTCAAGGCTTAACCTGCGCATCAGTGGCTTGTTGAGGTCGGACCAGACCAGCCACTTCAGCCGGTCCGGTATTTTTTGGAGATATGTGGACTTCGCCGTTAGAAAAGCACCGATACATACCAATAGTGCAGTGATTAAATTGGCGACTCCGTCGGAGACAAACACAGCCCACACGACCGCGAGGCCAAACCATATCCTGGCATCAAGTACAACTCGTGTTACTGCGGCTATCAGGTTAAGCGCCAGATCCAACCTTGGGATAGCTGGCGCCTTTTTGTTCTTGTCCTCGGCCAGCTCTTCTCCGCTCGCCTCAGACTCTAGTTTCTGCCAGAGATTCATAACCTCTTAGGAACCTGCGTCCTCCGCATACGCCTTGATTATCTCCCGTACCAGCCTGTGACGCACAACGTCTGCATCACTGAGATAATGGAAGGCTATGCCCTCTATGTTTGCAAGAACTCGTTCCACTTGAACAAGTCCTGATTCTTCACGCCTGGGAAGATCGATCTGAGTTTTATCGCCGGTAATTACAACCTTTGAGTTAACTCCGAGACGAGTCAGGAACATCTTCATCTGAGCATTTGTTGCATTCTGAGCTTCATCCAGAATTACAAAGGCATCGGACAGTGTTCTACCACGCATAAACGCCAGCGGTGCGATTTCGATTGTGCGCGTTTCGAGCGCCTTTTGCACTCTCTCCTGCGGCATCATATCCTCAAGAGCGTCGTACAAGGGACGCAGATACGGATCAACCTTAGCCTGCATATCGCCAGGCAAAAAGCCTAAACTTTCACCCGCCTCAACCGCTGGTCGTGCAAGTACGATCCTGCGAACACGTTTACGTGACAGCGCATCGACCGCTGCAGCAACAGCCAGGTATGTCTTACCGGTACCCGCTGGTCCAATCCCTATAACAACATCATTTTCAGCAATGGACTTCAGGTATTCGGCCTGACCGGGGGTCTTGGGTTGAATGATCTTACGAACACCAGGCAGAACAATTCTGGAATCACCAGGGGCTCCATTACCGTTCTCTCCACGACCGTTCTCAAGACTCATTCTTAAAACGTCATCAGCAGTTAGTGGAAACTGCTGTTTGGCAGCGTCTATCATTCGTTGAGCAATAAGTGTCGCCCGCTCAACCTCTTCACGACTCCCACTAACAGTCAGAGTATCACCACGAAGTGCAACACGAGCCCCGCTCTGACGAGTGAGTTCGGTGAGATTTTCATCGTTAACGCCTGCGAGCGTTAACATATCAGCTCCTTCGGTGGACAGCCGCTGCTGTACTAATGACTCTTCAGAAAGACTCACACACTTACCGGATTAAGGTGAAGCTCGAGCAACTCTTCAGCAGGCACCTCGCTGGGTGCACCCTCAAACAGTGCTCGGGCTGCTGTCGTCTTAGGGAATGCAATTACATCACGCAGACTTGGTGCATCTGCCAACATCATCGCAATTCTGTCAAAACCAAGCGCAATACCACCATGTGGTGGAGCGCCAGCTGCCAACGCCTCAAGCAAGAATCCAAAGCGCAAGCCGGCCTGTTCTGAATCAATTCCTAAAACCTGTAACGCGCGACGCTGAACATCGGGGTTACTAATTCGAATACTCCCACCACCAAGTTCTGTTCCATTAAAGACAACATCATAGGCAAGTGCTCGAACTGCAGCAGGATCACTTTCCAGGAACTTAATGTCATCCGGATGTGGAGCTGTAAATGGATGATGAACAGCATCGACCTTGCCCGTTTCAGCATCTACTGCAAACATAGGAAAGTCTGTAATCCAGATGATTGAATTCTCCGCACCTTCAAGGAGATTCAACCTGGAAGCAAGATCCTGTCTGACTCTATCCAAAGCCGGATTAGAAATATGATCTGGTGCTGCAACAAACAGCAGAAGATCACCATCTTCAACTCCAAAAGCAGATATTGCGGAATCATCAAGGAACTTTGCAACTGGTCCTTCAAACTTTCCATCAACAAACTTCAAACGCAAAAGCCCTGCCGCACCTGCACTCTTTGCCTGCGCTTCAACTTCATCAACCTGCTTGCGGGAGAGTGATGCACCATTTGGAACTTTAATCCCACGTACGCGTCCGCCTGCTTTGATAGCAGTCTGAGTTACAACAAACTCAATCGTTTCAAACGCGGCAGTGTAATCCTTAATCTTTAAATCGTAACGCAAATCGGGACGATCACAGCCATAAGATTCCATCGCCTCCACATACTTCATCCGTGGAAACTGTTGTGGAATTGTTATACCTGCCTGCGCGAACAACGAAACCAACAGTCCCTCTGTAAGTTCGAAGATATCTTCAGGGCTTATAAAAGACGCTTCAATATCGATCTGAGTAAATTCAGGCTGACGATCAGCACGCAGATCTTCATCTCTAAAGCAGCGTGCAATCTGAAAATACCGATCGTATCCAGAGATCATAAGCAACTGCTTATAAAGCTGCGGAGACTGAGGCAGCGCATAGAATTCACCTGGGTGAATTCTACTTGGCACTAGATAGTCTCTCGAACCTTCTGGCGTAGGTTTGGTAAGCATCGGAGTTTCAATTTCGAGAAACTCTTTTTCGTCTAAATATCTGCGTGTAGTCTGAAGAAGCTTATGCCTCAACACCAGGTTCTTTTGCAGTTCAGGACGACGCAGATCCAGGTAACGGTGACGCAGACGCAGCTCTTCAGCGGGGAGATTGCTTCCCTTCCCACCTGCGACCGGAATTCCAAGTGTACTGGCCGGCCCAACAACTTCTAGGCTGGTAGCCTGGACCTCAACGCTTCCGGTTGTCATATCCGGATTACGCATCTCCTGCGGGCGCAAAACTACCTTTCCTTCGACGTATACAACTGACTCCAGGCTCAGAGATGCTGCCGCATCAATAACAGCCTGAGGAGTGAAATCCGGGTTGAAAGATACCTGTACCAGCCCCGCACGATCACGGAGATCCAGGAAAACAAGTCCACCCAAGTTTCGTGTTCTGTGTACCCAACCGGCTAAACGGACCACGTCATCGGAGTTTTTCTCCGAGAGTTCACCGCAGCGAATTGTACGTTGGGAAGTAGAAGATACGGTCGAAATCACTCGACTATCGAAGTCCGCGAAGCGGAACAAATAGATTTATTGAACCCATTTACGGGAAAATGCAAATATGACATGTATGCCAGTTAAATTTAAGAGTATCAATAAGTTGACGAAAGGCGATGAAACAGAATCTGCTCAACCTAACACCAAGTGAAGCCCAATCCGTTCTGGAAGATTTTCTAAAACGGGAGGGTGAGCCTTTATATAGAGCCAAACAGGTTGCCAGAAGACTCTGGCAGGCCCCTGTTCGGAATTTTAGTGACATAACCGATCTTCCCAAGGCGTTGCGAGAGAGATTCGAACAGGCTTTCGAAATCCCGCGGCTCCAGTTGGATACAGTTCAGTATTCCAAAGACGGAACAGAGAAATACCTGTTCCGCATGGCTGATGGCCAGGCCATAGAAACAGTTGCTATCCCTGAAGCGAACAGACTCACCCTTTGTATTTCGTCTCAGGCGGGGTGCGCTCTCCAATGTGCGTTCTGCGCAACCGGAGCGATGGGATTCTCACGAAACCTTGAGACCTTTGAAATCGCTGGCCAGGTCCGCGAAGTCAACATGATGAGAGAAGCCGAAGGAAAATCCAAGGTCACCAACATCGTGTTTATGGGGATGGGCGAGCCTCTAATGAACTGGAAAGCTGTTGATCCAACGCTCACTATTCTCAATTCACCAGATGGGATAGGAATTGGTGCTCGCCATATTACGGTTTCTACAGTTGGCGTGTTACCTGGCATTGTAGCTCTTGGCAACCGCCCAGAGCAATTCAGGCTGGCAATATCTGTTCATGCTCCTAATGACGAGCTAAGACATCAGCTTATGCCTATCAACACCAAATATCCACTGCAGGATGTAATCGATGCGGCCCGTTCATTCGACCGGAGAGTAACCTTCGAATACGTAATGCTTGGTGGTGTTAACGATCAGCCGGAACACGCTGATGAGTTGGCGGACCTGGCACTGGACTGTCGCGCTTTCGTTAATCTGATTCCACTCCATGCTGGCGGCGCTGGTGATTTTGACCCTACAACTGCAATGGGGATCAGAAAGTTTGGCAATCATATGAGATGGCGTGGAGTTGAAGTCGCCATACGAAAGAGCCGCGGTAAAGATATAGCCGCGGCGTGTGGGCAGTTACGGGTTGAGCGGCAAAGCAGGCGGCGCCCAGTTGCTGCCCACGAGGACAGTAACGTCAACGTACTTTGACGAATCGGGGCGCGTATCTACGCGCCCCTTCATTGCTTTTGCCACCAGCTTGGCCAATTCCGGTGAGTTGGATCTATCCAGAACCATCGTAGTATCCAGCTTTTCAGTGGCATTACCAATTAGAACTACATCAAAGCCACGATCGCGCAGGTACTGCGTTGCCTTCCTTGCAACACCGCGTTTACCGGTAGCATTAAGCACTTCGACAATAATGCGTACATCCTTAGGTGCACGAACATTAAATGCGGAGTCTTCATATATTGGATACCCCTGTTCGTCATAGCGCAAATCGGTCAGCGCTTCAGCCTCAGCTCCAGAAGCTATATAGGCATACCCACCAAAGCCCAGAGCAGACACCAGAAGTGCTCCTGCTACAACTAACCAGCCTTTTTTCATTTACAGATGCTCAGGTTGTTCATCACGAGGTATTCCAGCTTTCATTTGATAGATGCCCGGGTTGTTCACCGTACACTATTCCAAAGCGCAGCGGCTTCCGGGAAGATCGCCATCCCTTCTCTTAGCGTCCATTCCAGTCGCATCCTTACAACCTGTCTGAAGACCTGGTCGAATGACTGTGGAACCATGGTCGCCAGGAAGTTACGATCAGCTTTGGAGAACTTCCTTCCCGGCTCGAGATAGTCAGCCATATAAAGAGCCTTGCCAACGCTATTCCAACCAATGAATCCCACAGTATGGTGTCGGATAGCATCCAGAAGAGGACGTCTGCTTTCGCCATCGCGCTCTAAACAGATTGCCGCAGCAGGTCCATGCAACACAGATTCAGGCGAATCATAGTCGTTAGTTATCTCCCTAAGCTGCTTTTCCGGTGCATCACGTAAAGCATCATGAAATCTACCGGCGTCTATATACATACGGGTTTCTTCGGCCGACAATCTCATTGCAGCAGCCCAGGCACCCAGCAGCATAGTTACACGATGAATGTGCTCAAGCCGAAGCTCGCTGACTTGAGCCCAACCTGGAAGATCAACAATCGACATCTTATTTGACATACAGCCTATTTATAGAATGATGTTATCTAACAATCTTGTAGCGCCCACTCTGGCAGCAAGAATAACGCCCATTCCATTTGTTGCGTGGCTCTGAGGTGTAAAAGATATCGGATCTACGATCTGGAGATAATCGACTTTGATGTTTGCATCTGCCGCCAACATCTCCAACCCTGAATTTATAAGATGGTTGGAGTCCAAAACACCGGATGCAAACAAATGTTTAATAGTGGTGAGTGTTTTATACAACAGCGTGGCTCGAGTCCTGTCTGTACTATTCAGATATCTGTTGCGACTCGACATGGCAAGACCATCGACTTCTCTGATAATAGGCGCACCAATTATCTGTATAGGAAAGTTCAGCTCCTCAACCATGCGACGGATCAGACCAAGCTGTTGCAGATCCTTCTGTCCAAAGACGGCAAAATCAGGCTGTACTATATGGAATAGTTTAGCTACAACTGTCAAAACACCTGTGAAGTGTCCGGGCCTTACAGCTCCTTCAAATATAGAATCGTTGTCGGGCGACTCAACAAATACTGTGTTTGGCGACCGACCATACATCTCTTCCACATCTGGAGTAAAAACTATGTCAGACCCGGATTCATTCAGCCTTGCAATGTCAGCTTCAATCGAGCGTGGATACTTTGCAAGATCTTCATTCGGACCGAATTGAAGTGGGTTGACGAATATACTTGTCACTACCACATCAGCATGTTGACGAGCTATATCAACCAGCGATATATGACCATCGTGCAACGCGCCCATTGTAGGTACAAGGGCAATTGTTTTTCCATCTGCGCGAAAGCTACGGATGGCATTTCTTACTTCTGATATCGTGTTTGCTTGAATTAACACGGAATCCTGTTGGCAGCGATGCAAATATTGAACACTCAAAAGGTTATCTGAAACTGTGCTCATCATCAGGATAGACGCCACCGCGCACATCGTCGGAATACTGTTTAACAGCATTGCGAACCGTATCAGCTAAGTTAGCATACTGCTTTAGGAATTTTGGCTTGAATCCCTCATTTAATCCTAACAGATCCGGCAACACCAGTACCTGGCCATCGCACCCGGCACCCGCTCCAATTCCAATAGTTGGAATTCCGACACTTTCAGTAACGCTCTTTGCTACCTCTGCAGGCATAAGTTCGAGTACGATTGAAAATGCTCCAGCATCTTCAAGCCTCTTTGCCTGATCGATAAGACGTTGAACACCACCTTCTCCACGCCCCTGAACTCGATTTCCACCTAACGTATTAATTGACTGCGGTGTAAAACCAAGATGCCCCATTACAGGAATTCCTGAATCTACAATATCAGCTACTATCGACGCGAAGCGTGCACTACCACCTTCCATCTTTACAGCCGAAGCACCAGTCTCCTGCAGGACGCGCCCGCAGTTCTTGATGGCTTCTGCACTGGAGCTCTGATAGGTATTGAACGGCATGTCGACAACTACACATGCATTAGATACTCCTCGTACGACTGAGGAGCCATGATATATCATCTGTTCTAGTGTAACAGGAAGAGTTGTATTGTACCCTGCAAAGACATTCCCTGCAGAATCTCCAACTAAAACAATATCAACACCCGCTTCATCCACAAGCTTTCCAAACAGAACGTCGTATGCTGTTACCGTAACGATCTTATCCCCGCCCTTTCGAGCGCGGATAGTCATCGTGGTAATAGCTTTAGGCGATGTTGGTTGTGAGCTGGACATCTTTCTCCTTTAATTCAGCAAGCTCTTTAGACCAGAACTTGCGATTGTGTATCTCAATATGAGGGACCCGTAGATCTGGCTCATCCCATGTTGTGTTGGCATACTGGACGATGTCGAGATCTATAGTGCGAGGACCCCAACGAAGGTTACGTTCCCGGCCGCCCAGGAATTCAATCTGTTGCAATCGTGTTAACAGCTCTCTTGGATTGAGAGATGTCTGCACAACTAGCATCTGATTTAAAAAGTTACGTTGTTCAATCGGCCCAACCGGATCTGTTTCTTCCACCTCGGTCTGTGCAAGTATCACGGTATTGGGAATTAGCGCAATTCGTTCACGTGCGTCACCAAGATGTCTGGCACGATCACCAATGTTTGAGCCTAAAGCGATGTATGCTAAGTCATCCATCGTTTACGTCCTCATACATTGAACGGGAGCGGCGAATAGTTACCTCCGCATAATCCAGAAGACCAGGCAAAGAAACGTTAGGCTTCCTCACGGAAATCTGAGTCTCCACTATCCTGGAATTCTTAAGGACGTTCAAAGCGATTCGCTCTGCCAAATCCTCGATATACCCAATGGGCTCTTCTGAAGATGGTGTCACGATATCAGAAACAATTGCGTATAGCTTTGCATAATCAACCACGGACTCAGAGCCAGTATTGTCTCGTCTGTAGTTGACTGACAAGTCTATCTCCAATGGTTGAGGGATTTCCCTTTCATGCGGATAAACTCCAACCAACACATGAAACTTCATCCCTTTAAGACAGATGCTATCCGTCATGACACTGTGGCCTCAACGGAAGTCTCGCTATCTATTGCACTGCGAATGCTGGCCACCAGATCAACAGCCTGGTTGATACTATCTTTGGCAGCCTTAATCACCGCAGTACCGACAACAACACCATCTGCAAGCGACGCAACCTTTCTGGCCTGAGACGGATCAGATACTCCAAAACCAACACAGACTGGTAGTGAAGAAGTTTTTCTGACACGTTCAACTACTTCCGGTAAGTCAACCGCCAACTCGTTTTGCATACCGGTAACGCCAAGTCTGCTGATTAGATAGACAAATCCTGATCCGTTTTCTGAAATCAAACCGATACGATCGACAGGGGTGGTTGGAGCAACCAGGCGAATAAAATCCAACTCACTGTCTACGATTTTCTGTTCAAGCTCGGGATCAGATCCAACCGGCAAGTCAGTAATTAAAATGCCAGCGCATCCAGCCTGTTTTGCGCGAATGAAGACATCGTCACCAGCAGCAATAATTGGGTTGAGATAGCTAAACAATACAACCGGAATTCCAAGTCCCGCCTGACTGATCAGCTCGAATGTCTTTGTCAGCGACATTCCGTTGTCCAATGCAAGCTGCGAACTCTGTTGAATTACCGGTCCATCAGCCATCGGATCAGAAAACGGGACGCCAACCTCAACAATATCTGCGCCGGCCCCCTCCAGCCCTCTTAACAGTTCAATCGACTTGTCAAAGTCGGGGAAGCCAGCAGTGACATAACAGACAAGAGCTTTTTTTCCTGTGGCGTTCAGCTCGGCAAACTTTTCCTGAATAGTCATCTTACAGAATCCCCAATGCACTTACCTGGGCTACATCCTTGTCGCCACGGCCACTAACGCATATCAATACAGAGCTTTCCGAATTCCATCTGGATGCATTGTCAACAACCCATGCAACAGCGTGAGATGTTTCAAGCGCCGGAATAATACCTTCCAATCTGCTAAGAACCTGAAATCCTCTCAGCGCCGCTTCATCAGTTACTGGAACGTAGTTGGCTCTTCCCGAATCTTTTAAGTAAGAGTGCTCGGGACCGACTCCTGGATAATCCAGCCCAGCTGAAATCGAATGTGCGGGATGAACCTGTCCATTTTCATCCTGCAACAGATAACTCAACGACCCATGCAAAACACCTGGACTTCCCTTTGCAAACGATGCAGCATGACGATCAGTATCAATTCCGTCGCCAGCAGCTTCAACTCCAATCAGTTCAACGTCGTCATCTTCAATGAATGCATGAAAGATACCCATTGCATTGGATCCACCACCGATACAGGCAACTACCGATGTTGGAAGACAATCTGCCTGAGTTAACATCTGCATCCGTGCTTCGCGCCCAATAACTGATTGCAGATCGCGAACAAGACGAGGATATGGAGCCGGCCCTACAACGGACCCTATTATATAGTAGCTGTCGTGAACGTTAGTGACCCAGTCTCTGATAGCTTCAGTAGTTGCATCTTTTAACGTTCTGGTGCCCGATGTAACTGGTATAACTTCGGCGCCCATTAAGCGCATTCTGAAAACGTTGAGCTGCTGACGGGCCATATCTTCTTCGCCCATGTACACAACGCAATCCAGACCAAACTTTGCACATGCAGTTGCAGTTGCAACTCCATGTTGACCGGCGCCGGTTTCTGCAATTATGCGTTTCTTCCCCATGCGTTGAGCAAGGAGAGCCTGGCCTAGAGCGTTGTTGATCTTATGTGCACCTGTATGATTCAGGTCTTCACGCTTTAGATAAACCGCAAATCCCAACTTATCGCTCAAACGCTGAGCAAAGGTGATAGGAGAAGGTCGACCTACATAATGAACCAACAGATTCTGATACTCGTGTATAAACTGGGGATCGCTCATAGCGGCATTAAAGGCCGCATCCAGCTCCTCAAGCGCAGGGATCAGAGTCTCGGGGACATATCGCCCCCCAAACTTCCCGAAGCGATCGCTGCGGGAAGTGGTAATAGTTGGGTCAATTTCTGTGATATTCATACGAATATGAAATATGCCTAATTCTTATCCTACCGTGTTGTCGGTAGCCAATTTTTGATCTCGGATCTGCTTAACAGTAGAGATGAATTCCGCAATTTTAATCGGGTCTTTAATACCTGGGCGCCCGGCCTCTTCAACACCGGATGATACGTCTACTATATACGGGTCCAAAAGGCTGATTCCAAGCTGGACATTCATGGTATTCAGCCCTCCTGCAAGCACTACCTTTGTAAGCTGTTGAAGTTCCGCATACCGCCCGGCAAAAGTGGTAGTCAGAGCCTCCCAGTCAAAGGAAAGCCCACTCCCGCCGAGCCCGGAAGGAGCCTTTGCGTCCAGAACCACAGCATCGGAGTTCGAAGCTATCTCGAATATCTGAGACCAGAAAGAAGCACTGCCCGCTTCAGCCACCTGCAGATCAATGTGAACAACGGACCAGACTTCAGGGGCTCCTGCACTACGGGTAGCTTCAATCTCTTTTATAGATGGATTAGCGTGAAGCTGAACAGCAGCTATCCCAATAGATTGATTTAAATGAGTAATGGCAGTTGGAACTGAGTCCGTTAGCACAGCCGCAAAAGACTCTGTAGGCAATACGGGCACAACCATGCCTGCCAGGCGACTCTCAGAGCCAAACAGTGACTCAACTGTCTGTAGTGACTGCATGCGAGGCCCGCCCGCCAGTATTACACCCAGGTAATCTGCACCGGAATCAACGGCAGCTCTGACATCCTCCAGGCGAGTCAGGCCGCAAATTTTAACCCGTGGCTTTTTATAAACTGGAGACGGAGTAATAGAACCCAAGGTGGTAGCCGACACCCCAACCTACCTGGGCAACGGACGCTTATCCCGTTGTACGGGAACAGAACTAATCACCCGCACTGCTTCCAGTGTATCTGCTTGATCGACTGATGCAGAAATACTGGATCCAACTAAAACAGCATCTGCCCCAACCTGCGCAGCGTCAACCACATCCTTAACTGTTCGTACGCCACTTTCGGCTATAGCTATAAGATCGGAAGGAATCTTCGGTATGAGTTTGAGTGCTGTGGTCTGATCTATCTCCAGGCTCTCAAGATTGCGGTTGTTGACACCGACTATCCTCGCTCCAAATGCAAGGGCAAAATCCAACTCTCTCTCGTCCCGCACCTCAATCAGAGTTTCAAGAGAGATGTCACGAGCGATGCTCATCATATCCTTTAACTGCATGGGCGGTAATGCTCTGGCGATCAGCAGCGCCGCTGAGGCTCCCAAAGCCTTTGCTTCATACAATTGAACTGGGTCCACATGAAAGTCCTTCTTCAGTAGCGGAACCTTAACGGCTTTGGAAACATTTGTGAGGTCGTCGATGCTACCGCCGAAATTTGCGGTTTCGGTCAGAACGGAAATCGCGGCAGCTCCTCCTTCTACATAGATAAGAGCCTGTGAAGGAGCATCAATTCCAGGGTTTATCTCCCCTTTTGACGGCGAACGCCTCTTAATTTCGGCAATGACGGCAACCTTCTCACCTCGCAATGCGTCGTAAAACGAGGCAGCATCAGGTGCACTTTCCGCGAGGGCACGCCAATCCGTCCCACTGCTTCTCAGCTTTGCGGCCCTTTCTTGAGCCTGAGCGCATATGCGCCCAAGCACGCCAGTTGGAGCAATCCAGAGATTTACTCCTTGCGTTTCGGTCGTTGTTCGGATAACGTTCACTTCGGCAGATATTCGGGATTATGTCGTATTCACACTTTCCAAGGAATCGGTATATGTCGCTAACAAAGCGCCAGCGCGAAATCCTCGACTTCTTAACTGATTACTCTGAAGATAAGGGTTATGCCCCTAGCTTCGAAGAGATTGCTACGCAATTTAACTATAGCTCCCTGGCTACTGTGCACGAGCATTTAAGTAATCTGGAGCGAAAGTCGTACATCAAGCGCAAATATAACGAAAGTCGCGGTATAGAACTCCTACCTTCCGAGGCTCTCTCTCGTTCCGTTCAACTTCCTATGCTGGGTCTTGTAGCCGCGGGGCTGCCCATTGAAGTAATGGAACAGCAGGAGATGGTGGCAGTTCCTGACACATTCGTCTCCCGCTCAGGCAATCACTATGTTCTGACAGTGCGCGGCGATTCAATGATCGACGAGCATATCCTGGATGGCGACATGGTTGTGGTCAACGACCGCAAATCAGTCACAAATGGTGAGACAGTAATTGCACTCATCGATGGATCATCAGCGACAGTAAAAAAGATGTACCGTGAACGCGATGGCAGAATTCGGTTGCAGCCGGCAAACAATACGATGGAACCGATCTACGTCCACGAAAACGAGTTTGCAATTCAGGGTGTTGTTGTAGGCGTTATGCGTCGCTGCTAGGCAGCGGCGCATTAACTTTTTTTAGGCATAGCCGCACGCAAATTATTTAGAGCAGCAGTTGCCGCCCCAGAATCAATTGCTCGCTCAGCTGCCGCGACACCAGACGCGAATGTAGACGCAACACCAGCTTTCTCCAATACGCCCGATATATAAATCGCTGCTCCTGCATTTAACACGACAGCAGCCCGAGCCCCTCTTCGCCCAGCGCCCCGAAATATCTCTTCTATAATTGCGGCATTATCCTCCGGTGACCCACCTGCAAGTTCTTCAAGCGACACATCGGAGTATCCGTAATCAGCCGGATTTATACTCCATCTTTCTATTTCTGAGTTTCGAATTTCCAGAACAGTAGTCTTCCCTACGGGCGATATTTCATCCATTCCAGGCTCTCCGTGCACTACCAATGAATGCACAGTACCAAGCAGGCACAGAGATTCAGCGATAACATCGAGCCTGCTGACATCGGCAACTCCGATCACCTGCCGCCCGGCGTTGGCTGGATTTGCAAGAGGACCCACCACATTCATTACTGTTGGTATAGCCAATTCTCTTCTTATGGGGCCAACATGACGCATAGCTGGATGCATGCGCGGAGCAAACATAAATACTATGCCCGCATCGCGAAGAGCTGATACCATAACTTGTGTGTCTACATCGATATTCACGTCCAACGCTTCCAAAACATCGGCACTACCAGATCTGGATGTAAATGATCTATTACCATGTTTTGCAATTGGAACTCCAGCACCCGCTGCAACAATGGCCGAAGCAGTTGAGATATTAAACGTTGTGATCTCACCACCACCGGTACCACAGGTATCAACCAACCACGCGGGGCTATCGGCTTCCAGTACGTTCATAGCTCGCCGGAGAGATGTCGCCACGCCAGCAATCACTTCGGCAGTCTCGCCTCTCACACGCAGGCCGGTCAAGAGAGACGCCACCTGTACAGCGGAGGCATCACCACGCATAATGACATCAAACGCGTTAGCTATCTTACTCGAAGAAAGCTCGCGTCCATGTGCTAAATCATTTATTACTACTTGAAGCTCAATAGGTACTGGCAATGCCGACAAACGCTATCTCCTGGTGAAAGGCCCTTCCTTTGCCGGCGCACCTAGCTTCGCTTCTAATTCTCGAATCTGTTTTGTCTGCGCTGCGACAAGCCCTTCTAAATTACTAATTTCTTCGTGCGCGTGCTCAAGTCTTTCTACAGCTTTGCCAATCTGCTCTTCCAGCGTTTCCAACCTTGCTTCAGCGGTTGCCGCTCTACGTTTAGCATTTACGGCTGCCGCCGTAAGCTGTTCTGCACGTTTATGATCGATAACTTCACCACGTTCGTCCTGTAGACGGATCAACTCACTTTCCAGCCCTTTGATGCGCCGCTCATGCGTTCCATGAAGCTTGTGAGTAAGCGATTCCAGATTTGCCACCGCCTCGAATCGTGCCGATCGCTCAGCGTACCTCAGATACAGAACACTTAAGATGTTGGCGAGGATATTGACGCTGTCAAACCTGCGCTGTTCGGCCAGAGAAGAGCCCAGAGTATTTAACCGCTCACCGTATGAAACCATGATGGCGGTAAGGCTTCGGTCCATAAGAATACCTTTTAACAGCAACCTGCAATCGCCCCCAATTATCGGAAGTCTGAAGACTTCAGCATATTGAGCAGACTGAATCCCAATATCCAGAAGTTCATCCCCACGAATTAGCCCATCGCGGACCGCCACGGGGAGCTGATCAAGGGCAAGGACAACTTCTTCCGAGCCAGTAAGGGTAGAAACTTTATTCGCTGCGTTCCCACTCAACTTCACCAGAGTTTTCCGTCGTCCGTCGAATCCGAATATCACAATACTAGTTTGATGTGACGCCTCTAGAATATCATTCGCAATCCGCAGCGCAACTTCAATATCCGGGGCGTTACATAGCTCCAACATCCTTGCAGAGAACATTTGCATCTTTATTACGAGGTAATCAGCCAGGAAAAGAGAGTGTCACGCATACTACGTTAGAAAAGAACACTTACCCACATAGCGAGTTTGGTCTATAAACCGTCCAAAGTCAATCGGTTTATAAAACAACTACAATTTTTCTATTTTCAAGTTGACTTGACAGACCCTGACTATAACTTGAGCCAAATGGCCGACCGTACCTTCCAACTCGTTATACAATACGATGGAGCGGAGTTTAGCGGCTGGCAGAGACAACGAGACGCTCGCACCGTTCAAGGGGAGCTGGAACGGGTTTTTAGCCGGTTATCCGCAGCTCCCACCAATGTCATTGGTGCAGGACGTACCGATGCTGGTGTGCACGCATCGGGCCAGTCAGCGCACGTCCTTCTTCCTGAAAAGTGGCACTGCAGCTCTCTCCTTCACGCAGCAAACTCGCTCCTTCCCAATGATATTTTCATCTCGGATATCTATGAGATGAAGCCGGACTTTCATGCCCGGTTCAAAGCTCTAACCAGGGCGTATAAGTATCAGATAGGCACCGATAAGCTGGCGATGTCACCTTTCCGGAGAAAATATGAGTGGGCTGTAAAATATCCCCTCGATCGTGCAAAGCTGGATGAATGTGCAGCTCTGATAATTGGTGACCACTGTTTTAGAGGATTTGCAGTAAAAGGAACCGCCCCCGAGGACGATCATCACAGATCTATCGTTTATTCGGCTGGCTGGGAGCCACGAGAAGGAGGTCTCCTATTCAGGATTGAGGCAAACAGATTCCTTCACCATATGGTCCGTTTTCTGGTGGGAACAATGGTCGAGGTAGCGAGCGGCAAGCGAGACGTTGAATCCATGAAATCCCTCCTTGAAGCAGAGGACAATCGTGAAGTGGCTCCTCCTGCTCCATCAAAAGGTCTTTTTCTTACTAAGGTTTCCTACCCCAAAGAGCTTTATATTTCTGACTTCCCTAATCCAGAGTAAAATCGCAGTACATGAAGCTCTTTCGCCAAACCGGTAGTCCGGAACATAAAAGAGAGATGGCTATGAAAATCACACGGGTATTAATTGCGGCTTCCGTTATCGTGTTCTATACAGCATGTGACGGTGCGCAACCAGAGGTCCAGGAGGAGCGTAGGCTCCTGCAACCATCTCTATCCCAGCAGGTGGATGTATCTCGCAAAAATGCGATTGTTACCGCGATTGAATCTATTTCACCTTCAGTTGTTACAGTTCAAACGGAAGCTGTCCAAAGAGTCCCCGCCGATATGTTCGAGCAGATGTTTGGGGGAAGATCCGGCAGCCGATCAGTTGCTGGTATAGGCTCGGGATTTATAGTGCGCGAGGATGGTTATATCGTCACCAACGCACACGTTGTTAAGGGGGCGTCTACCATTTCCATAGCTATGAGAGATGGAACGACATACTCGGCAGAGATCATCGGGCTCGATGAAAACAACGATCTTGCTGTTCTCAAAGTGGACGCCAGCAACCTCCCTGTGGCCCCACTCGGCAACTCGTCTCACCTGATGATTGGTGAGTGGTCGATTGCTATTGGAAACCCTTATGGGTTCGTTTTAGCCAATACAGAGCCAACTGTAACAGTCGGAGTTGTCAGCGGTATAGGTAGAAATCTGGCCTCTCCTGGCGAAGGCTCCGGCACATATGTCGATATGATTCAGACAGACGCCGCGATCAACCCAGGAAACTCGGGTGGGCCGCTGGTAAATGCCTCTGGTGAGGTTATCGGAGTCAACAGCTCTATCTATTCACCGACAGGTGGATCAGTCGGGATCGGCTTTGCGATCCCGATAAACAGAGCCATCAGGGTAGCAGAAGATATTATCGCCCATGGAACAGTGCGCGAACCATGGATTGGAGTAATTCCCGAAGTATCTCAGGAACGCGCAGAAAGAATTAAACCATCTAAGGGCGTAGTTGTAGCGAATGTAATCCCCGAGTCGCCAGCGGCCAGGGCCGGCATTAGAAAGGGGGATATTATCGAACAGTCGCGCACACGCCCACTCAGAAATGGATACGATTGGCAGGCCGAGCTTCTTGAGCTAAGAGTCGGCGATACAATCCCATTAGTAATCCGTAGAAACGGGTCCACACTTAACGTAAATGTGCGAGTAGCTGATCTTCCAGAGGTCAATCAACCACGGGTCACTGTCTTAAAGGAGATAGAATTGGTTACATTGACCCCAGCTATACGTGCTCAACACAATATCCGTAGCGAACGCGGCGCATTCATCCAGAAAGTCAGCCCTCGCGTGGCAGAAAATCTCGGTCTCCAGCCAGGTGACGTAATCGTTCAGATTAACTCCCAGGCAATTGGAAACGCTGAGGACGCTGCGAAGGTCTTAAATGCGCGAAGTGCTCGGGGAGTTGTCGCGATGTACGTAGAAAGACAGGGTGGCCTGTCAGCACTGCAGTTCCAAACACGCTAACATGCAAGATTCAAAAAACGCCGTATATACATCACCACTTGGCTCTCGCTACGCCTCCAAGGCGATGCTTGAGTTGTGGTCACCACAAACACGTCACCAACTCTGGCGCGAGCTATGGGTTGCGCTGGCCGAATCAGAGCGCGAACTAGGCGCCGACATCCCAGCCGAAGCCATCGAACAGATGAAGGCAAACGTCTCAAACATAGACTTTGCCGCTGTCGCCGAATATGAAAAGCGCTTCCGCCATGACGTTATGGCTCACGTACATGCCTTTGGTGATGTTGCACCTGCTGCGAGCAGGTTTATTCACCTGGGTGCCACAAGCGCATTCGTAACAGACAACGCAGACATCGTAATGATGAAGCGCGGTCTTCAGCTTCTCAGAGCTCGCGTCGTCGAAATAATAAGTGCGCTGGCCGGCTTCGCTAAAACCTGGAAGGACGAGCCAACACTTGGATACACCCACCTGCAGCCGGCTCAGCTCACCACAGTTGGTAAGCGTGCTACTCTTTGGATGCAGGACCTGGTTCTTGACCTTGCCGATCTGGACTATCGTATAGAATCTTTAGTTCTGCGCGGAGTTAAGGGAACTACGGGTACACAGGCCTCGTTCCTCCAGCTGTTTGATGGAGATCATGCCAAGGTTCGTGAGTTGGACAGGCTGGTTACATCCAAGATGGGCTTCAAAGGTTCTATCCCCGTAAGTGGTCAGACCTACTCCCGCAAAATCGACTCTGGAGTTCTCTCCGTAGTATCAGGCATAGCTACAAGCGCAGCAAAGTTCGCCAGTGACATGCGTGTTTTACAGGCTTTTGGGGAAATCGAAGAGCCATTCGAAAAAGAGCAGATCGGCTCGTCAGCAATGGCGTACAAGCGCAATCCAATGCGCTCGGAGCGTATCAACTCCCTCGCCCGTTTCGTAAACTCTCTTGAGAGCAATTCCAACGAAACACACGCCGTTCAGTACTTCGAGCGTACGCTCGACGACAGCGCTAACCGCCGTCTTGTAATCCCTGAATCCTACCTCGCAACCGACGCAATTCTTATCCTGATGCAGAATGTTGCGTCCGGTCTGGAAGTTCACCCAGCCCGCATCCAAAAGCGGGTTGCAGATGAACTCCCTTTTATGGCGACAGAGGAGCTTATTGTCCGTGCCGTTAGAGCAGGTGGCGACAGACAGGCTGTTCACGAAGTAATCCGTAAACACAGCGTTGCCGCGGCTCAGGCAGTTAAGGATGGAGCCCCGCGCAACGACATGCTTGAGCGGCTGGCCGGTGACCCCGAATTTGGAATTCCCATTACCGACCTTCAGCAGGTTGTCGATGCAAAGCGGTATGTTGGAAGAGCCCCTCAACAGGTGGACGACTTTTTGAGCGAGATTGTAGAGCCGATCCTCTCGAAAAGAGACGGGGTCAAAATAGCGGAAGAGGAAATAAGAGTATGATGACTACCCTCCGCGAAACAACGTTGCCCCTACAACTGTTACTTCGCGGAAAGGTACGCGATGTTTACGAAGTTGATCAGGACACAATTCTGTTGGTCACCACAGATCGCATCAGTGCGTTTGATGTGGTTATGAGAGAGTCGATCCCTTTTAAGGGCGCAGTTTTAACCCAGCTTACCGCCTGGTGGCTTAATAACATAAAGGGGATCAAACATCACATGATCTCGTCTGACATAGACGAGATCATTCAGCGTGTCCCTGCCCTGCAGCCTTATCGTAACTCCCTGGTAGGGCGTTCGATGCTGGCAGTCCGTACGAAAGTGTATCCTATAGAATGCGTAATCAGAGGATACATATCGGGAAGTGGCTGGAAGGAATACGTGGCAAGCGGTACCCTGGCAGAAGAACCGCTTCCTGCCGGCCTTCAACAGAGCGCCCAGCTCCCTGCCCCGGTATTTACCCCAGCCACCAAGGCAGAATCCGGGCACGACGAGAATATAAGTAAGGCCAAAGCCGCCGAGGTTATCGGTCCTGCAGCACTCGAGCTGGAGCAGCTTTCGCTTAACATATACGCTCAGGGCCGCGAAATTGCAGCTCGTAGCGGATTAATCATCGCTGATACGAAATTTGAGTTCGGAGAACGCGACGGAGAGATTATATTAATAGATGAAGTAATGACTCCGGATAGTTCGCGTTTCTGGGCGGCAGATTCATATCGCGCAGGATCAATCCCACCAAGCTTTGACAAGCAGCCATTAAGGGATTACCTGGAGGGAGAAAAGAAGGCCGGTCGTTGGGATGGAGAAGCCCCAGCACCAGCGCTCCCAAATGAAGTTGTTGAAGCCACCAGCGCACGATATTTGGATGCATACAAGCGAATCACTGGGCACTCCTTAAACACAGCGGAGCTCACATGAAATTCGCTAAAGAAGGTTGGCCGTTTATAGCTTTAGGCTTCGCTCTTACAATGGGAGCCTATTGGCTTGCGATAAGTACGCAAGCCTGGCCGCTCTGGGTCCTCGCAGCAGCACTCACAGTGGTCGCAATCTGGTGCGCGTATTTCTTCAGAGATCCTGAGCGCACAGGGATTCGCGGCGAACCACACATCATTGCCCCTGCCGACGGCAAGGTTCTGATGATAACAGAGGTAGAAGAACCCCTCTTTATTAAAGGTCGCGCTAAAAGAATCTCCATATTCATGAACGTCTTTAACGTTCACGTAAACCGTTATCCGGTTACAGGATCCATCGATTACACCCTTTATAACAAGGGAAAATTTCTTAACGCCGCTACCGAAAAGTCTAGCATCGAAAATGAGCAGATGTCGGTTGGCATCACCACAACGTCCGGAATAAAAATACTCACTCGTCAGATTGCGGGGCTGGTTGCACGTCGAATCGTGACTTATAGCAGAGTGGGTCAGGACGCAACACAGGGTGAGCGGTTCGGACTTATCAGATTTGGCTCACGGGTTGACGTATTTGTCCCTGTAACAGCCAAGATAAATGTAGAACTAGGCCAACACACGGTAGCTGGTACAACAGTGATAGCAGAGCTTAACGCATAATGGCATACACACATTCTGGAAAACCCCCTCGTGACCGTGGCGGCAACAACCGCCGTCCACCTTTACGTCAGCGCGTTGTAATTGCAATCCCAAGCGGACTTACATTAGCCAACCTCTTCTTTGGTGTCTTTGCCATTGTAATGGCATCAAGAGGTGACTTCTTTACCGCTGGTCTTTATGTAGTATTCGGTGGCGTCGCAGATATGCTTGACGGCCGCATTGCACGCGCAACAAACACAGGCTCACGTTTTGGAGCCGAACTTGATTCATTAGTTGATCTTATAACATTCGGTGTTGCTCCAGCAATGATCATGTATCATGCTGTGTTGAATCAACAGGGATGGGATTGGATATGGGCCTTTGTCTACATTGCCGCAGTTGCGTGGAGACTTGCTGTCTTCAACGTAGAACAGGCAGGCAGAGCCAAAAAGTATTTTCATGGTTTACCGAGCCCAGCGGCAGGTATAACACTCGCAACATATTTCTGGTTCAGTCAGACCCCATTATACACTGAAACGACGATCATCAATCTGCCTTGGCATCAGATGCTCCGTTTCGTGATGTTGGGACTCGCCGCTCTGATGATCAGCCCGATTCCCTATCCTGCATTTCCAAGCGTTGGCTATAAAACCAACGCCCAAAGAATTGGTTCGCTGATCGTAATCGGTGTTATTCTCGGCGTTATCTTCATACCGACAAAGTTCCTTTTCCCAGCCTGTGTTCTGTACGTAACATATGGCCTGCTGAAAACCACTTTGCTCGGGCTGTTCAACCGCCGTGCACAGGATGACTTTTCGAATAGTGGCCGCGAGTTCAACCGCGCTCATCACGTTTCACATAGCACCGGTGGCAGCCATTCGAGCCACGGACGAGATGCCGGTAGTAGATCGCATACATCAGATTCTGCCAGCTCCCGTTCTGCAAGCGACTCATCAAGCCGTCATTCAAGCGGAAGCTCACGATCCCAGTCGCGCAGCACAGCTTCAAATGAAGGCGAAAGCAGCTCATTCGAACCAGAAGTAGCAATTTCATCTTCCCCACGTTTAAGCGTATCGGCCGACACACCAATGGCGGACGATACGCCCAACCAACGCCGTCGCAGACGTCGGCGTCCTCCACGTCGAGATCGTTCTCCTCGACCTGATTCTCCATCTGATAACCAGCCTGAAGAGTAAATCGTGTCTATATTCCGCGTTCCAGTACAAATCGTTCCACGTAAAGGACTTCTGGATCCACAGGGTACCGCCGTTTCGAGCGCACTCAAAACGATGGGCTTTAACGACATCAAGGACGTTTACGTTGGTCGTTATATCGTAGTTAGAACCGAAGCAACATCTGCCGAAGCTGCTAAGGAATCTGTGAAGGCAATGTGCGAAAAGCTGTTGGCAAATCCAGTCACTGAAGACTTCGTGATTGAAGGAGCTGAAGCTGAATGAAGTTTGGGATAGTCACCTTCCCTGGCTCCAACTGCGACTACGACGCGTATCAGGCAGTTAAGGAGACCCTCGGTGAAGAGGCCGTATACCTGTGGCACAAAGATCACGACCTTCAGAACAGCGATGTTGTGATCTTGCCAGGTGGCTTTAGTTATGGCGATTACCTGCGTGCAGGTGCAATCGCTCGTTTCAGCCCAATAATGAAAGAGGTTGCGGAGCATGCCAAACGTGGCAAACCTGTCCTCGCAATCTGTAACGGCTTTCAGGTTGCATGCGAAGCCGGATTACTACCAGGCGCGCTTCTTCGCAACAAAGGTCTAAAGTTTCTTTCGCAGCCAGTTCAGTTGAAGGTTGAAAATGCATCTACAATTTTCACTTCCAATTACTCTGTCGGCGACGTCATCACAGTTCCAATTGCACACGGTGAAGGTCGTTTCGCTGCCAGCGAAGATACAATCTCAGAACTCGAAGGCAACGGCCGAGTTGTCTTTAGATATAGCAATACAGCTGGTGATGTAGACGACTCTACAAACGTCAACGGATCCATTAACAACATTGCTGGAATTATCAGCAAGGAAGGAAATGTGTTAGGAATGATGCCGCATCCTGAGCGTGCAGTTGAATCGCTCGCAGGATCGGAAGATGGATATGCCATGTTCACGTCACTATTAACAAAGGTAGGTGCATAAAATGGCTACACAAATTGCACCAAGAGCTGGTGATCCAGTTATCACCCCTGAGTTAGTAGCTGAACACGGCATTACCGAATATGAATACGAGCTTCTTCTAAAGATTCTGGATAGAACTCCAACTTTTACAGAACTCGGAATTGTGAGCGCACTTTGGAGCGAACACTGTTCCTACAAGCACTCCAAGAACACACTCGTAAAGCTTCCAACCAAGGCACCTTATGTTTTACAGGGACCTGGCGAAAACGCAGGTGTAATCTCCATTGGCGATGGCATGGCTGTCGCATTCAAGATCGAATCGCACAATCACCCATCTGCAGTTGAACCATATCAGGGCGCTGCAACAGGTGTTGGTGGTATCCTCCGTGACGTTTTCACGATGGGAGCACGGCCAATCGCAATGTTGAACTCCCTGCGATTCGGCAAACTCGATTCAGCTCGCAACAGATACCTTTTCTCCGGCGTTGTTAAAGGGATCGGCGACTATGGCAACTGCGTTGGTATCCCAACCGTTGCTGGCGAAATTGTTTTTGATTCTGCTTATGACGGAAATCCATTAGTTAACGCAATGTGCGTTGGCTTAATGAAGGAAGAAGACCTCATCCGCGCAAAGGCTGAGGGTGTAGGTAATCCAATCATAGCCGTAGGAGCTAGAACAGGCCGTGATGGTATCCACGGCGCTTCTTTCGCATCTGAAGATCTATCTGAAGCAAGTGATGCAAAGCGTCCTCGCGTTCAGGTTGGAGATCCGTTCACTGAAAAGCTTCTGCTTGAAGCAAGCTTGGAGCTTATTCAAAGTGGCCACATCGTAGCCATTCAGGATATGGGCGCAGCGGGCCTGACATCGTCGTCAGCTGAAATGGCTGAGCGTGGCGATGTTGGTGTAACTATCGATACGACCAAGGTTCCAGTTCGCGAAACAGGAATGACACCTTACGAGATTCTGTTAAGCGAATCTCAAGAGCGTATGCTCGTTGTTGCAAAACAAGGTAGTGAAGATGCTGTTAAAGCGATTCTTACAAAGTGGGACCTTGCTGCTGAAGTCATTGGCGAAGTTATCGAAGAGCCTGTATATCGTATTACAGAAGGCGAAACAGTTGTTGCCGAGTTCCCAGGAACTGCATTGGTCACCAACTGCCCTCGTTACGACGTCCCGGCCGCCGAAAGCCAGGAGGCTATCGACAGGCGTGCAGTCGATGTAAATGCAATTGCTGAACTTCCCGAAGAAGCCGATCCGCTGTGGACACTGAATAAGCTCTTATCGACTCCTACCATTGCAAGTAAGAGATGGGCTTATAATCAATATGATTCAACAGTCCGTACAAGCACGGTTATCGGGCCTGGCGGTGATGCAGCTGTTATCCGTGTTCGCGGAACAGACAAAGCCATTGCTGTAAAGACAGACTGTAATGGACGTTACGTTTACCTTGAGCCAAGAGTCGGCGGTATGGCTGCTGTTGCTGAAGCAGCACGTAACGTTGCCTGTACTGGCGCTCGCCCAATGGCAATCACCAACTGTCTGAACTTTGGTAATCCAAAGCGCCCTGAAATATTCTTCCAGTTCAAGGAATCTGTTGGAGGAATGGGTGATGCCTGTGAAGCACTCGGAACACCTGTAACAGGTGGTAACGTTTCGCTTTATAATGAGAGCCCAACAGGTGCAGTATATCCAACACCAGTTGTAGGCATGGTCGGTCTTATTGAATCGCTTGATCACGTTACAACTGCAACATTCTCCACCCCAGGCGATTCGATCGTTTTACTTGGTGATTGTAAGGATGAACTCGGCGGTAGCGAGTATCTGGCGACTATCCATAATACGGTTGCTGGTAAGCCACCAGCTTGCGATCTGGACGGTGAGAAGAAGCTGGTCGATGCACTTTTAGAATCCATCAAAGCCGGAATCATCAGCAGCGCTCATGATTGCAGCGATGGCGGATTAGCAGTTGCTCTGGCAGAGTGCGCCATGGGCAATGAAAGCAAGCTGACCGGGTTTGAGGTCAATCTTTCTCAGTGGAACAACATTCCAAACCGTACTCTCCTCTTTGGAGAATCCCACGGTCGCGTGATAGTTTCTACTGGGTCACCCGAGAAAGTATTGGAAATTGCAAAGCAGTTTGGTGTACCAGCTAGTGTTATCGGTTCAGTAAAGTCTGCTGAAGAAGGAGTTACAATCACCACTTCCAGCGGAACCATCAAGTCAGATGTTAAGACACTGGCCGATAGTTATCACAAAGCAATTCCTACAATTATGGAAAGCGGAGCTGCAGTATAATGTGCGGTGTTTTTGGGATTTTTAATCGCGAGTCGGCTGCGGAACTAGCCCACCTCGGCCTCTATTCATTACAGCATAGAGGCCAGGAGTCATGGGGTATCGTAGCCTTGGATGAACAGGGAGTAGCCGGAATCGCCAAGTCGATGGGGCTACTTTCCGAAGGAAAAAGCATGAGCCAGTTCAAAGGTGTAAAAACTCACACCGCGATTGGCCACACGAGATACAGCACCGCTGGAAGCTCGGCAATTGAGAACGCCCAACCTGTGCTCGCCCGTTATCGTGGCGGGCACATTGCCTTAGCGCACAATGGCAACCTGACAAACGCCGTTGAGCTAAGACGTGAGTTGGAGGCAGATGGCTCGATATTCGCTTCATCGGCTGATTCAGAGGTAATCGTTCATAGAATTGCAAAGTCCGAAGCTGAGTCTCCCGTAGATAAAGTCTCCGCCGCCCTTCAAGGTGTGGACGGGGCCTTCTCGCTTGTTGCAATGATTGGCGAGACACTAATTGCGGCACGTGATCCAAGAGGATGGCGCCCATTAGTGATGGGTAAACTCAATGATTCTATTGTTTTTGCTTCAGAGACATGCGCACTGGACATTACCGGAGCTACATACGTACGTGATATAGAACCGGGCGAAGTGGTTGCTGTGGATGCCCTAGGGGTACATTCATCTTTTCCTCTGGAACGCAAAGAGGCTAAGAGATGCGTATTTGAGCATGTTTACTTTGCTCGTCCTGACAGCCGTATTTTTGGAGGTTCGGTAGATAGAGCAAGACGTGCAATGGGGCGTCAGCTGGCAATTGAATCCCCAGTTCCAGGCGCAGATCTGGTTTTCGCAGTTCCCGACTCTTCCAACTCAGCAGCATTGGGGTTTTCTGAACAGTCAGGCGTCCCATTTGAACTTGCACTCATCAGGAACCACTACATTGGCCGTACATTCATCCAGCCACAGCAAGCTGGTCGTGATGCAAAGGTTCGGGTTAAATACAATGCGGTTCGCGAAGTCCTGGAAGGCAAAAAAGTAGTAATGATCGACGATTCAATCGTTCGCGGAACAACCACCCGTGGTCTCGTTTCTATGATTCGAGCAGCTGGAGCTAAAGAAGTACATATGCGCGTTAGCTCGCCACCGGTAACCGGCCCTTGTTACTATGGCATTGACACACCAACCCGTGAGGAGCTTATAGCTGCCAATTACACGGTCGATGAGATCGCCAAGCAGGTAGGAGTCGATTCGCTAAGTTATCTCTCGCTGGACGGGCTTCTAAACTCTGTTCCTGACGGCCCTGGTGGCTTCTGCCACGCCTGTTTTTCTGGAGATTACCCTACCCTTCCACCAACAGATCCGGATAAGTTGCGGTTTGGGTGCGGCTGTTAGGTAGCCTGAAATATTGAATTAGATAACGCCGTTATCACCAGTGATAGCGGCGTTATTGTTTTTAGATACTGGACTATTCGCTTACTTACGACCGTATTTCTTGGCATCCGGTACTATTTTAGCATATGGCAATCCTGGAAGAAGTGACGTTTTTTGTTCCTGCCTTACTTTAGTGCTCGCGTGACCGTAGTACCACGTATGACCTTCACAACCAGTGTTTTAAAACGAAGTCTGTATTACGAATGACCGAGTAGACCTTTATATCTCGTTAGCTTTCATCTGTTTCTTATTATATGGAGCAAAAAGTATTTTTCTTCGGCGCTGGAAAGGCTGAAGGTACGCGGGATATGAAAAATATCCTCGGTGGTAAAGGGGCAAATTTGGCGGAGATGACCAACCTTGGCATCCCCGTGCCACCTGGGTTTACAATCGCATGCAGCGAGTGCATCAAGTTTCTGAACAACCAGAAATACTCAAGTACATTAAAAGCTGAGGTCGAGGAGAATGTTGTCAGACTTGAGCAGATATGCAATAAACGATTTGGTGATTCTAAAGATCCACTCCTAGTTTCAGTTCGATCCGGCGCGCCTCAGTCCATGCCCGGTATGATGGAAACCATCTTAAACCTTGGTTTAAATGATCGGACAGTCCAAGCCCTGGCAAAAGCCAGCGGCAATGCAAGATTTGCATTCGATTCGTACCGGCGATTTATCCAGATGTATTCTGACGTCGTACTTAACGTTCCAATCGACGACTTTGAGCATCTGCTGCGTGCAAAACGAATCATTGAAAACGTTGAGATAGATTCTGATCTTAGTGAAGCAGCGCTACGTAATTTAGTCGAAGAATATAAGTCGATTGTATTTCAAAGAATCGGCACTCCCTTCCCTAGTGATCCTAAAGAACAGTTATGGGGAGCCATTCAAGCTGTCTGGAATTCCTGGACATTAAAAAAAGCTCGTGATTATCGCCGTGTTAATGGAATTCCTGAGGATATTGGAACTGCTGTTAGCATTGTTGCGATGGTTTTTGGCAATTTAGGTGATGACTCTGGAACTGGTGTGGCATTTACGCGGGATCCATCTACCGGAGAACGTAAATTTTACGGCGAATTTCTAATTAATGCTCAAGGTGAAGATGTCGTAGCTGGGATTAGAACTCCCATGCCAATTTCTCATATGGAATCGCTGCTCCCGGAAGCCTATTCTCAATTAATGTTGACACAGGAAAGGCTTGAGACGCACTATCATGATATGCAGGACCTGGAATTTACGGTTGAACGCGGTAGCCTGTATTTGCTACAAACCAGAAATGGTAAACGGACTGCTGCAGCTGCAATTCGTATAGCTCGTGACATGGTTGAGGAAGGATTAATATCCAAGTGCGAGGCTATTCAACGTGTACCCGCATCACAGCTTGATCAGCTATTACATCCCGTAATAGACTCTACCATTAAAGTTTCGCCTATTTGCGTTGGACTTCCCGCTAGCCCAGGAGCTGTTAGCGGAATAGCAGTTTTCGATCCCGACATTGCTGAACAGCGCGCCGCCGATGGAACTGCCGTAATTCTAGTACGTGATGAAACCACCCCCGAAGATTTTCACGGTATTGTGGCTGCTAAAGCCGTATTGACTGCGCGTGGAGGTATGACTAGCCACGCCGCAGTTGTGGCTCGTGGTATGGGAAAATGCGCGATTGTGGGATGTCAGGATATACAGGTTGATCTTAAGCTACGCCGTATGATGGCCAACGGAGTTACCATAACAGAGGGAGACTATATAACACTGGATGGTACAACCGGTCGGGTATTTGCTGGTAACCTGCCAACTGTGCCAAGTGAAGTTATGCGCGTAAGCAATGGTTCACTGGCAGCAAAGAAAGCTCCTCTGTATCAGGCCTATGCGGAACTGCTTAGCTGGGCGGATCAGAATCGTAAGCTTAAAGTGCGCGCCAACGCCGATACTCCCAAGGATGCTCGTATTGCACGAGGGTTTGGAGCTGAAGGAATTGGGTTGTGCAGAACGGAGCATATGTTCTTTGAAGGTGATCGCATTAATGCGATGCGTCAGATGATTGTAGCACCAGATGAAAATGGCAGACGTCGTGCGCTTGCCAAACTCCTTCCAATGCAAAGGGTTGATTTCGAAGGAATATTTGAAGCGATGGATGGATTGCCGGTAACAATTCGACTGCTGGATCCTCCACTGCATGAGTTCCTTCCACATGGAGGTGAAGAAACAAAGCTACTTGCACGTACACTTGGAATTTCCCGCCCGGAACTTCAGAAGATCGTTGAGAATCTGCGTGAATCCAATCCTATGTTAGGACATCGTGGCTGCCGCTTAGGTATTACTTTCCCTGAAATTACTGAAATGCAGGGGCGTGCCATATTTGAAGCTGCTGTAAGATCGAAGCGTCGCGGAATAGATGTGCGACCAGAAATAATGATTCCGCTAATTGCTACACAGGCTGAATTTGATAATCAGCGTGATATTCTGGAATCTGTTGCAGATAAAGTTTTGCGAGGTATGGATGAAGACATCCCATATCTTATCGGAACAATGATTGAATTACCCAGAGCAGCTTTGACAGCAGACAAAATTGCAGCCAGCGCTGAGTTCTTTAGCTTTGGGACAAACGATCTCACTCAGACTACATTCGGCTTAAGCCGGGACGATGCAGGACGATTCTTACCCAGCTATGTAGAAATGGGGATATTCCCTGAGGATCCATTTCAGGTATTGGATAGCGAAGGTGTCGGTAGACTGATGCGTGTCGCTATTGAGGATGGACGTAAAACCCGTCCTGAAATTAAGCTTGGTATTTGCGGTGAGCACGGTGGAGAACCCAAATCAGTAATGCTGTGCAATGCTATTGGTATGGACTATGTATCATGCTCGCCATTCAGGGTTCCAATCGCTCGTTTAGCGGCTGCTCATGCTGCACTTCAACAACAAAATTCCTGAGTTGTTCTTAAACAGAATTCCTGAGCTGTTCTTATAAATGGGATGGACCAGATAAACGGTTCCTTCCAAAGCAAGGTTTTGTATATTTCCTTCTACTGACAGGCTTCCGTGATTTCCTCCGCTTCTGGGTCCTCATAATAATTACTCACTCATAATAGTTATTCGCTCATAATAAACACTCAATTGAATAATATAAAAAGCGGGCTACGAAGTTGATTTCTCTCGTAGCCCTTTCTATTTGAGAGGTTACTAACCACGGTACCATCTCAATTAAAGCAATAGAGACGCCATAACAAAATCACTACTACTAACTTCGATAAAAATCTATCGTGGAAATCTGAGAATACTTATAACACTAAAATTCTTATACATATCTTAGTATTCTGTCCAGCTCATGCCTGTGATGCGGAAAGCCTTCCTCATCTCCACGACCAATTGCAATTAGCGCTGCAATTTCGGCATTGGAAGACAGGTTTAGGAGTTTCTTAACATCGGCTGCTACAAATCCAGTCATTGGAGATGTCTGATATCCCAGAGATTCGGCAGCCAATAGTAAGTACCCTAAAGCGATATATCCGAAGTGTAAACCGAGTGTCGAGCTATTGCCCTGTGGATAAACAGATAGAATCGTATTCTTTACCCCTTCTGCGGTTGCAGCATCATATCCAGGGTGAATAACCTCTCCAACGTGCTCTACAGCGTCGTCCATATCTGTGTATAGGACTATTACAGCCGGGGCCGAGTGAATCTGACGTTGATTATAAGCTGCTTCGGCTAATTTGGTTTTAGTAGCAGCATCTTCTACAACCACAAATCTCCACGGCTGAATATTGAATGGCGATGGAGCCATGCGAACCGCATCTAGAATCTGCTCAATATCAGAATGAGGAATTACTTCCTGCTTGTATGCCCGAATCGATCTACGCTTTTTGGCGGCTGATAAAACGTCTAATGGAGCTGATTTTTCGGAACCGAGCTGCCCCAGATACTGGTGCCCAGGAGCTTCATTTCCTACAACATCAAAGGATACATTCGTATCTGAAACAACATTTGTAACCGACATATAATACGCCTCGCAAATAACTTATTAGTATATAGTAACTATACTTAAGTAAGTTAATATAATCAAGGTAGTTGTGATGCTTTTTAGTGGATACTACCATATGTAGACGTAAAAAAGGCCGTCCCTGCTTGTGGTTATGGCTGACGGCCTTTCAGTTCTGTCTGGCAAGCTGTGCTCAAGAGCTGATAACCTGATGAGCGTATATCTGCTAAGCTAATACTAATAGCTGATAAACTGATACCAGAGAAGCTAACACCTGCACAGCTTACAACCTGATAATTTCTTAAGCTTTTAAGTCCTATAAACGCATTTAGCCTGAGCTATCGATAATATGACAGCTCAGGCTAAATGCTATAAGGTGCCGGCGACGGCCTACTCTCCCGCGACCTCACGGTCGGAGTACCATC